>DATIIL010000001.1:0-176070 GCA_035479655.1 Saccharimonadales bacterium (SeqCode)
AGGAGGTCAAATAACATGGCCAAATCATTCACGGTTGAAGCACAGGTCCATATGCCTATTCCACAAGGCTACCGCGTAAAGGTGTCGGTACTTGACATAGGTATGTATATAAACGGGATGGTGGTAATGCCGCCAAGCGAAAGTCACGATAACTGGACGGTATACCCACCATCTCAAAGGGCTGGCAGGGGTAAGTACTCCTACATTATAGAGTTCAATAAGCAACTCCCTTTATGGCAAGAAATCTACGACGCTTGCGTCGATGCTGTAAAGCTCGAACTATCGTACGACAAAAAGGATGTGGTAATCACTGACTTTGATGAAAACGCGCCCATTAACTTGGATGATATACCCTGGTGAACAAACCTTTACATTAGTAGACCTTTATATATAAAGATCACCTTTAACTATTAAAGATTATCTCCATATAAAGGTTCTACTAAGTAAAGATATACATTCCTCAGGGAAGAACTATAATACAAGCCACAGAATTGGCGTAAGTGCCAGAAAAGGATATAATTATGAATAGCCGAAATTTACAAACACTTCGTTACCGCTTATACGCGCGAAAATCTACTGATACAGAAGACCGTCAAGTGCAGTCGTTAGACGATCAGGTAAAGGTCATGCAAGGAATTGCTAAACGTGAAGGCGCTCGCATAATCGGCGAACCTCTTCGCGAAAGCAAGTCAGCAAAACGCCCCGATGCCCGCCCTGTCTTTAGCGAATTGTTGCAGGAAATCGAGGACGGCAAAATTGACGGCATAGTGTGTTGGAAGCTCGATCGGTTGTCTCGGAACCCTAGTGACAGTGGGCGTATCCAGCAACTCTTACAGGACGGTAAACTCAAGCACATTTTAACCGCCGAGAAAAGCTACTTCCCAGAAGATAACGCAATTGTTTTCAGTGTCGAGGCTGGGATGTCCAACCAGTACATTCGTGAGCTGAGCAGCAACACTCGGCGTGGTATGCAGTCGAAAGCGGAAAAAGGTAACAAGCCAGGTGTGCCGCCCGTAGGCTACTTAAACGACCGTCTTGAGAAGATTATTATCGCCGACCCAGATCGTTTTACTTCGATGCGTATACTCTGGGACAAAATGCTGACAGGCACATACTCTATGGCTCAGTTGGTTCATGTGGCAGACAAAGAGCTACATATAACTACGCCGGTTAGAGGTAAGACGGGTGGCAAACCGATTGCCTACTCAAGCCTGTGCAATTTATTCAAAAACCCGTTCTACACGGGCAAACTGCCCTTCAAAGGCGAACTCTACCCTGGCAATCATCCCGCTATGATTACCGAGGAGGAATTCGAACGTGTACAACAGATTATTGATCCCTCACATACAACTCGTCCCAAGGATAAAACGTACAATTTCCAGCTTCGCAATCTATTCCGCTGCGGCGAGTGCGGTTTTGCGATTACTGCCGAACAGAAGAAAAAAACAATAAAATCCACTGGTGGTGTCAAAGAGTACGTCTACTACCACTGCACTGGCAAGAACAAGTCCATGAAATGTAGTCAACCAAAGCTGCATGTAAGTGAAGATGTGCTGATTGAACAAATAAAAGACAAGCTCAGCAAATTCACGATTGACCCTGATTTCTACAAGCTGGCTATAGAAGCATTAGCGCAAGAAGAAGACGAGGTCGTTGAAAAAGATCAGGCTAAAACACTGGCACGTGATAAAGCCATCGAGAAAAAGAATCAAGCTATAACCAACCTACGCCGCATGAGGTACAACGGAGAAGCTGATGATGACTCTTGGTACTTCGCGGAAATGCAAACGCTTGAGGACGAGCTGGAGGGCCTACAGAAGCAACGTAATAATGCAGAGTATAAAGCCCGTGATTGGCGGGCAAAGGCTGACGAGGTGTTCACATTCGCCCGTTATGCCAAAGAGGACTTTGATAGCGACGATTTAGAGAAGAAGCGTACTGTTATAGTGAAACTTGGCGAAGTGCTGACGATTTTGGATAGAACCATACTGTTCACCCCTAATAAATTCTTCATTCCGCTTGAGGAAATGAACGAGCGCGAAAAACTGTCCCTAGAAATGGTTAGAACCGACTCCCAACAGAGGGGAATCGGTTCTAAAAACGATTTGGTTCTATCTTGGCTCCGGGGACTGGATTCGAACCAGCGACCTAGTGGTTACACTTTACCCCATACTTTTGTATGGGCGTGGACTATCTCATTACCATAGCGACGTCGTCGCTTTAGGTACAAGGCGCTTCCCATTCGTAGTCACCTACGAACAGTACTTCCATAGAGGAATAGTCTCTGAACCTTCCCAAACGCTTGTTTGGGCTTGGCTGCGGATTATCATGTCTCGCCTCGAGATTTAGACTTCCCGCAATTCACCTTGTTTACTCTGTAAGGTTTCCCCATACAGGCTGCACTTTGACGATTGTAGTGTCGTACAGCCACCCGCTCTACCGCTGAGCTACCCCGGAATATGCTCCACCTCTTGCCTGCTTACGCAGGCGAGCTTGGAGCGTATAAAATGTGCGTCGTGTCAGTACCCCTATGAGAGGCGCACGAATGAGCTGATTATAGCGAATGGTCAGCGCCGTTGCAATTACTAGCGGCGGGTATATTTTACAGCGCGGGCGGCTTCGCGCGTTTCTTCGCGTTCTTTGAGCGTCTGGCGCTTATCGTACTGCTTTTTGCCTTTGCCGACGGCGATGCGCAGTTTGATGTAGCGGCCGCCGGTGAGAACTTCTAGGGGGACGATGGTGCGGCCAGACTGTTTGGCAGCGATGAGGGCGTCGATCTCGCGGCGTTTGGCCAGCAGTTTGCGGCTGCGCGTTTGCTCAGATTCGGAGAGTGGAATGCCCCGCGTGCTGCTAATGGCCGCGTTGAACAGCCACAGCTCGCCGTCTTTCACGTTTACGTAGGCACCGCGCAGCTGGCCGTGGCCGAGGCGCAGCGCCTTGGTTTCGCGGCCGGTCAGGCTCAGTCCCACTACTAAACTATCGCCCAGCTCGTAGTCGTGCCGGGCGCGGCGGTTAACGATTTGTTTGGGCTGCGCCCTGTGCCGTTTCATGAGCTTATTGTACTCGACCGGTGATGCGCTTGACAAACGAGCATGTTAAGAACATAAATAGTGTTCAATAACATGAGCCAGCGGACAATAGAGTATGCGTCGGGTGGCAGCGACGAGCCAGCACTCGAACCTATAACCCCAGTGGTTGATACCCTCTTGTGGCGGTCGAGCACTTTGGGGAGCAAACCGATACCCATAACGGTTGTCGCTGACCGAGAGTCGTCCTTAGACCCAGCAACTGCTGATGCGCTGATACATTTTTCGGGTTTTGGCGAACGCATTGACTCGGCTGGCGTGGCGGCTGTGCGGACGTACGGCGCGCTGGGGCTTCGGCACGTTGTGGTGGTGGATTTGCCCTTTTGGCTGATAAGCCCTGACCAATTGCCGCACATGCTCGCGGAAGCGCCCAATGCAGTGGCCGAGCAGCTAGGCGCGCCGCGCCGTATTATAGATAGTTTTGGCCAATCGCGCGGCGGCATTTTCCCGATCGGTGCTGCCGAGGCGCCAGAGCTGTGGCGCGGGGTGATCGGCATGGGCAATCCAGCCGGCGTCACCAACGATCAATTGGGCCGGACGGCGCTCGCCAGGACTTTTCGCCTGGCCTGGCAACTTGGTGCGCAAAACAGCCTGCAGTGGCCACCGGATCTCGGCATTGGCCGCGTTGGCACCCGGGCGATCGCCGAACTCGCGCGCTACAGGCAGAATTTACTGGCCAGCTTGAACTATGCCATGGGGCCAGAATTATCTACGCAGCTCGGCAAAGCCTTGCAGACGCTGCACCCAGATCACATGCTGGCGTTATTCGCCAATACCCGGGACCCGCTATATCGCCTGGCGCACTACCACGAATTCGCCCGAAGATATGAACTAAACGGCCTGGTGCACCCCGTGGAAGGCCATTTTCATCCCGGCGCCCTGGTGCGCGCCGGCCGGGCGCAGCAGGCCAGTTTTGTGATGTGGTTGAGTGACGTGCGCGCTCAGCGTGACAGTTTTTCGCATTTGTAGCTGACCATCTGCGTTGTGCGGCAATAGCGCTCATGGTAAGCTAAAAAGAGAACTTCTAAGAGGGCACACCTTGTCGCGTTTACCCACACCCGGTTCAGATGATGACGTTTGGGGTCAAATTCTAAATGACTTCCTATCGCAATCCCTCAACCCTGACGGCTCACTCAAGCCGGCTTCTGCACCGGTGCAAAGTGTCAATGCCCGCACCGGCGCGGTAGTGCTGAGCGCCGCGGACGTTGGCGCACCCACTACGCTGGCTGGCTTGACCGATGTGAATACCGGCTCCGCCGGTGATCAGCAAGTGCTGACGTTCAACCAATCAACTGGTAAATGGGTGCCTACGACCGTTAGTGGCGGTGTCGTTGGCGACGCTACTACGCTCACCAAGGGTATCATCCAGTTGGCGGGCGATTTGGCTGGCACAGCTACAGTTCCCACGGTGCCGGCGCTAGCCAGCAAGGCATCGGACGCCAGTGTGGTGCATAACGCTGGCAATGAGAATATTAACGGCATCAAGACCTTCACGGCCGCGCCGGTGGTGCCTTCGGGCGCTTTTCCCGAAAGCGCCGTAGCCAATCTTACCACCGACCTGGCGGCCAAGGCGGTCGATACCGCCGTGGTTCACAATGCCGGTAACGAGAATGTGAACGGCATCAAAACCTTTGGCAGCTCACCTATTGTGCCTGGTGTGCCCAGCGGTCCTACAGCGGCAGCGAGTAAATCGTACGTGGACAGCGCGGTGGGCAGCATCGTGGCTGGGGTGAGCAGCGTCAACACCCAGACCGGCGCAGTTACGCTTACCGCTGCCAACGTCGGTGCTGACGCATCAGGCGCAGCCGCTACTGCACAAACGAACGCCCAAAGCTACACCGACACGCAAATCGCCACTGGGCCAGCGTTCATTTTGTATGGCGGCGGGACGTATGCGGCGCGCAGCACAGTTACCTCCAGCTCCACCCGGGTGGTTATCTGGATTGGACCAGTAGCGCCAACAGTCGGCGGCAGCGGGGCGGTCGACGGCGTGGATGTGTGGTGGAGAACTCCGTAAATGGCTACCAGTCCGGTGCACTTCTACCACTTGCGCAGCGGGGTGTGGCAACGTTATAACGCGCCAGTAGCTGGTCCGCAGCTGTGGGTGGGCGCCACGGTGACCGACGCCAACGCTAACAACGATATTTCAAATTTTAACGCGGCGAACGCTATTATTGGCCCGCTCCGCATGCGGCGAACCTTTGTGACGCCGCAAACGCCGGCTACCTTTCCCACGAACATTTCGCAAACCAATGCGTCCCAGGATGTGACGGCTGGCATTCATCCCTTCTTGTCGGTTAAGGGCGACCCGACGCAGGTAGCTAATGGTGACTATGACGGGGTGATTGCGCAGCTGGCCGCGAGTTTCCCCGGTGACCGCCAGTGCTGGTTCACTATGTGGCACGAACCGGAGGCCAGTATGACCGGCGCCCAGTTTGTGGCTATGTTTCAGCGATTTTACAGCGTAGCCAAGACCGCTAACCCGGCGCTCCTGGTAGGGCCTCTGTACGGCGCCTTTCAGTGGGCAGCTGGCAAAGCGTCCACGGCCACGCCAGACGACTGGTGGGTAGGTAGCAGCTCTTGTGACTTTCTGTCCATCGACACCTACTGGAATACCTGGCGCGGGCCAACACCGCAGCCGCTGTCCAACGATCCGTATTTTCTGCGGTGGCACGGCTGGTCAAGCACCAAGGGCAAGCCGCTATACGTAACAGAGCGCGGTATTCTGCCGGCCGGCAGCACGCGCGCTGCTCTTCTGCTACAGGACGAGACCTGGCTGAAAGCCAATGGCTACAGTTTGTTTATGTACTGGGATGCCATTGGCACCGGCAATGTAGACTGGCGGATCGACAACGACCCAGATAGCGCGGCGGCCTGGCAGCAAATTGCTTCGCGCGGGAGGTCCAGCTAGATGGCCAGCGTCTTTAGCGAGGATTTTGAGGGCGGCAGCAATGGCGCGGCGCTGACCTCCAGCAACACCACCTATACTACGATCACCGGTACGGCAGTGTTCGACAACAGCACTCGGGTTACGGGCAGCTTGAGCGCCAAATTGTCGCCGGGCGGCGGTACAGCCGTAACACTCAAGGAAGTGTTTCCCAGCACCCCTACCGGCGACACCCATCGCTTTTTCCGGCGTTACTTCCGTGTCAATGCTCTACCGTCGGGCGCTGGCAATATTGTGCTGATGCGGACTCGACTGAGTAGTAGTACAACAGCCCAGGTTATCATGAACCCGGCCGGTACCATTACGGTGCGCGACAATAACACCACCGTGGGCACAACCACAACCACCATCAGTTTAAATGCCTGGTTCCGAGTGGAATGGGAGCTGGATGCGGCGACCACCAACACACAGACGATGAAGCTGTTCGTTGGTAGTAACTTGAACGGCACGACGCCCAGTGAGTCACTGACTTCGAAGTCCTATACCCAAGGCGCTTTCGATCGCATTGAAGACGGTGTGGGCAACTCTGGTTATTCTGGCAGTCTGTGGATCGATGCCGTCGACGACGATAACGCTACCTGGCCCGGCCCGGCCGCGGGCGCCAACCAAGCGCCCACTGCCAACGCCGGGCCAGATCAGGGAGTAACTTCGGGCGCTAGCGTCACGCTGGACGGCTCGGGCTCGAGCGACCCGGACGGCACTATTGCCAGCTACAGCTGGGCGCAAGTGAGCGGGACGAGCGTCACCCTCAGCGACCCGAGCGTGGTGGGGCCGACGTTTACGGCGCCGATTGTAACCGGCGCGCCGGTTACGCTGGTGTTTGGCCTAACCGTGACGGACAATTTAGGAGCGCAATCCACCCAAGATACGGTAACGATTACTGTTAGCGCGCTGGGCGGCGTAGTTTTCTCCGAGGATTTTGAGGGCGGCACCAATGGCGCAGCCCTTTCCACAGGCAATACTGCCTACAGTTCATTCGTGTCGACACCGGTGTTCGACAACACAGCGGCAGTCAGCGGGTCGCTGAGCGCGCTAATGGTAGTGAATACATCCGTGCAGCCGAGCATGACGCAGAACTTGGGCGTAGCCGTGAATAGCCGCTACTTCCGCCGCTACTTCCGGTTCTCGGCGCTGCCAAGTGGCAGCGTGACATTTATGCGATTGCGTAACAGCGGTGGCGTCGGCAGCCCCATTACGGCTGAAGTAGCCATCGGTTCATCCGGCGCAATCCAGATCTTGGACGGCACCACTACCGGGGTGGGCTTGTCGAGCACCAAAATCACGCCCAACACCTGGTTTCGCATAGAGTGGTTTTTGGATGGACCCGGCGGGCAACAGACGCTGAAGCTGTTTGTCCTCGGAAACTACAACGGGTCCTCGCCCACTGAAACGCTGAGCGGTGCGTACACCGGTTCGGGCAACGGCACGCTGTTCGACCGCATCAGCGATGGTGCGGGCGCTACCACCTTCTATACCGGGAGTATATGGCTGGATGGCGTAGCCGATAGCAATTCCGGCTATCTCGGTCCAGAAGCTGGCGTGAATGCGGCGCCGACTGCTAATGCTGGAGTGGACCAGACGCTAAACACTAATGTATCCGGCGCTCTGGACGGCACCGGCTCGTCGGACAGCGACGGTGTCATAAATTCATATCTGTGGACGCAAACGAGCGGTACCACCGTAACGCTTTCCAGCTACACGGTCGCCCAGCCGACGTTTACGACTCCCAATGTGGCGGTGACCTTTGCAGCCGTCTTTACGCTCCTAGCAGTGGACGACAAAGGCGCTGGCGCCATAGACACCATGACCCTAAATGTGAATGCCAGCGCGGCTTTTTACGAACCATTCGAAAGCGGCACTAATGGCGCCACCATGACCACCAGCAACACCACCTACAACGCCTTCACCGGCGTGACGGTGTTTGATAATACCAAACAAGTCGCCGGCAGCTTTAGTGCCAAAATGGTCATCACTAGCGGATCCAGTGTTTTCTTGCGCGAGACGTTTACCCCCGGGACTACCGAGCGTTACTTCCGCCGGTATTTCTTCCTAAGCGCCTACCCTACCGGCGCCAATATTCTCACCATTTTGCGGATTCGTGACAGCGCGAACCCCCGGGCGCAGCTTAACCTTACCAGTGGTGGCTTGCTGCAGGTACGCGATGGCGGCAGTACGATTGTGGCTACCAGCGGCAGTGCCTTTCCGCTTAGCGCCTGGGTGCGCGTGGAGTGGCATATCGATGGCACCACCACCAACACGCAGACGGTACGGGTCTACACCGGTAACTTGCTCAACAGCGCGGTGACACCCAGCTATACCTTGTCAGGCGGCTATACCGGCGTCGGTGCCGCTACCTTCGAGCGAGTGGACGATGGCTGCGCCAGCACCACCTATACCGGCACTATTTGGACCGATGACGCCCAAGATCAAACCAGCAGCTGGCCCGGCCCGGCCGTGGGCACCAACCAGCCGCCGATTGTGAATGCCGGCAGCGACCAAACGGTGCTACCAGGAGACACAGTAACGCTCGACGGCACAGGCTCAACCGATCCCGACGGCACTGTGGCCAGCTACAGCTGGGCACAAGTGAGCGGTACGGCCGTAACGCTATCGTCGAATACAGCAGCGCAGCCGACATTTACCGCGCCACACTTAGCCAGTGGCGACACGCTTGTTTTCCACCTCATTGTGACCGACAACGGTGGGGTAACGTCGCAAACTGGTGCGGTGAATATCACCGTGCAGGCGGCCAACGAGTATTTTCTAAAAAGCGGCAGCTGGCAAGTGTCGCCGCCAAATCTCATGTAGCTGTTGGGAATGTTACAAACAACTGTTTCGCGGCGCGGTATGGTAAAACTATGGAAAAATTATCTACAGGAACGCCTACTTCTGAAAGCTGCTGGAAGCGCTGGCTGCAGGGTCCGGTCGCGCTCGGCAGCGCCGCGCTGGTGTTGGCTGGCGCTTTGCTGGCGGGCGATACTATCCGCTCGACCGGCCAGTTCAGTTCGGGTAGCGTGAGCAACACTGAGCCGAATAATCCAACGATTCAGGTCAATAATGCGGCCTGGGAAACGGGCAACGTTTCCAATATCGGCCCTGTGGGGCGCGGCATTACTATCCAAAACGATTGGGGTTTGTCTGCCCACTGGCCGCTGGATGGTTCAGCCAGAAGTACCACGCCGCAACCGGCCGGCGACACCGTTGCGAACCTAGACTGGTAATTGTTTTATTGCTGCGAGAACGCCTGTTTGGCGACGCTCCACAAGCTGGGGTCGTGCAGCACGGTCAGGCGGTAGTACCAGTATTCCGAACCCCAGAGGTAGATTTGGCGCATGCCGGTGGCTTTGCCGTACTGTACGCGCGCGGTAAACCGCGCAGCGTCAAACGATTTGTTTTGCTCGGCCAGGCTGGCCTGCGTTATCGACTCGCCGTCCGGCGGCCAAGCTTCGGCCTGCAGTTCGTGCACAATCATGTCTTTGCCAGTGACTAACTTTTGCACGCCGGCTACAAAGGCGTAGTACCAGGCCGGGAAGGGATACTCGATATAGCGGTGAAAAATGCCGGACCACACCCGTTTATAAATGGAAATGCCAAATTCGTCAGGCGTGGGCTGCCCCAGCGGCACGCCCAGAGCGTTGTTGCTGCGGGCGATAATGGCGGTGTGCTGCGGATCCAGCTTTTTAACCAGGTTGAATTCGCTGACCAAGCGGCTGCGGTCGTAGTTGGTGCACTGGCCAAAGCCATGCAGGAAGAACTCGTTCTCTACTTGGTAACTCTGCAAGCTGGGCGAAGTTTTGTAGTGGGTAATAACAGCGGTCATAAATTGTATGAGCTGCGGCTGCCAGACACTCTCTGATTCGCCCGCGGCCCAGGTTGGCATGTGGCACTCCGGCCAGCGCGGCTGGCGCAAACCGACACTGAGCGTAATGGTGCCGTGCACAGCTTCGATTTTTTGGAATTGCCAATCCAGGCCGCTAAAATCGTAGACGCCGGGCGACGGCTCTAGCTGATCCCAGTAGCTGACTAAGCGGAAATGCCGCACGCCAACTTGGTTGATAATGCCGTCCAGCGCAGCTTGGGGATCTTCCCCTAAACTTTGGGCATAGGGTGCAATGAATGATGTACCGAGGATTTGCGGCTCGCTTTCGGTGGCCAGATACCAACGCGCGATGCCGTACATCGTGCCGAGTCCCAAGCCCGCCAGAACCACCGCGCACACCACTAATTTGTGCCACCAATTAGCCCGCCAATAGTCGCGCAGCAATCCGCCGAGCGCACTAGCTGCGGCTTCTAATTTGGGGCGCTGGGTGTTAGATTGTTTCATGCGTTACACTACGTAAAATGCTTATGCGCGTCAGTATAGTTATACCAGCCTACAACGAAGAACGCCACTTGGCGGCGTGTTTGGATGCCATTATGGCGCAGACCGTGCGGCCGTTTGAGGTGATTGTGGTGGATAATAACTCCACTGATAAAACCGCGGCGATTGCGCGGTGCTATCCGCTGGCGCGAGTGGTGCACGAAGCCAAACAAGGCATTGTGTATGCGCGCAATGCTGGCTTTGACGCGGCGCGCGGTGAGATTATCGGCCGCATCGACGCCGAGGTTATCCTGCCCAAAAACTGGGTGGAACATATACAAGCTTTCTACGACGACGAGCGCCATAGTAACCAAGCCTGGACCGGCATGGCTACGTTTTACAACATGTACTTTCCCCGCCTGGCCGGCTGGGTGTACTGGCTGCTGGCCTACGGCCTCGGCCGCATGCTGATGGGCCACTACACGTTGTGGGGGTCGAACATGGCCTTGCCGCGTTCGCTTTGGCGGGCGGTGCGCGGGCAAGTGCATCTACGCACTGACATACATGAGGATTTAGACCTTTCTATCCACCTGCACCACGCTGGCTATAGCATTGTCTACGACGGCGGTGTGAACGTTCGCGCCAGCCTGCGCCGCATCCGCAGCGACCGTCACAAACTGTGGAGCTACTTGCAGTGGTGGCCGCGCACGCTCCGCCTGCATGGCTACAAAACCTGGGTTATCGCCTGGTTTTTTGGCGCGCTGATGCTCTACGTGCTGTCTTATATTATTGTGTTGATTGATTGGTTCCGCCCTATGGTGGGACTCAAAAAACGACCGGAGACGTTTTAGCTGGCGGTTTCGGTTTGCCAGCGGCCGCTGGATTCTTGGTAAGGGTGGCAGGCGGTCCAGAGGCCTTTTTGGGTGTTTTGGGCGCCTGCTTGGTCGGACACGAAAGCGTTCGATTTAGTGAACGGATAGTATGTATAGGCAAAGCCGTAGCCGTTTTGAATGAGCAGTTCGTCTAGCAGCTGCCCGCTCGGCAGATAGACGTAACGCACCAAGCGGCCGTAGACGTCGCGGTTGTCGCTTTCAGGATCGGCCTGCAAGCGCACTTTACCGCCTTGGGCGCTGATCTGGTTTTTGGTATAAGCTGCGGCCAGCTCACCGTAGCACTGCACCGGCGTGTTTGGTTTATGTGTTTCTGGCGTGTCCACGCCAATAAAGCGCACGGTTTGTTCTTGACCGTTCATGTTGACCGCAATGGTGTCGCCATCTACATAGTGATTGATGCTATACAGGCTAGGATCGTTCTGCACCGCTTGCTGTTTGGCGGCCGTAAACCAGCCGAAGTGCTGAGCGGCCAACACCAGCAACACAACCAGCAGGCTGAGTAACGAAGAATATTGCCGAATGCTGCGCCGCGTCACGCCGCTAGTATACGCGCTTATGCCTGCTAAACAAATCTACTTTTTCTTGCTGGTTTTGCGCTTCGGCATGTCTAAAAATCGATGCCTTTATTGGCTAGGAATTTGTCGTCGAAATGGTGCTTTATTTTGTGCATGTCGGTGGCGATATCCACCAGCGGTAACAGCTCGGCCGGAAAATTGCGGCCGGTAATGCACAGGCTGGTATTGGGCGCCCGAGCGGTCAGCAGCTTTTTGAGCATGATCCTGGTGAGCAAGCCGTCGTGCACGGCATTACTCAGCTCGTCGCAGATGACCAAATCGTAGTCGCCGCTGCTAGCGCAGCGCAGCGCCTCGGCGTAGGTCTCGCGGGCAGCCGCCTTGTGCTGCTGGGGCGTCACAAATTCGGCGCTCAAATCGCCCGCGTTATAAAAGCCCTTGCCGCCTTTATAAAAATGGAGTTGGTCTTTATAGAGCGGCAGGATGTCGCGGATGAACACGTGTTCGCCCACCCCCCAATGTTTAATAAACTGAATGAACGCTACCCGCCAGCGGTTGCCGAGGGCACGAACCATCAGCCCCAGCCCAGCACTGGTTTTGCCCTTGCTGTCGCCGGTGTACACCAGTACTACCGAGGGTTTGTTCTTATAGTCCTCAAACGCCATGTAGATCTAGTATACCCTAGGCGGCGAGGGCGGCGACTGGCATTGCTTCTGGCAGGCTGACAACTGGCGCGGCGATGGGTACTTCGCGCTGCTGGCGCCAGACGCTAGCGATAAAGGTGCCGATACGGCAACGCCGCCAGGCAGTCCGCGCGGCTGCTTCGTCGTCTTCGCGTGCTTGACTCGAAATATTGAGGTGGTACCAGCGGCTGCGTGCCGCTTCACAGGCGTTTTCTACTTCAAGGTCAAGCTGGCAGTACTGGTCGGCGCCGGCTTGGAAGAGTCCGCCGATAATACGCAGCGCACGAGTCTCATTATCGCTGTACATACGGGTAATGTCGCTGGCTGCTTCGCGGTCCTGAGCCTCAAACAGCCGGTAGGTGTGGGCAGCCAGTTCGGCATCCCCAGCTACCAGGTTTACAAAGTCGTCATACGCTTGCCGGTGCTCTTCTGTGGCCGATTCCGCAAGTTTGATGCCTGTCATACGCCCTCCACCTTATTTCTTTTTAGTGTAGAGACGATGCGGGGCAAAACCTGTGAGATCGCTCACGTTCTAGATGAGTTTTCGCGCTTTGAGCGTTTGGTCGATCTTGGGCCGGTCGAAGCCGATAATAATGGTGCCGTCAATATCAATGACTGGGATACCAGTTTGCTGCGATTTTTCCACGGCCGCCCGCGCGTCTTCCATGCTGAGATCGACATTTTTGTAGGTGTACTTTACTTTGAGTCCGTCCAAATAATGCATTGCTTGGTGGCAGAAGGCGCACCATTCGGCGCCGTAAATAATCACTTTTTCGTCCATAGGTACAGTGTAACACGGAGTGAAACCTGGGGCATGAAAAAGGACCCTGGATACAACATGCTGCGCGACTTGCGCGTGGTAACCGAAGTTACGGCATGTGTATAGGGTCCTTGTCCCGGAGAGGTGAGCCCTGGGGCTCGGTCTTGGCTCTTCGGGACCGTCTTTGGTACCTTCTTTACTACTCTGTTACTACTCGGCCGGGGCGGGCTCCAAGCTGGTCTGCGAGCCGCGAGCGGCGCGCCGGTCCAGAATGGCGTTGGTCGCTTCGTATGCGACGACCGCACCCACGAACACGATACCGACCAGCTGAATCACCAAGCCGGTAGCGATCAGCAGCAGCGCGATGGCTGTGCCGAACAGCGCGATCCGGTTGTAGACGCGGTGCATGACCGCGGCCGCCAACACGGCGCTGCGCCGGAACTTGGTCCGCCGGTAGGTACGCAGGTAGACGAACATGAACAGTCCGCCACCGAGCGCCAGCGGCAGGATGCTGGCCAACGGGTACCACAGGTTGATCATGTGCAACGCGCCGAACGCGAAGCACGAGACCACTCGCTGCCACGGGGTCCAGTTCTCGGAACCCTCGCGGAACGCTTGCTCCTCGGACACCGCGGCCTTGTTGAAGAAGCCGATGGTGTACGGAGAGGTGGACATCAGGCTCGAAGCACTGGTCTTCGAACCCCGGCGCTTGGACTCGCGAACTCCGCTGATGATGGCGATAGCAACCACCAGCAGCACAAGCCCCAGCCAGATCGGCAGGTGCAGCCACGCGGTCACGGCGATGAAGCCGCTGATGACCGAGTACTTCATCACGGGGATGAAGTGGATCTGGGTCAGCACCAGTGCGATGAACGTCGCCAGGAACGGCAACGCCAAAGCGTAGTGGAACCACCGGTAGCGCGGCTTCAGGTTCCCGAAGCCGAGCACGAAGTGGCGCTTGGGCGCCGGGGGCATGATCTTCATCAGCATGCTGACGAAGAGGCCACCCTGCGGCCGGTGGAACTTGTCCGGAATCTCGGTGCTCATGTACAGCGCCTGCTCGATCGCGGCGACCACGTGGTCGGCGTCGAACGTACCGTCGTGGTCGTAGTCCCAGTGGGCCAGGACCTCGACGAAGCGCTTGAGTCGCCCGTTGTTGATCGCACTCGGGCTGCTGACCGCGAGGTAGACGCCGTCGGCGCGATCGCTCGGGTCGGGCACGTCGTTCAGATCCCCGCTGTAGCTGGGGTCCAGGACGATCTTGACCGCCGGGTCGGCGTCGCGCACCGGGTTGACGGTGACGGTGGCCAGGCCCGGGACCACGTAGGTCCGGACGTTCTGAGGAAAACTCCTCATGGTTGCTCCCTGGTGGTGAGTAGGAGGTAGAACGTTAAGGTACGGAAAGTACCGCCGCTATTCTACCATAAAACGGGGGCATCGACAACTTTCGAGTACACAGGCAGCGTTACATCTGCACTGGAGGAAGAGCTGCCGGCTCGCCAGCGAGTTCGCGAATCCGCGCGTGGGCTGCTTCGGTGGGGTCGGCGGTGAGCTCGGCGATGGCCTGCTCGGCTCGTACCTGGGCGGCACGTTGCTGGGCGATCTCGGTGCGAATTTTTTGGGCGCGTAGTGCGGCCTCTTCCCGTAGGGTGGAAAGCGGACAGGAGGCGCAGGCTTGGACAGCAGCCTGACCAGCGCTTTCCAGGGCGCGCTTGCGAGCGGCCGCTAGGTCGGCGGCAGGCACCTCATAACGGTGGAGGATATTCCCGTGCACTTTCTGCTCCGACAAAACGGCACTTTCTTCTAGGCCTGGACAGGCTAAGGTAGCCTGCACGATACTACCTAATTTGTACCGAGCTGTATCTGCCATATCAACAGTCTCTACACCAATTTGGCCAGAACAGCCTTTTGGCGCCGCTGGCATTTCATTCTTTCGTCCAAATAAACCCATAATCGCTCCAGTAATTGAATGAGTTAGACCATACCATATAAACCTGTTATACGCAATAACCTCAGCCTACCTGATATAGTGAATATATGACCAAAGCCCAGCCCAGCCCGCCCTCATCCACTTGGGACGACGACGAAGAAGACGAGCAGCCCTATAAGAAGTCGCCGATAGAGGTTGGCCCGCAGGTGCTGCTGTGGCTGTTCGTGCAAAGCACGCTGCGCGTGATGGTACCGGCGGTGGGCTGTATGTTGCTGGGCATCTGGATTGGCAAGAAGCTCGGCCACATGCAGGCCGTGGCAATTATTGGCACGTTCGTGGGCCTGGGCATTGCCGCGCTGCTGGTCTGGCAGCAAGCCAAAAGTAACGCCAAACGCTAGTTGTCCTCTCCCGTGGGATGTGCTACACTACAGATAAGTTAATGACTGACTTTCACATCGACAACGGACACATTCAGTTGCCTCTGTCTATAGGGGGTGTGTGCTGATGTTGTCGTTTTTTGCTGCCGAAACACTGCCGGTGTCGGCTTCCCCGCTGTTCCAGATTGGCGGGCTGACGGTTACCAACTCCATGCTGACTGGCGCGCTGACCGCACTGCTGGTCATTATTCTGTTTAGCGTGGTTGCCCTGCGCAGCCGCGTGCTGCCCCGCTCGCGCTTCGTCTACTTTTTTGAAACCGTGGTGGAATTTGTCACCGACACCATCGCTGCCAACTTCGAGGATGACACCAAGCGGGCGCGCAAATTCGCCGGTTTGTTCATCGCCTTTTTCGTGTTTATCCTGATCAACAACTTGTGGGGGCTGCTGCCGGGTATGGGCGGCGTGCTGTATGCCAACTTGCACGGCGGGCTCAAGGCGGGGCTGCTGCGCGCTTTTACCACCGACCTAAACGGTACGTTGGCGCTATCGACCGTGACTATGGCGACAGTGGAGTACTACTCTATCCGTGCCCGCGGCGGCTTTGGTTACATCAAGCATTTCTTTAGCGTGGCCAAGCCGTGGTGGAACCCAATGAACGCCTTCCTCGGCCCAATCGAAATTATCAGCGAAGCCACCCGTTTGCTCACCCTGGCCCTTCGTCTGTTTGGCGTGATCTACGCCGGCGACGTTTTGCTAGACGTCATAGCCCAGCTCAGCGGCAACTTTGCCTGGGCCGGCACGGTGCCGATTGTACTCATGGAGATTTTCTTCGCCAGCATCCAGGCATATTTATTCATCATGTTGTCATCGGTATACTTACAGATGGGTACGACTCACGAAGAGTCTGAATCACATCATGCCGCTGAGGATAAGCAAATAACGGCGAAAGCTGCATAAGGAAGTAATAGGAGCTAGTATGGAACACGTTAGTCCAGCATTCATCAAAGGTTTAACTATGGGGCTTGGTGCCATTGGCCCAGCTATCGGTTTGGGCTTGATCGGCTCGGCCGCGGTGAACTCGGTTGGTCGCAACCCCGAAGTTCAGGGCAAGGTCCTGACCATGGCACTGATCATGGCCGGCCTGGTCGACGCCGTGACCGTCTTCGTCCTGCTGATCGTCTTTACCACCAGCTAATAAGTTATAGGAAGAAACATGTTTGTATTTGCGGCCGAACAAGCGAGTGGCATCAGCAGCCTGGGTTTGAACCTCAAGAGCTTCATTTTCCAGATGATTACTTTTGCAATCATCGTGTTTGTGCTGAATAAATACGCGCTGAGTAAGTTGTTTGCGGTGATTGATAAGCGGCGCGAGACTATCGAAGCCGGCCTTAAAACCGCCGAAGAAGCCAAACTGGCGCTCACCGATGCCGATAGCAAAGTTGCTGAGCTTCTGCAAAAAGCCCACAGTGAATCGAACGACATTCTGGCTGCCACGCACAAAGAAGCCGCTGGCATCATGAAAGAGGCCGAGGATAAGGCCGTGGCCCGCGCCGAAGGTATCGTCAAAGACGCCCAGGCTGACATCACTCAGGAAGTTGAGAAAGCCCGCGAAGCGCTGAAGAGCGAGACCCGCCAACTGGTCGCTCAGGCCACCGAAAAGATTATCGGCGAGAAACTGGACGCCAGCAAGGACGCTAGCCTACTGCAAACGGCGCTCAAGCACGCCGAAGACAAAGCCGGAGCCAAGGCTTAAGAAGGATTATATGAAGAAAGTTTCCCGCCGCACCCTGGTCCAAACCATCGTCCGCGAACTACTGAACGGCGCTGACCCCAAGCAGCTCACCAAACAGCTGGCCGCGTACCTTGTCGAACAGCGCATGACCGACCAAGTTGACCACCTGCTGCTCGATATTGCCGCTGCGCTCCAGACGACAACTGGCCATGCGGCGGCTACGGTCACCACTGCGTTCAAACCGACCTCGCACAACCTAAACGAGCTGCGCCGCAGCTTGCTGCACCTGACTGGTGCGCGCGAAGTCGAGTTGAACATGTGCGAGGATCCGACGCTACTCGGTGGCGTGGTTGTGGCCTTGCCCGGCCGGGAACTGGACGCTTCGGTGCGCCGAAAACTAACGCTGCTTGCCAGAGGAGGAACTGCATAAATGGATAAAACAACACCGAAGATTTCGGTACAAGAACTGTCGAGCGAACTGCAAGCGGCGATTGCCCAGCTGCAAGATCAGCGCGGGCTGGAAGAAGTTGGCATCGTTACCCGCGTCGGCGACGGCGTGGTGTGGATTTACGGCCTGCAGTCGGTCGGCTTTAACGAAGTGGTGGTGATTGAAGGCCGTGGCGGCGAAGCCGTGGAGGCTTTTGCCTTAAACCTCAACGAAGACGAAGTGGGTGCTGTGCTGTTGGGCGAAGAAACCCTGGTGAGCGCCGGCGCAAAAGTCCGTTTGAAGGGCGAAGTGCTGAGCGTACCGGTTGGCGAAGAGCTGCTGGGCCGCGTGGTGGACCCGCTGGGCCGCCCGCTGGACGGGCTGGGGCCAATCAAAGCCAAGCAAACCGGTCTGGTGGAGCGCCCGGCGCCTGGTGTGATTGACCGCAAAAGCGTACACGAGCCGCTGATGACCGGCATTGTAGCCATCGACGCCCTTATTCCTATCGGCCGTGGCCAGCGCGAGCTGCTCATCGGTGACCGCCAGACCGGTAAAACGGCAATTACGCTGGACACCATGATCAACCAAGGCCGCCAAAAAACTGGCGTGATTAACGTCTACGTGGCCATCGGCCAAAAGCAAAGCAAAGTCTCTCGCCTGGTGGAGCGCCTGAAGACCGAAGGCGTTATGGACCAAACGATTGTCGTGGCTGCCGGCCCGTCAGAGCCAGCTTCCCTGTTGTACTTGGCGCCGTACGCCGGCACGGCCATGGCCGAATACTTCCGCGACAACAAGGGCCACGCCCTCATCATTTACGATGACCTGTCCAAGCACGCCGCTGCCTACCGCCAGATGTCCTTGCTGCTGCGCCGCCCACCGGGCCGCGAAGCCTACCCAGGCGACGTGTTTTATCTGCACTCCCGCCTGCTGGAGCGCGCTGCTAAGCTCAGCGACGACCTTGGCGCCGGCAGCCTCACGGCTTTGCCAATCATCGAAACTCAGGCTGGCGACATCTCCGCCTACATTCCAACTAACGTTATTTCGATTACCGACGGCCAAATCTTCCTGGTGACCGATCTGTTCTACCAGGGCATTCGCCCGGCGGTTTCGGTTGGTTTGTCGGTGTCACGCGTGGGTGGTGCCGCTCAAACCAAGGCGGTAAAGAGCGTGTCTGGCGGTCTAAAACTATCGCTGGCGCAGTTCCGTGAGCTGGCTTCGTTTGCCCAGTTTGGCAGCGACCTGGATGAAGAAACCAAGCAAACTATCGAGCGCGGCGAGCGCCTCACCGAGCTACTCAAGCAAGACCAATACCAGCCGTTCAGCATTGCCGAGCAAGTAGTCAGCCTGTTTGCCGCCACCAGCGGTGCATTTGACACCGTTCCCACGGCGCACATCAAAGACGCCCAGGCTCAGCTCATTCGCACTATGGAAGACAAGCACAAAGATCTCATGAAGACCCTTAATAAGGGCGACAAACCCGACGAAGCCGCAGAGAAAGCTATGCGTGAGGCTGCCGAACACGTCGCCAAGATGTACGCCTCAGCCGCCAAAACGGAGAAGCAGAAAGGTTAACCTACCATGAGCTCAGCGTTACCGGGCGTGCCGCCACACATTCAGGAAGCCACAGGGATTCGGAACAGGGATCATCTGCTCGAGATCATTACGCGAACGTTTCTCTCTACCCATCTACAGACAAGTGGGCCAGAAGCACGAGCAGTAGAGGGGGCACTGACCAACTTGTATAACGTTACAAGCCCTTCGGCGCATTTGCCCGAACAGGCCGATGCTGCGCGAAAGGCGGCGGCGTTATTCGCGCTCGGTATACTTGACCACCTTGGAGTAGAGGTTCATGTCAATTTGCGGCCCCTAGAGGCTATTGAGTCAGGAGAAACAGATGCCTAGCCGTCAGCAAATCAAACGCCGGATTGGTTCGGTGCGCAATACGCGCCAGATCACCAAAGCGATGCAGCTGGTTTCGGCCAGCAAGCTGCGCCGGATTCAGGCTGCCGTCCAGGCCACGCAGGCCTACAGCAAATACGCCCGTGAGCTGCTCACCTACCTCAAGAGCCAACACGGCGCCACGCGGTTTGATTTTTACCGCGAGCGTCCAGTCAAGCGTCGCTTGCTCATGTTGGTGACGAGCGACCGCGGCTTGGCCGGCGCGTACAACGCCAACGCCATTAAGCTCTACCTCCGCGAAGTTAAAAAAGACCAAGACGCCGGCATCAAAACGCAGACCATTGCGTTTGGGCGCCAGGGCGCCAACTTGGTAAGCCGCCTGAAAGACGCCGACGTGCTCGGCACCTACACCGGTTTGCCGGACAGCCCGAGCTTGGGCGATCTGCAGGCCGCTATCGACACCGCGATTAACGCGTTCAAAAGCGGCCAAGTCGACGCCGTAGACATCATTTACACCAATTTTGTTAGTACCATCACCCAGCAAACTGCGGTCCAGCGCATGCTGCCGGCTGGTTTTACCGAAGAAACGGTCAGCGAGGCGATTCGCGCTTCAGAATTTGAGCCATCGATGGAAGAAGTGCTCATGAACACCACCATCCGCCTGCTAGAATCGCAAGTGCTGCAGGCGGTGCTGGAGTCAATCGTGTCCGAGCAAGCCATGCGCATGCTGGCCATGAAGAACGCCACCGACAACGCCAGCGACATCATCGACGACCTGACGCTGGTGTACAACAACGCCCGCCAAGCGGCGATCACCCAGGAACTGGCCGAAATCACCGGCGGCGCGGAGGCGCTCAAATGAGTGCCGAAGCCCCGAACATCCGGTCGCAGATACCGCAGTACCTGGATTTTGTGCACGGCGTACAAGCAGTTTTGGCCATTAGCAAATTTCGTACCAGTGGCCGCGAACCGCTATCGTCCCCAGGCCTTACCGACGAACGGATAGAGGCCGCCCAGGAAGCACTGGCCGACGCCTGGCTGACGATTATGGTGGCAGAACAAGAAATGCAATTCAAAGACGGAGAGATATAAGTATGGCAACAGCTACAAAAGAACCAATTAAAACTAAGAGCGGCCAGGTTGTACAGGTAGTCGGCGTGGTGGTGGATGTGGAATTTGACAAGGGCCACTTGCCCGCGATCAACGACGCGCTGCACGCCAAACTACGCGGCAAAACGCTGGTGCTCGAAGTAGCCCAGCACTTGAGCGAAAGCGTGGTGCGCACCGTTTCATTGGCTAGTACCGACGGACTAAAGCGCGGCGACAGCGTGGAAAGCACCGGCTCGCCAATTAGCGTGCCGGTCGGCGACGCCACTTTGGGCCGCATGTTTAACGTGATCGGTGAAACCATCGACGGCGGCGAAGACAAAGGCTTCAAGCAACGTTCACCGATTCACCGCGCCCCGCCCAGCTTTGCCGAGCAATCCGGCAAAATCGAAATCCTCGAAACCGGCATTAAAGTTATCGACCTCATTTGTCCGATCGTAAAAGGCGGTAAGGTTGGCCTGTTTGGCGGCGCCGGTGTCGGCAAAACCGTGCTGATCCAGGAGCTGATCAACAACATCGCCAAATTCCACAGCGGCTACTCGGTGTTTGCCGGCGTGGGTGAGCGTACCCGCGAAGGTAACGACCTGTACCACGAAATGAAAGATTCCGGCGTGCTCAAAAACACCGCCCTAGTCTTCGGCCAAATGAACGAGCCACCGGGCGCGCGCTTGCGTATCGGCCTGTCTGGCCTGACGATTGCCGAGAGTTTCCGCGACCAAGGCAAGGACGTGCTGATGTTCATCGACAACATCTTCCGCTTTACCCAAGCTGGAAGCGAGGTCTCTGCCCTGCTCGGCCGCCTGCCGAGCGCCGTGGGTTACCAGCCCAACTTGCAGCAAGAAATGGGCGCCTTGCAGGAGCGCATTACCTCGACCAAACAAGGTTCCATTACCTCTATCCAAGCCGTGTACGTGCCGGCCGACGACTTTACCGACCCGGCACCAGCCACCACCTTCGCTCACCTGGACTCCACCATTGAGCTGAGCCGCGCGCTGACCGAAATTGGTATTTACCCGGCGGTTGACCCGCTCAGCAGTAGCTCCACCATTTTGTCGGCCGAAATTGTCGGCCAGGAACACTACGATGTGGCCCGCGAAGTCCAGCGCATTTTGCAGCGCTACAAAGACCTGCAGGATATCATCGCTATCTTGGGTATGGACGAACTCAGCGATGAAGACAAGCAAACCGTGGCCCGCGCCCGCCGCATCCAGCGTTTCCTGACACAGCCGATGTTCGTGGCTGAGCAGTTTACCGGCAACGTCGGTCAGTATGTTTCTATTAAAGACACTATCGCCGGCTTCCGCGAGATCATCGACGGCAAGCACGACGGTAAGTCCGAATCGGCCTTCTACCTAAAGGGCACTATTGACCAGGTTAAATAATGAAGTTGCAGCTCGTTTCGCTCACCGGCATCAAATACGACGACGAAGCCTACGAAGTGGTCATCCCCACGGCCGAAGGCGCGATTGCTGTCTACGACGGCCACATGCCGCTGGTGTCCCTGGCCGTGCCGGGACTACTGTCGGTGCGCAAACAGAAATCCGATAGCGACAGCGCCCGGCAAGAGTTTGCCTCGGCTGGCGGCGTGGTAGAAATCGACAGCACCACGGTGCGCATTTTGGTCGACGAAGCCGAAAAAGCCGAAGATATTGTGGCAGCCGAAGCGCAAGCCGCTTTCGAGCGCGCCCAAAAAATGAAGGCCGAGGCCACCAGCCAGGTAGAAATCGAGCGCGCCCAGGCACTCATGGATCGCCACGCGGCGCGGCTACACATTGCCGACCTCCGTCGTCGGCACCATCCCAAAGTGTAAAGTTATTGATAATTCTAACGCTTTATAGTATGATACTAAGATATAGCTAATGTGTGTATTGTTTTGATGCAAGAGTAAGGTGAATATATGGGTTACGAAGTAGGTAGGTTAGTTCAAGTTGGGCATTTTCCCCATGGCAAAGGACACTTAGGCCATAGTGATCACCTGCACGCCGCCCACGAACGCGAGGCACACCGCCGGCATGTAGCCCGGGCCATCGGCCCCGTGGTAGTCGAAGATCGAGCGCACTGCGGCGATGCCCGCCGCTACCGGCGCGTGGATCTACTAACCAACCCACGCATCTTGGCTCGCTACGCCAGCCCACAGCTTTTTGGTGGAACCGGCATTGCCGCCACCAACGCCGCGCTCGGCGCCGACCTAGAGCTGGTCCGCGGAGCCCAAACCTACACCGACGCTCATACCATTGTCAGCGAAGTGCTTGCCGAGAAAGGTATCTTCGACGCTGGTCATGACATATGCGCGGCAGTGCGGCTGCAGCCAAGAGTTACTAAGGACCGCTTAGCGTACCAGGCTATTGGTCGCTCGCTTCAGAGCCTGGAGATGACTGAGGCCGGTGATATGGGCCGCCAAAAGGCGGTCGCTGGCCGCCTGCGCCGTCTTCCCACCAGCTTCTATGACGGTTGGGACGCAGCCACGCACAAGAACTTAGTTGTAGCCAGCGGTGGCAGCTACGCCAACGTCGCCGCTACTGACCACCCTGTGCACCACGGCCACACACCGGGTAGCCTGGCGATAATTACCGAAGAAGGCGTGGGCCTCCGAAAGAATCAGCTGCACGCTGAGAGCGATGGTGCGCATCAAGCCCTAGCGGTTACGCCGTGGTTTATGGACAAGATTGCCGATGCGCTGGACGAGGGCGGCGGCACCCGGGGGCAGCTGATCGCTGCTCATTGGGCGCACGTTATGAACCTCGGTAACCTATTGTTTGCCGGCCCTAGCGAAAATCACGACGGCCTGCCGTTGCTCGTCGCCTAAACTCTATTTGTCTTTCGTCTCAAAGAGCGCACCAAGCTGCTCGATATCTTCAAAGTGAGCCAGCGCCAGCAGAGCCAGTGTCATGCCGTCGAACGCCGCTTGTTGATCAGCGTCGTCAGGGAAATTAGCCTGGATGAACGGCCGGGCGGCGCGGGTAATGCCATGGAAGCGTTTGTTGGCCTGGATCCAGCCTTGGTCGTGGAGCTGGCTCCGGGTGAGCGTGCGCAGCCAGATGGCTACGGCATTGGCGGTCGGATCGAGTTGCTTCATAACACTTCCCTCCTACATATATAGTGTAGCAACGGCGCGCTGGCACAATATGTGTTTTTTATCACCCGGCCCGCGACGCCTTGCCAAAACCGGACAGCGGCGTATAATCCAAGTTAGCCAATAAAAACCCCAAAAAGAACAATGTAAGCGGATTAGTATAATGCAAGATTCTCAGATTCAAAACGATGCCGTGCAAGCAGTGGTAACGCAGGGTAGCTTGGTAGCGCGGCGGATTGCCGACGAGCTAGCGTGGGGCGAAGGCGCTATTCAGCCACTAGCTGAGCATGCCTCCGCCGCTGACCAAACCGCACTGACGCAAGCGGTGCTGCAAAGCATCGCGCCAGTTAGTAGCGACCAAACCGAATACTCGCTGTGCACCGACGGCCGCCTGCCGCTCAAGCTACAAAGTGGCGATCCCGTGCCCGTGCGCGAGCAACTGGTTGGCGCCGACATGGTCAGCGCCTTTTATGTGGCCGAAACCCTAGGTGATCATTTTTATAAAAATGCCAGCGCGCCGGTTGCCGAGCGCGTTCGCGACGTCGCCCAGTTTTTAAAAGAAAACGGCTTGCTGCCCAGCTCGCATCTGGCCTGCGGCGCAGCCGCTGGTTTTGGGGCGATTACCGCCAATGCGGTGCGATTTAGTAAGAATCCCGCGTATGTCAGCCGGTTGCAATCGCTCTTGCCCGCCGGCGTGTACGACGAACAGCTACATGCGCGCATGCTCGCGGCCAACGAAACCCGCTTGCAAAAGAATTTGTATGACGGCCTGGAAGTCCAGACCTTTTTGGATGCCGTAGAAGCGGTGAGCGGCAAGGTTGGCATTGCCGAGCTACAAGACGACGGCCGCGGTGTGCATGGCCACACCGAAGAAACCATTATGCGCCTGCAACTAAGTGGTCAGGCGATTGACGCGGCTAAACTCGCCGAGCTCACTGGCGGCCGCCAAGTCTTTGGTGTAAACGACAATCGCATGGAGCGGTTGGCTCGCTTGTTCGGTCGCGGTAATGACACTGACTACCGTATCGCCCGCATGGCGCTCGAAGATTTTGCTTCCACCGGCCACGGTACGCTGGCCAAAAACCTCCCGACGTACATCGTCACCAGCAACTAGCCGCCGCACGTCTATAAATTTAGCGTTCAGAAAAGTAGGGTTTGGTATTGTCGTGCAAAGGCAGCGCACTAGCTTCATCGCAGCTGAAATACTTAACCTGCCGCGCGCTGTCGTTGGTATCGGCGCTGGGTTTGAACTGGCCGGACACTTTGGCCTCGTAGACTACAAACGCAAACCATTTGAGCGAGGCAGCGCCGACTTCCTTTTGGATGGTCCAGAAGGCCACGGGCTGATCGCTGATCCACTCGGTCGTAAAGCCGGTTTCTTCGGCGATCTCGCGTGGCAGCGCGGCGCGCGGATCCTCACCGTGTTCTAGCCCGCCGCCGGGCAGCTCCCAGCGCCCGTCTTGTTCTTCCAATAGTAACACCCGGCCAGCCTCGTCCTGAATGAGCGCCTTAACTGATATGCGATAGGTGCAAGGTACGTTTTCCATTGCCTTTTCTCCGGGTTACTTACTAGCCTTTTATTGTAGCAGCTGCCGGCCCTTTTGGTTCGTAATGTTTACAAACGTGCTAGTTTAGTTTACGCTTGAGATAACCACTAATTCTTACGGAGGGTACATGTTTTTAACAAGAAGTAAAATCGCCATGATCGTGGCGGAGTTTTTGGGTACCGGCGTTCTGACCGCCGTGATCCTGGCAGTTAGCCGCTCGTCGGTGGGGCTGCCGTACTTTGTAGCGTTAGCCGCTGGTCTCGTACTGGTAGGACTAACTATGGCGCTGGGTAGCGCCTCGGGCGCGCACTTTAACCCAGCTATCACCATTGGCATGTGGAGCGCGCGCAAAGTAGCTACGCTACCGGCCATTGTGTACGTTGCTGCGCAGGTGCTTGGCGGCATTGTGGCTTACCTGCTCTACACTTACTTTGTAAACGCTCACTGGGCCAACAGCGGTCACTTCGAAAGCCGAGTGATGGTGGCCGAGGCGGTCGGCGCCTTTGTATTCAGCCTGGGCTGGGCGGCGGTTGTCTTCCAAAAGATGGAAGGCGCCAAGGCGGCCGCGCTGGTGGGCATCTCGCTTATTCTGGGCATTTTTGTAGCCTCAACTGCGTCAGCTGGCCTTTTGAACCCGGCGGTTGCTTTAGGGCTGCGTATGTGGGTTTGGGGCACGTACGTGCTTGGCCCAATTTTGGGCGCGGTGATTGGCTTCAACCTGTACGGCTTACTGTTTGCACCAGAGGGTAGCTTCTTGGCTATGCCTGCTAAGAAACAGGCGGCAGTAGCCGCTGCTAAAAGCGCGCCTGCACCGGTTGCCAAAAAGACGACCACCAGCAAAACGGCTAGCAAGAAAAAGAAGAAATAGATCTATCTACGGACTCTCCAAAGCCGCCTTTTTACAGGCGGCTTTGGTCCTGTTTGACACGCGGCAGCAGTTATAAACATTTACTACTCACGGAACGTATATGCGATTTACGCCGATTACAGAGCTACCAAACGTCAATCTTGCCTTGCCGGAGTATGTGCCTGCCGAAGCGATCGGCTTGCATGAAGGGCGGCTCGATCTACTCGCCAACTTAGGTGGTTTTGCGAGTGGTGTTACGATCACTTCCTACTCCGGCGAGATCACCGAATATCAGCCCACGATTCTGGGTGTTGACAGCCAAGGTACAGCCCTGGCCGGCAGCAAAGCGGTAGAAAAGAAAGCCAACCTCAGCGAGGAAGACTTTGAAGAGGGCGGCACGATGCGCCTCCTCCATAGCCATCCGCCGCTGACCATCCGGGTGAACATGGCAGAAGTGACAGACCGCGTGCAACAGCGCCGTAACAAGCTGCGCGAGCCGGGCACGTGGGCACCGCTGCTCAATCAGGCCATTGGTCATGGCTTGCGCAGCGCGGCCTGGGATCACTACGTGCGTAGTCCTCAGTACGGCGAGCTATTAACGAATGCCGTCAGTGGGGCGATCACCTTCTCCTATATGCACCTGTCCAGCGCCATAATCAACATGGCTAACTACAATCTTTCTCGAATATTTATAGCGTATTTGTACCGTACCCCGCCGCGTGAAGTATGTTGGTCGCTATTTCCGGGTGTACATCCGGATCGAGCGCTGCTCGTATCAGGGCTGTCGCGGGCACTAAAAGTTGTGAAGAAGATCTAGATACTTCCGCTCAGTAGGTCGTCTTCAAATTGCTGCACGCCGGCCAGATCTGGGCTGTAGGTGGTGCCTACATCTGGAAAGTCCAGGCGCTGAATGTGCTGCCAGACTACCTGAATAAGCTGCGTGATGCGTGCCATTTCTTCGGCTCCGTAATCGGCGATCAAGGCGTGCAACTTGCCGTACAGATCCGGCTCAATAAATTGCACGATGCCGGTCTCGGCGCGCCAGCCCTTACTGCCCCAATCGTTAGCATTGTCAACCAGCAATTTGTAAAACAATAGTTGCTGGCGATAGCGGTGGAGCTTCATGCGATCGTGCTCTGGGCTGCTCGCGGGCAAGTCCCATTTGGTGAATGGCTTGCCGGTTTTGTAATCGGTGACCATCACGCTGCGCGCGTTGGGGTCAATATCCATGAGGTCTAGTGAGCCAGTCAATCTGGCCGCGCCGAGCACGACGCCTTGGCCGCCAAAGTCGGCTTCACTGCGCTGCGCCGCGTTGAAATCATCGAACCGCAGCTTCAGAAAGGCATGCAGGTGGTCATCGCCGCGCTTAGTAAACTGAGCCAGGTCGTGCGTGCTCAGGCCACTCGCCATCAAGCGGGTTCTAAAGAATTGTAATAGCTGTGGAATCGATGGCTTTTCGCCGCGCGCAACTTGCTCATGCGCCCGATGTAACGTGGCGTGAACAGCCACGCCAAAGCTGGCATGCGGGCTTAAACTATGCGGAAAGTGCAGCAGGTTTTCGGTCAGAAAATACAGCGGCCCGCCGCGGCTGACATCCAAGAAATTGCAGAAATGCGTGGCGCTCAGACGATATCCTTCCAGAACTGGCGCCAGCAATGCGTGCTTGTCGGCGCTGGTGACACTAGCGTGGCGGTTCATCCAACGCTCTTCGTATTGGCTGACTAGGGCGGCCGCATCGGTTGGCGCGCTTGGCGTATCGGCCGTGAGACCAGTACCGACCAGCGGCGCGAATAATTGCTGAGCCTTGCCGTCGTCGGTTTTCCTAAAATAACAGATATGCAGCGACTGGCGCGCGCGGGTCATAGCCACAAATAACAAACGCAGGGCGTCGTCATCGTCGTTGTCGCTGGGCTTGAGTTCGCGCAGGTTTTGCGGGTAGCTAAAGCGCTGGTTGTTGCTGCCGGTTTTGCTCCAGGCGCCGGTGGTCATGCCGATCAAGAAGACTGTTTCAAACTCCTGACCTTTGGCTTTATGGATGGTCATGAGGCGCACGGCCTGGCTGTCTTCGCGGTGCGGACTGGTATCGAGCATAACCAGCCCAGCGCGGTTATAGGCGTCAACAAAATCAATCAGATCATTTAGTAACAACGTGCGTCCGGCGTTCTGCTGGTAGCTGCGCACATGGCGGCGCAGGCACGACAAGTGCGAAAGCAGCGTTAGATAACCAAGCGGCTGTTCGTTCAGCAGGTCGTCGCCAAAGAAATAATGCTTGAAAGGCGACATGCCGGGGCCGATGATTTCCGCACGATCGGCATCGGGTTCGGTTAAGCCAATAAGTGCATCGAGCATCTGTTCCAGCGACATATTCCCTGCTTGCTGGCTGAGACCATACAGAAAATCGGCTGCGGTGCGCAGAGGTGTGCCATTCTCTTCAAAAATGATGTCTAGCCACAGCCGTTTGTCTCGGTGCGCTGTGCGGGCCACGCGCCACAGATCGGCCGGCGCAATCTGCCACATGGGGTGGCTGAGCACTTCGGGCAGCAGCGCGTTGGCTTCGTCCAGTTGCTGGGCGCCAAGTGCTTGTACGAATCGCGCGAGCGTTAGTAGCGCTACCACGTGTGGTTGGTCGAGCACGTTCTCACGGCGCTCGTAGTCGATGGGTACTTGCTGGTCGCGCAAGTATGGCACGAGCGCGTCGAGCTGGCTGCGCTTGCGCGCTAGCACGGCAATGTTTTTGCCAGGCTGTTTACTGGCGGTGAGTAACCGTTTGATCTCGGCGGCGATCCAGGCGTAGTGCTCGGTCTCGTGGGCAAATTCATGTAGCTGCGTGCCACTGCCCTGCTGCTCGATATGTACCGCCAGCTCTTTACTGATGCCTTTTTGTTTCTCCAGGCTGAGCAGCAGCTGCGCACTGACCCGTCGCGCTGGCGTCAGAATTGCTTGGTTGGAGCGGTAGTTATCGCGCAGCGGAATGATGGTTGGGTTCTGGTAGGCGGCTTCAAAAGCGGCGACGTTGCTCATATCGGCGCCCTGGAAACGATAGATGGCTTGGTCGTCGTCACCCACCACCAAAACGTTCGGGCGGCCTTCATGCACCGGTGCGTCGGTTAGGTACTGCACCATTTGGAGTTGGGCGCGGTTGGTGTCTTGGTATTCATCAATCATGATGTACTGAAAGCGCTCCTGTAAGTTCAGGCGCAGCTCCTCATGTGCCGCCAACGCGGCGAGTACGACAACAATTTGGTCTTCAAAATCGACGAGCCCTTGTTTGGCCAGCGCGGCTTGGTACTGCTGATATATGTCGCAGGCAGCCAGGAGTTTTTCGGTGTGTTTAGCAGCCTTAAAGGTCCACTTTTTGTCGGCGTCCAGCTCTAGCCATGATGATTTCCAGGCCGTGAAGGGTTTGGTCTTGGCGCGGCCACTCAGGTTGTCTGACTCGGTTTCGGCGGCGTGTAGTTCCTGGAGCAATAAAGTGCCGATGTCGGTCAAGCCGGCGACTACCGAAGCGGCGCGCACGGCATTCTCGAGTGCGCGCGTGCAGTTGGCTATGGCCGCCAGGGCACCGGCATCGGTCATTCTGTTTGGCCAGTGTTGGTTGATAATTGCCCCCAGGTGCTGGTAGGTTAGCTGGTTGGCCGCAATAACCGTCCGCGCTTCGGCTGGCGAGACGTTGGCGCGTTTGCAGTCGCTAATATAATGCTGCACTTGTTTGATGGCAAAGTAGCTGTCGTCGTAACCTTGGGCGGCAAGCGGGTGGTCGCCGGGCAGTGCGTCTAAAATGCCTTCTAGCAGGCGGTAGGTGGTGAGCTCGTCGGCTGTCGCTGCCTCGCGCCAGGCAAAGAAGTATTCGGGATACGTGCTCATAATCCAGGCGCCAAAAGAGTTGAAGGTGTGGATCGCCACGTGGTAGGCTTCTTGGCCCAGACCAACGTTGGTAATAAGGCGGTCGCGGAGGTTAGCGGCCGCCGAGTCGGTAAACGTAAGACACAGAATGTTACTGGGCAGCATGCCTGGATCGTGCCGAAGAATAGCGCCGACGCGTGTGCTCAGCAGCTGCGTTTTACCGGTGCCCGGCCCGGCAATTACCAGCACTGGCCCGTTGATAGCCTCAACAGCCAGCCGCTGATTATCGTTCAGCTTATCAAGCACCTCCTCGTACGATTGCATGTGTATCTATTGTACCGGATGGCGCTGCTGGCGCAGAGGCTTTTAGATGTTGCTAGACTTTCGCGGACGATTGTTCCGTAGCAGTACAGTCCGGGCAGTTCAGGTCTTCGTCGCTGAGGCTCTGCATCCACTGCTCGCCAGCTTTGGGCCAACTCTCAAGGTCGTGGAAGGCAGTAAGATCGGCCAAAATACGCAGTACCCAACCGATAAAGCCGGTAAAACTGTGTTTGCCCCATTGTACGGCTGCCCAGTGGGGGCCAACCGGGATAACGCTGACTGGCTCTCTCGGTACATAGCTTTGTGGCGCGCTGCCATCGAGCTGGCGTTGGATATTCTTGGCCACAAAAGCGGCGTCGTGCAGCGCGGTCTGCGCCATGCCGCTGTACTGCGTGTTGGCGTTGTCGCCCAGTACGAAAACGTTGGGCTCAGCTTGCAAGTACTCGTCTACTTCAACTTTGCCGCGGTCAGTTAGTTTGAAGTTATTATCTTTAAAGAACGGGTTGTTGGTGACGCCAGCGGTCCATACAACTGTATGGCTGGCGATAGATTCGTCGCCGGCCATTAAAGTGTCGACGGTGCGCCCCTTCACGGCCGTGCCGAGCATAGCCGAAACGCCAAGCTGCTCCAACCGTTCGGCCACGGCGCTAGAAACGGCATCCGGCAAGCGCGGCAATAACTTGGGCGCGGCTTCGATCATGCGGATGCTCAGCTTGCAGTCCTTAACGCCGTGTTTCTTCATAACTCGTTTAAGATAGCCGGGCAGCGCGCCAGCGAGCTCGATACCAGTCGGGCCGCCACCCACGATGACGTAGTTGAGGTCCGGACAGCCGTTTTTGACAAATTGTTCGTGCAAGTGGTGCCGAAAGCGATCGACTTCCTCGGTTGATTTAATACCAAAGGAATGCTCTGCCATGCCGTCGATGCCAAAGTAATTGGTGACGCTGCCGAGCGCGAGGAGTAGTTGATCATAACTGTATGTCTTACCCTCGGCCGTGGTAATAGTTTTTTTCTGCCGATCTAGTTTGGTGGCTACGCCCTGTTCAAATTGCACTTTTGTGCCGGTCAGAATATTGCTGAGCCGGATGCGCGAGCCAGTGCGTTTGCCGCCGGTCGCGGCGTGATACAGACCGGGATAGTAACGAAAATGGCTGTGATCGCTGAGCAGCGTGATTTCGCAGCGCTTGTTCTTGGCCAGCTCTAGTGCGGCTTTAACGCCGCCAAAGCCACCGCCAACAATTAGTATGTGTGTTTTTGTATTGTCATTCATGATTGTGATTATACAGCAGTGGCGGCAATTGTTAATTGGCAAGCAAATATCGAGTGGGCTGTGCGCTCCTCACGGGTGCTTGACCACGCCGCAGAATGGCGGCGTCCAGGATGCCGGCCTCGGGACGCAAGGTAAGAGTCATGGATCGATCGGTTGGTAACCAAAGCACACGGTCAGTGCGTGGTCGGTAGCCACGGTCAGTCAGGATATCAACCACATACCTTCGCAGCGCGAGTAGCTGGGGCTCGTCATCGTGCTCTTCTTGCTGCATACCGTCTTCACGTCTCGGCAAGGCGATGCCGCCTACCCAAGCGCGGATGTCACGTTTATACAACATCGATAGCTGATCCTGATTGTCCAAAAGGTAGCGTAGGTCGTTGCCAGCATCGTCTAAGGCTACGTGTGCTAGCAGTCCCTCTTGGTAGTCGGGACAGTACAGGGCGATGCCCAGCCCGGTATCAACTTGCGCGGTCGCTTCGTCTGCTCGACCGATCCAGACCCATTCTCCTGATTCGATAGTATGTGTTGCCATACAGTCAGTGTAGCGTAACGTGGGAGTGCGGCAAGGCTAATTTTGCGCCAACAGCGCTTTCAGATAGGTTTGCCAGGCATGGTCGGCCGCAGTGGTGGTGTCCGGCAAGCCGCGCCGTAACTGTGCCAGCACGCCGGGTTCGTACAGGCGCTTGATGGCGGCTGCTAAGGAATCAACATCGTTTGGCTGGCAGATGAGCCCGTTGACGTTGGGTGTGACATCGTCGGCGATGCCCGGCAAGTCGCTGACAATCACCGGCAGCCCCTGCGAGAAACCCACTGCTGCCGTTTGCGTGCCGGTGCCGGAGCGATACGGCAGCACGAGGGCGTCGGCCTGGGCGAATAAAGACGGCAACTCCTCGGCCGGAATATATTCGGGCCGCAGGTGCACGCGCTGCTCTAGACCCAATTCGTGGATGAGGCTGCGCAGCGGCGCTTCCAGCTTGCGCGGCTCGCCGGCTACAATCAGCGACACCTCAGGCACTTGAGTGAGCGCGCGGATCAGTACGTCTACTCCTTTGTATTTGCGAATCAGCCCAAAGAACAGCAGCCGATGCTGTACGCCAGTCGTATGCTGTCCGGCCATACGACTGCTGGCTGGCAGGTGGGCGGCCATTTTTGCAATGTAGATCGGTTTTTGGGTGAAGCGCTGAGCTTTGTCGGCTTCGGCCTGGCTGTGCACGAGCACACGGTCAACGCGGCTTAAAAACAATTTGGTGATCGGCTTGTCGCCTAAGTGCGGATCGTGCTGCAACACATTGTGACACAGCGCTACTACCTGCGCCCGACGGTGCTTGCCCATGGCCTTCAGCATCACCAATCCGGCTGTTCCCTGGAACTGCGGCACAAAGTAGGCCATAACTACCACATCAAACTGCCGCAGCCGCCGGCCAAGCCGCGCCCAGCTGAGCGGGTCGTACCAGCTGAGCGGCTCGGAGGTATTTGGGAACAGCGGCAGCTCTGGCTCGCCGCTCACCCGCTGCTGGCCGGGATAGAGCAACTTCGGATATTGATGCTTCCAAGAGAACAGCGCCACTTCGTGCCCGGCGGCCTGCAGACGGTGTGCCAGCTCGGTAGTGTGCAGCGGAATGCCGCCTTTGTAGGGATGAGAGGGGCCGATAATCGCAATCCGCATAGTTATTTCTTTTTTGGTGGTTCGCCGAGTAGCGGCTGCGGATATAGCCGGAGCTTACGCACCGTGGACACCTCGGCGCAGAAAATTATCACCTGCGAGAACAAATAAATCCAAAATAGAAGCCCCAGCACCACCGCAAACGTGCCGTACAGCGAATCCAGTCGGCCCAGCTCGCGGCGCATGATAATGGTGCCAAAGGTGAGCACAGTTTGGATAATCACGGCCGCTAGCAGTGCCACACCTACCATATGCCGCCGGCCAATCCGGCCACTGGTGCCAATCCGAAAAATATAGGCGATTACCAGTGCCAAAATGCCAAATCCCAGCACGTTGACCAAGATCTTTACCCAGAAAGCGTGCCCCAGCTGGGCACTAAAGGCCGAGACCGCCACCGTAGCCGCAAAGCCGGCGGCCCCGGCGGCCATAATGGCAATATCGTGCAGCAGATTGAGCGGAAAACCTACCCGCTGTTCCTTTGGTACGCGCCACACCGTGTTTAGCGACGAGCGAAAGGCACTGGCCACGCCTCGCGCACCATAGAGTGAAATAAGTATGCCCACCGTTAGCCCCAGCCCTGCCTTACGAATACCATGAATCTGGCCCTGCAGCTGCGCGCCGAGAACCGGGAAAAAGTGCCCGACATTGGCACTGACTTCGTTCTGGAACGTGGGATCGCCGCGAAACCATAGCTGCAGCACTGTAACCAGCACCAAAAAGAGCGGAAACAACGACAAAAAGCCGTAATATGTGAGCAGCGCAGCCAAGTAGCCCCCTTGATCATCGCCATATTTTTTGAGAACAGCCAACGGAAAACCCACCCACGGATGTTTTTGCTGCCACTTATCTAACGGCCGGAGCGGCTTCTCGATATCCATTATCCTGATTATACAGGACTCGCCAGCCGAAATAGCTAAGCGGCAACCGACAGCAAGCGCGGATTCTTGTAGCGCAGCAGCAGTCCGAGACGCAGCATGAGTTTTTCTGCTCGGTTGAGCTTTCGAACTTGTTGGTAGGATGTGAGGTACAGATGTAAATTGGCGATGTCGTGCTCGGTGTCGTATAAGTCGGTGAGCGTGCGGTAGACACAACCAATCAGCGAGCCGTAATGCAGGCTGTCAAAATCGGCTACGGCCGTGATGCGCCGTCCGTTGGTGTGCACGTGCTGCGGCACAAAATCAAAGTGGCTAAAACCTTTTTGGGCAAAACGCAGCGGCGTGAGTGCGTTCAGGAGGCGGCGGCGTTTGGCCAGTCGTGCAGTGTTGTCACCGGCAGCCCGGCGATCGGCGCCATAGGCCGCGCCCGAGAGGTGCATCTGCGCTTGCAGGTGGGCCATCTCATAAATAACCGGCGCGTTGTACTGCGACGGCTGTTTACCGGGTAGATACTGGCTGAGCACGCATTGGACGTCGGCGCCATGTAACTTGGCGGCGATTATGTGCTGGCCGTTGTTGGCCGGGATTAAGCTGGCGATGGGCAAACCTTGGGCTGCTAAATAAGTTGTAAAGCTGGCCTCGCTGGCAGTATGCTCTTCGGTTCGAGCGTGCTGCGGATAGATATGGAGTTGATAGATACCACTTTCAGCACGCACGAGGATTACTGTTTGACCGTCGCTCTGTTGGAATGTTTTGTGTGCAAAGCGGGAGATGCCGTAGTTCCGGAGCACAGTGCCAATGTCTTCTCGGGATAATTCGGCATTGGATGGTGTGCCTTGATCGGTTGGCGGCTGGTGCGTCTTGTTGTAACGGGCTACAAATGCGTGACAGATGTTAGAGGCGATATTGCCCAGCATCAGCGCCAGGCCAACACCTACCAGGCCGTAGTGCAGCAGCGGCAGCACGCTGGCTATCGATACCACCAGGCCAACGCCTTGCGACAGCACAATGCCGGAGGTGCGGCGCTTGATGTTGAGCACGGTGTTGCAAACCGTGGTAATCGACACAAAGATGGTAGCCAGGGCCAGAATCTGGAAGATCCGCGTGCTGCCGGCCGAGTATTGTGCGCCAAAAATTTTGAGCAAGTACGGCGCCACTAACACCGATAGCGCCACCAGCGGCAGCACGATCATGATCAGCAGCCGCACCGTGCGCTTAATGTGCTGGCGCTGGCCAACGGGGTCGTGCGAGCTTTCAGCCAACAGCGACTGCGTTGCCGCAGATGGAATAACGTACAGCAGATTGGCCATCGTCCAGGCCATAGAAAAGAACGCCACATCGGCGGTTCCGAGGTGCTTAATGATAAACAGCGGCATAATCTGCGACGGCAAACCAGACAAGATGCCGGCGATATAGTTATTGGTGGCGTACTTGCGCGTGCGGTGCAGGACGCGCCAGTTCGGCTTCTCCAGTAGGCGGTAGCCAGTGGCGGTGCGCATAAACACCAGGCTCATGATCAGCGAGATCACCACCGCCAGGATATAGGACGCAAAGATACCCATCGCCCCGAACGGGATAAATAACAGCGGGAAGAGCAGCCGGCCGCCGCCAAAAAACGCATAGGTAAGCGTGTGGTATTCGGCACGCCGGTTGGCTACAAACACCGCATCGGTCAGGGTGTTGAGGCTCACGGTGGCCATCAAGAATACAAAGGCCAGTTTTTGCCAGGTTTCAGTTAGCAGCGACAAATGAATCCCCAAGAAGCCAGACGCCACCAAATACACCGCGGTCGCCAGCATGGTCACTAGGCCAACGGCGATAATCGCAGCGTTGATATCGCTGCTCTGATTCTTGGACCGCGGCAAAAAACGCACCAGACCAGCATTCAGCCCCAGCAAACTGACATTAGAAATGAGCGTCGTAATCGAAATAAGCGCCGACGCCACGCCAATCTGCGACGGCGAGTACAAATGCGCCACAAACAGCCAAAACCCAAAGCCGAGCGCCGACATCACTGCCGTGCTCGCCACCAGATAGATCGCATTCCGAAAGAGGCTGTCCTCCTTGAAAGCCTGGCGGGCGCGCCCGAGCGGCGCCAATAAACGCGTAACTAACGACATAGTGCTCTTATTAATATACAGAAAAACAAAGTATAATTTTATACTATAGGATGTATTTTGTCAAAACATATACTGCTAGTGCTCCGCACTACTCGTCGGCCCAACAGAAGAATAAGCATGAGAACCATAGAGTTTAGCTCCCTATGCAAAAAAGTGTGGATAAGTATTGCCAAAGTATTCAGAAAATGTTATTATGAGTTTCGTTGTAACATTTATGTACGTGGGCTTTCGGGTGGCCTGTGGTGTCAGGAAGGATACCAAGATATGTCAAAGCGTTCGTTCAGTCGCAAGCTGCACACGCCTGCTCTGCAGGTGAGTGCTGCCATTGTGATCTTAGCCGCGATTGCTGGGATCGCTTTTGTATCGGTGGTATATCAGCATCAAATTGCCCGCGCCCTGACGCTGGCCACCACGCATCAGCCTGAGCGCTACAGCGAGTTATACTTCGACGACAGCGCACATTTGCCCCTGTTCTCCTTGAACGGCAAAGTGCAGCATGTCAGTTTTCGGATTGTAAACCACGAAGCAGCCACTACTACCTATCACTACGCGGTAACGATAACCACGAACGGCGTGGCAACGAGCCTGGCAGACGCGCGCGTTACCCTAGCGGACGGCAAGACTGCCGACATTCCGTTTACCTATCTTATAACTACCCCGAATACTCCCGCCCAAATCAGCGTGCAGCTGGTGGGCCGTAGCGAACACATTACCTTTAGGACCAAATCATGAAAAAGCTGACCGTCATTGTTCCCTGCTATAACGAAGAAGAAGGCATCGGCCAGGTCATTGCCAAACTGCCGCGCGACAAGCTGCAGGCCTACGGCTGTTCGCTGCACGTGCTGGTGGTTGACAATAACTCCAAAGACAAAACTGCCGAAGTAGCCCGCGCTGCCGGCGCTGATGTGATCACCGAAACCAAACAAGGCAAAGGCCACGCCGTGCGCCGTGCGTTTTACAGCGTTCCGAATGACACCGACTACGTGGTCATGCTGGACGGCGACGACACCTACAACGCCTCCGAGATCTGGCGTTTGGTAGAGCCAATCGACAGCGGTTTTGCCAAAGTGATTATCGGCTCGCGCATGCACGGCAATATCCGTGAGGGCTCCATGAAGCCGCTCAACCGCCTCGGTAACCGGGTCTATTCGCGTTTGGTACGCACCGGCTACAAAGTGAAAGTGACCGACGTGCTGACCGGCTACTATGCTTGGTCGCGTGAGGTCATCGAGGCCCTGCGCCCGCACCTCAATGCCGGCGACTTCACTATCGAAATGGAAATGATGACCAAAATGGCACGCTTGGGCTACGATATCTACTCAGTGCCGATTTCCTACGATTCGCGCCTCGGCAGCTCCAGCCTCAATCCGATTATCGATGGCTACCGCATCCTCAAGACCTACGTCCGAAACCTCCGTTGGAAGCCCAGCCGGCAGCTGGAGATTGCTGGCGTGTTTATGCCTGCGACCGAGCAACAGTCTGCGCCGTTTGCCCTTGCTACTGCAATAGACAAGGAGCTCTTTGGTGAATCCAAAGCAGCTGAAGATAGCGCTCGTCTCTGATTCCGTGCTGCCATTTCACAAGGGCGGCAAAGAGATGAGAATCCAGCACCTGGTGCGGGAACTAAAGCGCATGGGCCAAGATGTGCATATTTACACCATGCGCTGGTGGGACGATGGCGCCGAAACCTACGAGCACGAGGGCGTGACCTACCACGCGCTCTGCAAACTGTATCCGCTGTACAAAGGCAAGCGCCGCTCCATGAAGGAAGGCATTCTGTTTGGCCTGGCTTGCCTACGTCTGCGCCACTATGATTTTGATGTGCTAGAAGTTGACCACATGCCCTACTTCCCGATCTTCTTTTCTAAAATTGTGGCCGTGCTAAAGCGCAAACCGCTGTACGCTACTTGGCACGAGGTAGTTGGGCCGAAAGCTTGGCACGCCTACATCGGCGGCGTGAACGGCGCGATTGCCTGGTGGATCGAGAAAATGAGCGTCCGTCTGCCCGATCACATCATCGCTGTGTCTGGACACACCCAGCAGCTGCTGCGTGAAGTACTGCATTACCGCGGCCCGCTCACGCTGGTCAGCAACGGCATCGACTACCAGCACATTGCCAGCATCGCGCCGGCCACGGTACACAGTGATGTTTTGTACGCCGGCCGGATGATTCCGCACAAGAATGTCGACTTGCTTATTCAAGCTATCGCTCTGCTGGTGCCCGAGCGGCCCACTATCCGCTGCACGATTATCGGCGGTGGCCCGCAGCTGGAAAAACTGCGGGCCCTTGCGCGTGAGCTCGGTGTGGAGCGCAACGTGACGTTTACCGGCCGTTTGGAAACGTCGGACGAGGTTTATGCGCGCATGAAGACGGCTCGGGTGTTTGCCTCGCCGTCGATCCGCGAAGGTTTTGGCATCACCATTTTGGAAGCCTACGCCTGCGGTTTATCGGTGGTGACGGTCAAGCATCCAGACAACGCCGGCCAGTATTTGGTGCAGCCGGGCGCCGGCTTGGTCTGCGAGCCAACGGCCGAAGCTATCGCCGTATCCATCAAACAATTGCTGGACAAGCCAGTGCATGTTCGCCGCGTCGTTGACGCCGAGGCCTACGATTGGACTAACCAAGCCACCAAGCTCCGCGAGGTGTACAGCGTATGAAACTGATGATGGTCACCCCCTACTACTATCCCAAGCACGGTGGCTTAGAGGAGTTTGCTCGCAATCTGGGCCTTGCGCTTGCGCAGCTGCAGCATTGGGATGTGGTGGTGGTAACGTCCAACCACGAAGGCCGCAGGACGACGACCGAAACGCTGGATGGCATGACCATCCACCGCTTGGGCCGTTGGTTCAAACTATCCAACACGCCGCTCAACCCGCTGTGGCCGTTTATAATGCGGGGGCTCATTCGGCGCGAAAAGCCTGACCTCATCATCGCCCACACGCCGGTGCCGTCGCTGGCCGACGCCGTGGCACTGGCGGCTGGTCGCACGCCGCTGATTATTACGTATCACGCGTCGACGCTGCGTAAAGGCGACGTGCCGCTATTTAATGCCCTGGCTACGCTGTACGGTTGGTATGAACGCTTGACGCTCGGCCGCGCGCTGCGGATTTTTGCGGTATCCGAATATGTGAGAACGCAGCTGCCGTCCAGGTTTCAGCAAAAGACCGTGGTGCTGCCAAACGCGGTGTGGCAGCGCGAAATTGCCCCACGCACTAGCGAGCCCAAAAACCCCAACTTTTTGTTTGTGGGTTCGCTGGAGCGTACGCACGCCTGGAAAGGCCTGGCCCAAATCATCGACGCCGTGGCTATATATAAAGACCAGCACGGCGCTGGCCACCTGACGGTCATGGGCGATGGCTCAGCCCGGGCGGCATACGAAGCACAAGTGGAGAAGCTTGGCTTGCAGCGTGAAGTTACTTTTTTGGGTGCGCAGCGCGGCGAAGCAAAAGACCAAAGTTACGCAGCCGCCAGTGCCCTTATCGTCTACCCCACCACGGCCAACGACGCTTTCCCTACCGTGATGCTCGAAGCTTGGGCGCGTGGCGTGCCGGTGCTAGCGGCGGCCATTGGGCCGATTCCTTCACTCATCGAAGATGGCCAGACCGGCATGTTGATCGAAGCCCAGAAACCTGAGGCCTTGGTGGCAGCCATGCACGACTTTGTGCAGCAAACGCCGGCCGCTCGCCAAGCAATGGCGCGTACGGCTGCGGCTCGCACCCAGGCGGCATATACCTGGGAACGCCAAGCAACTGCAGTGGCCGAAATCACCAAGGAGCTGCTGTCATGAAGATTCTGATGCTCAACGCCGGTAGCTACAAAAGCGGGCTCAACTTGCGCGCCCTGGCGCTCATTCCGCACCTCAAGCGGGCGGGCCACGACATTACACTCATCTGCCCGTCGGCCGACAAGTACAACAACTTCACGCCAGAAAAAGGCGCCCAGATAGACAACGCCAAGCTGGTGCAGCCGTGGCAGCCGCGCAGCCGTTCAATGCTCGTCAACCTGCTGCCGTATATGTTTACGTCGCTGGTGGCGATGTTCCGCGCCCGCCCAGACGCTATTTACTTATTCAAGCCCACGCCGATTACCATTATGGGTTTGCTGCCGCGCTTGTTGTTCCGCACGACGGTGGTTATTGATTTAGACGATTTTGGCAGCGCCGTGATGCGCCGCGAGAACCAGCCCAAATGGTTGTGCGATATCGTGGAGTGGTGCGAAGATCTGACGATCCGCTACTGCGACGCCGCGGTAGTGGTTTCTCGCTATTTGGAACAGCGCATTAAAGCCCGCTATCCGGGCAAGCGCGTTGTCGTCGTGCCCAACGGCGTTGCGCCCGATTTGTACCCAGTGCCAAAAGACCAGACGCTGCGCCACAACATCTATTACTTTGGCGCCATGCAGCGCCTGAACTTGGTAGACGGTCTGCTGCGGGCCATGCCTGGCGTGCTGCGGGCTGTACCGGATGCGAAACTGACGCTGGTTGGCTACGGCGACGCTATCCCAGACGGCCAGAAGCTCGCTAAAAAACTCGGCGTTGAGCGTGCGGTAACGTTCACTGGCAAGACTGACTTCCTCGGCATCATCAAGTACACCCAGTTTGGCGATATTGGCGTGTGCTATCAGCCGGATGTGGAAACGGTCCGCGCCGCCAGCAACATGAAGGTCTTCCAGTACATGGCCATGAGCACGGTGGCAGTGGTGAGCGACGTGGGCGATTTGGCCGATTATGTGCAGCACGGTAAGCTGGGTGCGGTCGTGCCGCCAGACGACGTACCGGCATTAGAAAAAACACTTATTGATTTATTGCACGACGATAAGCGCCGCGCGCGCATTGCCAAGGCTGGTCGCAAACTAGCCGAGACAACTTACTCGTGGCAAACGCGTGTGGCGGTTATTAACGACGTCTTTACCGATTTGGTGCCAGGCGCAAAAGGGGCCAGGCGATGAGAACGAACAAACTTCCTTTCCTGAGTGTCGTTATCAACACCTTGAATGGCCAGAAAACCATTGCCCGCACGCTGGACTCAGTTTTGCTGCAGGACTATCCGAAACGCCACTTTGAAATCATTGTGGTCAACGATGGCTCGACCGACGATACGGCCGACATCGTCGCCCGCTACAAGACCGTGCGTCTCATCAATCTGCCGCACAACATGGGTATTTCTGAGGCACGCAACCACGGACTAGCCGCAGCGCGTGGCGACATCTACGTAGCGTTAGACGACGACTGCATAGTGGCACCAAACTGGCTGAGCGAGCTTGCCAAAGGTTATGCGTTGGACAAACCAGCCGGCGTAGGCGGCTATCTGCTGGTATCTGAGCCGCGCGGACTAGTCAGCCATTACATCAGCGCCGTGGGCAGCGGCTTTGCGCCGGTGTCCAGTAACGACGACGCGCCAAAATCGATCTTCCGCCGCTTTTTCGCCTATCTGCGCGCTGGCCTGCACCGTTTGGACGAGAGCGACGCGCCGCACGTCACGGTCCAAGAACTCTACGGCGCCAACAGCTCATTCCCCGTAGACATTTTGCGTGCGGTCGGCGGCTGGCGCACTGACATGTGGTGGGTAGAAGACCGCGACCTCAGCTTGCGTATCCGCGAGCGCTATCCAGACTACCATTTTTATGCCATGAAGAACGCCGCGATTGTCCACGATCCGTACATCTCCACTGGCCGCTATCTGCTCCGTCCCTACCGGCGCGGCCCGGCTAACCTCCGTTTCCACCGCGTGAACAAGCTGGTGCCGCCAATCTTCCCTTTTCCGATTGTTATGCTGCTCATCTTTAGCTTGGCCTTTTTTGTAACCCCAGACTGGAAGCCGCTGCTGGTGGGGCTTATCGCGCCGCAATTTCTGTATTTTTGGTGGCCGTATTATGGCCTCTTGCATCGGCGCGCGGTATACTTGGTATTCCCGTACCTGCAGCTGGCCGAAGAAACCATGGTGATTATTGGCTTGCTGCGCGGCTACATTACGCACTTAAAGGAAGTCTATGCGGATCGCTAAGAAGCTTACAGCTGTATTCCGTCCAGGGATTCTGGCCGCGCTGGGCGCGACCGGTGGCTGGATGTTGGCTATGTGGCTGCTGCACAGCACGCTGCTGCGCACGGCGATTAGCGTGCCATTTCTGACTTTGCTGCCGGGATACGTGGCCTACCGCGCACTGGTTGGCTACAAATTCAAGCAGCCAAAAGCGCTCATTACCGGTTACTCACTCGGCTTGAGCTTGATTACTTTGATGCTCACCGGGCTCGGGCTGAATCAGCTGCTACTGACTCTTGGTAACCCGCGTCCGTTGACGGCCGGCAACCTAACGCTAGCGGTTGGGGCGGTGACAGCTGCGCTGATTACCGGTGCAGCTTTTCGCCGGCGGCCGGATAGTGCAGTGGCCGAGCCAATCGATTGGCGGCAGACCGGCCGGCGGATACTCCGCGCCATACCGTCGCTACTGCCCGCCATATTGCTACCCTTCTTGGCCGTAGGCGGCGCAATTACGCTCAACAATGGCGGCGGCAATTATCTGGCCATGGCCGCCATGGGCGGCGTGGCGGCATACTTTATGACGCTAGCTTGGAAGCGCCACACCACGGGCAAATGGAATGCCGTTGGCCTTTATAGCATTTGTCTGGCATTGCTGCTTGGCACGTCGATGCGCGGTTGGAACATCACCGGACACGACATTATGCAGGAGTACCAAGTCTTCCAGCTCACCCTGCAGCACGCTGCCTGGCACATGTCTTATTACCAAGATGCCTACAACGCCTGCATGAGTATTACTATTTTGCCAACGATGTTCCAGCAACTGACCGGCCTGCCGCCGCAGTATGTTTTTAAATTTGTGTACCAGCTGCTGTTTGCCGGCATTGCGCCGATTATGTACACCACTATCAAGCCTTATGTTTCGCGCAAAACCGCGCTGCTGGCGGTGTTTACATTTCTGGCCTTCCCGACTTTCTTAACAGACATCACGATGTTAAACCGCCAAGAAATTGCGCTGCTCTGTTTTGCGCTTTCCATGCAGGCTGGTCTAGACAAGCATCTCGGGCGGCGCGAGAAAACCGTGCTGGGTCTTATCTTTCTGATCGGCATGATTTTGTCGCACTACTCTACAAGCTATGTGGCGGTGGGCATGTTGGTGCTGTCACTCCTGACGAGCATCGTCTACATTTTGATTCTTAATAAGTTCTTTAAGCGGCCGGGGCCGAAGCGCAAGTTTGGCACCAGTATTTACCGGCCAATTGTGACCATCGGCGCGCTGCTCACCATTTTTGCCTGGAACACTTTGGCCACGCACACTTCTAACAACATTGCTAAGACGCTGGACGGCGTGGTTACGTCGGTGCCGCATTTGCTGCAGCACGTGGGCACCAGCACCGCCTCGCCGGCTAGTGTAGTCTCTGGCAAGACCAATAACACCACGATTAACAAGTACGTTGCCCAGACCGTGCAGCGCCGTGTGCTGCCGGCTAACCAATACTACCCGACTCAAACGCTGGCGCAGGCGCCGACAACCGAGCTGCAGCCGCTGGTGACTGGTTCGGCGCTCCGATCGGTGTCGCCATCGGTGCTGCTGCGATTCTTCAACTATGTGCGCCAGGCGTATGCCGTGCTCATTGAGGTGCTAATCGTCTTTGGCGTGATGCTATTTATGCTGCGCCGGCTGCGCTCCAAGTTGCCGACGCAGTACATGATGCTTGGCCTCGGCGGCCTCCTGATTGTCGTGCTGCAAGTGGCGCTGCCGGCCGGCGTGGTAGATTACGGCCTGCTGCGCGTTATCCAGCAGAGCTTGCTGGTGCTGGCACTGCCCATCGTACTGTCTTGTCAGTGGCTGCTGACCAAACTACGGGTGAGCATCAACTGGCGACCGCGGTTGGTGGCCGTAGCGCTTACCGTGTTCTTCTTGCTGCTTTCTGGGTTTGTGCCGACGTTAACTGGCGGTTTCCGCCCGGTGCTGGCGCTGAGTAACAGCGGCTTTTATTACGAAGCGTACTACACGCACCAAGACGAGATCAGCGCCGACCAATGGCTGGTAGCTAACTCACCGAAAGGTTCGCGTGTGTATGCCGACGAGTTCGCCCGCCGTAAGCTCATCGCCTATTCCAACTCGACCATTTTTGCCCAGTCGGTGCTCACACCGGCAGGCATTCCGGTGGACAGCTACGTCTACTTAAGCTACGGCAACACCACGTTTAACGAAGTGCCGGTGTACTACGGCCCAGACCTTATCTATCATGACGTGCCGTACAAATTCCTGACCACCAATAAAAACCTGCTATATAGCTCCGGCAGCGTGCTGATTTATAAGTAAAACGAGTTAGTTTGGCGACCAAGTTTCGCTCATGCTAGTGAGCTCGTAACCGCGGGCGCGGATATCTTGTATAAGACCGGGCAGCAATTCGCGGGTGTGCTTGCCATGCAGGTGAAATAGGATAACCGCAGCCGGGTGTAGCTCGCTCAAAATTGTGTGGCGCATGGCCGAGGCGCTGGCACCAGTCCAGTCGCGGCTGTCGATGGTCCAGTAGCAGATGTGGTAACCAAGCCCGGCGGCTAGGTGGCGCACGCGTTTGTCGTAGCGTCCTTCGGGCGGGCGCAGCCATGGTCCGGGCAGGCCGGTTTTAATCTCTTGAATGACTTGCGTCTCAGACAGGCCCCGGAGCACCGGGTGTGAGTAAGTGTGGTTGCCCACCACGTGCCCAGCGCGCTGGATCTCGCCTACCAGCTCGGGGTACTCGGCCGCCCAATCGCCCTGCAGGAAGAACATCGCCTTCACTTGCGCGTCGTGTAGGATGGCGAGAATGTCGTGTACTTCCTCTGGCGTGCCGTAGTCGTCAAAAGTGAGCAGAACAGAATCGCTCTTTTTGTAGCAGTGTTTTTCAGCCACAGTAGCACCAACCCGCCAGTCGGCGTAGACGTGCAGCGGCCGCGAGGTCAAATGCTTGGTTTTAGTGAAAATAGATGATTGTCTGCCCATCTTTGATTACGCTTACTGCGGCTATTGTAGCATAATTAGCATCATTTGTCCCTGTTACTGGCGATAAGACGGTGTACACCAGAGAGCAATATGCTACACTACCATGTACAGTAAGAGGTGTCCAAAAGCTGGCGTAGTATATCGTCCGGTCACCATAAGGAGGGTACATGTATCGTGACCGGCTGCGCATGCCAACGCCACCAAAGCCACCAAAGCGGTGGCGGCTGGCGCACCTCCGCGCTATTTTTTTGATTGCCCTCGCGCTGCTGGGGATTGGTAGCGGCTTAGTGTGGCGTGAAGCGACTGTTACCGATGGCTCGCTGGTGCCGCTAACCATCGCCTCGCACGGCATTAGTGCCGACAGTATTGTGCTGCCTGGCCCAGCGCTCACCGCCAAGTCCGCACCGAGCGGCAGCCGCGCGGCAGCCAGTGGCAGCAACACGCCCGTCGGTATTCCCACCATCACGGTTGCTTCGGTTGGGCAGGACTACGGCATTGCCGCGGGCAGCTCGCTGACGGGGATGAGTAATCAGCAGCTCAACAGTGAATTTAGCGGCATGGCGGCCTTGGGCGTGAAGTGGGTGCGCTTTGACTTTGACTGGGGACTTATCCAACCCAGCAACGATCACACCTACAACTGGGCGGTCTACGACAACTTGGTAACCGCGGCACGGACCCACGGTTTGCAGGTGCTTGGCATTATCGACTACACGCCGCCGTGGGCCCGCCCTGGTTGCAACTCGGCCCAGTGTCCGCCCAGCAATCCTGCCCAGTTTGCGACCTACGCCGCCGCCATTGCGCAGCGCTACAAAGGTCAAGGCCTGCACTACTGGGAAGTTTGGAACGAGCCGAACAACCCGCAATTTTGGGTGCCGGGTGCCAACGCGGCGACGTATACAAGTTTGTTGAAGCAGGCATATGTTTCGCTGCACGCAGCCGACTCGCAGGCTTTGGTTATCACGGCTGGCCTGTCGCCGGCAGCCACCACCAGCACATCGTACGCGCCGATTGATTTCCTGACTGCGGTCTACAACAACGGCGGCAAGGGCTACTTCGATGCCGTGGCCGACCATCCCTACACCTATCCGTTGCTGCCCAGTACCAACCAGAACCACGCCTGGAATCAAATGGCTTCCCCGGCCCGCAGCCTGCACCAGCTCATGGTCAGTAACGGCGACGCCGACAAAAAGATCTGGATTACCGAATTCGGCGCGCCCACCAGCGGCCCAGACCCCTACTACCAAGTCAGCGAAGCCGGCGAGGCCCAAATGGTCAGCGACGCCATAAACCTGTACAAGAGCTACACGTGGGTTGGCCCGTTCTTTTGGTACTCCTATCAAGATTCCGGCACCGACACCTCCACCAACGAGAATTTCTTTGGCTTGGTGCGCTACGACGGTTCGCAAAAGCCGGCCTACCAAACGTTTAAGCAGTTGATCGGCTCGTAGCACTGGCGCAGAACGGGGCGACATTTTAAAATGAGGTTAGGGAGGACGCTATGAAGATCGCTATTGCCGATTTACGCCAAAAAATGATCGGCACACTAGGCAAGAGCTTTAGTGAAACCGATGCCAACCGGATCGCCGACATATTGCTGTGGGCGGATATGTCCGGCGTGGGCACTATGGGAATCGCCAAGATGACCGGTACTGAACCAATCCAAAACATAAAGCCACAAAAGGATGTGACGATTGAACGAGACACAAAGCTATCGCAACTAATTGATGCCGGCGGCTGGCCAGCGCCTATGGTCTGCGAGCGGGCTGCCGATGTCGCCATCGAGAAAGCCAAGGCGCACGGCTTTGCTATTGTAGGCGTACACGGTACCTACTCGAGTAATACCACACAGGCCTATTATGTTGATCGTATTGCCCGGCAGGACCTGATCGGCATTATGTTGTCGCGTTCTCCAGGCATGCTGGCGCCATTCAACAGTATCGATCCGCTTTTTGGTGCCAATCCTATTGGTTTTGGTTTTCCTACCGAGGAGGAGCCACTCATTTTTGACATGACTAGTGCTGGCATCACTTGGTACGGTATGCTGCTGGCTAAAGCCCGCGGCGAGCAGCTGCCTGAAGGTACGGCCATCGATAAAGATGGACAGCCGACCACCGACCCAGCAACGGCTATGCATGGTGCTTTTTTGCCATTCGACCGCGGCCATAAGGGCTCAGGCATTGGCATGGTTGTGGAGCTTATGGCCGGCCCACTGGCCGCCTCGGCCTTCTGCGATTATAAGACGTTCGACAAAGACTACGGCACCACTATTGTGGCCATTGACCCTGAGTTGCTAGTCGATGTTGCAACATTCAAAAGGCAATGTTCCGAGCTGATCAAAACCGTCAAACAGTCCCGGCCGCAACCTGGTACGGAGAGCGTCCGCCTGCCGGGCGAGCGCTCCCGCGCTGCATACCAAGCGGCCCGAGCGAGCGGTATGGTCGACGTCGAGAGCACTATCCTCAAAGAGCTCGGCTACATGTAAAAGTGCAGTCTTGCGCGCTCGCGCCGAAACGCTTAAGCTTAAAGCATGGATGATTTTAAGCAGCAGCTCGCTGCGGCTGGTTTTGCTGGCGAGCTGGACGACGCCGAAGAAACGCGGCAATTCTATAGCCACGACGCGTCATTGTTCGAGGTGATCCCCTCGCTCGTGGTCATGCCCAAAGATAGCAAAGATGTCCAGACGCTAGTCAAACTGGTCGCCAAAAACAAAAAGCACATGCCCCTGCTGTCGCTCACCGCGCGTTCGGCAGGCACCGACATGTCTGGCGGCGCGATCAACGACAGTATCATCGTGGACTTCAACAAGCATTTTACAAAGGTCGAGAAAGTCACCGCCACTGAAGCTCAAACCCAGCCCGGCGTCTTCTACCGCGACTTCGACAAAGAAACACTCAAGCATAATGTGCTGATGCCCAGCTACCCGGCCTCGCGCGACCTCTGCACCGTGGGCGGCATGGTGGCCAACAACGCCGGCGGCGAAAAATCGCTGGAATACGGCAAGGTTAAAGATTTTGTGAACGAGCTGCAAGTGGTATTTAGCGATGGCAACGAATACACCGTCAAACCACTCAACAAGCTGGAGTTGGTCAAAAAAATGGGCCAGAAGAATTTTGAAGGCCGGCTGTACAAACAATTGTTTGAACTCTGCGAGAAACACTACGACGAAATCAAAAAAGCTGAGCCGCACGTCAGCAAGAACTCCATGGGCTACAACCTGTGGTATGTGTGGGACCGCGAAACCGGCGTGTTTGATATGACCAAGCTGATTGTCGGTAGCCAAGGCACACTCGGTTTCGTAACGGACATCAAGTACCGCCTGGTACCGCGCCGGGCGCATTCTGGGTTGCTGGTAGTATTCTTGCGTGATATCGACGATCTTGGGGAGATTATCCCGAAGGTGCTGGAGCACAAACCCGCCGCCTTTGAGTCGTTCGACGACGCCACGCTGTGGCTGTCTATCCGTTTTTTACCCAGCTTCTTAAAACTGCTGGGGCTGCCCCGGTTCATTCATTTGCTTTTTAGCCTGATTCCCGACGGCCTGCAGTTGCTCCACGGCATACCTAAGCTCATTCTCATGGTTGAATTTGACGCCGAAACTGAAGACGAGGTGCGCAGTAAAATTCACGCCTTGCACAAAGACCTGGCCGCGCACAAAGTCCGCTACGAAATTAACGGCGAGGAAGAAGATCCCACCGAAGGCAAAAGCGAAAAGTTCTGGCTGATGCGCCGCCAAAGCTTTAACTTGCTGCGCAGCAAAGTCAAAGACAAGCACACCGCACCGTTTATCGACGACTTGGTGGTCAACCCGCAGTACCTCAGCGAGTTCCTGCCCAAGATTCGGCACATCATCAAGAAATACAAGCTGCTGGCGACTATCGCCGGGCACATGGGCGACGGCAACTTCCACATTATTCCGCTTATGAAGATCGAAGACCCCAAGGAACGCACCAAGCTGCTGCCGGCCATGAAAGAAGTCGACGAGCTAGTGCTGCGCTACAAAGGTTCTTTAAGCGGCGAGCACAACGACGGCCTGATTCGCGGCCCGTGGCTGGAGCAGCAATTTGGCAAGAAGGTTGTGGCACTGTTTAAAGAGACCAAACATATGTTCGATCCCGACAACATTTTCAACCCGCACAAAAAGTCCGATGCCAAATGGAGCTACAGCTTCGACCACATCCGCGAAAAGTTTTAGCGCTGTTTGCCACTTGCGTGCATTGTCCGGCGGCACTATGCTTAGAGCATACTAACTGGAGCTAATACTTTATGAGTGTCCTGCAAAATCTAGAAACAAAGTTGAACGATCTTTTGGTCAAGAAAGCACCGTATCAAATCCCCGACAATGGCCGTAAAAATATCGCTGGCGCGCTGTGGTGGATTACGCTGGTCTTCGGCATTTTGCAGCTGTGGCTGGCGTGGGGCTTTTGGCATCTGGGCCACGCCGTGAACCAGATTGTGGATTACACGAATGCGTTACAGCGAGCATATGGTGTGCCCGCTGCCGTGAGCGTACAAGCTCAGCATCTAGGAATGGCGTATTATCTGGCGCTCTTGATGCTCGCCCTTGATGGCGTGATTTTGCTGCTGGCCACTTCCGGCCTTAAAGCGAAGCAAAAAAGCGGCTGGAATTTGCTGTACTACAGCGTGCTGCTGAACGCGGTCTATGGCTTAGTACGAGTTTTCTCCAGTGTGGGCGGCGGCATTGGCGCACTTATCAGCGTGGCGATCAGCTCGCTGCTGGGCGCGTATGTACTGTTCCAGGTGCGCGAATACTTCATGGGCAAGCACGCGGCGGCTGCTGAGCACGCTGTTGCTGAACACCCCAAGAAGGACACCCCGGCCAAAGAAGACAAAGAGTAGCATCGGCCACTTCATATCTAAAACGCCCGTTTGCCGCGGGCGTTTTAGATTACTTCTTAATCAGCTTGCCGTCGGAGAGCCGGAAAGTCATGTCGGTGCGGCCGGCAATCGAGAGGTCGTGGGTTACGGCGATGATCGTGGTGTTTTCGGTGCGGCTTAAGTTGTGTAGCAGGTCAAAGATCATTTTGCCAGTTTGCTCATCCAGGTTGCCGGTTGGCTCGTCGGCTAAGATGAGTTTGGGCTGGTTGGCCAGCGCCCGGGCAATGGCCACACGCTGCTGCTCGCCGCCGCTGAGGCGGCCGGGTTTGCGCAGCTCCTTGCCGCCGGCAATGCCCACTTGCTCGAGCAGCTGGAGCGCCCGGGCTTTGCGGTCGCGTGCGCTTTTGCCGCTAAATTCTAGCGGCAGCATGACATTTTCTACGGCTGTCAGATTGGGAATCAGGTTGTAGCTTTGGAAGACGAAGCCAATGGTGTTACAGCGGTAGGCGATCAGTGCGTGGTCGCTCAGGCCGACCAGCGACTTGCCGTCGACCGTAATATCGCCAGAAGTGGGTTTGTCCAGCGCGCCCAGCAAGCTGAGCAGCGTCGACTTGCCGCTGCCGCTGCGCCCGATCACCGAAGCAAACTTGCCCTGCGGCACTGCAAAACTTATGTCCTCCAGAGCGGTTACGCGGCTGTCGCCGCTCTGAAATGTTCGGGTAAGATGTTTTACGCTCAACATAGTTTCTCCTATTCTGTCCTCATGACTTCGCTAGGCCGCACGCGGGAGATCAGCCCGGCGGCCGCGGTGCTGCCGACAGCGGCGATGACTAGCGCGCTGCCAAGACCGTATAGCACGATACTGCCGTTTACGTTTGCTCTTAGGTTTTTTGCGCCCTGAGTTACCGAGTTGTTCTCGAAACGGGCGCGGAAGCCGCCGCCACGAAGCATTGGCCCGGCTCCGCCGCCGCGCGCCAAGCTTGGCCCAAAGTTGCCCATCTGGCTAGTCGGCGCCATGGAAGAGTTATTGGCGAGTAACTTGGTAACCGGCGTCGCCGCCAGCGCGCCGATCACCACACCGATCAGCGCGGCCAAAACCGTCAGGGTCAGCGACTCGACCACAAATTGCCCCATGACGCGCAAGTTGGAACCGCCAATGGCTTTAAGCACGCCGATTTCACGCCGGCGCTCGCGTACGATCATCACCATCGTGAGCAGCAGGATGACCGCGGCTGTGCCGGCGGCGCCGATCAGACTAAACAGCGACACGTTTTGGATGTTTTGCAGCGAGCTCACCGTGGCTTTCGCCAGCGTGGCGTCGTTGGTGACGTCGGCGGCGCTGCCTAGCTGCTTGCTGATGGCTGCGGTGGTGCTGTCTAAATTAACTGCACTATCGATGGTAGCGGTTGCGCCGGTTATGTCACCAGACTGATTGCTGAGCCGTTGGACGGTTGGGAGCGGCATAATCACTTGGTCGTTGCTGAAGGTGTTGCCGGCATCAAAAATGCCGGCTACGGTAAAGTTTGCGCCGTACGCCGTAAAGCTGCCGCCTACTCTGAGACTGTTCTTGGTAGCTAAGTCGCTGCCCAGCAGCGCAACGTCCGCATCTTTGGTGCCATCAAAGCTCTGGCCGCTGGTGAGGTGTAGGCTGCTGCCACTGCTGCCGCGGATGGCAGTCAATGGGTTGCTCGCCCCGGTTACCGTTACTGGCAGCTTAAAGCTGCGAAAGTCGGGAGTCTGGCCGTCGCTATTCAGCTGCACATCACCGCCCTGGCCGCTGCCGCTGTTAATGCGGAACTGCCGACCGCCAAAGCTACCCGGTGTGATGGCCGATTGCAAACTGGTGTTGTCGCTGGTTAAGCGGTCGGTGAGTGTGGCATCCACGCTCGTCACGTTCGCGGTTGCCTTAATTTGATTGACTTGGTTCGTAGTCAGCGGCGTGCCGCCACCATCAAAGCCCCGGATGCCAGCCGGCGCAATCGTGATAGTGTTGCCCACATCATCTTGCACGCTGTTGATCTTTTGGCCAATCGCCTGGTGTGCAAGTAGCATCGCTAGACTCAACCCAATGCTGAGCCCCAACATGCCCAAAATGGCGGCGCTACGGATGCCATTTCTAAAGGCGTTCCGGATACCGCGGTTAAATACATTCATTAATAATCCTTTCGGTTACGCTGGCTTCACTCTATGCCAGCGAGCTGGGCATTGGCTTGACGCTTACGAGTTTTGATCTTTTGGTTACGGTAGTTGTCTCGTGTACAGAGGAGAACAGTTTACAAAGGTATATTGTTTATGTTATAATATATAGCGTTCGTCAACTGTGATGGACCGTTCTTTGTGAGGTGAACCGATGCAAATTGGCAAGCTCAAGCTCAAGAAGCCTGCCGCTGGCGGCGCGCTCGGAGCGTACCTGCTCCTGCTGACTGTCGCCGCCCTGGTGGCGCTGACCGGCAGCGCGAGCTCACCGATGCGTGGCGTTACTGCAGCTTCCCTCGTGGTGGTCGGCATGCTCGCCTGGCGAGCGTTCAACCGTCACGTTGCCACGCTGCAGAGCGAGCCGAAGGCTCAGTCCGAGTCTGGCGACCGCAAGGCCACCATCAAGGGCAAGCGCTTCAGCGCGGCGTGGTGGGCGACTGCCGTCGTCTTCATGCTGACTTTCGGCTACCTGGCCGTCGTCGGCTCCGAGACGTTCGGAGACTTCGCGTCCAAGGGTGGCTTCGGCCCGCTGCCCGCGCTGTTCATGTTGCCGGTGTCCTGGTGGATGCTGTACCTGAACGTGCTGGAGTACGCCTGGGTCGTCAAGTACGACCGCCAGCGGGCGATTGACGAGCAGATGCTCACCATCACCCGCGCCGTGGAACGCTCGGTTGCTCGTACCGCTCGTTCGGCAGCGCCGTCCCCCGGCCGCACGCGCGCACCTGCGCCTGCCCCGGCCGAGCGGCCGCCTTCGGTTTCCAGTGCAACGGACTACCCGCTCCGCGAGGAGCAGGGCGACCGTCGCCGTAGCGGAAGGCACTCTGCCGACTAGCATCACCTGCACCAAAGACGAAGTCCTCCGAAGGGACCAAGACATCTCGCCTACGCGAGAGTCCCCGGAGGCACCGTCGTATGGGCACCGCCAGTGTTCGCGCTGAGCATTTACGCTCACCAACACCCCGCGCTGCCCATACGATCCCCCAAGTCCCAATTGATTTCCTAGTGAGTGTACAGGCGGCCAGCCCGTATTGTCACCCAGAAACCAATAAAAATACCCCTCAGCAAGCGAGGGGCATTTTTGGTTCTAGATTGCTCTAGTAGCGGTTGCCGCCACCAAAACCACCGCGGTCGTCGCGGCGGCCACCACCACCGTTGCCACCGCTAAACGGACGGCGCTCGCGGTTTTCCTGCGGGCGGGCTTCGTTGACGGCCACAGCGCGGCCCTCAATCTCTTTACCGTCTAGCATTTTGATGGCATTTTGGGCTTCTTCGTCGGTTTCCATCTCGACAAAGCCGTAACCTTTGCTGCGACCAGTATCGTGGTCGGTAATGACCTTGGCCGATTTAACCTTACCAGCGGCGGCAAAAGCTTCTGCCAGTTGGTCGTCGTTCACGCTGTAGCTCAGCGAGCCGACGAATAATTTGTTAGCCATGTAGTATAGCTATTCCTCTCTTTGCCGAGAGGTAAGCTGGGTGGACCAGTTAGCTGCTCCTCAGGCGTTTTCGTTAATGCGGTGCTAGAACAGTTAATGCAGCAGCTTTTGTCTAGTGCCCACATTATAGCACGGACGGTCGAGAAAAAAGCGAGTATTTAATCACTTTTTCATAAGTGTATACTGTAGAATAGTTGGAGGGAAGATGCGCAGGCCGATAGGAACGCCGCTTATTGTCGCAAGTATGGTGCTGGCTTGCCTGGCCTGCGGTGTCTGGATTCGATTAGCGCCGACGCATGTGGCGCCTAGTGAGCAGCTTGGGCTGTCGCGGTATCACTTTAAGCCGCGAGAGCGGTCTTATACCTTCCCAGCTGGTGGTCGCCAGTTGAGCGGGGCGTATCGCTTTGTAGCGTTGTACGGCACGCCGGGCGATCCGGCCTTGGGCGCCTTGGGCGAGCAATCGCTTACAGATACAGTGACACGCATTAAGTCCATAGCCGCGTTGTATCAGCCGTTGTCTTCGGCGCCGATATATCCCACATTTGAGATAATTAGCACGGTGGCGTCGGCATCCCCCACCGATGACAATGATTATTCGCGGCCAATCGATCTGTCTTTGCTGCGCGATTGGGTAGAGACGGCGCAGGCCAATGGCATCTATGTGGTGCTCGACCTGCAGCCGGGCCGCGCCGACTTTTTAACCCAGGCCAAACAATATGAAGCGTTGCTCCGCGAGCCAAACGTGGGCCTAGCGCTCGACCCCGAGTGGCGGCTTGCGCCGACCCAGGTGCCGCTGGAACAGATCGGCAGCGTCAGCGCCGTGGAAGTTAATAGCGTGAGCGACTGGCTAGCGGCGCTCGTCGACGAGCATAAACTGCCGCAAAAGCTGTTTGTGCTCCATGAATTCCGCTTGAATATGTTGCCCGACCGCAGCAGCATCGACACGACGCGTCCGGAACTCAGCTACATTATTCAGATGGATGGCCAGGGGACGCCAAGCGCCAAGCAAGACACTTGGCAGGCCATTACGGCCTTGCCGCCAGTTCACACAAATTTTGGTTGGAAGAATTTTTACACCAAAGACACACCAATTCTAGACCCGGCCGCTACGATGCAGATAACACCGACGCCATGGTATATCTCGTATCAGTAAAAGAATTATCTGCCGCCGCGTGCGCGACCCTGAAGCTTAAAAACTAGTTAAATGCTTTAACCATTGAACAGAAGTGATACACTACGTGTAACGTAGCATGAGGGACATTTTGCCGCGATATGGAAGCGTTTCTGTCTGAACTGGCGTCGGTGGCTACAAAGAAATCCTTTAAAAAGCATGCTATTTTGCTGTATCAGGGTGAAGCACCGCGTACGGCCTATGTACTCCTGAAGGGCACCATCAAGATTTACAGTATAAACAGTGCTGGCGAGGAACAAGTGGTGGATTTTCATACCCAAAATGATATCTTCCCTGCTTCCTGGCTGTTTGGCAAAGCTTCGACCACCTTGTACTACTACGAAGCGCTCACCGATTGCGAAGTGCTGGCGATCCCGCGCGACGAGCTGCAGCACGTGATGGCCGGCAAGCCGCGGTTTGTGCAGGCTGTGCTCGACTATTACGTGACCAACTATGTAGGCACACTCATGCGCGTAACTGCCCTGGAGCAATCCCGGGCCAGCGACAAGATTATGTTTACGCTGTATTACCTGCTCTTTCGCTATGGGCGTGAGGTGCGGCCGGGCGTGTTCGTGATTGGCTTGTCGCTGACTCACGCTGTCATTGCCAGTTTGGTTGGCCTGACCCGCGAGACTACCACCACGCAGCTCAACCGCTTAAAACGCCAAGGCGTGGTTCAATACAACGTACACACGTACACCGTCAGCAAAACCAAACTGGAGAATCTCCTGGGCGAAGACAGCTTCCGCAACCTCAGCATGCGCGAACCGGCTGGCTAGCCGTACAGTAACATATTGCTGGCGATCACCAGCAGCGCCGCGGCCGACAGCCAGGTCTTGAGCACAAAATGCGCGGCACCCAAACGATACGCGGCATCGATCTGTTTGCGGTTGTCGCTGTCGCTGAACACCATTACTTTTACCGCTTCGTGCTCGGCGAGGTTGTACGCTTTCAGAAAGGCTAGGCCATCCATCACTGGCATTTCCATGTCCAGCAGAATGAGCTCCGGCTCTTCATTAGCCACGGCCGCCAGCGCTTCCTTGCCGTTATAGGCGGTGGTCACCGAGTAACCCGCGGTCTCGAGGATTCGTTTGTAGCTTTTATTGAGAGCGCGCTCGTCTTCGACGATCAGAATGCGTTGTTTGTTTCCCGTTTTCATCTCTCAAGCCTGCGCTTATCGGACTTCATTATAGGCGCGCTAGCGTAAGTTGCTGTAAAAAAATGAACAACGGTTGTGCTTTTTACTGCGCCCGTTCTGCTACCAGACTGTCGACAACTTTTCGTCCTTTCAGGACTCGTCAGCATACGCTCGTACGTATGGAAGTTGTCGATGGGAGGGGCGCTGTAAAATGGTGGACCGTTTGGTCCGCATTTTAGAGCGCCACACTCCCTCGACGCGTCTTTACGACTGCTTAGTGTCCCTTTGGGGGACTTACAGCTGCTAAGCCAGCTGACTTCAGATCGTCTGCTATTGTGGATGGTTGTTATTAGGAGTGAGCGGGCGGAGCCAGGTAGATGGCCCAACCGGTGGTGCCGGCGACGTAGAGGCCGTTGAGCCCCCGGATAGTGCGCATCGTCGCGCAGACCCAGGTGAACTTAGCGACGCCATTTTCGTCGGCATTGGTGATGGCCAGGCTGGTGCCGGCCATCAGGTGCGTGTGCGGATCGCTGCCGAACAGGCGGCCGGGCATCAGGACGCCGAAGGTGGCCTTGCTGTTCGGGGCGAAGCCGAACACAGCGACGCTGTATTGGTTGAAGTGTGCATCGTCGCAGGCGCCCACCATCTGGACATGGAAGCCCGGAATGGGGTCGGACTGGTCGACGACGTCCTGATCTCGCGGTGCGTACATCCGCGTGGTGTTCTGTGGATGCTTCGGGCCGCTGCTGGTGCAACCCGCGGTGACGGCAAGGCCGACCACAAGTACAGCAGCGACGGTAACCAATCGCGCAATCTTCACTTTTACCTCGCAATAGAAGGTTCAACAACAGACGGGCTGAAGTAACAGTATTATAGCATTATACGTGGACTTTTTCAACTGCCTTGCTCAATTTTTATGAATACCCATTTCGCCGTTTACGGCTCGTCAGCAGAGTTTTTGTTGATCTCTGTATGGATGTTGCCTGGCCGCGAAGAGCTGGAAATCCAGCAAAACTTCGCGGCCAGACGCCACACCGCTTGCTTGTTTGTACGTTTACCACGCCGGATGGGGATGATGCCCCAGGTAGTCCGACATGGTGGTGGCGATCGGCTGGTGCATCTGAGCCAGGGCGCTCCAGCCAGTGGCCGGTGGCACGCCGGGGGTGCTGATGACCAACCCAGACCCACGGTAGACCACCAGAAACGGCCCCCAATTTCCCCAATTGGCGTAGGCGTGCAGCGTGCGCTGGAGCGCCGCCTGAAGGGGCAGGAACTGCTTCTGGCAGGTGCGGACAACGCCAACCACTTCCATGGCGTTGTTGGTGTAGAGCTGCATGGTTGCATCGCTGTGCATCAGCAGCTCGGCCAGGTGCGCGCCCACGTAGGGGTCAACTATGGGTTGACCCTTCAGTGGACCCAAGTTGGCGATGGCCAACATGGCTTGCTGGTCGACGGCCACCGGTGTGGCGTCTCCGCGCCCGGTGGCTTTGTTGACCTCTGCGACGCACCAGTCCATCTTGCGGACGGCGGCGGCGTACTGGCGGCTAAGCTGCGCCTGATAGCTGCGGTTGTGCGCTTGGAGCGCGCTTTCACCGAGCCAGATCAGACCGCTCACGGCAAACAGTACGACGACGCCCAGCAACTGGACCCAGAGCATCGGGAACCGCGGAATCTGCGGTTCAGTGGTGGAACGGGGCATGATCTCTCCTTAGAGTCGAGCTAACCCCTCCGCACAAACAGTACGTTGTGCGCGTCAACCGACACGCCAGAGTGTCGGCTCGCGTGCACAACGTACAATAGCGGTGTGAAAGTACTGCCAGGGACTAGGCCGTGACGTCTATATTATAAAATATGTCGCTGAGTCTAGCAATCTAGTGGAGTGGAAAGTGTTATGTACGGAAAATGCGATGCGACGTATTTAGGGATAGCTAGTTATTGATGTATGCGCAAATATAGTGTATGGTAGTATCTAGTTCGGTGGAGAATACGGTCCCCTTTTATGGAGGTGTCTGTAGAGATACTGGACTAAAGGGCGAGGTCCTCGGACTTTGCTCAGCACCTTAGCAACAGTTGCAACACCATCCATCACGTGCCCCGACAAGAAGGAGAAGGCACATGAGCACCGACAGCAAGAGCGACGAGAACCAGCTCGCCGGCAACGACGAGCAGCAGCTCCCCCTGACGAGCACCAGCGGTATTCCCGTTGAGCTCCTCAAGGCGTTGAGTCCGGACGCCGAGATGACCGTCTCGGCGCAGGACAAGGTAGGATTCTTCCTGGCCGACGGCCGGGTCCTGATCCTGCCCCAGGATCTCGCGCTCACCGCGCTGCAGCAGCACAAGCAGCAGGCCGAGGAGCCGTCGCGCTGGCCGCGGGAGTTCCCGTACCGGCCCAGCGACGGCGCCGTGGCCGCGGCTCGCGTGCTGGAGCGCATGTTCGGCGTGGCTTCCAGCGCCAGTCGGGAAACCCTCTTCGGGGTCATCCCGGCTGCGCGGCGCACCGTCAAGCTCTCGCTCACCGAGAGCATCGAGGTGCCGTGGGAGACGGTCACCGTGCCCGCGCTGGAGGGTTTGGAGCTGTACCTCTACGACGGCATGTCGAGGGAGTACGGCCAGATCTTCCGCATCATGGCGCAAGGTCCGCGGAAGTACGAGACCGTGGTTACGACCCTGTTCGACGCGATCGAGCAGGAGCTCAAGACCAACTCGATCTACCGCGGCAAGGCGCTCACCGGGGCGGTCGATCACGCGTTCCTCGACTACAACACGATCGACTTCGAGAAGATCGTGCTCGCCGAGGGCGCCCAGCATGACCTCGAGGCCAAGCTGTGGAACGTCATCCGTTTCCCGAAGGCCATCGAGGCCGCTGGCGTGCCGCTCGTCCGCAAGATCCTGCTCCACGGCCCCTTCGGGACCGGCAAGAGCAGTATCGGGCTGATGACGGCCAAGATCGCCACCGAGAACAACTGGACCTACATCCACGCCAAGATCGGCGAGGATGTCAACGACGTCCTGACCACCGGGCGCATCTACGGCGACTGCGTGGTCCTGTACGAGGACATCGAACGGTCCGGCAACAAGGCCGACGCGGAGGCGCTGGCGAAGCTGCTCGACAGCTTCGACGGCATCACCAGCAAGGGCGGCCGGCTGATCCTGATCGTGACGACCAACCACTACGGCCAGCTGCCCAAGGGCATGCTCCGGCCGGGTCGGCTCGACACCTGCATCCACATCGGCGGGCTGGACCGGGGCGGCAGCGAGCGGCTGATCCGTACCCTCGTGCAGCCCGAGCACCTCGACGCGGACGTCGACTACGACCTGGTGTACAAGGCCATGGAGGGTTACCTCCCTGCCTTCGTGCGCGAGGCCGTGACGTCTGCGGTGCTGTACGCCTTCCACCGTACCGGTGGCACGAGCGACTTCGTCCTTCGGACGGAAGACCTCGTGGCCGGCGCCGAGTCGCTGCGCGAGCAGTTCAAGGCGCACGAGGCGGCGGTGGAGATCCCGCAAGCGGACCGCTTCGAGCGGCTGTTCGGGGATCTGCTCCGCGGTAACGTGGACGGCAGCCAGATGGACTACGAGCCCCGCGAGGACAAGTACGTCCTGCGGATGCCCGCGGTTTCGCTGAACGGCCACCGGGTCCACTGACCAAGTAGCCGCCAAGCGAGGTCAAACACCCCTGCCTCACGGCAGGTGGAAGCAACTGTACCAAAATCGCCGTAATCGGCGGATGCTACGGGTAGCGGCATCGGCGTCTTCCAGACGTCAAGAGCTCAAGAGAATCGTCAGATTCTCACACAGCTCAAGCTACCCGCACCACCACGTTTGTACGCCTAGCAATTTCGCTAGGTTTTTTTGTGCCCACAGGCTACTGCGCCGCTGCCTTTACCACTGTAAATTCGATTACGTTTATAGTATAATGAGAGAACTCATGAAGTCACCTCAGCCGGAAACGCCCGCGACCGTACTGTTACTCCAGATCCCTCGCACCAACGACAAAAAAGCTTTAGCTGCCGAGCAGATGTTTGCCAGCTTGCAAGGGCTGCTGGTCCAGCCCAGCAAAGGCTTTCTGGCCGGGCCGGTGCGCGAGCGGCTGAGCTTTGAAATTGCCGTGATTAACCGGAGGATCGGCTTTTACGTGTGGGTGCCCACCTACCTGAAATCATTTGTGGAAGAGCAGATTTACGCCCAGTACCCGACGGTCCAAATCTCCGAGGTCGAAGATTACGCCCGGGAAGAAAAACACTACCCGATTACCGTAGTCAGCGACATGCATATGACGCAGAGCGACGTGTTGCCTATTAAAACGTTCCAAAGCTTTGAAGTCGACCCGCTGGCGGCAATTACTGCCACGCTGGCCACCTTCACCGAGCAAGAAGAAGCTTGGCTGCAGATGGTCGTCCGCCCGGCAACTGAGCAGTGGCACAAAAAGAACGAGAAATACCTCGCGCACCTCAAAGGCGGCCATCCGTCCATCTGGAAAATGCTAGCGCCCAGCGAAAAGCCAGCCGCGGCGCCGCACCTCACCGAATATCAACAAGTACGCGCTACCGGCGCCGAAGCCAAAGGTCAAAAATTGGCCTACGAAACGATAGTGCGTATTGTCTACCGCGGCCAAGGCACCGAGCAAGCCGCTCGGCTGCGCCTGCAGTCCATCGCCAGCAGCTACAAACAGTTCAACAGCACCTACCTCAACGGCTTTGAGCAAGGCAAAGTGGGCGATGCCTTGCAACTTCACGCCTACCAACACCGCAGCATTGTGGGCAAACACTACGTGATGAACATAGAAGAAGTGGCCACACTGTACCACCTGCCGCACACCAATGTGGAAACGCCGTTCATCCTGTGGGCGACCTCGCAGACCGCCGAGCCGCCGGCCAATTTGCCGCTGGTGACCGAAACGTATAACCCCAACATCAGTCCAGTGGCGGTCACCAACTTCCGCGGCCGCAACACCGCCTTTGGCTTGCCGCGTAGCGATCGCGGCCGTCACCTCTACATTTTGGGACAGACTGGTGTCGGTAAATCGGCCCTGCTGGAACTGCTTACTATTTCTGATGTCTATAGCCCCTTCGGCTTTGCGATCATCGACCCGCACGGCGACTATGCCCAAAATATTCTGCAGCGTATTCCGAAAGAACGCATGGAAGACGTGGTGTACTTTAACGCCGCCGACACCCAGTTCCCCATCGCTTTTAACCCGCTGGAAGTCTACGATGAAAAGCTCAAAACACACACCTGTTCGGAGCTGATCGGCGTGCTCAAGCGGCTGTTTGACTCGTGGGGTCCGCGGCTGGAGTACATTTTGCGCTACAGTATCCTGGCGCTCCTGGACTATCCTAACGCTACGATGCTGGACATCACGCGCATTCTGACCGACAAAAAGTTCCGCATCATAGTACTTACTTACGTGAGCGACCCGGTGGTCAAAAACTTTTGGCAGGTGGAGTTCGCCAGCTGGAACGACAAGTTCGCCACCGAAGCCGTGGCGCCGGTGCTGAACAAGGTAGGCGCTTTTACGGCGAATCCGCTGGTACGCAACATTATCGGTCAGCCCCGGAGCAGCTTCAACATCCGTAAACTGATGGACGAGCGCAAAATCATTATTGTGAATCTGACGCGAGGTTTGGTCGGTGAAGACAATGCTGCGCTTCTCGGTGCGCTGATTGTTACCAAGATCCAAATGGCGGCCATGAGCCGCGCGGATATCACGCTGGAGGAGCGCGCGCCGTTCTATTTGTACGTGGACGAATTCCAAAACTTCGCCACCGATAGCTTCGCCACCATTTTAAGTGAGGCCCGCAAGTACGGCCTCTGTCTTACGGTTGCCAACCAGTACACCGCCCAGATGATGCAAGAGGTAAAGGACGCCGTCTTTGGTAACGTCGGTTCGATTATCGCCTTCCGCATGAGCGCCGACGACGCCAGCGGCATGCAACGCTATTTTGAACCGAAGTTCCTGGAGTACGATCTTATCCACATGCACAACCGGCATTTTATTATCAGTATGACTGTCGAGGGCGAAAAATCGCCGGCATTTTCCGGCACTACACTGGAGTTGCCGCCACTCCAAGAGGACAACACGCCCTATATTATTGATCACAGCCGCAGATTGTATGCTCGCCCGTTAGCTGAAGTCGAGGAGATAATGCACGCGGCTTACGACACCAACGCAACCGGCCCGAATGCCAATGTGCCGGCCGCGCAAGAGAAGTCCAAGACGCCACCGCCAAAAGCTAAAGCCAAACCAGCGCCGCCAACCACGCCAGCGCCGGCCACGCCCCCTGCTGCGTCGGCGGCCCCAGCCCCAACTCCTGCGCCTCAGCCGACGCCCACTAAGCCGACACTGCACGTTCCCACGCATCTGCCAATGGGCGGTCTAGTAACCCTGGAGGATCAACCGCCAATGGCTGCACCGATTTTGCAGCCCGAGCCCAGCGTACCGCTGGTGACCGCATCAGTCATGGAGCCAGATGAAGTGCTAATATTCCACCGTGATGACGATATGTCAGTGGCCGCCGATAACTCCCGCCGTGAGCAATCACCGGCCCCAAAAAACGAGTCGCCACAACCGGTTGCTCCCTCATCGCCACAGCCAGCCGCTGCGGACAGCGAGGAGTCGGCACCCAAGAAGCGTCGCCGCCGTCGCCGCAAAGCTAAAACGGCCGAGTCACAGACGAGCGCGCGGACAAGCTAAACCAAGCGCGCCATACGCGCCACAGAGGAACCACTGTATTATCATTGTGTACCAGCGTTTCCTATAGTACGATAATGCTAACGATAAAAGCTGGAGTTTAGCTGTATGGAGCCGACTGTCATTCAACCACATTCTAACAACGACGACGCCCACAAGCCCGATGGCATGCAGGAGCCGGCCACGCATTTTGGCGCTACCCCTGAACCTGCTGTAGCTGGACCGCAGCCGGTGGCGTCCAGTACGAGCTCTTTTGCGGCCATGCCGCCGCCAGCCGCCGCACCCGCGGCTCATGCTATGGATATGCTTGCGTCTACCCCGCCGACTCCGCCGACGCCACCCAGCCCGTCCGAGCCAGCTTTTCGCAGCTCGTTTCAATTCACACCAATGGGCAATCCCGATGCGCCAGCGGCACCTACGCCCACGCCCGCCGCGCCAGGAATGCCGCCAGTCGCGCCTGGCCCGCAGCCGCCGACGCCACCCGCTCCCGGCGGTGCGTCCGCCGCAGGTTACGGTCAATCACCAGATCAATGGTTTGCAGCTGATAGCCAACGAGCAGGGATGCCGACCCCGCAGCCGTTCTACCAAGGAATGGCGGCTCGGCCCAAAAGCCGCAAGAAATGGTTGGCCGTTGGCGGCCTAGTAGCGTTAGTACTGTTGCTCAGCGGCGGCTATACGTTTGCCTTTTACCTCCCCGGCTTGCCGGCTAATGTCTATAAGACTGGCATGAATCGGACTGGCAAGGCGGTCAATTCTTTGGTGACCCAAGCCACCAACAAATCCAACATAGACGCCTTTAGCAAGTCGGAGCTCACTTTAACCGGTGAAGCCGATTACTCTGACACTAGCTACAGCGGGCAGTTGTCTACGAAATTTGATCAGCTCAACTCGAACAGCAACCTGGATTTCACCCTCAAGGCGAACGACGGCACCTCTAAAACCCTCAACGCCAAAGTTCTGACCCAGAGCGCAACCAGCGGTAGCTTCCCCAACATTTACTTCCAGGTAACTGGCCTGAAAGCTCTAGGGCTAGACGACTTCGTGCCAGGCATCTCACAGTACGACGGCCAGTGGATATCGGTGGATGCGCAGTATCTAGAGTCACTAGGTGTAACGCCAGGCGAAGTAAGCACCAGCAAACAACCTACCAGTGACGATATCGCCCAGCTGGCTCAGGCCGTAACGACCGACACCCAAAACTACGTCTTTACGACCGACCCTGCTAAAGCCGTGCTGGAAGAAAAGAATTTTGTTGGCAAAGAAACGATTAACGGCATCAAGACCTATCACTACGTGATGGGGTTGAACAAAACACACGCTATTGCTTACTGCAAGGCGGTGGTCACTACCTTCTATAATTCAAATGTAGCGAAAAAGATGTTTACCAGCAGCAGCCTGGCTAACGACGAAAAGCAGAGCCAGTTAGATAGCTGTGATTCAAACACCGACATCAGCTCCAGCAATACGTTTGACATGTGGATTGACAGCAAATACAAGCTGGTCTACAAAGTACGCTTTACCGATAAGAGCCAAAAGGACACGTATGTAGATGTTGGCCAAACGTACACTGGCGGCAACAAGGTTTCGCTATTCGTTAATTATCACGACGGCGAATTACACCAAACCGGCACAGCCACGATTGATCTCAATATGGACAGCAAAGAGACCAAGGGCACCTTAACGCTCGATAGCTCGGATCCCGATAACATCTATAGCCTGAAGTTTACGCTGGACGCCAAGCCATACACCGGTTCGGTTGATGTACAGAAGCCAGCGGGCGCTGTACCGATCCAAAACGTCATCCAGCGGTTGATGCCGCAAGACGCCGGCGGCGCTGGTACGTTTATCTAAACTTAGTTGGCCGTGAGCGACATGTCGTCGGCTTCAAATGAATCGCCGGCGTTCATGCCGCTGGCGTAGACGGCAAAGGCCAGTTGATTGCCGCTAGCTGCGGGTGTGATGGTGTTGTCCATCTCGTGCCAGTCGGTGTCGGTGGCGGTCCAGGTTATCTTGTTGTCGGTCACGAGTGTGCTGCCATGCCATTCGCGTAAGCGGAAGTTAATGGTTTGCCCTGCGAATCCGGCACGCACCCAGACCTTGCCGCTGTAAGTCTTTGTGCTATCGGTGTTCGTGACCCAGCGCGGGCTGTCGTTAAAACCAAGCGATGCATTGCTGGCGCCACTGAGCGCTGCTACAAGGATATCGTGCGTGCCGCTGTGACCGCCGTAGGCGCTCCAAGTGGTGCTTACCAGTGATCCAGGGCCATACACACCAGTCCAGCCGGTCATACCGCTCTCTAGTGTGGCGTTGCTGATAAGCTGATTGACGCTGGTAGCTAAGCTGCTAGAGCAAACGCTGCCGGCATTGGTGCAAGCGCTGTCTGTTGTGGTGGTAGCGGCCGAGACAGTTGCGGTGTCGCCGGCGTTGCCCGTGTTAAGCTGAGCGATCAGCTGGTTGGTTATCGAGCTACCACCTGCCAAAGAGCCGTTCGACCAGGTTGCGGTATTGCCGCTGACCGTCGCGCCGGTGGCCGAAATAATTGACATGTTACTCGGTAACGTGATGGTGGTTGATACCCCAGTCGCGGTCGAGCCGTTTGCCGTATTCTGAGTCGTTGCCGTGTAGGCCCCTTGTTGGCCAATTTGTAAGCTGCTGGGGCCAGTTTGAGAAGTTGTCAGCACGGCGGCGTTATTGGCGTCTGCAACAGCCGCAGTGGTAAGGGCGCTGCAAATGCTGCCGCTGTTTGCGCAGGCGCTATCGGTGCTAGTAGTGACCAGCGAGACTGGCAGGCTGTCGCCAGCTGCCCCGCTATCCAACCGAATGCTGACGTCAGTACTGAGCGACTCGGGGTGGTCGAGTGTGTTCCCCCAATCCCAGGTCGCGGTGTTGCCGCTGATGGTGGCGCCCGGAGCAGATACGATTGTCATATTCGACGGCACCGTTACGGTGGTAACCGCGCCAGTTGTGCCGGTAGGACTGCCGCTCAGTGCTAAGTTGGTCAGATACTCTCCCTGTTGGCCGACCGTCAAAGTGCTGGGTGCGCTTTGGAAACTCATAGCGATAACCGGCTGCGCGCCGGCTGCAATGGCCGTGCCGTAAGTTGCCGTGCATGTACTGCCGGTGGTGCCACAGGCGTTATTGGTTGTGGTGGTAGCGGCCGAAACAGTAGCGGTGTCGCCGACGGTACCGCTGTTCAGTGTAATAATGGCAGTTTCGTTGACCGTGGTGCCGGTAGGAAGGTCACCTAAGTTCCAGGCGGCCGTTTGACCGCTCATCGTCGCGCCAGTTGCGCTCACAATTGACATATTAGCCGGCACCGTCAGCGTCGACGCCACGCCGTTGGAGCCGGGCGTACCGCTGCTGGTTGCGACGGTAAGGCTGTAGGTACCCTGCTGGCCAACCTGCAGGCTAGTAGGGCCGCTCAGGCCGGTGTTAATAACTGAAGGTGCCAAGCCCGGCTCGGGAATCTCAGCACCCAAACAAGTACTAACCGCAGCCGTGGTCGTAGCCTGGCAGTAGGAGAATTTTTTGACGTCGCCGACGAACTGGTCGGTGTTGTCGCTTTGCGCCGGCATAGGAAATTTGTTGGCGACGCTTAGGTAGGCTTGCGAGGTCATCGCCCCGGTTGGTGCGACCGAAAAATTGTCATTTTCTACAGTGTTGCCATATAGTGTGTCAATCTTGACCACCCGGAGCGTGACAGTAGCATTGCCACTGGCTGGGTCCGGCGTTTTGTAGCAGGTGGCAATATAGTCGCCGCCGTTGACGAGCGCGAGGTTGTTACGCACCGGCAAGACGCTGCTCGGCGTGCTGGCTCCTGCCATGCGGCACTCGACATATACGTTGTTGCTACTGGTGCCGCAATTGCTCAGCTGGATCTTGATCTGCGCGGTGTTGGCTTGGAAGCGCCCAATCTGGGTGATGTTGGGCGAGTCGTTAAAACAGTTGTTACTGGCCGGCGCCTGATATTTGAAGCGTATTACTGCACCGACGGCGTTGGTCGACGGCGCGTTTAGGGTGTTGCCGCTGCTCGGCTTGTAGGATCCACCGGATTGTTTGCTGGCGAGGTCGCCGGCAAAGTGCACACCGTAAGACGATTGGTTCCAGTTACCCACCAGCCCCAGGTGGGCGCTGGTATTACTGGCGGCTGCATTGGCGACGGAGCTAGTCGACCCATCGAGTGTAAAACTATACAGACTATTTGCTGTGGCCGCATGTGCAACGCCGCCCGCCAGCCAGGTAAACGGCAACAAAAGCACGACGCTCGCTACCCTTATAACGCTTAGTAGTGTCTCGCCGACCTTTTTCATGTTACCCCCATGAATTTAATAGTTCGTTCGAATCTATAGTATCACGGGGTGTTCGATTTTTAACAATTACAGATTAGGATTGCTGCTGGTCCTGGATAATCGCCAACACATTGCCGGCCGGATCTTTACACCAAGCAATGTCCGGCCCCTGATGAGCGGCCAGGCCGCGCAGTACGCCTTTGTCGTCTTGCTTGCCGGGTAGGTTGTCGTAGTGCTCCATGCTGACGCCACTTTTTTGAAGCTCGCCGATCGCGGCGTCGATATCCGCCACTACAAAATTAAGTACCGTAAAGCTGGCCGGCTGGTGGTCATCTTTTTGATAAACAAATAGCTTGCCGCCGCCGGGCAGCTCAAAATTGAGACCCATTGTTTCATCAGCCAGCTTTAGACCTAGCGTTTGCGTATAGAACGCCTTGGCCTTAGCCATGTCATCAACTGAAAAACTACTAAATGACGCGAGTGTGCTAAGCATATCATCCTCCTTATGCTCTTACTATCGTAGCATGGTCGGAGAGGTATCATGCCACGGAGCGTGTTACTCGTCTGTCGTAACCCCGTAACGATTGGCTGCCAGATTGCCAAGATAGGTCAGGTTTACGGCCTGTTCGGACAGGCCGCCAAAGACGTTTTCTAAGTCTCTATGTAAGGCGTAGATTCTTCCCTGGATCCTGGCGATTGATTCTTCGTCGCCAGGGATGATGCCCGGCCGCAAGCTTCTGCCGGCCGCCAACAATTGGCTGGCGAGGTCTATCATGACTTCGCCGGTAGCTGCTGCTTCTAGCAAGTCGCGCTGTACTTCTTGCAATTTCTCGGGATCCCTGCGGGCCTCATCATTGTATATTCTTATGGACATACTCGATCCTCCTTTTTAGGCTAAACGTAAAAAGCGGCTCTACGCAAAGCCCCATTTATATAATGGACTTTCCGCAGCAACCGCATTGGACGGAGGTGACTCCCGCTGACCTACTACGAATTAACTATACTGCATTCTCGTACACAAAGCAAAAAGTTGGTGTTGACATAAGCATAAACATTTGCTATAATAGGCAGCAACTAAGGTATTTCTCTTTAGCAACAATCTGGGTTCTCCCTCTGGAAGCCCCTCACAAGATCGTTTGTAGACATCTTTTTTATAACTTGTCGTCACTAGCATGACAGTCAGAGAACGAACTTAGACCATACAAAAGTAAGTAAGGAAAAATATGAATCAATACAACAAACCACGCCGCACAAGCGGCACGACGGTAACATCATCGATGGTGTCGGCCAAAACCCGCGGAGAGGCCATTCGAGCGCAACGGCGCAATCAAGATGATGCCGATAAAGTCATTGGTCAGTACGCCGATGCCAGCCAGACAACCCGCGGCCGGGCCAACGTCATAACTGATGACGCCGAAAAGCTGAAAGTAACCTTTCTTGGCGGCCTCGAAGATGTCGGTGAGAAAAATATGGCTGTCATCGAATATGGAGGCCAGGCTATCATTTTAGACTGCGGGAATAACCTGAGCATCGATTTGCCAGGCGTGAATTACGCAATTAATGACACCGCCTATCTGGAGACGATTCGTGATCGCATACGGGCCTATGCTATTACGCACGGGCACCTCGACCACATGGGCGGGCTCAAACACATCGTGCCCAAGTATCCTGCCCCTATCTATGGCTCCCGCTTTACGATTGGTGTCATTGAGAAATCATTTAGCGACGACGAGCCAAAGGATAGCGCAAATTTCACGCCAGAACTGGTTATTGCCAATCTGGACAGCCATGAACAGCTTACGGTTGGCGCGTTTGGGCTGGAGTTCATCCGCATAACGCACTCCATTCCGGATGCCGCAGCTGTCTGCATAGCCACGCCGGTGGGCCGGATCATTGCGACCGGCGATTTTCGCCTAGACCCTGAACCGCTGGACCGCATGCCCAGTGACGTGGCGCGCTTGAAGGAGCTCGGCGACCAAGGCGTTCTGCTGCTCTTAAGTGAGAGTAGCTACGTCGATATCCCAGGCCGCGTGCCAACGGAAAGCACCTTGCAGCAGAGTTTCTACGACATCATAGACCAAGCTGAAGGCCGCATATTCGTAGCCGCTTTCTCCAGCAACATGAACCGCGCGCAAATGATTATTAACGCTGCAGTGGCGGCTGGCCGCAATGTCGTGCTTGATGGGAGGGGCATGCTCAGTTACGCCGAGATTGCCGTTCGGCAAGGTGTGCTCAAAGTGCCGAAGGGTACGATCATTCCTATCACGCAAGCCGCGACCGTGGCTGATAGTAAACTCCTCATTATATGTACCGGTGGCCAGGGTGAGCCGAATGCCGCGCTGCAGCGAATGAGCGACGGCGAACATAAAAGCATTACGCTGCATGCTGGCGACACCGTAGTGGTTAGCTCGTCGCCAATTCCTGGTAATGAGGTGCGCTATGACCTGATCGGCAATAAATTGAGCAGGCTGGGCGTGCACCTTTTTCGGCACCCCACCCATGAGCTAGATGGCTGTGGGCCGCTCCACGTTTCTGGACATGCCCGCCGGGACGAACTGCGCGAGATGATTCAGCTGGTGCGACCGAAGTTCTTCATCCCGGTACACGGTGGCCCGTTGCGCCGCAAATACCATGCTGAGCTGGGCGTGCAAGAGCACATACCGCGTAAGAGCGTACTGCTGCCAGAGAACGGAGACAGCCTGTACTTTACTGCAGACACTGTTGAGCAAGGCGGCCAAGTGCCGCACGGCAGCTTGCTAGTCGATCAGACTGGCAGTATTGTGAGCGGCTTGGTAGTAAAAGATAGACTGATGCTGAGCGAGGCAGGTATAGTAACCGCTATTTTGACCGTTGATAAGAAGTCCGGGCAACTCCTGACCAGCCCCGACATTATTAGCAGAGGCTTTATAGCTATGCGCGATTCAGAAGATCTTATGCGATCGTTTCGAGCCGAACTGCGCCGAGCCGTCCAGCAACGATTCCTCCGAATAGGCCTCGACCAGTTCAAAGTAGAAATGCGTGATTTCATTACCCATTTCCTCTACGACCAAACAGGCCACAGCCCAATTGTGATACCAGTTGTCAATGTCGTTGCTGGCAATGTGGGGGCACAGACGGTGCGTAGCAGCGAGCAGCCGCGCGCCGAAGTAAAGGCCCGTGCTGACCAAAAACGCTTTCAGGAGATGCGAGCCAGATTACTTGGCCAAGACCAGCGAGATTAATACCCTTCTACACAGCCAGAAATAAAATGGACGTTCGCATGAACGTCCGTATTTTTCTAGCTTGGTGCAGGGAGAGGGATTCGAACCCCCGAAGGCGTAAGCCAGATGATTTACAGTCACCCGTGTTTGACCGCTTCACTATCCCTGCAAGGCAAATAACAAGAAGACAGGCTCCAGATTTGCTGTCTTAATTTATAACATACCAGAGGGCGCGGCCACAAGGCGGGCCAGCTTATTCGTCGCTGAGTTTGGTTTCGATAAAGTGGCGTTTGCCGGCGCGGATGCGCAGGCCGTCGACGTCGGATAGGTGTTCACCTTTGTCCAGCGTTGCTCTGTGGCCATTAATTTCTACGGCGCCGTCGGTAATTAGGCGCCTAGCTTTGTTGCGCGAGTCGACTACGCCCGCGGTTATGAGGATATCCACCAGCGAGGTCATGCTCTGGGCTACCTGCACCACGCGCCATTCCCTGTCCTGTTCGCGCCGTGAGCGGAATTGGTGGTCAAAATGGTCGGCCGCCGCGTCGGCTGCGTCTTGCCCGTGATAGAGCGCGGTAATGTTGCGCGCTAGCCGGAGCTTAATCTGCATGGGGTTAACGCGGTCGTAGGTTATGCTGGTCATCATGGTGTCGATTTCGCTTTTTCCGAATGTGGAGGCGAGGCGCAAGTATTCGTCGAGCAGTGTGTCCGGAGCCGACATGATTTTGCCGTACATGTCATTGGGCTCGTCGGCCAGGCCAATGTAGTTGCCCAGGCTTTTACTCATTTTCTTCTCACCGTCTAGGCCGCGAAGGAGCGGCATCATAACCGTGGCTTCGGGCTCCTGGCCGCGATTGCCTTGCAGCATACGGGCGGCTTGAAAGGCGTAGAGTTGGTCAACGCCACCAATTTCGATGTCGGCCGCCACCGCGACCGAGTCCATTCCTTGCAGCATGGGATACACGATTTCGTGCAGCGCAATTGGTGAGCCGGTGTCCAATCGCTTGCGGAAATCATCTCGCGAAATTACCTGAGCGAGGGTTCCCTCCGACAATAGCTCCACCGTATCACTAAGCGACATACTGCCGAGCCATTCGGAATTACGGCGTACTTCAATGCGGTCAACATCCAGCACTTTGCCCAGTTGATCGATGTAGGTTTCGGCGTTACGGTCGATTTCTTCGGGAGTGGCCAGCGGCCGGCTTTGGTTGCGCCCACTGGGGTCGCCAATACGCGCCGTAAAGTCACCAATGATAATGACTGGCAAATGGCCGAGTGCTTGAAAGCGCCGCAGTTGATGCATGCCTACCGCATGACCGAGGTGCAGATCGGCGCTGGTCGGGTCAACGCCCATTTTTACTCGTAGCTGGCGGCCCTCTTCCTCAGCGCTTTTTAGCTTGTCGTAGACGCCGTTTGGCGGCAGCACGGTTTGGGCGCGGTCGAGCAGTTGGTTGACCAGCTCGTAGGTGACGGGTGGTTGTTCACCCTGGAAGTCGGGAAATTCACTCATGGTCTAACTCGCGAAGCACTTATCAATAATGTGTTGGATCTTGCCCTCGAAGGTCACGCCATCGGTGCCAATTTTGCCTAGGCTGCCGAAGATGCCCTCGTAGGCGCGCACCACGTTTTCAAGGTGTTTCTTGGCGCCGCCGAGATTGGGGTCACCGCTGGCAGTAAATACCTCGTGGACATTTACACCTGGCGCGAGCAGCAGCCGCCCTTCCCCAGCCACCGAGATATACGGTGAGGCTTTGGGCCGTGACGGGTCAAAGGTGCGGCCAGGTTTGGTGTAGATAAATGACATTTGTCCGGGGTGAAAGCGCAAGTACTCGCGGTCAAAGCGCCGTTCGTCAAAGCCCATGGCAGTTTCTTTGGCCTGGATAATCCAGCCCATTTTGATGCGCACATCGCCGCGAGTGCGGTACCATTCCATGTCGGCCATTTCGCGGCGGACGTATTCGTGCTCTTCGGAACTGTCAAAACTTTGTACCAACGCTTCGTAGTCCGGTTCGTGGTCGAAGGACGAGGAGCGCACAAACTGGAAGTGGTCGAGACCTAAGTTGCGTTTGACTTGCTCCAAAGTGTCCACCGTGCGGGCGGCGACTTCGTCTACGGCGGCTGGGTCGATCCAGTCGTTGGTTTTGGCGTGGGTGTCGGCGATGTGGTGATAGACTTGGTCGAACTGACCGGCGCGGCGGACTTTTTCGGCCGTCAGCATCATGCCCAGCACATCAAACGGTAGGCCGATAGAAATGGCCCGCGGCGTGGTCAGCCCGGTGCCGTAATAGATGCTGCCACCGGGTTCGGCGTTGATGGTGTTCGGATCCAGCAATTGCATGCTGGGCTCAGCCTCGATCAGTGCTTCGTTGCGCACTATTTTGGCAATGGCCGCAAAGCGGTCGGGGGCTTGAGTTACTTCGTTGTCTTCCATAAACGGCAGGTGTAGTCCTTCGCTCACGTGATATCTCCTTGCATTATACCGTACGGTTTAAGTCGTAATCGAACACTTGGTCCATTTCGCCTTCTGTGTAGGTGGCGGTAATCTGGCCGGTGGTCCGGTCAAAGTCCTTGATGGGGCCGTAGCGGGCGACGTAATCTGGCCGCACAAAGCCACGCTCACTAAGCGACGCTAGGTTGTCGCCGTAGCTAACGTGCCAGTCTTCGCCAACATACAGCGTGAGGTCGCTTAAGCCCGCCGCCACCTGGAACAGCTGGCGATTACGCCATTGCTCAGCGGTGATGAATGGGGTGCGCGGAAAGACCAGCGCGCCGCCGTCTGGGTAGTTGTGGCCAAAATCTAGGAGCTCACCGGTTGTCAGGTCGCGCAGCCGGGCGTCGATGGCTGCCCCGCCCTTGTGTGAGGCCAGGCGCGGCTTGACGGCGGTTTTGCTCTGGGCTTCGGCAATGATCGCCTCGTCGGTCCACTCGGGGTGGTCGCGAACGGTCCAATCAACCCGCCGTTTAAATAATCCTTCTTGGACACCGACCGGGCGGAAGGCGTCTTCGATGTGCAGCTGGGCATTTTGGCTCAGCAGCAGGTCGGCCATCAGCAGCAAGCGGTAAGCCACGCCTTCGCGCACCCAAAATTCACGGTCCTTACCGGCCCAGTCGCCGCAGGCAGTGTGGAATGGTGCCTCGCTAAAGCTGATTGGCGTATGCACATCCGAAAAGAGCGTCGGCAAATGCACCATCGGCTCGCACGATTCGGCGATGGGTACCTGGGCGAGATCAGCCTGCACGTTCACGCAGTAGCGAGCCACGGCAGCGGTTTCCTGCTCGTTGATTTGCGAAATTTGTTGCGGCGTGGGCGGCTCAGCCAGCACGAGGTCGGGAGTGTAAAACACCGCCGGCTTCGATAGCGTTACTCCCAGGCGTGTGTATGTGTCGCTAAGTCCTTGCCGCGTATGCAACAGCCGGCCGCACATCCGGCCAACTTCCATGCGCTCGGCGCGCGCGGGCTCGACGAACGCTACGCCGTACTGCTCAGCGTACTCGGCCGCGTCTACGGCGTCCAAGTGCTGCGGTATCACTAGAAGTTCGGTAGGTGTAGACGACATATTAAAACCCCCATCCTGGACCGCTGGGTACAATAATGCCGCCGCGCGGACTTAAGCGTAATTGTTTCGCGGGCGACACGAAGTCTTCGGTTAGGCGTTCTTGGGCCAAAGACAGGTCGCCCGGTATGGTGCAGCCTTTGTGCAGACAGTAGGCACCAAGCAGTGTGGTCATGGCGCGGCCGGGAGTGGCTTCGAGCATGCCGCCGACCATAACCTCGGCGTGCTTACTCGTTGCCAAGTCGACGAGCCGGATAGCTTGCAAGAACGAGCCAATGCGTCCTGGCTTGACGTTGATAATGTGTGCCAAGCGTTCATCGAGTGCTGTTTGGCAGTCCTCAAACGTCTGCAGACAGTCGTCTAAACAGATGGTGGTGGTTAGATTAGGAAGCGCTCGATGCAGCGCGCGCACCGCATCTAAACCGCGAATCTCGCCCACGCGCGACACGGGCTCTTCAATCATCAGCAGACCGCAATCGTCCAACTTTTCGATCATGCGCAGGTCTTCGGCGCTGGTCGGGTCAAAGCCGCCGTTGGCGTCGACCATGATGTCGACGTTTGTTTGCTCGCGCTGTAAGACGTCGATAGCGACGGTCACGCTGTCAAACAGCTTTGGCGAAACCTTTATCTTAATTTTACGTGCGTTATTGTCTAGCGCTTCTTCGGCCTGCCGTAGTATGGCGCCGGCAGTGGCGCCGCCGATGCTTTTGCCATACGGCACCTCGGTTATATCGGCCGGTACGCCAATAACTTCTTTCATGGATATGCCGCTGGCTCTAGTGGCAGCATCGAGTATGGCCATTTCGACTGCCAATCTGGCCGTTGGGTAGCGACCGCCATCCCTAAAACGGTGGGCTTGGACGCTATCGAGCGCGCCGCCGACCGTCTTATTTGTATCGGCATGAACGGCCCGTACTAAGCTACGCATATTACCAGCAATATTTGGTCCGCAGTCATCGGTGAATACTGCTTGTGGCAAGGTTGCGCCTTCGCCGTGACCGACTACCGGCCGGCCGTCTACATCGCACGACATGGTCAACCAGCCCGATGGACGGCTGGTGACCGTGCCAAACGACAGCGCCATCGGTTCGGTCAGCTCCAACTCCACGGACTGAGCGTAAACGTTATACACTTCAAACGGCACGTCCATGAGCGCTTCGCCAACTGGCGAAAGTGGTGGGCGGTTAGGGTTTACCATTGGCGTGAGACGGCGTGAGAAACGGCGTGGAGCTTAGGGTTCTGCCAGAAAGGGTGATTGGCTTCCTGATGTTGCCAGTGGGTCGGCACTACCTCTGTACCTGGACGTACCCGACCAAAGAGCAGTGCGGCGCTGTAGATATCGCTGGCTGGCTGATAACCAAAGACTTGGTAACCAGCCTGTTTAAGGGCAGCCTGCAATACGCGCGTATCACGGTCTATCGGCAGCACTACTTGTGAGAACGGTGAACCGGCAGCGTCGACTTCGGCGAGTGCTTCGTACAGTGACTTGGCGTGTTCGTCGTCGGTGACTACGGTGTCGGCGTGCACGAGATCGGTCAGGCCGCTCTCCGCCGGCGGATAGTGTGAGGCAAAGGTTAAGAAATTACCGCCCTGATCCTCGTGTGTTGGCACAGTTGGGTGTGGTAGCTGGTATTCGTCGTGCCAGTGGCGGATAAAATTCTGGTCTTGCTCGTCGTAGATAAACAATGGTTTTTCCGGGTGCAAGTTGGCGCGGGTAATAGAGGCTACAGTAAATTGCTCAAGCGCGCCGTGTTTTAGGTACAGCGGCCCAACGCCGTTTACATGCAAACCCGGGAATTTGCGCCAGTGTTCGGTGACTGCCTGGCCGCCGCGCATCACGAAGTCCTCTTCGCCGCCGTCGATCAGGCGGTCAGGCGCGCTGCGCAAGGTTGTGAACAGGGTGTGGTATTTGTTGGCAGTGTCGGAGTTGATCAGCCAGTCTAGAATGCGCAAGTCCTGGATGATGGTGTTGCCGCTTTTGCCAATGCTGGCGGAGCGCCCGAGCTCGGCGCGGCCGTCGTGGGTGTTGACCATGCAGGCCGTACCAGTTACTTGGCCGTCTAGGGTCATGAGGTAGACGTCTAGGTCGCCGCTTTCGATGGCCGCGCGGTTAGCTTCCGGATCTTTGTTGGGCAGTGCGTAAGTGCTGCCGTAGGTGCCGATGATGACATCGGCGTGCAGTTTACCGGCTTCGGCTGGGTTGGTCCGGCACCAGTCCGGGTCCAAAATGCCAATCGTCCGGCCTTCGGCCCCGAGCGCGGCGGTTTTGGCTCGAATATTGTCGACTAAGTAGTCGGCGAGAGGCGCCAAACTCTCAGGATGTACACTTGCTAGTTCCGGCCGGCCGGTGGAGTGCTGTAACGCTTCGTACTGTGACACAGACATAGACTTCCCCTCGCTTATGGTGCTTTAAAGATAGCGGTCTGGGTGGACGGATGTCAACAATATTTCGTAATAATACAACAATTGTCCGCCGGCTATGTGGCTTCAAAATAGAGCACCGCTCGGTCGGCGGGCACATAGCTGGGGCCGTATTTTTTGGCGGCGCCTTGTTTGGTGAGGGTTGGCCAGCTGCCATGATGTATAAAGTCGGCGAGAGTTGCAACCTTCACGCCTTTTACGGCGTTGCCCAGCTCGGCGTGCACGAGTTGTGAGCAGGCAGCGGCGTCGGCATCGCGCGGCACTAGCCATTGGCCGACGCCCAAGTGCCCTACGGTGTAGAAGCGCTTGGAATTGGTTTTGGCAAGGAGTTGTTCGGTATAGGCCTGCAGGAATTGATACAGCGGCTGGCTGGAATAACCCAAGAACGCGCGGTCCTCTTCGGTCATGGTTACCAGCGTAGCGAGCTCCAGTAAGTTGCCGGTGAGATCGCCTAGCTTCCCTACACTGGGGTCAGGAGCGCTGCCGCAATTAAGCAGCGTGATCCGTGGCTTGTCAGAGATGAGACCGAGATCAGCAACCGCCGCCAGATCCTCGGGGTCAAGCACCGCACGCACCGTCTGGCCTTCTTTGGTGCCGTAGTACGCTTTGCTGAGCACAGCATTGGTGCGGGCATAGGCGGTGTCGTGCGGATAGAGGCGCGCCAAGCGGCGGCCCTTTTCAAAAGGTTTGAGTAGACATTTATGGTCAAAAAGTGCGATTTCGGTCAGCACGGTGGCGCTGTCGGCTTGTATGCTCCCCGCAGTGCTGGTCTTGTCGGCCCGCAGCACGTGCACCAGCAGCTGACAGTCTTTAATTTGACCCAAGAATTCGTTGCCCAGCCCCTCCCCTTCGCTTGCCTTGGCGATTAGCCCGGCGATATCCCACACCTCAACTTCTGTGCGGAGAACATCTGGCGCATGCACGGCTGCGGCGAGTGCGTCGGCGTCTTTGTCGTATAGCTTGAGATTGGCTTTGTTGGGAGTAACAGTAGAGAATGGGTACGGCGCCACCAGCGCTAGAGCGCCGGTTAGGAAGTTAAACAGTGTGCTTTTGCCGGCGTTTGGTAACCCAACCAGGCCAACTCGAATCATAGCTGTCACTGTAGCATTACACCAAAGACGCGGCAACCTAGTCTGTCAGCGGCTCAAAGTTGAAGTCAAAAGCTGGTGTTCCGTCGTAGTGCAGGGCGTGGGCGGTCAGTTTGCCCAGGGCGGCCTCGATCCGAGCGACCGGCTCGGCGGTGGGCTCAGCGATCAATCGGCTGTAATCATGCATGGTAAATAGAGCGCCCTCTTGGCCGTCCATTGCTGTCGCGGAGAAAGTCGTAACGCCAAAGTGGCTCACGACACTGCTGGGCGTCTGGCAGCTGGGCGCCGTGCGTGAGCGCAGATAGGCATGACCCAGCAAATCATACTGTGACGGCAATGCCGCCTCCAGTGTGTAGTTATCGGAGTACATCCAAGGAGATTCATTTGCCAGTGCGCGAACCACGGGATCGGGATGGGTATGCACCATTTCGATCTCCGGAAACAGGTGCGAGAGATAGATGTGGGCATAGTCATCGACATCCACGCTCGCGTCATGGGCTGCGACAGTTGTGTCGACCCACAGTGACGTCATAGGTATGTAGAGCCAGCTGTGCTCCTGTGTTTGGGTGGCAATGGAAGTATGAATCTCGCGCAGGCCAGCCTCGCGGCTACGACGAATCACGCGGCCGAACGCCGGGACTTGTGCTGGCACAAGCTGTGTATCTTCGGTAAAGGCGTACGGATAGTTCGTATTATGCCGCAGCGCCACGCGCGGTGCCACGGCCGCTAGCAGGCTGCGCTCGCCTAGCAAACGAGACACCTCGGCATAGCGCTGCCGCGCTTCGGCATTCACCATTTTTGACAGCTGGGTTACTTCTGGTTGCGCCATATGCATGTAAGTAGTCTGCAGGGGTGGATTGCTAGAGGAAGCGGGCGGCTACTACTTTTAATTGTTTGTTGAGCGCGGCTGGCAGTTCAGAGGGATTGGTTAAATATGAGTGTTGCTTTGTGATCGGACGAGTGCCTGGCGACAATAAAATGTATTGATGCACAAAGAAATTGGGGCTAGTTTGCTGGAGGACCGAGCGGGCTTGAGGATCGTCGCCAAACTCGCCATCGGTAATGATGTAGACCAGCTGCGTGCGCTCCGGATGCTGGGCCGCGATTCTTTTGGTGTGATGTAGAGCATCGGCCACCAGTGTGCTGCCGGATGTTGCCGCCCGGGTGGTGGTGAAGGCGACGCCCTTATCGCGTGGATCGATTTCATGGCCAAGGGGCGCAACAATCTTCGCCGAGCTACCAAACAAGATAACCTCCAGACGCACATCCGGTTTGGGCGCCCGCGGATTGTAGCGTTCCACCATCCGCCGAGCCGAGGCCAAACCTTCCATAAATATCACACCGCAGGCGGCAGCCGCTTCGGCTTTGGCACCAGCCATAGAGCCACTGACGTCGATTAATAAGTGTACATCGAGGCCGTTAAAGCTGTAGCCTTCGCGTTTGGTGATGGTTTCGATGGGGCGCCACACTGCTGGGTCTTCGTGGCTGTGTTTGGCTACCACTACGCGGTATAAATCGCGCGGCGACAGTTTAAGCCCATCAATATCGGGTTGACGGCGGTAGCGCGGGCTGGTGAATTCTACGCTCGGTACGGTTAACTGCTGGAGTACTCTGGCTACTTCATGAATGTGCGCACGATAGCGCTCTACAGTTTGCTGGTATGCCAGCGCGTTGCCGTGGCTGAGCATAAGCTCGGCGGCAATAGTACCAGCGCCACCGCCAGCTTGATTGCCCGCCATAGCCGTAGCGCCGAGCTTGCCGGCTTGCACTGCTTGGTCCGCCTGCTGTTCCTGCATGGCGCCCGCCGCTTCTTGGATGGCTTGGTGCGGGCTGCTATTATTACTACTCCCCTTGTCGGCAGCATCGTGTCGTTCGTCATGCTGCTCGCCGCAGTGCGAGGCGTCGGCGTAGGCTTCGTATAGCTCTTCAAATCCGCCCGGACCCATTCCAGAGCCTGGTTCGCCGCCCTGGCCAGATTGACCGCCGGTTGCGCCCCCACTCTGTTGCTGGCCCCCGGCGCTACTTCCCCGGCCAGACTGCCCACCGCTGCCTGATTGCCGTTGCGCTGACTGCTTTGGCTTGTTTTGAGCGTCTTCCTTCAAGAATCCCTGATAAATCGGGTGAATGTGCGCCTCGGCAATGGCCTGCCGTTTGCCATAGGTCGTTTTGGGATGGGCCAGCGTGCGGTAGAGGTCGTACGATCGCCGACCAATACGCGTGGTGGCTAAGCCATCCAGGGCTTGTTGTACGTCATCGCTAAAGGTTAGCTCTCGCTTGGGCGTGACGTTGCGCAGCAGCCAGCCGTACATAAATTGGACGTGCTTCGGCAGCTTAGAATAGTCGTCGCCCGGGAATAGCATGTCCTGGTAGATTTCGTCGGTCAGGTTGTTGAGGAGCGGAATGTGCCGCAGCCGGCGGTTAATCACGCCGTCGTCTAAAACGTTCCAGAAAAACGCGTCGGCCGGCGATTGTTTTTTCTGCTTCTCTATATCACTCTCGGGCTGCAAGAAATCGTCCACGTGGCCAAGCTCGTGGGCGATGCCGTACATGGAGTACTCTTCGGGAACTTTGGTGTCCGCTGGCAAGGCTGCGCCGGTGGCGTCCTTGATTGCTTGCGGCTGGAGCATAGTAGGATCCACGACCAGTGTGACGTCCTTGTCGCTGCGGATAGTTTGCCAGCCGGCGCCCTCGCGCACGTCAATTATCAACCCGTCGTAACCGAAGATGCGGGCCACGCGCTGAGCCAGAGCCGTTTCAGCGCTATAATCTTTGGGTGGCGGAGTCTGTTCCATACTACCAGTTTGACCCAGACGACCCTTGTTCCGACCAGAGTACGTTCGGACCCTTGCTGCTGCCGTTGCCTTTATAGTAGAAGCGTCCGCCCCAGGTTCCGTCGCAGATCACTTCTGATACGGCCATTGGGCCGATGATGCCAGACTGTGCACCGTGTATATGCACCGATACATTAGCGGCGTCTTTAAAAGACGCACGAGACTGCATACCGCCTTCAAATATAAAGCTCGATCGTTTGGCGCGCGCCCCAATTTCGGCTTTCTCACCCACGTCGCTCTTAAATCGAATGCGGCAGCTTACTACGTCCCGAGCCATGACCGACGTAACCGGACCCTCAATCTCGATATCCATAAGTTTGCAGCCCTGCAAAATATCAAAAGCGGAGTTATCTTTGAGCCACTCAGGCAACTTAATGCGTACCGGTACGAGCTCGGCAACTGACAAACCGCTTTTGGCGCGGTAGTGGTCGGTGGTTTCGTGCATAAAACGAGTCCACACCTTGTGTACATTCTCCGGGAAGGGTCCGTAGCCGAGCCCTAGCGGCGTATCAGTGAGCAGCTGCAGCGATTCGCTAATGACCGCCATATTGTCGCATTTTGGGAAAGTAACGGCTTGGGGGTCGCCATTGCTCACAAACATTTCGGCGATGGCGTTACAGGCTTGCTTGGCGGCGTATGCAATATCGGCACCCGTTTCTGGGCGCGCCGGTAGCCCTTCACCGCCAGCGAAGATAATCGGTGGCAGCACGCCGGCACTATGCAGCACCCCGCCGCCAAGATCTAACAGAGTCGGCTCTACGTCGATTGGCGTACCGCCGGCAAACGGGTTCAGTTCTGGGTCGACACCATACTGGTGCGGTTGACCCAGAGTGGGGTTGGCGGCCTCTGGGTCTGTTGATTGGTCACGTCTGTGCTGCTCTGCCATAGCTAGATCCTTAGCTGTTTACTTACGGCCGCGGCATCAAACCGAACGTTGGGATTGTCGTGCATGAGATGTATCACGGCAAACATGTTCTTGCGATCGTCGCTGCGCTTCATACCGGCAATGGTTTTTAGCGTAAGGCCGCGCACGCCGGCTGCAACGTCGTATGGGTTGAGGCCGCTATCCACGGCGAGTAATATCTCTACCATTCTTCTTGGTGTGATGCAGTCGGACATACGCGGTTCGGTGTCGTCGACCACATCGGTCAGCCGAGTACCAAGCGCCCCCATGTTTACATCCTTGGCGGGCCGGCTGTACATTTGCTGGGACGCGTGGGCAATGCTAGCAAGCCACAGTGCATCGCGAGCAGTGACGTGGTTGCTGGCGATGCCGTTCCGGGAAACGGCGAAGGCGTAGGCCAGCCTGGCGAGCGAGGTCGGCAGCTCGTCGGTCCGGAGCATGACCGTGTCGCCATCCGGGTATTCGATAGGTAGGATCGTAAAGCGATCGCGAAACGCGGGGTCAAGCTCGGCACGATGCTGGTAGCGAGCGCTCGCTTCGTTAGCGGTGGCAATCACACAGAAGCCAGGCTTAATAGTAATCGGCTTGCCGCCGTCCTCCTGGATAAAGATGGTATCGCCGGGCTTACGCAGCAGGATGTCCTGCAGGCGCATCACGATTGCCGGATCGATAAGGTTAATTTCATCCATGACAAACGGGATACCCAGCTCCATACATTCTGTTAGAATGCCGTAGTGGAAGGTGGTCACCGTGGCGCCGTTCTTTTCGCTGAGGGTCATCTTGCCGATGAATTCGTCTTTCATCATATTGCCGTCGCCGCTAATAAAGCGGGGCCGGCCATCGGGCGCAAACAGGCCGGACACAAACTTGGCGACCTGGGTTTTAGCGATCCCTTTATCGCCAATAACCAGACTTGAACGGCCCGACGACGCGTTTACGCACAGCTGCGTGGTTGTTCGCAGCATTGGTTCGTCAAAGAGTAGACCGTAGTCTTCCAGTGTACGACGGTCGTGAATCGCTTGGGCGTGCGTCGCTGTCTCGGGGCTCACGCCGGCCTGCTTCATGGTTGTTTGTGCGCCTTCAATAGCAGTTTGCAAGCGTTCAGTGTAATAGTCTACTTCTACATCGGTGATAACGCGGCCGTCTTTGGCGGCGCCAGCGTAACTGTTCCATAAGGACAGCTGTGCTTCTAGCACGGCGCTGTTGGCCTGGAACGCCGTGGATAGTTCACCGCCCGGCTCGTTCAAGAGATCCTGAATGAGGTTCCCGGTAGTTAGGACGCGTGTTAAACGGCTGCCAACCTGCTGGGCGAGCTCTGGATTCGTGGTTTGGTCAAACTCATATCTGTCGCTTATCCGCTCTGGCCACTCGCACGCGTCAATGTTATTTTGGTCTTTGGTCAGTCCATCGAGGACTTGGCAGTATTGTCGGCATTCGCCGCCTAAACAGTTTAGAGTCATTTCACCTCCCTGGCCAAGCAAATTATAGACTATACTGTACGGCCGTCAATAGGCCCAGTAAGGCAGGGATATCCGGGGTTTTCTACTCTTTCGTGTGCAAGTTTTTATTGTATTCGAGCGCCAGCCCCACCCAATATTCGAGATCTTGCTGGGTAGCGACGGCTGAACGAACTAAAAACACATAGCCGGGATGCTCGCGGCCGCGCATGATGGCCGGCGTGGCGCCTGGGCGCCGCAGCGCTTCTTCGTATTGGTCGGGCCCAACGCGGACCATCATATTGTGGTCGGCGTGGTCGCCCACACCCAGGCATAGCTTGCCGTTTACCATAAAACCAATGCTGCCAAACATTTTCTTTTCTTGGACATTTGGCAAGTGGGCTAACAACCGGCGCACGCGCTCGGTAAGTTCCTCATTATAGGCCATAGGATTAGCTGCCGAACCCGCCGATAATAAGCGCGATGACCAGAAATAGGACTAGCTGATAGCCGTTATTGATAAGCGTCAATTTTTGCCGCTTTTGCTCAAAGGCATTATGCGTCGCGAGCGTGGTGGCCGAGAACGCCAACCAGGCAACAAACCCGGTTAGCAGCGCCAGCCAAACTGCATAGTTCTGAAAGAATACGGCGCTGATGTCAATCATCGCGGCCAGCGCCACTACGGTAATGATATTGGCAAACAAGGTTATGATGATTGGTTTCTTGCCGGCTTTCTTGGAATCAGCAGGCGTGATGCCCGTGAGCTCCCGCCAAGCGTGTCCAAATGTTTTCTCACGGAACCACGTTTTGGCCAAGATCATACTTGCAACCAGTGCCAAAAGAACCGCTAGCCAATTGATATGTATTTCCATAATCACATCCTCTAGATTTACGAACGTACTTTTAAGTATAGGCAAATTGCTTTTAGAGGGCAAACGTGTTAAGGAGTTAACACGCCGCGCATTTGCTAGCAGGCGGTACAGGCGGCACACCTTCTTTTTCGAGTATTCTTACCATCCCATACCGTGCGTGGTGCAGCGTGGCTTTTTGGATCTCTTGGCTCAGTTTGAGAAGGTCGGCGCAGTAAACCGAGGGATTGTTGAAGCCGCGCTCGGCCGAGAATCTACTAGCGATGTGGCCGCCGCCGCATATATCCAAAACTGGGCAAACGGTACAAGCATCGGCTACCGATTTCTTCCCTAAAAGGTGGTTGCGGCGCAGTAGTTGGGCGACGCTCTCGATGCTGTGGGTCGCCACGCTCATATCCGTCGCCACGCTGCCGCCGGTGGCTTTAAGAGCGTCGAGCAGCTCGTAAGAGCCGTCGGTGCGAATGACTACATCACCGCCGGTATATGGGCCGATGGCTTCGGTCAAGCTAGTGCCTCCTAAGCTCAGCCGTATCATTGAGGTTACAATGCGCACCTGCGGCGCAGTGCCGCCTAAGATTCGCCGTATACAGATGGGCAACAGCCAGTCGGCGTACGGAGTGGCGCTGTCGCGAGTTGGATCCTTGGGCCGACGCGGTGGTTGGTCGTGGTTGGCGTATGGTAACAGGTAGTCGATATATGCTCCGGGCGGTGCGTGCTGTGTTAAGAAGTCGTCTACTTCGCGCGGATCGGAGTCGATGTTGACCACGCACAGCAAGCTGCGTATCAGATGGCGATAAGCGGGGCTATTCAGCAGCTGGAGGCCGGCCAGGACGCGCTCGTGGCTGCCGCGGCCAGCGCGCGTTTTGCGCAGCGCATCGTGCACCTGCGCCGGGCCGTCCATGCTGACGCCAACACTGACCTTATGCTCATTGAACACGTCTAAGATCGGCTCGCGCAGCAGCATGCCGTTGGTTTGTATGTGGAGCTTGACGTCGGTTTTCGGAGCCAGCAGGCAAACCTCACCGAGCAGTAGCGGAATGGCGCGTTTGTAATACTCAACCGGTTGGCGCATAAAAAGCGGCTCGCCGCCGTGGAAGATTACATCTACGGTGCGGAGGTTGTTGGTATCGGCATAGGCTCCAATGCGCTGGCCGACACTGCGGATGACCTCATCGGACATAACTGCCGGCAGCGCACGCCAACTGTCGTCGATATATTCGTAGCAAGGATATTGGCAGCGCAGATTACAATCGGTAACAGTTTTGAGCACAAACTGGGTGATGTAGTCCATCGAGCGGGGCTGGCCACGTAGTTCAGCAATGCCCGCATCTACGTGGCTGGTCAGTAATTCAGACGGATAGTTCTCGAGAGGTGTGTAACGTTCTAAAAAACGCATTATTTTAACCGGGTCGGGTCGTAGGTCACGCAAGAGAACGTCGGGCAGCGCGTCAAAAGGAGCTTCCATATCGTGCGATTATGGTACTATAAGGGCATTAAAAATAGCTAGGAGGAGGTGTATGTCGCAAGGTGTTAAAAGTCTAGATAGTTTGCCAGAGGCATCACCTTTTGATGCTGCTCCGCTCTACGAGGTTGCTGCTTCTTCGGCCGATAGACTTACGGCTGCAGCTGTTGCTGCCGGCCTGGTTTCGCAGACTGTCGAAGTGCCTGCTGGTGCAACTCCTATCGCTACACTTTCAGGGATCGAGAGCACCGGATTCAACTCGCAATAGCAGGCAGGCTATAGAATCGTATTGGGGCGGGAGCAACCGTGCTCCCGCCTGTTGTATTCAGCCACGTTGAACCATCGTGCAGCAGTTGACTGGTGTAGGCGTCGTAGATTTCCAGCGGCTGCAGAGGAATTAGTAAAACACTGATTGCGGCGAGCAAATCAGGCCGCGCCTGCAATACCGCTCGTGTCTCCGAGGAGCGCCATTGCCCAGCTCGGCCGTGCAGCCGCTCGGCGCTGGTGGCACCCAGCGCTAACCATCGTTGACTGGGCGTCCCAGCGGGGTGCGGCAGACAGACGCCAAGCCGGTGGCTGTATTGGTCATGGCTATCTAGATGCAGACCCTCTTTATTTGGTCCGTTGGCTAGGTCATTATTGCGAGTGGTGGTTAATTCGCCGGCCAAGGAATGCGTTTCGCCAAGCTGCGGCAACGCGGCAACTCTTTCGGACGGGTCGAGTTCTACCTGTGCTTCCCAGAAGCGCGCGGCGTTGTCTTCGGCATACACAAGTACGTCTGTGGGCCGTCTCTCATATGAATTGCCAGGCAGCGGCTGCACGAAATGTGCAACTTCTGCGGGCGTGCATGGCCGTATCGTCGCTGGGTCGGGCACGAACGCCTCCGGTCGGTACTGTTCCCGCCCCGACGGCATGCCATCGTACTCCTCGGCCAACTGCCGCACTAGCGTAACACCAGCGTGGTAGATGATCCGGCTCGATAGTATCGCCGGATCGGGGCACAAAACTCGTACATCGCTGGCATACTCGCTGGTCGTCATTACCGGCAAGTATAGCCTGCTCTCGCGGCCAGGAACAAGCTCTCGCGCTCACCTCTGCCGGCCTACACAAGGCTTGCAAGAAGCCACACGCGGCCACATAATGAGTCAAGTTAGAATCAAAATGGGGGTAGTATGACGGCAAAATACAAAATAGCGGCACTGATAACCAGCCTCGCCAGCCTGGTACTGGCGATTACACCGATTGCGTCCGCGCATGCCAGCGGCTGGTATTGCGGCAGCCAATGTAATGGCCAGACACCGACGTGGGTCGTACCAAGTAACGGTATACAATGTTCGAATTCGGCTACACAAATCAGTAGCGGGCATCCGAGCGGCGGCTACGAGCTACAGGGTGTGCGTTTGACAGATGGGGGTTGGACAACGACCACCGACACCACAATAACCGTCAAACTTATGTATTCTACCGTATGTCGTACCATCTGGGCAGTTATCAGCAATAGCGGCTTGCCTTCGAATGTGGATTCTCGGTCGAGCTGCGTCAGCTATATGTATCGCACCATTCCCACTACTTGGGGGAGCCCAAATTATGGGTGCCCAGGGGTTGGAGGTACGTTAACTACCAAGATGGCCGATAACCAATCACCTTCCGGCGGCGTGGCCGGACACGCATCGATCGTGGAAGTCCAGATGCGTAACGATGTCTGCGTAATAGATCAGGCACATCCTGGCTTTTGCAGACTCGACGGCGATCAGCCAGTTACCCTTGGTTATTATCCGGAGAATTAGCGTATACAAAACCTAAAGAGCGTCCCGGCGAGCTAGAAGATTCTATTTATACTGGCAAAGCTCAACAGACTGGCCATTCGGCGCCAGCAAGTGGACAAAACGCACAGTATCGTCCTCGGCCTGCGGTATAGCTACTACAAACCCTTGATTGACCAGTAATTTCGTATCCTCTTCAAGAGCATCGCTTTCATAGGCGACATGCCCCTCAATGATCTGTACATGGGGATGGTTCTTATCTGCAAACTGCCAGAGCTCAACCCCGGTGCCTTGTCGGTCTTCCAGCAGCACGACTGAAGATTTAAGACTTACGCTCTCAAATCTCTCAACTTCTTTCATGCCGAGCGCCTCGTACGTTGCCATGGCCCGTTCGAGATCATCTACAGTTACTGCCAAATGTAAGAAGCGCTTTATCATACTGGTGATTGAACCTACTGTTTCTCCAGCAGTTCCTTAATAGGCGTGAAGTAGTAATCCTGCCAATCCTTGATGTCCTTCTGCTCATCGAGAATGTCGCCCGAGTAGACCATGTGCACCGTCGCGGTCTTGTCATTACCTTCAATGCGAAAGACAATGGTATACTTCCAAGTCGGATTGTCGTGGCCGTACCAGTCTTGTTCAATCAATTTCTCGGGTACGAGTTTGGTGAAGACGCCGTGGATGTCACCACCCCAATAGCTAAATTCGCCACCTTCACGGGCATCAACTTTTGCAGGGCCAGCGCCCCATCGCTCGGCCATTTCGGCCGTAGTAAGCGATTGCCAAACCTTAGAAACTGGCGCTTCGATAGTGTAGGTTTGTTCAAGTTTCGACATGGGCCCATAATACCACACCCAAAGTTTGGTTTGACCTATTTCCCCCTTCAAAACGCCTAAAAATATATCCCCATTTGAGGGGCTATATTCCAAAATAATCTCATGGCTGACTACGTATCCCACGGGTGGAACCAGATTTATCCGCGTCTGGTCTGTTTGTACAAAAACTCGTGGAGCTGGGAATCAAGACTGAGCGACTTCGGCTTCAACCATATCCGCAAACTCAGTAATCTTTTGAACAAAAGGTTGATAAGAGTTATCCTCGTATAATTCGAGCTGCTTAATCTTTAGCAAGTCATTCAGTATAGATTTCTCTGCTTCGTCGGCGTTTTGCGGGAGAATAGTATAATCGAGGTCAAAGTAAGTGCTTCGCAAAAGTTGCCGGTTATATATCAGGAGCAAACATGCCTTAACTACACCTTTGCGATCACGTAACTTACGTTTTGGCGTGTCGGTAGCAATATTGTCTAATCTTGTCCGTATTTCGCCGATGTTTAACTTCATCCTCTCGGGTATGGTCGCATCTTTCACCTTGAAGTCAGCGCGGTCATAGCTATTGCCGCAAACAAAAACCCAAGAAGGAAAGGTGGGTAGAACCGACTGAGGAGACATTGCTTGCGCGAGTCTAGATTGTATGGGACCGCCATTTAACTCATCGAGAAAGATGATTTGGAAACCCCATTCGCGTCCAGGAGCGCTCGCGGTGAGTTCTTCTCGGAATTTCTCGTTGTTAGCCTTGTCGAAGTTGTCGCTAACTATGCAAATAACATCTATGTCGCTCGTTGCCGGATCAAAGTCACTACGTGTAACTGAGCCCCAGATGTATATAGCAAGAATACCGTCATCCTTATGGTTCGTGTATAAGTTTTCAAGGTGCCTTTTTGCTTCGTCAATAACCTGTTGTTGAGTGTTCATATGCATTAATCATACCAGCCAGAAAAGATTCAAACCTATGCAACAGATAAGAAAATACGAAAGTTTACAACAAAATAAAAAGTCGAACCAAAACGGCCAACCTGCTATCTGTAAAATGATTCCAAATAATATGGCTGGGACTCTATAACATATTCCAAACTTTCCAATTGTTGCTCTTTGTCGTAGGTTGGCTCTGTATTGCTATTTTAGACTTGACGCTCGTCGCCATTGACACCGGGTCAAAATGTAAACTATTCGGGTATCCCGAGGTCACCAGTAATAGATTAGTAAGGTCGACAATCGTTATAAGCTAGGTGGTTCTAGGCCATGAGGTCTAAGAGATGATTTCTTTGGTTGTTAGTGGGTGTATACGAGTCGCTAAGGCCTCGAGCTCTAGGCCCTTGCCGCCTCTGACACCAGGGTCGAAGAGAGCATTGGCGGTCTTAGACCGTAGGTAGTGATATTTGGGTTCATGGAGGGCGGAATTAACAACTGTGCGGGCCAATGCGCGTGGCGGGGGCTACCTCGCGGTTCGTCGAAAGTCAAAAATGTTCCGGTTGTAATCAGGTTGCCCGCCAGCCCGGCAAAGAAAGTATCGATAGCCCGATCCGGCCTTCATATGGGGGTTAGATCTTCGGCATCTTCCTGCAGCCAAGGTGAAGGACGAAGCCCTTCCTCATCGTAATCTGGCAAACCGTTGGTATTGTTAGGAGGTCCTGAGCCAGTTCTGAGAGCCGCCTGCGGAACGACTTCTGCGTCGCCCGAGTCAGCAATATGCTCCACCGTCTTGTACATTGCGGCGCTTGTGGCAAGCCCAACTACAAAAGGATCCGGCCCCAGATAGTCATGTAGTCCTTCGGTCATTCGTACCCTCCCCCTTATTCTAGGCGAAATTATAAGCCCAAGCGCAATACCTGTAAATAGCCAACTACCGGCAGTCTGTACCGTAGAGCCGTGCCAAGTTACCTCCGTTTTTCATCAGCCGCCGTGCTTATTGTGGCAGCAGTGCTAGCTAGCTTATTCATGGCTGGGGGTGAGGGACTCGAACCCCCGAATGCCAGGACCAAAACCTGGTGCCTTACCACTTGGCGAACCCCCAACGGGTTCCTTACGTTTATCGGACAGAGGCCGATCAACAGAGGGAATTTTAGCGTAAAACAACTCCTTTTTCAATCTTAAGTCTTGCCCAGGCCCGTAAGACTATCGTAGAGTAAAAAAGTATGGCAAAACAAAAAGCTGATCCCTCGCCCGCTGCGTTCATTGAACCATTAAATATGAATGGCCTGATGGGCCGCATGCTGCGCTTGCCGTCCAAGAAGCGGCCGGACCGCGAGCTGTTAGTGATTTACGGTCACCACGCCAAGCTGGAACGTTGGTGGGGGCTGATCCAAAATTTTGCCGATTTTGGCAATGTGACCATGCCAGACCTGCCCGGCTTTGGCGGCATGGATAGCTTTTACAAGATTGGGCAAAAGCCGACCATCGATAACTTGGCAGATTACCTGGCGGCTTTTATCAAGCTGCGCTATAAGCGGCGGCGGCTGATGATTGTGGGTATTTCGTTTGGCTTTGTGATTGCCACGCGCATGCTCCAGCGCTGTCCTGAGCTAGCCAAGCGTGTGGACGTAGTGATTAGCTGCGTCGGTTTTGCGCACCATGACGATTTCAACTTTACCAGGCGGCGTATGTTCATGTACCGCAGCCTTGCGCGGCTGGTGAGCTTGCCGATCATCACCACCATTTTCCGCGTCGGCTTCCTTAATCAGTATGTACTGCGTTACGCTTACACGCATACCCATAACGCCAAACATAAATTTGAAGAGGCAGCGGCCAACGGTATTGATATGTATAACGCCGTTATGGAAACGGAGATTGAGCTGTGGCGCATCAACGATCTCAAAACGCATCTTTACACCACCAGCCAGTTCCTGCACGTGGACAACTGCCGGCAGCTCGTCGACGCGCCCGTTTGGCATGTGTCCACCGTTGGCGATTATTACTTTAATAATCAGGTGGTGGAACAGCATCTGCGCATTATCTTCAGCAGCTACACCGGCTTCGAGCTGCGGCTGGACACCCACGCGCCAAGCGTGGTGGCCACTAAAAAAGAGGCTGCGCCATTTATCCCAGCAAAGTTGCGCCGCGCGTTGAGCTAAAACACCGTGCTACAATGAGGTCAATATGAAAATTGGATTAGTTTGCCCATATAACGTTGCCAAAGGTGGCGGCGTGCAAGAGATTCTATATGCCATGCAGGCCGAGCTGCTAAAGCGCGGCCACGACTGCTACATCATTACCCCGCGGCCGCAAGACCACGATAGCGAACCGGGCGACCACATGATTTTTGTGGGCGCCGGCAATGATTTTAGCTCGCCCACGCGGACTGTCTTCCAAATTTCCGCTAGCCTCAGCGAAGACATTCAGCAAATGCTCGACCGCGAGCAATTCGACGTGCTCCATTTTCATGAGCCCTGGGTGCCGATGTTGAGCTACCAAATCCTGACGCGCTCCAACTGCGCCAACGTCGGCACCTTCCACGCCAAGCTCCCAGAAACGATGATGAGCCGCACCATGGCTAAAGTCATCACGCCCTATACCAAGCCAATCTTAAAATACATGCACGCCTTTACGGCGGTGTCCGACGCCGCCGCTGAGTACATTTGTAGCCTCACAGACGAGCCGGTGGCGATTATCCCCAACGGCATCGCCAACCGCTTTACTCCGCCGCGCGTGTTTAAAGATGGCCGCAAGCAAAAAACTATTTTGTATGTTGGCCGGCTGGAGGGGCGCAAAGGCGTTGGCCACTTGTTGAGAGCGTTCCAGCTGGTGAGCGAGCGGCACCCCGAAGTCAACTTGGTGATAGCTGGCAACGGCCCGGACCGCGAAAAGTTAGAAATGCTCGCCGGCAGCTTAGAGCTCAAGAACGTGCAGTTTTTGGGGTTTGTCAGCGATGCGCAGAAGATTAAACTGTATCGCGGCAGTGACCTGTTTTGTGCGCCAGCTTTATTTGGCGAGAGCTTTGGGCTGGTGCTTCTAGAGGCCATGGCCTGCGGCCTGGTTACGGTTGCCGGCGACAACCCGGGCTATGAGGGCGTGATGAAGGGCCTCGGAGCTATCTCGCTCGTTAACCCCAAACACACGGCCGAGTTTGCCCGCCGCCTAGAGCTTTTACTGTTTGAGAACGACTTGCGTAAACTATGGCGCGGCTGGGCGGCCGAAGAACTCCCGCAGTACAGCTATGAGCGGATTGTGGATCAATATATAGAAGTGTACGAAGCGGCAATTTCAGCCAAAGAAGTATGACCAGCAAGCTGAAAATTGGCCTGGTATTTGACGATTCGCTCGACAAGCCCGACGGCGTGCAGCAATACGTGCTGACGCTGGGTGAGTGGCTGCGCGGGGAAGGCCATGACGTGCACTATTTAGTCGGCGAAACCAAGCGGCAGGACATCAAGCAGCTCCATTCTTTGAGCCGAAATATGCAGGTGCGATTTAACCAAAATCGTATGGCGATGCCCTTGCCGGCGCGGCTGAAACCTATCCGCGCGCTGCTGCAGAAGGAGCAGTTCGATGTGCTGCATGTGCAGGTGCCCTTCAGCCCGCTGCTGGCCGGCCGGATTATCGCGTCGGCTGGGCCGGACACCGCCGTGACCGGCATGTTCCATGTGGCGCCGCATTCCGGCCTGGTGTTTGCCGCCAACCGGGCGCTGGGTTTGGCGGTGCGCCGCAGCCTCAAACGATTCGACGCCATGCTGGCCAACACGCCGCCCACGGCCGCTTTCGCTAAGCGGACGTACGGGCTAGATTGTCAGGTTCTTCCCCTGCCCCTCAAGCTAGACGCCTTTGTGGGCGCTCGGCCACTGGCCACGCTGAAGTCACGCAAGAATGTGTTGTTTTTGGGCCGTTTGGTGGAGCGCAAGGGCTGCCGGTATTTGCTGCAAGCTGTGGCATACGCGCAAAGTCACAACCAGTGGCCCAAAGATGCCCAAGTGCTTGTGTGCGGCGGCGGCCCGCTGGAGGCCGAACTTCGGGCATACGCCGCGGCGCACCACTTGCAAGACATTGTGCAGTTTACGGGCTATTTGACAGAAGAGGAGAAACCCAATTACTTGGCAGCTGCCGATGTCGCTGTCTATCCCAGCACCGGCGGTGAGAGTTTTGGCGTGGTGCTGCTGGAAGCCATGGCTGCCAGCCGCGGCATGGTGCTAGGCGGCAATAACCCGGGCTACGCCAGCGTGCTCGCGGCGCACCCGGAAGCGCTGTTTGACCCTAAGGACATTCCTGCTTTCGCCGAGAAGTTGACCACTGCCCTCGCGAGCGATCCAGCTCGTTTTGCCGCCCACGACTGGCAACAGCGCTATGTCGCGCAATTCTCTACCGACAAAGTTGGTGCGCAAACCGTGGCCGTCTTTCGGCAGGCATTGCAAAGCCGACGCGGCTAAGCGATAATAGGCGTAACATGTTTGGCTCCCGGCATAAGTCTGATACGAACTTCAACATTAGTAACCAGACAGTAATTCGTGTGTTGCTCCTGGTGCTGGCTTCTATCTTGCTGTTTGCGGCACTTAGGCGCGCTCAGCACGCGCTCATCCTTATATTTACCGGTTTCTTTCTGGCGCTCGCACTGAACGGTCCGGTGCACTGGGTGGCCGAACGCATACCTGGCAAACGCCGCGGTAGCCGCGCCCTCGCTACCGCCGTATCATTTTTGGTTGTCATATTGTTCCTGTTTGGCTTCTTGGCGCTGATCGTGCCGCCGCTCGTTAAGCAAACTTCCACGTTTATTAAGGCCGCGCCTGGCCTAGTCGAAGAGGTGCGTGACCAAAACGGCAGCGTCGGCCAGTTCATTGCCCGCTATCACTTACAGGATCAAGTGAATAAATTCTCGCACCAACTGTCTGACCGCCTAGGTAACGTGGGCGGCACCGCTCTGGATGGTGTGCAGAAGTTGGGCAGCAGCGTGTTCTCGGTGCTAACCATTTTGGTGTTTACGTTTATGATGCTGATTGAAGGACCGACGTGGCTGGAGTTTATGCGCCGGCTGGTTCCGGAAGCGCGCCGGCCGCGTTTAGATCGCCTGGCTGGCGACATGTACAAGGTGGTCAAAGGTTACGTCAACGGCCAAGTTGTGCTGGCGTTTATCGCGGCGTCGCTCCTGCTGCCGGCGCTGCTGATTCTGCATGTGAGCTACCCGGCAGCTTTAATAGTCGTTGTCTTCATTTGTGGACTGATCCCGCTTATTGGGCACACCATTGGCGCGGTGATAGTAACCACCGTGGCCCTGTTCCACTCCCCGTGGTCAGCGATATTCGTGCTGGCGTACTACATTCTGTATCAGCAAATCGAGAATTATGTGATCCAGCCGCGCATCCAGGCTAACAGCACCAATATGTCGCCGCTTCTGGTGTTTAGCTCGGTGATTGTTGGCGTGAGTTTTGGCGGGCTGTTTGGTGGACTAGTGGCTATCCCGGTGGCGGGCTGTATCCGTATTGCGGTGCTCGACTATCTGCAGTCACGCCACATTATTCCCGAGGCGGTATATCAAGAAACCACCACCGGCGACGCACCAGACCAAGACAAGAACTAGGCGCGGTACCAAATAGGCCCGCTAGCCGTATCGCGGACCGCTATGCCTTGCTTGGCGAGTTCGTCACGCAGTTGGTCGGATTTGTTCCAGTCTTTGGTTTGGCGTGCGGCTTCACGATCCGCGATCAGTTGTTTTTGCTCAGTGGAGATGTCTGGTCGCTCGCATAACTGGAGGCCCAGAAGATTATCAATGATCTCAAGTAGGCCGACGAACTTTTCCTTCATATCTTGGGCAACCAATTTCTCTACAACCTGCGAGCTAAATTCGCTCAAGATGGATAGCGCCCGCGGAGTGTTAAGATCGCTCGCCAACGACTCGGTTATTTCTTGCTTTGCCCGGTCGAGCTCAACGTCCGTTATTGGGTTGATAACATCCTCTCCTGCCGCGCGTTTTTTATCGGCAGCCTCGAAGTTGAAATCTATGGTTTGCCAGCGCAGATCGGCCATTGCTTGGTATCCGTTCAAGCGATTCCGGGCTGCCTCGAGGCTCTCCAGGCTGAATTTGCTCTGGCTGCGGTAGTGGGATTCGAGCACGTGTAGGCGCAGAACGAGCGGCGAGAAGCCTTTCTCGATTATTTCGTCCAGCCGCAGGCCGTTACCCAGCGACTTGGCAATCTTTTCACCATTAACCAGCAGGTGGTTGCCGTGCAGCCAAAGGTTGGCAAAGCGCTGGCCGGTGGCGGCTTCGCTTTGGGCGATTTCGTTGGTGTGGTGCACCGGGATGTGGTCGATGCCGCCGGTGTGGATGTCCAGCGTGTCGCCCAGGTACTTCATGCTCATGGCCGAGCACTCGATGTGCCAGCCGGGAAAGCCTTTGCCCCAGGGGCTATCCCATTCCATGTCGCGCGTGTGATCTTGGGGCGAGAGTTTCCAGAGGGCAAAATCGGCGCCGTTCCGTTTTTGGGGATTGGCGGCCACCCGTGCACCTTCCTGTAGCTCGTCTAGATCTAGTCGGGCAAAAGCCGCGTAACCCTCAAATTTACTGGTGTCGTAATAGACACCGTCGTCGATGACATAGGTGTAGCCTTTTTGCTCCAGCTTTTCAATGAGCGCGATTTGGTCGGCAATGTGGTCGGTCGCTTTCACAATGTGGTTGGGCTGCAGCATGCCCAGCTTCTGCCAGCCATCTAAAAAGTCTTTGGTGTAGAATTCGGCCACTTCCCAGGCGGTTTTGCCTTCGCGGCGAGCGCCTTTTTCTAGCTTGTCCTCGCCTTCGTCGGCGTCGCTCACCAAGTGGCCGACGTCGGTAATGTTCATCACCCATTTGGGGTTGAAGTCAGCGCTCTTGAGGGCACGGATGAGCGTGTCCATGCGCACGTAGTTGAACCAGTGGCCTACGTGGGCATAATCGTATACCGTGGGGCCACAGGTGTAGACGGTGACCACAGGCGGATTCAGAGGGGTGACGTCGTCGAGCTTACGAGTCAGCGTGTTGTAGAGTTTCATCAGTATGTTCCTTATCTAGGTTGTCGAGGAGTTCGGTAGCATAGCTAATACACTCTGATTTCAGTTCATTGAAGGGCTTGCCGTGCGCTTCGGTTTTAAAGCCGCTGGCATAGGGGTGACCGCCGCCGCCGAAGTGCTCGGCCAGCTTGCCGGCTACTGGGAAGCCGTAGTTGGCCCGGATCTTGCCAGTGATGTGCCCGTCGGGATAGAGTTTGAAGGCGATGACTAGCTCAGTGCCGATGGTGTTGCGCATGTCGTCGATTACGAGCATTGGCGGGTTGTACTGGGCGCTGTAATTCTCAATTTCTTCCCACGGAATCGTGATAGTGGCGATGCGGCTATCGGCAAAATACTCCAGACGCTGCAGCAGTTCGCCTTTGTAGCGTACAATTTCGGGGCTTTTGCGCATCAGTTCTCGGCGGCGTTGCTCTAGGGCGGCCAGGCTGACGCCGCCGGCTACTAACTCGCCAATAATGTGGACGCTGCGGGCGGTGGTGGCTTCGGTGGTCAGGCCCAGAGAATCGGCCATGATGGCGCTTACCAACGTTTCTTTAGCGGCCTGATTGAGCGGCCACTGCAGCTGCTGAGCGAGCTCGTATAATACTTCGCCGGTGGCTACGGCTACTTGGTTGCAAACCACGTTGGCAAAATCCACGCTGTTTTCTACCGGGTGGTGGTCAATTAAAATGCAGGGCTTAGTGCGCAGCCAACCTTTCTGGTTGGTTTTGTCCAGCTGGCCGAACAAGCTGTCGGCGCTGGTGTCTACGATGATACTGGCGTCGAACTGCGGCGGCAACTCTTTGCTGACGCGGTCCCAGCCAGGCAAATAGACCAAATAGGACGGAATGTCCACGCCGCAGTACAAAAACGGTTCCTTGCCCATGTCGCCGAGAATTTGCTCCAGCGCCAGCGCACTGCCAAGCGAATCCCCATCTGGGTTATCGGCCTGCAAAATAACAATCTTCTGGGCGGATTCCAGGATAGGCTTCATTTGTTCGGCTTCGGGGTATGTGGCCATATTGACAAGTATAGCGCATTACAGCGCTTGGCGGCCCTCCAAGGCGCGGGTTAGGGTGATTTGGTCGGCGTATTCGAGGTCGACGCCAATCGGCAGGCCACGTGCTAAACGCGTCACCTGCACCGGCCGGCCGCCGATTTGCTTTTGGATGTACAGAGCGGTTGATTCGCCTTCCACGCTGGCGTTAGTGGCGAGGATGACTTCTTGCACGGCGTCGTCGTCGATGCGTTTGACAAGCTCAGCAATGTGGAGCTGCTCTGGCCCGATGCCGTCAATTGGTGACACCAAACCGCCGAGTACGTGGTAGGTGCCGCTAAACTGGCCGGTTTTTTCGAGCGCCACGATATCGAACGGCTCGGCGACCACGGCCACCAGCGTTTTGTCGCGCTTGGGATCGGTGTAGAGATCGGACAGTTTTTGGCCGGCTGGCACCAGCGCAAATGTTTTCTGACAGACGCCGATGCCGCTGTGCAACGTTTCCAAGGCCGCGGATAGATCCTGTGCTTTGGCGTGGTCGGTCTTGACTAAATAATAGGCGTAGCGCTCGGCGGTGCGCGGGCCAACACCCGGCAATTTGCCGAGCGCGTCAATCACATCAGTCAAAGCGGGCGGCAAGATGGCCATCAGACGTCCAGACTACAGACCGAGGTCGCCCAGGGCGCCCATCATCGGCTGCATTTTCTCGGCGGCCAGTTTTTGGCTGGCTTGGATGGCTTCTTTCACAGCGTCTTCCAGCCAGCGCTCCAGCTGGCCGATGTCGTCGAGGTCGACATATTCAGGATCAATGTGGATTTTTTTGATCTTCTGCTCGCCGGTAATTTCAACCTTTACGGCGCCGTCGCCTTGCTCGACAGTAATGATCTCTTTCTGCAGTTCTTTCTGCAGTTTTTTGACTTTGAGTAGCATTTTAGCTTGGTCGAATCGACTCATGGTAGTCTCCTTACCGTTTTATTGTACCAGATGAAGTGAGGTTGAGCGCGGCCCGCGTCTCTGGCGCATGCGGCCAGGCGACGAAGTATTGCCGCAGGCCATAGCTGGCGCTGACCAGCACTGCCAGACAGACAAGCGTTAGGCCAACACTCTGGGCGATTACATTGCGCGGAAACACCGTGAACCAGCGGTCTAGCATAAAGCCGATGCCGGCGGCCGCTAGCAAATACATGTACGGTACTAGCAGGGTTAGACTGCTTGCGCCGCCCAAGCTCGCCAGCACCGCACCGAGCAGGAGCAGCACGATCACTATCCGCGAGCGCGTCAGGCCCATGTGCCGCACATACAGGTAGCCGCCGAGCAGCGCCATCACGCCTGAGAATAGGTCAATCACCGCCAGCTGTCCCAGCCAGCGGTCCGGCGCTGCGGCGCCATGTATGAAAAGATGATACGGCACATCAAAGAACTGGTGTTGCAGCTGCAGCCAGTGCGGCCAGCCGTGCGCCGGCAGCCCAGCGAGTACTTTCAGTAGGTCTGGATGATGATATATAGCCAGCCCCAGCGGCGTCAGAGCTCCCAGCATAAACAGTGCACCAATGGACACGACCCACAGATTCTTGCGGAAAATCGCATCCACCAAGCGCAGCTGCCAGACCACGCCGGCCAACACCAACCAGATCATGCCCGGCACATACATAAGTGACGTAGCGACCACAAAACTGACCAGTAACGCCAGCGCACTCTTGGTATGCTTGAGCCACAGCGCACAAGCAAGGAGCGCCAGCGTGCCGCACAGCATGATATCTGGCGTCCCTTGCCGCGCACTATGTAAGAACCAAGCCGAGGTGCCGAATAACAGCGTGCCAAACAGCGCTGTGCGCATGCCGTGCCAATAGCGCAAGAGACTAAAGAAAAAGACCATGCTTAGAAAGCCGAACACAACAGCGCTCAAGCGCCCGGCCAGCAAGCGGTTCGCAGGGTGGACTATAAAGTTGAGCAGCCGCTCCAGCAGTAGAAACGGCGCATTGAGTGGCGCATGAAGAATCGTTGTAAAGCTATGGCTGGCCTGCCACGTGGCTTGCTCGCCAGCTGAGTAGCCGCCAGCCAGGCTATTGAGCCTAAAAACCAAGAGCAACAGCAGCGCCACGGCAGCTGCCCCGTAGGCCACAATTGCCCGCCAGCGCGAAAGCAAAGTCGATAGCACAGACAAACGCATCTGGTTTTTAGTATAGCATTGTGCGCCGTTGCCTAACTACTCATCAAACGGCGTGCCGCCATGTTTGGTGTCTAGGGAACGGAAGCGCTGCTTGCTAATGTCGAAGTACAGATCCACGTTACCGGTTGGGCCATTACGGTGTTTCTTGATGAGGATGGTGGTGATGTTTTTGTTTTCGGTTTCGGGGTTGTAGTAATCTTCGCGGTAGATAAAAGCTACAACGTCGGCATCCTGTTCGATGGAGCCGGATTCGCGCAGGTCGGCTAGCTGGGGAGTCGGCGGGTTGCGGCTTTCGACCGCCCGGCTGAGCTGACTGAGGGCAATCACCGGCACGTTGAGTTCGCGGGCTACACTCTTCAGCCCACGCGAAATCTCCGAAATCTCCTGCACGCGGTTATCGCTGCCGCCAAAACGGCTGCCGCCGCTCATCAGCTGCAAATAGTCGACGATAATCAGACCTACGCCGTGCTGGTGGGCTTCGCGCCGGGCCTTGGTGCGTAGGTCGCTGACGGTGATGCCGGGGGTGTCGTCGATGTAAATCTTGGCCTCAGACAGCGTGCCCATGGCCTGCCCGATCTTTTCAAAGTCTTCGTCGCTCAGATTACCGGTGCGCAGGTTCCAGGCGTCGACTCCGGATTCCATGCTCAGTAGGCGGTCAACCAGCTGCTCCTTGCTCATTTCCAAACTGAAGAACAGCACCGATTCCTTCGCGCCAAGCGCCACATTGTGTGCCAGATTCAAAACCAGCGCGGTTTTGCCCATCGACGGCCGGGCCGCTAGGATAAACAAATCGCTGCGCTGCAGGCCGGCGAGCACGTCGTCCAGATCTTTAAAGCCGGTCGGTATGCCGCGCAGCTTGCCTTTGTCTTTGTGAAGCTCGTCGAGGCGATCAAAGCTTTCTTCCAGGATCTTCTCCAGCGAAATGACACTTTGCTTGACGTGCTGCTGGCTAACTTCGAATAGGCGCATTTCGGCCTCTTCGATGAGTTCGCGCAGTTGTTTGGACTCGTCAAAACCGAGCGTCGTTAGGTCTTGGCTGGCGCGGATCAAGCGGCGGCGCAGTGCTTTTTGGGAGACGATGTCGGCGTACTGCTCGACGTGCGTGGCGGTCGGCACGAAGTTGGTCAGCTCCGTAAGGTATGACGCGCCGCCGATCATGTCCAAAAATCCCACGCCCTTCAGTTGGTCGGCAAGCGTGAGCACGTCAATCGGACTGCGGCGTTCATACAGCGCCAGCACCGCTTCATAAATATGAGCGTGCCGCGGGTCAAAGAAGTCCTCGACGCCTATAAGATCGGCGATTTTGACCAGCGCGTCGCTGTCGATAAGCAGGGCACCGAGCAGGCTAGCCTCGGCTTCGAGGTTTTGCGGTGCGGATTGATTGTTGTCATGCGGCCCCATAATATGTACGTTCGACGAGCACTGGCAATTGTGACTGCGACTCCAGATTTTTCTCCCTTAGGCACGTGCGGGTCACAAAATGTGCTTGAATAGCACATTTTGCGCTTCCGAGGTGCCAAAGTGAGAAAAATCTTCCGCCGCCTGCCCTTGCCGCCTTTGTATTTATGATTCTAGCAGCTCGGCGCCGCCAAAGATATTGCTTATGGTTTCGACAACCGGATTCTTGGGGGCGCTGGACACTGGCTCGGCCTGAACTGTATGGACGACGGCGGTGTCCGGCGGCAGGTCCGGCAGCGTATGGTTGGTTACGTCGGCCGGTTCACCCAGAACGCAGGCAATCTGTACTTGCTGGCCAGTTAGCTCAGCGATAATATCGCCGATGGTCTGCTTGTTGCGCTTGTCGTTTAGCCGTTTTTGATGAAATGGATAGCCGCACTCTAGCGTCACTTTGCCGGCTTCAAAATGGGGCTGCACAGTTCGGACGATGCTGAAAAGCGTGTTGTGTTTGGCCTTAACAGCCGCTAGGACTTTCGGCCACACAGTGGCGTCGAGTGGTTCGGGAGTTTCGGGCACTGGCCGAGGGTCTGGCGAAGGCGCCTCCTCTTGCTCCTCGGGTTTGTCATCAGCTTTGGGCGCTTTGCGTAAGCTGCTGGGGTGCGGCTCGATTGTCACTGGCGGTTTGGCAACGGCGGCCGACACCGTTTTGGGCGAGGCTGTAGCTTCGCCGGAAGCGAGCGCGCTATCGATAAGTATGATCTCTAGGTAGGTCTTTGGGTCGTGCGATGTAGGCACGTCAATGAGTTTGGTGAGCAGCGACATTGCGGTGCCTGCTGGGAGGGCCGAATCGCTAGCAAGCAGCTGGGCGCGCAGGCTCTGGCCTAATTGTTTTGCCACCCGCGCTGGTTCATGGCCGCTGGCCTGCATAGTTTGTAGCACCGCGGCTATGGCGGACACATTTTTGGCGGCCAAGGCCGCGACTAGTTCGGCAATCAGGGCATCAGGCGCGATGCCGAGCAAGCGTTGCACCGCAGCCAGCGTTACTTCCTCGCCGCTGCCGCGCACTTGGTCGAGCAAGCTGATGCTGTCGCGGAAGCTGCCCTCGCCGTGGGCGGCAATCAGCGCCAGGGCATCGTCGGTAATGGCAATGTCTTCGGCGGTGGCAATGGCGCGCAGGTGGTCGGTGACTTTGGCCAGCTCCACTGGTTTTAGCGAAAAGCGCTGCGTGCGGCTAATAATGGTGTCTGGCAGCTTGTGCGCCTCGGTGGTCGCCAGCATAAAGACAACGTGGGCCGGCGGTTCCTCTAGGGTTTTGAGCAGCGCATTAAAGGCTTCTTTGGTGAGCATGTGGACTTCGTCGATAATGTAGACCTTGTACTTGGCGCTGGTGGGCGCAATGTGGACTTTATCGCGCAAGTCGCGGATTTCGTCGATGCGACGGTTGGAGGCCGCGTCGATCTCGATGATGTCTAGATGTGTGGCGTCGTCTTCGTATGGTAGATTGTTGATTTCGTGCGCCAGAATTCGAGCAATGCTGGTTTTGCCAGTGCCGCGCGGGCCGGTAAACAGGTACGCATGGCTAATGATGCCTTTTTTAAGGGCGCGAGCCAACGCTTCGGTGACATGCTCCTGCCCCACCACGTCGCTGAGTTTTTGCGGCCGGTGCGTACGATACAGCGCACGGGCCATTACGAAGCCACTCCAAACAAGTCTTCCCTCACACTCATAGTTTTATTGTAACAAGCTTTGCGGCGGGAGGATGTTGTGGTTTTCGGTTTGCTAGCTCAGAAGCGTGGCCGGCGCCAGCAGCGACAAGCTGGCCGGCGACGTGCTGGTGCTGTCGTGAATAACTAAATGGTCGAGTAGTATATCAGGTGAGACGCCGATCACCGCATGTCCCGCCTGTACAGTTGTAGGTGTAGAGGTCCAAACGTAGGCCAAACCGTCGGCGAGGTTATCGAGGGCCAGGCCGATGCGGTGTGCGGCAATCAGGCGGCCAATGTGTCGGCCGCCGCGAATAGTGTCAATTCGGCCAATCGGCTGCTTGGCCTGGTTGCTGCGCACCAAAAAATTGGGTTGCAGTTCGAGCGTCATAAATTGCGGCTGCAGCGTATACGCGTCGGCCTGCAGACGCGGACTAAGCAGGCTGGGTGTGAGCGCCGAAACGTGTTTGTGTGCGTGTGTGAGCGTAATAACTTGCTGCAGTCGCTGAGCAGCCACATGAAGGTCGCTCACGCTCACCAGTTGACGGCTGCCCAAGGCTTCTTCGGCGAGTAGTTCGGCTTCGTGCACCACGAAGTTCTGTGCGTCGTGGGCCTCGGTACTGTCCGGTATGTTGTCCGGGCTTACGGCGTTATAGCGCTCCATGCGTTATAAGGCGGCTTCGAGCGCAGCCCATTCGGCGTGCGCGTCGTCTTCCGGCAAGTTAACGCTTACCTGGTCGCCGGGCTTGGCCTTGAAGTAGGTGACGCTGGCGAGCAGTACGCGGTACTCTTTGCTGGCGACATCAACGTAGTAGTGGCCATTTTCGAGCTTTAGCGTGCCCACGACTTGCTTGCGCGGTACCGGGCCGATTTGCTTGTACAAAAAGGTGCCGTCGTCAGCGATGGTCAATTTGAGAATGTCGCCCTGGACGAGTTTGGACTTGCTGGCGTAGTTGGCAGGCACTGGGTAGGTCTTAGCGTCGGCGCCAACCATGTTCTGGCCGTCGAAGACTCCTTCTACCGTTTTGCCGAGGTTGTCGTCTTGCGACACGGGCATCAAATGCTCATCATCGCCGACAAGGCTAATTAGCAGCTCATTGGCGGCTGCGAGGTTGGTTTCTGCCTCTTGAATGAGGGCCCGAAGGCGTTTGATCTGTTTATCTGCGACGTCTGCCATATCCGTAGTGTTTCTCTACTCGTTCCCTACTGCAAGCCTCCCAAGCTCCAAGCAGTGTTTGTATTTATACACTTACACCTAAGACTATCATGAAGGCATTGTCAAGTCAAAACAAAGACGAACGTTGTGGATAATTGCCCGTTCGCCTGCCAAAAAGTATGCAAAAAACCCACCGTTTTGGCGGTGGGTTTTTAGCGATTGTAATTGCGCGAACTAGGCCAGTTCGACAGTGGCGCCAGCGTCTTCCAAGGTCTTCTTGGCGGCTTCGGCGTCTTCTTTTTTGGCTTTTTCGAGAACGGGCTTTGGAGCGCCGTCGACCAAGGCTTTGGCTTCACCAAGACCGAGGCCGGTGATGTCCTTAACAGCCTTAATAACGGCCACCTTCTGGGCACCAGCGTCTTTCAACACAACGTCCCATTCGGCCTTTTCGTCGGCAGCAGCAGCGCCGGCGTCGCCAGCAGGAGCGGCAGCTACGGCTACAGCGGCAGCAGCCGGCTCGATGCCGTATTCATCCTTCAGGATGGTCTTGAGTTCGTTTACTTCGAGGACCGTGAGCTTGGTCAGCTCTTCGGCCAGTTTCTTTAAGTCTGCCATGATGGTAGTTCCTTTCGATTATTAATTGCCGGCTTTTTCGCCAATGCCGTCCAGCAGCGCGTGCAGGTTGCCCGACAGCGCATTAGTGACGTCGTTAAGCGGCGAGGTAAGCGTGGCGATAACTTGGGCGATGAGCTGTTCCTTGCTTGGCAAGGTAGCTAGCGCCTTGACTTCATCGCTGCTAATGAATGTGCCCTGCGCGGTAATCGCGCCGACAAATTCGATTGATGGGTTTTGCTTGGCAAAGGTGGCCAGAGCCTGGGCGGGTGCAACTTCGTCTTCGCTGTTAAAGGCGTAGAGGAGCTGGCCGTTCAGAGCGCCGGTGTCCACATCTTTTAATGCGTCCACCGTCTGGATGGCTTTGATTGCCAAGCGGTTTTTGACGACACGGAGTTTCGTGCCGCCGGCGCGCGCGTCGCGGCGGAGTTGCTGGAGCGCTTTAACGGTGGTGCCTTGGTATTTGGCGACCACGGTCATCTTGGACGAGCCAAGGGCTTCGGCGACTTCTGCGACTACGGCGTGCTTCTTGTCTTTGCTTAGTGCCATAATTTGTTCCTTTATTGGCAGGGGCTTTCACCACCCTTGCCATAAGGCGCCCGCTCACGCTCCGGGAAGCGCCCGTCGAGCCCTACGGTCTCGCCGGATCACTTCTCGGGCTGCGCTAACGAGAGTCGCCTTATAACAAGGGTGGCTACGCCCCAATCAATTGATTAAATCTTCGACCTAGATTGTTAAGGATGCGTAGCCAAAAGAAAAGTCTTTGGCTCATCACCAAAGACATTTCGTGCTCAAAAACAAAACTGTTTCATCGCCTCGGTAGCAAATTAAGCCGGGTGGCAGCTACGGTCTTCGGTAATGTTCAAGAGCCATTATAGAGGTATCAGGCGGCTACGTCAACCATTTCTTCGGCCGGCTGATAGGCGGCGTTTTTCTCGGATTCGATGGTTTTTTGCAAGAATTCGCGCATGGTGGCTAGATAGTTGTTGAAGGCGGCCAGCGGAATGTATTCGCCGTCACCGTGCTGGTGCTCGCCAGCGATGCCGAATTCGCAAGCTTCGTTCTGCACGCTGCCATATAAGCGGCCGTCGCTGCTGGCATGACGCCGTACCAAAGAGAACGGCTTGCGCTCCACTCTTTCGGCGGCGGCTTTTAGGCTAAGGAGTAACGGGTTGCGCGGGTCGGTGTGCAGTGGTGCCGAGTAATCGTCGACTCTTACAATCCTGGCGTTGGGATCGATGTCGGCTAGATGCGCGGCGAAGCGCTTGATGCTGGTAAAGTTGGGGTCGTCGGCGGTGTAGCGCGCATCTATAGCCACCCGCGCGTTGTCAGGTATCTGATTGATAGCGCCACCTTCTACTGATATGCCAGTGATGCTGATGGTCGTCTTTTGGCTTGGCTCGGCTGGAATGGGATACTGAGCCAGCAGCGCGTTGGAAAACTGCACCGCCTTGGCTAGCGCGTTGTCGCCCTTCCACGGGTACGCGCCGTGCGCGTTGGCGCCCATAAAGCCGACTTCGACCCTGGCAATGCCTTTCGCCTCGTTGGCTATCTCGTACACGGTGGTGGAACGGCCGCACTCGCCGCAAATGACAAAATCGCCGCGCACGCCCCTTTGGATTTGTTGCAGCGTGCCGTGCTGGCCGCCAAGTTCTTCGTCGGTGGCAATTTGCAGACCCAGAGCGTACGGCACTTGCTCTACATATTCGCAGAAGACGGCCGCCATTACCACGCAGGCGGCTTTCATGTCGTATACACCGCGGCCGTAGAGGCGATCATCCTGGATGTAGGCCTGATACTGTTCGGGTTTGCCGGGGACAACGTCCACGTGGCCATTCAGGATAATGTGGAACTTGTCTGGCCGCGCCGGGCCGCGGTAAGCCAGGATACTCGGCTTGTGGTTACTCTCAAAATATTCAATGGTGACGTCTGGGCAGGCCTCGGTCACCATATCCACAATAAAATCTAGAGCATCTTGCAGCCCGCGCGGGTTGTCGGCTATAGATTGGATTGCAATTAGTTGTTTGGTTTTTTCGATTAGTTGTTCGCTGTTCACGTCAATACCTTATTAAGTAAGAAAGCCGATCCACCCTTGGTGCTCGGCTTGTTGTTCTTCGTTTTGCCAATATTGTGACTAGCCGAGCGCCATCGGGTGCGTAATAAACGTAAAGAGGTGGGCGGCTGTACTCATACTAACAGAGACGATTATACCCTACGGTGCCCAGGAGTCAAGCCGCTCGTGTTAGTTTTTGAGCTGATCTAATTTGAACTGGGTGTAGCGTTCGGCAGCTAGACGCGTGAGCTCCGGATCCTCGCCTTGGTTGACGAATTTCATGGCTTCGGCAAGCAGCGGGTGTTTTTCGCCGAGCTTCTCGTGCATCTGTTGGACAAGTTTGCGGTAGCCGGGGTGGCCCTGCGGGCTGGTGCGCAGCTCGTGCAAATGAAATGCCTCGCGGGCGTTATAGGTTACCTTCCAGCGCATGCGGTGCCCGAGGAGCGTGGCGTACTGGGCTTCTAGGGCGTAGCCTTTGCTTTGCAAAAAGCTGTAGAGTTCCAGACTGATGTCAAAGCAGGCCTCGAACTGATCGCTGAGGCCGGCTTCTTCTATTAACTTGGGGATCTCGTAGCCGTAGCGCGGGGTAAGTTGCTGCCATTCCATGTCATCGACCATGCGGTGGCGCTGCAGGTCACGGAAAATGCCGTAGTCGCAAACCAGATCCCAGCTGTAATGAGCTTTTTCCAGCGCGCGGCCGGGGCGGTGGCGACGGTTGAGACGCTCGCCAATATAGGCTTCAAACGCGTCTAGCTTCTGAGCGTAGGGCCAGGCGGCTACTTGTTCGCGTATCTCGGCGAGCGGTAGATTGCTGTGCTCGTAGAGCATATCTGGGATGAGGTCTAATTCGTTGCGCGGCCACAGGTCGGTGAGCGTGACGGGCTCGCTTTCGGCGCTGTAGTTGTCGGGCAAGTACTTTTTGGCGAGCTTATCCACAGCCGTGTAGGTATTCGCGCGGTATGCCACCATGGCACCGCCGCGGTCTGGCTTGTCGGCGCGCTCCAGGAAGGTCGGCATGGTTTTGCGAGCTTCGCGCAGCAACGCTTCACCGCTGTCTCGGGCCTCGGGCAGCTCATCGCTGAGCAGGTGCATTATTAAATTCTCCAAAGCCTGGCCGGAGGCGTAGATGCCAACGGTGGACTGTGTAGCCACAGGCAGCACCGGCCGCACCGCGTCGCAGGCCTGGGCACGGATAGCGCTTTTCCAGGCCCCATCGCGCTCAGCTTTGGGCACGGAAGAGGCGGCGGCGATGTAGTCGGTCAGCTTATGAACCATCTCCGAATACAGTGCAAAAATCTTGTCCAGGCGCGTCTCGTATCCATCTTTAACTGTCTGCGGGAAGTGTGCCGGCGTGTGGTATTTGTAATGCCCGGCCGTATTCTTCTGGTCGTAGAAAATGTAGCGCGTGGACTGTTCCAGATAGGCGGCCAGCCTGCCCCACTCCAGCTTTTTAGTGAGCAAGTTGCTGGCGTTTTCCACAACCACATGCTGGCCCATAAGCTGCTGTACGGAGTCGTCGCCGTAGGCGGTGATGACGCGCCGCAAGAGCTGTTCGTCCTTGCCGGCGGCGGCCGCGAATTCGTCCAAAATGGTAATGCGCATGTCGTCGCCGCGGCGGCTGAGCCGAGCCATGGCGGCGGCAATGGTTACGGGGTCAAGCTTATCGGTAAAGGCGTAAACATTACCAGTGCTGTCGCTGACCGCTTCTTTTAGGTACTCGTAGCCGGCGGGCGTAATCTCGTAGTAGCCGTCGTCGGTTTTGTGCACGTACGGATTCTCCTGCTTGATCGCTGCCAGCGCCTGCTGCGGCTGGGGCGCGACGGTAGCAGCGGCCGCGGACAGGGGCACTTCCAGCTGCGGCGGCGCAGGCAGCATGGGGCTGATCTTGCCCCAGAGCATGGCTTGGATGGTCTCGATGTCCAGCAGTTTGCCGTCGCGCACGCAATCAATACGCTGAAAATCTTTAGGAAACAGCTGGGTGAGATCGTCGTAAACTTCTACGGAGCGCTGGAGATGATCGAGACTAGCTTCGTGCACATCGCGCTTTTTGTCGGTGTAGCTGCGCTCGGCTTTTTGATCTACCAAGCTTTGAGCGGTTTCGGCCGGCACGCGCAGCACAAAGCTCATAGTGGGCCGCGGAATTTTGAGCATCTCAAATTCCAGATTATCCAGCCAGATAAAATAGCCGCGCCGTTCCTGGGGGTTGGCAAACTTGGTACCTTGGTGGGCCATGTTGGAGCCAGTAAAGCGGTTGGCAAGCACGATTTTGCCCTGAGCCAGCGCCTCGCGGATCTTTGGCGCGGCCTCAAAACGATCCAAGGCATAGAACAGCGAAGCCGTGTATGGGCCGACATCATCGGCGCCGCCGTACTTGCCGTTTAAGTACTCTTTTACAAAATAGCTTGATGGCAAGTCGTACTGCGGGAAATCAAAGGTAGCGACCGCGTAGCCGGCTTGCTGCAAACGCTCGGCCAGCAGCTGGAACTGCGTGCCCTTGCCGGAGCCGTCGGTGCCTTCGATAACGATGAAGGTGCCCTGTTCGGGAATAGTTGGTTGCATCATAGCGCTTTTAAACCAGGGATGACCTCTGGCATACTCCGTTTATCAAGATAGGCGCGCGGCAGCATCAGCCCTGGGTGCCAGCTGTTAATAAGTTCGTCGATGCTTGTGCCGGTTTGGTATTTGCCGCTAAAGCCTTCGTCGCGTCCCTGGCCGTAATTGCCCGTCACTTCGCCGGTTTCGTGGAACACGGCCTGGGCGATGCGTTCGCCAACCGGCAGCAGCACGGTTTCGTGTTGGTTTAGATTGTACACTTCCAGCGTTAGGCGGTTGATGTAACCGGGGTCGATAAAGCCCGCGTCAAAGCAGACAGCAATGCCGTTACGGCCCCAACTACTGCGACTTTTGAGCTCACAAGCGCCGGGCGGCCGGATGCCAAAGAATTCGTGGGTGTGCGCTAGAATGCGTTCGCCGGGCCGCAGCGGAATAACGGGATGCCCGAGTGGAATTCCCTGCACCGGCGTCATACCGTTTTCAACACACCACTGCAAATGCGGCACGGCTTGTTTGACTTCACCGAAATAGCGGCGCACATCGTCCTCGCTAAAGGGGTTATACAGGGTGTGATCGCCGGTGCGCTCGGTGCGGTAATAATAGTGGCCCAGCGTAACGTCTAGGCTGGCTTGGCTGATGTGCTTGGGATTGAACGGCACACAGACGATGTGTCCATCTTGGATGGCCTGCAGAAGTTGGGTGTTGCTGTACATGCTCATGGTTGTCCCCTCACAATTTGTACATATTGTACGTCTTGTCAAAACCATGCAGCAAGCGGTTTGGCGAAAATTACAACTGTTGGCTGCGTGCTTGCCAGTTGTATGACGCTAGCCCGGCCTTCCTTGAACCTCTCCAAAACAGACGTAACCGGCTTCTGTTCGCAGCCGACATCTGTTTTGGAGGCCTCTTCAAGGAAGGCCGGGCCCACCTATCGCCTGCTACAATACGAGCATGCGCGTTTACATGATCGCCGTTATGTCTGTCGATGGTTTCATTGCTCGCAGCTCTCAGGAACGTATCAACTGGTCCAGCCCGGAAGACCGCCAGTTCTTTGCCGATCAAAGCCAGCGGGCTGGCGTGGTGGTGATGGGCGCCAACACGATACGAGCTATCGGCCACGCGTTGCCCGGGCGCCGCACCATTGTCTATAGTCGCAGAGATTTTGACATGGAGGGTGTGGAAACGACTCAGGAAGAACCAAAGGTCTTGCTCGCTCGCCTGGAGCGCGAAGGACACACCGAGGTGGCCATTGGCGGCGGTAGCCAGATATTCACCATGTTTTTGCAGGCCGGAGTAATGAACGAAATATACCTGAGCGTCGACCCATCGCTATTTGGCGGCGGCGCGCGTTTGCTTGGCGAGCTGCCGCCGACACGCCTAGAACTGCTCGAGACCAGCATGCTGGGCCAACAAACAGTCCTATTGCACTACCGCGTGCTGCCCGCCGGCCCCAATCACTGATACAATAAAGGATAAGAACATGAAGGCACATCGCACGCGCTTGCAACCTTGGCTGCTTCGCACGCTCACCTATCTGGTGGCGGCTAATGGCTTGGTGTTGGTGGCGGCGACCCTGCAGGATCAGTTGCAATTCCATATGAGCCGGCACCTGCTGCACTTAACGACCATCGCCTTTGATGTGCCGCTGGTGCTCGGCATTACGCTGCTCTATTTAAGCGTGTTACTTGGCCGGCGCAAGCATACGGCTTGGCTGGTGACGATCGGCGTGTATGCGATTATTCTGCTGGTCGGGATATTGCGCACCCTGGCGCTTGATGAGTTTAGTTTTTTCTTTGTGCTGCGGGATGTTGTGCTGCCGCTGGTTCTGGTCTTCGGGCTGCTGCTTATCCAAGACGAATTCACCGTACGCAGCGATGTGCGCAGTTTTGCGTTCTCGCTGCGTTTTATCGCGCTGGTCCTGGCGGTGATGTTCGTGTACGGAACGGCCGGATTCATATTGCTCGATACTCGGGATTTTCGGCAAGAGCTGAACCTCGTACAAGCCATGCACTACACAGTGGATCAATTCAATATCACCACCACGCATACGCTGGTGCCATACACCCGCCGGGCCAAAATTTTTGTTGATTCGCTGAGTACCGTGAGCACCGCGGCGGTGGTCTATGCGGTGTTGTCGCTGTTTCAGCCAATTCGGGTGCGCCTGGGCGATCAATCGGGAGAGCGCGAGCTGGCCGCCTCGCTACTCCACCGCTACCACGGCAGCAGCGAAGATTTTTTTAAGCTGTGGCCGGAAGACAAGCTGTATTTCTTCAATGTCCAGCACACTGCAGGTGTCGCATACACCGTACATGGCGGTGTGGCACTACTGGCAGGTGATCCCTTTGGGAGCGCTACGGCTTTTCCGGCGCTGTTAAGAAGCTTCGACGATTACTGTCGCACGAACGACTGGCTGTTGGCCGCAGTGCACACCGAACCCAAGTACAACGATTTATATAGGCACTTAGGGCTCAGCCTGCAAAAAATTGGCGAGGAGGCAGTGGTCGATATCACACATTTTGACCACGAAGTGCGCACCAGCAAATACTTCCGCCAGATTCGTAACAAATTTGAGAAGCAGGCGTATATCTGCGAGCTGCTCAAGCCGCCGCACAACGACGCTGTGATTGCTCGCCTGCGGACAATCTCGGACGAATGGCTCAAACAGCCCGGCCGCGCTGAGCGCGGTTTTTTGCTCGGTTACTTCAGCGCGGAGTACATGCAGCGCTGCAATATCATGGTCGTGCGTGATGCGGCGGGCACGATCCAGGCCTTTATCAACCAAGTGCCGTCGTTTGACCCGAAGGAAGCTAACTTTGACTTGTTGCGTCAAAGCAGCCAAGCGCTGGGTAACGCCAACGATTTCTTGCTGCTCTCATTTATTGAATATGCCGCGGCCGAAGGCTTTATGCGAATTAACTTAGGCTTATGCCCACTTTCTGGCCTGGACGCCCGGGACGAGGAGCGGTCGGTGGTCGACAGCGCGCTGCGTTTTGTGTATGCCAATGGCGATCGGCTGTATTCTTTCAGTGGCTTGCATCGTTTTAAGGCCAAGTATGATCCCGTGTGGAGCAGCCGCTACATTGCCTACCGCGGCGGTATTCGCGGCTTCACGCGCACGGTTAATGCGCTGAACAAAGCGCTTAAGGTCTAAAAAACGCCTCGCGGTTGGCAAGGCGTTTTTATAGGCAGGAACTGTCTATAGTTCGCTGTTTTCGACCGTGATCGACGGGCCCATGGTAGTGGCGAGGTGAATCGCTTTTACGTAGGTGCCCTTGATGCTTGATGGCTTGTTGCCCTTGATACTGGCAAACACGGCGCGGACGTTCTCCTCGAGCTTTTTGGCACCGAAGCTCACTTTGCCAACAGCTAAGTGTACGATGCCGGTGCTGTCCACGCGGTACTCCACGCGGCCAGCTTTGGCTTCGGCTACTGCCTTAGCGACGTCGGTTGTTACGGTGCCGCTTTTGGGGTTGGGCATTAGGCCGCGCGGGCCAAGTACGCGGGCGTACTTGCCGAGCTTGGGCATTTGCGCCGGCGTGGCGATCAGGATGTCAAAGTTGATTTCGCCCTTGTCGAGCGCTTTAAGAAGGGTCTCAACGCCAGACAGATCGGCGCCGTCCACTTTGGCGTCGTCGAACACCGCGACGCGTACTGACTTGCCGGTGCCGGCTGGCAGCACCAGGTTGTCACGAATGTTTTGATCAGCGTGCTTGGGGTCGACGCTCAGGTTGACGTGCAGCTCCACGCTGGCGTCAAATTTGGTGGGGCTGGTTTTGGTAGCTAGCTCTAACGCGTTAGCCAAGCTGTAGGCTTTGCCCTTTTCAACGAGCGCTGCAGCGCCGCGGAACTTTTTGCCCTGGCGCTCTACGCGCGGGCGGGTCGGTTTGACCGGCTGCTTCGGCTTGTCGTCGGCTTCAGCGTCGGCTTCGGCCTGGGCGGCTTTGCGTTCTTCTTTGGCTTGCTTTTCTTCGGCTTCGCGCAGCGATTTCTCGCTGCGTTTGCCAGCCTTAGCCGTCTTGGTTTCTTCAGAAGTAGCTGTCTCAACTACTGCTTCCGTGACCTCTGCCTCGGTGTTTTCGATAATTTCTTCTTTTGCCATAAATCTTGTCCTTTCGTGGTGCTAGCGAGCGTTTGCTCTCCCACAAGTTATTTAGTCTTCTAATTGCGGCGGTTCGGTTTCGGCCAGGCGCCGCGCTGTGTACTCTGGATGGCGAATATCCCAATGCTTGATCATCAGATCCGTTCCTCGGGTCATCGAACCGCTCGGGTTTTCGATTGAATTCGTAAAAATCTCCAGCATTGCCACCCGAGCTGCAAGGTACTGCTCGTATGTCAGAGGAGCTGATTCAGGCTCGTCTTCGCCCCACTGACCGAGATCTTCGGACACGATTAGCCCTCTATCTGGACGCCCATCGAGCGGGCGGTGCCGGCGACCATTTTTTTAACGGCGTCGACGTCGTCGGTGTTCATGTCGGCAGCTTTTTCTTCGGCAATTTTGGTGAGCTGAGCGTCGGTTAGCTTTTTGCTCACTTTTTCGCTATTGGGCCGGCCCGAGCCTTTCTGGATGCCGAGTGCGGCGCGAATGCGGTCGTCGGTGGGCATGGTCACGTAGCGCCAGTCCATGGTCCGGTCTTCGTAGACGGTGATGTGTACGGTCAGGGTCTGACCGCTTAACTCTTTGGTGGCGTCATTAAATGGATTGATAAAATCCATCATGTTGACACCGTGCTGACCGAGCGTGCTACCGACTGGCGGCGCAGCTGAGGCCCGGCCGGCCGGGATTTTCATCTTTAAGTTTGCTTTTACGGCTTTTGCCATAAGGTTATCTCTCCTTTCGAGCATGCAAGTAGAAAGCTTTGCATAACTCTCCTACCATTAAGTAGTGCGTAACAGATGTATTTTACAACAAATGCTTGCCAACTGTCTATAGGTGTTCATTGAACTTTGCAGACAAGGCGAGTTGCGGTAGAATAAAATTCCTAACTAACTGCATGGAGGCACCCTGAATGAGCATGTACGAAACTAGTGGCGACTATACCGAAGATAACGACCGAATGGCTGAAACGGCGGACGCTACCGGCGTGGAACCTTTGCCCGCAGCGGTCAACCCATCTACGACTTTGCACGGCGACAGGCGGGACGTGCATCCAGACGATGTGGCGCTTTTGGCGCGATTAGATAAGTTAGACCAGATGGGCGCGGATGAGCGGGCGGCGTATTCCCAAGAGCTTGCCGACAGGGCTAGGGCCTTACTCGCTGCCGAGCGTGAAGCGACGACTAAAGCATTACTGCGCGCCGTGCGGGAGCAACAGCCCACCGAAGGCAGCGATAACTAAACAGCCACGTCTGTTTAAAACTAGGCGTGGCTGCTGCCCGGTAGTGACTATCCAGCTATAGCGCGCTAGCTACACGCGCTTGACTTGCAGGCTGTCCAGCTCCACTGGCGTCTCGCGGCCAAACATGTTGACCAGTACTTTGAGCTTGCCCTTGCTGGCGTCAATTTCGTTGATGCTGCCGTCGAAGCCCTTAAATGGCCCGTCGGTGATGTTAACCACATCGCCCAGGCGATAGTCCATTTTGTGCTTGGGTTGCTCGAGGCCCATGCGCTTTTGAATCTTCTCGATCTCTTCTTCGCTCACAGGCGTTGGCTCGGTGCCAGAACCCACAAAACCGGTCACACTCGGCGTGTTACGCACAATGTACCAAGCGTCTTCGCTCATTTTCATTTGGACCAGCACGTAGCCCTGGAAAATGCGCTTTTCGACCACGCGGCGTTTGCCGTTTTTGATCTCAATCATTTTTTCTTTAGGGACGAGCACCTGGAAGATCTTGTCTTTCATGTCTAAAGACTCGGCGCGCTGGCGAATGCTCTCGGCCACTTTTTCTTCGTAGCCGCTGTAGGTATGAATAGCGTACCACTGCTTGGTGGTGTCGTAACGCTTGGCGTTCATCGTAGTAATAACTCCTTAAATAGTTTGTTGAGGCCAAAGTCTACACCGGCGATTAAGACGCCGAAGATAGTGGCAAAGATGATCACAGCGCTGGTGAGCTGCCAGGATTGTTTGCGACTCGGCCAAGTAACCTGGCGTAGCTCAATCCAACTGTTGCGGAAGTAGCGCGGTAGCAGGATGTGGCCCAGGATGCGCATGGGTTTACTATGAAATAGTTTACCCGCTGGCTTTTTGAATGGGCGGCCAATGGCGCGGAATGGCGCGCCGATGTAGCCAAGCGTTAAACGGATTACACCTGGTTTCTTGGCGTTCTCGGCGTTGTCGGCCGATCTCTCGGCCAGCTCGCGCATGGTTTCAACCTTTTTTAGTACCCTTGGCTTTTTGCTAGCGACTTCTTTAGCCACAGACTTCTCCCTCATCTAAAAAGAACTTACTAATACAGTAAGCTCCAATGTGTCAAGCATAGGACACTGCACCAGAAAAGTCAAGGTCGACCGTTGGCCGCATGGCGTGGCGGCCGTAGTAGTTGATGTCTTCGTCGAAGATGTTGTGGAGAGCCGCGGTTTCTGGGACGCCGCGAACGGGTTGGCCGTATACCGTGCCACTGTATGCGTAGCCGTACGAGCTAATCCCTTGGGGTCGTAGTGAGACGTCGTGGGTCGGTATTTCCTGCCACACTTGATACACGCCGTTGGCGTAATGAGCGGCGTGCGGCGTGTAGCTGTGGGCTGACTCGTCGGTTGGGTCGTGTGGCCCATTAGATCGGCGCTTGGCCTGAATGCCCAGGTGGTTGATGGTTAGCGCGCCGCCAACTGCTGCAAAGATGATCGTCCAGGCGGCAACATCGCGCAGCGCAAGCGCTTCTTGTGCGCTAATAGTACTTTGCAGCTCGTTTGGACCGCGAAAGTCTGGTACGGGCAGGAGGTCTTCTGGTTGTTCCAGGGCCACAAGCTGCGGCATCAAGCCAACTGGTGGCTTTGGTGCCGGGTGAGTGGCCGCGTATCTAATGTAGGCATCGCGAGAAGTGAGCTCTATTTTGGCGGCATTAGCCGCATCGGTGTGCGGCTTGGCCTGGAACCCGCCGGCAATCAGGCCGACCGTGCCGGCGGCTAGCACACCGAGCATAAACTTGACTACCCCTCGGCCGCCCTTGCGTCGCTCTTGGTAGCTACCGGTTGGAGTATCTTCGTTCTGACTAGAGAATATAGCGTCCAAATGATCCATTTGCTGGTGACGCGCAGCTTTTCTTGTTTGTCGAGACATTAAGATTATTCTAAAATATATTTACAATCTATACAATAGTTTTGTTGTGACATATCTCACATCGTTGGGCAGATGGCCGTTTTGCTTGCCGGCCTGGTGCGCTATAGTGTGCTTATGGTTGTCTTGACCTGGCTGTTTGGCTTAGGCGTTGCGTTTGAATTATTTCTACAGCTCACGCCATTTGGCTGGCGGGCGCGCAAATTGCTGGCGCCGCTGAGTGTACTGTGTATCGCTTTTAACACCGGCAGCATTGTGGTGGAGCGGCCGGGAATCGCGGCGAGCGCCCTACTGCTTCTGAGCGCATATCGAATTATAAATTTGTCTCGTATCCTGGAAGCTCGGATGCACGAGACCTACTTGCGGCGGGCCACGAGGCGTACATCGGTTGTACTCTTGGGGTTCCAAGGCGCGCTTTGTTTGCTGTGGTTTGCGTTCGGGCGTTGGTCGCTGGGGAACGTGGCGTGGGCGGTACTTGTCGCAGTGCAATTGGTGATTGCGGCCGGGTTGCTGGCCTCCACACTGCGGCGTCTAAAGCATACAGCCTGGCAGACGCAGCCCAAGAACCATTTAAGCGATCACGAACTGCCCACGCTCTCAGTCGCTATCCCAGCCCGCAACGAAACCGAAGATTTAGAGGTGTGCTTGCAGAGCTTGGTCGCATCCGATTATCCCAAGCTGGAGATTCTGGTGCTAGACGATTGCTCGCAAACGACGCGCACGCCAGAAATCATCCGCGCCTTTGCGCACGACGGCGTCCGCTTTGTGCAAGGCGCTGAGCCGCACAGTACTTGGCTGCCAAAAAATGCGGCTTACGCCCGGCTCACCGAAGAAGCCAGCGGCGATTATCTGTTGTTTTGCGGCGCCGATATTCGATTTGCGCCGCAAAGCCTGCGCCTGGTTATGGAGCTACTGGTAGCCCGGCACAAACAGATGCTCAGTATCTTGCCGCGGCGAACCGCCCAAACAGCCAGCTTTAGCCTGGCTCAAGGCATGCGGTATTACTGGGAGCTGGCGCCGCCGCGGCGGCTGTTCCGGCGGCCAGCGGTACTCGACAGCTGTTGGGTGATTAGCCGTGCAGCGCTCAATAAAGTTGGCGGGTTTGCTTCGGTTGCTCGATCGATTGTGCCGCTGGCGCCCATCGCCCGGCAACTGCTACCGGATGACGCCTATAGCTTTATGCGGGCTGGCAAGAATCCTGGTATAGAAAGTGCCAAATCCGAGCGCGACCAGCGCGACACCGCCATTCGTACGCGCTACCCGCAGCTGCATCGCCGCCCAGAAAACGTGTGTTTATTGGCATTGTTTGAGCTGGTGTTCTTTGTGCTGCCCTTTGCCTTGGCGCTAGCCGGGCGCTGGCTCGGCGTAAGCCCCGCAGCCCAGTTGACTGCGGCTACCGCCGCCGCAATGCTCCTGGTGTCTTACTATCTTATTGCGAGTAGCACACGCCTGCACGCCCTGTGGCTTGCCGGCATCGCCCTGCCCTTTGTGGTTCTGTACGATACCGTGCTGTTACATGTGTCGATGTGGCAGTATGAGTTCTCGGTGGTCGACTGGCGTGGCCGCAACATCTGTGTCCCGGCCATGCACGTGGTGCCGCACTTGCCGCGACTGGATGATAGCAAATCATAGCATTGCGTTTAGCACAACGTTAGGCTATCATAGGCCCTATGAATGCACTACCAAAGCCACCCAAGGAATTAACTAAAGAAACAATCCCTGCTAACGGCGATGCACCTGCCGGCGCGATACTGCGTATGCGCGGTGATATAAAGCCATACTTCGAGAGTGCACTCGGTCTGTTATATGCCAGAACTTTAGGCGCAGCGGCTGTCCACGGCGCAAGCTATCAGGGCCGTACGCCCAAACAAGTCATGTCTGTACGCCATACGCTTGAGCACGAGAGTGCAGTCGCTACAGCCGGAGACTATCCGGCTGCCACTGTGCACGAACTGCGCCTCACTGACAACGGTCTCGACGTTGTGACGGCCGCCGCCCAGCTCGCTCTGAGTGAAGCGCTGGAAGAGGGTCTTGTGCCAGAGGTACTCGGCGTTCAATCCCCGCGCCCGGCACGTAGCGGCTGGAAAAGCCCTGTTGCCCAATGGCAACGGTACGTAGATATTCTGAGCGACTAGTGCGCTTACTCGGCCACAAGCAAGTCAGCTATTCTTCTTGAGGTTTGGGATAAAGATTGAGAAAGTGGAGCCCTTGTTGAGTTCGCTGTCGACGCTAATATCGGCATGCAGCAGGCGCGAGAGCTTGAGCGTAACGTAGAGTCCAAGCCCGGTGCCGTTGGTCTTGCGCGTACGGTAGTCTTCACTGCGAAAGAATTTATCGAAGAGCTTGGTCTGATCGCTTTTGCTAATGCCGATGCCGCTATCTTGGATGCTAAAACGCACGCCCCCAGGCGCCGCCTCGGCCCTGAGCGTGACCGAGCCTTTCTCGGTGTATTTCAGCGCGTTGGTGATGAAATTCTGCAGCACCTCACGGACGTAAAGCACGCTGGAGGTGAGCGTCTGCACGTCGGGATTTACTTTGGCAGTGAGCTTCAGTTTGCGGCGTTTGGCGTCTGGTAGGTAGTTTTTGAGCAGCTCCTCTACGAGCTGCGGTACGGCGATCGGCTCAACCTCCATTTTGAGCTTGCCGCGATCGGCCCGCGAGAGCATCGACAGGTCGTTGACCAGCCCGGCTAGAAATAGAATTTGATCATGCGCCTGCCCGAGCGCGTCCTTGACCATATGCTTGCCGCCGACGCCGGCCTTGTCCACAATAAAGAGCGCATTGCCAATGTTGCCCTCGGCGATCGCTAGTGGCGTCCGCAGCTCGTGGCTGATGACGCTGATAAATTCGTCGCGCTCCTCTTCCAGGGATTTTTCGCGGGTGATATCGCGTAGCAATAGCACGAAGCCGCGTTGCTCCTGGCCGTAGCCCAGGTGCACCGGGGCTATACTCACATATAGTTTTATGACGCTTTTATCGTCGTACTGCAACTGATAGTCGCGCGAGCTGGTTGGTGTGACCGTATGCTTGACCAAGATTTCGACATCGATTGGCTGGCCGCTTGCGTTTTGCAGCTTAAGAATCTCACTCAGGCGCCGGCCGCGCATGCTGTTGTTGACGTCCAGGATATTAAGCGCCGCGCCATTGCTTTCGACCACATGCATGTGCTCGTCTACGGCCAGTACGCCGTCGGCCATGCTGTTAACGAGGCTGGTGAGCCGCTCGTGTTCAAGCCGCGCCTCTGCGGCTGTTGCTCGCCGTGCCAGAATACCTTTAACCATGAGCTTATTATGCCAGCCGCCCGCCTGGATGCAAAGTGCCAGCGCATTTGAAATGTTGCTGATTTTGGTATATAAGAAGAGCAACATGAGAGAAGCCCAGCCCTACACCACTGAATTTAGCCAAGCGACTTGCGACACCTGTCCGCTGCGTAGCGTAAGCGAGGGCACGCTAGTTAATGCCATACAGCCTGGAGTCACCGCCTTTGAAGCCGCTGATGTAGTGACCAGCAACGCGACCATAAATGCGGAAGTGTACAGAGAAATGTCCCATGGGTCAGATGTCCCCCTGGACGAGCTGCGTCGAGATGCCATGAAAGACACCGTTGATACCCTCCGGGTGAATGTGATTGCCAGCGCTGGCCCAGAAGCAGAACCGGCCGCACCCGGCTTGTTTATACAGGCGGTCCGAGGCTGTGTATACCACAAATTTAATCAGCAGTGTGCCATCGACCAGTCGCCTACCTCGGCTGAGGCTTTCCCGGCGCCGCAAGACGTAGCCTTGGGCGCGAACGTACTGGAGGCGATAGCCAAGGACGGCTCGACAGAAGACGTATATACTTATCTGATACGCCTTACCAAAGAGCTGGCCTTACTGCACGAAGAGGCGACCGGCAGAGAGACCGCGGTTTATCCCCATCTCCTTCCCGAAGCCGAGGCTCGCGCGCAGCTCTTCAGGATTGCTGAGATGTTACGCGCCGGCGATTTTCACATCGACACCTATTAGCCGAACGCCGGGTGGTACTGGCCGATTTCTTTGCGCAACTGCCGGGCATTGGCAGCGTGTTGCTCTAGCTCTTGCCAAAACGGCGGGCCATGGCGCATGACGCGAGTATGGGCCAGCTCGTGCAGCAGCACGTAGTCGATCAGATGCCACGGCAGTTGCATGAGAAACAAGTTGAGCGTAATCTCTTGCTGTGAGCTGCAACTGCCCCAGCGGCTTTTAAGATGGCGGATCTCGACGCTGCGATAGCTGTAACCTGCTTGTTCGGCCAACTGTTGCAGTCGCTGCGGCAGCAGCTTTTCCGCCTGCAGCCGCAAAGCGCGGGTGGCGGCGCTGCGGGCGGCTTTTTGGACATCGGCATGCGCTTCGTCCAATTGAGAAGGGTATTTTATCTCCACAAAATTAGCGTGCAAGCGGCTGGTCACTTTGCTCACGTCTAGCGACGACACAAAGCGCATGCGATGCGCCTTGCCAATCAGCTGATCATGAGTGAGGCCAGCGGTTTGCGCGCCGCGATGCTGCTCAATCCAATCGCTGCGGGTTTTGGCGAATTGCGCACCAGCGGTATATGGCAGCCAGTACGGCTGCGACACACGCACCTCGCCGTTCGGGCCAATGCTGAGGCGCAAGCTGCGGTTGCCGCGCCGTTTATACAGGGTAACCGCGCCAATGCCGGGGATGTCAATTTCTTTGGTGGCCATCCAGCCTACCGAATCATGATGTTGCGGCGACTTAAGTCCACGCGGCCGGCGCTGGGATTCGGAATGAGGTTGACCAGGCCGGGTTTAATGACCTTGGTGCTGACTTCGCTGCTGTCCGGAATGTATCCCAGCTCGCGCAGCCGCTTAAAGAACGCGCTGAGTTGCGTGGCAAAGGTGTGCTTGCCGCTGACGACAATATAATCTTCGTTTTGCGGGTTTTGCATGGCGCCGGCGATGCGCTCGAGAGTTGCGCGGTCGTTCGGGCCAGCGAATTTGTCGTCGCTTCTCCGGCGGTCACGGTTGCCGGCACGAGTAAAGGCGGTCTCGTGATCAATTTGAAACCACACCAGGATCGGCTCGGCGTGCGCCCGGCGGGCAGCGTCGCGCAGCAGGCGGCGTTGGCTCACGCGCATGGCGTTGACGTCGTATACCACGCTCAAGCCAGCGCTCAAGAACTCGCCGGTCATGTAGTCCATCAGCTGGCCCACGACGTCGTTTTCCTCTTTGTCGTATTGCGGTTTTTCAAATAATTCGCCGCGCACGCGGTCGCCATAGACATGCGCTGCTTGGAAATGGTCAGTGAGCTGCCGCGCGAAGAATGTCTTGCCCGATCCTGGATACCCATAGAGCATTATGAGAAGTGGCGTGTTTGGTACAACTTTAGCCATAGTAGTAATAGGTATATCAGATTAGGCCAGATAAGTGAAGGCCAACCCCTGTAAAGTGTGGCTACCAGTTGACGTCTACGGCATCCGCGAACACGGTGCTGGCCACGACAAAACGTAGGCCCGCGGCAATGAGTTCGCGGTCTGGTACGTCTAAGAATCCGAGGATACGGTGCTCATAGGGCGTTACAATTTGAGTGTAATTGTGCCCGGCTGGCACTACCCAGCGTCGGGTTTGCGGGCTAGCCCAGGCGGTTAACGGGTCGCGTTTGATCTTGGCGGGATCCCAGTCAATGCAGTTTTCGGCTGCAAACTCGCCGAGTACATCGAGTGCCGTGCCGTTTAATCTGTCGGTTTCGTACAGCTGGGGCAGCGTGGCAATCGCTGCGCCTCGCAGCCAGGAAGGTTTGACCATACGCTCGGCCTCGTACATGCGGTAGCGCGCGTCTGCCGGCCGCCGCAGCGGTCCTGCCGCGGGCGCGCCAGCTATAGCCATGGTGAGCGGTCGGTAGTTAGCATCGGTGAGCAAGCGCAGCACCGGCCGGAAGCCCTCACTATGTATCGGCTCACCGCCGTGAATTGGCGTTTCTAGTAGGAGCATCTGCGTCTCTGTCATACCTTCCCCTCGTCAAGTGTTCTTATACTACTACGCCGGCATGGTATCTATCAATAACAGGCCAAATTTGATACTATAGCACCGACATAGGGGAGTAGCTCAGTTGGTAGAGCACCGGTCTCCAAAACCGGGTGTCGCAGGTTCAAGTCCTGTCTCCCCTGCCATTCAAAAGATGCGTCACACAATAACCCTGGCCTAAAGATCCTGCATATACTATGCTATTTGCATGGACCGACAAGCAGCAAATACCTATGTTTTCTCTACGCCAGCTTATTGGAACATCAAAGGCTTGCAATTGCCCGGAACATTGGGGCTAACAGCGTCAGGACGCGTGGAATTTAGCTTAGATGACGGCAGGCAGATCTTAAGCGCTCCTGTTGCGCTCACGAAACGTTATTACATAGCTACTACTGCCCTTGTGGGCTTGGCAGTGGAGTCGCATGAATACCTGTTCCAGTTTTATAAGAGAAAGCCTGCCTATACACTGACAGAGCCAGCGAATGTCCGAGCTAGCAAGCAGTATCGCCCCGCCGTGGCTATGTATAAAAACTGGCGAGAGAAGCTAGACCAAGCCGCTCAACAGCCGGCTGACAACCTGCCAGCGGTTACGGCGACACTTCCCGATGACTATGAGTCACAGGTGGCAGCCTACCGCCAAGACCAACGTCAGCGGATGATGCGAACGCTCATAATTATTGCCGTGGGCGGCTGTGTTTTGTTATGTGCAGCCCTTGCCTTTGCGTTATCACGAGGCTAGTCTGAGACATCAGCTGGTCATAAGGTTCGATTCCAGAACTGCCACCCCTGCCAGGTATAATCTAGTCGTGCGCGGCCTAATAGACTATCAGAAAGCTCAATATCAGGTGATTTTTACCCGGCGGCGGTTGGCATGGGTTGGGGCCTGGGTGGCTGCTGTAGCTGTATGTACCTCGCGCTTGGCCGCTGACTTGAGGGGTGCCAGTTGGCCTTGGGTGAATACATAAGCGATATCGTCGCTGGTGATGATAAAGTGTGTTGACTTGCTACTGACTCGGCTGGCGATAATGGGCTCTTTGGTCTCTTCCTCGATAGTCAGCAGGTCATCAAAGCTTTGCACGGGCACGACGTTTTTATCGGCTAGGTCTATGGGGTGGCTGGCGCGAACAATAATCCCTTCGTGGTAGCGGAATATTTTTTCGAGCTCGCGTTGGTGCGGGGTCTTGATGCGCTGCCTACGCAGGCCGTAGATTGTGCAGCCTACACCCAGGCCCGCGATAATGAGCGCAAAGGGTAGCTCGTAGTGGTTGATAATACCCGCGAGCCGGAATGATTGCTTGGGCAGCACTGCGTGAGCATCGTAATTGATAAACTTAACTTCTGGCCGATATATCTGCTGGTCTAAAGGTATGGTGACGGTCGAAATCTTATCGTCTACAAAGCTCGCTCCATCCACCTTGCCGGCTACTTGTATTTGGATGGTCAAGGTGACCGAACTATTCAGCGGCGCGCTAAAGGCATTCTTAAACTGGTCTATTGCTTGCTTGTATTCCGTAAACGGCAACTGCACCTTGGGGTCTAGAATCAGTAGCTTAGTGCGCCGTGTGTAGGCGGTTTGCTTTAAAAGCGTGTACTGCTTAGTCCAGACATTGGCAATACCATCGCCACCTGTTCGGCTGCCAGTCGTGCTTTGCACGGTGGCTTGCGCGCCATAGGTGTAGTGCAAATCGGTGAGGCGATCACCCACAAATTGGTAGTGAAGCGCTTCGTCAATATCACTCGTTATATCGGCGAGATATGCAGTATCGGCAACGTCGGGCACCGTATTAAAGAAGCTACTTTGCCGGTAGTGCACGACTTGCTGCATGGATTGGGTTACGTTGTAGGTGTAGGCTTTGGGTGGCTGCGTGAGCGGCGCATGTACGGTCAGCCGATCGTATAACAGAAAGATGGTAGCTGCAAAAAGTAGTAAACCCAACAGAAAAAATGTTAGCGGGCGCCGGACTTTGTTGCCTGAAGCATCAACGTCTGTGCTCATTTTCGCGCCAGCCCCGTTAACCACACTGTGGGGTAGCCAACAAAGGGAATTCGCGACCGCACAATGCCTATAATCTGTTGGCTCGCAACGAGTGGATCGTCACTTGGATTGTTGTCGCCTTTGGTAGTAAACACTCTTTTTCCGCTCCCATCCGCTGCGGCATCGATAGCTATTACCCGGTGCGTTATTTCTTTGTCCTGTCTTGTGTATTGTACAATGTCGCCAACCTTGACGTCCATTGGGCTGCGTATCTTTTGTACAATAACCATCGAGCCACGGCTGAACACGGGCTTCATGCTGTTTGAAGCGATAGCTGCTGGTCTGTAGGTAAAAAACCCTGTCATAAACATTGCCAGTACGACCAGCGACAGCATGGACATAATATCGAGGGCGAGTTGTGGGCGACTACGGGGCCGCGAACTGACAACCTCCTGGCGGTCCTGCCGGGCGCGGTCTAGTGCCACGTAGATGCCAAAAGCGAGTAGCATCAGCGAAATGCCCTGCAAGTACCAATCATACTTGGGGAGAATGGGCGGCAATATAAGGCAAGCGACCAAGCCCAAGCGGTAAACAAGCAGCGTGGGCAGGCCGCCAGCAATAGCCAGATACGTTGCCAGAAAGCTGGCGACGACTGCCGGCACCATGTCCGAAAAGCCCAGCTTTATGAATGCGGCTACCCCATGTGTTTCGTGTACAAGGCCAAAGTTAGCCTGTTGGACGGCCAAAACCAATGCCACAATTACGCCAAACCAAACCGCATTACGCCGCCCCACGATCAGCAGTATACGGTGGCGAGAATACTCAATAGCTAGTGCCACTACGCCAAATGCCCACAGGTTGATGATTACGCTCCTTGCTCCGGCAAATAAACTGTTGTGAATGTAGGTTGTGGCCAGGCCCGAAAGAAAATAGAGCACGAACCATACCGCTAGCACGCTGCCCACTACAAAGGCTTTGTCGCTACGGCCGCGTACGCGATCTTTAATGTCGTAGCTGAGATACCAAGCCAAAAAGCTCAGCCCTAACGCCATGACCGGCTGGACAACATACAGCAACGTTGTAGGTGGAACGGTGTGACCGATCCGAAAAAAAGTCACCAGCCCAGACAATACCACCATGGCGCCCAGCAGTATCAAAGAGGGCGAATTAGCGGAGTATTTGCTGGCGAACATCAGAACTGACCCTCCACCGTATAGCCCGATAGAACATAATTCTGCGACGTGGAGGAAAGATTGGCGATAAACTGAAACGAGGTGCCGTTATTGATAGCCTGGGTGCTGAGGATGGTCAGCTGTGAAGCGGTCTCTATATAGTTTACCGTCGCCGGCATGCTGTTAACCTGATTCGTCGAGGTATTCCACGGTATCAGGATGCGCCACCCGGCTAAGTTCTGCCCCGAGGCGTTGGTGACGGTAAAAGTGAAAGGCCAAGTATACCACTTGCCTGACTTAGATCGGGTACCCTGGCTAGCAGCAACAGTCAGCCCGCTTACCGGTGCGTAGATAGGCACCAGTGTCCCCGAAACGCCAATACTGGTAAAACGGTAATTTTGTTGGGTCGATCGAAAGACGAGCGTATAGACAACCGTGCCGTTAGCCGTAATCGTGCCATTCGTGCCAGTATTGTTGGCAGTGTTGACGTTGCTGGCTTGTGTGCAAGTGGCATTCGAGCACGTTAGGTTAGAAAAGCCAGACGGTAGGCTAAACGTGGACTGCCAGGCAGAAGTGTTTCGGTTGTTATTATTGTGGACGGTTACTGTTATGGTGTACTGCCACTTCCCCGCGACTGAAGTTATGCTTTTGGTATAGGTTATAGATAGGTTCTGCGAAGAGGTGTATACCGGCTCGGTGGCGTTGCCGTGAACGGACAATTGCTGCGAGTAGAGTGCGTACGCCGAACTCGTGAGCACCAGCGGTATACCTATGAGCATCAACACATGCTTTATAAAATGTATTCGACTGCTATGTCTCGGCATTACTCGCCCGCCTGCCCACTAGTACGCCGCTTGCGTCGTGATCTACGTGTTCTGGTCGTAGTTTAGTGTAATGGTGGCTGCCTTGGATGCGCCAGTGCTAGAAGGAGCAGACGCGCCATTCCAGGTGACCGTCACGTGTAGTACATTGGTACCGCCGTTGGCTGCCAAGGTGGTTGTGCCCGCGGTGACGCCTGTTTCTGTATAGGTGATGTACGTGGGGGCGGCTGCATTGATAGAGGTCAGATCGGTAATGCTCGAAAGTTTTGCCGGGATAGAGCCGCTATTAGTAACCGTAACATCGTACTGCGCCGTTGCACCTGGATACGCGAGGTCAACATCAAACGATGCCGAGGTTCCGGTGTGCGTAGGTGCTGAGTTCTCAGTTACGCCGGTCTGACTAGCCTGAGTGATATTTGTGATCGCCACGTTCCAGTTACCTGACGCAGTACCCGAACCGTTCACGCTAAGAGACTGTGAGAAGGCGGCATATGCTATTGTTGCCAGCCCCACCACCACAATTGCGCCTGCTACTAGTTTATTTCGTATACCGCTAACACTTTTTCGCTTTGCCATTACCACTTCCTTTGACAATTAGATTAGCCTTTACCGGTTATCATATACCATATAAGCATAAGCCTCAAGAGTGTTGGATGTCTCTAGATTATTTTTTGTGTAAAAGTTTGCGTCTTGCCTATCCTGCCAAGACAAGATCGCCAGCTCTAAAAGTCTAGTCGAGAATCGGGACGTCGAGCCGATCATAACGCGGGTCGCAGATGTCATCATTGAATCCGTTTTCCTCCACGACGATACGATACCCCTGGCCATTCGGCACGTTGGGATAGGCGGTGTAGAGACCCGTCGGGTCACCCACAAGTATTGTCGCTGGGTCTCCAGGGTCCGGCATCATCCCAAAGTAGTTATGTCCGGCCGGGTTGTAGTACTGGATCCAGACGGTAATGAAGTAGCCACACTGGCTGGCAGTGTCATGGGCGTACCTTATGTTGATGTCATGACAGGTTGACGACGAATCACCTGCGAACATCAGCTGCGATGGGAATAAAGGTCCGTTAAACGTGCCGTCTGAAGCAGTCCAGTCGAACGGTGCGCCCCACTGCGAGGGCGTAACTTCGTTGTGGTGGCAGCCAGCCGCTAGCGCCGTGCCAGACATGAGCGGTGCCAAAACTAAGCCACACGCTACGGCTACTATCGCCGTCAGTGTGGTGACTGATCGTTGCATGGAGTGCCTAACTTTATGAAATAGTCTCATATTTACCGCCCTTGCCCACGTTTTAAGCTTTAATAAGTTGGTGCGAGCAGAGTCTCTCGTAAGAAACATTATACGTTAATTAAAATTAAATAGCCTCCTGCTAGAATAAAACCATGCCCAAGTTTAAATTCTCCAAGCTAGTGCGCGACAAAATTGTGGACAACCAAACTGCCACTGGCTCGAAGGCAGTATTTCGCCAGCTGAGCCCGGCTGAGCACAAACAGGAATTGGTAAGCAAAATTATTGAGGAAGCAAAGGAAATCACACAAGCTACCCAGGAGGAAGTTGCTGCAGAAATCGCCGATGTCCAACAAGCGATTGACGATTTAAAAGAACTGTACGGCCTCAATGACACTGACATTGCTGAAGCGCAAAAGGCCAAGAACAAGAAAAATGGCGCATTCAAAAAGGGATTGTATGTTGACTACATTGAGATGGACGAAGACAATCCGTGGATAGGCTACTACCGCAAGCACGCTGACCGCTATCCAGAAATAACCTGACGCCCAGCTAAACTGTAGCCTAAGCGGCAGCGTCTGCTGGCTGTTCGGCGGCACTAGCCGGACGCCTAAAGTAAACATGAATCAATGCGCGGCTACTCCCCTGCGGCCATGTAAATCCAGCAATTTCTTCAAAGCCGTGGCTCTTGGCTATTTCTTGTGTCCATGTGCCCATGGATGCTAAGCGCATTTGTTCCTGAGTGGCGTCACGTGGATTCTCGACGCCTTGAGTGCGCAGATTATCAATAAACCTTTGGTAGTTAACGCTCCCCGATCCCTCCTCCCAGGTGCCGCGGAAATATACTAAGGGCTTGCCTAGTACTGATTCAAAATAGGTTATTGACGCGCCCACCAGTGCTTTGGGGTCTAGATCTTCATGGCGGGGGTTGTTTGGATCCATGCCTAGTTCCGCCAGTACTTCCTCGTTCGTTACCGTCTTCCTTACGGCGAATGATATACACGGCTCGCCCTCGTGCTTACTGAGGTCGGCTTGAAAATGCGGATAATCAGAGTAGCGGTGATCCCACACAAGTCTGGAACTCAGCCATATCAGCTCAGGGTAAAAGCTGTACAAGAATCTATGCCCACTGGGAGTAGTTAGCTCGCCGTCTCCCAGCTCAGGGTTGAAGTAGCTGCCTGGTATTCCGCCGACCATAGCCGGTATGCCTGGTATCAAATCTATGGAATCGGCATGTTCTGGGAGGTTCAGGGGCTCGGGGCCATGCGGTGGGGTGGCTAGTAGTGCTCCGTCGTGCGGGAGCTCGCTATGATCTTCTGGGGAAAACGACTGTCCATTCGATGTATCATTTGCTGCTTCTATCATTAATGAGCCTTTCTTCTATAATGCTAGACGTTTCAGTAATTGTCTCAGGATCAAAACGATAAGGGAATAGCCATTCCTTCGCTCATTTCACCACGACTCCTGCCTGTTGATACTGTCTGTGGTCCGACGCTTTGTTATAGTAAACGCATGCAAGCATCCAACATACCACAATCTGTCCCAGAACACCTTGTCGGCCTAAACCCATCGCTGTGGCGGATAAGCGAGAATATTGCCCGAGATACGTTACAAAAAGGTGTCAAAATCGTGGCGGGCAGCTCCTTTATCGACCCAGCAGATCCATACGGCCCCTTAGGCAATCCATTTGCTGTGGTAATCGGTGAGAATGTCCCCGACCTATCGACAGACGAGCGTTTACGAATCGCCAAAACAACCAATACGCCAGAGACAGTCTTTGTAAATAGCTGCCAAACCCAAGCACCGCACAAGTATGAAGTAAATCTTACGGTATATACGCCTTCGGGTTCAGAGATGGGGGCCTGCGCGCACGGCTTCTTGGGTGCGATTCAGACGCTTTTGCAATCTGGCGAGATGCAAAGTAATTCGGCGCTCACGATTACTACTACCCTTAGTACTTCCGCACACGCGACTTTGAACGCCAGCGGTGACATCGCACTTGGGTTTCAAGCGGTCGAACCGCAAGAATTAGCCGTGGAAAGCCAAGCATTACATGCTATTTACGGTGTGTCTTTCGGGGATTTCAAGAATCTTGGGATTCTGTCGGTAGGTTCGCCAAAACTCACTTTGGAAGTTACGCCGCAAATATTTCAGAAGATTCAGGCCAACCTTGTGCACATTAACTACGAGTCACTACTGTCCTTCCAAGATGAGAACGAGATTAATGGTGTCCACATATTCTGTCGCAATCCGGATACTTCTCTACCGGAGAAGTGTATCCAAAACAATGCGTACTCTGGCCCTGAGAATCTGGCAGATCGTGCCACGGGCGTGTCAAATGCGGCCCAAATTAGCGCAGATAATGCCGTTAAAGCTGGGCAGCAACTGCGCGTTACGCAATATAGTTTTGATGGGCCGTCAGCAATTCTGGCCATTACCAAAGGTGAGCATGGCGAGGTTATGGTAGGCGGAGCGGCCCAACTTTTCAATGTTCAGACTTATTCGTGAGCTCAGGCTACGCTTGCAGTTTTTCTAGGATACGGGCGCCAATCTTGGCGGTGATTTCGTGCTGGTCGACTTTTAGCGAGCCAGTCAATCGGTCGGCGACCTGTTTGAGGATAGGTAGGGCGCGGGTGTTTGGCCACAAATGGCGCCCTCGTTGGCCATAGTTCTTCATTTGGCTAATTCGTTTCACGCCAAGAATGCCCGGCCAAGCCACCACCCGCTCGGTGGAGCGATTGCGGTGGGTACGCACAACCTTGATATTGCCGAGATCGGTATCTCCATCGATAAACACCACGCGGTCCGGATCTACCGCTTGTGTGTCTTCTGTGCGCAAACGAGATTTTACCTGTACGCCCACTGCGCGTCGGCCGACAAAATCAGCCACGATGAAGTCGACATTGGTGCGTTTTCGTGTTCGCTCAAATTGGAGCGGCGCGGGTACGACCGTGAAGTGGCGGTTCTTGCGAACGACGTCCAGCAGGACGAGCGCGGCATCGTATTCCTGCACCATGCCGGTAATCGCATCGTGCATTGGCCTGACTTCTGGGTCAAATAATATATGAGTGCCTTCGGCGGCAGCAATGAGGTTCTCGCGGGATGTGTAGTGATCCAGTGTCTTGAATGCCAGGAAGTCCTGCGCCTCAATTATGCTACTTTGGCGCTCGCGGTCCGAGGTCCATTCGCCTACCGTGAACGGTATCCAGAAGGACAGCAGCTGTCGATTGAGATGATGGAAGTTTAGCTCGTTATAGCCGTGCGCCTGTATTTCGACTGGTGCCGCATCAAGTTGTTCATAGGCGTTTGACATGCCGCCTGCGTACCAGTCGGCATATGCTCGTAGTTCGTCACCTCCAAAAACGTCGAGATCGGCGGTGCCGAGCAGCGCATGCGCTACCCGTCCCCAGCGGTAGGACCAATCTTGGGCGTCGGCGATATATGGTGCAGGCGATCCCCGATGGATCTCATCAGCTGTTAGGTCGTACGGATAGGCGCTGGCAAATTCGGCGTACTCCATAGGGCCTTATGATAACATTGCCGCTTTTGCAAGAAAACAGCGTTATAAGACCACTCGGTCTTTGCCGGCCTAGTCGTACAAGGGTTTGCCCGTGGGGTTGGCATAATCGCCAGCGCTAAGGTCTGGTGGAGTCTGCAGGCCGGGATATGCCGCGCGTTGGCGTGCGGCGTGGCGTGCGTCCATTCCTAAGATAATCGGGTACTCGTCGCCGGTTTCTTCGGCGAGTAGCCTCTCAAACAGCGTGAGGTGCCGCGGATCAACGGGTTTGGTGGGCAATGGAGCGGCGGTGGTTGGCGGTGTCTGCCAAGGGGTGGCGTTTGGCGGTGTGGTGGGCGGTGCGGCTGACGGCCTAGGCGGCACGGTAGGTTTGGGCGGCTGTGGCTGCGGAGGAATGGTGCTGGGCCGAGGTGTTGGCGTTGGGGTGGGCTTGGGTGTAGGTACAGGCGCGACTGCTGGAGGCGGCGTTGCGACCGGCGTGCCGTAACCAAGCTGGTGCAGCAAGGATTTCACAAAGCCGCGGATCGGGTCCATCACCATCGTGGGGAAATCTTCGTGCCCATTGGGGTTTAGCTCGCGGTGGCCGCGTAGGACCAAATCAACCATGTGGTCAACCTGCTCGGTTGTCATATCTTTGGTGACGAAGCCCATCTCAGTCAAGAAATGCACATCCAGATAGATCAACGACTCATATTCTTGGGCCGTAATGTCAGCTTGCTCACAACCCGTAACTTCGACACCTTCGGCGTTGTTGTTGTGGCCCAGTACATGGTACGCCAGATACGGTGTCAGGTGGGCGGCGGTGCCGTTGCCGGTAATTACGTATTGCACGCCAATCGAGCGACCGCCATTTTGCATGCTGCGAGCTAGGCCCAACGGGCCGACCATGTCGGAAGTCCGGCATGTAGCCGTAAAGTGATTCACAAACCAGTTAATGTCCTGGTTGCCACCGCGATGATAGCCTGGTTCATTGGGCGTGATCGGCGTGCCTAAGTCATGCCCGTGCCCATTAAAGTTAGAGAACTGCCTTGGAACAGTGCCGGTAAGATCAACTATATTGCCAACAAATGTCGTGTAGCCGTCGGTGCTTATTCGCACCTGGTTGAGCCAACCTTCAACAGCGGCCAGCCGTTCGCTGTAGCTGAGTTGGCGGTTGGTTGTGGTGCCATCGGGCAGCCGTATGGAGTGGTCGGATGCGTCATGGTTGGCATCGAGCTCACTTTGGTTCGCCGGATATCGGCTGGGATCCAGCCGGATATGCCCTGGTTGGATCGGCGGAGCGGGCGTGTAGACGCTCGGCTTGGCCAGCATCAGTTTCTGCAGCTGGAGGTCTTGAATCAGGTGCATGAGGGTACGCTTGTAGCCGAGCCCAGTGGCATAGGCCATGTAGTGTGCGCGTTGTATGTGACCGTCGGGATCGCCTGGCACCAGTTCGTTCTCTAGGCCGTCGATGTACAGGTCTGGTCGGTCGGGATGCACGTGATGCATATATATTGCATCGCTGTAGTTGGGCCGCGATTTGATGAGTTTGGCGTAGTCGATCAGACACTCATCCAAACTCGAGTAGACGCGGAACCATGCCTTGGGATGGGTGATTGTCCCATCGGGGCTTTGTTCGGATGTAGTAATGAGTATTTTTGGGCCCTTCCAATCGGCTCCGGCTTTAATGCCGAGGAAGTTATGGTAGTCCTTGGCGAGGGTGGATGCTCCCCAGCCCGACTCGTCGATTACCTGCGCAGAGAGAACTGAGGCATCAAGATCGCCAAGCTCCTTGGGATGCCGCATGAACGCTAGTACCAGCGACCGCAGGAAAGCTCGTTGGCTTTCGTGCAGCCCCGGGTAGCTGTCGATCATGTTTAGCTGCGTGGCGTCTAGCGCGATGCGAGTATTCGGATTGTGCGCGGTATTCGGTGTGTGTGCACCTGGTGTCGGAGTGTGCCCTGTGGTCCCCATTGCAGCATGGGATTCCGATTTGATAGGTCCGTCTGTGGTTGTGGCAATGCCAGCTACAACGCCAGCCGCTACCGTTGCGGAAACCAGCGCCGCAAGACGACGTTTGAGCGCAGTCGACCGAGTGTACGGTTTGACTCCAGGAAGCAGAATGTCTTCGTCTGCTATGGCGAGCATTGTTTCCTCTTCGTCTTGCGCCGTTTCGGGTTGGGCTGGCTCGGCCGCGACTGGTGCCTCTGGCTGGCGAGCCGGAGCAACTATCGACTCTTTTTCTAGGGTGGCTAAAGAAGTGGCAGTGGTGCCAAGTGGCTTGACCACCGGCGCCGCCGCTTGCTGCTGCTCTAGTTCGGCAATGCTGGCTTCGAGCATATCGAGCTGCGTTTGGTCCAATTCGTCCAGCTCGGTGGTGTCAACGTCATCCTGCACGCGCGTAAGGTCAATACCTAGTTCGGCGCACAATCCCCATACATCCACCTCTGGCAGGTAGTCTTGTGCCGTGACACGTTCCGGGATAGTTATACTCATAGTTGTCCGCTCGCTTTGCCAGGTAGCGCCTTGTTACTGTGCGCTTTATATAGGTAGAGCATTTCGGCGTACTGCTGCCAGATGCCGTACTGGTTTTCGGGGGTACGATAGAGGTTTCTGGCGATTGTGGCTTCATGAGCTACGCGCGCTGGGTCAGCGGCCATCAATTGCCCCAGTTTTGCCTCCCGGGCTGGTGGCGCCAGGCCTTCCAGGCTAGCATTCCATGCGCCTGCGAGTACCTCGCGAACCCGGCGTGCAACATACCATGTTTCACAGGCGTCGTGTTCTCTCTCCGGATTGATTGCTTCGTAGGGGTCGTCTTGTGCTAGGGCGCTCGGTAGTTGTTTGTCGGCTTCGGTTGTAAGTATGGCAATAGCTATATTCGCTATATCTCGCTCACGCTGCAGGGTCGCGGCCCGCTCAGAATTAGCGGTGCTTTGCTTGAGTTTGTCGATGACTTGGTTTAGAACCTGAGGGCTTTGAGCTACCTCGCTGCGCATAACTGTGCCGAGTCCCAGGACTACTTTTCCGACCTCGCTTAAGGCAATCGTTGCTTCGGCGTCCAAACTGTCACGCTGTTCTGCAAAGCGTGTGAGATGGCCGCGTAAGGCTAGCTCACGCTCTTTTACTGCCGCAAGTGCTTCATCACCAAGCCGCGCTGCTCCAATAGATTGCAGTGCCTCGCCGTCGAAGGTTACCACGCCGTCTGGAGTAATCCGTATGGTATAGGCGCCGCTGCGGTGTGGGTACGGTAATTCCCATTCTCCGGACATACCAGGAAGGGCCGTACTGCTAAGCCCCAGGCGCTCGCTCGGTAGCAAAGTGGTGGCGTCAGAATCGGCGACAGCCCGCTGGTTGTCCGGGTTTGCGCTGCCTTGATCCGCAGTCCAAAGGAATAACGGCCGGGCCGGAGCTCTATTCTCGGATTCATCAACCGCATCAGTGAAGTGGCAGATCCATTGCCAAGTACGGTCTAGGCGGCCTTCCCTCAAACCGTATATGACCGGCATTTGTACTCGTGCTATATGAAGAAAGAGCGTGCTTTGGCCGACAAAACCGCACGCCACGCTCTCCACTTGATTGGCTGCGGCGCCGTCTAGGCGCAGCTCCCGCCGGGTAGCAATGTGGAATTGTTTGGTTGTAGGACTGTACTCACCTGCTACTTGGGCGCAGTTGTTTTCAAATCTATCTAGTAGCGACACGACAGCGTCACGCCCTTCGGGCCGCGCTAAAAATTCGTCCCGTTCCGTCCAGGGGTTGGGATGTAGAGCTTCGATATCAAAGAGCTCAGTAGTTGTCCCAGCCATACTAAGCAAGCTCCTTGGGAAGCTGTAGTGTTACTATGTAAACTTCTGCTGCTATGCAACTGCTTGATACCATAAACGGACTCCTTGTATCTGCGGAAACAGCGCGGAAAGGTTAGCAAAGCTAGGCTATGGATAGCCCTCTTTGTTCGCGCGCCCGACAGACCACTTAAAATCTGATTCGTACTATAACCCAAAATAGCTAGTAATGCAACATTGTTATTGCACATACAATACAATAGCGACGCAGCTTTGGGCGAAGCCAGCCAAATTAGGAAATTGTCAAAAAGCAAATGTTTATGTGCTTGACGCAGCTATTCCTGATGTCTACAATCAAAAACAGAATAGATCATTAAAAGGATCTTAATTGGTACTGCTCTATAACCACCTTTGAAGTGTAATTAAAGTAAGGGGGAAGTATGAAGCTACTATATAAAATTAAACGCCGCCTACAGTGGTCAATGACTACCATTGCCGCGGCTGCTGCTTTGACAGCCGGCTTAACGGCAACGCCAATTCTGTCTGGAACGGCGCTGGCGTCGGGTTGTAATCACAACCAAGTAGACGCCGTAGACTGGGGCCCGGGGTTCTGGCAGCATGTGAACGGCCAGGGCGACTTCTGGGTACACGCCAGTGGACTGCTCTTCACCGGCGATTCGTCGTCGACGTGCAATGACATTAACGCAACAAACGTCACCGAGGGAACGTGCACCGGAAACCGGGTCTTCTTCGTACAGATGTACAACCCACCCGGGCACAACTACTTCGGACCAGTCGGCCCAACGCTTGTGCCGCTGCAATCCAGTTCCCTTACCGTGTTGAATGCTGGTGTGGGCAACGGTGTTGGCTATCGGGTGCTGTTCTCTGACTCGCACGTCGAGCTCGGGCAGTGCTTATACCCCACGGTACCACTTCTCGACTAAACAGTGGCGCTTCCTTACGCCGGCTTGTGGTTATCCACAAGCCGGCGTTTCTACGCTTTGGGCCAAAATACCGGGGCGATGTCTGGATTGGTGATGCGCCAGTCGGTTTCCTTTTTCATGTCAAACCAAATGGCGGCTTCTAGGCGCGGAAGCTTGGAGATATGCTGGAGCGCGTCGCGGATCCAGGCGGCTTTGTCGCCACCAACTGGCGCACAGCCCATCTCGGTGATCCAAATAGGCTGATTGCCGAGCTTCGCCAAGCGTTCGTAATATGGCTGGACAATATCGGCGAACGACCGCCATTTGCTCCAGGGTTGCACGCTACCCCAGTTGTAGACGCTCAGCCCCAGCACGTCCACATATTTTTTGCCGGGATAGAATAATTCCATAGGATACTCCGGCGGCATGTCGCCGGCGTTGGGCGCCCATACCCAGCGTACGTTGGTTGCTGCCTCCCCCGAAAAAATGTCGTGGATGTGGCGCCAGGCTGCGATAAAATCTTCTGGCGTATGTTTGCCAATGGGCACGCTCCATTGGTTCCAAAAGCCGTTCATCTCTGGCAGCGGGCACAAATAGATTGTCCGCTCATAGTTTTTTATTGCCCGGGCCCAAGAACTGATATATGAATCATGCTGGCCAGCGGTAATCGTTGCCAAAGAAAATTCGGGCTGCACAATGCGTTTGCCTGGCTTCCAGGGTTCCCATTTAATGAGTACGTCACGCGCACCGGCTTCGATAGCCCAATTTGTTTGGAACCGCGTTGCCCGCTTACCGCCAGTGAGGAGGCCCGCGTCCCACCACTGATACCACAGCACAATGTCGATCGGCCGGCGCAGCGCCTGCTCGGCCTGCTCCAGCCGTTTGTGGTTGGTCCAAATCGGAAAGGGATGAAAATAGCCCCCGAATCGCACAGTCATTAATAGGATTATAAAGCAGAACGCGGAGAGTGGCCTAATCATCTACATAAGATGCGCCGCTAGAATGCAAGATTATACTTGCCAGCCGGCGCAGTTCGCATATAGTAGTACATAAGCATAATCATATAAGGACTGTCATGAAGAATCCCAAGGGAACCAAGATCCACCTGGCCAAGAGCCATGTACTGGCTATCGCCACCGTTATTGTCGCCGCGCTTGCCTACTCACTGTGGGCGATACATATCGACCACGCTCGTCAGTCTACCAGTAAGGCCGCCGACTGTACGCCAAATGCAATCCTGGTCAACCCGTGCCGCCCATGGCTGGGCGCCTACGCGGCAAAATATCCGCAGGTGGGCGGCGATGCCAAGTCACAGCTGACATATCACGAAAGCCGTATAAGTGAGCCAGGTAAGCCCGCCAAGCAGGTTGACGTGGTAAAGGTATACCACACAGCGGGCGACCTACTGAATAACTACGATAAATCTATAGTTGGCCGTGCCAATACCTATTTGATGGTCAACTGGAAGCCGGTTTCGGGCCCTTGGGCCACTGCTGCTGGCGCGTCCTACGGTGGCGATCCGGCGGTGGATGCCTACATTGGCCAGATGGCCGACAGCATTAAAGCGCTGGGTTCGCAGAAAATCTTCTTAAGCGTTTGGCACGAGGGCGAAAACGACGTTAGCACCGGCGCGACTTGCACCACACTCAAGGGCAGCCGAGGTTCGCCAGCCGATTACGTCAACATGTGGCACAATGTGCGGGCCATCTTCAACCAACACGGTGTCAGCAATGTTGTGTGGGCCATGGACTATATGAACTTTTCGCCATGGGATTGTTTAGTGAACCAGATGTACCCGGGCGACAACTATGTGGACTGGATCGTCTTTAACGCCTATGGCTCTGACGACGGTCGGTCGTTCGCCGACATCGTCCGTCATTTCAGCGATTTACTGGCAGCTAATACTACAAAAAACTGTGATGTGACCGCTACCACTACTTGCCACGACTACCTGGACAAGCAATGGGGCATCGGCGAGTGGAGCACTCATGCCGCCACCGAACCTGCCGCCGCCAATTACTATAAAGGCGCCCAAACGGCGATAGAAAGCAATCAATTCCCCTTCTCGAAAATCAAACTGTACTTAATATTCGACAGTAAAGGCGGCGATGCCAATGAGAACCGTATCGGTTACCTAGTCAATGACGCGCCCGACGCCGCCAAACAGCAAGCCTACGCTGACCTTGCGAATAGCCCGGTCTTCTCTACCTCAACGGCGGCCGACACAACGCCTCCAACGGTCTCGCTGACAGCGCCTGCCAACGGCGCCACCGTAAGTGGCACGATTACTGTTTCCGCCAACGCCAATGACAATAACGGTGTCGCCGCCGTCAAATTCTATGCCGACGGTACGCTTATCGCCTCCGACGGCCAGGGCTCGGACGGTTGGAGCGTGAGCTGGGTGACTGGTAACGCTACGAACGGTACGCACACACTTAAAGCAGTGGCCTACGACGCTGCGAATAATTCTGCCACCTCCGCCATAAGCGTGGCAGTGAACAATGCTACGAAGCCGGTCATTACTTCCTTTACGGCCAGCCCGACCACAGTCAACAGCGGCGATTCCACCACCCTGTCCTGGACGACCAGCAACAGCACCGGTTGTTCAGTCACCCCAGGCGGCCCCACCAACACAACAGCTACCAGCTGGACGAGCGGCCCGATCACGGCCACTACTGCCTTCAAGCTCAGTTGTAACAGCGCGGGCGGCACGGCTACGGCCAACGCCTCTGTTACTGTGGCGCCCGCTCCTCAAGTTACGGCCTTTAGCGCCGCGCCGTCCACGGTCACCCAAGGCAACAACACTACCCTAAACTGGGCAACAACTGGCACCACCAGCTGTTCAGTCACCCCAGGCGGCCCAGCCGATACCACTGCCACTTCCTGGCAGACCTTAACACTTACGACGACTGGAACCTACACCTATACCGTAACTTGTAAGAACGCCGCGAACGCCACAACCTCGGCTACAACAGCGGTCACTGTTGGCGCTGCGCCCAAAGTGCCCACCAACGTATCATTGACCTCTAGCTCCGACACCGTAGTTTCTGGCGGACGAGTAACCTTTGCCTGGACGTCGGTCGGTTCAACAAGTTGTACACTCAAGCCGGGCGGCTATACTGCGAGCGGCACGAGCAGCTCAGTCATAGTCAACTACATCAACAAGAACACGACCTACCAGGTGACATGTGTGAACAACGTGGGCTCTACGCCTTCCAACAAGATACTGATTACCGTCACCAGTGCACCGAAGACGAGCGGGCCGATTATCACCAGCTTCTACGCCTTCCCGTCTACTATTTCCACCGGCTCACAGACAGTGTTGTACTGGAGCACCAAGAACGTGGCTTCGGGGAACTGTGCGATCACAGCCTCGCCGCTCAGCAGCACGTATGCGAACGGCAGGTGGACCACGCCAAAGCTGCTGGCTACCACCACTTACACCCTCAAGTGTCAGAACAGAGCTGGTAGCACAAGCAAATCAACCACTGTTACCGTGAGCGGCACCATGGCTGGTGCCAACAACTCTGGCACCAAGCAACCCACTACCCTGGCCGACATCTACCGGAGCGGCATCAAGCTGGTTGCCAGCACGAGCGATTTGCAAGCTGCGAGTGACGGCACACTCAAGGCCACTACCGGCCAAGTGGTTATCAATGCGCAGGACGCAAGCTCTATTCCGCAGAGCAGTCTGATCACGCTGAACCCGGGCACGGTTACGGACGGCCAGCAGATTAGCCAGCTTACGCGCGTGGAATACTACGATGGACAAACATTAGCCGAAACAGTTACCCAGCCACCGTTTGCGCTCAGTGTGAACGAGCTCAAGACCGCCTCGCAGCACCAAATTACCGAGCGAGACTACTACACTGACGGCAGCGTTGCCGAGGCCTCGCAGCTCATTTCACTCGCCAACACCCTTACCTCTACCACATCTGGCTGGATATTCTTTAGCATCTGCTTTGTCTGCGGCTTAGCGCTTGTCGTGATCTATACGATTACACTACGCATGCGCAGCTACCACCGCCTAGCGGTAGCTGGTGGCGCCTATCAAACTGAGGTAGAGCCCACGCGCCCGAGTGCCGCGCACAGCCACGACACAGAAAAATAGCTGGCGGCCTATAGGCTAACCAAAAACAGTCATTAACAGCTTACAAAATGGTTGTGCTTGTGCGTACAGTCCCATATAATAATCTTTGAACCAGAAAAAGACCATAAGAGGGGCATCGTGCGGTTACGGATCTTAATGCTCGGATGGGAGTTACCTCCTCATAACAGCGGCGGCCTTGGTGTAGCATGCTACCAGATGTGTAAAGCCTTGGCTAAAAAGGGCGCTGACATTGAGTTTGTGCTGCCTTACCGCGCTGACCACGGGATCGGTTTTATGCAGATCACGGCTGCACATCCACAAGGTGTGGAAGAGATCATAAAAAGCGGCATGGCGTACGATAGCTATAAATATCGCTACGTTGACGGCCACGAAGAAACACACGACCTCTATTCCCAAGTACATATGTACGAGGAAGCGGTGGCTCGCCTGGTGTTTCGTAAGCGTTTCGACGTCATTCACGCCCACGACTGGCTTACCTTCCGCGCCGCGCTGCGCGCCAAACAGATGGTTCACTGCCCCATCGTGCTGCATGTGCATTCTATTGAACGCGATCGAGCCGGCGGCGGCGCTGGCAACCCGCTGTGCCGAGAGATAGAAGGCCTGAGTCTGCTCCTTGCCGACCGTATCGTAGCCGTTAGCCAGCACACCAAGGACATGATCGTAGAAGACTATGCCATCCCAGCCGACAAAATAGAAGTGGTCCACAACAGCATCGAGCCAGACGACATGGAGCCGCTGGACGGCGACACCGCGTACCGCTACTTGGCCGCCATGCACGACAAGGGCTATCGCATTGTGGTAGCAGTCACCCGTTTAACTGTTCAAAAAGGCCTGCCCAATCTGCTGCATGCGGCTAAAGAGGTTGTGGCGCGCATGCCCAAGACCTTATTCTTGATTGTTGGCAGCGGCGAACAGTACTTCGAGCTGATTCAACTAGCAGCCGACCTGGGTATTAGCCAAAATGTCATCTTTACCGGCTTCTTGCGCGGCAAGCGCTGGCGCGACGCCTACGCCATTGCCGATCTATTTGTGCTGCCGTCCATCTCTGAGCCGTTCGGCATTACAGTGCTTGAGGCGATTGGCTACGGCACCGCAGCGCTGGTGAGCCGTCAATCAGGTGTGGCCGAAGTGCTGAGAAATGTACTAAAAGTAGATTTTTGGGACATCAACGAAATGGCCAACCAAATGACCGCTGTTATGCAGAATGATGCGTTTCGCAACGTATTGCACGACAACGCCTACCAGGAATTCTCGAAACTTAGTTGGGATAAAGCCGCCGACAAGCTGTTTGATATATATGAGCAGCATACGGCAGAGGTAGCGGCATGAGCAAAGCGATCGTGCTGTACTTGCACGTTCACCAGCCATACCGCGTGCGGCACTACACTATTTTCGACGCCGGCGTCGACCACCAGTACTTTAACGCGCCGTACGACGACCGTACTAGCAATGAGCGCATCATCCACAAAGTAGCCGAGAAGTCTTATCTACCCACCAACCGTCGCCTGCTGCAACTGCTGAATGATCACCCAGAGTTTAAATTGTCGCTCAGCATCACCGGTACTGTAATTGAGCAGCTTGAACTATGGACGCCAGAAGCCCTGCAGTCATTTCAAGATCTCTGTGCTACCGGCCGTGTCGAAATTGTGGGCGAGACCTACCACCACAGTTTGGCGTTCTTTTACTCTCGACCAGAATTTGAACGCCAAGTACAGATGCACGAACAAAAGGTACGCGCCGTGTTTGGGCAAACACCCAAAGTCTTTCGTAACACCGAGCTCGCCTACAACAACGACCTGGCCTACTGGGCGGACAAAGCCGGCTACAAAGGCATCCTAGCCGAAGGCTGGGACAAGGTGTTGGGCTGGCGCTCGCCCAATTACATGTACCGCCCGACATACACTGACAACATCCGTTTGCTCCTTAAAAACTACCGTTTAAGTGACGACATTGCCTTCCGCTTCGGCGACCGCAACTGGTCTGGCTGGCCGCTGACCGCCGAAAAGTTCACCCACTGGCTCAACGAGAGCTCGGATGCCACAAACTTTAATCTATTTATGGACTACGAGACGTTTGGCGAGCACCAGTGGGATGAATCCGGTATTTTTGGTTTCCTGGAACATTTGCCGAATGAATGGCTGAAGCGGCCAGACAACACCTTTATGACGCTGAGCGAAGCAATTGACACTTTTGAGCCGGTCGACAGTGTGGATATGCCGGAGACCGTTACTTGGGCAGACACGGAGCGCGACTTGTCGGCATGGCTCGGTAACAGTATGCAAGGTGCGGCCATTGCGGCGCTGTATGGGCTGGAGCAAAGTATTATCGAGACTAGCGATCTCGGGCTCATTGAAGATTGGCGCAAGCTGCAAACCTCCGACCACTTTTACTACATGTGCACCAAATGGTTCAACGATGGCGACATTCACGCCTATTTTAGCCCGTACGAGAACCCGTACGATGCCTTTATCGCCTTCATGAACGCCTACCACGATTTGAAGTTTCGGTTGAGCGAGAAAGGAGTAACGATTTAATGGGTCGACCAGTTGTTTTGAGCAATGGCCAAATGTTTGTGGGTTTGGACGAGCATGGCGCCGTACACGATTTTTATTACCCGTACGTCGGGCTTGATAATCTCAACAACGCCCGCAATTCGGCCCACAAGATTGGTGTGTGGGTGGATGGCCAGTTTTCCTGGACCGACGACGACAGCTGGCAAATCTCGGTTGTCTACGAGCCGGGCGTAATGGTCAGCGATGTCACTATGCGTTCCGAGGCGCTTGGCATCACGCTTCAGAGCAATGATTTTGTCGACCCAGAGCACAACGCGTTTATCCGCCACATCACCGTTATGAACATGCACGACCAACAGCGGGACGTGCGCTTGTTTATGCACCAAGTATTTCAGATATCACGCGCCGGGCGGGCGGACACGGCGTTGTATGTGCCGGACGACAACTACGTGCTCGATTACAAGGGTCGCTGCTGTTTACTGACTGCCGGGCGGCTAGACGGCGAGCAGGATTTTGACCAGTACGCCGTAGGCAGCTACGGTATCGAAGGCAAGGCCGGTACCTTTAAAGATGCTGAAGACGGTGAGTTGTCAGGAAACGCCGTTGAGCACGGCGGCGTGGACAGTGTGCTGCGCTTCCGCAAGGAAGTGGCCGGCAACACATCATTCGTGGTCGATTATTGGGTTGTAGCCGCCGATAGTCAGTCCGACGGGTTGAGTATTCATGAAGAGCTGCACAATTTCCCCATGGCCGGCCGTTTGGAGCAGACCCGTGAGTACTGGCGCAAATGGCTCGAGCCTGCGGCTCCCAAACTATCTACTATGCCGGAACGGATGCGCGAAGAGGTGCGCACCAGCCTGCTCATTATTAAGGCGCATTGTGATGTGCGCGGCTCAATTCTGGCCAGCGGTGATTCCAGCATCTTTAATTATGGCCGCGACTACTATTGTTATTGCTGGCCGCGCGACGCCGCCTTTGGTGTGTGGCCGTTGCTTAAATTTGGGTTGTACGATGAAGCGCAGGCGTTTTTTGAATTTGCGCGCAGTACGATGCATCGTGATGGCTACTTGATGCACAAGTATCAGCCGGATCGCGCCATTGGCAGCACGTGGCATCCGTTGCTGCACGGCCGGAACCGCGAGCTAGCCATTCAGGAAGACGAAACCGCCATCGTAATCTTCATGCTCGGCGAATATCATCGCTTAAGTGGCGACACCACGTTTATCGATGGTTACTACGACGGCTTTATCGAACCTTGCGCCACGTTTATGACTAGGTTCGTGGATGAGGCAACTGGCTTGCCCCACGCGAGCTACGATTTATGGGAACAGAAGTTTCAGACCTCAACCTTTACGGTCTGCACGGTAATTGCCGGGCTGGAGGCAGCCTCTCGCCTCGCGGATGCTGCTCGCCGCCCCGATGACAGTGTGCGCTATCGCCGCGCTGCCGAAAAGATGCGCGATGGCCTCGGCGCGCTCTACCACCCAGACGGCTATTTTCGAAAGGGCTTCTTGCTCCAAGATAACGGCGATCTGGCATACGACGACACACTGGATGTTTCCACACTGTACGGGATCGTTAACTTTGCTGGGCTGCCGCTTCAGGACGCGCGCGCAGAGTCAACCTACAAGCGTGTTGTGAGCGACCTGTGGTGTACGGGCCCCATCGGCGGTGTCATACGCTACCCTGGCGACGGCTATTTCCGCATGAAGCAGCAGTATCCAGGCAACCCGTGGGCTATCTGCACGCTGTGGCTTGGTGAGTGCTTTGAACTAGCCGGCAATCACGAGCAAGCTAAGGAGCTGGTTGACTGGACGCTTGAGCGGGCGCTACCCAGCGGCGCAATCAGTGAGCAGTTTGACCCGGACAGTGGTGAGGATGTGAGCGTGTCGCCGCTCGTCTGGAGCCATGCCGAGTTCATTAACGCTGTGGTTGCTATTTATAAGCCTTAGGACGACAAAAAGTCCATAATAAAAAGAGCTGCATATGCGCAGCTCTTTTTATCTGCTAGCAAAGCTATTTCTTGGGCTTTACTTCGTTGCGGCCAAGATTCTTCTTGGTCTCGGTAAAGACAACGTGCTTGCGCAGCTTCGGGCTATATTTGCGCAGAGACAGTTTGTCAGGCGTGTTCATGGAGTTCTTGCTAGTGTAATAAATACGCTCGCCAGACTCTTCGCTAACCAGACCGATAAGTTTTCGTTTGTCGCCTTTTTTGGCCATACTGTACTAACCTTTAATTCGTAACTTGTAGCTATTCTAACAGATGATATTCCAAATGTAAATGGAGCCGAAGACGAGGATTGAACTCGTGACCCCCGCCTTACCATGGCGATGCTCTACCACTGAGCTACTTCGGCAAATACCCAAGTATTGTACTAATTTAAGGTGATAAGTGCAATCCGTTTTGGGTGCCGAACGCACCATGGACTGCGCCTTGAGCCCCCTGTTGCTATGCTATACTACAGTCTATGCCGGAAAAACGCCGTTCATCAAGAAAGTCTGTATTGCCAAATTCTAATGATTTCCATTGGGCCGATAGCCTGCCTTCGCAAAAGTACCCTATCCGCCGCTCGCTGTCCCCGGAGGCTCTGGCGACCATTGGCGGAGTGGCAGCCCGGGCGGCAGAACTATTTGGCGCGCAGCGACTAGCCCCGATTGACAATGAAGGGCTGGGCCTCACCGTTTTGTCGATAAGCGAAATGAACAAAGTGCGGATCAGGCACAACAGCCGCTTGGCCAGAATGACGTTTGCGCGTTCGATGGAGCGCATCAAACAAATGGCGCTGGATAAGGAGCCAACACTAGATGACCCGATCGAAGTGCACTTATCGCATTTCTCGATCGCCACGCAGCGCCTGCGGCGCGGCCGCGGTTCAGCAGATACGCAGGTGAATGAACTTTTGCTCATGAATGTTACCGACCCCGAAGGTCTACTTATTAGTCATCGCGTGGCGGTTACTGCAGCGATCGACAAATATGAACGCCGGCCATATCCCTGGGGCAAGTACAACGCCCACCTGACAGTTGCACAGATACTGCCGCTGCCCCCTGGCACGTCGACGGAGTATTATGCCTACACCAAGCAGCTCAACGAAACATTCTCTGATTCAACGTTGCTGTTACAAGGCCTCGGCGAGGAGCCCGAAGAACCCAAGGAATAACAGCCAAAGCCGTTAGCCTGGCGTGTCACTTTTCCAGGAATCGGTCTTGAATAAAGGCGAGTATGTCTTGTTGGCCATCGCCCCGAAGCAGCAGAGTAGTGTCTGTCTTGATATTGTGCGCATAGCGAGCGAGGTTGGTAATGAACTCTTGCAGTACATCCGGCGTTAGCAAATCAGCAGACAACCCAAACTGACCCTGTTGTATGATTTCGGCGTTCATCTGCTGTTCGTACAGTGGCAAAGGCAGCGCCAGTACCGGCACGCCTAAGTACATCGCCTCTGACAGCAGGCTGTGTCCGGCAGTGGCGATTACACCGGCGCAGGTTTCGAGTAGTAGCTTGAATTCTTTCCCGCCGTGCTGATAAAGTCGTACGTTCTTCGGAACCTCTGTTTGAAGGCGCGCGGTCTTTGAGAGAAACACATGGAATACGGTGTCGCGCTGCCGGCCCAACACAGCCATGAGCGCAGCAGGGCTTTGCTTTGACCCGGGCTGAGCGGTGAGGTATACAAGAAGTTCATTGTGCTTTCGGGTTCGATGTAGCTTAAAGTCGCTTCTGATGACGGGCGGGTAGAGGTGGACGGTCTCGTGGTCTGGTAGCTGCGGCACGTTGAAGAAGGAGCAGGCTATGCGAGCAGCCGCGGTTGGGAAGAACATCCGCAGGCGCACCACCTCGTCAACGTACGTGCTGCCATGTAACTCGGCCGGAAATGCGCCCGATAAGTACTTGCTCTGCTGGTCAATAGTGACCAGCGGCACTCCGTAGGCATAGGCGTACTGCGCGGTTACTGGCTCGTAGTCGCTAATGGCTAGGTCGGCCTGGCCCACATATTGCCAGGCTTCGTGCATTGCGTGGCTGTTCATCGCAGCGTAGTCGATACCCGACTCTTCTATTAATTTGGCGCTTGCCTGGAAATCTATGCCGGTTCGGTTGCCGACGTAGTACGGCACGGCAACTTCAACAACTTTTACGTTGGCGTGGCCAGCAAAATGCGTTGAAAAGAGCGTTAGGCTATCACCATACGCAAAAATCATTATTCTGTGTGATAGAGCAAGATGATTCAGCGTGGGCAGCTGGCGGTAGATGTGTCCGTTCCCGATGCCACAAACGCCGTACAGAATCTTCTTCATAAGCCAGAAACCTTTTCGGCTAGGAATTCGGCACTTCCTGTCCCAGTACTAACTGTCAGGTCGACCACGGCGCGCCTTAGTTGCGCCGCCAGCTGTTCGCGAGCGGCGGATGGCGTGTCGCCTATGTACAGCGCATTTCCCTGGCCGACAAGACAATCGGCATATTCGGTATCCAGAAAATAGGGATACAATGTATGGAGTGCGCTGAGTGGTGGAAGTTGGCGCCAGGCATTAAAGCCGTCGCTGAGGCGCACTAACGCCACGCGGCCTATGGTCTTTGGGCCAGCTGCCTGCATATCGATCGGCAGCTCAAATGCGGTGCGGTTTCCGTACTCCATACTCCGCAGGCTGTCGTACTCGCCTCGTTTAAAATCTTCCGTCTTAAGCGTCATGCTTCTGGTGCCGGCAATGGCACGCAAATCACCCGCTTCACTACACTGGATTAACGTGGTGTTGCCTGATAGGAGCTTTTGGTCATGCCGCGTTATTGCTTCGAGCGCGACCGTAGTTTTGCCCACGCCGCTGTGTCCCGGCATGAGCGTATATACATCGTCGCCAACGCAAGCGGCATGCGTGGGAAAGTAACCGCGCCGAAGCCAGAGCGACCGCGCAACGCTGTAGAGCAAATGCGGTAAATCGTCGGGAAAAGACTCTTTCCAGCTGTCGTGGATCTCGATTTCGCTCCTGCCGGCTACCAAGTGCACAGCAGGCGATTCAACGTGATGCAGCATCATATCAAGGTTGCTTGGTGCGGCATCAAGTAGCTGCACGTCTGGCAGGTAGGCACCCAGTAACAGCTCCTCGCTCTCACCCAGAAAGAGCTCTCGGTCGCTGGTAATGCCGATATGCAGATCGCCGGGCAGGCTGAGATAGTGCTCACTCCGTACGGACATGTGCGCCTCGCTCTAAAAGCTCTATTATGGTGTCGCATATATTGCGCGCGCCGTTGGCTCCAAACAAACGCAGCAAATGTGTAGTTTTGCTGCCGGTATACGCACCCAGAGCTTGTAGCTTTTGCGCCGTGGCGGCAGTTAGCTTGCGCCGCAATGCCTCGCTTTCCGTTATCGACCGCAGCGCAGCGGTTATTTCTTGAAGTACGGCTGTTTGGGGCGCTGTATAGTCAATTGGGCCGCTCAGCTCGCACCAATCGAGACGCTCGTCGCTGCAGCCGTGTTTCTCTAACAATTCAGCTTGTTGGCCTTGGCTGTCGTTGGCTGGCGGTAGCCAGAGTGTTGGAACATCAAAAGAGGCGGCGTCATATATATTGCCCAGGCCAGAGGTCATAATAGCTACTTGAGCCTTCCGAAACGCCTCAATAATACTTCGGTGAGAGAACGTCACCACTCGAGGATCATCTAAAGCGGCAGCTATTGCCGCGCTCGTTGCCACAACCAGTGTTTGGCCTTCGGGCATGGCGGCGCTCACCGCCTCCAGCATCAGCTTGGCGTAGGCGATTGCGTCGTTGGAATTCCAAAACGGATTCTGGAGCCCGCCCATGTTTAGCAGGATATGCCGTTTCTCTCGGCCTTTATTGGCAATTACTATCGGGGGAACTAGTGCGTACGCCGGAAAGGCGCCAGCTTCGGCCTCGAGCCGTTCTGCTACTCCAAAGAATCGTTGTGCTATGTACAGCTCAGCATTTTTGACCGCTGGGGGTATCACGGGCCAGTACCACGTGAGCGCATCATAAATGATCGTTTGCAGGCCAACGCTTTCAGCTAGCTCGGCCATGGCAAAATCCATAGCAGTCAGGAATAGGTCATACTGACTTGCAAGTTCGTTCAGACGCGCCTGCCGTTGATGCTTGGTCATGCCTGTGATGTCGTATACCGTTTCATAGGGTAGATTGTTTTGTAAGTCGAGCGTGTGCGCTTCGCCTATGTATGAGATTTGCAGGCCGCTCTGCTGCAGCATGGGAGCCAAATTTGCTATTGCAGCTGCAGGTCCGAAACCGAACGGTTCGGCATTCAGAAGAATGCGTCTTTTAGAGCGAGTCATAACGCTCCTGGCCATATAGGAGTTTCCCTAGACCCGTAAGACGCTCAGGCTGGCGGACTGCAGCAATGGCTGCTTGATCCGTGTAGCGAGGGCGCTTGCTGGCATGCATAAGCGCGTGCCGAACGTTACTACCCAGCCCAGATGCAAACGCCTCTGATCTCGCAGCTACGGCAGCTTGGTCGTTCTCGCGGGCAACGCCAGCAGCAACTAAGGCCACAAAACGAGTTGACGAGGAGGTATTAGCTGTATTGGCATGAGTTGTTCGGCTGTCCCAGCTAACTAGATCTCCCTGTCGCAGCGGAATTGGTTGGGCGTGGTCGGTGAGCAGCTCGCCGATCGGGCTTTTGGTGTCCAGCTCAACGTACTCCCCTCTGTAGGGGGCCATGGGGAGGTAGTCAGTAAAGTAGGATTTGGAGCCTGGCACAGCCCGCAGCGTGCCGCGCTCCACTGGGCAATCGGCAAGCGCGAGCACACCTTGCACGGTGCGGAAGTCCGGATGTTCTTTGGGATTCTGATCAACGTGGAGTGGCAAGGCCGCGGACTCGTGGTGGCCCGGCAACTTCACACCAAATCGATCAAAGGTGGTCCACAGGTCGGCCCGGCCCCATAGGACAACGTGGTGTAAGTATGCCCTGAGAGATTGGCGCAGTTGGGCGAGAGAGTCGTCGTGGTATATTTCGAAGAAGCCGCGGGTGAGTATCGGAACGCGCTGCGAGTCAACAGGCAGGCTGCCGTAGGTTTCAGGGTTATCGATGTCGCACACGCCACCGCTGAGCTCTTGCACTACTGACTTCACACGATCGATTGCCCGCACGCACAAGGTTTGTGGCGCCACGCTTCGGCCCACGACTACGCCGAACCGGCCCCAGTGCTCAAACATGTCATCTTCCTGACTCAGCACGTCAAAGGATTGGGCAAATCCGTCAGATGTAAGGGGATATACGTCAAGGCCCTCACCAAGCAAGCCGTAGCCAGCATATTTTGCTTGAACCTCTGGCTGGCTGCACCTGAGTGTAAGATGGCCGACCAGCTGCTGTGTGTATACGTCGGCGCGAGCTGCATCATATGCTGCAGTTTCCTCGATGCGGGTCACGAGTTCGCGAGTCTCATTGGTGATAATGGTGGACGCACTCATAGCTTGGCGTAACCATCACGTAGTTACAGTCTATTATATCACAGTGCTAGTTGCTTGCAAACATGAAACTACAAAACCTGCAGATACAAAAAAAGCCCCAAAAGGAGCCTTGAGGTCAGCTTGGTGCAGGGAGAGGGATTCGAACCCCCGAAGGCGTAAGCCAGATGATTTACAGTCACCCGTGTTTGACCGCTTCACTATCCCTGCAAAATTGCATGAGACAAAACCTACAGTTTTCTCTCATCGCGCCGGGTCTGAAGTAACTTCAGGCTCGGGAGCATTGGAGCCGCCTGTCGGATTCGAACCGACGACATTCAGTTTACAAAACTGACGCTCTAACCAACTGAGCTAAGGCGGCAGATAACAGATGAGATTGTAGCAAAATACTGCGCGTTACACAACCACGCGTTTAGGCCGCATCATACGCTTGGGCTTGCTCGCGGCCGCGGGCTTGCTCTGCAGGCGGCCGAGCTTTTGCTCAATCATGTCGGCTTCGGCCTGCATACCGCGGTCTAAGTACGCCTTTTGTAAGAGCTGGTATGTTTCGCGGTTTGGTTCCAGATCGACCGCTTTATCGAGCGACTGGAACATCATCTTCTCGTTGCCCAGCTTTTCTTGGACTTTGGCATAGGCAACGTGACGCGCCGCCAGGCTGTCTTCTAGCTTGAGCGCTTGCTCAAAAGCAATCGCTGCTTTCTCGTAATTCTCGGTTTCATAATAAATCAGCCCCAAATTGTGGAGGCTGGAGGGGCTGGCTTCTATCGAGCTGGCAATCTCGAAGCAATCAATAGCGTCGCGATATTCTTTTTGTTTGGCGTAGAGAATACCGAGGCGGTTGTAGGCGGCGGCGTTGCGCTCGTCTATCTTGAGGATGGTTAACAGCGCTTTTTCGGCACGCAGCAAACGGTTTTCGCGCATTCCCTGGTGGGCAATATCCCAGAGTTTGCCCAGGCGGTCGCCAATTTTGCGGCTGGCGCCGACAAACTCGTCGTCGTGCACGTGAGTGTTGTGAAAGGCGAGGATCCCAAAGAGACCGACAATAGCTATCTCAAACATATGCTTTGACCCATTATAGGCCGGTTGTGGTTATAGTTGCAAGAAGGAATTGGTAAGTACGAGCTTGGGGTTGGCGTTCGCTTCGAGCTGCTCTCTCGCTTCGAAGGCAATTTTACGGATATGGTGCCACTGGGCCAGCCGAGCGGCGTCTTGCCTGGCAGTAGCGGTTTGCAAGCCGCTGTCGGCGATGCGGCTGAGGGCTTCGAAGACGCCGCGGGCAGCGTCTTTTTGCTTGCTGAGGCTGTCGACTAAGCTCAGCCGATCAACGGTTGACTTTTGCAACAGTAGCTTGGCGGTGGCCACACTTTCGAGGAGCGGGTGCGCTTCGTCGCTGGACAGCAGCGCGGTGAGCAGGCCTGGCAAGCCGCCGCTCAAAAAGTAAGCTTGCTGCGTAGCTACAGTGTCTTTGGCCGAGCCTTCGAGCAGCGGCTGCAACTGGTTCTCGCTTGGCGGATGCACCGTAATAGTCTGCACGCGTGACAGAATGGTGGGAAGTAAGGTGCGCGGCGAGTTGGCGGTCAGCGCGACTACTGTGTCGGCAGGCGGTTCCTCAAGCAGCTTTAAAAAGGCATTTTGCGCTTCAGTAGTTAGCGTGTGCGCGTGTTCCAACAAAACCGCCCGGCGCAGCGGCGCGGTGCCGGTGGTCTTTAGCTGGAGAAACTTCTGCAGGCTGCGAATAGATTCAATAGAGATCGTCGCCCCTATCGGGCTGAGGTGCATAAAGTATGGATGGTCGGCTAGTTCGGCGCGCGGCTGCAGTAGTTCGGTCAGCAGCGCTTCAGCAATGGCTGTCTTGCCAATGCCGTCGCTGCCGGCGAGCAGTAAGCCGTGGGCCGGGCTCGCCAGAAATGCGTCCAGCTGAGCGCGCGTGCCATCGTGCAAAATAAGTGGCGTCTTCACGCTATCAGCTCATTAAATTCTTTTGGCAGTGGCGCGGTGAAAAGCTTGCGCGCGCCGCCAGGCAAGGTTATCTCCAGACTAAGCGCATGCAGATATAAACGATCACCATACTTGCCGCGTCCGTAAAGCGGGTCGCCGACAATCGGATGGCCAATCTTTTGTAAATGTACGCGCAGCTGGTGAGTGCGGCCGGTTTCTGGGGCTAATTCCAACATGCTGTATTTGTCGTTCTCTTGCAAAACGCGGTACTGGGTAACTGCCGGCTTGCCGCCAGCGCCAACGCGGAACGTGGCTGGCGCCTTGGGGTTGCGCTGGATCGGCATATCAATAATTGCCTCTTTTGGAGCGAGATGTCCTTCTACGATAGCTACATATGCCTTTTTAACGTTGCGGCGAGCAAACTGCTTTTGTAAGAAGCTCAGAGCCGCTTGATTTTTGGCGCCAATTAATACGCCGCTGGTAGCACGGTCTAAGCGGTGCACTACCCCTGCCCGCTCGCCGTCCAGATCCTGCGTGCGGCTGCGCAAGAAACTTGCCACTGTTGGCTCGGGGTTGAAGGTGCCCTGCGCGTGGGTCAAAACGCCAGCCGGCTTGTTAATAACGACGCAGTTGTCATTTTCGTAGAGTATGGGTAGGTCGATGGCCGTAGTCACTGGCTGCAGGGGTGTGAGGTCGGCTCGCAGTGTCGTGCTGGCTGGAAGCTTGTCGCCGGCTTTGAGTGTCCGATCGCCCGCCATAACTAGGCCACTGCTAAATAGTTTGGCCAGTGCGGCCCGCGAATACTCGGGATGCATACGAGCGAGCAGCACGTCAGCGCGCACAGGTTTTGGCGGAGCGGTCTGCTGTTCGCCTTCCATGAATTAAGCGCGCAGGCCTACTGCTTTTTGAGCACGCAAGAGGGTTTGATTGGCGACGTCGTTCATTTTGGCTTCGCTGGCTTCAAGCTTGGCGAGAATGGTTTGGTCGTTCACCTGCGCGAGCTTGGCTTGGAAATCGCGCAGGAAATCGCCCACTGCGCTGTCTACCGCGGCTTTCAGTTCGCCGTAGCTAGTCTTGCCGGCCCATTCGCTGGCAACTTCGTGGACGTCACGATTGGTAAACAGAGCCAGGATCTGTAACAGGTTGCTGACACCCGGCCGCTCTTTGGGGTCGTATTTGATCTCGCCGAAGCTATCGGTAGCGGCGCTCATAATTTTCTTGCGGGCCTCGTCGGGCGAGTCGCTCATAAAAATTACGCCGCGGCCGGTTTCGTCGCTCTTGCTCATTTTCTTGAGTGGGTCCTGAAGATCTTTAATGCGCAGGCCTTGGTCTTTACCGAAGAACTCGTGCTGTTTAGGCACTGACATCGGCACGGTAAAGAGTTCGCCAAACTGACTATTCAGGCGCTGCGCGATGTCGCGGGTAAATTCCAGATGCTGTGTTTGGTCGTCGCCCACCGGCACGTACTGAGCATCGTAGAGTAGCATGTCGGCCGCCATGAGCACCGGATAGTTAAACAGCCCAACGCTAATGCGGTCCTCACTCAATTTAGACGACTTGTCTTTAAACTGCGTCATACGGCCCATTTCGCCCATGCCCGTAAAGCAGTCAAGGATCCAGGTTAGCTCGCTGTGCGCCGGCACGTAGCTCTGGCGGTAAATGTATACGTCGTCGTGGTCCAGCGGCAGCCCGGCCGCCGCAAAGACGCGCAGGTTCTGCATAATGCCGCTCTGCAGCGCGCTATGGTCGATCGGCGTGGTAAAACTGTGCAGGTCTGGAACAAACAAGTTAACTTGATACTCGCCTGCTCGCTGCTTAGCCATATCTACAATCGGCAACAGTGCACCCAGATAGTTGCCAATGGTTAGATCATTATTGGCACGAATGCCGGTTAGAATGACTGGTTTACTCATTACTGCTTATTATACCGCGTGCGCGGCAAATTGTAAGTTAGCTTACCAAATCAGCTTTTTGATAGTTTATAATAAACATTGTGATACGTCGATTCAAGGACACTGCCCCAGATACTCCCGTGCTGCCGCAGATCGCTGGGCTCCAAGACTCCTTTGCGCGCATAGACAAAACGTATGAAGAGAATTACAGTGCAGTGCGGATGACGCTCGGTGCGCTTGCAGTGCGCTGTACACGTGCCTGGCATCTCAACCGCTTGGTCGAAGCTGAGCACGCGCTTAATCAAGTCACGCCTGAGCTGATTGTTGCAGCAACCGGACTAACGCGCAGCCTCGATAAGTTAGACGGCTGGCGCATTGCCTGGCAGAGCATTGAACATGGCCCCTCGGTTCGCTATGAGCGCGTTCGCTCGGCCAACGGCACGTATCTGCATGTACCAGTGTTACAGGGGCCGCTGACGTATGCGGCTCATGACGGTTGGATTATTGGTTCGCGTGTGGGGCCTGACGACGGGCTGAGCGAGTTTGGAGCATGGATTGAGGTGGGCAGTCTGCCATTTGCAGCACGAGGTACATATGTGTCTATGCGCGACATGTTCGAAATAGATATAACTGCGCCAGATGTAATTTCTGACGCAGCTATAACAGGCGGATAAGTTAGACTTAGCGCTTCGTGAACTGGCGCTGCTTGCGGGCGCCCTTGAGTCCAAACTTCTTGCGCTCACGCTCGCGCGAGTCGCGGCTGAGCAGTTCGGCGCGCTTGAGCGTGCTCTTCAAGTCCTGGTTCATAAGAACCAGTGCTTTCGCGATCCCTAAGCGAATGGCTTCGACCTGGCCGGCGTGGCCGCCGCCAGACACGTGGGCAGTGATGTCAAACTTGTTCTCTTGCTCAAGAGCTGTAAACGGCTTGTTGAGCTCGACCAGTAAATTCTGACTAGCTGCGAAGTATTCCTCGGCTGGCTTTTCGTTCACCGTGATCGTGCCTTTGCCGCCTTGCAGGCGAACACGAGCGGTTGCGCTCTTGCGGCGGCCGAGGGCGTAAAAATATGCATTCTTAGTTGCCATTATTTGGCCTCCTTAACCGAAATTTTTTCGGGTTTCTGGGCATCGTGATTGTGGTCGGCACCGGCGTAAATTTTGAGGCGCTCCAAACGAGCATCGCGCAAGCGGTTCACTGGCAACATGCCACGCACGGCGGCAAAGATCACGGACGTGGGGTCTTTGTCCATTTTTTCGCGCATGGTCATTTCCTTGAGGCCGCCTGGGTAGCCGCTGTGGCGGTAGTACATCTTGGTGTCCAGCTTATAGCCGGTGACCTGCACCTGTGCAGCGTTAATAATCACCACGTAATCACCGGTGTCAATGTGATGGGTAAACATCGGCTTGCCCTTGCCGGTTAGTAGCGTCGCAACCTGGGTGGCAACTCGGCCGAGCGGCGCTTCTGAGGCGTCGATCACATACCATTTGCGCGTCACGTCAGACGGCTTGGCGCTGTAGGTTTTCATTACTTGGTCTCCTTTTTGGCGGCTGACTTGGGAGCAGCTTTCTTAGCAGGAGTTTTTAGGGCGGCAGCTTTGGCATCCGGCTTTGCGGTTGGTTTCTTGTCTGCGGCAACAGCTGCTTTCTTAGCAACCGGCGCTTCTTTTAGGTCATCTACAAAGCTCACGCGGGCCAGCTGGGCGTTGTCGCCGCGGCGCATCCGAGTGCGCTCGACGCGCAAGTGACCGCTGACGCGGCCGCCAAGCTTAGGCGCGATTTCGTCGACCAGCTTGTGGGCGCTGCTGACGGTTTGCAGGTCAGCGATAATTTGGCGGCGATTGTGCAAATCGCCTTTCTTAGCTTTGGTGATGAGCTTTTCGACGTACGGCACTACCTCTTTGGCCTTGGGTAGTGTAGTCTCAATGCTTTCGTACTTAACGAGCGAGTCGGCCAGGCCTTTCATAAGGGCGCTGCGCTGATCCCGTTCGCGGCCGAATTTGCGGCCTTTATATCCGTGGCGATGCATCTTACAGCTCCATCTCCGCTAGTTTTTCTTTGACTTCGTCGAGTGCTTTGCTGCCAAAACCTTTGAGGTCGCGCAGCTCGGCGTCGCTGAGGCTAAAGAGATCCTTGATGCTGTGGATGTCATTGTTGACGAGCGCATTAGTAGTGCGGGCGCTGAGGTTCAAGTCTTCAATTGGCGTATTGAGGGCGGCTGGTTCGTCGCTACCATCAGCAGTCATGCGGGCGCTGGGGCCTTGCGGCACACCAGCAGGCACCATAACTTCGCTGGCTTCGACACGCGTCTTGCCGGCGAGTGCGGTGTACTGGTTGACAAGGATAGCGGAAGCTTCCTCAAAGGCATCGCGCGGCGTGATGGTGCCGTCGGTCTCAACCGTCAGCAGTAGCTTGTCGAGGTCGGTCATCTGGCCAACGCGGGTGTTCTCTACCTTGTAGCGAACGCGCAAGACTGGGCTAAATACAGCGTCCAAAGCAACGTAGTCGCTGCCCTTTTTGGCGGTGCCTTCTTCGATCGTGCGGTAGCCGCGGCCGGTTTCGACCACTAGATCCATAACAAATTTGGCTTTGTCGTCGTCCAGGTGGGCAATCACGTGGTCCGGATTGACGACTTCAACGTCGGCATTGACTTGAATATCTTTGGCGGTAATGGCGCCTTTGCCTTGTTTTACAATGCGTAAGGTTTGCGGCTCGTCGCCGTACACGCGGAAGCGCACGCCCTTGAGGCTGAGCATAATGTCTACCACATCTTCCTTCACGCCCTTGATGGTAGTGAATTCGTGGGTAGCGCCCTCGATCTTAAAGCTGGTGACTGCGGCACCCGAAATGCTGCTGAGCAGTACGCGGCGCAGCGAGTTCCCCAGCGTCATGCCGTAACCGCTGTGCAGCGGTTCGACGACAAAGGTGGCGCTTGATGCGCTGTGGTCGTCTACTTGCACTAACCCTGGTGTATGAATTGTTTTTGACATTCTACTGCCTCCTAGCGTGAGTAGTACTCTACAATTAATTGTTCGTTGATATCTGGCTCAGCGTCGTCGCGGACTGGCGAACTAGTAACGGTAACGGCGATCTTTTTACGGTCTACTTTGAGCCAGGCGGGGGTGGTCGATGGTGCAGGGCTGACGTCGTCGAGTTTCTTGAAGTATTCGGTTGCCTTGCTGTGGTCGCGGACGACAATAGCGTCGCCCAGCTTGACGCGGATAGACGGAATGTCCACGCGCACGCCATTCAGCACGAAGTGGCCGTGGGTCACTAACTGGCGAGCGGCGCGACGCGACGGCGCGTAACCGGCGCGGTAGACCACGTTGTCCAGGCGCAACTCCAAAAACTGGAGGAGGTTCTGGCCGGATTGGCCTTCGCGGCGCGTCGCTTCTTTCATCAAGTTGCTAAATTGTTTTTCCAGTAGTCCGTACAGCCGCTTGACCTTTTGCTTCTCGCGCAGCTGCAAGGCGTACTGACTAGTTTTGCCCATGCGTCCGCCGCGGCTATTGCCGTGCTGACCTGGGATAGTGGGCCGCTTGACGAGGGCTTTGTGCGCCTTGGGATGCAGGGCGTAGCCTTCGCGGCGCGACATTTTAACGATAGATTGGGTATCTCGTGCCATATTTCCTCCGCCTAGTTCCTTGGCGCCTTACGTGGGCGAACGCCACCGTGGGCGACGCCGGTGACGTCAGTTATTTTTTCGACGGCGATGTTTAGATTCTGCAGCGTGCGGATAGCCGCATCGCGGCCAAGGCCGACGCCTTTTACATAGACATCGACTTTACTAAGACCAAACTGCTGCTTGGCGGCGTTGCCGGCTTTTTCGGCCGCAACCTGCGCTGCGTAGGCAGTGCCCTTTTTAGAGCCGCGGAAACCGCAGGCGCCAGCGCTACTAGCTGTTAGCACGCCGCCCTTGCTGTCGGTGTAGGTGACAATGGTGTTATTGAAGGTAGCCGAAATGTGCACCTGGCCAGTTGGCACGCTGCGCCTGGCTTTCTTCTTTTTGGTCGCAGTCGAGGCTGCGGGAGTAGTTGTTGCTTCTGCCATATATCTGATCCTCTCCTACGTCTTAGACGCAACCTTCTTAGCAGTACCGCCAACAGTGACTTTCTTGCCACGGCGCGTGCGGGCGTTGGTCTTGGTGCGCTGTCCGCGGCTAGGCAAGCTCGCCTTGTGGCGCAGGCCTCGGTAGCTACCGATATCCTTCAGGCGTTTGATGTTGCCAGCGACAATGCGCTGCAACTCGCCTTCCACGGTGTACTTTTCGTTGATAATGTCTTGAATGCGACTGATTTCGGTGTCGGTTAAGTCTTTTACCCGCACAGTTGATTCAACTTTCGCAGCGGCCAGAATGTCGGCACTGCTCTTCGGGCCAATACCGTACACGTAGGTCAGCGCCGTGCCAATTTGCTTGTCGGTGGGAATGGTTACCCCAGAAATTCGCGCCATAGCTAACCCTGCCTCTGCTTATGCTTCGGTTTCATTTTGTTGATAATGTAGAGCTTGGCTTTACTGCCACGCCCCCGACCTTTGCGCCAAACGACAATGTCGTCCGGGCTGATCTTCTTGACACTTGCACGCACTTTCATGCGGATCATGCTCCCTTTCTTAGAGTGCATAACACACTGCTTAGTTTGATATGAATGGTCCTAGTTTTTGCAATTAACTAGGACCGGCGATAGGTGATTCTGCCCTTCGTAAGATCGTAAGGGGTCAACTCGACCGTCACGCTGTCACCTGGCACGATGCGAATGTAATGCTTTCGCATTTTGCCCGCGACGTGAGCTATAATTTGATGGCCGTTTTCCAGCTCGACACGAAATTGAGTACCCGGGAGGGTCTCGATAATCGTCCCCGTCAACTCGATGACCTGCTTGTTACTCGCCATAAATATAACTCGTCAAATTATATCAGTAATGAGATGGCGACGCAACACCTTTATGGTAGTCGTCTACAATGCATAGTTCTACGTTCATATCTAAAGCGCCAAACCGTCTGGCAATGCTCGACAGGCGCGGTTCGGCGTAGCCCCGCTCAAACTCTGCAATCACCGTCTGTTTTTGGCCGAGTAATTCGGCGGTTTCGCGTTGTGATAGTGTCAATTGTTCGCGTTGGTCGGCAAAGTAGCGGCCTACAACGAAGGGGAAACTCTCTGATCCAATGGCATGAGCGGGGGCAAAGTCTGGCCTGGTGTCGTCGCTTGGCCTGTCAGTGAATAGTAGATACAGTGCCCGGCCACCGAGTGCTTTGTGAAGCTCGGCGGCGGTGCTGAAGCGTAGCTCTGTAAGGTTGCGCTCCACAGTCGACAGCCAGCCTTGCGAAACACCTATTCGCCGGGCCAGCTCAGATTGCGACACCACACCGTCGCGCTCAATACGCATGTAGCGTCCGTGCTGGCTTTGGATGTATTGCCGGTACTCGGTTATGGGCAGGCACCGTGCTTGGTAGAGCTGGCCATTTATTTCCGGAACTTTAGAACAGAAAATGACATCGTCTTCGGGGAGCCGGAGCGCCGAGTGTACTTCTGGAACGTCTGTGTGCAACCGGTACGCCTGCATGATCAAATTACTGTTTAGTGAGATTAGTTGGCAGAAGTCCGAGATGACGAAAAGCTAAAAAGGTTGTGGAAATGCAGAAGGTACAGGCCAGTTTGCCGTCGTCGATGTACTGCAGCAGCTCGGCCGGACTTACTAGGACTGGCACGACACGTTCTGTTGGCTCTTGGGCGGAGGGCTCGCTCATTTCGCCGTGTGCCAAAAAGACATGAACCCGAACTTTGGAGAAGCCAGGGTTGGTGTCCATGACACCTATTTCTGTCAGTGAGCTAGATTGAAAGCCAAGCTCCTGGTGTAGCTCGCGTTTGATGCCGGCTGCTGGGTCCTGGTCCTCTGGTTCCATCGAACCAGACGGAAAGTCGTACGACACGCGCTCGATCGGCGGCCGGTATTGCTTCTCTAAAATAATTTTATTATCAGGCGTGAGGCACAGGCAGATGACGCTGTCGAGGCTGTCGTGTACATAATAGGTGGCGTCAGCGCCGGTGGGGGTACGCATTTGCTGCTCGTGGATAGTAAACCATTTGGTTTGCAGTACGTCTTTGGTGCTCAGGAGCTCCCAGGGTTGCAGTGCAAGCTGATCGGCAGCAGACATGTCGCCTACGCTCGTTTCTTACGGCGGAATGGAATAAGGCTAAAGCGCCGTTTCTTGGAATCTTCGATGTCGGTCGGATCCGTGTCGTGGAAGAAATCTGGCTGAGCGTATTGATCGTAAGTGACCATAAGCGCGCGAGACTCAACGGCACGGAGCGTTTCCAGAGACACCGACACCAAGATTAATACGCTCGTGCCGCCAATCGCAATGTTACCGCTGATAAAAGCTTGCGCGATAATCGGCAGCAGCGCCAGTAGGCCTAGCGCAAAGGCGCCAAATAGCGTCAGGCGATTTACAATTCGGCTCAAATGCTTCTCGGCTTGTACGCCAGAGCGCACGCCCTCGATAAAGCCGCCCTCTTTTTGCAGGTTCTCGGCGATTTCCTTGCTGTTAAACGTTACGCTGGTGTAGAAGAACGTAAAGACGAACACCAGCAAGAAGTACGTAAGCGGATAGATGTACGGCTGCCAACCGCCAGTTGCAAAGGTATTAGCGCTGGGCGCCTGGAACCAGTCCTTTAAATTGGCACCGAGGTGCTGCAAATTGACGCTGTGGTTGCTGGCCAGCAGCTGGCCGACAAAGCTCGGGACGGTCAAAAAGGCCACGGCAAAGATAATCGGCACCACGCCGGCACCAATTAATTTGACTGGCAGTACCGTGGTAGCGCCGCCGTATGTGCGGTTGCCCTGGACACGTTTGGCGTAGTTAACAGTGATCCGCCGGGCAGCTTCGTTCAACTTGACCACTATCCAAGTGACCAGAATAACCGCTACGGCAATAATTGCCGAAATAACTGCGCCTTTGGCACTCACGGTATATGTATGACCAAAGATCGTCCACTTGCTGCTGTGATCAAATACCGACTGATACAGCGTGCCGATGGTGCTCGGCAGGCCACTCACAATACCTACCGTGATAACCAACGAAATACCATTCCCGACACTGCGCTCGGTAATCAACTCGCCCAGCCACATAAGAAGCATCGAGCCGCCAGTCAGCGCCGCCACCATAAGCCCCCACTGCAGCAGCGACGTGTTGGCGGTAATATCGCCAATACCACCGACTTGTGCGGCTTGCTGGCGAATGATAAAGATAGCGCCAATGGATTGCAAAATGGCCAGCGGGAATGTCAGGATGCGGGTGTACTGATTTATCTTGCGCTGCCCATATTCGCCCTCTTTATGCATGGCCTCCAACTTCGGGATTGCTTTGGTCAGCAGCTGCATAATAATTGAGGCGTTAATGTACGGCCCCATGCCGGCAATCATAATTGAGAAGTTAGCCAGCGCGCCGCCGCTTAAGATGTTAATAAAGCTGAGCAGCTGCGGTGTCTGGCTGGAGGTGAATAGGTTCTGCAATACTTGCTTTAGCGTGTGCGGATCGGCCAACGGCACCGGGATGTGTGCCAAGATGCGAAATACCAGCAGGATACCCAAAACACCAAGAATGCGCTTGCGCATTTCTTTGTGGCCCAGCGATTTCCAAATAATCTTCCAGTTCATGAATCTGTCTCTTACCCTCTTCGGTTCGTTGCTTTCCCAAGTATAGCACCTCATCCCCTTGCCTAACAGCCTAGAAGTGGTGTTAATTTTTATACAGACTGCCTGCTGGTGGCTCGGTAAGATTGACCATCGAGAAATAGCTGGTAGCTCGTAGGTTTTCTCGCTCACAGCGGTTTGTCAGTTTTCCGCGAATGCTGCGCTAAGCATTCAAAAAACTGACTCTCCAAATCTTGTACACTACTATGTAGTATGGAAACGTTTAATAGTGACTACCAACTGCCGCAGAATTTCTTAGATTATATCCTGCCCTACATTCGCAAGGATGAGCCACAGGCAATTGGTGATCGACATTCTTTGTTGCAGCTCTGGCAGCGCGCGCTACAAGCTAAACAAGCATTTCCTGAAGCGCAAGAGTCGATTGCCGAGTGGACAGTGTCGGCAGCCGCCACTTCCCCGGTGCTAGCAGACGATGCCTACTTGCAGGTGCATCACGCCTTTGCCGCCCTAGAAGATATGGGAGCCGGGGATACACCAGACCGAATTGCCGAGAGCTGGCGGGCACTCACCCGTGAAGTTGAAGAGCTGGCAGCGGCATATACAAACAAAAAACCGCGCTAGGCGGTTCTTTGTGTTGCGGCCTGAGGTTTTAGGCTAGGCTTTGGCTTTGGCGGCCTTTTTTTTCGGCTTTTTCGGTCTTTTTGGCTGAAGCCGGCCGAGCGCTGCGCTCGACTTGCTCGAAGCTACCACCAGCTTTTTGGATGGCGGCCAGTGCACTGGCGCTGATAGATTGGGCTTTTAGGGTCACCTTTTTGGTGACGTCGCCACGAGTAATGACTTTTACGCGTACGTAGGGATTGGTGATAAGACCAGCCTGCGCAAGTGCTTCGGCGTTGATGGTCTTGCTGGCAAGCGCATCAAGCTGGCCGGTGTAGACTACCTCAGCCCTGGTCTGCGCCGAGCGGAAACCGCGCATTTTTGGCAAGCGCTGCATCAGTGGTTTCTGACCACCTTCGAAGCCGGGGCGTTTGCTTGAACCGGTACGGGCCATCTGGCCTTTGGTGCCGCGGCCGGCGGTCTTGCCTTGCCCAGCGGCAATGCCACGGCCAACGCGCTTGGCTTGGCGATTTTTACTGACGTTGAGTTCGTTGTACTTCATAACTTAAGCCTCAGCTTTCTTGGCAGCCTTTTTAGGAGCAGCCTTCTTGGCTTCCTTGGCCTCGGGCTTGGCAGCCGGTGCGTCGGCAACTTTACTGCTCGCCTTGCGTGCCGGCTTAGTTATCCATTTATTGGCCGGTAGTAATGTCTGAAGGGCTGCGATGGTAGCGTAGGCGGCGTTGGTCTTATTGCTAGAACCAAGCGATTTGGACAAAGCGTTGCTAATACCAGCCACTTCTAGTACGGTGCGCACCGTGCCGCCAGCAATTAACCCTGTACCGGGGCTGGCCGGCTTAATGAGAATGTTGGCACCACTGACGCGCGCGTCTACTTCGTGTGGGATAGTACCGTTTTTGATTGGCACGGTTACGAAGTGTTTCTTCGCAATCTCGGTCGCTTTACTAACCGCTGCGGTTACGTCAGCGCCTTTGGCGCTGCCGACGCCGACGCGATTCTTGCGGTCACCCACAACAACTAACGCGCGGAAGCGGAAACGGCGGCCGCCTTTTACGACGCGGGCTACGCGGTCTACATGCACCACGCGCTCGTCAAATTGCTTTTCTTCTGGCGCAGCTTCTGGGCGACGGCCACGTGGGCCTTGGTCGCGGCCACCGCGCGGCGAGCGCGTCTTAGTCTCTGGTTGCTGCGGCATGGTTGTTTCTTCGGCCATATTTAGAACTCCAGTCCTGCTTTACGTGCTGCGTCGGCTAGAGCCTGAACGCGGCCATGATACAAGTGGCTGCCACGGTCAAGGACCACGGCGCTAACTTTCGCTGCCTTGGCCTTCTTCGCGACTTCCTCGCCAACCCATGCGGCGCGCTCGGTCATTGATCCCTTAGCGGCTTTGGCGCTAACGGTAGAGACATAGGCGAGTGTTTTGTGAGTTGTGTCGTCTATGACCTGCGCGGTAATGTGTCGATTGCTGATATGTACGCTTAGTCGTGGGCGCTCAGGAGTGCCAGAAACCGTCGCGCGCACGCGGTGCTTGCGCTGCCACGCATTGTGTAACTTATGTGCGAGTAAATTCATGGCTATTTCTCCTTCCCGCTCTTCCCGCTCTTGCGTAAGATGCGTTCACCCACATATTTAATACCCTTGCCCTTGTATGGCTCTGGCTTTTTGAGCGCGCGAATTTCGGCGGCCACTTGGCCAACCTGTTGTTTGTCGATGCCAGATACGGTGATGACGTTTTGTTCGGTCGTGGCAGTGATGCCTTGCGGCAATTTGTAGATAACGTCGTGGCTGAAGCCTAAGTTGAACTTAAGATTCGCGCCTTGCAGGTTTACACGGTAACCGACGCCATTAATTTCTAGCTTTTTCTCAAAGCCTTTGCTCACGCCAGTTACCATATTGCTTACGAGCGTACGCATCAAACCGTGCTTTGAACGGTTGATAGCTTCGTCGTTGATGCGGGTAACTACGGCCTGGCCGTCTTCGACCTGCACGTTGACGCCCGGCATCGTAAACTGCTTGAGCGTGCCTTTGGAGCCGGTCACAGTTACGAAATCAGGGTCGACAGTGATTGTCACGCCGCTGGGGATAGCGATAGGCAGTTTTCCTATGCGACTCATAATTTCTCCTTAATATACCTTACAGATTAATTCGCCGCCAATTTGCTGCTTCTTGGCTTCGGCGCCGGTCATCAATCCTTTGGAGGTGGAAATGATAACGACACCGCGGCCGCGCTTAACCACCGGAATGTCCTTGCTGGCGGCGTATTCGCGTCTGCCTGGGCGGCTCATGCGGACAATTTCGGTAATGCGGGCGTTTTCGTCCTCGCCGTGAATGGTGATGAGCAGGCTCTTGCCCATGCCTTCGGCGGCATCAAGGACGCGAACGTCGCTCACGAAGCCGCTTGTTTTCAGCAGCTCGGCCACGCTTTGTTTGATTTTGGAGTGCGGCATGCTCACTTCGCGTTTGCGCACGCCAATGGCGTTGCGAATGCGAGTCAGCATGTCGGCGATAGGATCAGTGGAAGTCATATTACTCATAAGTGCTGCTCCTTTCTACCAACTGGCCTTAGTTACGCCGGGGATTTCGCCCTTGCTGGCGTGTTCACGAAATGAAATACGACTGAGGCCAAATGTTCGCATGTAGCCATGCGGCCGGCCGGTCTCCACACAGCGGTTCTTGAGCCTGGTAGGGCTTGAGTTGCGGGGCAGTTTCGCTAAGCCTTCTAGATCGCCAAGCTGTTTGAGCTCAGCGCGCTTGGCGGCGTACTTTTCGAACATCCGGCGACGCTTGAGGTCGCGGGCAATATTAGATTTCCGTGCCATTATTTGGCCTCCTTTTCAAATGGCATTCCGAATTTCTGCAGCAGTGCCTTAGCGTGCGCTGGTTCTTCACAGCGAATGCTGAACACTGCCTGCAAACCGTGTGCCGTGGTGGTTTCCTCAAACGTTAGCTCTGGGAAAACCGATTGGTCGACCAGACCAATACTAAAGTTGCCCTGTCGGTCAAACGCCTTGTTGGATACGCCGTGGAAGTCGCGCAGGCGCGGCAGCACCACGCTAATAAAACGGTCCATAAATTCGTACATACGGTCGCCGCGCAGTGTGACTTTCAGGCCAATCTTGTTGCCCTCGCGCAGTTTGAAGCTGGCGATGGATTTCTTGGCGTAGGTCTCCAGCGGCTGCTGGCCGGTGATCTTGCGCAGCGTGTTGGCTGCGGCCTCGATGACGCGTTTGTCGTCTTTGGCGCGGCCTAGGCCCACGTTCACGGTAATCTTTTGCAGGCGTGGTACTTGCATTGGGTTGCTGAGATCCAGTTCCTTCTGCAGCTCGGCAGCGTACTTGCTGTTGTACTGTTCGCGGAGACGCGTCGTCGTGGTCGTGGTCGTCTTCACAGCTTTTTTGCTAGTTGTCGCGGTGGCCATTACTTGATCTCCTTTCCAGTTGTCTTAAATACGCGAGTTTTGCTGCCGTCTTTGGCAATTTGGTAGCCGATGCGGCTGGGTTTCTTGCTGGTCGGCTCGACGATGGCCACTTTGCTCACCCAAATCGGCTTGGTAATCTCGATAATACCACCTTGTGGATAGGCGCGGTTTGGTTTCTGATGCTTCTTAACGATGTTCACACCTTCAACCGTCACTTTGTTCTCAGTTGGATGCGTGGCGGTCACTTTGCCGGTCTTGCCCTTGTACTTGCCAGCCAGCACAATGACGGTGTCGCCCTTTTTTAAACGAATTTTGTAGCGAGTTTCCATTATAGTACCTCCGGCGCAAGGCTAATAATTTTGGCGTAGCCGAGGTCGCGCAGCTCGCGCGGCACCGGGCCGAAGATGCGGGTGGCCTTGGGCAATTTGTCGTCGCCGATAATTACGGCGGCGTTGTCGTCGAACTTGATGGTTGAGCCGTCTTTTCGGCGAATTTCCTTTTGGGTGCGGACAACAACAGCTTTGACTACCGACTTTTTCTTAACATTCCCTTGCGGGTTAGCGTCTTTGACAGTGGCAACGATAATGTCACCTACGTGCGCATAGCGACGGCGAGTGCCCCCAAGCACGCGGATACACAAGATTTCCTTGGCACCGGAGTTGTCACAGACGTTCAGGCGGGTTTCTTGCTGAATCATATACTATTTCTCCTGGTCCTTCTCGGCTTTTGGAGCTTCGACTTCTGGTTCGACGTGTTTGACGCCGGCTTTCTCGACAACCTTTTTGAGCATAAAATGCTTGCGGGCGCTGAGTGGGCGGCACTCTTCAATAATTACGCGGTCGCCTTCGGCAGCTTCGTTCTTCTCGTCGTGCGCCATAAAGCGCTTGGTGACGGTGTACTGCTTGCGGTACAGCGGATGGGTCAGGCGAACGTGCTCGGCCACGACAATGGTCTTGTCGGTTTTCTTCGAGGCAACGACGCCAGTAATTGTTTTGGCCATTACTTTGCCTCCTTAGTTAATTGGTCGCTGAGCACGGTCAACATGCGGGCTAGATCCTTGCGTTTGCTGCGGATAAGACGGATGTTGCTGGCTTCGCCAAGATACAGTTGTCGTTTGAGCTCGGTAATCTCCTCGCGCAGTTTGACGCTGGCGCTAGCTAATTCTTCGGTGCTCATCTTACGGATATCAACAATTTTCATGACTATTGCTCCTCCTTCACCAAGAACTTGGTCTTGACTGGCAGTTTGTGGGCGGCCAGGCGCATAGCTTCGCGGGCGATTTCTTCGCTGACGCCTTGCATTTCAAACAGCACGGTGCCGGGTTTGACCTTGGCAGCGAAGTATTCGGGGTTGCCTTTGCCAGAGCCCATCTTAACGTCTAGTGGTTTCTTAGTAACGGGAGTGTGTGGGAAAATGCGAATCCAGATCTTGCCGCCGCGCTTGATGTAGCGGGTCATGGCCTGGCGGGCGGACTCGATTTGGCGGCTGGTGATGCGCTCGTGCCCTTGAGCTTGCAGCGCGTATTCGCCGTAAGCGATATAGTGGCCGCTGGTGGCTGGGCCAGTGATGCGGCCTTTGCGGACCTTGCGGAATTTGGTGCGACTAGGGACTAACATATTATGCTTCCCCCTTGTAGATCCAGACCTTCACACCAATTACACCGGCTGGTGTCCTGGCGCCAACTTTTGCAAAATCGATGTTGGCACGCAGAGTGTGTAGCGGCACGCTGCCGGCAACTTCCTTTTCGCGACGAGACATATCGGCGCCGTTCAAACGGCCGGCGACTTCTATGCGCACGCCTTGGGCGCCGGCACGCATCGTTGCGGCTGAGGAGCTCTTAATAGCGCGGCGGAAGCTCATACGGCGCTCCAGCTGGTGAGCGATGTTCTCGGCCACTAGCTTGGCGTAGAGTTCCGGCTTTTTGACTTCTTCGATATTCACGCGAGCCGGCACGCCGTAGATCTTTTCGATCGTGGCTTTTAGCTCCTGTGCACCAGCACCGCCGCGGCCAATAACCACACCGGCTTTAGCCGTGGCGACCGTTACGGTTACTAGGTTTGGCGAGCGCTCGATGTCGACTTTGTTGATGGCAGCGCGTGAGCCAAGCTTGTCTTGAATCATGCGGCGCACGGCGAGGTCTTGCGCCAAATAATTGGCGTATTCGCGTTTGCCGGCGAACCACTTGCTGCGCCAGTCTTTGTTGACTTGGAGGCGCATGCTAATAGGATTTACTTTTTGACCCATTATTTCTTCTCCTCTGCAGTCTTAGCTGGCTTTTTAGCGGCGCGGGCTTCGCCATCGACTACTACACGAATGTGAGAGGTGCGGCGCTGGAATGGCAGCGCGCGGCCTTGGGCAGCCGGGCGGTAGCGCTTGAGGCGCGGGCCGGCGGTGACACTGATTTCTATGATCCGGAGTGTGTCGGGCTTGAGGCCGTGATTGTGATCGGCGTTGGCTTTGGCGCTCATAATAGTCTTTTTAACGGGGAGAGCGGTGCGACGCGGCGTGTGGTCGAGAATAACCAGCGCGTCAGCCACGGTACGGCCGCGGACTAACGCCGCTACCACGCCGACTTTACGCGGACTCATACGAACGCCTTTGGCAATAGCTTGGACGCTCATACTACTTGCCTCCCTTGGCTAACTTACCGCCGTGGCTGCGGAACTTGCGAGTTGGCGCAAATTCGCCCAAGCGGTGACCGACCATGTTCTCGGTCACAAATACTGGCACGTGCACTTTACCGTTGTGTACAGCAAAGGTGCGGCCGACAAATTCCGGCGGAATAGTGCTGGCCCTCGCCCAGGTTTTAATGATTGTACGGTCCTCTGGACCCAAAGCCGCCGCTTTCTTGGCAAGCTTGGGGTCGACAAATGGTCCTTTTTTTAGTGAACGACTCATATCCTACCTCTTACTTACGCTTTGCCGCGTGGCGGCTCTTAACAATATATTGGCTGGTGGACTTGCGACGGCGGGTCTTGTAACCCAAGGTCTTTTGACCCCATGGCGTGCGCGGCGCCTTGGCCATACGGTGGCGGCCACCGTCACCACCACCATGCGGGTGGTCGACAGCGTTCATAACCACACCGCGGACAGTCGGGCGAACGCCCATGTGGCGCTTGCGGCCGGCTTTACCGATCTTGACGTTCTGGTGCTGTTCGTTGCCGATAACGCCGATGCTGGCGGTGCATTCTAAACGGACCAGGCGGACTTCGCCGCTAGGTAGGCGGACCTGCGCATAGTCGCCCTCTTTGGCCATCAGCTGTGCGCCGCTGCCGGCAGAGCGGACCATTTGGGCGCCGCGGCCGGGCTTGAGTTCAATCGCGTGAATGGTGCTACCGACGGGAATGTTCTTGAGCGGCAAGCGGTTGCCGTTCTCTACGGCTGCTTCTTCGCCGCTAGAAATCTTGTGGCCAACTTTCATATCTTTGGCAGCCAGAATGTAGTGGTAGGTGCCATTCGCCTCTTTAATGCGGGCAATGCGTGCGCTGCGGTTGGGGTCGTACTCGATGTGTTCGACTACAGCGTTTATGCCAGCTGTCAGGTTAAAGTTGACGAGGCGATAGAAGCGGCGGGCGCCACCGCCCTTGTGGCGGGTGGTGATGCGGCCTTGGTTGTTGCGGCCGCTCTGGACGCGCTTGGCGACGAGCAGCGAACGCAGCGGCTTCTTGGTGGTGATGTCGCTGGTGTCTTGGCTGGTCATGCCGCGGCGGCCCGGGGTCGTCGGCTTATATGCTGAGATACTCATTATTTGGTCTCCTTTTTGGCGGCCTTTTTGGTCTCAGCTTTTTTGTCCTTTTTGTCGTCTTTGGCTTCAGGCTCGTCAAAGAACGGCAACTTTTGGCCTTGTGCAAGCGTTACATACGCTTTCTTGAGGTCGGAGCGCTGGCCCATAATGGCGCGGCCGCCTTTGCGGACCGAGCGCTTGGTCTTGCCTTTGACATTTACGATGTTGACGCTCACTGGCGTTACTTCGAATTGCGCTGCCACGGCTGCGGCAACGGTTTGCTTATTGACGTCCGCCGGCACGTCAAAGACGTAGACGGTTTTGGCTAGAGCCAGGCCGTAGGTCTTCTCGCTCAGGCGCGGACGCAGGAGTGTAATTTTACTCATTATTTAGTACCTCCGAGCCAGGTCTTGATCAGATCAAGCGCTTTGGTCTCGATAACAATGGTGTCGGCGTTCATGATGTCGTAGACGTTTAGGTAATTGGCCTGCGCCAGTTTAACGTTCTGCAGGTTGTTGGTGCCGCGCTCCAGCTTCTCGTCCTTGGCGCTTACGACTACCAGCGTGTTGCCGGTAGCTTCAATCTTGCCGAGCAGTTTCGCAGCAGCAGCCACTTTGCCGTCTTTGGCTTCAAAGTTCTCGATAACTTTGATGCGCTTTTCGGAAGCAGCCAGGCTGAGAGCTTGGCGCAGCGCTTTGCGTTTGGCGCTGACGTGCACTTTGATAGAGTAGTTTTCCTGGCCAGTTGGGCCGAAGGCGATACCGCCGCCGCGCCAAATTGGGTTACGGCTACTGCCAAAGCGGGCACGTCCGGTGCCTTTTTGGCGCCATGGTTTCTTACCACCGCCGCTGACGAGGCCGCGGGTTTTGGTTACCGCCAAGTTCTCTCGACCGTTGGCCAGGTAGGCGTTGTAAGCCAGTTTGAGCAGCTCGTGGTTTTCGGGCATGACGGCAAAGACTTCTTTAGGCAGCGTTACGGCTGTGGTAGCCTTGGTGCCACTTTTGGTGTAGGTTGGCGCACTCATTATTTGGCCTCCTTCAGGATAACAATACCCTTTTTGGGGCCAGGCACGGCGCCAGTTACACCAATAACACCAAGCTCAGTATCAACAAAAGAGATCTTAAGACGCTTGACGGTGACTTGTTCGTGGCCCATTTGGCCGGCCATTTTCTTGCCCTTAAAAATTTTCTGCGGGTACATGCTCCCGATGGAACCGACGCGGCGATAGCTGCGACCACCGTGGGTCTTGCGGCCGCGGTGAAAGTTGTGGCGCTTGATGGTGCCAGCCCAACCCTTGCCCTTGCTGGTGCCGGTTACGTCCACTTCGTCGCCAACTGAAAAGACCTCGGGGTTGATAGTGCTGCCAACCTGGAGGTCTTCACTGATTTCGTCGACGCGGAACTCGCGGATAATCTTCGGCATGGTGGTAATGCCGGCTTTTTTAAAGTGACCCGTTTGGGCTTTGCGTACACTTCCCTTTTTTGCTTCTTCAAAACCGAGCTGCACGGCGCTGTAGCCGTCGGGGTCTGCGGTTTTGACTTGCGTAATCACGCAAGGACTAGCGGAAAGCAAGGTAACAGCCGTCACAACACCGTCTTCAGCGATGGTGCTGGTCATGCCTACCTTTCGAGTGATTAATGCTTTCATAGTTTCTCCGGTGCATGCTTGGCACACGTCACCTTACATTATCCTGTGCCGAGCTTTATGTGTGACATAAAAATGCTCGGCATTCGGGCGGTTTCTTATCTGTTATGACTCGACCTTCCCAAATAACCAAGTACAGGAAATTTGATATACCAATACATCTTAACAGGGAAACTTACCTCCTGTCAATATGTAGACTATTCTACTACGGCTTACGTTCACTCTGGTTGCCGCCCGCTTCACGCTGCGCCTTAAGCCGTTCTTGGATGGCGTTCTCAATGCGGCGGCGTAGCTCCTTAGCGGTAGACTTGCGCGTGGCGTAATTTTGGACCAGTGGGTCAGAGTGGCGTGCCAGCGCCACCATAACTGCGTCTGCGGTGGTAAGTCTTTGCGAAGTGCGGGCGTGGCCGCGGGGGACAATGCCGCCTTTTTCGCTAGCGCCGCCCACCTGCTTGCGAAAGCCAGTGCCAAAGACAGCAACTAACTCATCTACCGAGTAGGAGCTTTCGAGGTTATAGCCAGCCGTTTGTAAATTTGTAAGGTAATGGCCGAGCGCTCTGTTGGTAAGGGTTTCGCCTGTAGGACGATTGTCGCGCTTGCCGCGGGCGGCAGGGCGGACGGGCGGCTCGGCGTGTTCGTCGGCGATGTCTTCGTCGCTGTCACCAGTTTCTTCTTCGGTGACCTCTCCTGCTTGCGTCGCGTTTGCAACTTCTATGTCTTGCGGAGCCGAAGCTGGCTTTATATCATCTTCCTCTCGCTGCCAAGGGCGCTGCGGCTCGTCCGACGGATCAGATGGCCGTTGCACCACGGTTGTCGATCCTTCGACGTACAAGCGCCGCTCATCAAACCGGTAGCGCTGCACCCGGCTTAATTCCGGCAAGCTAAAGATTGTGGTGCGCGTTTCGGCGGTGAGCACGCTGGCTAGATAGCCGAGGAGCTTGCCCCGTGGATCTCCGGTATGCAGGGCGGCGAGAACGTTCTTAAAGAGGTCGGATTGGTCGATGAGCGCAGCTGCTCTTTCTAGCGCCACACGCTTGGCGGTCTGAATGGCGTCAGCAGTCGGCGGGTTTTTGGTTGAGGTTATCTCGCCGCTTAACATATCATCCAGAATCTGCGGGTCAATCGGCTCAATGTGTGCGGCCGCCAGCACTTCTGGAAACTGGCCGAGCAGCCGGGCTAGCGCGTAGGCGTCGTCCGTAGAAAAATGCGCGTCGAGGAGTGATGGTTGCTCTGGCGTCGTGCGTTCAGCTGCAGCGGCTGGCTCAGCGGGCGCAGTTACCGTGAGTTCCGGCATGACAATATCGTAAGCGCTGGCTTTGGTGGGCTGCCCATTATGCGTAACGGTAGCGCCGAGTTCGCGCAGCTGGTCGAGCACGGTGCGCAGCTGCGGCAGGTGATATCTACTAATGTATGTCACGCCTGGCGCAATAATAGCCATGAGTTGCGCCGGTTTGACTGTGCCAACGCCGATTGGGCCCAGCAGCTCGCGCAGGCTAGCCAGCACCAACTCCGGGGCTGCGTCGCCGACCACCGGCACGTTCGGCTGGCCACCGTCTTCGGCTTCACTGCTTGTAGCGTCTTCTGCCGGTTCGGTCGGCTCGCTGTCAGGCGTAGCTGTTATGTCAGGAGTTGGAACAGCTGGTGCTGCCGGCGGCGCAGGTACAGATGGAGTGACTGGGGCGCCTGGCTCTACTGTTGCGCCGACTGCCAGCGGTCCACTAAATGCAGCGGCGGCTTGCAAGCGTTCTAGATCGGCATAGTCTAGGCTCAGCTCAGTTAATTGAGCGGCAATTTCCCCAGCGTGCTGCGCCAGACTTGCGCGGCGCCGCTCAAGTGTTTCGAGCATGCGCCCGCTTAAGCCGCTTGCTTCTAGGGCGGCTAACTGACTAAGAGCGCGCAGTATATCATCAGCGCGCGCAGGTAGCAGCGCTTGTGCAGCCCGCGCAATGTCATTGTCGAGCTCACTCAGCCGCTCTTGATAGAGCTCTTTGATGGTCGCATCGGTAATCTTGGGCAGGCGCGAAACCAGGTCGTCACGAACCGCCAGTAACTCTTGGTACTGGGCCTCGGGGTCAAAGTTAGCGTCGGTATCTTCCACGGGTATATATTATACAATGACGTGGTGAGTATACCTATATAATATTCTAGTAGCGTCGACGAGCGGCGGAACTAAAACGAGATGTATAGCCCATACGGCGCAAAGTAGCCGACGAGCATGGCGACCAGCAGCGCAGCATATTCTATTTTGCGGTCAATTTGAAAGTGTTCATGACTGGCAAATAGCAGCCCTGCAATAAAACCGACAGGCAGCGGAATGTTCAAACTATTACCGTGGGATAACTTAATCCACAAAGAACCAAGGATGACATACAGCGCTAATTTTAACAAGTACACACCGTCAAGCTCGTTCGAGCCCGAGGCGCGTGATGATCTCTTTTTAGCCATTAGCAGTATTTAAGCACAGTGCGGCCGCCAACTCAACTCATGTGCCGCGTCGACTAGGTGCTCAGCGTTTCTGTATCTAAAATATCTCGAGCGCGCAGCTCTTCGCGTTCTTCGGAAGTTAACGTGTCGGGTTCTTCTATCTGGCGGCGCAGCAGCTCAAGTTTGGGAGGGTGCGGGTCGAACGGATCTTTGCGCATATTGACGACCACGCTGTCGCGGTTGGTACGCAAGATTACGTGATCCCAGCAAGCGGTCGGGGCGAGTGGGTGCTCGGCATCATGGTAGCGCTCTACAAACAACGCCCGCGCACGGGAGCGATTGTTGCGCGGCGACTCCTGCTTGCGTAATTTGATGAGTTCGGGCGGCGGCATGTGCTCCTTCCAGGCGTGGGAGCGCATCCAGTCAGGGATACATTTTGCTTGGGTGGTGAGGCTATCAAACGATAGGTCGTTGGCAAGCTGCCACTCCTGCCGCGTGCGAACAGCGGCGGGCCGGTTATTTGCCAAGTTCTCCTGCTGACGCTTCATAATGCTGTCGGTGGCACCGTTTATAAATCGCTGTCGGCTGACCCAGTCAACACGGTCGCGCAATCGATCTGGGTCTTGCTGAATGTCGTCCAGCGCGGTGCGCCACTCCTGGAGCACCCAACGCAGCTCTCGAGACAATGCGTGTCGCTGGCTGAGGCGAACCGCCGCGGCATATAATTCTTCCTGAATTTCTATGGCGGTGATTCGCCGCCCATCGCCAAGCTCAAATGGCAGTTTGCAACTTGGATCCATAGCCACATGGCGCGCGAGCTGGCAAAGCTGGCCTTCACGCAGCTCAAACTCCCACTCTGGGTAGATGCCTTCTTCCATGCAACCAATGATCAGGGCGCTCATGCCCCACTTCATTTTGGAGGCCCAGGGAGAAATGTTGGCGTCCTGTGATGTTATATGCAGGCGGGCGTACTGCGATTTCGCGGCAAAGGTTTCGTCGCGCAAGTTAATAACCGGCTTGTAGTTGACCGTGTCGAGGTGCGTATCGTGGCTTAGATACATGGCCTTTTGAGCAATTACAAATTGGCGGCCGGTAGCATTGTTTCCGTACATTCCCCCTGAGCCCAAAAAAATGTTGGCCGTCGCGAGGTGCAAACCAAGTATCTGAAATGCCGGGCGATGCTCAGCTGGTATCTCGTTCCGATAATAGCCGACCGCTTCGCGCGCAACCATAAAATTGCTGTGATAGCCCCAGGACTTGGCGCCGGACATAACTCGTTTGTTGACCGACGCGACCACCTCGAGTTTTTCCGCCGCTGCCCAGGATTCAATCATATCACGGACAATCTCATCTGCGCCGAGCTCAATGGCTAGCGCTTCAACCAAGGCGTCGTACTCGCTGGGATCCTCGGCGGACTCCAGCATGGGCAGGGTTATCTCGGGCGTGGCGTATTCTGGGTGATCGTGGTCGGTGTAGATGCGGGCGCCATTGGTGGCATAGCTGCCCAGGCGCTGAATGTCGCCCGGCAGGTAGAGGCTGATGGCGCGGCCACACTGGTAGGTGCTCAGCTCGCTCTGCCGGCCTGAACTATCAGCTTCCAGACGCCACGAGGCGCCGTATTCCATCTCGGTGCCGAATAGACGTCGCTCAAGCATACTATAATTATATCTTGTTGTGCTGTCCGCAAAAATAGGTAAGAGCAGAAAAGACCACCGCCAAAATAGCGGTGGTCTTTTTGCGCACACGGCTGCTGTCTACCGCGGGCTAGGCATCGGCTAGCGACTCAAGCTCTGCGGCGCCGGGCCACACTTCATGCGTTACAGCTGCGGCTACTGCCTCCGGCGGGACCTGCACGGCGCCTTTCGAATAACGTTGTAGCTCGGCCGAAGCCTTTAAGGCTACGTCTGCCCCAATACTGGCGACCGCTCCGAGCCGCTGTGCCTCTGGCTCGCTGCACAGCTTTTCGGCGCGGGCGGCCACTAATCGTCCTAATTCACTCATTTCAAATTCTCCAATTAAAAAATCAGGCTTTTGGTTGAAGCCTGATTTCTCTTTGGGCTGTGCGGGCGCCGCTCTCGGCGCTAGGCTTCAACCAAACTGAAGCACAGCCCTGGAAAGCTGAAGAGAATAAAGAGGTGCTTCGCCTGATGAATTGCCATATAGTATACAAGCTTAGACGTTTTGAGGAGTGCCGTCAAGCGTCTACTCAAATAAATTGGTGCCAGAAATGCCCACTTGCCCGACTACCCAGGTGTCGTCTGTCTTGTCGCCAAGCATGCGTAGCTGATTCTGGCCTTTTATGTAGCCAAGTTCAGTGCCGATGTAAATATGTGGCTCAAAGCTGTCAGTCTTCGTTTTACCCGGAGTAATAATTGGGGTGCCTAATCTTGTCAGTCGATGGGTGCGGAAAGGAGCGTCCTCTTCGTACTCGGTGTATTGCTCTAATACATGGACGAGCCCGCCAGCCGCAATAGTGCCTCGCAGGTAATACTCGTAGTAGTAATCATCGTCGAGTGCTTGTAGGCTGTCGGCTTCTTCGTAGTCATCTTTGTCGTACATCCAAAGCTCTAGGACGGCATCCTCGGGAATCTCGAGCAGCGACGCGCGGCCATAGCGCTTGGCGTCGGCCTTGAGGCTCTCTACACTGCCGGTAAACGCCTGGTGTTTCGCCGCTCGCGCTCGCTCCTCGGCCAAAACGGTGCGGATCGCGTCGTCGTCAAAGACATGCAACAGCATCTCTAGACGCTGTTCGGCCGGCAATGCCTGGAAATGCGTAAGCAGCGCTTTTCTTCGCTCTTCCTCGGTCAGGTCGCGGATAATGCCGTCCATGGCGTGCAGCAAGTCACCGCTGATAGCCGCTTCGGCAGCCAGCGCTCCCGCACGCGCGTGGATTTCGCGGGCTAACTCTAGATGGTGTGTTTCAACACCTGACGGACCAGATTCTGACCTTCCTTTTTTTCGTAACGGCATGACAGTAACTCCTGATTTTGACAACTATTCAACTCTATCATAAAGAGAAAGCGCTGCAAACTGGCAGCGCTTTCTCTTTAAGAATCCTGGCTCGGCTACATTTTGATTTCAACGTCGCAGCCAGCCGGCAGGCTCAAGTTCATGAGGCTGTCGATGGTTTTGGGCGTCGGGTCGGTGACGTCGATCAGGCGCTTGTGTACGCGCATTTCGAACTGCTCGCGGCCTTTTTTGTAGACGTGCGGACTTTTAATAACCGTGAAGGTGCTGCGGTCGGTAGGCAGCGGAATTGGCCCGGCGATTGTTGCGCCGGTGCGCAGCGCGGTGTCCACGATCTGCTTAGCGGCTTGGTCGATCACTTTGTGATCGTAGGCCTTTAGACGGATGCGGATCCGCTGTTTTTGTTCTTTCTTGGGTTCTGCTGCTACCATTGCTGTTTCCTTCTTAAATGTACTAGCTTACTGCTCATATATTAACTATTCGTATTGCTCAGGTTAATGCGGGCGTCAATTATTCTGCCTAACGCGTCCCATGCAAGCGTTTCTGCTTTCAGAGGTTGTTCGCTAGAAGGCACAGCCACGAGCCGAGTGGGATACTCGGGATCGGGCGAACCTTCTAGTCGGAACAGTGGCTCTGATTCACGCATACTACTTGATGATCTTGGTCACCACGCCAGCGCCGACGGTGCGGCCGCCTTCGCGGATGGCGAAGCGGAGACCCTGTTCCATGGCGATTGGCTGGAGGAGCTTGACTTTGAAGGTTACGGTGTCGCCGGGCATGACCATTTCTTTGTCGGCTGGCAGCTCGACTTCGCCGGTCACGTCGGTGGTGCGGAAGTAGAACTGTGGCTTGTATCCCTTGAAGAACGGCGTGTGGCGGCCGCCCTCTTCTTTGGTCAAAATGTAGACCTCGGAATCGAATTCGGTGTGCGGGGTGATCGAACCGGGCTTGGCCAGAACCTGACCGCGCTCGATGTCGTCGCGCTCGATGCCGCGCAGGAGGGCGCCAACGTTGTCGCCGGCTTGGGCGTCGGAGAGAAGCTTCTTGAACATCTCAACGCCAGTGACGACGACCTTCTTGGTCGGACGAATGCCGACGATCTCGACCTCTTCGTTGACCTTGATCTTGCCTTGCTCGATACGGCCGGTGGCAACGGTGCCGCGGCCCTTAATCGAGAAGACGTCTTCGATAGGCATTAGGAAAGGCTTATCCAGCTCTCGCTTAGGCTCTTCAATGTAGTCATCCAAAGCTTTGACTAATTCCATGATG
>DATIIL010000002.1:0-459701 GCA_035479655.1 Saccharimonadales bacterium (SeqCode)
CTAATCGGACGCAGGCCCTTCCCAAAGCGCATAAAGCTTTAATCCGGAGATCACATGCGGTATTAGACACCATTTCTGGTGCTTATCCCTCACTTTGGGGTAGGTTCCTACGCGTTACTCAGCCGTCCGCCGCTCGTGTACTCCCGAAGGAGCCTTACCGCTCGACTTGCATGTATTAGGCACGCCGCCAGCGTTCATCCTGAGCCAGGATCAAACTCTCCAAAAAAAGAATTTGTCTGATTCAGTCGAAATAGTAACTCCGAGGAGTTACCTAACTGACTTTTAAACAATTCAAAATAAATTGACGTTGATTTGCACTATTCAATTTTTAACGACCTTCAGGGACACCCAAATAGACGACTCCGAATACTCAAATGAGTGTACGATGAATCACCCCTGACTGTCAAGATGATTTATGTCCAATTGAGTGGTAATAGTTACATCAGGTTAACAGATTACGCTTCGGCGATCTGTTCATCGTCATCGCCAGCCGCATCTACGAGCGCGAGTGATACTACTTCGTCGCCGCCGTTTAAACGCATGATCCGTACGCCTTGTGTGGCGCGGCCCAGCTCTGGGATATCCTTAAGGCCAAGACGGATAGTTTGCCCCTGAGAAGAAACGATTATCACTTCTTGGCTGTCATCACCAGAGAGGTTCTTCACTCCTATGAGATTACCCGTTTTGCTATTGACCACTGCCGAGCGGATACCCACACCGCCCCGTGCGTGCGGTGTGAACTGCGCTATCTTAGTGCGCTTGCCGTAGCCATACTGACTAATTACAAAGATGCTGGAGCCCGCTTCCACGATATCCATGCCGATAACCTTGTCACTGGCGCGCAGACGCATGCCACGCACACCGCGCGATACGCGTCCCATAGGACGTACGTCCTTCTCGTGGAAACGAATAGCTTGTCCCTGAGCCGTGGAGATAACTACCTCGTTATCACCGTTGGTCATGCGAATCCACTTCAGCTCGTCGCCATCATCTAGATTGATGGCAATAAGACCATTACTACGCACGTTCTGATATTGCGCAAACGGCGTTTTCTTAACCACCCCGCGAACGGTACACATCATGAGATTCGTTGGTGAATTCTCTTGCTTGCTGACATTGATAACCGAGCTGACTGTTTCCTCGGGCTGTAGTTGTAACAGGTTAACAATAGCGACGCCCTTAGCATTCAGCCCGGCCGCTGGCACTTCATAGGTCTTTAGACGGAATACACGACCTTTAGAAGTAAAGAACAAGAGGTAATCATGAGTACTGGCGTTCACCACGTGCTCAATCACATCTTCCTCTCGGGTGGTCATGCCGCGACGGCCCTTACCGCCCCTGCCTTGCCGCTTGTATTCAGCGATTGAGCTACGTTTAATGTAGTTTGCACTGGTAAGCGTCACAGCCACTTGCTCGTCAGGGACGAGATCCTCGTCGTTCATTTTGTCGAGTTCTTGGGGAACCACACGGGTGCGGCGCTCATCACCGTACTGCTTCTTCAGGTCCAGCAGCTCGTTCTTTACAATCGCGAGAATCTTTTGTTCATCAGCCAGGATACTCTCGAGCTCAGCAATCAGCTTAAGGAGCTCCGCTAGCTCATCCTCGATCTTTTTGCGCTCTAATCCGGCAAGCTTCTGCAGCTGCATGGCTAGAATAGCCTTGGCCTGGATGTCACTCAGCCCGAACTTGTTCATTAGGTTGATTTGAGCTTCTTCAACAGTCTCGCTGGAGCGAATGGTGGTGATGACCTCGTCGATGTGATCGAGAGCAATCTTGAGCCCTTCCAGAACATGGGCGCGTTCTTTGGCCTTGCGCAGCTCAAACTCAGTGCGGCGGCGCACTACAATCTGGCGGTGTTTAATGTGCTCCTGAATAATATCTTGTAAGCCCAGAACTCGTGGCTGAATACCGTCTACGAGAGCCATCATATTGTAGTGGAACGCGGTTTGGAGCGGTGTCAGTTTATAGAGCTGGTTGAGGAGTTTCTTGGGGTACGACTCTTTCTTGAGATCAATGACGATCCGCACATTACCGCGGGCGCTCTCATCTCGTATGTCGCTTATTCCGGTAATCTTCTTCTCTTTTACCAGATCGGCAATTTTAATGACCAGCGTCTCTTTATTAAGGGCGTACGGTATCTCGGTAATGATAATCTGGTGACGACCTTTATTGTTCTCGGCGATCTCAGCAACGCCTCGGACCACCACCCCGCCGCGACCAGTGGCGTAGGCGGTGCGTAAGGAATCTTTGCCGTACACAATACCGCCAGTTGGAAAGTCCGGACCCTGTACATGCTTGAGTAGGTCATCGAGTGTAGCTTCAGGCTTATTGATTTGCTCAATTGTTGCATCAATTACTTCACTTAAGTTATGTGGCGGTATGTTTGTAGCCATACCTACAGCAATTCCCAGTTGTCCGTTCAACAACAAGTTGGGTAATTTTGCGGGTAGTACAGACGGTTCTTGAAGTCGTCCATCGTAGTTGTCACGGAAGGCAACGGTCTCTTTCTCGATGTCGCCCAATAGCTCCTCAGCCACCCGCGCCATCTTGGCCTCGGTGTAACGCATAGCAGCTGGCGGATCGCCGTCCATGGAACCAAAGTTTCCCTGTCCATTAACTAGCATGTAGCGCATCGACCACGGCTGAGCCATGCGGACCATGGCATCGTAGATGGCTGCGTCGCCATGCGGGTGATAATCGCCCATTACGGCACCAACCACATTAGCGCTCTTGCGGTGTTTAGCGCTACTGCGTAAACCGTCGCGGTTCATGGTGTACAATATGCGGCGGTGTACTGGCTTCATACCATCTCTGACGTCAGGCAACGCTCGATCAATAATTACACTCATGGAATAACGCAGATAGCTATCTTCCATGACGTTCTCTACAGTACGGAGTTCAACAAGACGTGAGTGAGTTAGGTCGGTAACTACCTCACCTTCATACACCGGCACATCTGGCTGCTCGTTTGCTTGTGGTTGGTCGTTGTCTGCCATACTAAATATCCAGGTCCTTCACAAATTTGGCATGGGTCTGAATGAAGTTCTTGCGTAGCTCTACTTCGGTGCCCATAAGCTTGTTAAAAATCGCGTCGGCTTTCTCAGCATCCTCTACCTTCACCTGTACAAGCACGCGCTTCTCTGGATTCATAGTGGTTTCGAAGAGCTGTTCGGCGTCCATTTCGCCAAGACCCTTGTAGCGCTTCTGCTCCACGTAGCCGGCTTGACGGAAACGCTCATCATTCTCATCTACCTTAAGGCCTGTTTGCTTGCGCTCGGCAACCTTGGCGTTTAGAACTACCTCTAGCTCGTCTTCGTCATAAATAAATTTACTGGTTTTGCGGCCTGGTTGCACTAGCTCAAATAGTGGCGGCTTGGCGAGGTACACATGTCCACCATCAACTACTGGCTTCATGAACCTAAAGAAGAAGGTCAAAAGCAGTGTGCTAATGTGCGAGCCGTCGACGTCGGCATCGGTCATTATAATGATTCGATCGTAGCGCAGGCCGCCCAGATCAAAGGAGTCTTCTATGCCCACACCGAGCGCTTTAATCAGGCTTAAAATCTCGTTGTTGGCAAGCATCTTGTCAAGACGCGCGCGTTCCACATTTAGCACCTTGCCACGGAGCGGCAAAATGGCTTGCGTTTTGCTATCGCGACCGCTCTTGGCTGAACCACCAGCTGAATCACCTTCAACTAGATAAATCTCTGAGGACTTAGGATCTTTGCTAGAACAGTCGGCGAGTTTGCCCGGCATACTGGCGCCGTCCAGCACGCCCTTTCGAATGATGTTCTCACGAGCCGCCCGGGCAGCTTTGCGGGCACGAGCGGCTAGCAGTGCTTTACCGACAATCTTACGCGCAATGTTCGGGTGTTCCTCTAAATAGTAATTAAAGTACTCAGCCATGACCTGCTCGACGTAGCCGCGAATCTCTGGATTACCCAGCTTATTCTTGGTCTGGCCCTCGAACTGTGGGTCTGGCAGCTTCACCAGGATCACTGCTGTTAAACCTTCGCGGCAGTCCTCGCCGGTCAGATTCTCTTCCTTCTCCTTTAGGAGGCTAGTCTTGCGGGCGTAATCGTTAATGACTCTGGTGAGAGCCGTACGGAAGCCAGTGAGGTGCGTACCGCCGTCGGGGTTCACAACGTTATTGGCAAATTGCTTAATGGTTTCGTTGAAGGCGTCAGTGTACTGTGCGGCAATCTCAATCTGAGTGTCTTCTACTTGTTTATCAACATAGAAAATATCGTCATCCACCACATCCTTACCGTGATTAAGGTGCTTCACGTAGGATTTAATGCCGCCTTCAAAGTAGAAGCCGTAATTCTGGCCTGTCTTGTCATTATATATAGCAGTACGGACGCCCTTCGTTAGGTATGCCTGGTGGCGCAGCTTATCGAGAATGGTGTCATAGTTGAAAGCGGTGGTCTCAAAAATAGTCGAATCAGGATAAAACGTGATTTCCGTGCCGGTTTTGTCGGTCTTGCCGATGACTTTTAGATCGGCGAGCGGCCTACCTGCGGCGTACTCCTGGTAGAAGGTTTTGCCGTCGCGGTGGACGGTTACCGTTAATTTGGATGACAGTGCGTTTACTACGCTACTACCAACACCATGCAGACCGCCAGATACCTTATAGGCCTTGCCTTCAAACTTACCGCCGGCGTGCAGAACGGTCAGTACGGTTTCCACTGTGCTCTTGCCTGTTTTTGGGTGAATGTCCGTAGGAATGCCGCGGCCGTTATCGACAATCGTCACCCCTCCGTCGGCCAATAGGCGCACTGATACAGCATCTGCGAAGCCCGCTAAGGCTTCATCAATACCGTTGTCGATCAATTCCCATATAAGATGATGTAGCCCCTCAACGCCAGTCCCCCCAATATACATCCCAGGGCGCTTGCGTACTGGCTCAAGCCCTTCAAGGACTTGGATCTGATCTGCAGAATAGTCGTTTGTTTTTGCCACTTTAAAAAACCCTCATGAAAACAGTTTAAGTGTCTCCCACTTCTCTCTATAGTATAGAGTAATAACCTGTTCGACGCAACTACGCGGGACTAGCTACGGCGGTGGATGTTACCGTCTTGATCAATAGATATCGTGTCGTCCTGGGCGTGAGGGTTTTCTTGAGTTATGGGGCCACTAGCGGATTGATTGCGGGTTGATGCTGCGTTGAAGGGAGATCGTTCATCAGAACTTAGTTGTGTCGGGTCATTACGCGGCTGTGGGCTCAGCTGCGTAGCGCTAGGCGAGCCATAGGACTGCATTGGCGGCATAGCGCTAACAGCCGGCGCCACGTTCGGTAGCGATTGTAGTGAGGTCTGAGAAGACCCTGCAGCTGCAGGAGCGGTCGACTTTGCGGTTGGCGCAGGCGAATTGCTCCACGGTGATTGTCGCGGTTTAAGAGGATCGTCACGCTTCGACATCCACTCATCCAAGAAAGAACCAGTACCGACTGGCTTGGGTGCGACAGGTCCTGCGGCCGCAGGCCTACCCCCATACAGATCAGGCCCTTTAGGTGGAGCACCATAAGGACTACTTGCAGGTGATCCGGCAAAACCACCTGTCGAAGGGGCAGGTTCCTTCGTAGCCAAGCGCTGAAAAATCTCTTTTTCAACGATTCCCCTTGGTCGACCATATTTAGCCGCTGATAGCTGTTTAAGCGCATCAGCGAGCTGCTTATTCGGGCTACCGAACGGTGGTAAGGTCGCTAAGCTAAAGGGCTGCGTAGGCACGCCCCCCACCAGCGTACGGACAGCGGCGTTAAAGTTAGGCATGCGGAGCAAGTCGCTTGCTTCAAACGCTGGACGCATACGCTTGGCTAGCGCTTCGGCGTCTTCATCCTGGCCTAAACGAAATGATACAAGCGTACCAATGTTACCAAACACTGCGTCACGTATTTCTTCAGTCAGCTGCGTTGTGAACTGGTTAGCCACTATAAGGTTCAAGTGATACTTCCGGGCCTCAGACATGATAGTTGCAAACGAGTCTGTCGAAAAGTTCTGGAACTCATCTACATACAGACAAAAGTCTTTTCGTTCACTCTCGGGCACATTGGCACGGCTCATGGCCGCTGCCTGAAACTTCATAACAAAAATCATACCGAGCAGCTGCATATTCAGCTGGCCAGTTCGACCCTTACTTAGATTAACAAGAAGTATTTTACGGTTGTCCATAATATCCCGTAGCGTGAAAGCACTTTTGGTTTGGCCTATGATATTGCGCATCATTTCGTTCGACAAGAATGCACCAAACTTACTCACGAACCAACTAACGACCTCACCAAAATCATTTGAGCGCTGCGACTGCGGCATTTCTTTTTGCCAGAATTCGAGCACGTTTGGGTCTTTTACATATTGTAATTTTTGCTTCACGTACTGTGGATCACGAAATAATTTGGGGATATCGACAAATGTACCACCGTTAGGATCGGCCATCACCGTCAGTGCTGCGTTCCTGAAAAGGTTCTCATAGCGCGGGCCCATGATTCCCTGATGATGTGGATCGTACAACTTGTAAAGCATCGCTAGAACTTCTTGGATAAGAAAATCCTTTTCGTCAGGCGTTTCGTACTCGAACAAATTAAGGCCCATTGGATAATCCATGTCAGCTGGACAGAAATATATAATGTCTTCGGTTCGTTCTTTCGGTACCATGGACAATAGTCGTTCGGCAGTGTCACCGTGAGGATCCACAAAAGCGAACCCATCTCCGTTAAGCATATCCTGGTAGGCTAGATCCTCTAAGAATGTAGACTTACCGGTACCAGTCTGCCCGACGACGTACATGTGCCGCTGTCTATCAGTTACATCTAAACGAATTGGCTTCTTAACTCCACGGAAGACGTTGTAGCCCAAAAGCAGCCCTTTCTCTGGCATGTTGCGCGGCGCATCGACCTGTTTTGAGTCCTGGCGCTCGAGCTGCGACGTAGGAATGCTATGTTGATCAGGAAAGTGAAAGATAGTCGCCAGCTCTACGGCATTCAAAATATCCTTCTTCTGTTCCTGGGGGAAGATGCGAAGAATGTAGTTCGTAATAAAGTTGTCTATATTCTTGGCTTCTGAATACTTAAAGCCGTTTTTGCCCTGGGAATCAAATAATGAGAAAGAAGCTACGACATTATTAAGAATAGCCTGGGCGCGCTGACTCATATTAGACGAAACAACCACTCGGATCAGAACTTCGTAGCCTGGATGGCGTGTCTTATCCTCGATGGCGTCGATAGTTGCCTGCTCAATACTTGAGAGATCCTTCGGCCCTGGCTTCTCGTCCTTTTTCGCTTCTGGCGGTTTTACAAAGGCCACAGCCAAGTCTCGGGCAAATGATAGAGCCTGCCCTCCACCTTTGCCGTCCTTCTCCCCTTTGCGCTTCTTACTTGCTTCTGCCAACGCTTCTTTACGCCAGCTGGGATCCGCAGGACGAAGAAGGATCTGGATCCCCGCACCGTCTTCCTTTGTCAGCGTAGACAACGAGTTTAGCAGCGCCTGCATGGCATCACGCTTTAAATCCTGAAAGGTGGCGATTGGATATATGAAACTCTCTTTTAAGTGTAGTTCTCCCCCAACCGTACCGCTCACCTTGCCAACAGGGCTAAAAATATTATGCTCTGGTACCTCTTCTAGCCTTGCCGTTGGGTAAGCGCTCACAACTGCTTGCTTTACAACTTCAATAAGTGCCAAAGGAACGGCGGCATAAAAGTACACAAAGCCCTGGGAGGCCACAATTTCGAAGCCAAAGTGCCGCTGGCCGTAAATGCGCGTCTTAAAGCCCTTCTGGATAGTGCTGGCAATCAAGTTATAAATAACCTGCGCTTTGGAGATGTTCTCATCGACTAAATCACGAATATCACGGCCGTTACCAACGATATCCTCGCTCATTGGCGGTAGATGAATGAGCAACGGAACCATTTTAAGCCCGCGTTCGTAGTTCTTTTGATCTCGCATACGTCGTCTAGTCTGAAAAAAGATAATGGGGCCAGCGATCGCCGCTGTGGCTAGCACTACGAATAGTACGATCATCAGAAAGGTCATCGATGCGTGTCTTCCGCAAGCTTAATGTCTTTGTTATACCGGATCTTCATATACTCAGACTTTACCTTGCCGAGCGCTTTGCTTTCCGTATAGGGATCGCTTTTAGTCTGGTTCACAATAACTTTGGCTTTATTGATCCATTCTTTGTCGAGTTCGTCGGTAGTAGTACTGTCAGTAGCAGAACTATCTACCTGGGAGTCTGATGGAGTGGGTTGCGCTTGCTGGATAGTCTGCTGGAGTGGTGACATAGCCGGCTGCGGCGTAGTCAGAGGAACTGTGGCTGGAGCTAACTGAGGCTGTGGTTGAGGACTCTCCTGCTGAGGAGCTAAAGCTTCATGCGTACCGACAGAAGACACGGTGTCAAACCCAACCGAAGATTGCTCAACCGAAGGCTGAGGCAAAGCAAGTGCCGGTAGCTTGTCTGTATGAGGGTCCATGGTCTTACCGGTATTATATCAGCTTCGATATTATACGGCTAGATCAGCTTACGGTAGCGCTGGAAAGACGGTGCAGATAAAAGTACCCAACTGCAAATAGCAGGCCAATAATACACAGATCCTTGAATGTCAGCTGGCCTAGGGACCGCATTACTAGTAATAAGAGCGGTAATGTAGCCACTATCATTCCTTTACGAAACTGTTTGAGACTAATTTTGCCTCTGTTCTTAGCCACCATCATTGATATAGAAAGTGATAGTATGCCAAAAATAAAAGCAAAAGGCACGAGTAGCGCTACAGAGGGTAAGCTATGAGGATTAGTTGTCACAGCCAGTAACAACAGTAAAAATAAAAGACTACAAAGTAGTTTAAGGGGTGCGTTCATGAGCGTGCTTCATTTCCTGCTCTTTTCTGCTGACGACAGAAAACACTACAAGGAGATCTTGTAGCTCAGCCGCAGCTTAAACATAGAGCCGGGGTAGTAAATCCGCCCGTTATAAAAATATATGGCGCTTACTACCCATCGGCATTGACTGACCGCTCTTGCAACCTTTAGGGTCGCGAAGAGCGACTTTTTTGTGTTTGTTTTTGTAAGTTTTTGTTTTTGACTTACACACTAAGCATACTACGTTAAAGCAGAAAAGTCAATAACCATTAGCGCCCTACTGTATGCAAAAAATGCGTATTTGCATGTTAGTATTGACGTGTATTTTTTGGGTTCACTAAGCCTACCGCGACAAAGTTATGCACAGGTTCATACAAAATTAACCATAATTATTATTGACAGTCGTTTTGCTAATTTATAAGATATGCGTAGCACTTGAATAAAAAAAGTGCTCAAAAACAAAAACGAATAGAAACAACGGCTTCTCGCAAGCCGTTGTTCCATAAAAACCAAGCAAATACGTCTAAATCCAAAAGCTAAAAACCAAACCAAAAACTTGCGTAAAAAAGACCCGCCACAAACACGGCGGGTCTTTACTTTGTAGGCAAGTACATATAAACCTAACCCACATGAATGGAAGCACAAAAACAATTCTGCATAATGGCAATGGCGGCTTGGTGGTAGAAATCGAATGCCAGTTGTCCAGTGGCTTACCAACCATCACGATTGTTGGCCTGGGCAATAAAGCCGTAGATGAAGCCAAAGAGCGTGTCCGAAGCAGTTTCGCCAGCAGTCATATTGCTATGCCGCGTAAGCGGATTACCATTAACCTGGCCCCGGCCGATATACCCAAGGAAAGCACCAGCTTTGATCTGGCAATAGCTATGTCGATCCTCAGTGCTGCCGAACAGATTAGCCTTAAACCACCTGTTGACTCAGCCTTTATCGGCGAGCTCGGCCTAAAAGGCGACGTACGCGCGGTACGCGGCATCATTGGTAAGCTCCTTATAGCCAAACAACACGGTATACACTGCTGCTTTATACCAGAGGCTAATATGGCGCAGGCGCTTTTGGTGCCCGACTTGCTACTTATTCCGCTACAGAGCATGCAGGAGCTCTATGCGTGCCTAACGCAGCAGCGTGCTTTTACAGAAAGGCAGAGTGGCGCACTGGATATACTGGGCGCCAAACAACCCCTCAGCAGCCTGTTCAATGAGGTGGTCGGCCAACAACAAGCGAAACGCGCGCTGCAAATTGCCGCTGCAGGAGGGCATAACCTGCTGCTGAACGGCCCTCCTGGCACAGGAAAAAGTATGTTAGCTAAGTCTCTACCCGAATTGTTGCCACCAATGAGCCAAGATGAGGTTCTGGAAGTGACGCAACTTCATAGTTTAGTGAACGGAAATTATGAGCAACTCGTTACCGAGCGACCGTTTCGCGCACCCCACCATACATCTAGCCCAGTTGCAGTAGTAGGCGGCGGTAATAACCTTAAACCAGGCGAAATAAGCCTGGCCCACCGCGGAGTATTGTTCTTCGATGAGTTGCCAGAGTTTCCCCGTAGCGTTATAGAGGTACTGCGTCAACCTCTTGAAGAAAAGGCCATAACCGTGGCCCGTGCCAAAGATCGCGTAATCTATCCTGCCAACTTTGTGTTTATCGCCACGGCCAACCCTTGCCCTTGCGGATACTATGGCACGAGCAAGCCATGTACCTGTAGCGCTCACCGAATCAGAGAATACCGGCAAAAGCTATCTGGGCCAATTATGGACCGTATAGACCTCTATGTTGACGTTGAGCTCATTGATCATAGCAGTCTGCTGGCGGGTGGCGGCAGCGACATGCCGGCGATCCAACGCCAAATCCAAGACGCTCGGAAGATGCAAGCCAAACGCTTTGAAAATACCAAACTAAATGCTGAAATGAGCAATAAAGAGATTCGGCAGTCGTCGGGACTCAGCGAAGAGGCCAAGAAACTGCTTGATCAAGCTGCGGAAAGGCTCAGCCTATCGCCGCGTAGTTACATGCGCATTATTAAGGTTTCTCGCACAATTGCCGATCTAGGAGCTTTCAAAAGCATAAGCGTGGAACACATTGCCGAAGCTTTGCGTTACCGGCCGCCCAATCTTGTCGTTGTAGAGTGAAATCTTAGTTACTGGCACCTTTGGTTGTCCGGCTGCTCGCTTGACCCCTGTTAACTCTTCTGTTAGAATGATGTCACTAACAATATTAAAGGAGACGTCCTATCAGCAAGTTTACCCGCCTGAATTATGACATTCGGGCGCCGCAAATGCGTGTGATCGATGAGGATGGCAGTCAGCTGGGCATCTTGTCGAGAGCCGAAGCTTTGCAGCTTGCCGCTGACCGAGAGCTGGATCTGGTAGAGATTTCTCCAGAGGCCAATCCGCCAGTCGTCAAAATCGTCGATTGGGGTAAGTATAATTACCAGCGCACCAAGCAGCTACAGAAAAATAAACGTAGCGCAAAAACACTCGATTTAAAGCAAATGCGGTTTGGGTTGAAAATTAGCGAGCACGACCTTGGGGTCAAAATGCGTAAAGTCACGGACTTCTTGGAAGCCGGACACAAAGTAAAACTAACCATTTTTTACCGCGGACGCGAACTGGCCCACAAAGAGCTTGGTTTCAAACTTGCAGATAAAGTAATTGCTGATTTCGGTGATAAAATCGTTGTAGATAGCTCACCAGAGTTCGCCGGAAAGCAGCTGAATTTCGTCATAAGGAGCAATCATGCCAAAACTAAAAACGCATAGTGGCACTAAGGATCGCGTTCGGGTTACCAAGAATGGTAAAGTGCGCGTTCGCCATTCGTATGCCAGCCACTTCCTGCAAAAGAAGAGCGCAGCGCGAAAGCGTAAGCTCGCCGGCCTGCAGACCGTCAGCGGTGCCGCCACCAAAAAGATTAAGCAGAAATTGGGAGTCTAAACTATGCGCGTCAAACGAGGGGTTACAACCCACAAAAAGCACGTTAAGATTCGCCGCGCTACCGTGGGCATGACAAAGTCTAACCGCTCAAGTTACAAGCGTGGCAAGCAGGCGGTAACTAAGGCCCTGCAGTTCGCTACTCGCGATCGTAAGAATCGCAAGCGCACCTTCCGCGAGCTATGGAATGTTCGTATCAACGCCGCCGCTCATCTTAACGGCACGACCTACAGTAAGCTAATATCTGGTCTTAAGAAGGCTAATATCGACTTAGACCGCAAAGTGCTAAGCGAATTAGCTGTACAAGAGCCTGTAGCTTTTGAGGCAATTGTAAAAGTCGCAAAATAAGTAGACACGTAGTGCACATAAAAACCGCCCTCTTTAAGGAAGGCGGTTTTTATATATAGAGCCAGATTCTCCGTAAGCCGGGTTCTGTTTTAGCCGATCATCTATCTAGTCACGGTGTTGCCACCGTGATCGAGCGGATTATCTCCGATGGACTATGGCGGGAACCACGATTACTCGATTAGTCCATCACCTTGCAGCAGGCAGGGTTTACCTTTTTATAGCGTCACCGCTACAAACTGTGGGCTCTTGCCCCACTCTTTTCACCCTTACTTCTTACCTTTGCAGGCAACAAGCGGTTTTGTTTCTGTGGCACTTTCCCTAGGGTTTCCCCCGGTTGCTGTTAGCAACTGCCATTCCCTATGCTGCCCGGACTTTCCTCTCATCGGTGCCTTACGGCCCTGATGAGCGATCAGCCGATCATCTGGCATATGGTTATTATATCACGTACATCAAAAAAATAAATACTTTTGCTTAGACCTTTAGAGCTTCGTCTAAGGCCTCGTTGACGGCCTGATCGGCTAATTTATTGAGCTCTCTTGGCACGTGAGTAAAAGATATGTGATGGAACTGGGTAACCATATGCTTTATAGCGTTGTGTATGGGCCAGAGATCGCGATTCCTTATCTTGAAAATGCCGCGCATCTGGTTTATTACTAATAAGCTATCCATATAGACATCGATGTCAGTAATGCCCATGCGCAGCACTTCCTCAAGTCCAAACTTGAGTGCCTGATATTCGGCCTGGTTGTTCGTGGTAACGCCCAAGTATACACCCTTCTTAACCAACACTTTGCCGCCCGCATCAATTATGACAAAGCCCGAAGATGAAGGTCCGGGATTACCGCGTGAGCCCCCGTCTGCATAGAGCTTTATATCCTTCATATCTGTAGTTGCATTTGCAACGTCGTTGGACGATTCTTCGTTTTGAGGCAATAGCGTAAAATGAATAATCTTAACCACCGTACTATCGTCAACTTGTGGCCCATAATAGGTACGATAAGTTTCCAGCATGGCCTTGTGGGATTCAAAACGCTCATGACCGTCGTGATCAGTATCTTGGATATCGCCTAGACGCTTCTGAATAATGTTGTCGATGCGTGCTATAGCGAATTGCCGCCAAGTTTCGGGCCGCTTAGGGTCGGCTTTGTCGAGCAGGTTAACAGTATCGTTAACTGATAAATCCTTGTCATCGTATAAACGCCAGGTAGAAGTTTTCTTTCCCTGTCTAACAAGGTCTGCTAAATGATGTTCTAGCTTTAATGTCTTCATGGTCAAATTATTGGTCGGGGTGGCCGGGCTCGAACCGACGACCTCACGGCCCCCAGCCGTACGCGCTACCAACTGCGCTACACCCCGTCGCTACCGATCATAAAAGTAGCTGGGCGTGGCCATATGATTAACCCGGGGTTACCAGGTGGGTGCCCGCATATAGCAACCGCGGTCGCTATGGATGTAAGGCTCCCAAAATGATTAGTATTGAGATAATCATTTGCTGGCCAACGTCCAGCTATCCCTATTATAGCCTTATCTCAGCAAAAATGTGAATATGTCGTTGTTAAGATTGATCAGCAAATTGCTAAAGCCCGGCAAGAGCAATACTAGCACCAGTATAATAACCAGCGACCCCGTTCTCTCTAGCTGCTGCATGAGTTCTTGGAGTGGCTCAGGCGCGAATGCATAGAGCAAACGCGATCCGTCTAAGGGCGGCAAAGGAATCATGTTGAAGACGAAGAAAGCTATATTCACCTGTGTAAAGATGGTGAATACGCTAATTAGCATGTCGTCGCTGGCAAAAAAACGAATCAGCAGCGAGCCAATATAGGCGAGCGCCAGGTTGGTAAAGGGCCCGGCAATGCCTACTAGAGCGGCACCGTAGTCACCGTAGCGTACATTGCGAGGATCAAACGGCACTGGCTTAGCAACGAAGATTGGCGGCAGTCCCAGAAGTAAAAGTATGACCGGTAGCATAACCGTAGCTATTAGATCTATATGCTTCAGAGGGTTAAGCGTGAGCCTACCTTCATCCTTGGCCGTGGTGTCACCAAGCGTATGGGCGACGTATGCGTGCATTGCTTCGTGGCAAGTCATAGACACAAGGATGCTCAGCACAATCCAAACGATGTAGTGCGTGGTAAACATATCTGTAAGTATAGCAGCTAGCAGATGTATGGTATATTTGACTTAAGAAGTAAAAACCGCTAAAATAAACTGTTGAAGAAAAGGAAAACAGTATGCGTGTATGTGACATTACCGGTAAGGGCAAACAGTTCGGCAACAACGTGAGCTTCTCACAGCGTCACACTAAGAAGGTTTGGCAACCCAATCTTCAAAAGAAGACTTTAATTGTTGACGGCAAGAAAGTAACGCTTAAGGTAAGCACCCAGGCGCTGCGCACCCTCAAGAAAAAAGGGCTTCTTACGCCCGCCAAGTAGATTGCTGCTATATTGCTGCGACACACAAACCCCCTCGGCAGCGAGGGGGTTTGTGTGTCGTCGTGCTACACTCTCTCGAGTATTAGCAAATGAGTTGTTTCCGCCAACTCATCGGGCTTCAAGCGCAGTTTTGTTACGGTCTCTTGCGGCTCCATAGCCAACTCTTTAATAGCCACTTCCAGGTCCTCTTGGGGTACGGGGAAAGCCAGCTTTGGATCGTTATAGTGGGTCGGAACCACTAGCTTAGGTTCAACTTTCTTGATAAGTTTAAGCGCGCCGGTGCCGTCCATAGTAAAACCATGGTTGCCCACTGGCACCAGCATTAAGTCTACAGTACCGATTGTTTCGAGCTCGTCGTCGCTGAGCTCCGGAAAGATATGACCAGTGACCAAAATGTTAAGATCATCTGACATGATTTTATACATGGTCGCGGTTGTTTGGCCTTCTTGATCAATATGAGCCCGCGCGGCAATGCCATATACTGATATGCCAGACACTTCGTATTCTCCTGGCTGATCAATGATAAGCTTTGGGGTTTGCGTTGGCTGACCATGGGCGGCGGTATACAACGCTATATCGCCTTCCTTACTTACCGATTTAGCGCCCAGCTCCACCAGGTTGTCATCTATCACAACTCGCGCCTGTTTGGTGCTCAACACTACACAGTTGGCGCCACAGAATTGTACATCCATATAATTCCTCCAAAAACCTTACAGAATATTGCTTTTGTCGATCAAGACTTGTTTCTTTGATATCAGAATGGTGTCCAAGAAACGGTCCTTCACCTGTCGACGATATTGGAACTCTTGAACTGGCATAACGGTGTAGCGGATCTCTTTGCCCTCTTGCGCCTCAAGCTCGGTGATGAATTTCTCCAGGGCGTGCTGATTAATGTCGCCGACGATCAAGGCATCAATGCCGCTCGATTCGTCTCTAGTGAATTGGCCAGTGTAGATCGCTATTTCCACGTTGCCTAGGGCTTTTATTTTATCGCCGTCGGCGTTGGCGCTTACCGCCACTTGCTTGCTGACAGCTGGTGGCTTGGCACTCCCCGCATCCTCTGAATCGTCAGATGCATGATTACCAAATATGGCGCGCAGTGGTTCGTAGAAGGTATATGCCTGGTTAACCTCATAGTATAGCCGATGATTCGTACCATCACTGGCAATGATGCCAATACTAAGCAGGTTAGCAAGCTCGCGGCGAACCGAGTTTATCTGTTCGTCAATTTTACGCGTGATCTCACGCACGTAGAAAGATCTATTCGGGTTACTATAAAAGAGTTGTAGTAACTTTACCCTCGTCTTGGAACCAAAGAGTTGCTCAATCATGTCCCCATTGTAGCAAACTTATTCACTTATCGCCTATAAATTGTTCAAGAACGTTGTAACTAAATCTATAGCTTCGGCCGTTTCGTTGATCCAATGAATATCTTGGTTGCGCTTGAACCAAGTTTTTTGACGTTTGGCATATTGTAAATCATTTTGAATAAATTGCGCTTTGGCTTCTTCGAGGCTGATCACCCCTTCAACGTAGCCCCGAAACGCCTTATAGCCTGGCGCCTGGAGAGCTGGGATATCTGCACCAAAGTGACTCCTGAGAGATCGAGCTTCCTCGGCAAAGCCTTGCTCGACCATATGCTCTACGCGTGAGCGGATACGATCTTGCAACACCTCTTTACTAACCTGTATGCCGATCAGTAAGGTGTTCGAGCGCAACTTGCTGCGGCTTGCCGGAACGCCTTTTGTCTCCAGGCTGCGTATTAAATGCCTGGGGTTCTGTTTATTGGCGGGCAGGGCTATCCCCTGCTCCATAAGTCGTGTCTGCAGCGCTTCAACGGACAGCTGGCTTAACTCTTGGCGTAAGTTGACATCAGCTGGTGGCCGGAGCTTGAAACTATAGAGTAGTGCATCAATATATAGGCCAGTACCACCAACCAGAATAGGAAGCTTGCCTCTCAGACCAATGTCACGGATTGCCGCTTCAGCCATTTGCTGGAACTTGGCTACCGAGAAAGCTTGATCTGGTGTCACCACATCTATAAGGTGATGACGCACTGTTTGGCGTTCTTTGAGCGTCGGTTTAGCAGTACCGATATCCATACCTGTATAAACAGTACGTGAATCGGCGGCGATGATCTCTCCGTTAAAGCGCCTAGCGAGCTCTAGTGCTAAGTCAGACTTACCGCTCGCTGTTTGGCCAACAATAACGACTAGTGGGGAGTGGGTTGATCTGGAGTCCATAGCAGTTTTGTCACATCGATTGTATAGTCCTCAGACACTTCGACTCCCTCTGCCCGGAGCAGAGAGGCATGAGCAGCCCGGCCACCACCTGGCCAGCCTGCCGCTAGTCCGCCCTGCTTGTTGACGACTCGCTGCCAGGGGAGATCCTCAGGGCCAGTATGGGCGATCTGCCCCACCTCCCAGGCCGCCCAGGCGGCGCCACAGAGAGCAGCGATCTGCCCATAGGTCATGACTCGCCCCTTTGGTATCTGAGCTACAAGCTGATATACCTGCTGCTTAAACGTTTCGTCTACCCTTGGCATATGGTTGTTATCTATAATGAGGTTTTATTAACGCGCGATTTCGCCTCATTGGCGACCGTTTTCAAGAACTCTTCGACGGTATGTTGCTGGTGCTCATCGCTTACCTCCATATCTTTGCGAATGCGAGGCGTCACTTGCCCGGTCTCAATTTCTTTTGGGCCGATGACGAGTGTGTAGGGCACTTTCATTAGCTCGGAGCTACGAATTCGCTTGCCTACCGATTCGTTGTCGTTGTCGAGACTTACTCGTAAGCCCAGGACTTTGGCTTGCTCGGCGACCTTTGAAGCAAAATCTACAATGGTCTGATCGTTGTTAAGCGGCAATATCCTGACCTGCTCAGGCGAAAGCCAGACCGGCAGCTTGCCGGCAGTTTGCTCCAGCAAAAAGGCCATAAAGCGCTCAAAACAACCCATAATTGATTTGTGAATAACTAAGGGCGTCTGCTCTTTGCCGTCGTTATCAATATATGTAAGGCCCATGCGCTCAGGGACAACGATGTCCAGCTGGACAGTCGCGATGCTGTCTTCTTTGCCTAACACGTTGCGCGTTTGAATATCTACCTTTGGTCCATAAAAGGCTGCTTCGTCTAGCTCCTCTACAAACTTAGCTTTGGTCTTCTTTAGACAATCTCTAATAACGTTGCCGGCCCATTCCCATTGATCTTTGTTGCCGGCATATTTCTCTTTGGAGAAATCCGGGAGCGATAAACGGAACCAGTAGTCTTTTACGCCAGTTTCTAGATAGACTTCCTCAAATAACTGCAGCACCTCCGTAAATTCCTGCTCCACTTGCTCGGGGGTAACATACGTATGCGAATCGTTTTGGGTAATCGGACCACGCATACGGATAAGCCCGGTAAGCGTTCCAGATAACTCATACCTGTACACACCAGCATGTTCGGCTAAGCGTAGTGGCAGGTCACGGTAGCTATTGACCATTTTCTCGTAGATCATATGGTGGTGCGGACAGTTCATGGGCTTGAGATAAAATATATTACCCTCTTCGTCTGGCTTCGTGGCATACATATTTTCTAAGTAATAGCTGGCGTGTCCAGAGCGCTCATAGAGTTGAGCCTGCGTCAGTACCGGGCTCGAGACATATTGATAGCCGTGCGCCTCTTCCTTTTCACGCATGTAGTCCATAAGCTGGCGTCTAACAATTTCACCGCGGGGCATGAACAAAGGTAAGCCAGCGCCTACACTATCGGATATAAAGAAGAGTTTGAGCTCTTCGCCAAGACGACGATGATCACGCTTCTTTGCTTCCTCGAGCAGTTCTAGGTGAGCCCGCAAGTCTGCCTCGGTAGCAAAGGCCAGGCCATAGATACGCTGCATTTGGGGGTTAGTATCTTTACCACGCCAGTATGCGCCAGATACGCGCATTAGCTTAAACGCCCCAACCTTGCCAGTTGATGACACATGGGGACCACGACATAAATCAACAAAGTCGCCGTTCTTATAGAACGACACCTCGTCCACTTGGCTGTCTCCTTGGGCGTCTACTCCCAGTTCTTCTGCGTCTAAGTCTTTTACGACCGTTGTGCCCGCACGCTTTAGATCGTGCAAAAGCTCTTTCTTGTAGGGCTGCTGAGCGTCGTCTGCCCAGGCGATTGCGTCATCGATCGGTTTAGTGAAGTGCTCAAATGGCTGATCCGCGCCGATAACCTTCTTCATCTCGGCTTCGATCTTCGGGAAGTCCTCATCGGAAAGCGCTTGATCACCTAAATCAATATCGTAGTAAAAGCCGTTTTCTACGACCGGCCCGACACCAAGCTTTACTCCGGGATAGAGATGGGTTATTGCGGTAGCCATAATGTGCGCCAGGCTATGGCGCATTGCATGAAGTTGTTGGTCGTTGGGTTGGTCGTTCATGACGGCTCCTTGATTATTAGATATAAAAAGACGCAAAGCTGTTCGATTCAATACTCTCGCAAATGTATTTAATCGATACTGACTTTGCGTCTCGGGCCCAAAGTTGATGTCGCACAATCTTTGGGTGGTTCCACCGGACTTCCCTGGCATTCTCCAGGACTCTCGTGATAGCACGTTACGCACGTTCTAACTGCCTGCGGAGCTCGGCGGGTGGTAGATCCGCTTCAGTGCTCAATATGCATTATACCAACACATCGGCAAAATTACATCTCACGTCTCCAAATACAACTATAGCAATGTTAGTACGATACGGCTAGTACTATATTGTTGTCATTATTGACACAGTGCTGTGGAAAACAAGAATGGTCGCCTATTCTTCCTTCTTATCATATGTGATATATGCGTGGCTTAGGTAAATTTTACTAAGGGTACCCGTGAGGAGATAGGATCGTGAGAAGGTCTTCATAAATTGCGACACAGTGTTCGCTTTAGTGGTCAAAAAATAAACGCGCCTTCAGGAGCGCGCTGTGTGTTTGGTGGGCTCTAGAGGATTCGAACCTCTCACCTCTTCCACGTCAAGGAAGCGCTCTAGCCAAATGAGCTAAGAGCCCAGGAACAACTTCTGTAAATATAGCGGATTTATACCGTTTTTTCAACTTATGTAGACATCCAAGCATAAGCACAACAGAGTAACGTCTATTGACTCAAAAGGCAATCTGTGTTAGCATAACCAGGTTAAGAGGCTAATATGTGAGTGCCAAAAAACAGAGCACGCTTGGCGAGTTCAAGCTGTTTTATGAGGAAGTGTCATTCACTTCCCGCGCCAATCGGATTCGCCGATCACGCGTATTTAACCCTAGTATGTAAGGCCCAGGGCCAAGAGTAGATCCCTACCAGTGATGGCAGGGATCTATTTTATTTCCACAGAGGTGCCGAAGTTTTCCACTAGCGTTTTCAATAGCATAGTGTCAATATGTAGACATGGTCTGTGTATATTGTGGATCATCCACTCGAGTCACTAACTCTCGCCGCCAGCGTAATAGCAATAGTATTTGGCGACGTAGGGTTTGCAACGCATGTGCTGGGATATTTACCACAGAAGAGCACATTGCCTTACAAACCAGCTGGCGATTTGAATCGAAAAACAAGACGCTTTTACCATTTAATCGAGACGCTCTGTTTGTAAGCCTGCTGGATTGCTGCCGGCACCGAGCCGATGCTCTGCAGGAGTCGGCCTCCTTAGCAACGCTTGTTATTCGCCGCCTCACACAGCAAGCACATGATCAGCCGGGGCTCATTAGCCGCGAAGCATTGGTAAAGACCACCCACCAAACGCTACTCCCATTTGACGAGACAGCCGCCGCCCTCTACTACGCTTTACATAAGCCCATAGCGCCTTAGAAGATTACTACTTTTTGATAGCTTTGTCGGTTACGTCAAATTTTGTAAGATACCACCCAAAAATCAAACGAGTTTGTGAGTTGAGTGCCGCTAACGACCCAAACGCTATGGTCGTGATTGGCAGATAGACCCATTGTAAAAGCATAAATAGCGACCGGTGCCGCTTGTAGCGTGCAGGCCGTGGCGGTAAGGTTTTGATCGCTACAAAGAGTGTGGCCAGTGCCCCGAGTACACCTACCGTCTGAATACGGCTGATAATCACCGGCAACTCATAGGCGGCATAGTTATACTGCGTAAACAGTCCTGGGACAAAGGCAGCAAAGGTTAATAACAAAGCGCCAGCGGCCCAGTTTACGTGGCCTTCAAGTAAACGCATGAGCTTTGTAATTGCATCCAGCTTCGGCACATTACGGCTGTCCTTAAACCATATCTGATTGGCCATATATGCGACATCCGACGCCCCATATGTCCATCGACGTAATTGCAGAAATTGAGCACGGATAGTTTTACGGTACGTTGCGGCCAACACCGCATCCTGATAAATGGGCACGGTTAACGGATACACACGGTAGTCGCCATTGAAGTGAAAATAGCTGCGCCAAAAATGGTGGCCATCCTCGGCGACCGTACGCATGCTCCAAAAGTTCATATCAATAAGCGCTTTCAAGCACTGTGCATGGGCCGAGAAGTTGCGTTCCAGATGAGGACGCTGCGTCAGCATAATATAGGTAATGTTATTACCGGTAGCAATAACGCGCATTGGCGCCGGCGCGTCCCAGATGTTATTGGTGAACATTTCCAGAGGCTGGTATGAGGCACGTAATGGATCCGGAGAAACGCAGTATAAATAAGACAATGCTGAAAGATAGCGCTTATCCGGCCGATTGTCAGAATCAAGCGTCGTGACCACCACTTTAAGTGGATCCAAGTGTTGTGCTTCCACATATTCCTGTAGCTTACGCCCGGCATAGGTAATGTTGCTGCCCTTGCCGATTACTTCCCCCGGGACTTTGTCTGGGTGCTTAACTGCCATGGCATAGCGGAACTTGTCTTTGTATTTAGCTATAAGCGCTAATGACTGCTGCTCGATGTTTTTTCCACCACGCTCTTCGTATGCCAGAACGAATATTACGCGGTGCTTCACATCATAGTCCGAGTTAATGACACTCTCGATAGTTGGCTCAAGAATCTCGCGTGACTCGTTATACGTTGCTATAATTACAGCATGAATGAGCTCACTTGGTCGAATTCGATCCTTTTTGCTCTCGACCCTCAACAAGTTCTCATAATGCCATTTGGGGTGCTGGGAACTGGAGTCGACTGCCCTACCAGCTTCCACATCCGCACACAGTATGTTCCAATCAATTTTGGCGTGTTGACGAATGTGGTGGTAACCAGCCAGAACACGGACGTTGACTGCCGCAGATCGCGTGAAGAAGATCAGGACATAGGCTAGGATAAACCCGGCTGCCACAGTAACGTTGATAAAGCTTAATATAAATGGCGCTAATAAGAGTAGCCATGAGAGTGCGCCCGGTAGTATTTCGAAAAAACGGTACCGCCTCGTACGATCGGCTTCATACGGGATTTCAAGGTCCTTCATATATCTAGTGCAATACCATGAGTGAGTTACTTACAATGATCGTCAAGACGACCAAAAGACCGCTGGCCCCGAGAACTGTCAGAGCTAGGTCGCGGCGTATGTTATATGTACGCAGGCTGAGCGCTACCGCCAGGCCAACCACGACAAAGGAAAAAACTGCGAAGCTAAAAATAGTGGTGAGACTTCCGGTCTTAAACGCGCTGATGCCAAGATTGGAGCGATACTCCACGATGTAGCCGTCGTTGCCTCCGCCTACATTTAAGTGAAGAAAGATCAGCGCCGCGCTTAGAAAAGCCAGAAAGATATTGACGCTTACAAGCAGCAGAACCAGCTTGTCTTGTAAATATTTCTTAGATACAGCTAACATCTTAGTTCTATTGTATGCCTGGGAAGGACTTTCGTAAATGAGGGACTGGTGCGGGTAGAGAGAATCGAACTCTCCGCTCAGCCTTGGGAAGGCTGCATATTAACCACTATACGATACCCGCTTGCGACTAAAACAATGGAGCCACCTCGGGGATTCGAACCCCGGACCCCCGCTTTACGAAAGCGATGCTCTAGCCGACTGAGCTAAGGTGGCGAAAAGACAAAAAGTATTATAACAACTTCTTGGACGAAACTACAGGTGCTTCGTTACTATCGTGCTCGTTAGTTGCTGAGCACAACAGTTATTCATTGCATGCTCGCCCGTTTACCAACGTATGCATTGAGTACAATATGTATACTTGCGCACTCGCTGTGTGGTGCCAGGACTAGCCACGACCTACCCAGTTACGCGCCCGAGTAATAAACCTATCGATCAGGCCTACACCGCGTTCGGTAGCAGCCGGTTCGACCGCTTGCCGGGCGGTTCTGGCAGCGATAGCTCGGGCTAGCTCGGGCACATCCTCTATCGCTAGTACACTCACCTGTGAATTGTAGCGCCGGGCGTAACCCTCTACTTCGGCAACCTTCTCTCTGGGGACGAAGACCACTGGTGTGTCTTGGCGCTGTAAATCGCGTACCGCAAACTCCGTGCGTACACGAGAGATCGGACGAATGAGCTGGTTGTCCTGCAGGCCATCGATGCGCAAACCCCACACTACCGGAAAGTTCTCGCGTATGAGGCGCTGCTGCTCAGCTTCAGCGGCATCGGCTGGCTGCCGGGTGATGAGTTCTCTTGTGGCACGTAGCTCGGGCAGTAGTCGCTGCATCGCCTCAAGCCTGGCCAGACCCACGCCAGTTGGGTTCTGCCGAGCAAAGGTCGGGATGGCCTGCTCTAGTTGTTGGATAGCGTCGTCTAATGTTTGTTCAGTTAGCGGCATACCGGTAAAGGCAGCTGCTTCGCGAATCTCACCAGAGGCAAACGGCACAAAACTGGTCGCTTGCTGAAGCGCTGCGCCAGCTGCGTCGCGCGTACCGGTTACGATCGGCTCGCCAGCTTCACGCAATTCGCTTAAGGGACGCAGGCCATCACGCACCGACGGCAATAAGCTAGCAGAACCACTGGCATGTATACCCACCACGCCGCGCCGCACCACTGTTCTCGCTGCATCTGGATTAACCGTATACGTATCTAGTAGAGCTGCTCTGTACCGCATGTGGAGGTCGCCCGGCATGCCAGTTACGCGGTTCGGGAACGCCATCACTTCCTCTGTTTGCCTGGGCTCCTGGGGGTGAAGTGGCCGGTCGCCGAGTGGCAAACCACGCGCGATTGCCAAAACTTCGCGCTGGGCAGCCCGCCGGTCAAGACGGCTCGTAGTTGAGCGCAAAGCCGCAGCGGTAGCCTGCTCCAGTACCTGCTCTTCTTGCATAGGTGTCAGTTCGATGTCTGCCCGGGCAATTTCGATACTGTCGTCCAGCTGGCTTAAGTCGATAGTTGGGTCATCGATCCTGCCAAACTGCACTGTATCATCACTGGCACGCTCGTGCTCGTCATCGGCAAAGCCACCCCGTGCGACTGGTGGCACTGGCGGCGGGGGCGGCGCCCCACGATCGCTGCCAGCTGCCGGCTGGGCCGCGTCGACGGGCGACCCACCAAGTGATAAGTCGGCGGTCGGTTCATCCGCAGCAGGCTGCTCATTTCCGGGGCGGTCGGCTGCGGCTGCCGGCTGATAGATTGCTGTTTCGAGCGTCCTCTCGTCGACTACCGGCGTATCTGCCGGCTGATCGGCTATCTCAGGCGCGGCATGACGCCCGCTAGAGACCGTAGCAGCAGTTGCCAAGTCGCCGGCTCCCTGTTCAGCACGCCTTAGCTCGAATTCGAGCGCCTGCTCAAGATCATCGTTTGCCGACCGGGCATGTGCTGGCGACAATCGGCTATGTCGGGCTGCGCGAGCCGGTGCGTCTGTGTAGCCCGTCCTGGCCTCGGCCGCGCTGATAGTTAATGCCGCTACATCTTGCCTGTTGTCGCGAGCGCCGACTTCACCATTACCCGTTTGCGGCGGTTTGACATCGTCAGTTTCATGGTCATAAATATCCATAATATGCCCTTGCTTATATAGAGATACTGCTGCCGAGCGGCAGTTCCGTCCGCCACCTCACCGCAGTATATGGGAGCAATGATCTACCTTTTTGGGCCAGAAGTCAAATGCCAACCCAAGCAGACTGGACAGCGATACACCCGTAGTGATTTTTTGACCTTGCCAGCGGCGAACAAGCGCTTGAGTGTCGCTTGCGCCGCAGCGTCGCTGGCGTAACGCGTTTTTTGTTTACACTTAGCTTTTTCGGCGTCGCTAGCCATATATATTCATTGTAGCGCACTGCGCCAGTCTGTCATCCAATAAAAAAATGCCCTGGTGGGCATTATGACGATCTACACTTGGGGGAATAGCAAGCAGGCAGCGATGGATAAAGAGTACGGCAGCAGCCGCACGACATGCGCCGGCTGCTTGCCATTCCCCTGTTGGTCAGCTCCGCAGCGCCTCAATGCGATTGCGAAGCTCGGCCATGAACTGCTCGGCGGCGTCGGGGCCTTCGAAGTCCCTCGCGTACAGCGGCTCGCCGAAGCGAACCTGTACCCGGGCGGGCGGGCGACGACGGAAGATGACCGACAGTCGAAGCTTGATCTTCTCCGTGCCGTTCAGCCCAGTCGGTACGACCGGTGCCCCGCTATCGCGAGCGAGGTTCCAGACGCCGTATTTGAACTTCTTCAGTTCGCCATCCGGTGGCGTACAGCCACCTTCCGGGAAGATGACCACCACACCGCCTTTGTCCTCGTTGCCCTTGCGGTAGGTCAGCACCCTGAGGGCGCTGGCCTGCGCTGCACCTCCCGAGTCACGATTGCCCCGATCGACGGGGATCTGACCGGCAAAGTTCAGGAACGGCTTGAGGACTCGCATCCGGAGAAAACGCTGCTGCCACAACTCGGCCTTCGCCAGGAAAGCAAAGATGCGGTTGAGCGTAGCGGCAAGGACCACCGGGTCCTTCGTGGACGGATGGTTGCCCGCCACGATCACGCCACCCTCCTTGGGCACGAACTGCGCGCCCTCCACCTGATGGGTGGTGAACAGATGGAGCCGAGCGATTGGCCGGAGGATCAGGTGCCGAAGCACCCAGGTGACCAACCAGACGCGCCGCCGAATGCTCCGCGGCTTGCGGGGCTTCTTGGAAGGCGCGGTGGCGTCGTGCTGATCGATTGTCATCGATCACTCCACTTCTCTGCCGCGGACGGCAGATAGAATGATAACTGCCTGCTTGCTAATGGTCTTCGATACAAGCTCTCGCCCTAACGAATTAGCTATACAATATCATAAAATATGCGATAAGACAATTATAGATCTGTAGAGGTGCGCGATTCGCTTTGGAGCGTGATGAGCGCCTCGGCGGGAGTCACCGGCAACTGAAACAATTCAATTTTTTGTGGGTAATACTGCTGCGAAATCGTGTTGGCAAAATTTGTCGGCCAGCTGCCGTGGTGCATAGAAAGAGACTGGATGTGATAGTTTGCGATCTCGTCCCAGACCGCTTGCCCGTCAGGTCGACTCACGACATCTCTGAGTATTTGCCGCTGGGCTTCCACTACGTCGCCAAAAGCCGACTGAAATGGCAGCGACAAAAGATTAAAGTCTTCGTTGGCTATATGCGCATCGACGTCATCTAGATTCAGATAATTCGTTGGGCGTCTGCCGTTTAACTCCCCGTCTAGGGTAATGCCCCGCGCTCGGGCCACGCGGTCAACAATCGTCGATGCCCGGCTGAGCACGTTTGGATCAGCGGCTCCGTGCCCCACCAGATAGAAGTCTAAATCAGTTCCCATTTTGCGGCCCTCCAGCCTGCGCAGCGCCAAACTGCCGTTGGCCGTACCGCCCACGTTTACGATGCAGGCGATGCTCGGAACATGCATCCGTACTGAATCTGACGCCTCGTGCATAATAGCCTCGACGTCTGGCGGCAAAATGTACGGTTTCTTCAGATACTCCTGTTCAAGAAACGCAATTCTTTGAGGATCCAAACCCGTGGCTGGATCAATGTCGCCAGATTCCGGACGTGTAGCACGCTCTTTGGTTCGCTTAGTAAACACAACCAGATTGTAGCACGGAATTGATGCTACCAAACAACGGTGCTGGGAGAGGTCTGCCTCTGCCGTTTGAAGCGCGGCTCGTCTGGCTTGCCGCCTATTTCAATACCAAATAGGCGCTCGGAGCTACCGCGGCCTTGCAGCGCATACCAACCCAGTTCCTTAACGGCGCCTTCCTTGACCAGCACGCGGATACTCCGACCATCAAGTACGAAGCGCTGCTCGGTCAGCCCCAGACCGTGCAGCATAGCCGCTTCTTTATCCGGATCCATACGGTCGGGAATGGTACCGCGATCTTCAACCGTATCAACGATCATTTGCGCCAGCAGGCTCTTCCAACGACTAAAGCTACTGTCGTTTACGCTGCGCGTAGCCTTGCCTTCCACATAGACGCCACCGTGCTGCAGCACGCGCGCGAGCTCCAGGTAAAAATCGCTGAGCGTACGGCCGTCCATGCCCTCGGTGTTACGCAGGCCAACTATCAGCTGCTCACTGTGATCTTCAAATGGCAGGTCGGTCGGCAGACCATCGGCAAGTTGCACATGTGTTTCGTTGGCCAATAGTTTCTTATCTACGGTACGAACGGCTTCGCTGGGTTCGAGCACGGTGATAGTCTCAGCTATTGGGTTAGCCCGAAAGTGCCCACCTTTTGTTGGACGATCTTTACTAAAGACCATCTGGTCGATTGCCTTAATATCACGGCCGCCTAAAATCACCGCGTGCGGCAGTCTGCTTTTTTGGCGCGCGGCAAGTTCTTCGGCATTCACCACTGATCCAAGAAAACGCTGTAAAGTCCTAACTAGCGGCTTATCACCGAGTGCAGTTAGTACTGTATTCCAGTTTTCGCCATTGGATGCTTGCCGCGTGAGCGTCGCGTACTGCTCGTCTTTGGTCTGACTGCGCAGCAAACTAGCCAGCTCGCTCAATTCTTGAGTACTGATCGTCTGCAGCTCGTACCTCGGAATCTCACCACGCTCATCTTCGTGCTCGGCGCGGTGGGCGACCTCATGCCAAATATCGCCGTCTTCCTTGTCGAGCAAAAAGCGGTCGTATAAGTCAGCCCGCTCCTGATATTCGGGATCGTACGGACGCATTGCTGCCTCCGGGCCGTTGCTGTACTGCAGCCAATCCTGCTGCCATCGCTTGACCTCGGCTTCGTCCCCTAACTGGTGCGCGGTAGTGGCGGCGCGGCGGTAGAGTTCACGCATGGGGAAGTAAGTCCGCACCAATTCGTCTGATGGTAAATCGTGGCCTGGGTAGCGGGCCAGGCGCCAGTATTGGTCAAATACTCTGCGGTACAGATTGAGCATAGCTGTCGGCGAGTCGGCGCTGTGCTCGATCGCTGCGTTATAGCTTGCATCAATCTTATCGGCGACATACTCGATCACCGGCGTTTGATCTTCGGCTTCTACGTAGGTCCGTGATCGGGTGTTGTTAGCGTATCTACGCCCTGCATCGTGAAAGTGGTCGAGTGCTTGATGGTCGGTAGCCGCAAACACGCCAGCCTCAAGTGCGTTAGCAAGGCCGGCTTGATTGGGCGTAAAAGCCGTGTACATCTCCTCCGGGGTCAGGCGCGGTCTTAGGTCATCGATATGTATGTCATTCATTTCGTTTTATCCGTTTGTTTTTAGTATGCTGTTAATAGCATGACACTTTACGCCTAATAAGTCAATATGTACTCGTGCAAAGCTCCGACCAACTCTTACTTCACAAGCTTAGAACTATTTTGGTCACTATTTACATCACGAGCGAACTACTTAGGCCGGTTCATGACTTTGACCAAAGTCTTATCTACCCACTGAAACCCGTGCTGCAAGTAGTAAGTTTCGAGCGTATTTGTCTTGGCGAGCCCCGGCATACTCACCCTCCACAGCCCAAGCTCTTCGGCCAGTCGTAGACGCTGATCAATTATTGCCTTACCGATACCTAAACGTCGGTAGCGCTGGTCGACTACAAAATCTTCAAGCGTGCCGGATCCCCGATCGTGATCTGCAGCCAATCTGCCGAAGCCTACAAGTTGGCCGTCAGCCACATTCCTTACACCGATCTCGATCGATTCTACACCATCTTCGGGCTGGCAATAAGCATCGATAATTTCCTTTTCGGGTATATCCTTATGCACGCTTTGTATCAATGCTACCAGTTCTGCAGGTGCAATCGAGCCAGGCTCGGCATACGTAAAGCCATCGGGCAATTCTCTAAGTGGTTCGACATCACCACCCTCGCGTAGAGCGGCCGTACCTAACATATGAACGGCCTCGTCCAAGTGAGGAGATCTGGGTATCTGCTCCAGGGCGGCGGGATGTTCAGCAAGGAGAGTAGGCATGTATATAAACAATAACATAAGCGTCATGCATAGTCAAATCATACATCTCTGAACCACGCTCGGCGCGAGCAGCTGCGCGTGTCCTTAGCCCGCCGAACCGGTAGACTACGCTCGCTTACCGTCGGCGTCAATCGCTGGAAGCAATCCAACAAAAAACGCCACCATTAGTGACGTTCTTTGTTTGGCGGGCTCGACCGGATTCGAACCGGCGATCTTCTCCGTGACAGGGAGACGTGATAGGCCTCTTCACTACGAGCCCACTATTCTGGTTGGGCAACCGGCCCGCGCAGTAACAGGGGTAATCATAGCAAGTCTGGCGCAGAAAAGCAACCAGTCTTAGCTATACATGTATAAATTGCTTCTGCTTGTGGTTTTGTTGGTAGGGCTTGAGATAGGTGGAGGCGCTTTTAAATTGGAAGAAAATGTGCGAGGCGCGGATGGTGCTGCCATCCACTTCTCGCGCTTTGACAATTTCTAGGCCTTGCGGGGTTTCTATGACGCCTGAAGTTTGGCCGACTTGCAGTTTAAATAACGCGTCGATAACTTGCGGCGAAAGGTCACGATTGTCCTTGCTGATAGCAAACGCGTAGGCGCCGCCGCTCGCCTTTGTGTTCAAATCGTCGGAGTCCTGCTGGGCAAGCGCAGCAAAGTCTCCTCCGTTCTGGAGTGCTGTGAGTACATTTTGTGCGCGAACATGCGCGTCCACGTCGAGCGTTGAGATAACTTTTTGATTAAGCAGCTGGTTCTGCAATTCACGTTTAAAATCGTCAGTCGACCAGCCCCAAAATTCCTTCAGTACGTCGGCAAAGACGGCATTGCTGCTGCCAAGGCGATTTTGACTGCGCAGTAGTGTGACCTCGCTGTTGACTTCACTATTCGATACACTCACATGATGCTGTTCGGCCAGCTGCTTAATATAGGCGTCATTTATGACCGTTTGGAGTGCAACTTTTCGGAAGGCGCTTAGCTGCTGCTTACCGGAGGCGCTGGTGAAATCTACTTTTTGCTGGGTTTGGTAATAGTGCATGTAGTGGCGAAGCTCAAACAAGTAGTTCTCGTACGCCACGTAGCGCGAACCGGCCTTGGCTACCGGGAACGGGATCACCTGCGTCACCCGATATATAAACGTGGAGGTCACATGAAAGCGATACAGCGCGAGCGTACAATATGTGAAAAAGCCAATTACCAGTAGTGCAAAAATCGTAATGGAGACCATCACAATCCGCCGAAATGAATGCTTGAGCGGGTAAATATACTTGCGGGCACTACCAAGCACCTCCTCACGATGTTCAGCCACCGTTTCGTTGGTGATACGCGGGATATTTTGAATCGCTTCCTGGAGCGTGGTTTCGGCTTTGTGCTTACGCCGAAACGGATGTTTGGCGACGAGCTGTTTAATCTGTTGCTTCATCTTGCTGGGTTACTTGATTCGTTTCTGGCGCCGCCGTCGGGGCAGTGACTGCCGCGATACCTTCCTCTCGCAAGATCTCTAAGATACGTTTCTGAATCCTAGCGGGATGGCTGATATCGTGGATCGTCAGATCGCCCACATACGTCTGCATCATTATTGTACCAAATCCTAGCAGGGTCTCCTGCAGACCGGCTACCTCGTAATTGACCATCTGGATCTGGTTGAGCCGCATGTCGATAACACTGCGGTGGAACAGGCCTTTCTGGGTGATCTGAATCAACCGCTGATCAGTTACAATAAAGACGCTAAAGTGCCAGGCGATCCAGTACGGCAAAAATACAAAAAAGCTGAGCACTAGGCCGGCTGCCAACCCTATAAAATACACTTGGTACGTGGGCTTAATGAGCGACGGCACCGTACCCAGCAGCAGCGCCAGGCCGGCGTATATCAGGCCGCGGCGCATCACAATCGGGTGCTTGCGAAAGACAAACAGCACTTCTTCGTCGTCAAACTGATCGGCAAAATACTTCTCAGCCATAGGTTGTATCTATTGTATCAGCTTAACAACGGCAGCGTTAGCCAAACCGTGGATTTAGAAAGTCTTAATCTACGGCAAACCACTCGTTGCCTACTTGATACTTTGGAGCTCTGGAAGAATGATCGAGAAAGCGGCGATTGTCTGCTGTGCAGCCGCAGCATTACTGCAGGGCCCATTATATGCGCCATTCGTAAGGTAGCTGCCGCCCCAATAGATGTAGATATAACCACCTACTTGGGCATGCGGTACCCTGCTGTTCTGGTCTATATATTGCTGGGCTGTTTCGTTCGCCGGGATCTTGGGCCCAAGATTGGTGTCACCGGGTAGATATCTGCCCAGTATTCCTGCCTCAGCAGCGCTAACGTCGCTGCATACTGCCGGTCCGCCAGCAGCAAGCTGAGCTGAACTGAGAGCAGCGGAGTGCGGATCGCTGATTACATATTGTAGAGCAAGTGCGCCGTTATAGGGCGCTCTGACACCCCACTCACGTATTGTGAAATAGGTGGATATGGTTTGAGTAGGGTCTGTTGTATTGGCCGCGTCTGTAGCATTCGTAGCCCTAGATCCGTGTTTATTTCTGTTATCAAAGACGTGCCAACCGACCACGCCAAGCACACCTATAGCGACGATGATTACTAACAACCCAACCAGGCTAAACCCTTTTTCGGCTTTAGGCAATATACTCATTAGCTTAATGATAGGTGAACGCGCTCTAGACATCAATGGTCAGAGGGCCGAACGTAGGTCATAGATGATTTGCTGGTGCCCACCACGATTCAAACGCAAAATACCCCAGTGGGGTATTTTGTCGGCCTCGAGCGAAGCGTCTTTCTTGAGTGGTGCCCCTGAACGGATTCGAACCGCTAGCTCCTCCTTAGGACGGAGTTGTTTTATCCATTGAACTACAAGGGCGAGCGGTAGCACAACACTTTCATTGTACTACCCTTGGCGGATTCTAGCGGACGCCGTACATCACGTCTTCGGCGGACAGACGGTAGTCGTGGAGTTTGTCATTGCCGAACCACAGTTTGATTTCGTTGGCGGCTTCACCGGCGTTCTCGCTGGCGTGGAAGAGGTTGTAGATGGAGCGTTTTTCGGCGTTGGCGATGGCAGGGCTGTCGACCGAGTAATCGCCGCGGATAGTGCCCACATCGGCCTTAAACGGCAGGGTGTGGCCGGCTAGTTTGCGGACCATGTCGATAGCCTGGATGCCTTCAACGACCATACACACCACTGGGCCAGACGTGAGGTAGCTGACTAGATTCTCGGTTACCTCTTTGCCCAACTGCATTTTGTCATCGGAGCCGAGAATTTCCTTGGGGCTCACTTCCAGACCCTCAAAGCCGCTCATGCTCTTCTCGCCCAAACGAGTCACCCAGGCTTCGTCGCTCATGGGATAGTGGCGGCGCGCCATGTCTTCGGTGGGCTGAACCATGCGCAGGGCCACTACCTTCAGGCCGGCCTTTTCGAGCCGGGCAATAATATCGCCGACCAATCCGCGCATAACACCGTCGGGTTTGATCATGCAAAATGTGCGTTGAAACTTAATGGGGTGCAGTGCCGGGTGCAAGTTAGCCATAGAAATAGTAGCTCCTTAATTTACTAAGGCTTATTATAACAGATGTGCGGTTAGCGGCCTAGGTGTACAATAAGCGTATGCTGTTTATGAAAGCTAAGACCGATTTTTTAGAGTATTTGGAAGTAGAACAGAACCGCTCTCAGAAGACAATTGCCAATTACGACCATTATCTGACACGCCTCCTCGACTTCTCCGGCGACGACCTGGTAATTGGCGATATCGACGCCGAACTGATCCGCAAATGGCGGTTGTGGCTCAACCGCCTGGGTACCAACGTCAGCGACGAGCTGCAAAAAACCACCCAGAATTATCATCTGATTGCCCTGCGCAGCTTCCTCAAGTTCTGTGCCAAACGCGACATCCCGGCTCTGACCGCCGACAAAGTGGAGCTGGCGCGCACCACCAGAAAACAGGTCACGTTTTTAAATGAGGATGAGCTAAAACGCCTCTTTGACCAACCGGACTTGGGCACATTGCAGGGGCTACGCGACCGTGCCATGTTAGAGCTGCTATTTAGCAGCGGGCTGCGTGTCTCGGAGCTGGTTGGTTTGGACCGCGAACATATTAACCTCAAGCGGCGCGAGTTTATGGTCCGCGGCAAAGGCCAAAAAGACCGCCCGATCTTCATTAGTGAAGACGCCGCCCTCTGGCTACAGCGCTACATCGAAAAACGCGAAGACACCACTCGCCCGCTGTTTGTGCGCTACGCTGGGCGCAAAGCGATTGACCGTACTGGCAATTTTCACCGCCTGACGCCGCGCAGCGTGCAGCGTTCGGTGGCACATTATGCGCTGCTGGCCGGCATCACCAAGCATGTCAGCCCGCACACGCTGCGCCATTCCTTTGCCACAGATTTACTCATGAATGGCGCTGACCTACGCAGTGTGCAAGCCATGCTGGGGCACAGCAACATTGCTACCACCCAAATCTACACGCATGTGACCGACCCGCACCTAAAGAGTGTGCACGAACGTTTCCACGGGCGTAAAGAGAACTAACTACTGGCACATCTGGTTCGTGGGATTGCCGGCGGCCACGCCACCAACTGCGGCATCCGCATCGCTGTTGAAGTAGCCGCTCATCACCTCAAACCGTTTGCAGATGGCGCTGGTGCTCTCGAGGGCGTAGTCGCTGAGTTGATTCTGGCTGGACGACAGCAGCGGCACATGGACCTGCACGCGGCGGAGCACGTCTTGTGCTTTGCCGGTGGCGTCGATGATAGCTTGGGTGCCAGTGAGCGGCACGCCCACACCACTTGCGTCGGTAGCCGTTACTTGCAAGGAAACGGGCTGGTACAGCGACAGGACACGTAAGTAATACGCTGTGCCGCTCAGGCCGGTTACGTCCAGGCTACAGGCTACAGGTGCACTGGCCGTGCAATGTATTCCCAATACGTCAGCCGCACCATTCGTGCTATAACCCACGCTGTTAATGCCGGCGCCCCGCAGTGGAACCGCAAAGGAGGTCATAGTGTTTGCTTGCAGCCCCGCCTGGGTGAGGCCGCCGGCAGTCGGCACTAGGTCAAACCGCAGCACCCCATACGCACAGGTCCAAGCGCCGCTCGACCCGGTCGTAGAGAACACGCCACTAGTGGACGCCGGGCAGTTAGAAAGGTTTACTGGCTGCTGCGCTTGCCAGGTAAAGTTGAGCTTGGCGATTGGGTTACCGCTCGATAATAGCGGTGCAACGATGCCCTGCCGGCTGTTGACGTTGCTGTAGCTGAGCGTGCTAGGCGTGGGGTTAACCATAATGCAGCTATAGGACACCTTGTGCTGGGCATCGATGATGGGGCTTAAGCCAAGTGGTGCCGGTGAGCCGTAAAATATCTGCTCTGCCCCCGAGCCGTTGGTGCAGTCCGGTTTTGCGGGAATGGGCGTACCGTTCTGGATAGCGGTTTGCAGCAGGTGGCGCACGTCGTTCACGCCTGTCTCGGCGGCGTAGAAGGCTTGTGTACTTAGCTGATTGTCGAGCACTTGGCGCGAATTCCGGCGGGCGATTTGGGCAAAACCAAGCACGATCAGGCTGAGCACGATCATCAAGATGAGCGTCACCATAATCGACACCATGCCCGCTTGTTTGAGTGATGCTCGTACCCGCTTCATATGCTGCCTTTATTGTACACGCTTTACGACCGTTGTTGTTAGGTCCGAGACAGCACAGAACTGTGTGCCGGCGTACACACCGGCGCAATTGACGTTGGCCGCGGTAGAAGGCACGGAGAGTATGGCTTTGTCGCCGTACACGACGCGGACGACGATTTGGTACAGGTTGGTGCCAACCGAATTAACTTCAAAGTCAGCCAGCCGCATATGCGGACTCAGTAGCTCCCGCCCGCTCACCGAGCCGGTCAGCGTTTGCGGCGAACCTGGATTGCAGCTGGGCACTGTTCTTACAACCATGGCGTGATGGGTTTGGTCGCTGAGCAGCGTGATTGCATCGGTTAATTGGTAACCGAGCATATAACTATACAATTGATTATTCACACAGAAGCCGTAAGAGGTTCCAGCCACTGGGCTACCGGGGGTTGTTGAAACGGCGCCGCCACTAAACTGAATGGCTTGGGAGACGCTGTCCATAATGCCGCGCGCTACATTTTGGGTGTTTGCCTCGGTCACACCCTTGTAATACACCCGGCTGACCTGCAGGATGCCAAAGGTTACCAGCAGCAAGACAACCGAGAACACCATCGTGGCGATGAGCAGCTCCACAATCGTGAAACCATTTTGGCGGGCGCAGAGGTTGCGTTTCATCATTGGTACACCCGGTAATGCAGTTGTACGGTGTCGGTGTTGCGGCCGCGCACATCCTGCCAGCTTTCGGTTAGCGTAATGTCGTTCGTGTTAGTCCGTTGGACGGAAGTCTGATAGATGAGCTGGCCGCTGCCAGATTTACAGGCGTTGTTGCCGGCCAAGAAGATGGTCCCTGTAGCGTCCACACAAAACGGCACCAGCGTTGCACCAGTGAAGAAGTTTGGGTTGGTAATGGCGGCGCTCTTTATCTCCTCTAATTGCCCCTGGGCAATCTTCAGCGCGGTGGTTTGTTCTTGGTCGGCGCGTGTGCTTTGGAGACTTCGATTGGTCGTGGCGTAGGCGCCGCCTAAAATGAGGCTGACGATTGCCATCGAAATCAACACTTCTACAATTGTGTCGCCGTGTTCATGGCGCCTTGGTATCATGAGCATGTTTGCGTCCCCTTTATACTGGTCGTCACGGCCAGCTCATGGCCGGTGCCACCAATCGTGATAAGCGCCGACTGCTTGGTACCGCCACTGACGAAACAGAGCGACACGCCGCCACTCGGATTAGGCGGGCTGAGCGACGTGTTGCTCAGTTTATTCTGGATGGCGGTGATGGTCGAGGCCTGCGTGGCATTGAGCGACGACGTGCCCACCGGGATTACGTCAACTTGTTGCGAGCCTGACTCCAAATTGCCGCTGCTGTCGAACTGCGCCAGGCTCTTTACAAAGGCCACTGCGCCAACTGTACCAGCGCCGGCTAGTGTATCAGTAAAGCTCATCTTACAGTTGCCTACACCGGTTTTGCACGAGGTCAAGCCGCTATGCAACGTGCCAGTGGTAATCGACGGGACGACCACTGTCGGCACTGCCTGCGTCAAGTCACTCACTTCTTGACCGCCAACTTGCTGCACGCCGGCGAGCGGCATAATGGCAAACTGCTCGGGAGTGATACCTTGCACGTCAAACTGCATGACTTTGCCGAGGAAAATACAGCCGCCGTTGGTACCCTGCTGGCTGGCCGTACCACCGATTGTGGGCACTCCGCCGACAATAGAACAGTTAAATGTCGCGTTGTTGGGATAGTAGCCAATCGCCACGTCATTAATTACCTGCTGGATCTGCGATTGAATGTCTTCTACAGCCTGGTCAAAAGCCGTTTGGTTCTGGCGGCCCGAGATGGCAATCGACGCACTTACAAACAGCGCGCTGGTTACCACCAACACAATTAAGACCTCGACTATCGTAAAGCCTGGTTTTTCACCAGCGGGCGCAGCCACACCGCGCCAACTATCGCGCCGCAGTCGTCTCATGTGGCCAGAATTGCGCAGGAGGCCAGCCGTCATATGCAAACAGTATAGCACAAGCGGCTTGGTGCGGCTGGTGGTTTTAGATGTGCAGTAGAGCTTGGGTGTACCAGCTAATAATGCCACTGCCCCAGAGCTGCACAATCACCATGCCAAATAGTAGCAGCGGGCCAAATGGTACATGAGTTTTGCGGCCTGCCTTACCTGTGACCAGCATCGGCAAGGCCACGAGCGTGCCGGCCACCGACGCAATAAAGAGCAGCAACACCGCCTGTTGCACGCCGCCGGCCAGCGCGCCGAGCACTAAGCCCAACTTGACATCACCAAAGCCAATCCACTGGCCTTTCGAGGCGTAAAACAGCAGCGCAAACAGCCCGCTAATCACCGCCACGCCCGCCAGGCTACCTACCAACATATGTATCGGTTGCTTAAAAATGAATAAACTAACGAGCAGCTGGGCCAGGGTCAGGTAGACCAGCGGGAAGACAATTTTATCGGGCAGCAGGTACCACTTCAGATCGTACAGTGCCAGGGTCACAAAGGCGATCACGAACACCAGCCAGACTACAAAACGGAACAGCCCGTCACCATGCAGTGGCAAGGGCCAATACAGGTATGACAGGACAAACAAAACTGGCACCAGTAGCTCGGCGAGCGGCGTGTCGGGAATCGGCTTTTTGCAGTAGCGGCACTTGCCGCCTAGGCTCAACCAGCTGAACACCGGCACCAAATCCTTAGCCGCAAGCCGGTGGTGACAATGCGGGCACTCGGAACGTTCGCTTACCCAATTACGTCGCTCGTGCAGCCGCCACGTGAGCGCGTTCACAAAACTGCCAAAACACAGGCCCAGTACTATGAGCACAAGCACAATCATGCACTCATACTACCATGGATAATCATCAGCGGCCATGCGCAAAACAAGAAGCGGACCCCAGGTGGGGTCCGCCATGCACTAGCTGGGTGTCGTTCCTATGAGCCCTGGCACTGTTCGATGCTACCCGGTTCGATCCAGTAGGTAGCCACCACGCTGCGGGCAGTGCCAGCAATTGCAGTGTTACCATTGCAGGTAGCACCAGTGATGATCACTACTTTATCGGTTGGACTGGTGGCTGGTGTAGTGTTGCCAACGGTGCTGGTGATAGTGACGTTGGCAGTTGTGCGGTAGAAGCCCACCTTCGCGCCCTGCACAGCACTGGCACCACCAGAGGAGAGGCTAAAGGTCGTGGTGCCGTCGGTAGCGATAGCTACGGTGTCGGGCAGCGAGCCTTGGTTGTCGTTGCTGAATTCGCTGATGCCGGCTAGGAAGTTGCCGATGTCAGTACGACGCTGCTGGTTGCGCGAGTTGCGCTGCAAGGCCGGAACGGCCAAGAAGACGATCAACAGAATTAGACCAGCGATCGCCAGCACAATCAATACTTCGATGATCGTGAAGCCTTGGGACTTAGGGTTCTTTGTATTTCGTAACATGGTAGGTGCCCCTTTACTTAACTTATTAGTAAACGCTTATGCTTTGATGATACGGAAGCCGCAGCGAAAAATCAATAGACTGGCCGCTTTAAGCCTGCACAAATGACTGGTTAGCCAGGCCGTAGATCGGCAACAGCACCGCAGCCACGATGATAAACGCCACGACACCCAAGATAACCATCAGTACTGGCTCAATGATAGTGGAGATCGCCTTAATTTGGTCGTCTACCTCTTTCTCGTAGTAGTCGGCGGTTTTGGCCAGCATTTGTTCCATCGAACCGGACTGCTCGCCGATGCTCAGCATGTTCGGCACTAAGTCGAGGAAGTTCGGGTCGTTTTGCAGCGACGACGATAGCGACTTGCCAGATTTAACTTTTTCGCTGGCCTTGTCCAAGGAGTCTTTAATATAGACGTTGTCCACTGCCTCGCCAGTTATCTCCAGAACTTGGATAAGCGGCACGCCACTAGCCACCAGCGTGGTCGCTGTGCGTGAAAAGCGTGCCATGTAGACCTTCATAAACAGGGGGCCGAGCGGCGGCACGCGCATTTTCAGTTTGTCGGCTACGCGCCGTCCGGCTACCGTCTGGGCATAGCGACTGCCAAAGAATACCAGCAGCACAATGATCAGCGACACCACCCACCAGAAGTGCACAAAGAAATGCGAGATAGTCAGCAGCACACGTGTGATGAGCGGCAAAGTGGCGCCCGGCAGGCCCTCGTACAGCGTCTGTACTTGCGGCAGCACCTTCACCAACATGAACGTCAGCACTCCAAACATCACGCACAGTACAATAATCGGGTAGACCATGGCGCCGCGCACCTTGCTTATTAGGTCGGCGTCCTTTTCTTGCTGGATAGACAGACGCTCGAGGGCTTTGTCGAGCGTGCCCGAGGCTTCGCCGGCCGCCACCAGACTTATGTACACGCGGTTAAAGACTTGCGGGTGTTTGGCCATGGCCGCCGACAGTGTTGAGCCAGCCTCCACATCGGCAATAATCTTGCCAACGACTACCTTGAGCGGCTTGCTGTTGGTTTGCTGATTGACGGTACGGAGGCTTTGGACCAGCGGCAAGCCGGCATTAATAAGGGTGCTCAGCTGACGCGAGAAAATCACCTTCTCTTTGCTTTTGACACGGTTAAAGTGACTGCCAAGACCGCTGACGCTCTTCTCGGCCAGCTTAATGTCAATGGGCACCAGGCCCTCGTGGCGAATCAGTTTGCTGGCCGCTTGCTCGTCTTCGGCCTGCACTTCGGCCTTTACGTATTGGCCGGTGCTGGGGTCGCGAGCGGTGTAGCGAAAGGCGAGCATGCTCCTAGCCTCTCATCAGCCTGTCGAGCTCGTCGCTGTCGATAGCGACCATGCGAGCATCGTCGTAGCTGATGGTACCGTTATGAATCAGGTTGACTAAGGTCTTGTCCATGGACTGCATGCCGTACTCTTGGCCCGTTTGGATAACGGCTTCTAGCTGGTGGGTCTTGCCTTCGCGAATGATGTTGCGTACCGCCGGCGTCGCCACCAAAATCTCGGCCGCGGCAATCCGGCCGCCGCCAATTTGCGGAATTAGGCGCTGCGAACAGATGGCCATGAGGATATTAGACAGCTGGGAGCGAATCTGCGGCTGCTGGTGCGGTGGGAAGACGTCGATCATACGGTCGATGCTCTGTGCAGCAGAGTTAGTGTGCAGCGTGGCAAACACCAAGTGGCCGGTTTCGGCGATGGTGATGGCGCTGGCGATGGTCTCGAGGTCGCGCATCTCGCCAATCAAGACCACATCAGGGTCTTCGCGGAGCGCCGAGCGCAGCGCTGCCGAAAAGCTAAAGGTGTCGTAGTGCACCTCGCGCTGTACAATGACCGAGCGCTTGGAACGGTGGGTGTACTCAATGGGGTCCTCGATAGTGATAATGTGCTCGGCGCGCTCCATGTTGATTTTGTTGATCATGGCCGCGAGCGTAGTGGACTTACCCGAGCCAGTCGGGCCGGTGACCAGCACCAAGCCGCGCGGATAGTCAGCGAACTTATTGACCATTGGCGGCAGGCCCAGCTGCTCAATACTCAAGATTTCGTTCGGGATAAGGCGTAGCGCAGCGGCCAAATTGCCCCGCTCATGAAAGGCGTTTACGCGGAAGCGCCCCAGCTCGCCAAAGGCAAAGCTGAAGTCGAATTCCTTGTCCTTGAGCAGGATCTGCTTCTGGTCTTCGTCCAAAATGGCGAACACCAACGTTTCTACGGCTTCGTCGCTCAAAACGTCGGCGCCGGAAATTGGTAGCAATGTGCCATCGACACGCAGCATTGGCGGCAGGCCCACTTGCAGGTGCAGGTCGGACGACTTTTTCTTGATCACCTCTTCCAGTAGTACTTCGATTCTTGGTAAGCCTTGCTGCATTTTCTGTCTGCCCTCTGTTACGACTCGCCCGCGCTGGCGACGCGGTTAATTTCTGTCAGGGTGGTCTGCCCTGCCAGAGCCTTCAGATAGCCATCCTGCCGCATGGTGACCATGCCTTGCGACTCGGCCATTTTCTGGATCTCGGCGCTGGTCGCGTGCTTGAGTATCAACTCTTGGATTTGCTCAGTAACACTGAACACCTCGTAGATACCCATGCGGCCCTTATATCCACCGGGCGCGTCGGGGCTATCCTTGCCCTTGGTTAAAGTATAAGCGTTTTGGCCGGCCAGTGGCAAGGTCTTGTACCCTAAATCTTCGGCGAACTTGGCCATTTCCTCTTTGGTCTTGGGCAAAAGATGACCAACGGTTTTCATAATGGCTTCGGTCTCGACTTTGTCGGACTGATAGGTCTCTGTGCTTTGGCCTAAGCGGCGCACCAAACGCTGCCCAATGACGGTGCGCACCGTGCTGGCAATCAGGAATGGCTCAATACCCATATCCAAGAGGCGCGGCAGAATGCCGGAGGCGGAGTTGGTGTGCAGCGTGCTAAACACCAAGTGGCCGGTCAAGCTAGCTTGCACCGCCAGCTCAGCAGTCTCTTTGTCGCGGATTTCCCCCACCATGATAACGTTGGGGTCTTGGCGCAGAATGGAACGCATGCCGGTGCCAAAAGTCAGCCCAACATCGGCGTTCACCTGAATCTGGTTGATGCCCGGCATTTTATATTCAACCGGATCTTCCAGCGTCACGATGTTGATAGCGTCGCTCTTAACTTCCTGGAGAAGGGCGTACAAACTAGTGGACTTGCCGGAGCCGGTTGGGCCAGAGGTGAGGATCATACCGCTGGTGCCTTTGATGCCCTCCAGAATCATACGCAGGGCGCGGCCGGTGTAGCCCATGTCGGCTAGTTTGAGGCTAGTGTTGCTTTTGTCGAGTAAGCGGATAACCACTTGCTCGCCCCACACCGTGGGACTAATCGCGATACGCAAATCGATATCACGACCGGCGGCGAAGACGGTAAATTCGCCGTCCTGCGGAATGCGGTGCTCGTCGATCTTCAGGTTCGCGAGAATCTTGATACGCGAGATCAGCGGCGGCTCAGTTGTTTTCGGCAAACGCAGAATCTCACGCAAAATGCCGTCGATACGGCAGCGAATTTTAACCGCATCCTGCAGCGGCTCAATGTGAATGTCGCTGGCGCCGTTTTTAGCGGCGTATTCCAGGATGGTGTTGAGCGCCTTGCTAATCGGCGAATCCTGGACGATGGTCTTGATACTTTTATCTTCCACCACGGCCACCGGGCCTTTGCCAGATGACGTATCGGCCGTGGGTAACCCGATGTTACTGATCTCGCCTACAACCTGCTTGGACAGATTGGCCTGGTATTGGTGCAGAACTTGGCGAATACCGGCCTCCGACGCGGCGTACACCTTGAGTGGCCGGCCGATCTTGTTGCTCAAAAAGTCCACCGCCTGGACATTATCGGCGTCGAGCATGGCCACCACCAGCCGGCTCTGCATTTCGCCCAGCGGCACCGCCATGTAGCGCTCGGCCACTTCTTGCGGCAGCAGGCTCAGCACCTCGTTATCGATCCGGGCGTTACTGAGGTTCACGTATGGCACTTTGGTTACTTGGGCAATGGTTTTGGTCAGTATTTCTTCGGGCACCCGCGCATCGCTCACAAATAAGCTCATCAGCGGCGTCCCCTGTTTGGACGCTTTATCTTTCAGCTGTTTGAGTTGCTCGGCGGTCAGTGCACCCTCGGCCACCAGCGAATCCTCAACCTGCTTTTGGGCGGCGGTAGATAGGACACTCATGCGGGCCTCCTACTGCGATTTAGCGTTGAACGGATTAGTGTTGTTGTTATTGTTGACCTGGATCTCAGGCGCTGGATTGGTCGAATTGACATTGAAATACGTGGCCGGCGGTTGCTTAAAGGTGGCGCTAATGGGGTCGACTATCTCGGCCGTTTGCTGGCGGCTGCGCGGCGTGCTAAATACCAGGTTTGAGGCAACTAGCGCCACTATTGCACCGATGCCTACCATCACCAGGATAAGTGCTATATCTTTACTTTTCATTGCACGGTCTCGCTCTTAATAGTAAGGTTTTTGCCCGGCTGATAGTAGGTCTGGGCCGAAATGGTGGCAGTCATGTTGCTTTGATTGCCAGTGAGCGTTATGGTTTGGATTTGGAACGGCCGGATAGACGCCGAGAACACGTTCACCAGGTTCTGAACCGACTGATACGAGCCGCCCACCTGTATGCTAAACGGCATCGCCACGGCCTGAGGCGACGGACTGGAGCTATTGGCGCCTTGGGTGACCTCTTGGTCAACGCCGGTAATCGACATAATCTTGAGGTTCTCACTATTGATGAGGGCCTCGAGGCTGTTGGTCAGTGCCGGGAAGTCGTAAGCGCTCGGCAGGGCGTCGAGGATAAGGGCGGCGTTATCGCCGTCGCGCGCGCCGCTGCCGCTGGGATCACCACCGAGCAAGTTGGGGTTCTCGGCCACGAACGAATTATAGGCGCTCTGCAGTGTGTCGCGGGCGGCAAGATCATCCTTTAGCTGGTTAAGCGCCGTCTTTTTAGCCGACAAGACGTGGTTTTGGTAGGTCATCTGACTAATCAGCGACTTGCCCGCCACCAGCGTAAAGACCACAATAAATGCCGCTACTGTTGTGGCGATTACCATGCTAGTGTTGGCTTTGCTTATGAGTGTCCGCTTGGTAAATAAAGTGGTTCGCGCCATATTACTGCCCTGCCGGTACCTGTTTAAATAAATCGCTGGCTGCCTGGCCGCTGCTGCGGGCGCTCACGTTCGGCACAGTAAGCGAGGGGGCCACCGTGATATCAAATAGCGACGGCGTAAACTGCAGCGTAATGCTATACGTGGCACCGGTACTGTCGCGTGAGAAAGCGCTCAGCACTACGCTGGTAAAAGCGGTGATTTCCTTTGAGCTCTTGTCTGTGTGGTAGGTTGCCAATTTGAGCGTATCCGTAAAGTTGTTCACCGTGGCCAGCGTGTCGGCGTTGCCGGTTAGCAGTATAGTGTGCTGTATAAAATCGATCTTGAGGGAAGAAATGCTGGCCGCGGTTGGCGTGACTTGCTGGAGATAGCCAAACAGGCGCGAGGCCGCTGGCTTGCCACTGTGGAGTGCCGGCAGTGAGTTCAGCTGGTTCTGCACGGTAAGAATCTTGCCGAGATTCTTGGTGCCTTGTAGCTGTGAGCTTTTGGCGGTGATGTCTTTATTAAGATCGCTGATGCTTTTCTTTTGTACTACAAACACGATAGAAATAAGCACCACCATGACCACTACCGAGGCCACCACCGCCAAACCCGAAGTCAGCAGCACCAGCTGCTTCTGGCGCTTAGCCTTTAGATATTCGATCTTTATATCCGGTAGCAGGTTAAACTGGATCATTCCACACGCTCCGCCAGGCCAGCAGCTACGCCAAAGTGATTAGACACCGCCAGCAGTTCGTTCTGTCGTTCCGGCGCGAATGACACATTGCGCCAGGCATTGCCGATCTCGACTTCTACGGCAAACTTATTGGCTAGATACAGGGGGAATTCGGGAAGCGCCGAAGCGCCACCGGTGACCACGATGCGGCCAACCGGCATGTTCACATAGCGGCTCTGGAAGAACTTGATGGACTTGTCGATTTCGCTCACCAGCAGGTCGACGGTGCCGATAATGGCGTCGTAAATCCGCCCTTCCAGCTTTTCTTTGCTGAGGCCAAATTTGAAAACAAACTGGCGGGCTTGCTTATCGTCGATGTTGAGGTTTTGCGATGCAGAACGCACGATGGCCTCCGCGCCGGTGGGAATTGCCCGAGTCAGGCGTGGCGCGCCGCCCATGGTCACTACGAGGTCGGTGCTTTTACTGCCAATGTCCAGCACCATTTGCGGCTGGGCGGCATCGTTGGGAATAAGCGCACGAGTCAGGGCTAAGTTATCCGGCTCAAAGGCGATTACGTCGAGGCCAATAGACTCTAAAAGGTCCAAGCGTTGCTCGACGAAGTTGTTCTCGACACTAGACAGCAGCACTTCTACTTTGGTTTTGTCTTTGGGTGAATCGCCAATTACGGCCCAGTCAATCTTTGATTTATCCAGTGGTGTGGGAATGAGCGAATCGGCTTGGTAGCGAATGGCTTTGGCTAGCTCGTCGGCAGGTAGGCGGTCAAAATCAACTACAGCCGTAAAGACTTTTTGCGACGGTATGCCGACAGCTACATTACGCGTGGTTAGTTTGGCCTGATCTACCACGTCTTGGATGATTTGCGCCAGGTGTTGTTGATCGGTTTTTGAATCACTCAGCACAATCCGACTGTCCACTGGTGCGTAGGCGTAGCGCAGCAGCGATTTGACCTGCCCAGTGCCATGCAGTTGTACCACGCGGACAGCGGTGGTGCCAATGTCCAAGCCGAAGAAAGACGATACGCCGCTTAGTAAACTCATTTGCTCTCAGTATAGCATAAGCGTGACCACTGCAAACGGCAAAATTCTGAGTGAATGAACCGTTTTTAGAGGATAGGCGGCAGGCTAGTAATGGCGTCGTAATTGTTGTTGGTTGACTGGCCGGGCGGCGTCGCCATCCAGAGCGCTGGGCTGTAGTTAAAGACTTCGGCGCCCTGGCCGCCGGCCGCTGTTTCGGCGCTGGTCGCCTGGCCTTGTGTACCAAAGGTGCGCAAAAAGTCTACCTCGCCAGCCACAAAGGCGCCGTTAATCGTCAGTTTGCTATTGCAGTTGCCATAGAGCGTGCCGTCTGGATTGTTGTCGCAGGTGTAGATAACACCGCCCGCAGCGCCAGTCGGCTGTGCGACATACAAGCCGGCAATCTGGTGCACGCCACGGTTAACGTAAATGTTGCCTTTCACGATCAGCTCAAGCAGCGGCGTGGTGCCCATCGTCCAGCTTGCGGGATAGACGATGTCCGACGTGATGTGCACGTCGCCGTTTACATACACGGCCACTTGCTTGTTAGTGTTAAAGGTACCGCCGATAGTCGTAGCACCAGAAGTAGTGTAAACGCCGGTGGTGAGCGCGGCTGAGCCTAGGTTAATGGCGTTACCGGTTGGCGTGCCGCCTGGTTGCGTGCCGTAATAATCCGTTGCGCAGGGCACGGCGCCGTAGCTGCCGCCAAAGTTACCACCGCTGGGCCGACCAATGTTGGCAAAGGCCAGGCTGCTGGGGGCGGCCGCTCCGGCGGCGTTACCGAGTGTGGTGCTGAAGTCGAAAATGGTGTTCATCGCTTGCGCAGCGTATTGCACACCAGCTGCCGCGTAGCGTGCAGGAGCTGGCGCCGCCTCGCGGTTCCAGCTAACGATCGCCGCGGCATTATTGAGTGAACAGTTATCGGCTTGTCCGCTGTTAAAGCCGTCACCAGCCGACACGTCACCGCCGTACACGCGCAAGTACGGCTTGGCCGCAATCAGCACGCACGATTCATAGGACTTCGGCCCGCCGCCAAAGGTAGACGGGCTAACTACCAGCGTGCGGCAAATAGTAGTGTTGGCTACGATGCTGGCCGCCGGGATAGGCTCTACCGTACTCAACGTCGTGTTGCCGACTGGGAAGGTACGCGGACAGCCCGTCGGCACCCCTAATGGCGGGCCACTGGTGTCATTTGGCGTTGGCGCGGTGTAGTACCCCGGTTTCGTAACGCCGTAAATTGTGCAAGTAGCCGACTGACTAATAGTTGTGCCGCTGTTGTTCACCGAGTAGGTAAACTTTATGCCGCCGCCCGGCTCAGCCACATTGCTCGGCACTACTGCCCCGCTGGCGTCAGTCACGGTTGGGGTGACATTAGGATTGAGACCAAAGTCATACGCCACTATGGCGCAGACTTGGGGGCTCACGCCGCTGCCGCCGGCTTGAGTGTCTGGGAACCAATACATCTCACGGCAAATCTTGGTGCCTGGTGCGAGACTCGGCACTTTATAGTTTTCGGTGTGTTCGAGCTCTTGCTGCTGGTCCGTGAATGTACCAGCGTTACCGGAGGCTATTATTGGCGACGCCGCGTTGAGTGGATTGCGCGCCTCCCAGTTAATCGTCGTCGGTGCGGTGTTGTCTGGCCCCAGGTCTTTCAGGTAGTAGGTAAATGTAATGGTGTCGCCAGGCTTTGGATTCATTTGGGAGGCCGGCAATGAGGCGGCGCCGTTCATGTTCCAGGTAGCCAACGCTTTTAGTGGCGTGGGATAACCGATCGGGTTGCCACACTGGCGGCGGATCATGTAGTGCCCGCCACCCGGAATACTAAAGACGATTGCCGGGTCGCTGCCGCTGTCGTCAAACCAGGCGTCGTCGGTTGGGCCAGGCCCGCTGCGTCCGTGTTGATAAAACGTATTGAGGGTATAGCTCTGCGACACGACATTCCAGTTAATCAGGCCCGCGGCATCGTACTGAGTGACGAGGCTCGCCCAGCTGTTGTAATGTGCACCTGCGGGTGATTCGGTGTAGTTGCTCATGCTCGGCGCAAGCCCCAACATGGTGTCGATGATAAACGAGGCGCCGGTTTTGTCCCAGGTGCTGCCGCTTAATTTGCCTTTTATAAATGCGTTAAACGTCGCGGCGCTATTTACACTGGACGGAATAGCCACAAAGCCGGCAGCGCCCGCTGAATAGATGTCATCGAGTACGAATGTGCCATCGCTATCGGGCTGGTCTTGGTAGTAGCCGTGGTACTCCGCCCGACCGAACGGTGCCGGCGACGGATAGGCTAAAGCCAACGCGCCGTAGCCCATAAAGAATGCGCCCAAAGCTACGCCTAGGAGGACGAGCTTACGCTTCACGGCTGGCCTCCGAGTGCCTGAATGGCTTGCTCATCATTGTGTTTATACTCCTCGGCTACGGGGCTGGCGGAAATGAGCGGGATGGCCTTTTTGTAATAAGCGATAGCGTCGGCATTGTTGCCGAGGGCAACCGATACGCGGGCCATCGACTCATTAATTGCCGCGGTTTGCTTGTAGGTTGCCGCTTGCTGAAAGCTGGCGAGGGCATGCTGGTTATCGCCCTGGTTTTGGTAGTTCGCACCCTGTTGGTAGTAGAGCTGGTATTTCTCGTCGTTTGATAGATTTGACTGTTTGAGGGCTTTGTCGATGGTCGCTTGAGCACCCGTGTAATCGCCGCTGAGCGCTTGATCCTGGGAAACTTCTTCCTGCGTTTTGGGTCTGGAAGCTGGGCTTGTTGGCGCCGGGCTGCGCGATTGCCAATAGCGCACGCCAATTCCGAGCCCACCGGCTGCTACGACCACCGCTAGGCCAATAAGCAGTGTCCGCCACGGCACCACTTGCTTAGATTTCCCCGAACCAACGTGCACGTCTTCAGTCATAGATACACCACTAGCTGTTTATGTTTACTATAGCGCACAAGTGCGGCCAATACTAGGCGCCGCGTGGCTACCAGATACCAAAAAGCGGGCCATCCTATGGACGGCCCGCTGCTTTACTCCTCATAGCATATTAGTTGATAAATTTGAGCACGATGTTGGTCACCACCTTGACCACATTGTTACTGGAATGATCCATGGTCAGATTAAGATTAGTGGTAACGCTCACGTTGTTGCCGCCGTATCCATTACCGGGGTGGTTCTTGTTGTGGGCCCACTCTTTGACACACTGGCCGTAATTGGTGAAGCCAGCCGCGGCACACTGCTCTTTCGTCGGCTTGGGCGGCGTTTGGGGTGAGGCGGCTGCAGCCAGGCCGGTTGTAGCAATGACGGCTGTGCCGGCAAAGGCTGCGAAACCAATAATGAGTTTGTTGGGCTTCTTTTTGGGGGTAAGCGTTTGGGTCGATTGGGACTTCTGTCGAAACATTGGTTCCCTCCTGTACATTAACGCCCGGCGCGCATTACGCACACGTCGCGGGCTAAATCATGACGTTTGCTCTCAGGTGTTTGTTTTACGGGTATGAATGATATATACGCGGCCTCCTTCCTGTTTAACTTCGCGGCCAAGGCTGGCGACCCCGGCAACCAAAAACAAAAACGCATAGGTGGCAAAGGTGGCGGACAGTTTGGTATCGCCCTTGCCGATTAAAATCGCTGCCATAGCCGCTATGGACACCAGTGCCAGTAAAAATGACGTGCGGCTCGGGAGGTGCTTCCAAAGGGCCACCACACCGTAGGCCACGATAACGATTTGCCCAAAAGCTGCCGAGCTGGCAAACAGGCCGGCCAGCAACGCAGTAAAAACGGTCAGTACCAGCTGTAGCCACGCCGGCAGGCCGCGGCGCTGCCGGGCGGGTGGCGTCGTACGAGGAGCGCGGACATATGGACGAGCTGGCAGCGCCGGCCGAATTGGAGCGGCCGCAGGCCGCCGCCGCGTTACAAAACCATCCATTGAGCGGCTCATGGTGATCTCCAGTCAGTGTTTACGTAGACATCAAGATCGGGGCTATGGCGCGTCAAGCGCAAGCCGGGTTGGTGCGTAAGCCAGCTGTAGCTTCTATAGTCTAGGTCGTGATCCAAAAGAATGTATTTTATGTTGAAACGCGCCAACTGCTGGCCAAACTGCGTTTGGCTCTGGCGCCCAAGCAACTGGTCAAGCGCATTGTGCGTAGCATCTTGGCCGAGTCCCACGGCTCCGCCAAGCTCCGGATTGGTGCTGGCCAGTGTGGGCCTGGTGAAGAACTGCGGCGCAGGGCTGGCTATAATCCGGCCGGCAAAGCGGTAGGTCATGTATTCGTGCCAGGGCAAGAACAAAACAGCATACTGGCCCTTGTCCTGCCGGAGATAGTGATCTGCCGCTAGCCAACTAGCTGGATATTGGCGCGGCGTGAGTTGCCCCATAAAACCCCAAAACATAACCCGCGCGAGCAGCACCGGCAGCAGCAGCGCACCGACAACCACCGCTATATACAGGGGCTGACGCCGAACGGTGCGCCGAGCAAGCGTCGTAACTCCGTAAGACAACAGTACCGAATAGCCAAAGGCTACCAGCCCCGCCAACTTCTGCGGTTCGCGCAGGCCAGCCACAATTGGCAACCGACTGGTCAACGGCGTGAGCGTGCCAACGGCCAGCAACGCGCCCAGGAGCGCAATCAGCATAAAGAAGATCGCCCGCGTCGGGTGTCGCTTCCCCAGCGCGCGCCAGCCAACCAGCACCAGGCCGATGAGTAGCAACATCAGCAAACCCCATAGTGGCGTGGCGTCTTGCGGCAACATGTACAAGTTATGGCCCTCGGCCCAAAAACCTTGGAGGCGAACCACGTTGCCCAACCGACCGATCAAGCTCCCGCCGGTCGTGGCAAAGGCCGTCGTATCGCTGCTGCTAAATTGATCAATGGCCCGGGCAGTGCCGCCGCGGCCAATCGCTAGTGGCACCAACCAGTAAACGCTCAAAAGCACGAAGCAAACCGTGGCCACTAATGCTGGACGAATGTAGCTTTTGTGCCCTCCACTGCGCGTGCACAGCGTTACCCCAATACCCATGAACACCAGGACTACAATTTCGCCAAGGGTGTGGATTGAAACAATCGCGATCACCGCCGCCAGTGCGCCCAATCGCAGCGCTGCGCCATCGGTCCGCTGCTGTGCAGCGCGAAATAGCAAACGCACGAACCACGGCAGGAGCGCATAGCCGAGTAGCACGCTGGTTTGCCCGGCCATAAACCGCGAATAGGTGTACGGATTGACCGCGAAGAAGATGCTGGCCACATACACCCCCCACGGCGGCTCGACGCGGTGCTGGGTGCTATTCATATATATGAGCAGCCGGTGCATACCGACGCTCGACAGCAGCAGGATACCGGCCAGCAGCAGCTTCTCAATAATTTGGCTCGGGATGAACAGATTAAGTCCATGTAGCGCCGCATGAAACAGATAGCTGCTCGACAACATCTGTGGCATAGGAATATGCGGCGTAAAAACTAGGTCAAGCGTGAGAATGTATCCAGGCAAAAATAGGGGCGCTAGCACCGCGAGCATAACCAGCATGTACGGCCAGTAGCTGCGCAGGAACTTAGGCATGGTTACCTCCCGGCCGGTCTGACCGGCGTTCCAGCAGCACAAAGATTACCGCCGCCCCGGCAGAAACTATCGATATAAAACCACCAGCATAAAACCAGCGCTGCGGCGCGAACTCCATAGCCAACTGTAGATCGTAGCTGCCGTCGGCATTGCGGTGACAGGCCTTCGGCGAGCTGCCGCAGAGCGTCCGCGGATTGATATACCAACCATTAAAACTGCCGTTGCTGCGGTCGTGCAACGCCGCAACTGGCTGAACCGCCCACGGCCAAAACGAACGAAACCCGCCCTTGCCCGAATCAGCCAGCAATTGCCACGAAGCAGAATAGCCTTCGGTAGTCGAAAGATAGAATGGCTCGCGGGCAGCCTGGATACGCAGCAGGTTTTTGGTGGAGTTGACCGCCTGGCTGCGGACTAGCGGTGCGGACACGGACGGCGTCTGGCCGCCCACGGCCACCAGCTTGCCACTCAGCGGCGGCATGGCGATCAGCTGAAAATGGTCGTAGTGTGCAACACCTGCCCCACGGGTCGCGCTGTCCGGGTAGGCGTACAGCATAAGTTCAAGTTGTGTCGCACCTGGCGGCGCAGTCAATAGCTGGGTGAATGTCTGCCACTGCCCGTTGGTATCGGCTAGCCGCTGGTTGTTGCTGGAGCCTGAGGTATCGTCAAAGCCTACAAAATAACCCGCCGATGGCCCACCATCACTCTGATAGTCAAAGCGCAGACAGTACTGCTGGCCAGCCTGCACTGGAACCGCACTGGGGCCGGTGCAGGCAATGTGCTGCGTGGCACTCAAACGCAGCGACTGTACGCCGTCGGTTTTAGCCTGGCGATCCAGGGACATCGACAACTCTGGGTGATCGTCGTAAGCATTGCAATCGCCCACCTGCTTTTGCCATGGCCCGGTTTCAAACGACGGATTAGACAGCAGATTGCGGTCCAAGAACGCTTCGTCTTTGTAGATTACGGTTTGCGGCTGATCCGAGGAGGCCAGAACGAGCGTGTGACCAAGCGGCCGCAGACCGCCGGCCGGCTCGGCACTCACTTGCATTTGGCTGCCATGCAGCTGGTAATAAAGTGGCTGCGAAGTTGGGTTCACAAATACACGGCGCTCGTCACTGTGGCCGCCAAAAGACAGCGGCGCCGTAATTTGCCCGGGCGCAAACGACAGGCGGGACGCATCGCCCAATACATCGGCTAGTGCCGCCGCTGGCCCTTTGGCGCTCTCGCTTAGACTAACCAGCGGCTGCTGCCAGTTGCTGACAACAAATGCCGCAGCCTCTCCCACGTCCTGCGACGACGGCAAGCGAAATGCCAAACCAGTAGCGCTGGCATACGGCAGCGCCTGCCGATTTTTATACAGCTGGTACATGCCACCCGCATACGTGCCAACCGGCACAAAATTGTACTGCCCCGTCAGTGTGGTAGCCGGTACTGCGCCGCGGCAGCTAAACACGTAGCTGTACAGCCCAAGATTAATGCTGGACACCTGGCCGCTGCTCGCATATTTGACCTGCGTGTTGTGGGCAATCATGACCTGATTGAGCTCGGTCTCCACAGCGGAGTTGTCGCGTTGTAGCTGCGTGCAATCACGCGCGCTAACCACTAGCATATTGGAGCGCTCCAGCGGCTGCGCCACCACGCCGCGAAAAAGCTGGAATGATTTTGGCGTCAGCAGCCGCGCATAAATTTGCGTGAACAAATAGCCGTTCATCAGCACAAAAATGGCCCCGAGCGCCACATATAAGAACTTGAGGCGCGCGCCGTGTGGTAGTTGTTTGAGCGTAACAGCCAGCGCGCTGCAGAGCGCGAGCGGTATATATAACTGCCACTTGAGCGGCGAACGGAACATCCAACCGCCCGGCAGGCCAATCAAAAACTTGATCAGCACATCAACGTGCAGATAGGTCGCCGTCGCCAGCACCAATAAGAGCAAGAACAAGCCAAGGGCGATGGCCACTCGCCGGCGGTCAACGCCTTTGGCTCGTCGCTCTACTTTTACATACACGCCAAACAGCACGGCGTAGAGCGCAAATACGCCCAAGAAATAGAACGGCCACGTCAGCCTTCCAAAAAACTCGTAGTCTTTAAATACACCTTTGGCGAGCGACAGGCCGGTAAAAATATCGCCGGTATTAGCGACGTCGACTAAGCTGGTGTAATCGACTGGCGTGGTAGTAATATTATTGGACAGCACATCTTTGCTCACACTGCCAAGACTAGCCAACGGCAACAGAAAATAAGCATTCAAACCAATAATAATGAGCAGCACCGCGCATAACTTTCCGAGATGATTGCGCACAAATGTGTGGTGACGGCGGACAAGCAGCGCCACATACACCGCACACATCACTGTGTTCACCGCAAAAGTAAATGGATGGACGAGGGAGATATTGAGCCCTATGGCCGCCAGCAGAAAATATCGAAAACGCTGACGGGCAAAGGCTTGCTGCAGGGCCGTCAAGCATAGCGGTAGCATCGCCGCCGCCAACACCAGGCCAATCTTTGAGAGGTTGCCGAGAAAGATTGGATTACACGCAAATAACAGTGACGCCCACACCTGCACACCCAGTTGGCGCACACCCAGGAAGCTGCGCGCAAACCAAAAGAAGGCTGTAGCTGCAACAAGTAGCGACGACAAGACGTAGAAATAGCTCGCCGCCAAATTGCCAAACAACGCAAACACCAGCATATCCGGCAGCACACCAGGCAACCGCATAATGCCGTCCGGATTGGCCGCGCCACGAGCAAACGACCACATGTACAAGTGGTCGGCCGCGTACAAGGATGCGCGCAGCGGAAATACAAAATCACCGTTGGATAAAAAACGCATAGAGATTAAGCTGGAGTTTTGTAACTGCTATCGATAAAGCGCTGCACGTCAAACACTCGCAGTGACTCCAATGTGTGCAAAGTGCGTCCCGGTGCAATAACTTTTAATAGTCCTTTTACTTTGTTGTCGTAGGCCAGTGGCAAGTATGGCACGCCGCTCAGATGTACGCTCAAAATGGCATGGAACTGCGGCCCAATAAATACCAATTTGTCGTGATATTTCTGAAAGAATAAGTACAGCGCCAACGGATTAAACGAGAAATCGAGAATCTGCAAATTAGGATAGTGGCGCTGCCAGGACTCGAGCAACTCATAGCCCTCAGGATCGACGTGCCGCGGCTCAAGCAGCGCAATAATAATCGGCTTATTCTCGTTTTGCTTTAGGCACTGCCCTACCACTGCGGCCAGATGAAATCGCGCTTGGCTGCGAAAGCGGCGCAGCGTAATAAATAAGGTTTTAGATTCAACGCGAATACGCTGCTCAAGTTGACGCAGCTCGCTTTGGTAGGGTTGCAGGTCGAGCGTATCGATATACCAGGCAATGTCGGTATCTTGCGTGGTGTGCTTCTGCACCGCCTTAAAGTTTTGATAGCTCTCATCATCGCGCGCCAAAATTTGGTTGGCCGCCCGGCCCGCGAGCCAGGCGCTCACTCGCCCAATGAATGGTGCTGAGCCATAGTATCCCACACCCAGCAAGTAGACTTGTTTGCGCAAGCAAAAACGCGCAAATAGTAATAGTAAACTCAGCAGCAAGATATTAAAATTGGCGTCTAGTCCCCACAGCCCGCCGCCGCCCACAATAATGTGCTTGTGTCTACGAATAGCTCGCAGCAGAGCGCGCGGGTCGCGCATTGGCACGAGCGAATAGCCAAAATCCTGATGATAGGTCTGGTAGGTCTGAATTGTCTGATAGGCAATGCTGATGTTTTTACAACTTTGTCCCCGAAGCAAATTAGCCAGCGTTTCCATCAGTAGCTCATCGCCGTAGTTGCCACCACCGTAAAATCCAATCAGCAGGCTGTCGTCTACGTCGTGGTGCTTAAAAAAAGTTAACAACTTCATGCGCTCTCCCGTTTCTTTAGGCCGGACAGTAGGTAGCCGAGGGCGCCGAAGCTGAATTCAAAGGTTTTCATCAGCAACATGCCAATGCCAGCAATTGGGTTGCTGAATAGTTTGCCAGGCTGCGAGAAAAACAATCGATAGCGCCGCAGCGGCCCAACATTTTGGCTCAGACTGCTGCTCAGCGGATTTTTTCGTAAATACACGCGCGCCTGCCCGGCATAGTAATATTTTTTGCGCAGCGATTTTATGAGATGCAACCGGCCCTCGTTGTGGTTAATGTGGGCGTTGATGCGGGCCACGCGGCCACACTGCCGCACCCGTGCGCCAAGATCCCAGTCCTCACCACTCACCATGGTTTCATCGTAGCCGCCGGTTTCTTCATACACATCCTTGCGGAAAAAACGCGGCGCCTCCAGCCAATCGTTGCCGCGGTAGAATGATCGCTCCAACCGCTTGCAACGCGCCCAGAATCCCACGCCAAATGATTCTTCGGGAATAATAACGCCGCTGGTGTCCTCGTGGTAGTAAAACACATCCACGCAGTCGCTAATCACGTTCCGCGTGAGCTCCATGTCGGAGTCAATAATCACCACGAACTCACCGTGTGCTTTGCGCACGCCAAAGTTGCGCTGGGCGGAACGTTCGGGGCCGTGGTTGTAGACTTGGTCCGTGTAGTAGCGAGCGATGAGTTTGGTGCCATCGCTGGAATCGCGGTCGACCACAATAAGCTCAATCGCTTCATATGTTTGGCGCATGATCGAGGCCAGGCAGGCATCGAGTGTTTGGTGATTGTTACGAGTAGTGACGATAACCGACACGAGCGGCATAGAACTCGCCGCAGGTTCAGGCGCTGCATCGCCGGACGCATCTTGCTCACGCGCCATTAAACGCTCTAGGCTGCTGCGGTACGGGTCGTCTAGTAAACGCTGTCGCTCCTTGGGTAAAACGTTTTGACTCATGCTGCGGTCTCCTCCACAATGCGTTTAAAGTCTTGGTAGCTTTGGTCGAAAGTCATTTGTTTACTCCACTGCCAGGCACGCCGACGAATGGTTTGGTACGTGCGGCTATCGTGCAGCAGCCGAGTAATACCGCTTGCCAGCGCGAGCGGCGTGGGCGCAGTTAGTAGCCCTGTCTTGGCGTGTTGCACACTGTCGCGCAAGCCGTCCACATCGTAAACGACCGCTGGTGTGCCTTGGCTGGCGGCCTCGGTCACAATTAATCCCCAACCTTCTTTCACCGACGTTACGGCAATGAGGTGCGAGCGGCGCATGAGCTGCCGTTTCTCAGCCTCGCTCACTTTGCCCAAGTACTCAATGTCCGCCATGTAGGGGCTCTGCATGATGCGGCGCATAACTTGCGCACCGTAGTCCCCACTGGCATCACCAGCCAGCTTGAGCTGCAGCTGCGGCGTGTTGGTCTTGGCAATTTCAAAGGCCTCAATTTGGTCGAGCGTGCGTTTCATACCGCGGATCGCACCGAGGCCGAGCATGGTCGGCCGCGGAAATTTGCGCACCACTTCCAGGTTCTTGACCACCGGCAAGCGAATGCCTTCCGAAATGATATGCATGCTCCGCTCGTCCCAGCCAAAACGCATGAGGTCTTTTTCGGTGCTTTCTGAGACAGTCACGAGCGGTGCTTTGGAGCGGCCAAGTAGCCACGTGGCGAGTGGCTCGATCACATAAAAACCCAGCTGGCTAATTGGCGCCTTGGTCTCAAAGAACCACACGCCGCGCGCCAGCTGGTGGTACAGCGCAATGCCCCTAGTATGCCCGCGAAACAACAAGCTAAAGTAGGGCGCGGTGTTGACTGTTTCAATCAAAACGTCGTATTGCCCACGCAAATGACGAATAAAATACAGAAGCGCCAGCGTTGGGTGAATGTAGCGATTGCTGCCCACGCGAATGACGCGCAGTTTGCCGCGTTGCTCGTCAGCAATCGAGCCTGGGTAGCGCGCAGTAAGCAGCGTTACGTGATGTCCATCGTCCAGTTGGCGGGCAATAAGCTCGTCCATGACCCGTTCAGCCCCGCCGGCTTCGGGATGCTTGGCGTCCTTCCAGGCCAGCCACAAAATATTCATACGATACCTGCCCCTTCTCGCTCACCCAGGTTCAAAAACTGCGCGCCTTCATATAAGCCGCCCGAGTAATTGCGCACAACATACAACGGACGGTTGGTCACTTCGGCGTGAATGTTCGCAATATACAACGACATAAGCCCAAGGCAAGCCAGCACCAAGCCTACCAGCATAACCAATAGTACGGCGAGCATGGCGGTGCCGTGCGCGCCCCAGTGCAGCGGATCCTTTAACAAATAATCTTCAATGTACAGCGCCGCACCGGCTGGAATAGACAATGCCAGAATTAAGCTGCCCAGGTAGCCGGCCAACTTCAGCGGCAGCAGGCTATACGACGTAAACGAATTGATAGCTAGGATCATGAGCTTGCGGAAGGTATAGGCCCGCTCGCCGCGGAGGCGCTTGCCGGCTTCAAAATACACAAAGTCTTGCTTGAAGCCGAGCCAGTCAATCAGCCCGCGGGCCATGCGATTCCGCTCGGTCAGCCGCGAGAATGCGTCGATAACTTTGCGGTCTACGAGCCGAAAATCCGTGGCATGCGGCGTGACGTTTGTCTGCGCAATACGCTGCATGATGCGGTAGAACAAATCGCTGGAAGCGCGCTTGAACCAGCTTTCGGATTTGGCGTAGCGCCGTACGCCTACCACGACGTCGGCGCCCTTTTCCCAGCGAATAATAAAGTTGTCGATAAGTTCTGGTGGGTGCTGTAAATCGGCATCAATCATAATTGCCGCGTCGCCGCGGGCGGCGTGCAGCCCGGCACTCACCGCGGCTTCTTTGCCAAAATTGCGCGCGAATTCTACGATGCGCACGCGTTCGTCGCCGCGCGCCAAACGCTCCAGTGCAATAAGTGAATTGTCCGTGCTGCCGTCATCAACAAAAATAAATTCAAAATTATACGTCCACGCGGCTGCGCGGCCACGTATCTTTTTGTACAACTCGGGGATATTGGCCACCTCGTTGTAGATCGGCACAATTACCGAGATCATCTTCTGTGTCATAGCATCTCCCTTTTGCGCACGCCATACATCCATATCACGACGATACCGAGCATGGTGACGCTTCCAATACATACGTTATTTACAATTTCTGCCAAGGATGCGTGATGGGCATACATCAGGCCATAGGTCAGCGCTGCGCCCACCAACAGCGCAGGCGCCACCGCGTATTTGCGCAGTGCCAAATAATACGACACGCATACGTTTAGTAGTGCGACTACAAAAATTGCCAGGCTGAGTTTGGGCAGCAGCGCAGCTGATGCCACGTATGCGCCGCCCATTAACAAATCGATAACCCGTGACGGGTCCAGCGCCGAAAGTATAACCAGCGGCAGCCCAACCGCCGTAGTCAGCAGCAATGAATACCGCAAGATTCTGCGGTTGGCGCGCGGCTCGGCTTGCAGCCGCACGAGCGACATCATGACGAGCGCAATCGACATAGTTAAGAAGAAAATGATGCGCGCCACACTCGCCACGCCGGCATACACACCAGCAACATGCGGCGAAAAATAATGTTTTACTACGATAATATCAAGGCTGTACTGCAGCGTGACTACCAAGGAGCCGACTAGTACCAGCGCCCCGTAGCGCAGCTCTGGCAAAAGCAATCTTATGTTTGGCCAGCGAGACCAGCGGTACGATGCCGGCAATTCCAAGCCCGCGCGCGTCGCGCAGATAGCCGCAATGGCCCACGCTAACAACTGGGCTGCAATTAACCCCACTATTGCACCATCAGTGCTTGGGCCAAACCACACAAACACAACTGCAAATAGCAATTTGGCAGCGGCACTCACCACATTGGCCGTTGATGCCAGCCCAAAGCGCCGCTTACCGCGCAGGAACGCCCCGCGAAAGGTAAATGGCACACTGGCAATCAGCGCCAACATAAGCAAAAGAAACGGTCCTATCGACGCAAAATGAAAGAAGTGCGTAACCGCCCGCTCAAACACTAATGTCAGCACCAGCACGCCTATGCTGATCAGTGTGGCTAGCTTCTCAAACTCCACGACCACCATGTTGCGCTGTGCGTCGGACTCGTAATTGGCCACCACGTTGATGGTTACCAAACTCAGCACAGACAAAAAAATCGTGATCTGCAAAAACAACGAGATTAGAGTCTGCACTTCCCCGAAAGCTGTGGTCGGCAACAGCCGCCCCATGACTGGGTAGTACAGATAATTTAATGCGCCAACCAAAGCAGCCCCGACAAAGAAAATACTATTATGTCTTACAAAATGGCTACTTCGTGCGCGCGTGAAGATATTCATGTACGCACGTACTCCGCATTACAAACGATGTGCGGCCGCTAGACTTGTCTTATGTTTGTTTCGCTCAGCAAGCGGATGTATTTCCGTCTTTGCCTGAAACTCGAAGCGCCCTAGAGGCTTCGGAATGATTATTATTTCCACCCGGTCTGCACATAGTGTGCACGACCCGAAAGATAAAAGGCTAGGCGGCCAGCTTTATTTGTTAGCTTTTTTGTCTGCCTGCGCACCTCCTTCCTGGCTGCAACCAAATGATTACTTGCCATAGTCCTTACGTTTTTCCATAATACCACGGCTCGGGGCGCATGCGCCACCATTTAGACCTTTGCCCGGCATAGATGAAGCTATATATCAATAAAAACATTGTTGAAACATTACAAAGGTTATGATAATGTATACTCATGCCTATAGCGCTCGAGTTTAACCCGATCCCGAAGCCCCCGATCAGCCAGGAGGAGCTGGACCAAGACCCGCTTCAGGGTGCAATGGACACCTATCTGCACTACCAATACGGTAGAAATACCATGGAGGACAATTACAACCTCCTTGAACCGCTGCCCGAAAGCGACGACTCCAACGATGAAACCGAGAAGCCAGCGCTAACCATCTGCGTGCCGGTGGCTATTAACCGCGAAGATGAAGCCACCATCACCCGCGCGCTAGACGTCATTAGCGCCGCCCAGCAGAAATTTGGGCGCAACGTGGATGTTATTTTGTGGGCGAATGCAAAATATAAGGATAGCGGCGAAGATGAAGATGCCGTTTCCATGGAGGCCGTGCAGCGCTATGACACCCTGCGGACTATGCTTAGCCAGCGCCAAGATAGTGGGCTACATATACGCACGGCCCTGCAGATACGTCCGGAGATGGAGGGAACCATCTCTAAAGTTCGCTCGAACTATATGGAAGCTGTGGCGATCGACGTTCAGCGGCGGGGACTCGGCTACGATCATCCGGTCATGTGGATTGATGCCGATGCTATTGACATGAGCGATAATGCCCTACCGCAGGTTGTGCACAGCGTCCAGAACTTTGAGGCCTTGTTCGTACATCCCATGACTCACTATGGCATAGATTGGGCGGAGGGGCAGCCGCTCAGCCAGACCGATGCCGCCACGAGAGCGGTCGCAATCGATGAGATAAAGCGGCGTCAGGCGGCTCGAAACCACGTAACACAGGCCGATGGCGAACTAGAGATATATAAAGGTGATGTGTACCCTGAAGAAAACGGCTTGACCTTTGCCATCGGGACCTATCTAAGCGTCGGCGGTGTATACGGCGACGTCAGAAGTAACGAGTCTCATCACCTTGTAAGTCTTGGCATAGAGCTTAATAATGGCGCGCGTACACTTTATGCCAAGGAACACGGCATTGCTCTCAGTGAAGTGCCGCTAGAGATTGGGATACTCCCAACCGTGTATGCCAAAAAGCTCACTCGATTACCAAAAGGCGTGCTGTTTCTGCCGGCTTCATATACAACTATGTCTGCGCGCAAGCAAAATGCACAAGTACGACGGGATGGACCAGCCGGGTTACGGGACATGTGGACGCGCAACTATGACGGTCAGCATGTGAATCAGCGCGGTGTTGCCGACGCCAAGAGCGACGCCGAGATCGCCCGGGAACTGCCGGACCACATTCAGTCAGAGTCTGAGAGCCTCGAGCATCCTCTTACAGACAGGCAGAAGGCCCGACTCGGTAAGCTGGTGACGCGCTATTTCGACGAATCCAACGAGTCAAAGTAGTGTTTAACTAAATCGGCCTAAACGTTGCTACGAGCTGCGGCGGGCTCTGTATTTGTCGGCTGCTGTGGGCTGCTCGGTGCGCATGCGCGTGAGCTCACTATTCACCGCGTCGGCGGTTCGGGCGAGTGGCGGCGCATCATGCTTGGCGAGCAATACGTCAACCAAAGTACGGAATCGCTCAGGCTCAGGGGCGCTGGCTAACAGTGCATGCATTTCTTGTAAGTCATCGGCGTTGAGCGTATCGGTAACTCTCCGAATATAGTCATTACGGTCATACGAGCTGTCCATCCGAACTGAGCCAAGCGCGATTCCTAGATAATCCGAAATGCACGACTTTTCCAGTAGCTCCCGGCTCGGTTGTCGGCCAGCGGCTAGGGTGCGTTGCAGCTGCAGCTCATATGAATAGGTATATGCGGGATTCGTCCCTGTTTGGTCGCCATCCTCTAGCGCTGTCCCCTGGAAGCGCATGTCTACCTCTACGCCGTCACGATGCAGCGCCTGTGCAATCCCGGTATGGTACGACCCAAAAGTTTGCAGTACAGTGATTGATTCCTGATCTTTCAGCTCTGGGTGCTCTTTAAAGATGCGCGCCAGTTCATCCTCGAAACGCGCTACGTTCACCGTGTCGCGCTTACGCTGAGCCTCGGCCGCTCGCCGTGCTCGTAACTCAATCTCCTGCAGTTCATCGTCCAGGTTCTGGGCTATGGGGCGCTGATCCACCGCCTCGATGCTCCGCACGCCCAGCTCCTGCTCTTCATCATAAGTAGTGTCCGTGCTGCCTACCGCAATTTTACGTCCTTCGAGCATAGTGTGTATGGCCTCCCACGACGTACCGTCTTGCCGGTTTCTGGCGGTGAGCGCGGCGGCAGTGTCGCCTCTACGGAAACCGAAACGCCGTCTGTTGGCCAGCGACTGGAGGTCGCGCGTGTCACGCGATTTTCCATCGATATAATCGTAGCCGTCAACTTCCTCATATAAATAGATCTGTGGCTTCTCCTGATCGGCTATTTGAGTGAGCTTATCAAGGTCGTCTTTGGTCTTGTGCGACGTGAGATACGCAATAAACAGAATCTTCTTTGGCCAATCGGGGTGGCGTTCGGCTAAGGTTGGGCGACGCTCCTGGCTGCCTGATTGTGCTTCGTGCGTTTCAAGTATCTCGCTCATCGTTCTCGCGGGGCCGGCGCCTGTTGGAGCAGCTGTATCTGGCGCGGAAGCTGCCATCTGTCGACGCGCAGTAAGCCAACGCTTGAGACCACGAACCACGGAAACCGCTCCGAAGTTCCGCCTGCCACTTGATTCCGCCCGTTCTTCGGGCGCTGAAGTTTCCTCCGGGGATGCTGGGGTGTCATCCTCAGGCGTTGCAGCGGGCGTCTCGGGCCGCTCCACATCGAGCCAATCAAATGACGGGTCTACCACCTCCAACGGGGGCAAATCCTCTATATTCGAGGGCTTCTCGTCTAGATCCGGTGGTCTTATAAGTGTTTCTGTAGGCATTTTGTTTTGGTTAGTATAGTTAAACTTTAGCATAATGTTGACGACATATCAACAGAGTTATGGCATCATGACTTTGGCTGCATAACCACCTCTGTTATAATAGCTTGTATGAGCTCTATTTCGTGCGGCATTGTGGGGTTGCCCAATGTTGGCAAGTCGACCTTGTTTAACGCGCTGACCAATAACAACATTTTGGCGGCGAATTATCCATTTGCCACCATTGAACCAAACACCGGTATCGTGCCCGTGCCCGATGAGCGGCTTCAAAAACTGGGCGAGTTGTACCACACCCAAAAGATTGTGCCGGCTACAGTGACATTCGTGGACATTGCCGGGCTGGTAGCTGGTGCGTCCAATGGTGAGGGTCTAGGCAACCAGTTCTTGGGGCACATCCGCAGCTGCAATGCAATTGTACAGGTGGTGCGGGCGTTTCATGACCCCAATGTTATTCACGTGGACGACCATCTCAATCCCAAAAAAGACATCGATGTCATAAACACGGAGTTAGTTCTGGCCGACCTGCAAGCCGTAGACAAACGCCTGCCCAAATTAGAAAAGGAAGCCAAGGGCAACCCCAAGCTCAAGCCACAGCTCGACACCCTGCTCCGCGCCCGCGATTTGCTCAACAACGACCAGCCGCTCAGCAGCGTCGACGACCTAAGCCTGGACGACTTGCAGGATCTGCACCTGCTCACCGCCAAACCCGTTATCTACTTATTTAACCTAGACGAGGCCGGCCTAAACGACGAGACGCGTAAACAAGAGCTGCGTACCCTGGTTGCGCCGGCTCAGGCCTTGTTTGTCTGCGCCAAATTAGAAAGCGAGCTGCGGGATTTGGAGGAGGCCGACGCCAAGGAATTGTTGGCCAGCTACGGCCAAAGCGAATCCGGCTTGGTGCAGCTGATCCGCGCGGCGTATAGTGTGCTCGGCTTGCAAAGCTACCTCACCGCCGGCGAGAAAGAGGTCCGCGCCTGGACGATTCCCAAAGGCGCCACCGCGCCGCAAGCCGCCGGTGTCATCCACGGCGACTTTGAGCGCGGCTTTATCGCCGCCGAAATTGTGAACTACGACGACCTCATCGCCGCCGGTTCCGAGCAAGCTGCCAAAGCCGCGGGCAAAATCCGCACCGAAGGCAAAACGTACACTATGCAGCCGAACGACGTTGTGGAATTCAGGTTCAACGTGTAGGCTGCTTCCGCGCGAATCTGGATGCAACGCGCTTAACTGCTGCCACTGGCATACTCGGTCCAAAGACCTTCAGTGGTACGGTCTTCTCTTTCTCTCCTATAAACCGTACTCCCAAACCAAAACGCTTTCTCTCGAATCGAGCGACCTTGCCCCTCGCAGTGTATACCCGAGCGCCAGTGGTATCTGCTAATGCGTGACCGACACCATTTTCTTCGCCTGCGTCACAGCCTTGCACGATGATGCGGCCACCCAGAGCGATGATTGTATTGTCTAAGAACGGCTGTTGTCCCTCGTATTCGGTGCCGCGCATAGCCTCAATTGACAGCCTAGTCTTATTAGCAAAATCCGCCCCCATACCACCCATGTGCGCCCAAAGAATCAGGTTCTTTATAGGCCCAAACTGATCCGAGACTTGCTGCAGTCGCTCGTGCGCCTCGTCCGGGTCGGACGCTTCTTTAATACGAATTCGGAGCCTGCTCCCGCGCCGGCCGTAAAACTGGGATAGTTGGTGGTGCGCATCATTCTTGCCCCTTCCACCGAACCAGTCTGAAGTCGAGCTCAGCATAACTACGTCTGGCCGTTCATTAGTCTCGCGGAGTTGCTGTACGAGTAGCGGACCATATAACCTGAAGTTACAAATGCCATCTTGTTCGTGCAGCTGCTTGACACCCCCTGGCACCTGACGCTCAATTGCTTCCATTGACGAAAAATTATCTCCTATCGATTCCAGTACCTGTTTTTGTCGTATAGGCGAAACGGCGTGACGTACATATTGATAGTGCCGATCGACCTTGCTTACCGTTTGTTCTCGCCACGCGCCGACTATCTTATCCGCATGCTCACCCACGCCAAAAAACTCGAACGCCTTTGTTATCAGCGCTTCTTGGCCAGGGTGCAATTGCTTTCGCTCCTGTTGTTCCCACATCTCCGTCTTGAGGTCTACAATGCCGTGCGCTATTTTTCGGTAGGCCAAAAGCCGGAACCACTCGTCCTTCCAAAGATGATCGAGCTTCTTATCTACTAGCTCAGCCGGATCGGCTTGTTCAAGATATTCCATGAGCGGCATGAGCGCTGCTTTGTCACGGGCAGCGTAGCGCTCTACCAGCTGCGACAAATCGTTCCGCTCCAGGAATTTGCTTTGCTCGGCCCGCAGCCGCTGTGCCATCTCCTGCGTGTCGGCTTCGTCGTCCGCCTTCTCTTTAGCCATATCTTCAAGGCGTTCCTTGACCCAGTCGGAGTACTCCTCAGCTGGCTCAGGAGCGGATTCTGTAGCCGCTACAGCCGTGGCGCCAACGTCGTGTGCGGATTGTGCAGCAATAGGCGGCAGCTCAGCTGCGGCTTGGGACTGCTCGGGCCGGACCGCAAAGTCGGCTTGTTCAAGCAACTCCCACGAGTCTTCGCCAGGTGGCCTTGTCTGTCTGTCTTGAGTGTGTGTTTCTGGCATAAAAGCGCATTTGTTATTACAATAATAACATTAGCACTTTGTTGCATCTTTTTCAAGTAAAGTTTATCTAATAAAAGCTTGGGTAGCGGCGGCGTCGCATCAAAATTGGCACGCGGGTATAGGGATTGAGCGGCAAGGTCTGTCCTGCCCCCGCACTGGCGCCCGGCATCACCAGGCCGCCCATGAGCGGCGCGGCATACGGTTGGTTGGATGGTTGGAACTGGCGGCTCAGGTACTGCTGGCGAACTTCCATAATCCGCTGCTGGGTAAAGTTGACCAGCTCGCGTAGGCGATGCTGATTCCAGCTACGGAAGACCAGCTTGTGGTTCGGCGTCTGGACATGGAGCGTGTTGTCGAGCAGCTGCGCCCGGTAATCGATTTCGGTAATCATATCAAAGCGAATGTCTTCCAGGCTGAGGAACATCGGCTTGCGGTCAACCAGCAGCATCCGGTGATTGGTCACACACAGGAGCGCAAAGCCGTTTTCGTAGCGGCCATTGACGCAAGCTGCGATCACTTCGTCGGGCATGAGGATATTGACGAGCTCTCGCACTTCAGCACGACTAGTCCAACTAAAGCCGTAGCTAATGCGCTTGAGCTGCGCTTCTACTTGGGCTAGTGTCACCATGCTGCTCTCCTCCTTATAAAGTTGCTGCTATCTTTAGCATAGGCTGGTCCATAGAGGAAGTCGGCTAACTATGTCACGCCTGGGATGAGAGTTTTGTCACACCACATATTGCAAGGAAAAGCTAGCGATGCTATAATAAACCTATGTTGACGGACGACAGCCAGAGGACGGCACTCGTCAATTTGTTCCACCAAGGAACGAGACTGGTGTACGACAAAGGAGAGTTCATCACCCGCCCGGGCGGTCCGCCGCAGGGTGTTTTTTATATCTTAAGCGGTTTGGTCAAAGCCTACGACATCACCAAATACGGCGAAGAAAACCTGCTGATTATCCGTAAGCCCGGAGAGATTCTGGGTCTGACCTGGGCGATTACCGGCGAAGACCGTCACATTATCTACGCCACGCTGGAAAAAACCGAGCTGCTGCAGATTACCCGCGAGCAGTTCACCGATTTTGTGCGCGCTAACCCGACGGCCGCTCTACCGCTGGTCGATATGCTGGTCGATATGTACCGGCTGCACAGCGAGCGGATTATGAATTTGGAATACCGCACGGTGCGTGAGCGCCTAGTGTCGTTCCTACTGAGCACCGCTAGGCGCTTTGGCGAGAAAGGCCCTGGCGGCATCGTGCTGGAAATGCCGCTGCGTCACCAAGATATCGCCAGCTCCATTAGCACCACGCGCGAGTCGGTCGGCCGCGAACTGAGCGCACTGGAACGCCGCGGCCTGCTGAGTTATGCGCAGTCGGTCATCACGCTCAAAGATGTCGACGCGCTACGCGCCTTTTTGGAATAGCTATAGCCGCGCCGTATATCTCATTCTTAAAGCCTGTGCTATAGTTTTAGCAGTAGCTTTATAAATTTGGAGACATCATGGGAACTGTACGTGGCACGGCTCAAGGTAATCGGGGGTTTAGTGTTATAGAGGCTTTGCTAGTGGTGGCTGTGCTAGCAGTCGTTGGCGGCGTAAGCTTTATGCTCTACGCGCGTAACCACCAAGTACACGCCTCCGGCTGGACGACGTTTTACGCAGACCCCGGTCTGCGCCATTCCTATACTCCTACCGTGAGAGGCTGCCGCGAGCCGTACGGGGCAAGCTCGGCAGCAATCCGCATACAAGCCACGCGGCCTAATACCGTGACAACCGCGGTTTCGGCTGTCGTGCAAGGCGTGTACCCTCCGGCTTCCACCAATAGGTGGACGGGCAACACAAGCGCTATCTTTAATTACGTTTACAACCCTGCGGCCAGTTTGCAGAAAACAAGTTTCTACATCAACTACGTCGCTTATGGGGATTCGTACCTCTATAGCGCCAAGGCCATTAACCCTGCCGCCGTTTCTGCTTGTCCCGGTCAATAAATAGCATTGGAGACTCGTGAAAAGCCTCGTTAGCAGACCCGGAGTTGTAAAAGCGCCGGTTCAGGCTTTGATCAGCGAACAGGCGAAGCGACGAGAACGACTGGTGCGGTTCGGTCGTCTGTGTGCTGCGTTGTTCGGCGGGATCCTGCTGCTGTGTATGATAGCCACTTGGTTTATTGCACCTTTTCAGGTCCAGGGAACGTCTATGGAGCCGACTCTGCATAACAATCAGATTGTGTTTGTATGGGAATTTCCGCAGACGTGGGCCAAGCTAACTGGCTCGCAGTATGTGCCCAGACGTGGCAGCGTGGTGATCGTCAAAAAATCGCCTATTCTGGGGGAACAGCTCATTAAACGCGTAATCGGTGTCCCGGGTGATAAGGTTATTATCAACAACTCGCTTACTGTTTACAACCAAGCACAGCCGAATGGCTTTGACCCTGATATTGCGCCTTACGGCAAAAATCTGCAAAAGCCGCAGGGCGTGTTTACCACCCAAGTTGCCAACGGCCAAGTTTTTGTCATGGGCGACAACCGCGACCCGGGCGCGTCGATTGATTCACGCTCTAGTCTCGGCAATGTGCCGTCAGACAATCTGGTCGGCAAGGTGGTGCTGCGGATATTCCCGTTTACAATTTTCTAGCCGACTATAACGTTGTTGTTATCGTCTTTGTTTGGGTCGTCCGCGGGCGGCTTGGGGGCTGCATAGTGCTCTAAGCCATGTTCTTCGCGGTACATATGGTGCTTGTAGAGCTGCCGCACGGTCCACAGCAACAGCAACAGCCCAAGAGCTGTCAAACCGATGGCTGCCAAAAACAAAGTTTTGTTATGGGAGCGATAAAAAAGGCTGCGCAAATATTTGGTGCCAGCGAAGTCGTCGCCGTTATTGAGCGCTTGGTTAATAATAAGCACTTCCCCGTTTGCCAGTGTCACTTGTATCGTGACTGTGTGCATGCCGCCGCGCAAGTAGCCGCGGTTAATCGGGACGAATGTCTTACTGTCGTATAAATAGGTGTTGTCGGCGTAATAGCTCACCTTTTTAACGGTAGCGCCGACTACCGGCTCTGCGGCGTAGATAGCTACTGCGTCGGTTGCACCGGTTAAAATCCGTGGCACCAAGGTGGCGTTGTAACCTTGGTAGCGAACAGCGCAGGTGACGTCTGGCGTACATACCACAGGATCAGGCACGATGAGCAACGAAGCCGCTGCAGCGTACGGCGGCGCGCTTAAACCAACGCCATTGACGACCAGAGCGACGCCCGAAGTGTCGATGGGTTTATAGACGCCTACTGCAGTCCAGATAGTTTGATTTGGCGTGACCGTACCAAGCGGCCGGCAGACGCCGTCCTGGATCGACTGATAATACACCGTAACCGGCGCACTTGTTTCGGCGCTATTGGTTAGCCGGATATATAGTTTACCAGCCGGCGGTGTCTGTCTCAAAAACGCTGCAGAGGCCGTATCTTGGCCGCCGCACTCGCCCACGTTGGCCACCGATTGGTTGCTGGGCGCAGCCTGCGCATAGCTTGACACCGGTATAAAGGCCAAAATAGCAAAGCCAAGCACTAGCGATTGGCATAGTCGAGAACGAGGCCAGCGCCAAAAAAGCTGCATATCTCTGCTCACTTCCAGTGCGTTACGATTTGATCAATGGTTTTGATTACCATATCGTGGCTCGGCACATCTTGCGTTTCGTAATAGTGATCGGTGCTCAAATAGTCTTCAACCACTGTCAAACAAAAAATCTCGTCGGCCACGATATGCATGCGGTCCACAGCTTGCACGCTAGCCAGCGGCGTGGCAACGACTAGCCGGCTAATGTGAATCGGCTTTAGAAATTCGACGGCGATATCAAGCGAGAAACCGCTGCTCAGCCCGTCCGCTACCAAAATAATAGTATGGTCGCGCAGTAGGTCGCGCCGGATAAGTCCCTTGCGCCCGACCAACCGATGCAAATCCTGAATTTTCTGAAAGCGTTCCTGCTCGATAAAACTGTGATACTCGCTCAGCAGGTCCTCTAGTTCCCCCGGCGAATAGGCGGCGTTGTAACTAAACGAACCGTCTTGGTTCACCCCGGCCACGGCGGCGTTCTCGCGCGGCAACTCGATAGCTTCGCTGAGCAGCATGGTCAGCACACAGTGCAGCTGAATAGCAATTTGGGCGCCCACCATCACCCCACCGTCACTCAGGCCCACCACCGCGCAAGGTTTATCTGTGTATCGTGGCGCTATCAAAGCCGCTAGTTTTTGACCGGCATCAACCCGGCTTTTGAAGTACATATCTGGAGTGTAACACTCTTATGCTTCGCGGCTCAAGTGAGGATCGTCGTGGCGAACCTGTGAGAAGAAGCCTTGGAGGGCCGCGCCATATTCCATGGCCAGGCCCAGACACCAGGCGGCGGCGCGCATGGCGATGCTGTCACGAACTTCAGTTGGCAGAAAAATTGCTGTTTGCTCCCCACCGCTTTGCTCATAAGTACTCATAGTAACTACTATTTTAGCACTCGAAGCAAATAAAAACGTTCCAAATTGCCTCCTGCACCAGCCACTTCAGAATCGGCCTTGGCCTGCACCACAAAGTATTGCTTGGCCCACTGCTCAAAATCTTTGAGAATCTCGCGCCGCAGGTGATCGTTCTTGATGACGCCTTTATGCTTGAGTTTGCTGGCTGCGGCTTCAAACTGGGGTTTGACCATGGCGACAATTTGGGTCTGCGGCGTACAAAGTGTAGCAACGTGCGGCAAGATCTCGCGCAGCGAAATGAATGACACGTCGAGCACCACGACGTCTGCCGGTTCCGAAAGAGTGTGCATGCTGCGGATGTCAGTTTGTTCGTGAAGCTCAATCTGCGGGTTGCCGCGCAAGCTAGGATGCAGTTGATCGGTGCCGACCTCTACGGCGACTACTTTGCGCGCGCCATGTTGCAGCGCGTAATCGGTAAAGCCGCCGGTACTGCTGCCGACGTCGAGCATCACTGTATCCCGAAAATCTAAGCCGAGCGTTTGCGCTACCGATGCCAGCTTCAGCCCAGCGCGACTGACGTAGCGCTCGGTTGCCTGCAGGCGTATGTCGTCGGCATCGCCAACCAAAAAGCCAGGCTTAGTAACCGCCTGGCCGTTTACCAATACTTTGCCTAAGCGGATCCAGCTCTCGCCCTGGCTGCGCGTGACAACCAGTCCGCGCGCCGGCAGGGCTTGATCCAGCCGCTGCTTCACTGTCTACTCCTTGACGCGCTCGCGGTAAGCGCCGCTGGCTGTGTCGACAGAAATGAGATCGCCGGTCTTTACAAACGCCGGTACCCGAATGCTCAAGCCGGTTTCCACTGTAGCGTCCTTGGTTACGGCGCCGCTGGTGTCGCCCTTGACCACGCTCTCGGTGTAGGTCACTTTCAGCGGCACGTTCTTCGGCAGCTCCACATTGATCGGGCGGCCGTCGTAGAACTGCAATTGCAAGCGGTCGCCTTCCTTCATAAAGCCAACTGCGTCGCCGACCAGTTCGGCGGACACTTCGAATTGCTCGAAGCTGTCTTCGTTCATAAAGAAGAACGTGCTGCCGTCGTTGTACAAATACTGTACGTTCTGGTTGGAAACGTCGGCGCTGTCGAGCTGCTCGTTGCCTTTGTAGGTTTTCTCGAGCACTTTGCCGTCGATGAGGCTCTTGATGCGGACGTTAACGATCGAACCGCCACGGCCCATCACTTTTTGGCCATACTCGACCACGCGGTATGGCACGCCATCGAGCGCAAAAATGGTGCCTTTTTTGAGATCAGTGATGCTGAGTGCCATTCGTTTGCTCCTAGTTGTTGGCCACAAACGGCAATAGCGCAATGTGGCGCGCACGCTTAATAGCCGTCGCGAGCGAGCGCTGCTGGCTCTCGGTCAGCCCTGTTTTCTTGCGCGTTTCAATCTGCCCGTAGACGTTGATAAAACGCTGCAAGGTTTTGACATCTTTGTAATCAAAGTACGGAATGTCAGTCTTGTGCTTAAAAATCTTTGCCATAAAAATCCTTTCTTAACTATTACTGCCTGTCGACGATAACGCGTCGTGCGCCACGAGCCGGGAAGAGCAGCCGGAGCGGCGAACTTGATTCGGCGCCCCGCGCGATGAGAAACCCGCTTTGCGGGTGTCTCATACGCTAAAATGGAATGTCGTCGAGGTTGATGGGCTCGTCGCCGATGTCTTCGACTACGTCGTCTTGCTTCTTGCTCGCAGAAGATGAGGCCGGGCTGCTGGAACTGGCGCCCGAGCCGTAGCTTGCTCCGCCGGAGCGGCCACCACCATCGCCGCCGCCGACAAAGTTGAAGTCTTCGACAATCACTTCGACTTTGCTGTGCTTTTGCCCGTCCTTTTCCCAGCTGCGCTGTTCCAAGCGGCCGCTAACTAGCAGCGGGCGGCCCTTTTGCACGTACTGGGCGATGATCTCGCCGGTTTTGCCCCACGCCACGCAGTCGATGTAGCTGACGCTCTCTTGCTGCGTGCCGTCGGCGCTGCGCCAGGTGCGATTGACCGCCAGGCCAAAACTGGCCACGCTCTGCCCGTTTGGCGTAGTGCGCACCTCTGGGTCACGGGTGAGGTTACCCATGAGTATCACCTTGTTAAACCCTTTTGCCATATATCTCCCCTTTGCTTGCGGGCGAGCCCGCGTTCCTTATCCCACCCAACGTGTTAACAATTCTACTCTTCTTCGCTTTTTTCTTCAGTGCTTTCGCCGCGCTCGGCTGCTTTCTTCGCCTTGAGGGCGCGCAGCTCTTCGGCTTTAGCGATTTTCTTGAGATCTGGCTTAACGATCAGGAAACGAATTACTTCGTCGGTAATGTTCAGCACGCTTTCTACTTTGCGCACGGCTTCGGCCGGCAGCTCAACCGTGTAGATAACGTACATGGCCGACTCGTTTTTCTTGATGGCATACGCCAGCTTGCGCTTGCCCCAGTTGTCGGTGTTAACGACCTTGCCTTTGTTGTCGGCAAAAATCTTTTCGACCTTGCTGGTCGCTTTATCCAGATCAATTTCTAGATCTGGGTGGTAAAGAACCGCCACTTCGTATTGGTTCATGTTTCCTCCTTTGGAATCGCCTCGGGATTGCCCCGCGCGATGCATGCCGCCTAAAGCCGCACGCAGGTTAGTTTGTAACAGATGAAATTATACTGTTAAAGGACACCTTTTGCAAGCGCTGTGAGCCTTACGTTGTTTGCATGCGGCCGGAATAGCGCAGCGCCACCCACTGCTGCACAATCCGCGCTACGGCTTGCTGCGTCATGGATTGCCCGCCAATCAGTTCGCGGTGCAAGAATGAGTGGACCGAAGGCGGCAAACCCGGACGCACCAAACTGTTTTTGCGGCCGTAGCGATATGCGTCGCGCAAGCCGTCGTAGACCACCGGCTCGACTAAACCGTGCAGTAGCCTGAGCGCCAGGCGCGCTTGCTGCTCGGGCTTGCGTCGGTTAAGGCGCAGGCTGGTGAGCTCATCGGCAATACTGATCTGTTGGCTATCCATACTTTGGCTCATGGCAAACTGCAGCAGGAAGCGGCGGACGACTTCGGGCCGCATAACATAGACTTCGCCGCTGGTGCGCAAACGCTCGCGCTGCGCGTGCGAAAAGGTGATTATTTTGGCACTCGATCCCGAAAGATCCAATCCTTCTTCGGGAATATAGTTGGAGGCGGCCAGGGTGCAGAACACAAACTGGCCGAGCGCGCCGGTGATGAGCCGCGGCCCGTAGAACTCTCGATGGTAGCGCTCGTGAGTTGGCCGCAGCAGGAACTGGCCGCGAGACTCGCGGTAAGCTGGACCAGCATCGGGCGTGCGCGAGCTGGGGTCAGCGACCAGGGTCGGATCCAAGCGGGGGTGGACGCCGTGATTGACGTCGGCGATGTCTGGCGCTACTTTACGCGGACCTTTCGCACCTAGCGGCAAATCGGGATCAGGCGCGATCAATAAAGGCAGCCCAGTCAGGAGATCAGTCGGTGTCCACTTTTGCTCACGCATGTTTATTCTGCCCTCAGTATTACAAATAGTGAGCAAAACGCTTGTGCTTTTTATCACAAAAGTGTGAAAAATTGAACAACTATTCGATTGGAGCGCTGGCTGGTTCGGAAGCGGAACCAAAAACTTCGTCGAGCGAACTAACCAACACCTCACGCGGGCGGGCGCCGTCGGCCGGGCCGACAATGCCCTGCTCTTCCATTTCTTCGATCAGGCGGGCGGCGCGGCCGTAGCCGATGCGCAGACGTCGCTGCAGTAGGCTGGTGCTGGCTTTGCGGCCTTCGATGACGCAGCGCACAGCGTCTCTAAACATATCGTCGTCTGAGCCGGCGCCGGATAGGTCGGCCACCACGCCGCCCTTGCCGTTAAGCTGCACGGGCTGTGAGATGACTTCTTCGTTGTACTGCGGCGGGCGCTGCATGCGGATAAAGTCGGTGACTTTGGCGGTCTCGGGCTCGTCAATGAAGGCACCTTGCACGCGCTTCGGCTTGGGCATGTCAGCGGTGAGCAGCAACATGTCACCTTGGCCCAGCAGCTTTTCGGCGCCGATTTGGTCGATAATCGTGCGGCTGTCTACCTGGCTGGCGGTAGTAAAGGCGATGCGCGCCGGCACGTTGGCCTTGATGAGCCCGGTAATCACGTCGACCGACGGACGCTGCGTGGCCAACACCAGGTGGATACCCACGGCGCGGGCCTTTTGGGCAATGCGCACCACCAGCGCTTCGACGTCGCGGGCGGCCATCATCATGAGGTCGGCCAGCTCGTCGATCACAATCACAATGTAGGGCATGCCCTCGCCTTTTTTAAGGGCGTTATACTCACTAATGTTGCGCTTGCTGACCTCGGCCAGCGCGCTGTAGCGGCGCTCCATTTCGGCAACCGCCCACTTAAGCGCACTAATGCACTTCTCCGGCTCGGTGATAACCGGTGACAGCAAGTGCGGAATGCCGTCGTAAGGCTTGAGCTCTACCTGTTTGGGGTCGACCAGAATCAGCTTGAGGTCGCTCGGGCTGTTGCGGTACAAAAGGCTGGTCAAAATGGCATTGATCATGACCGACTTACCGGAGCCAGTCTGACCAGCGACCAAAAGGTGCGGCATTTTGGTGAGGTCGGCCACCACCGGCTTGCCGGCAATGTCGCGGCCGATGGCAAAACTGAGCGAGCTTTTTAGCTCGACCCAATCTGGGGACTCAAACAGCGAACGCAGGCGCACCGTGGCCGACTTGATGTTCGGCACCTCGATACCGACGGCGCGCTTGCCCGGAATCGGCGCTTCCATGCGGATAGAATGCGCGGCCAGGTCGAGCGCCAGGTTGTTCTCCAGCGCGGTAATCTTGGTGAGCTTGACGTTAGCCGGCGGCTTGAGCGTGTACTGGGTGACGCGCGGGCCGACGTTGGCGCCCTCCATTTCGACTTCGATATTGAAGTTGGCAAAGGTTTCTTCGATGATTTTGGCGTTGCCATTGACGTCGCCGGCGTCGGCTTTGTCTTGTTTGGCGTCCAGTAGGTTTAGCCCTGGGAATTGCCAGTTGGGGTCGGATGCCAATGTGAGCGCCACGTGTTCGTCGGCGGGCGCTGGTTTCTCAGCGCTATTACGCAGACCGGCAAAGCGCTGCGCACTGTGATGCTCCACGGGTACACCTTCGTTCAGCTTGAAGCCAGTGGCTTCGGCGTTGGCCCGCAGCTGGCCAAGTTCACTCTCTACTGGCTGTTTGCGGAACAACGCAAATAAGCCCAAAACCGCTTTGGGCGAAATACCAAAGGCAAAGAACACCGACAGCGCGATGAACACCGCAAACATAATGCTAGCCGGCACACTGTCCAGCGCCGCCAGCACCGCGCTGCCAAGCGTCTGCCCCACATGGCCGCCGTGCCCGCCAGCCCATACGCCGGTCGCTTTGCTGGCAAACGCCGTAAACAGCCACGCCGAGCTGAACACCACCACGCCCAAAATGCTTACAAACTTACCAAACGACAGCCGGTGGTCTTCCGTCTTGAATTTAAAAACTCCCATGGTGACAAGCGCGAATGGTACCAGATACGCGGCCACGCCAAAGGTCCAATACATGCCGCCAAACAAGCCTTTCGGCAGCGCGCCGCCCGTACCAAAGCCGCCTAGCAACAAGAATAGCGCCACCACAAACAGCAATACTGCGCCGGTCAGCGGCCAGAACGGCGAGCGTTCGAGCTCTTCGACTTCTTGTTTGCGCCCTCGGGATGACTTTTTCTTTTTGGCCATAGACTTTTTTATTATATCAGTGAAGCGTTAGCAGTACAGCATTATCATAGCAAAAATTACAACTACTGTCAAAATGATTGTCACTGTACTAAGCTCTTGTATACGATACAGTAATATTGATTTTTACGCACTAAGATGCTAATGTTTATATATGGATCTAGTCGAGCATGTAATGCCAGGGTACGAAATGGAACCGGCCGAAGCGATACTGCTTAGCGCGCCGGCCGCCGAGCCACGCGAAGAATTATCTACAAAGACCGCCGAACAACTAGCCGCTGAGGCCTACAGCCAGATACACAAAGACCTCTACCTGTCCTTCATGCTAGCCCAAGGCAGAGACCTGGAACAACACGCCTGGGAGTCGAGCGCGGCCGCATACATACACAGCACGTGGGAAGATGAAAAGCTCGCCCAGTTACCTGCCGCGCTCGCTAAAATGGGTGAATCCATAGCCGAGGGGGTCAGCCGAGAGGAGGCTGCTGGGGGTCGATCTGCAAAGACCAACGTCCCTGCTAAACACTTGCCCACCGCCAGGCGAGCTGGCTTGGCTAATAGCCCAGCCAGACAGTATGCAGCCCAGTGGCAGGCGTTCTGCGAGTGTATTGTCGAACAAAAGCCTACCACTGAAGACGAGAAGACGTTAACAATGCCGACGACGAGGATCGCGCGTATGGCCAGGAGTCTCATGAGCGGCGACCTTATATATCAAAACAGGGAACGAAGCGGTGGTCTTATTTTTGCGCCCAATGATCTTCACGCCAGCCTATTCAAGGTCTTTGTAATAGATGGTGTTTCGACTAGTTCAGAGGCATATGATGCGGTTATTGGGTTAGTACGTTCACTCTACACCGCGGCTGCGAACGACGAACAATTACGGTCGATACCACACATCGATTCAATGATGAAAGATATAGAACAACTGCGTACGTCGTGGCAGTCCAACCACCCCGGGGAAGTCTTTGATGCCGATCCGCAGCGGAGTGAGGTTTTTGATAGCTACAGACGTGGCTATACAGAGGCGGCTCTGGGCGAGGCGGCGACAGGCTCGGTCTAGCCGGCCCGCGCACGCCCCCGCGCCGTCGGTATCACACTAGTTAGTCTATTGACCTTGGCTGGTCGCGGCCTGGAATCTCAAACTGCAGTCTACTCTCTACCGCCCCAAAAATAGTTTGGAGGTTAATTCCCAGCACGCGGTGCGCAGTGTCTAGTTCGGCCTGCCCAAAATGAGGCGACAGGCCATCGAGAGACGCGCTTTCCGGCCGCACAATCTCCGGCGCCGACAAGAACAGCAGCCAGCCATTGATCTTGCCGTGGCTGTTAAAGCGTTCTGATTCTAGCCGCACACCGTTGCTGATCTGCCGCGCCCGATAGGCCTTCGCGCCGGTCACAATTTGCAGAAAAGAGTCGTGCAACAGCTCATCCCGCAGGGCGATGTAATGAGCGTTGCTACTAACGAGCAGATTGCCGGTAATACTGCGGGCCGCAGCCAGTAGCGCGCGGAAATCCGGCGTTTGGAAATCTAGCGGTGTTTCATACAGGGGAATACGATTACGCTTCACGCGCGCTTCCTTTCAGCCCACCGTACTTAAGTTGTAGCAACAATACAACCAGGCGTCACATAAGTCAATGATCTACCCTACTGGCTTGTCGAGGGATAGTAACCGACGTAGTCACACGTTTGCCCAAAAGTGTTGTGGTCTTGAGGATACACGAGGCAGGTCAACACCGCTCCTTGGTATATTACCTGTAGCTCTGTGAACGTTCCGGGCTTAATCTTATCAATCGCGTCCGGGGCGACATAGTTGGGATCGCGGTAGAAACCGACGAAATCGCAGTCGTAGCTCGGCCGCTTATACGATCCGGGTTCCACGCGGCACAGTAGGTCGCGGCCTTTGTACGTAGTGACGCCTAAGGTAGACGCGTCGGCCGATTCCGAAGGCGTTGTGCAGGCAGCCAGAAACGGTGCGCCACATAGCAGTGCGCCCAGCACGCCAGTGACGCGGCGCCCGCCCTTACTTCTCCAGATAGATTGCTGTTCGGTTTGGGTTGTGCCAGCCTCAGTTCGGCCGACAAGTGTGTTGGTATTACGCATATGCTAAAGCGCCTCCAAGCGCTAGAAGTTAAGTTTTCGCCTTAGTGTGCGATTGCTTAGCTCTAACGCGGAGGCGCCTAGATGGTATTTGTTACCGTTTCTCTAGAGACCGTTTCGTCTTGGGCAATGCTGTTTCGGTGAACCGCGCCATAGTCACTGGATGCTAACGGGCGGCCAGAGCACCTAAATTTGCTCCTATATTTATTATATCATATCTGGTCAATACGACTAATCGACGCGGGCGTCTTGGCCGAGTAGCCGGGCGCGCATGGCCTGGAAGCGGGCTTGCTGCTCTTGGGCGATCTCTTCGCTGGTTTTGGTGGGGCCACTCTTGTGCACGGTTTGAGCGTCGAGTTTGCCGCCACCGCCGCCGCCAATCACGTTGACCACTGGGATGACAATTGGAGTGCGTTGGGTGTGCTCAAAAAGGTAGTGCGTAATGTGGTCCTTTAGTTCCGCCTTAAAACGGTCAAGATCCACTCGCTTATAGCGCTGGCCGACCGCGCGGCGCAATTCATTGCGCAGGCCGTTCATAATTTCTTCGTTCTCGCGCATGTAGATGAAACCGCGGCTGATAATGTCCGGGCTGGTCAGTAGGTTCCCGTTTCGCTTGTCCACGGTTAACACCACGGCCACCAGGCCTTCTTCGCTCATAAGTACGCGATCCTTCACCACCACATTGTTGACTACCGCGCCGGTTTGGTCGACGAGCAAACTGCCGTGCGGCACTTCACCAGCCGGCGCCCAGCTGTCGGCAGTGAACAAAAAGCTCTGGCCGTTGTCCGCCATGATGACGTTCTTCCGCGGCCAGCCTTCTTCGATGGCCATTTCTTGGTAGTAACGGCGGTGCAAGGTGCCAGCGTAAATTGGCAGGAAGAATTTGGGACGGATGATGTGTAGAAGCTCGCGGTACTCGTCGCGCCGGGCGTGTCCGGAAACGTGCAGCGGGCCGCAGCCGTCGATTTCGTGCGTCGGGTGGCGGTAGAGGTGTAGGCCGCGCGCGGCAAGCTCGTCACCGATCTCTTCGTAGCGGATTTCGTTGCCGGGGATAGGTGTGGAGCTGACCACCACCGTGTCACCTTCCTTCAGCTTGATGTGCTTGTGATTGCCTTCGGCCATGCGCTGCAGTGCGGCGCCGGGCTCGCCCTGTCCACCCGTGCAAATAACCAGCACCTGAGTATCGGGAATGTTGGGCATTTCGCGCATCGGCAGCACGGTGCCTTTGGGGATTTTGAGAATGCCTTGGCGCACCGCGATCTCGGCGTAGGCCATCATACTGCGGCCATCGAGCGCCACGCGGCGCCCGGCTTTGACCGCGGCGTTCACGGTCATCTGGACGCGGTTCATGTTACTAGAGAAAAGCGCCACAAACACTCGGCCCTCGGCTTGACCGATAACGTCATGAAAACTCTCCTGCAGGGTGTGCTCAGTCGGTGTGCGGCCGGGCAGCTGGGTGTTACAGCTGTCGCTCATGAGGAGCAGCACGCCTTCGTCGCCGAGCTGCTTGAGGCGGGTGACGTCGGTTGGCATGTCGTCCAGTGGTTCGGGGTCCAGACGCCAGTCGCCGGTATTGATAATCCGCCCTACCGGCGTGTCCACCACCATACAGCTGGATTCGGGCACCGAGTGCGTAATGCGCACCAGCTCCACCATAAACACGCCGAGCTTCAGGCGCTCGTGGTTGTCCATGTTCATGACCACCAGCTCTGGCTTGAACTCCAGGCCGCTTTCAGCGGCGGCGTCTTCAAAGGTCTTTTCCACCACACCGAGCGTAAAACGCGAGCCGTAAATCGGCGCCGGCGCCTGCGGCACAATGTGCTTGAGCCCACCGATGTGGTCTAGGTGCCCGTGGCTAATCACGTAACCCTTCAATTTATGCTTGATCGACAAGAGGTAGGTTGGGTCGGCCACGGCATAGTTAATGCCCGGCAGCTCCAAACCGAGGTCGTTGCCGCAGTCCAGCACCACGGCATCGTTCTGCCATTCGATGACCTGCATGTTCTTCTCGCCGATGGCGTGCTGACCGCCCAGGAACGTAATTTTGAGTTTGTCAAAATCGTCGATGACGACATTAGCGCGGCGCCGCTCCTGGGGCTGGCTCTCAGCCGAGGCGTATTGGTCGGCGATCTTTTGCGCGTCGCTTTGGGCGCGTTTTTGCGCCCGCAAGCTCGCGCCGCGGGATTGAACCGCGCCGGTCACGCTCAGACCATCCTGAGTACGCGGCTTCGCGGTCCTGGGTTGTCTGGGCTTGCCGTCTTTTGGGGCAGCACTGCGGCTTGCTTTTGGCTTATTATTTGGTTCCACTAGAGTTTCCTTTCTTTTGTCATAGAGAAATTATTTAGTGTTCGGTTGTCTTAGCAATCTGGGCAAAATCATTCACAAGGGTTTGCCGCATATTGCCGTTATAGAGCGCTGCTGCTGGGTGGTACAAAGCCAGTAGTTGGTATTTGTTCCAGTGGAGCAGCTGCCCGTGGACTGTACTAATTTGCAAGTCCGGCAGGAAGCAGTTGAGGCTGTGGCGGCCGAGCGTCACGATTAACGCAGGCTCAATTACTTCCAGCTGGGCCAACAAATACGGCCAAAACGCAGCTTTCTCCTCTGGTTTTGGATCACGATTATTTGGCGGGCGGTATTTTAAAATGCTGGTGATAAAGACGTCTTCACGTGTAAGGCCGATGCTGGCCAGGAGCTCGTCCAAGAACTTACCCGCCGCACCGACAAACGGCCTACCACTCAGGTCTTCATTTTTACCGGGTGCTTCGCCGATAAACACAACTTTGGCATTTGGGCTACCTTCACCTGGTACTAGGTGGGTTGCCATCTTGGCCAAATCTGGGCAGACATTGTGGGTGACAATCTCTGCCGCAATCTGGTCTAGACGCGTCTGTTTGGTACTAGCGTCCACAGATGTGGGCATAGGTTTTTCTAATGATCACCACCGAACGGTGCATGGCGAGTACAAACACCAGGGTGGCTAGAAAATAGCTCAGAATGCTGCCGCTGTCAATCGCCTGCACCACCAGCCGGTTGAGCACGACTACGAAGAATAGCAGCACCACGGCGTCCCAGGCAAGCACTTGCCAAAAAGGCTTAGACGGTTGTTTTTTGTTCGCGGTAGCTTTCATACTACTTTTTGCCTCCCTTATCGTTTAATTCACGAGCGGCAGCTTTCATGCTCAGTTGCAAACGACCGCGGTCGTCAATAGCTATCAGCTTGACGGTTACTTTATCGCCTTCCTTAACCACATCGCTGGGTTTCTCCACGCGGTGATCGGCCAGTTCGGAAACGTGCACCAGGCCGTCCTTGCCCGGCATAATCTGCACAAAGGCGCCGAAGTCCATCACGCTGACCACCGGCTTGTCGACGTAGATCTTGCCTACCTCGGGCTCCTCGGTTAGGTCCTGGATCCACTGGATGGCTTTCTTGATGCTCTCGCCGTCCGGGCTGGCGATCATCACCGTGCCGTCGTCTTTGATGTCGATTTCGGTGCCGGTTTCGCCGGTGATGCGCTGGATGGTCTCGCCGCCCTTACCGATGACGTCGCGGATTTTATCGGGGTTAATCTTGATTGATTCCACGCGCGGTGCGTACGGGCTCAGTTCCTTGCGCGGCTCGGCTAGGGTGGTGAGCATGTGCTCCAAAATGTGGGCCTTGCCTTCTTTGCCTTGCAGCAGCGCGGCTTTGAGGGTGTCGACGCTCAGGCCATGGACCTTCATGTCCATCTGCAGCGCGGTAATGCCTTTAGCCGTACCGGCGGTTTTAAAGTCCATATCTCCCGCAAAATCTTCGGCGTCGGCGATGTCGCTTAAAATGACGGCTTTGTCGCCTTCCAGCATGAGGCCCATGGCGATGCCGCTGACCGGAGCCGTAATCGGCACGCCGGCGTCCATCAGCGCCAGACAGCTGCTGCAGGTGGCGGCCATGCTGGTGCTACCGTTTTGACTCATAATTTCGGTGACGCTGCGGATGGCGTACGGGAACACGTCTTCGGCAGGCAGGACTGGTAGTATGGCGCGCTCGGCCAAGGCGGAGTGGCCAATCTCACGTCGGCCTGGTGAACCCAGGCGCTTGATCTCACCCACGGTGTAACCAGGTGCGTTGTAGTGGTGCATGTAGCGCTTCTCTTCGTTGCGCTCCATGGTGTCCACCAGCTGGGCGTAGCTCAGCGGCGCCAGTGTAACGATGTTCATGCCCTGAGTGAGTCCACGGGTGAACAGGCTAGAACCGTGGGCGCGCGGCAAAAAGCCAACTTCACTACTCAGCGGGCGAATTTCGGTGAACTTGCGGCCGTCGGGGCGCAGGCCGTCTTTGATAATACCTTTGCGCACGTCTTTGTTGGCGGCGCTGGCAAAGGCATCTTCGTATTCACGCTTCAGCCCTTCCCACTCGTCGCCGAGCTTTTCGGCAAAATGGTCCAGAAGTTCAGTGCGCAGTTTGTGCATGCGCTCGTGGCGCTCGGCCATTGGCGCGCGGAGTTTCTCGCCCATTTTACCGTCCAAAAAGGCGTCGACTGCCTTTTGGATCTCCGGCTCGGGCAGGCTCAGCTCATACTCCTGCGCAGTCACGCCAACTTTTTTGACCAACTCCTGCTGAAGCTTGATGGCTGGCTGCATGGCTTCAAAGGCCCACGCCAGAGCGTCGGCCACCTGCTCTTCGGAAACTTCGTTGGCGCCGGCCTCGACCATCATGATGGCGTCTTTGGTGCCAGCCACCACCAGGTCCAGGTCGTTCGTGGTCATGTCAGCCAGCGACATAAAGGCCTCGGGCTTGCCGTCCTTCAGGCCGATGCGCAGTCCCGCCACCGGGCCCTCGAACGGCGCGCCAGTAAGCATAAAGGCCGCGCTCATGGCGATCATGGCAATCATATCCGGACGAAAAGCCGGATCGGTGCTGAGCACTGAGGTCACACCCTGCACTTCGTGCCGATAGCCCTTTGGCCATAGCGGACGAATCGGCCGATCTATCAGACGGCCAATCAGCACCGCTTCGTCGCTCGGCCTGCCTTCGCGTTTAATAAAGCGGCTGCCGCTGATCTTGCCGGCGGCGTAGAATTTCTCTTCGTAATCAATGCTCAGCGGGAAGTAGTCAAAGCCGGTGATCGGCTTGTCGCTGACCATGGCGGTGCCGAGCACCACGGTGTCGCCGTAGCGCGCAATAACACTGGCGCTGGTGCGGAAGCCCACGCGGTTCACTTCCAAGCTAAGCTTGCGGCCCAAAAAATCGGTTTCTACGGTAATAATGTCTTTGCCAAATGGGTTGATTGTCTGTCCCATTATCTCCCTTTCTGCGTCTTTCGGCTGCGCGGGCAGGGTGCAAATATACAGCGCCCTTGTGCTTCTATATCTGCGCAGGTATATCTGGCCTCTGCTCGCGAGCTGTCAGTAACTAGCGGTTTAATGTGCACAAGCTTGGGGCCTCGAATTTCGAGACCAGTAGTCTATGCGCTAGCGGCGAATGCCGAGCTTCTTGATAAGTTCAAGGTACGTATTGCCGTCTTTGGCAGCAATGTACTGGAGCTGGCGCTTGCGCTTACCGACCAATTGCAACAGGCCACGACGAGCAGCGTAATCGTGCTTGTTGGCCTTTAGGTGGTCAGTCAGTTCCTTGATGCGCTCGGTCATAATGCCTGCCTGCACCGCAGCCGAACCAGTGTCGTTTTTGTGGGCTTGCAGGTTAGTAACGACGCCCTGCTTTTTCTCACTTGAAATCATACTAACAGGATTGTATCAGATAAGCCCTGTATGTGCAAGAGATTCAAAAGATGGCTTTACTCGCCCTCTTTGCCAGGCATTACGATTCTGATTTTGCGCTGTTCGACCGCAAGCGCCATCGCGCGCTCAGCACGGTAAAGTGAGGCACGGACCGTGTTGGTTATCTCGTCATCACCCAGAGCACCGCCGCGCACAGCGCTTTGGTTCTTCGCCTCCATAAAGAGCACGGCGTTGTAAATACACATGTGGTCGTAGAAGTCTAACAGTCCGGCGCGTACGGGCTTAAAGTCTGGTATGCGGGCGGTCGCCTCCAGTAATAGTTGGGCAACGCCGGTCACGTACTGCTGATCATCGTAGAAATAAGAGCTGCGCAGCCCTTCATAGACCATTAGGTGCATCATGTCTTCTAGTTCGCGTACATTAGCAAATTCGGGGCCAAGTTGGCCTTCGCTTTGGAGTTGCGCAGCAAGCGCGCCAGGAAACTCGTCGCTGCGATATGTGCGCAAGCGGTCGACAAGCTGCTCGTCGCCGGCGGTTTCCGCTTGGCGGCGCAAGGTGTTGTTTTCTTCGTTGGCGAGCGCAAAGAGGTCGCTAGCCGTTCGCTCTTCCGGCGATTTGGCTTCGGCGGTCTTAATCGCCGCTGCCATCTCCTCGCGGGCATTAGCCCGTTCTTCTTTGCCAAAGACAGCTACCAGCTGATTCCAGCTGTAGTGGCCTATCAGATACGGACTGTCTAGGCGCCGGACTTGTTCACCTCGTTTGATAAGGGTAAGCGCCTCGACTTCAGCCAGTCGCTCCGCGTTCGCTTCCACGGCTTCACCCGGCTTGGGGCGTGTTATACCCAAGAGTTCGTCAAAGGTGATACTAAAACGCGATCCGGGGACGATCCGATCGGCTTTATCTTCTGCGTCAGAGGATGCGGCATTTGGATCATGTGCTTCGCCTGTGTCAGCCTCCTCGGTGACTGTATCGCTGTCATCACCCGCTTCCGGTGCTGCGGCAGCGACCTCGAGGGTCTCGTCGCCAGCTACTTCGGTTGCAGGCGCTGTGTCAAGAGCGGTTTGCTCTGGCTCGGCCTCTTGAGGAAAAGGCGCCAATTGATACTGAGCCGCGAGGTCGTCAAAAATAGGGTTTCCTAGGAAAGGGCCGTTTACTGGGCTGATCCATTCTGATGCGTGAGAGTTTCTTGTCATAGTTGCCTATCTGTAATACTTAAAAGATATTATTCAGCTCTATACACTGGCCAGTTCTGGCTCAGTATCCCGGGCAGGTAACGAGATCTTACGCTTACTGGCAGCGATTGCCATAGCGCGCTCTACTGACCCCAGGGCTGCGCGTATCGACCGAGCAGTATACTGTTCGGCTTCGGTCCACACAGGGCCGCTAGGGATAACCATGTCAACAACACCTGCGTACTTACATAGACGGGTGTACAGGCGCCGGATGCCGGCAAATCGCGGGTCAAAGTCTGGTAATCGCTCTGTTGCGGTTGCAAGCAGACTGGTGGTGTGCATCAGTTCGTTGACGCCATCGAACGACTGCATGGGGTCAACACTACCAAGCATGTCAAGCGCGTGGTAGGACATCAATTCAATGATTTCTTCGAGAGCTTTCGAGTCACCAAACGCCCTAGGTAGCTCATTCCTCGTTCTGAGCACGATATTCACCGATTCGGCGGTATAAATTTCGAAGTCTGCGGCGTGATGCATGAGCTCAGCGTCGTTAGCTAACGCACGGGGCATCATCACTGAACCGCGCTTCTGACCAAGCATAATCGCGTACATGCTCGCTGCATTCCGATCTTCTGCCGGAGTTAAAGCTAGATGCCGTAGGTGGTCTGCTAGTTCTTCGTCGAAGTCCATCTGATCTTCTTTGCCATAGGCCGCAAGCAGCTCTTTAAGCGTGTGCTTGCCGTTATTCGCGGTTTCCCTTTCCAGGAATGCGGCACGGATCTCGGCGGACTCCTCTTGTATGTCGGCTAGCAGCTCGGCTCGCGTGGGCTGGACAGGTGCTGGAGCCTCGGTGGCCGCAACGGGCAGGCGGGGCATTGGATTGTCAACTGTAGAAAGCGTAGGGATGACCGGTAATAGTTGCTCTAGCGCTTTAGTAACCCTAACATCGGCTTCTTGCGCAGAGACCGGTGCTGGCGCTGCAGCGGCAGGAACTTGTTGCAATTCTTGGGTTCGATCTTTATCGCTGTCGGCATCGTCGTTTTCTTTATCCGCGGCCGGTGCTGATTCGGGTTCTGATGCGGCTTCTACCGCTTGTGGTTCTGAGTCGCTTTCTGCGGCAACAGTAGGTTCTGCCACTTCTGTTTGCTCTGGCTCGGGCGTGGCGTGAGTCTCTTCGGTTATCTCTGGCTTGTCCAAAGAGTCCAGGAAGGCGACCATTTCAGGGCTTAAGTCTTCGCGGCGACGCCACTCATCCCGCAAGTCAGCATAGGTGGCATTAAAATCGTCTTGAGCCTGGTTATAGATTTTTGCCTCTTCTAGCGGACGCCCCTCTGGTATGGGGTCCTGTAGTGGGTCGGGCCAAACTTCGTGCGTCATGCAAAAATAGTATCATAATGCTTACGATAAGTCAATAATGTGTTATCGAGGCTAAGTCGGGCGAATAGCTACGGTAGCCAACGCCCAGTTGCGCGACTGTGTACAGGTGATGCCGAATGGACCCTCGGCACCCGAGCTGGCAAAATTCTCGTCGTAGACCGCAATGGCGGCATTGTTGCTGCCGGTGTTGGTGCAGACCACTAACTCGTTGGCGAAGCCAGTCGGATCGGTGAAGTCGGTGCCAGTGACGGTGGTGCCCGCCTGGGTGGGAATGGCAAAAAAAGTTACCACCTCTGCCCCGTTGGTCACCGTGGTAATCGCCGGCGCCGAGGCGGTCGTGCTGGCCGCCGCCTGACTAAACACAATGGCGGCATCGATAGGAGTGGTTTGATTTACGTTGGTGTAAGCGCGGATCTGGCCAGAGTAGTTAGCGCTGTTTATTGAGGTAGACGTGACGGTCGAGCTGGCATCGCCGGCTTGCGCCAGCCGCGTGTAGACGCCAAGTGTCATAGATGCCGTGTTAGCACGCTGTTCGCCCTGCTTCGTCCAGCCACTAATGGCATTGAATAATCCGCCACCTGAAAAACTCGTCTGCCCAACTACCAGCACCAGTAGGTCGCCGACTTGCGTGGTGGCTGGAACGGTCAGATTGAGGCTCGAAGACGAACTGGCGGTGTTATTGGTTGCGGCGCGCAGCGCAATGCTGCTGCCGCCGCCTCCGCCGCCAAAGACGGTCTGCCAGGCCGCGCCGTCCCAGTACTTTACGTCGCTCGGCGCGGTCCAGGCGCTACCGTTCCAATACGAAAAGTGCGTGATGTCTACGCTGACCCAAATGCTGCCATTCCAATAGCTTACCGTTGCCATAAAACCCTACGGCTGGACCCACAGGTCGCCGGTGTTTGGGTTAGACGGCGCACTCACGCCGTAAGAGACGCGGCGGTCGACGTTTGGCGCCGTAATCGTGCCAGTCGGACCAACCGACGCCAGCACGGTATTGTCGGCCTGCGTCCACTCCTGTAAGTTTACGCTTTGGGTCACCGAATGCTGCTGCACGCGCAGCGGCACGGAGTTGTCGGCCGCTGGCCGGGCGCGTAATTCGCCCTTCTCGTTGTGGTAGCCAGTCCGCGTACCATTGTAGTAAAACGACAGTGAATCCGGCGTGGTGCCGGTAGCCGAGTAGTTGAGGTTAAACTGTACAAAACCGTTTGTCAGCGCGTTGTTGGTGAGTGTAACCGAGTTGCCGCCGGCCAGCGCCATCTTACCAGATAAGTCGCTGGAGAGATTGGTGACCGCGCTTTCCGGAATATTAGCGAAGTTGGCTTCGTTGACGTCCACTGTCGGGTTGCCGGCCGCGCCACTGCCGTTGGTGATAGTTATCTTGCTGGAGCCGGCAGTTAAGGTGCGTTTGGCAAAAGTGTCAGCGGCTGTTTCGACTACCAGGCCAGCTGTGGCGTCCAGGCCGGCGAGCGCGGTCAAGGTAGCGTCAGCGGTTTGCTTGGCGGCGAGGTCGGTGGTCAGATTGGTGATCTTGGATTCAGAAATAGCTGAAACGTCGGCGTCGCCGATGCTCAGCGCGGCGAGCTTGGACTTAGCGATGCCAGCGCCCACAGCTACATCACTGTCGGTGATATTGAGCGCGGCCAGTTTACTTTTGGCGATTGCGGCGGTGTTAGAAATGTTGGTGTTGGTGATGGCACCTGTGGCAATTTTAGCGCCGGTAATGGCACCAGCGGTAATAGTTGGTGCGGTGGCTACACTTCCGGCGCCAGCCAGGTCGCCAGCCAGCTGCACCAAGCCCAAAGTGCTGGCGTCGGCGTTTGGCGCGCCGCTGCTGGCCACGTTATCGACGTAATCCTTGGTGGCGGCATCGGTGCCGTTGGTGGGTGCGGGCACTACCGGAGAAGACGTAAAGGTTTTGACGCCGTCAATGCTTTGCGCGCCAGTTGTCTTTACAAAAACGCTCAGGGTGCCGTCGGTACGGATCTTGAGCGTGCCGTCGGTGTTCATTTCGACAGTCAAAAAGTCATTGAGGAGCGTCCCCCATACGCCATCGTCGGAACCCGGAACTGGCAGCCGTATCATGTAACCCCCGCGTAGTGAAACTGCTTATAATTATCCCTAAGGGCCGTAGCTCCGTCAAGCCGCACGCTGCTCGCCCTGACTGGATGAATTACAACAAAATGGTATAATCAACGATCAATGACGGAGACATTCTACCGAACCGACAGCAACGCAGCAAATGGTAATTTGCCCGAGACTATCGAACCTTGGCTGCTACCGCAATATGACGTACATAGCATGCGTCGACCGTTTGACGTTGTCAGCGAGAGTTTTGTGGATTATGAGCAATCTATTTTTCGTACGCATATCCGCACCGACACTGACTCACGGCTGCAAGCCTACATCAAGAACCGCTCTTATGACATAGCGGCCAGCGGCGGGAAGATGACCCCTATGGGCGTACAGCGCTTTGGCCCATCCGAGAAACGCAGACTGCCATTCTTGGCTATCGGCGTGCCGATTGCCGTCGGCACCGAAACCGCCGAGGCAATCACTCCTACCTACGAATCAATCCGCACGGCTATAAAAGAGGTTGAGAATCCGGTGCTGGTTGTTTCCTGGCTGAACTGGAAAGGAGCGGGTAACTTACGGCGTGAGCCCGCGGTTTCCAGGGCCCTCCAGACGAAAGCGCAACAACTCGGCGAGCACATTTTAGACATCCTTGGGAGCGATCGACCCGAGACAGCTATTGCTATCGCCCACGATCCGCACGCGCCCAGCTCCAGGGGTCGCCCGCACATGTCTCGCCTGCGCTACGACATGGCCAACGGGGTGACCGGGCGCATCTTACCGCTATATCGGGGGGCAGAGAAACAACGGCTACACGATGCGCTTTACCTGGAGGTCGACGCTGACTCTACAATCAGCCCCGACACCTTAGGAATTATCGACCAAGAGCTCTCCCGCGACAACGCCGTCTTCCTGGGCGCTTCTCTGCACTATACCGGCGGCATTATGGATGCCTCGATGAACCAGCTAAAAGACGCGGCCCAACCCCTGCAGCTTCTCTATGTGACCGAGATGATGCGGCGAGCCATGCTGGACAACTTGCCGGCCGGCGCATTCCGTGGTTATTTGTCCGAGACCGGCCTGGCGCTCAAACTCGGCAGTTTGCTAACGCTTGGCAATTTTAGAACTGACACGCTCGACGACGAGAGCTTCTGGCTACAAACTGGCGCTATTGAAGCCCTTGACCGCTGGTACGACGTCGATAGCTACGCACTGCAGCAGGGTGCCTACCCACGGACCAGCATACGACTCCCCCAAGCAGCGCCGCTAGATAGACCGTACATCAGTGGGCGTACCGCCGACAGAATTAGCGACTTCGTCAAGTACCCAGGCTACGAGGTAAAGACCTCGATTCTTGGGATACAGCGTATGGTGGAACGTTGGGGGCCGGCGGCACTGGTTGCGTTTGATCAGGGTCCGCATTACACGCTTCGCGCCAGCGCGGGTGAATCACCTGCTTCCACTGTAGTTTGGCCGGTACTGCCCCGCGAAGAGGTCCATTTTCTGCTGGACAGCATCTACTCCTACTTCAAAGATTGCGGCGGACGACTAGAGGCCGCGGATCTACGTGGCTTGCATCAGCTCATCGACTTCTGCGTGCAGCCAGAACCCAATCAGCCAGTCTGGTTGCCAACCTACATCCCCGATAAAGACCTGCGCTACGGGCTCAACGGCACCATTACTGTACGCGATACGAAGCACTAAGCCTGCTTGAGATGAGCAGCAATATGATCAGCTGTCAGACCGTCCATTAAGTTGGCGTCCGCGATGTCATACGTACCGACTCGTGTGCGGCGCAGCTGAGACATGTAGGCGCCGGTTTGGAGAACCGCGCCAATGTCTTCCGCCAGTGAACGGACGTAGGTGCCGCTGCTGACCTCAGCCGTGAAATACACCAAAGGATAGGCGTATTTGGTCAGCCGCAAGTCGCGGACCCGTACCGGTCGCGGCTGGAGCTCCGGCGCCTGCCCTTTGCGCGCCAGATCGTAGGCGCGTTGGCCATTGATTTTAATAGCCGAAAACGCCGGCGGTGTCTGCATAATTTCTCCTACGAACTGAGCAAGCGCATTGTTCACCTCCTGCTGAGTCGGCACACGGTCAGAGACGAGCGTCTTGGCGCCCTCTTCATCGCCAGTCGTACTGGTTTCGCCTAACTTCATAACCACTTCGTAGGTTTTATCGAGCTTGGTAAGCTGCACGGCCCGTTTGGTATAGGTGCCGATGAGCAGCACAAGTAAACCGGTGGCCAGCGGATCCAGGGTACCGGTATGACCAACTGGATAGCGTTTTTTGTGCGTCGTATTGTGCGGTGATTTCGTGATAAGGCTGCGTACCTTGCCAACCACATCAAAGCTCGTCCAACCGCTTGGCTTGTCTACTAAAAGGATGCCGTTCATGCCTGTAGCATACGGAGGTTACGCTGCTTGCGCAACCGTGGCATTAAACTACTGGCGGTGGCATCATCGGTGGCGGGCTGGCTGGCGGGGCTGACGAACTAACCGTCGGCGCCTGCTGCGGGTCTGGGACGGGTATGGTCGGCGCGACATCCGGCGGATGGAGCGCATTACCGAGCGGCAAGGCATTAAACGCTTCTGGCGTGTTAGCAGCATCGGTGTCAGGGTGAGCGGCAATGGCCTCTTCCACCGCAGCCCGCGCGGAATCTACCACTGCGGTGTTGTCCTCCGGCGGAGCAGCCGGAGCCGGCGGCGTCATGGTTGGCGGCACAGCAGCGGCGATATCGGCAGCGGTCGGCGTTGGCGGCACAGCAGCGCTCAGGTGTGGGCTGTGCACCTGCTCTTCGATCGAACTAAGCGTTTGGCTCGGTGGCGGCGTGCTTGGCAATGGCGGCAATGTAGTAGGCGGCTGTGGTGCGGCTGGTGGTATGGGCGGTAACGGCATACTCGGCGTTGGAAGCGGCATAGTTGGCGGCGCTGGCGGAGCAGAAACAGGTGGCATCGGTGGCAAAGCGGGTGCGGGCGGTAATGGCGGTGCGGCTGGGGCTGTTGGCAACTCCGGTACTGGAGCTGGAACAGGTGGCATCGGCTGTGGTAGTGGTGGCGGTGCAAACGGTGCGGCTGGTGGCATCGTAACGGTTGGCGTTGCTGTGATGGCCGACGCCGGCGAAGCAAACGGTGATAGCGGCGCATTTTCCCCAGGCACCATTGGCGTCGATAGTGGGTCGGCCGATGCCGCGTCCTCGCCTAACATCCCAGTGGCACTCATCGGACCACTCATGCTTGGCGGCTGAAGAATCATGTGCTGATCGGCCATATGTTTCGTTGGGTCAGTGTTGCCGGGTAGCGGTGGTAACATAGGCATCTGGCCAACACCTGGGCCAGGCGGCAGCGGCGGCAGGTCATCTTCTTGGCCAAACTTATCTTGGTCTAGGTTGCGTAGGCTACCATGTTCGTCGATATCCACCTGCGACACCTTCGGCGCGGGCGGCTCTGGCATCATTGGTACGTCGCGCGGCAGGTCATCCTCCTCGCGTACCAGCTCGTCGAGTTTATCATCAGACGGCGTCTTGTTAGCCGGGGATTCCGGGCTGGGAGTATCTGTATGAGTAATTTCCAGCGTCCCGTCGTCGGGCTTGGGCGGCTCGGCGGGCGCGCCCTGCTTCGCGCTATCCTGAGCGGCGAGCGGCGCGGGCGGCGGTGGGACGGATTGTTCTAGTTTGGTGGCCACCAACTGTTGGTTGGCACCAGCCGCCATTAGTTCGGCGCTGATGCTCATAGTTACCGGGAAGGTTTTGTCGTTACTAAAACGAGCTGTTTCGGCCACGATGCCGGTCAAAAACGCGGTGGCCATCTGGCTATCCAGCAAATTCTTGTCTACGGCATCCAGCAGTTCTACGGCCAATTCAGACAGTGAGCTAGCGCGTGACTCCAGCCAATTGATGGTACCGAGGTCGCCACCGGGCTGCACGTTTATCGTCGCTACAGCCGCGTCATGCAGAATCCGGCCGTGCGCGGTAATTGCCTGGTCCAGCTCTTGCTGTTGGTGCACGCCGAGCGCCAGTACCACGTCGACGTTAAAATCGCCTTGGCTAAAGTTAAGGTCCTTTTCGCCAATCGAGGTTTTGTACGGTGTGATAAAAATCTTTACGACCTTATCTTCCACCTTGTAGCGCAGTTTGTCGGCTTTGGCTTTGTCGAGTGCAATGATAAAGTCGCGCAACGAGTCGGTGTTTTTCTCGAGCGTCTTTTCCGGCTGCAGGAACTCGATGGTGTTCGGCACGTTGCCGCTGAACACGGCTGTGGCGTGTTTGCCCAGCTTGTTGAGCGCCAGCGTCAAGCCAATACATGCTGCCAACTGGTCCACGGAGGGATTGGCGCTGACCGTTACCAGGATGTTATTCGCCTTCTTGAGGCGATCGGCAATGGCGGCTTTTGGTTCTTCCATATCTTTGTATTATATCCGTATTGGCAGCGTAGCACATAAGCATAAGCTTGCCAAGTGAGTGGTCAATCAGCTGGGTACGGCTGAGGGGCACGATCCGCGCGGCGCGCCGTTCAAGCCAAGCCTTGCTGGAGCAAGGTTGGCCCTCACGGCTTCCGGCTACTCAAACCCCTCAGCCGTACCCAGCTGATTGACCCGTGCCTTATCTACCGTTTGCAATTCATCTTCCTCTCTTGTATAGTAAACGCTATACAAATAACAACAGGTGTAACGAGTAATGCCCATTATTAAGTCAGCAAAAAAGCGCGTTAAGACCGCACAAAAAGCCGCGGTGCGTAACAGCAAATCCAAGCGCAGCCTCAAGGAAGCGCTCAAGGTCTTTCACAAAGCCGTTTCTAGCGGCTCGAAAGACGTAAAAAAGGCCGAGAGCAGCGCCGCCAGCGCTCTCGACAAAGCCGTCAAAAAAGGCCTGCTGCACAAGAACAAGGTCGCTCGCAAAAAGCGCCAATTAGCTCGCGCCAGCAAGCCAGCTGCTACTTCGACTGCCAAAGCCAAACCAGCCGCCAAAAAAGCCACGACTAAAGCCGCACCGGCCAAGAAAACCGTCTCCAAGAAACCAGCTGTTAAGAAGACCGCGAAGAAGTAGCGCGCCGCTTCCGGCCGCCCAAAATCGTCGCACCGATCCCCCGAGCGTGCCGGCCGGGGCGCGGCCTAACCTCGGTATGGTGCAAGCCGTGCCTTTGGGCTGATTCGGCGTTGGCTCGAATCTTGTCGATCGCCGAGCTCATCACGCGCGCAGCCTGGAAGCTAGCCTGGTCAGAGCTTAAGCCTGCTTGCCTGCCCTGCCGTATTTGGTCCTGTATTACGGTATCAATCCGCTGGAACGCATTCGGCCCCCACTCTTTGTCTAACTGGGTGTGGAAATTGGTCCATTCCTCGGAGCCAAGTGGGCTGGAATAGGCCAGTATGGCCGCGCGTAACAAGCTGTTATCCCCACGACCAGGTTGCGGAGCCCGGCCTTTCAGGATATTGCTCCATAGCAAACGATAACTTTCGTACTCTCCTTGGTCTGTTCGCTCTAGGGGGGAGGCTATATCTATGTGGCCGCCAGAGGAAGCCATAGTAAGATGCTCGGCCATAAACTCATAAAAATGGTTTGGTAGTAAGTCTAGACGGTCATGGTCAAACTGACCATGAAACAGCTCATGCGGCAGCGTCTCGCGCACATTCTGCTGCAGATCCTTCTTGTATTCTGGCGTATCAATGTGTTGACTGATTACCAGGCGATTGCCTAGTGGCGACATGTAGCCTATCCGACCGTTCAGCATGTAGGTGTCCCACACATCACCGATCACAACCTCGGTATCCTGAACTCTGCCTAGCGTCTGGAGCGCATGCCGGCTCAACCGCCCTTGCGCGACCCAGTTATGCACGCGGCGCATGTGCCGCTCTTTGGTTTCCTGGACTATTCTGGTGAGTTCCGGGTCGTGCTGCATCTTCTCTACGGTGTTGTATTGCCGTCTTAGGAAGGTAAACAGCTGTGCGTTCGAGGCGCCGTGCTGTTTATCGGCCAGCCAGGAGAGAATATCGGCGTGCGTTGTCCGGCCGTCTTCCAGATCGCGGGCAAACATATCACCGGCCAAGCCGTACACGTAGGATTGCAGATACGCGGGTTTGTCGTCCTCAGCCAGCCGCGTGCGTACCATATCAAGTGTGGTGTGTGTGTCCTCTTCTTGTCGCTTTGCTTCCTGCCGGGCTGCCTCAGCTAGCTCTGGCTGGTCCCGATCCTCAAAGTATTCCGCGTTACGTCGGCCATATGCCACGCGATCCGCAGCGTGCAACGCACCGCTGCCTAAAGAAGCAACTGGCGATGTATCCGTGGGGATCACCGGCAGTAACATGGTGTCTGGGGCTTCAATGTAGGCGGCATGGCGCGGCATGGTACTTATGTTTATACCACATAATTGCAAACCAGGCAACCTGCTGGTTCATGTTCGTTATTCGTATGCTACTTGCAACAGATATAACTGGAGTGCTTCGTCGGCGTCAACGGCTTTTGTCTTAAGGCGGACATCTAAATTGAGTAGGTCGCGGATTTGACGCTTGAGCTGCGTCAGCGTAAGGTGGCGCGCCAGGCTTTGGGTTTTGCGTACCACGTACGGGTTGAGCTTGGACTCGCGGGCAATGTCCTCCGCGCTCCGCTTGCCCGCCGCTTTGACCAGCGCTAAAATGTGTAGCTGCCAAGCCAGCATGGCGATGATCGCCTGCGGCTCGACCTTGAGCGCGCGTTGCTCGCGGTACAGCTCCATGGCACGCTTGATTTTGCCGCTAAAGGCGGCGTCCAGCAGCTCAAAGACAGTGCTCTGCGGTGTTTGCTCGGTGAGGAGTTCGATGCTCGCCCGGGTGATCTGCAGGTCGTAGCCCAGCAATTTGTCCAGTTCCTGAGTGATGAGTTGCTGATTGAGGCCCACGCGGTCGATGAGGAGTTTGGCGTCAGCCGCCGCCAGCGTGCCGCCTTCGGCGTGTACATACTCGGTCGCCCAGCGGGCTAAGCCAGCGGCGTCCAGCTCAGTGTATTCGTGGAAGTCGGTCTGTTTTTTAAGCGTTTTGTAGTAGCTGAGGCGCTTATCAAGTTTAGGCTCGACCAAGATAAGGTCGGTGGTGTCGGCAACCTCGCCGAATACTTCCTCGATCGCTTCAGCAAAGGCTTTTTGCTTACCCGGCTCGCGCAGTATCACCATTTTGCGGGCGGTCAAGAACGGTAGGCTGCTGGCTGCCTCGCGCATGCGGGCGGCATCAGTTTCTTCGCCGTCCAGGCGCTCCAGGCTCAAATCACCATACTGTGTCACAAACGCCGCCACCAGTCGCTTGAGCTCCTGGCGCAACATAAAGGTATTGGTCCCCGTTAGCGTCACAATCATCGTAGCTTTATGATAGCACCTGCCGCCCAATGACAGCGACTGTTACACTTTCTGGCAATGCGGGCAAACGTGGGTGCCGCGGCCGGCTACTCGCAGTTTTATAATAGTCGTGCCGCAGCGCGGGCAGGTCTGGCCTTCGCGGCGAAAAACGCTGGCGAAGCTGAGATAGCTGCCGCGCTTGCCTTCGTGATCGACATAATTGCGGTCGGTGGAACCGCCTTTTTCGATAGCCATTTGGAGCACGGTGCGCAAGACTTCGTATAGTGTCTGTAGCTTGGCAGGCCGGGCATTGGCAACTTTAGTTTCAGGATGTATCTTGGCGCCCCACAAGCTCTCGTCGGCGTAAATGTTGCCCACGCCGGCGATCACGGTTTGATCTAATAGAACCGCTTTGATAGCGCTGTTTTTACGGCGCTGTAGCCGAGCGATAAAATCGGTAGCCGAGAAATCAGCGGCTAACGGCTCCGGCCCCACTTTCTTAAAAAAGTCCAGGTTCTCGACCTCGGTGGTGGGCAGCAGACGCATCCAGCCAAATTTGCGTTGGTCATTGAAAAAGAGTTTGGCGCCATCGTTGAAGGTAAGCGTTACGCGCGTCGATCTATCTGGCAACTCGCCCACTAGGCTGTCGTTGGGGTGTCCGGCCCCAAATCGCGCGGTGCGGCTGCGAAACACCAGCTGGCCGGTCATTTTTAAATGAATAACCAGCGAGTAGCCGCTGGACAGGTCAATAATAAGCACCTTGGCGCGGCGACGGACCGCGGTAACGCGCGCGCCGACCAAAAAAGCCGCTACGTCGGCAGCCGCATTCGGAAAACCCCTGGGCCAGTCGTGCGCTTCCTGCTGTATTTGGCGGCCGGGCAGCAGGTCTTGCAACCCCAGGCGTACGGTCTCAACTTCTGGTAGTTCTGGCATACGCTACACAGTGTAGCAGGTTGCGTAGCTAGTTGTGCGTATTGATAAGCTCGTGGTCGTCTCGTGCCGTGAGCTCGGCCTGCGCAGGCTGCATCGAGTCGGCGATTGCGCCTTTCAATGCTTCCCAGACCAGTAGGCTGCTATTGAGCTCCCACTCGGGAAGCTCGCCGCCGCTCGTGCGTTTCAAATCAGCCTCTAGTTTCAACTGCAGGGCGTCAATCTCTATATTGGTGGGTTCTTTTAGAAAGGTCTCGCTACGTTCATCGGCCGGCTTAATTGCATCATCTTCCAGCGCCTTCTTATAAGCATCGCTGGCGCGGTCTATAGCGGCTTCCACTTGCTCGCTGTCGTAGAGGCGCCGGGCGACTAACTCCTTGCGCATAGTGGTTAGCGACTGTAGTACAATGAGATTATAGGAGATGCGGTTGAGTGGATTTTTGTGTTCGGTGGGGCGGGCCAGCTCGGCAAGACTATTCATAAATTGTGATATGTATAATAACATTTATGGTTGAAAACGTCAATGGACACACTAGCCGATCTATTATCAAGCTACAAATCTGAGCAACCGCCTGAGATCTTAGCGATTAAACGCTATATCTTCGAGGAATTTGGGGCCGAAGCAAGCGTTAGCCTGCAAGGCGACACAGGTTTAGTCATCACTGTTAAAAGCCCAGCTTTGGCCAGCACACTCCGCCTGCGCCTGCGTGCCCTGCAAGAGGTGGCTAAGACCGAAAAGCGGCTAATCTTTAGGATCGGCTAACTAGCAGGGCTGCCAGCTCACGGCGCAGCTGCCTTAAACCCGTGTAGTGGATAGCCTGCATCCCGGCGCCCTCGGCGGCAGCACAGTACGGTTGACGGTCGTCGATGAACACACAGGCCTGCGCCGGTACGCCTAAACGCTTGGCCATGATGTGATAGGCGCGGATGTCGGGCTTGGCTACGCCAATATCGCCCGAGGCAATCGCCACATCAAAATACCTCTGAATCGTTTGCTCATCGAACCAACGCTGTAATCCACCGGCGCTCATATTGGTAAGCATGCCGATCTTGTAATGCGCTCGCAGTTCCAAGATGTAGTCCAGCACCTCTTGGTCAATAGCGCTAGCCGTCTCGTACGCTTGGCGCCACGCCGTCTCGCTCACGCCCAATTTTCCAGCAATCATAGGATTGGGCGATGGGATCTGGCCGGCGTTGGCGGCAGCTATGGTACGTTCTATAAATTCTCGGTCGGTTTCATAGTCGCCGCCGAGCTGCTTATACGCAATAGCCGACGAATCCAAACGAATAACGCCAAAACAATCAAAAATAACCGCTTTGATCATTAAGAGGTATTGTAGCAGTATTACAGGATTAGACCCTTGGTAAGCTGGCTAAAGTCGGGGATCTGCTTGATGAACAACTCGCGAACCTGTATGCCCTTGCCCTGGAATGTGCCGCCGCCACAGCTGGTTCCCCAGTAGCGCTGGACGTTCTGTCCGCCGCTGACGATGCTGTAAGTGTAGCGGTCGCCGAGCGGGCACGTGCCACGCTCGTCGGCGAGCTTGGAATCAGCGTTGCCTTTGGTAAAGCTGTACACGCTGAGGGCCTTTAGGAAGCTGTCGTAGGCAGCTTGATTGTTTGGGTAAGTCTTCTGAGTAGTCACCGTGCCTTGGTAGCCAGAGAACACTTGGAGGCTGGCGCTGTCGCGGCCAACCGTAATCTGGTAACCGACGTGATTTTGATTCGCGTTAATCGGCCCATCGACAGATATCTGCACGACAGTCTGGCTGTTTGCATAATCGCTCAGCGTAATTTGATTGGTTGGCGCAGCAGCATGGTGTGTGAAGCCGCGCAGCAGCAAGATAAACACCACAATAATCAGCCCCACCGCTGCCAAAAAGCCTAAAAAGTATCGCATATCTCAAAAACCTCTATAGGTGCATAAACAATACCATAATGCAGATAATAAAGCAATACCCTGAAGTACATAATCATTCCAGGACACAATAGAATGCTACTATATGAAGAGTTCGCTACCGCTTGGTCTATGAGCTACGAAATTGACGATTATTCCGACAAGCCTTACTCCACCGATGCTGGAGATCTTCAGGCACGCAACCTCACCGAACCCGTTACCCCGCCAACGCCTCGAGCCCACCCTACGAAGATGTGCGCCGCTGACGGCAGCAACCCCTACCACCCGGATGACAAAGCCTATGTAGATAGTGTACTGCAGGGTGCCAGCCAGCCAGCCACCGGTCACCGGTGTCGACACCTCGCAAGCAATACGCCCTGGTGAGCTAGACGACTCTGGGTTGGAGAACGGCGTATCCCCTTCTAAGGCACCCATGCACTCTAGTCTAATAAGTGATGATGTCGCCAGATGGTTGAGCGAACCCGACGATGCCGACATAGAGCGCCGCGGCCGCATGGCTGAAGCCTACATGCTTGGTGAAGACAACAATCTAGACCGGTGGGATACAACCAGGGAGAGGATGGACGCTTGGCTGGCTAGGCTCTCACCTGAGGAGCGTGCACTGCTAGACGCCCAGCGCGCCGAGAATAGGCAACAGAGTGATGCATATAGGATGGCGGCCGATACCATCCGTGGCGGTCTCGAGACCACCGCTACGAGCCTACTGGATGGCCGCCTTCCTGAGGATCAAGAAGCCGCGCTACGCCAAGAGCTAGGTGAAGATTACGCGAGCTTGCGTTACATGCTGGGCAGCAATCAGTCCGGTCCGACAACCGTGGAAGCAGCTGAGGAGTACCTACGGGCCGGAAATGGAATTGACCTTACGTGGTCTAACCTAGACAGCCGTTTCCTTTTTGCTGAGCAGCGCCCCCAGCCTGGCGAAGAGGCGCCCAGCTACGATTTTAATCAAAATATAACTCGCGTAATGGTTAACGGCCACTATGGCGTGCATGGAAGCGGTAAATTCATTATTGCTGTGCCGATACCTGACCACGCTGACATAACTGACTACGGTGTGGATACCGCTCCCGATGCACTCTACAGAACCGGGGAGCTGCCGGAAGATTACATACTGCTTGGTAGTGACGACCAAAAATCAGTCAATACCAGATATGTTGCCGGCTTTGTTGATACGCATGGTAGATATCACCGCTTACCCGGATTCATGCAACGTGCTGCTGCAGAACCAAGCAATAACTGAGATAGCTATAGTGGCTGTTCGGCCATGAGGGCGTCAAATAGCTGCGGGAAATAGTCGCCCGGGCGTGGAAAGTACTTCTTGACGCTTTCGGCGCCGCCAACCTCGGCCATGACGGCTTCTATCGGCTGCCAGGTAAGTTCAGTGATTTTATCTTGGTCGTAGGTTAGGTCTTGGGTCTGAAGATCGCGCTTGAGCAGGAAAACGTGGCCGAGCACACGGTGCGTGGTGCCATTGGGCATGTCGGTCGCAGATTGGATATTAAACAGGTGTTTTAGCTGATTGGGGGTCACGGTGATACCCACCTCGGACTGTAAACAGCGTAAGGCCGCGTTGGCGGGGTCCTCGCTCGGCCGCACGTGCGTGCCAACGGCGACGTCCCAGGTGCCAGGGGCAAGCTCGACGTTGGGTGCGCGGAGCTGTAACAACACCTCGCCCTTGGGGTTCATGATCCACACGTTGACGGTTTCATGCCACAAGCCTTGCTTGTGCACCTCGGCCGTATCGAGCAATTGGCCAGTCTTATGACCTTGGTCGTCCAGAACCTCGTAATGCTGCTCGTCTAATCCACCCTGCTGCATACGCTTAATAGTAGACTCCTGGTTACGAGCGGTCAATAAAACCGGTAGCTTTTATGCTAATCTACATGGTAGGAGGATGTATGGAACCGTCTACGAACAATAAACAGAGCCCGCGCCTGCGTCTGGCGCTAGACTACCGGATTATTTGTATTGTTTTAGTGCTCATCGTTGTTGGTTTGGTACTGCTGTGGCGGCCGTGGCATCATGCCACAAACACCAGCCGGACGATTTCAGTGACTGGCGACGCCACCCTGACTGCCGAGCCAGACGAGTTTGTGTTTAGCCCCTCGTACCGCTTGACCGAAACCGACCCCCAAACCGCGCTCAGCGACCTCAGCAAGAAGAGCGACGCAATTGTGGCTCAGCTAAAAACCTTAGGCGTACCAAACAACAAGATTAAAACCAACGCCGACAGCTGGTCCTACCCTGTTTATTACAGCGATACCAGTAGTCAGGAGTACACCCTGCAGCTGACCGTTACCGTCAACAACTTGGCGCTCAGCCAGAAAGTGGAAGACTACTTGCTGACGACTTCACCGAGCGGCGAGATTACGCCCAGCGCCGACTTTAGCACCAGCAAGCAAAAATCACTCCAAAACCAGGCGCGCGATGAAGCGACAAAAGACGCCCGGGCCAAAGCCGAGCAATCGGCTAAGAACCTGGGCTTTAAATTGGGCGCGGTAAAAACCGTGGATGACAGCGCCGGCTTTGACGGCGGCATTGCCTACCCGCTGGCCGCTGGATCCAACCTAACCGACTCTGCAAGCAGCAAATCGTCGCTCACCGTACAGCCCGGTGAGAATGACTTAAGCTACAGTGTCACAGTCACGTATTATATTCGTTAGATAAGATCAAACGAGCTGGACTATTCAGGATTCCAGTCCAGTAAATGGCCTACGGAGACAACTTTGCTCATGTAGTCTTTGCCTGAAGGCATGCCCACTTCCAGAAAACCGCTGGCCAAGATCCTATTAACCGTCCAGCCATCTTCCAAGTAGGCCGGCTGCTCGCCCTTGGCGCTACGCAGGACGCGAATGCTACTACCTAGCCGGAACTGCGGGTGTTTGATAAGGCTCAGTACCAAGCCGTCCAGCGGTGTATCAAAATCTCTTTTGTCGAGCTTTGTAGCGTACGCTTGATCATTCTCGGCCTTTTTAAGGTCAATACCCAGCTGGTTATCATTTACAAATTTTCGATAATCACCTAGCTTGCCGGCGCGGTTATACTGCGCCATAGTGACCATCGCCCCTGTAAAGGCGCTAGCTTGCACCGCGATAGTTGCTTGTAGCCCATCCAGTTCCGTCTGCAGCGCGGCGACTTCCTTGCCGTCTTCGGTCTGCATAAACTCTGGTATCTGGGCGCGAAGGCGAGCTTCTTCTTCGACTGGATCTACTTGCTGCTCGCCAGCCAGCATTGTCTGGCCTAGCTCAGCGGCACGTGCGCCGTAGGTTTGTACCTCGTGGCCGAGTTCTTCTTTTAGATGTTCCGGGTGGTGTCGTCCCATGCATAAACGGTATCATGCTTACGCCTGGTTGTCAACTACGTGCTGTAGCTACAGCTCGCCCCAATTCTCACCTGTGTGGACGTCGGCTACCAGTTTGACGTCCAGCGTGTGGATCGATTCCATGGTTTCTTTTAGGATTCTCTCTACCTCTGGCGCGTTTTTGGCCGGGCACTCTACCAAAATGCTGTCGTGGATCTGCAGAATTTGCTCACCGAGGCCGTCCAGCGCGGTTTCTACCTTAAGCATGGCCATTTTCATGAGGTCGGCTTCGGTGCCCTGGATGGGCATGTTCTGGGCAGCGCGCTTGGCGGCTTCACGCACCGCAAAATTGCTGCTTTTAAGATCCGGCGTGGGGCGGCGACGGCCAAAGATGGTTTCCACGTACCCCTCTTTTAACGCTTTATCCAGCGTTTTTTGGATGTAGTCGCGGATGGGCGCCCGGACTTCAAAATACTTGGCGATGAACTCCCGCGCTTCGCCAAAGCTCATGCCGGTGGCGGCGCTTAGGCCGTGCGGACTCATGCCGTAGAGCACCGCAAAATTCACGGTTTTGGCATGGCGGCGCTGGTCTTTGGTGACTTTATCCAGCGGCACGTTGTAAATTTGTGCGGCGGTGGCGGTGTGTACGTCTACGCCCTTATTAAAATCGTCAATCATCGGCTGGTCGTGGGCCATATAAGCAGCTAGGCGCAGCTCGAACTGACTGTAATCGGCGCTGACAAACACCTTGCCTGTGGCCGGCACAAACGCCGTGCGAATGGCATGGCCGAGGTCGGTGCGGGTGGGAATATTCTGGAGATTAGGGTCGTGCGAACTGAGCCGGCCGGTGGCGGCTACGTCCAGGTCGAAGGTGGTGTGCAGCTTGCCATGTTCGTCCACTAGCTTGGGCAGCGCATCAATATATGTGCTTTTGAGTTTGGTATACTCGCGGTACTGCGTGATGAGGTCAACTATTGGATGCAGTTCGCGCAGCTTGGCCAGTTCCAGCGCGCCGGTGCTGTAGCCGGTTTTGCCTTTTTTGACGCCGTCGGTGGGCAGGCCCAGTTTGTCGAACAAAATTGTGGCCAGCTGGGTAGGCGAGCTAATGTTAAATTCTTGCCCGGCATGCGCGTAAATGTTGCGCTCCAGCGCGCCAATTTTCTTCACAAACTCTTTGCTCATGGTTTCGAGATATTTGCTGTCTAGCAGTATGCCGCGGTGCTCGATTTTGGCCAGCAGCGGGATCATCGGAAAGTCGAGGTCGCGCGCCAGTTTCTGGACGTGCGGTAGCTTAGCGAGTGCTGCGGTCTGTTCTTCGTATAATTTCCAGATGGCGGCCATGACCTGGCCGGGATTGTCCAGCTCGATGGTTGCGCCCAACAGGTCGCTGAGTTCCAAAGCCCGCGTTAGCGAATTGAGCAAAAAGGCGGCCACACGCGTATCGTGGGCCACTGGCATAGTCGGCTCAATTCCCAGGGCTAGTAGCGCTCGGAAGACGGCTTTTACGTTGTGGCCGATGACCGGCGCAGTCGCTAGTCCAAGCGAGGTGAGGCGGGTCCTGTCGGGCAAGACTTCCCCCACGGTGCTCGCGGAGCTGCGCGCCGCGGGGGTCCCCCCATGCCCGCCACCTGCATCGCTATCTCCATCGCCTACCAAGCTCACTTCACTATAGGTACCTGAATTATTACTGATCCACAATTCAGTGGAGTCAGGACTCAAGGCGACTACACACGGTGTGGTGCCGGCGTACTGGCCAACTTTAAACGGTATTTTTTTGGCGGGCGCGAGGCCAACTCGGTGTTCGGCTTCGGCACTGCGGCGTTCTTCGGCGCTCATGGCGGATTCTACCTGGCGCAGCAGCGCGCGGAATTCCAGATCGCGCAGCATGGTTACAAATTCCGGCGTCACGCCGTCGTGGAGCTTGGCTTTATCAAAATCGAGTTTGACCGGTGCGTCGACCAGCAGGGTGACCAATTTTTTACTCAGGTACGCCATATCTTTGTCCTTGGCCAGTTTGTCACGCAGCGTGGGTTTTAGTAGATCCAGGTGCTCGTAGACGCCATCGAGTGTTTTGTACTGCGAAATGAGCTCCAGCGCGGTTTTCTCGCCAATGCCGGCCACGCCCGGGATGTTGTCGGACGAATCGCCTTTCAGCGCCTTCACGTCCACCCACTGGTGGGCGCCCACACCGTATTTTTCTTCAAAGTGCGCCACGTCGAACAGCTCAATATTGCTCAGCCCGGTTTTGAGCGTGTAGATGTGCGTATGGGCGTTGACCAGCTGCAGCACGTCCAGATCGCTGGTGATCAGGAAACTCTCGATGCCCTTTTGGCCGGCTTGCTTGGCGAAAGCGCCCATCAGGTCGTCGGCTTCGTAATCGTCGGCTTCGTAGAGCGGCCAGCCCAGAGATTTGAGGAGTTCGATCAAAATCTCGACTTGGTCGTAAAAATCCTCCGGCGCCGGCTTGCGATTGGCTTTGTACTGCGGATACAGCGCCCGCCGGGAACGAATGTTGGTGTGGCGCTTGTCCCAGGCCACCGCCACGTAGTTGGGCTTGAGTTTCTTGACGATCTCGAGCGCCATCACGGCAAAGCCGTACACGCCGCCGGTCGGTCGCCCGTCTTTGGTGCTGAGATTAGGCATGGCGTAATAACCGCGGTAGAACACGCTTTTGCCATCGATAATCACCAGTCTCTGTGCCATAGCACCAGTATACGCAAAAACGGCTGACAGCGACAGCGGACGGCTTAGAGCAGGTCGAGTGCGCCGTCGACGCGGTCGTAGTAGGCCGATCTACCGCTGACCTTGGCGCTCAGGCGGTCGCCTTTGCCGTAGTGCCAGGTTTCCACTGGATTTACCGTGAAACCGGTGAGGTCCATCATCCAGTACAGCAAGCGGCGATTCATGCGGTAGCCAAAGCCAGTTGGGTCGTGGTGCGTTTCGTAAAAGTCGGGCAGGACGCTACCGTCTTTGGCAGCGAGGTCGTAGCCGGCGTGAATTGGGTCGCCGTTCTCGCTCACCAGCGCCAAGTCTACCGCTCCGCCAGAGGCGTGCGGCGAGCTGGCCGAAGGCTTGGCGATGCGGCGCTTACGCTCCTGCAAGACTTCTTCCTCTGTCCAGTCGGGATTAGCGTCGCGTAGGAACTTCGGGTACAGCTTATCGTGGACGATGGTCTGCAATTCGGTAGAGCGCAAACCGTCGCGCACCATTAGCCTGACCGGACCGCCGAAATAGCGGCGGACGGTTTCGTCTTTCATGAGGATATCTTGTACCACGACCAAGCCCTCAGCCACGCTGCGGCGGACCGTGGTGGCGGTGTTGGCGCCGGGCACGATCAGGCCAGTGGTGTTGGGATTTCCCCAGTAGCTTTGGCTGTCGATACCGTATTCACTTAGTGGCACGATCGGTTCGTTGTGACGCGGGTGCTCAGTATCAATCGGCAAATCGGCGTAGCCAGCCTCGCGCAGCGCACGAGCTCCGTCCATATTAGGGATCGGCGTCCACAGCATTTGTTCAATAGCGGTTGTTGTACTCATAGCTCTCCTTGGTGCAACGCGGCTTGCGTTACCAGTACTGGGCATATTATAGAATATTCGAGGCTCGCCGACAATACCTTTAAAGCGTTGCGTGAAACTAGCACTCCCATTTTGTTCAATGCATGATGGGGCTAAGGCCTAGTTGCTTCGTTGTTCCAGCAAGGCTACTAACTGGCGCAAGAAATCTACGTACTGCGGTTTCCAGCGCGGCGCGGCGTTGTCTAGCGCCGATCGCGCGGCAGCGGCGTGGCCGGCAGCCTGCTGCTCGGCGTAGGCCTTGGCGCCGGAAGTTTCTAGGATAGTCTTGCAGCGCGTAAACGCCGTCGTGGCCAATTTAGGGTTGCCGAGACAGCGCGCTAAATAGGCGGCGGCACTTGGCTCGGCGTGCTGCAGGGCGTAGGTGCTGAGCAACGTGGCCTTGCCTTCCCGGATATCGTCCATAGGGTTTTTGCCGGTGATCTTTTCGTTACCAAACGTGCCGAGCAGGTCGTCGGTAATTTGAAAAGCTTTGCCGAGGTGCAGGGCGTAGGGCGTGATCGCGTCGGTGTCGTCGCAGCCGGCGCCGGCCAGCACCATACCGACGTGCAGCGGATTAATGAAACTGTATAGTGCCGACTTCCACTCCAAAACGCGGTCGATGTCTTTAGCCGTAGGCGTTTCCAGCAGCTGGTTCATGATATCCTGCGTCTGGCCGTGCGCCGTAATCGCCATAGTGCGGTTGACGATGCTCAGCGCATTCAGGCGCAGCTGCGGGTCAGCGTCCAGATTGGCCAGAATCGCCTGTGCGGCGTGCGCCCCGCCAAAGGCGGCGTTGAGCGCCAGGCTGTTACCAGTATGTTCGGCGTCGCCCTTTAGATGATGCCGCCGGTGGTAGTCGGCCAGCAGCATATGCGCGGCCGGCTTGCCGCGGCGCACGCTGGAACGGTCCTGGATGTCGTCGACCATCAGCAGATAGGCGTGGAGCATCTCAATCGCCCGCGCCGCCTGCAAAATCATCGCCCGGTCTGTGCCGCCGCACATTTCGTAGCCCGTAAGCACCAACACGCCGCGGATGCGCTTGCCGCCGCGGCTTAAGATCTCTAGAAATGTGTTCACTTCCTCGGCTACGTGCGCGCCAAACTGGGATTGAGTAGTTTTACGAACATGGGCGGCATAGGCGGCAATATCATCGTCAATCGCCTGTTTGTAGCGACCGAGCTGCACCTCGAAATTAGTCATCTCTTAAAGTATACCTATTACACGCTGTTTTTAGTACAATTAAGGCCATGCAGAAGACTAGAATTATTGCACTGGTGGGCATGCCCGGCTCGGGTAAAGGTACTTGTACTGATTACCTGAGCAAGAAATATCAGATACCACTTGTGCACTTTGGCAATATGGTTTATGAGGAAGTCCAGCGACGCGGACTAGATAATGTTGCGGACGAAAAATTCGTCCGTGAAGATATGCGTAAACAAGAAGGTCCAGCAGTACTTGCCAAGCGCGTTGCCCAAAAGGCCAAGACGCTTTTAGACGAGGGCGCGAAAATGGTAGTTTTGGACGGGCTATACAGCTGGAGTGAGAACAAATACTTGCGTGAAGTTTTTGGCGAAGATTTAGTGACCCTAGCTGTTGCAGCTCCGCGGCAAGAACGATATCGCCGTGCCTCGATGCGTACCGACAGTCACCGTAAGTACACTCCGCAGCAGGTTGAGGAGCGGGATATTGCCGAGATCGAGAACTTAGAAAAGGGCGGCCCTATCGCCTTCGCCGATTACACGATTGTTAACGACGCTACGCCAGAGGAAATGCTGGCCAAGCTAGACGCGATTTTTGCGAACCTGCCGTAACTTCCGGATCACTTAATGTAGTCGTGCAGCTTGCGGGCGTCTTTGTGCTTGCGGAGTTTGGCCAGGGCTTTGGCCTCGATTTGGCGGATGCGCTCGCGGGTCACGCTGAACTCTTGGCCAACTTCTTCCAGGGTGTGCTGCTTGCCATCTTCCAGGCCAAAACGCAGCTTGATGATCTTTTGCTCGCGCTCGGTCAGCGCCGCCAGCATGTCCTTGACCTGCTCTTTCAGCAGCTGGTTGGTGGCCGATTCTTCTGGGGAAATGGTGTCTTCATCTTCGATAAAGTCGGCCAGCACCGATTCTTCTTCGTCGTCGCGGATGGAAGCGTCAAGGCTGGAAATATCCTGCTTGATCTTCATAATGTGCTCAACTTTTTCGACCTCGATCTCCATGGCCTCGGCGATTTCTTCGTTGCTGGGCTCGCGGTTGAGCTCCTGGGTCAGCCGGCGCTGGGTGCGCAGCAGCTTGTTGATGGTCTCCACCATGTGCACCGGGATGCGGATGGTGCGGGCTTGGTCGGCAATGGCGCGGGTGATCGCCTGGCGGATCCACCAGGTGGCGTAGGTTGAAAACTTAAAGCCCTTGTCCGGGTCGAATTTTTCTACAGCGCGCAGCAAGCCGGTGTTGCCTTCTTGGATGAGGTCCAACAGATCCAAGCCGCGGCCGACATATCTTTTCGCAATGGAAACCACCAGGCGCATGTTGGCTTCGGCCATTTTGTCTTTGGCGTCTTTATCGCCAGCGACCACGCGTTTGGCGAGCGCCAGCTCTTCCTCGGCGGATAAAAGCGGGATTTTACCGATTTCGCGCAGGTACAAACGCACGCTGTCGTCGGCAATGTCGTCCAGGTAGTGCTGATCTTCTTGGATGACTTCGTCGCCTTCTTCCAGCGTCCATTCGTCGCTCATTTCTACTGGTTCGTCGGGCTCGATGGGGACAACTGCGGTCGTTACCGTTATGTTAGCGTCGGCCAGCTGGGTGTAGATTTTGTCCAGCGTGTCGGCGTTTTCCGGTGTGTCTGGCACGAGGTTGGTTATGTCACGCTGGTCCACGCTGCCGGCTTTTTTAGCGCCGGTTACCAACTGCTTGATGGACTTTTCGAGGTCCAGATTCTCATTCTTGGTCTTGGTTGTATCTTTAGCTTGTTTCTTGGGCACTGTTGCCTCCCCCCTTGTGGGTCTTTAGTAGTTGATCTAATCTTTTGACGGCTGCGAGTAATTCCGCGGTGCGCGCGTCATTGGACGCTTGCAGCTCGTGCGCTATACGCGCTTTTTGAGTTTTGACATATTGGTCTACCAGGTGAGCCTGCAATCGAGCGGCTTCGAAGTGAAGCTCGGTGTGCTCGAGGCTCTGGTAGAGCTCCTCATAAATAATACCTACGATTTTAACATAATCTGCAAGCTGTTTCAAAGCGGCGACTTTATCTGGCTCGCCGGCGAAGTCCGGATTGTCCTGTAAAAACTGTAAAAGCTCGGCGGCCTGCGGCTCGGCCAGCATGCCGGGCTTCAGTGGCGCGATGAATTCGCGGAGCTTGGGCTGGAGCAGCGCCAACGCCAGCAGGTGATTCTCGGTCTTAATCATATCAACCTGCGTTTTGTCGAGCGGACGGTTCTCGGTCCTTTTGGACTTCAGGCGCGGTGCGGCCTGCGGCGCTTCCAGTTTGGCGATCAGTGCGTCTTTGCTGACGCCGATCAGCTGCGCCACTGCGCCGATGTAGTGCTCCTGCTCTACTTGATCAGTCAGGCCGCGCACGACTTGCAGAATTATGTCGCTAAACTGACGTTTGCCTTGGGCAGAAGTCAGGTCCAGCAGGGTTTTATAACGGTCGATCAGCCAGTCCAGCGCATACTGTGGCTTTTCGATGATTTCTTCCCAGAGGCCCGGGTCTTTTTTGACCAGCTCGTCTGGATCTTTGCCGCTAGGCAAAGTAACAATGCTTAGCGACACGCCCACCTTGGAAGCGATGGGGATGGCCCGCTCGGTGGCGTTTAGGCCGGCCTTGTCGGCGTCAAAACAGAGGCGAATGTCGCCGGTAAAACGGCTGAGCGCTTTTAGGTGCCGCTCGGTCAGCGCCGTGCCGGCCGTGGCCACTACTTGGCGAGTACCAGCTTGGTGCGGCGAAATGACGTCCAGATTACCCTCCACCAACACCACATATTTGTGCTTACGAATCGCTTCCTTGGCCAGATGCAGCCCAAAAACGTGCTGCGATTTGTCATACAACAGCGTTTGCGGCGTGTTGATGTACTTCGGTGCACTGGGGTCGTCTTCCAGAATTCGAGCGGTAAAACCAATGATCCGGCCTTGCGGGTCGGCCAGCGGAATCATCAGTCGGCCACGGAACATGTCGCCTGGGCCTTTATAGCGCTGCGCGCTTAAACCCGCACTCTTAATTTCTGCCTCAGAAAAGCCCTTCTTTCGTAAAAAATCAATCAGCGCCGTGCCGGTGTTTGGGCTGTAGCCGAGGCGCCACTCTAGCACGGTCGCTCGGCTAAACTTGCGTTTCTTAGAGATATACTCGACCGCCCGCGGGCTGTTTTTGAGCTGCGCCTGGTAGAATTTAGCGGCTAGCTCCAGGGCCTCGTGCAGCCGCTCTTTCTCTTTGGAGTTGGAGCGGCGAGAGGTGCGGTACTGATCCAGATCCACACCGGCCTTGCGCGCCAAAAGCTCCAGCGCGCCCTTAAAATCCAGGCCCTCCATTTCCATAACAAAGCTGAACATGTTGCCGCCTTTGCCGCTGCTAAAATCATGCCAAATTTGCTTTTCCGGGCTGACCATGAAGCTGGGCGTGCGCTCACTGCTAAACGGGCTTAAACCTTTAAAGTTGCGCCCGGCGCGCTTCAGCTCCACATATTGGCCCACCACATCTTCGATGCTCAACCGGCTCTTAATATCCTCGACAGCGTCCATTACGCTGTATTGTACGCTATATTACCCCTGTTTTCAGCTAGGAGTCGCTGTTTGGCTCGGCGACGCGGAACTGTTTGTAGCGGCGGATGGGTTCAAACATCTCTAAGAAGCGTGTGAGATTGACGTAGCCTTTCAAATAAGGGGTCAACCGGTCCGGCAGGCCAGTGGCTTGCTGGGGGTATTCAAGTGGCTTAGAGACCAAGATGCCGGCGTTGACCATTTCGGCGTCCGTGCCGTAGGGCGTCATCGGGCTGTACGCCAGGCGGATATTGCTGATCCAAGCACGCCCGTGTTCGTCTTTGGTCATGTGCCATTCGTAGGTGCGGCGAGCGACAGTGTGGGTGTACAGTTCGGTCTTCGTCGGGCCGAATATGTCGTGGCTGCCGTGTACTATGCGCTGGGGCGGCTGGTTAAAGTCGGGGATCATGTGCTGCTGTACGAGCAGCGTGTTCAACTCGCCAATCTTGGCAAAATAGGCGTTATAGATAGCTTCCGGCGAACCGCCAGGCGCTATGCCGGCCGCCGCGGCCATCGCCTTAGGCGTCAGCTCGCCTGGCTGCAAGGCCAGCAGCAGCGCATCGATATCTTTGCCGCCGAGCGGCACGTAGCTAAGCAGCGACTCAAACTCCTCGATGGCGAGTGCGCTTTCCGTAGTTTGCAGTTTGGCCAGCTCGCGATTTTGGTCTATAACTTGTTGCTTGATGCTGTCTGCCAGCATTTCGTCCGGCGCTTCACCTATGGCTAACACACCAAGGCGGCGCCCGAGATCCGGGTCGTCCCTATATCGTTCCAGATAGTCGATAACCATTTTAAAGTTGGGATGCAGCTGCGTGTCTTGGGTGTAGCTGCTGCGTTCACCGCCGCCGCTGGCGCCTTTTAGTAGCACCTCGCCGCCCATTCTGGCGATCCCTTGCGAGGCGCGCCACTCGCCTTGGCTACCGGACTTATATACCAGTACCATGCGCTTCTGGCCCGTGCTGTCTTGGCTCTGAAACAGGTAGGCGTCGCGGCGACTGACTTTGGTTGGCCCTAAATAGCGGAAAGCCACCTCGTCAACTTGAAAGGTGCGGTAGATCTCTGGAATCACGCCGCGCGCGCCGTCAATCTCGGGGATTTCAGGACGTTCGACTTTGCCGGTCATGGTACTTATACCCTCCGGTAAGTGTCCAGGAGTCAAAATGACTGAGCGGTTGCTGAGATCAAGCATGAAGGCGTACTGGTGCCGCTCAAGGGGGACGTGTATGCCGAGCTCCTCCTGCAGGCGCTCGCTGCCAAAGTACGGACTGTAGTCTGACACATTGTAGCCTTGCCAACCATCGCCAGCCGGTCGCGTGAGGCTGGTTGGCTGGCCGGTAGTTTCGCGCGCAGCAGCAATTGCCGCCGCCCGTTCACGCATATACGCACCAGTAAGGACGACGTACCGCTTTTCCGGCTCGAGTAACATGCTGTGGCGGTCGTCTGGCGCGTCGCTGCTGATGCGAGCCGCTGGCTCCGTGCCGCGGTCCAACACAAATAAGTCTGGCGCGTCGTCAGCCGGATTGCTACTTAGATGTACCTGGCATACCAAAGCGCCATGCAATCCAAAAGTTTCCTGCGTAGCCTCAGGCGACAGCAAATAGGTATCTACCTTCTGATGTTCGCGCTCCGACAGCTGGTGTCGCTCGCCTTCTGGGAACGGTTGTAACTGATTAAGCTCGTGTCTGTTTTGCATTATCAAATGCTTATGTTAATGTAACACTACATTAGCATATTGCTTGCGTTTTATCAATATTCACCTCTCTATTTCTTGCAGAAACGAACCAGCTTATGATTACATGAATGGTATGAATCCTGACGGCAATTCGTTTCCAGCGCCCCCCTCTCTATCGCCTACGCCCCCCGAACGGCCGGAGCCAGAGAAAATTACCGCTCAGCACAATCCGTACGAGTTTATCGTTAATCCAGCGCTGAGGCCAAAAAAGCGCGGCTTTAATCCTGGTGGCAATGCCTTTGCTATGAAACTGGTGGTGCTGGTTGGCGGTGCCGTAGTAGTGATGGTCTTTGGGGCTTTTATTTTGAATATCGCTTTCGGCAAAAAAGTAAACCCGGCTGCCCTGCTGCCGCTCGCCCAGACCCAAACGGAGTTGGCTCGGGTGGCGGACGAGGGTTCGACTGCCAATGCCGCCACCGTGCGTAACGCCGCTGTCAACACTAGCCTCGTTATGACCTCGCAGCAGCAAATGCTGACGGCGTATATGCTTAAACAAGGCTACAAAACCATTAGCAAAACCTTAGCACTCAAAAAGAGCGCCGACACCGACAGCCAGCTGACGGCTGCGGCGGCCGCCAATACGTTTGACGTCACGTTTACCCAACTGATGGTCGGCCAGTTACAAACCTATGCCGCCAGCCTTAAAACCACCTATAACGGCGCAACTGGCAAAAAAGAACGCGCCATTTTAAGCGCCGATTACACCCAAGTCCAAATCCTGCTCAGCCAGTGGCCAACACCCTCAAGCCTGGCCAGTGACTAGCTGATACGAATGCCTGATTAAATCCTGCACTTCTTCCCAGCTTAGTTGTCCGGTCAAGAGTATAGTATTCCAGTGTTTTTTATTGAGGTGATAGCCGGGCATGACGCTCTCGTAGTTTTCGCGGAGCACTGCGGCCAGTTTTGGGTCGCACTTAAGACTGAGGTTAACGGGGTCGCTCTTTTCAGCTACTAAGGCGAACATTTTGTCGCCGACTTTGTACACCGCTACACCCTCACCGAACGGATAGTCGAGCCGGGCGTTCGGCATACTTAACAAATATTCTTCAACCTCTTTGTGGGTGATCATATATTTACTCTAACACGTCAAGTACGCTGGCTACGTCGCTTACCAAATGGTCGGCGCCAGCGCCGCGCAGTGCCTCCAATGTGCCGAAGCCATGTGTCACGCCGATCGTTTTAGCCACACCGGCGTTTTTGCCCGCCAAGATGTCCGCTACCGTGTCGCCTACGATCGCCGCTCCGGACGGCGCAACTTCCAGACGCTCCAGAAGCAGCTGCAGACCAGCGGGATGTGGCTTCGATTCTGGCACGTCGTCGGCAGTAATGATTACATCGATGTGGCGTCGTAGATCGTGCTGATCAAGGCAATCGAGCCGGTGCTGCGGCCGGGCGGTCAGCATGCCCACTTTGTAGCCCAAACGGCGCAGCAATAACAGTGTGTCTTTGGCGTCGGCGTACAGCACTCGTTTATGGTGCAGCTGCTCGTAGAGCTCGTCGTGGCGCTTCACAATGCTATCAAACGGCACGTCTTGGTTCTGCACCAGCATGCGCGTGATGTCGCTGGTGCGCGCGTGCATGGCGGTGGCGATTTCGGCACGGGAAATAGCCTGCCCGTCAAATTCACGGGTCAGCTGTTCAAACAAGACATACACCGCTTCGCGGGAGTCAAGAAGTGTGCCATCTAGATCAAAAACAACTGCTTGCATATAATTCTCTCAAACTGTTGTATTATACGCTTCGATACAATTAGAGTAAACTGCTTACGCTTTGCAGTTTAGGCCTGCTTCTTGAACCACTCAAGGTAGTGTTGCAGTTCAGCAATCGAAGCTTGAATGTCGTCAAAGGCCCGGTGCACTTCCTTCTTTTCAAATTCGACGCCATACTTACCCTGCATCAGGGCTTTGAAGGCGCTGACGTCCAGCATGCGGTAGTGTAGTTTAAGGTCCAGTGTTGGCCACCAGTATTTGATAAAGTTGCGGTCGTTATGGATAGAGTTGCCGGCGAGCACGGCTGGTTCGCGGCCAAAATGAGCTTCGATCAGGGCGATGAGCGCCCGTTCTACTTCGGCGGACGGCAAGGCTTCGTCTAAACGGGAGACGAAATCGTCGCGGTTTTCAGGATAATCCTTCCACCAAGTATTTTTTTGCATGCGCTCCACTACCAGCTCGCGGCGGTGCTTAATGCGCGCTTCGTAGCTGCCGAGCGTTTTGAAGTCGAAATCGGTAACTTCGGCGGCCACTTCCAGGATCACGTCTTTTTGCGCGTCCAAACCGGTCATCTCCAAATCTACCCACAGTAGCTTGGTAGGCAACAGATGCTTCATATCAACCATACAGGCTAGTATAGCATTCTTGGGTCAGCGCTAGTGGCGGCTGGGCGAGTAAACCGGGCTTCGACAAAGTAAGCGCGCTGCGGATACTTATGGTAGACCGCGCGGAGTACATCCTTTGTGACTTCAGGTATCAACCCGGTATCATCTCCCGGAACGTTGTTCCAGGCAGCAATTGCTTTGTCCATACGGAGCATATCAATGGGAAGCGGTGCGGCCTCGGTGCCGTGGGCACGGACTACCTCGGTGTAGGCAATCGCCGGCCACGATCTCCTCGCGCCGTGCAAGCCTTTCCACACGAGTTCACCAGCGGCTCCGGTGAACTCTTCTGCCATGTGCACGCTCAGCAAACCGAGTAGGCCGTTGCGGGCGGAGGCGCGGGCAAACCGATGATAGTCACTCTCCGCGCCGGCGTTGTACAGCGCGAACACATCCTGCCGACCGCGCAAGATGTCAGCCGCCAGGGCGGTGCGCACTGGCTCAGGGCTTTGCCCAGCGTTGCCTAGCAGCAACGAGCCAACAGTGTGGCCGAGCTGCCCGACACCGCCTTCAGCGAATGCCTCACGAGCGTAACGCGCGACGTATCTTCCGCTAGCTACTTCCGTGTCAGCATTCCAGTTGATACCCGCGACCAGATCCGGATATCTAACCGCCGCCTCGGCCCGCTCGGCTTGCGCGCCAGCGACCAGCATAAAGCTAGCCAGCGTTCGGGTGTTCGGGCTGGTACGTAGTGCCTCCCAAGCATTGTCCATGGTAGCTACAGTTGCGGGACGCGGTGCCAGGACGTGCTCGGCGTAGGCGTCGGCTAGGCTGGTGCGTTCGTAGGTGTGCGGTAACTGGTAGTCGATATCGTAATCAAAATTCATGCGCCTGATTCTGCACTATTTGGACAGCTTTTGCAAGCATAAGCAAGTTAGTCTTACTTCTTGGGCAAAAATTGAAGAGCTGCGGAGTTGATACAATACCGCTGCCCTGTCGGCTGATCTGGCGCGTCGTCGAAGATATGGCCGAGGTGGCCACCGCAGTTGGCGCAAGTGACTTCAGTGCGACGCATGCCGATGGAGTTGTCGGGAGTCAGCTTGACCGAGCCCTTCTTAGCATCGTAAAAGCTGGGCCATCCGCAGTCAGCTTCAAATTTTGTAGTTGAATCGAATAACACGTTGCCGCAAGCGGCGCACGTATAACTGCCAGCTTTATCGCTATACAATAGTTTACCGGTGAACGGCGCTTCGGTGCCCTTGCTGCGCAGCACTTCATACTGCTCAGGTGTCAGCTTCTTTTTCCACTCGTCGTCCGAGAGCTGCATGGTCATATGGCCCACCCTATTTTTTCTTGGTTAGTTTGTCGAGCTTGAGCAGTTTAAAAATCGCGTAAATTATGAATGCCACCAGCACAAAATCAAAGAGTTGGTACACAATACTTCCCCAGTTAACCGTCGTAGTGCGGCCAATGGCGTTGATGGTCCAGGATTGCTCGGTCAGCGTTTTCTCGCCGGGCAAAAACAGCGAAGTGAGCGGGTTAATCAGCCCCTGTGTGATACTGTCGACCACGGTTTTGAGCTGCGTGCCGAGCACCAGGCCAATACCAATGCCAATCACGCTTTGCTCACGCAAAAAGTCAGTGAAGCCACCGAGCTGGCGGGTCACTTGCTTGGCGATAAGCTCGTTCACCACCTCGGCTTGTTTGGCCGGGCCGAGGTGGCGCAGCTTGGTAGCGACTTCTTTTACTTCACGCTCTTTCTCGGCGTCGGTACTTGCCATGTAGCTATTGTAGCATCCTTAATAGTCTTGCGGCTCAGGGGGACGAATAAGCGTGACGTGACCGGTGGCGATGCCGCCAATAGCGCGCCATTCTTGGCTGGGCTCGGGCAGTTGCTCAGCGCCGGCGTGCGCTTGCACGCTGTAGCCCGCTACCACGTCGGCAGCGCGGGCTTCGTTAATGGGTGATTCTTTGCTGCGTTTTTCTTCGCCTTTTTCAAATTCTTCGGCGAGCGATGAGGCAATTTCGGCGCGTTGATCGATCGGCATGTTGCTGTCCTGGCTCGTCAGTTCCGGCGCAGCCGATATTACCTCTGTCGCGTGGTCAGATTTGACCGGTGTGACGCCGGCTTGCGAGTCAGGCGCCAAAAACATGGTAGCCGCCAGTAGCGTGCCAGCGACGCGAATAAATTTGCGGCGCAGCTCGTAACTAACCCAAGGGCCGCGTTCGGAAGTTTGTGTTGGTAGTTCGTTTTGGTTTTGAGACACTGAGGCATACTATAGCATAAGTATTATGCTTAGTAAACTATCACGTCACATTTTATCGGGAGCCGCAATTCCCAAAAGTTTGAGTCCGTCTTGGAGCACGTTGGCATAGAGTTCAACGAGCCGCAAACGAGTTGCCTCGCGTGGGTCGCCGACCACTTTGGCGTGCTCATAAAAACGGTTGAAGGTCTGGGCCAGCTCATACAAGTAGGTACAGACGTGGTGCGGCATGAGTTCGCGCGCCGCTTTGTCGACGACCTCGGTATATTCACCGATCTTGCGGGCGAGCGAGCGCTCGTTGCTGTCCAGATCATGTAGCTCGCCACCGTCGTGCCCAGCTTTCTTGAGGATGTTGCGTGCCCGGGCGTGGGCGTACTGCAGATACGGGCCGCTGTTGCCTTCCAGCGCGATTGACTCTTTAGGATCATAAATGATGTCGCCACCGATGCGCGTTTTAAGAAATGCGTATTTCACCGCGCCGAGCATCACGGTGTCGTCTGCCTGGCGGCCGGCCCTCACCAGTTCTTGCTTCGTCATAGCCAACACCTCGCTGGCGCGCACAATGTTGCCTTTTCGGCTACTCATCTTAACCCCACCTTTAAGTTTGACTTTGCCGTGCGTGATATGGGTCGTTGCCCGCACCAAATCCGGCCAGAATTGCTCAACTGCCTTAAGTACTACAGCCATGTATTGCTCTTGCTCGTTGTCGGTGACGATTATGGATCGGTCAAAATGGTAATCGGCGTATTTCTTGGCAATCAGACCTACATCCTTGGCTTCGTAGGTGGGCAGTCCATGTTGATTGATGAAAACACGGGTGTGTAGTCCGTACTTCTCGCCGTTAAAAATAATGGCGCCGTCTGACTGTTCAAACACCGCGCCTATGTGTTCCTTAACCGTCTGGAGGCCTAAATCGGAGACTTCACTTTCGGGATAGTATTTCTCCATTTTGGTACCAAATTGCGCAAAGAAAGCATCAAAGGCTTGGTAGCTCCACTGGCGGCAAGTCCAATAAATTTGTGCAAATGCCGAGTCATGTTCGTCCTGGGCGTGCAGCTGGTAAACATGTTTGTTCGTTTCGATGATCAGAGCCTTGGCGGCTTCATTGTCGTTGTAGGCTTGCTCGCCTTCTACATAGCGTTCCGCCATCCACATTGCCCGATCGGTTTCAGGCACCACTGCCAATTTGTCCGGCAGCTCACCGCCCAGTTTTTGGATAATCGCCCACATGGTTTTGCCAACGTGTAATCCCACGTCGCCACCATAATTTACCCGATGTACCGTAGCGCCGGCGTGCTCAAGCAGGTTGGCAATTGCATCGCCAACCGAGGTGGTGTACACATGGCCGGCGTGGAGTACCTTAAAAGGATTGGCGTCGGAGTATTCGGCGATCACTTGTTGGCCGCTCATGGTCTGCCCGGGAGCGACACCTAGAAGATTGAGCAATGTTGCATCACTGAGCGTAAGATTAATAAAACCTGGGCCGGCGACCGAAATTTCTTTGACGATCGGACCGAGTACGTCGCGTAACTTCGCGGCCAACTGCTCGCCAATCTCGCGCGGATTTTTGCCGAGCTGCTTGGCCAGCTGCAGCGCGACATTGGTGGCGTAGTCGCCAAATTGTTCATCCGGCCGCGTGAGCTCCACCGGCGTCTCGACATTGAATAACTCTTGTATGGCGCTGGTAAGCGCCTCGGCAATCTCTTTCATTGACAACAGTATAACAGATCAGCGCGGCTGTTTCTGCTGATGAAGGGTGCGGGCGGCGTACCACACGATGCAGTACACGCTGGCAATGAGCGCAAAAAAGCCCAGGGTGGTGGTAAACATCTCCGGGTGCGAGAACGGGTGCAGCAGCCGGTCGGAGAGGTCGAACAAAATACTGGCCGGGTTGAGGATCACGTCCCAGGTGTTCCAGCGCAGATCCCGCCCAATGTAAATCGCAAAACTGGTTGCCAGCATAATAACACCGAGCGTAAGCGTGCTGTTGCGGTCGCGCATCCGCCAGCGCAGTTGGCTGTGCACCGCATAGAGGCTGGTCAGGCCGAGGATAAAGGCGTTTAAGATAAACGAGCTGAACATAATGATTTCGTACACCGTGTCCGGCTGCCAGTAGTCGCGCAGATGAATAAAATCGGTGATCATATAAAAACTGTTCGGCAGGAACACCAACCAGGCAATAGTGAGCACTATGGCCTGCCAGCTAGACCACAGCTTGTGCTTGAGCAACCGGGTTAGCCACAGCGCGACGCCCAGCGGAATCCAAGCCAAAAAGAGGTTGTACGTCAGGTACCAGAACGGCAGCGCGTGGTTGAACAACACGCCGATACCGTACAGCAAACAGCTGACCAAGCTTGAGCCGAGGAGCGCGAGGCCAAACCGACCGCGCGTAGAAACGTACCACTTCATCTTACTTGTATTATACCAGGGCGCAGTTTCCAAAGACGGAAGTGTTGCATATATTATATAAACATTGTACAATACCGTCCTATGAGTGAGACAATTGCTGCGCCACGTCCTCAGTGGCAACAAGATTTATTTGACTACTACCTCGGCCGCGACGACCAAGCCGACCAGCGAGCCGAATTTGAAGCCAATGGTTGGCTGCCAACCAATAACCTTAGCCTTTACATTGTTGATGAGCCCAAAGAAGAGTTGGTCGCCGGTACCGGCATCCCTAATCGCTGTAACTACAATGCTCGGCCGTTTGGTCATATCGTTCGTCGACTCCGTGACGAACGTCGTGACCTCTGGGAAGCCGCTAAAAGCACTGCTGCTGTAAAGATAGAACGCATGGACGCCTACATTAAGGCCTTACAAGGTAAGGATCCAGTTGCAGCTGAGCTTGCTGCGCAGGTTGATACAGCTCAGGCTGAAAAGAATCAAGCGTACACCGATCTGATGCTCGTGCTAGGACCTTGGCTCGTCGAAGAAGGCTTTAGTCCACTTGAGTTATGTGGTTAGGAGCAGCGTGAGCGAACAGTCAACCGGTCCAAATTGTGAAGCGCCGCTGCTGTGGGAAGCGGAGCTGATTAACTATAACCGCGGTTATCCCGAGGACGCCGCCGAACGCGACCAGCTCATCCACGACGACCTGCTGCCGACCAATAATTTACACCTGTACTTCCTATACGACCCAACTGAATATCCGGGCGAGTGGGACCCCTTCGACTACAACTGGCGCCCGTTCGGCCCGGTCATGCAAGCTTTCCGCGACCAGCAGCCGGAACTCTGGCAAGAAGCCACGGCCGCTGCCCACGAAGATCTACACCCCACGCGGCTCAGCCAGCAAGAAGCCAGTGACGAAAAACGACGGGTGTTTACCCGGGTTATCCGCACCCTGGCACCAATGCTGCAAGACGCTGGTTTTAGCGCGATCGACGTTTGCAAATAGTTACTTGGCGAGCGGCAAACGCAGCAGCAAGCACGCGCCGCCGCCCGGCACATTTTCGGCGCGGATGTCGGCCTTGTTGGCCCGCGCGATAGCCTGCGCCAGGCTCAAGCCCAAGCCGTAGCCGCCGGTTTTGCTGGAGCGAGCGGTATCGCCGCGGTACAGGCGGTCAAAGATATGCGGCAAGTCCTTACTGGCAATCCCCTTGCCCTCGTCTTTGACCCACAAAATGTAGGAGTCGTCTTCTTTGTGGCCGCCGATGGTTACGGTGCCCGTCTCGGGGCCGTACTTGACTGCATTGTCCAGCAAAATGGCTAGGAGCTCTTCCAGGCTTTCAAGGTTGCCGGTGACTTTGGCTTCGGCCGCAGCCGCGGTAATTGTTACGCCGCGGGCCTTAGCCGCCTTGGCTGCGTGACGCTTACCACCATTGATAATTGCCTGCACGGCCAGCGGTTTTAGTTTGAGTGTGGTGCTGCCGGCGCTGTACTGCGTGAGCGCCAGCAGGTTAGTCGACAAACCCTCCAGGCGCTGGACTTCTTCTAGGTTGCTAGTGATCAACTCGCGGGCTTCCAGTTCGGTGAAGCCTTTTTGACGCAAAAAGACCTCGTTTTCGAGGCGCAGGTTGGTAAGCGGCGTGCGTAGTTCGTGGCTGGCGTCAGTTGCGAAACGGGCCTGGGCGACGTGCGCTTCCTCAATTGGTTTTAAAGTGCGGCCGGCAAACCAATAGCTCAGGCATCCGCCAATAGCCAGCGCCGCCAGGTTGATCACCACCAAATCGCGGTTGAGCCGCTGCATGGTGAGCGTCTCCTGGCCTTCCTGCAAGTTGGTAAAGTCGCTGTATGGCCGCGGGCCGGGCACGTATACGCCACGTAGAAAGAGCTGCCGAGCGCCGATACGCTCGGCGCTACTGCTCAAATCATATTCACGGCTGAACAAAAACCGAAAGCTAAGTGTCAGCGTCAAGCTAAACGCCAGCAAAATCGCCAGATAAAACAACGTCAGTTTAACGCGGGCCGACTCAAACATCTTGACTGTTACGCTACCTTATAGCCGTGCCCGCGCACGGTTTGAATTATGTCGTTGCCGATTTTCTTGCGCACGTTGGCCACAAACGTTTCTACGGTGTTGTGCTGCACGCGGGCTTCGTCGGCCCAGACGTGGTCGAGCAGTTGGTCTTTGCTAACCACTTCCCCTTTGTGTCGCAACAGGTACTCAACCAACTGGAATTCTTTGGCGGTCAGGTGCACCAGCCGCTCGTTGACACCGGCTTCTTTGCTAACGACGTCCAGGGACAGCGCGCCGCTGGTAAAAATGTTGCCGGTGCTGGCTTGAGGCCGGCGCAGCAGCGCGCGGACGCGGGCGAGGAGTTCATCGAACGAGAACGGCTTGGGCAAGTAATCGTCGGCGCCAATGTCCAGGCCGTGCACACGGTCGCCAATGGTGGTTCGCGCGGTCAGCATCAGTATAGGCACCTGCGAGCCTTGCTCGCGCCACTGTGCGACCAAACCGGGGCCGTCCAGCCGGCCAGGAATCATCCAGTCCACTAGGGCCAGGTCATAATTGCCGGCGCCGAGCAGCGTTTCGGCGGCATCGCCGTCGGCCGCTACGTCGACGATGTAGCCTTCGGCGCGCAAGCCTTTATCCAGGCTGCGGGCGATCTTCTCTTCGTCTTCAATGACCAATATTCTCATGTACTCTTAGTATCTCCGATTGCCTGCTCAGTGTATAGGAGTTAGCTGAATGCCAGCTGTAGGTGTTAGGCAGTTGGCGCGCGGCGGAAGGCTTCGATGGAGAATGCTTTGTCTAGGAACGTGCGGTCAAAGAAGCGCAGCATGGCCTCGGTTTGCGAGGGCATGGCCGCGAGCGCACGGTGTTTGGCGTCCATGGCCGCTGTCGGCAGCTCAAAGTGGATGTCGCACTGCGCGGGCTCGATCAGCGGCGGCGCATCGATGTTATAAAAAATATTGAGTTTTTGGTCGGCCGGCTTAATTTGTTCGTACTGTTCGGGGGTGTGCACGGCGTGATAAATGACTGGCGGTTCGGCCAGGCCCTCTACGGCTTGATCCACCCAGCGCGAGACCGTAGCGTGGTCGGGGTGGCCAGTCATACCTTCCGGGCCAAAGGTGAGGATAGTATCGGGGTGATATCGTTCGATCAATGACTTGAGCTGAGCAACCGCTTCGGCGGACGGCACGGCGGCGCATCGGCCATCACCGTAGCCAAGCCAGTGGTGCTGTGTGATACCGAGCTCTTTCAGCGCGGCGGCCAGCTCTGTCGCCCGCACCTCGCCGAGGGTCGCGGGCGGCCATTTCACTTCATCCTGCGAGCCGGCCTCACCTTTGGTGGCGGTCACACAAATCACCTGTTGGCCTTGGACTACAGCCGTGGCCATGATGCCCGCGGCCAAGTACGACTCGTCGTCGGGGTGCGCCCACACAGACAAAATCGTGCCGAGCCGCTTGATATCCGCCGTACTCACAATACGTTGGTGTGCAACCTGGCTAGCCATGTGTCTTGGCTCCTTCCAAAAAAGGCAAGTAATTTAACTTGTGTGTTGTCTGCTTGCTCGGCTGGCAGCGGCGTACCGAATAAGCCGCTCTGGCGGAATTCGTCGGCGCGCGGCAACACGCCGTCGTACACTGCTTGGGCCAACTCCGGGCGCATGACCAGCGAGGATTGCAGCGCCTGGCCCACGTCCCAGCCGTGGATCAACATGTCGCCGCCTAACTCGCGAATGTAGTGTTTCGCCGGGACATCAGCGTACGACAAATGCACAACGCTATCTTCATCGGTTTGTTGGACGGCCGCTTGCGCAGCTGCTAAGGCCCGCTGCCATGCCGCCAAAGGATCGCTCTGTAGTAAGTCGCCATCGTACTTGGTGCCTACATCGGTAACTGTCTTGCCCGCCAACATATCTGGTACCCAAGACAGTTCATACACCATGTGGTTGAGCAACTTGGTGAGATCCCACTCGCTACAAGGCGTCGGCAAACCCATATGCTCTGGCCGGACACGTCGCGTGCAACCGTCTGCCAGCGTAGTTGCTTCCTGGAATAGTTGTTTGGCGTCCATACTAGCCGAGCGCCTTTTTAAACGATTCGACTAGATCGACCGGCGTGGGATTGATGCCGTTCAGCAGCGCCAGATAAAGCGTCACAAAATCGCCATAGGTGATGGTCCAAATGAGCTGTTCAAACACGTTGCTGCCCTTGGCTTGGACAATGTGTGGCTCCGGACGCATGCCAGACAGCAGCCGAGCGCTCACCTCAAAGCGTTTTTGGATGCGCGGGTGCTCGAGGTCGCTCCGCAAATCAATGATGGCGTAGGGCTTGTCGACCGGCTGCTTGCTCCAGCCGATGAACTCGTTGTGGTTGAATTCTGGCAGCTGGTTCCACCAGGCGACTTGCTTGGCGTTCTCGTTCGTACAAATCTTCCATTTTTGGGCGGCGGGCTGGAGTTTGGGGCCGGCGTAGACGACTAGCGATTTACCGAGGAGTTCCTGGGCCAGTTGTTTGGCCGAGTTATTGGCGGTAGGCACCGCTGGAATCCAGGCTGGAACTTCACGCTCCAGAAAGTCGGCACAGGCGTCGACAACCGGGTAAACTTCATCGGCTTTGACCAGTCCGGCCGCTACAAACACAGCGAGTACTGCCTTGAGATTGCTATAGACCGCAAAGCGTGGCTGACCCACCTCTGGCAACTTCACAAACGGCACCTTTTTGTCGGTCGCCAGCGTTTCCAGCTGGCCGCCGTGGGCAACGACCACTACTTGCGCACCTTTGCTGAGCGCTTGGTCGAGCGCGCTGATGGTCTCCTCGGTGTTGCCAGAGTAGCTGTCGATAATACAGAGCGTGTGTTTGCCCACGTAAGCCGGTAAGTCGTAATCGCGCACGATCTCAAACGGGACAGGCAGCACTGGCCAACTCCGCAGCAGTTGCGCCGGCAGCGCCGAGCCGCCCATGCCGGCATGCACGACGTTTGCGATCTCGCCAAACTGCGCGTCCAGCGTGAACTTCGTGCGTAGCTGGTCTGGCTCCTGTGCGGCAATGGTCAGCGCGCCATCTGGATCTTTCTCTTTTAAGTACTGAGGGTCGTCAAGCATACTTCAAAATCCTTGTGCTTACGGTAGTTGGTACTTTATACTATACGGTAATAAGTGTGAGGGAGACTATGTTCGGGCAAAATAACAACGACCAAGCCACTGACAATGTCATGCCGACGGCTCCTGCCAGTGAACCACCTGCCGCGCCGGCCGACAACTCGGTGGTAGACGCCACTAGCACACCAATGACCGGCTACGGCAGCGACGCGGCCAGCCCCGTGGGTGGCGCCGGCGCACCCGTCGACAGCACGGTCGACAACATTGGCGCCGGCGCAGACGACAAGGACAACCTACTCGACATCAAACAGCAAGCTCTCCAGCAGCTCAGCCCGCTGCTCGGCCACCTCGACCAAACACCAGAAGAAAAATTCCGCACCACCATGATGATGATTCAGGCCGCCGACAACTCCGCACTGCTGAAGGAGGCCTACACGGCTGCCGAGCAAATCAGCGACGAAAAAACCAAAGCCCAAGCCCTCCTCGACATCGTCAACGAAATCAACTACTTCACCTCGCAGGATCAATAGACCGGCTATACTAAGAGTGTGAAGCTGGCGCGCATCAACACCTGCCTGTTTGTGGCGACTATTGTGGTTTGCGGCTATATTATCGTCGCGCCGCTGGCGCCCATGACCATATTTTGGGTCGAACGCCATGCCACGCACCGCCTGGCGCAGTTAACCGCGCAGCTGCATGGCCCGCAGGTAGCCGATCTGCACACAGCTCCGGTGGGCAACCGCCTGGTCGTGCCTGCATTGCTGCTTGATATGCCAATCAATGAGGGGCAAACCATCGCCGCGCTGCGCACCGGCCCCTGGCGTCGGCCAGGGAGTATCACGCCAGACCGCGGCGGCAACACCGTGATTGCCGGCCATCGCTATACCTACACCAACCCGCGCGGTGTTTTTTACTATCTCAATAAACTCCAGATTGGCGATGAAATCGGCATTTTTTGGCAGGGCAAACGCTACCTGTACAAAGTTACAAGTAGCGAGGTGGTGCCGCCCACCGACACCGCCATCGAAGCGAACACCCCACACCCACAGCTCACTCTCTACACCTGCACGCCGCTCTGGAATCCCAAAGATCGCTTGGTCGTCGTGGCCAAACAGGAGCAACATGTCTGAGAGAACGCGATTTTGGTTGCTACTCGCTCTGCTCCTGGCGAGCCTTACGCTGCTCTGGCTGCTTAATAGCAGTTTTGCCGGCGACGTGACGCTTAGTCGGTAGGCGGTTCTTTGTCGGATTTTTTGTTCGGCCTACGCCACACCCTAACCAAAATCGCCAGTACAATAATTAGCGCCGCGACGCCCACAAACAAGCCCAGCGCCATGCCGGTATTCGCCAGGCCGCCACTGGCGCTGTAAGTGCTTGAGTTATACGTCCCAGCGCTGTAGGCATCGGCGGCACGCTGTAAAACAGTGGTGATGTAGATAATACCGAGCGTACCCATATACATCTATGCTATCATGGTATTGGTTAACTAATAAGCGAGGGTACCATGGTAAGTTTTGCATTCCTAGATCTGGGAGCGCCGGAGCTCATCATCATCCTGGCCATCGTACTGCTGCTGTTTGGCGGCCGTAAATTGCCAGAGCTGTCGCGCAGTCTTGGAAGTTCGATGCGAGAAATTCGTAAAGGGCTAAATGATGGCGGCCATGATGAGGCAAAAGACAAATCCCGCGAAACATCGTAAACAAAAAACGCTGTCCGCAAACCAAAAACTACCGTTTATTGAGCACCTGTACGAACTGCGCAGGCGGCTTGTCTATATTGCACTGTCGATTGGTCTGTGGGCCGCCGCCGCTTACGCTGTACAACAAAAGATTGTGGGTATTTTGCTGGCACCCTCGCACAACCAGCAATTTATCTATACTTCGGTTGGTGGCGGCATCGATTTTTTATTCCGAGTGTGTATTTACGCCGGCGTAACGTTTAGCATCCCGGTTATTGTCTTTCAGCTGCTGCGCTACCTGGCGCCGCTCATCAAGGAAGACGCGCGGCGGTTTGTCGCTTGGGGGAGCGTGGTGTCTGGGTTTCTGGCCTTCGCCGGCATGTTGTTTGGCTATTTTGTAGGATTGCCAGCGGCGCTGCATTTTCTGCTGCACCAGTTTACGACCAGCCAGATTCACCCGCTGCTGACCATTCAGTCGTATATGTCGTTTGTGTCGCTGTATATGTTTGGCTCGGCGCTGTTGTTCCAGTTGCCACTGATTATTATTGTCATCAATCGTATTAAGCCGCTCCGGCCGCAGCGGTTGTTCCACTACGAGCGCTGGGTTATCCTACTGGCATTTGTTGGCGGCGGGCTGATGAACCCCTCGCCGCGCCTGCAGGATCAGCTGCTGCTGTCTGGGCCGGTGATTATTACCTACCAACTGGCGATCTTGCTGGTTTGGCTGTTGAATCGCCGCAAGCAGCGCTCGCCTGGGCTGACTAAGCTCCTCGAACAAGACGCCAAGCTACGCGCCGAACGGCTAGCGCGCTTCAACGCAGCCGTAGCTGCCGCCCGTGCGTCCAGAGCCAGCCTGCCGCAAGCAGCGCCCGTGGTCAACCGCGCCGCAGTACCGGTCAGCAAGAAGCTAGCGGCCGCGCCGGCACCCGCTCCCTTGCCGAGCCCGGCCAGCATCAGCCCAGCACCAGCCCAACGGCCAAGCAGCCCCAGCCGTCCGCTGCGCTATCTCAACGACTTTACGGGCCGCCGCGCAACTTTTTCGCGTACCACCCAATAGGCTTTTAACCAGTAACAAAGTAGCGCCCCAGCAAGGGCGCTACTGGAGGACGAGTGCGTCCCTGAGGGTTAGCTCCTATACGTAGTGGCCGAGCATGAGAACTTGGGGCTGTTGCTGCTGACGCTCCGCGTCGCTTTGATAACACCCCTACCCCAAGTCACACCGTGCTGGCTGATGTCCTTGGTGGTTGACTGACCCGGATATATGTGTGCGAGCGTCATATACTGAGCACCTCCAGCCCCGTAGCCAGCACCGTGGTTTATGTTGTACTAAGTTAAGTATCGACTTCGTGGGCCACCAATAGCCCTGCCATTACGCTTGACAGGCATTAGCGCTTTGCCTACAATTTGAGTAGTTCTATAAAAACAAAAATAAAAACAGCTATGCACAAACAACTCGAAGCAATTATGCAGAAGGAAATGTCGCGTAAGGAGTTCCTGGCGACGCTCGGTTTTGGCGTGGCCAGCGTGTTCGGCTTCTCTTCGGTACTCCGACTCTTAAATGGCAAGAGCCACGTGGGTCAAGTGACGCGCGGCTACGGCAACAGTGCGTACGGCGGCGGGCGCGACTAAATAGCTGACCACCGCAGCAAAAGAGCCTGGATCACCCAGGCTCTTTTTTGGTAGGCGACGCTAGTCTACATCATGCCCATGCCAGACATGTCTGGCGCGGCGGGCGCTGCCGTCTTCTCTGGCACCTCGACCACTAAGGCGCCCATGGTCATGCTGGTGCCGGCAATCGACACGGCGTTCAGCAGCGCTTCTTTGGTGACGCGGGCGGGATCAATCACACCGGCGGCCCTGAGGTCAACGAGTTTGCTTGGATCATTGACGTTTACACCGTGGCCGGGCTTGCCCGCGCGGACTTGCGGTAGCCATTCATCAGGGTTCAGACCAGCGTTTGCTAGCAGGATGCGGAACGGCTGCTCCAGAACATGAACAAGAAGCGCGTATCCGACCGATAGGGACTCTACGTTATCCTGGTTGACGCCTTCTGGTTTCTTTGGATTCTTTAACAGCTCTTGGGCTAGGTTGATAAGCGTTACGCCGCCGCCGGGCACCACACCTTCGCTCAGCGCCGCTTTCACGGCGGCTACGGCGTCGTCCACGCGGAACTTCTTCTCTTCGATTTCGGTTTCGGTAGCGCCACCAACTTTGATAACCGCGACCTTGCCGCTTAAGTCAGCGCGGCGCTTGTCCAGCTGACCTTTCTCGTACTCGCCCTTGACGCTGGCGGCTTGGGCGGCGATTTGCTTGATGCGTGAGGCAATGTCGGCGGCCGAACCAGCGCCCTCAATGATGGTCGTGGCGTCCTTGCCCACGATCACTTTGCGGGCTGAGCCAATCATGCTCAGGTCGGCCTCTTCAAAGCTGTAACCACGCTCTTCGCTGATCACCGTGGCGCCGGTCAGGACTGCGATGTCGTCTAGGATGTCTTTGCGGCGGTCGCCGTAGCTTGGCGCCTTGACGGCGACGGTGTTAAATACGCCTTTTAAGCGGTTCAGAATCAGCGTACCAAGCACCTCGCCCTCGACGTCTTCGGCGATAATCACCAGGTCTTTCTTGCCGGACTGCGCCAGCTTTTCTAAGATAGGCAGGAACTCTTGGACCGAGCTAATCTTTTTGTCGGTAACCAGAATGGCTGGCTTGGTGTACACGGCTTCCATGCGGGCAGTGTCGGTGACCATGTAGGGACTGACGTAGCCTTTATCGAAGGTAAAGCCCTCGACCACTTCGCTTTCCAGGCTCAGGCCTTGGCCTTCTTCCACCGTAACCACACCGTCGCGGCCGACGCTGTCCATAACTTCGGCGATCAAGTCGCCAATCTGGGCATCGCCGGCGCTAATCGTTGCTACCTCGGCGATACGGCTCTTCTTGCCCTGGATGTCTTCACGTAAGCTTTCGAGCTTGCTCAGCGCGTCCTGCGCAGCGGCTTCCAGGCCTTTGCGCAGTAGCATCGGGTTGTGGCCGGCAGCGATCAGCTTGTTGGCTTCGTATAAGATGTGGTAGGTCAGCACGGTAACAGTGGTCGTGCCGTCGCCGGCAACGTCGTTCATTTTGCTGGCGGCCTGCTTGATGAGCTCGGCGCCGACTTTGTAGCCCAGGGTCTCGTCGTCGGCGTCAGCCAGTTCTACGCCTTTGGCGACGGTCACGCCGTCGTGGGTGACGGTTGGCGCGCCGTAGCTTTTGCTGATGACCACGTTGCGGCCTTTGGGGCCCATGGTGGTCTTGACTGCGTTATACAGAATTTCGGCGCCAGCCAGCACACGCTTGCGGGCGTCGTCGTCATAGAATACTTTTTTGGCCATCTATAATTCTCCTACTTTAGCGTTGCCAAGATATCTTTTTCTTCAATCAGCAGATAGTCTTTACCGTCCACTTTGACTTCGGTCGGGCTGTAGCTCTTGTACAGAATGCGATCACCAGCTTTCACCTGCCCGGCGGCAGCGCCTACGGCCAACACTTTGGCCACTTTCGGCTTCTCAGCTGCCTTTTCCGGCAGATACAGGCCGCTGGCTGTTTTGGTCACGGCTTCTTCAGGCTCGGCCACAACGTAGTCGCCGAGGGGGTGTATATTGACACTCACGTTTTTTCCTCCGTTAGCTTGCAGATCATTAGCACTTAGATACTGTGAGTGCTAATGCATCACACCTACTATAATTGACGCTCGGTGGCGCTGTCAATTACCGGCATTGCTATACTTAGAGCTATGCGCATACTCATGACTCCACCCGACTATTTCACGGTTAGCTATAGCATTAACGCCTGGATGCACACTGACGATCCGGTGGATACGGCCAAAGCTCGCCTAGAATGGCAAAGCCTGAAAGAGACATACGACCGGCTTGGCTGGCCCGTAGAGCTGACCACGCCGGCGCCGGGCCTAGCCGACATGGTATTTGCCACGGACTGCGGCTTGGTGTTGGATGGTAAGGTGCTGCTCGGCCGTTTCCGCTATCCGGAACGCCAGCCGGAAACCGAGCAATACCATACTTGGTTTGCGGCACACGGATTTCCCGAGGTACACCAAAGTACGCATTATCTTGAGGGTGGCGATAATTTGGCCTGCGGCAACAAAATCTTCGCTGGCCACGGTTTCCGCTCCGACCCGGCGGCCGCCGATGAACTGCGACAATATTTTGGCCGCGAGGTGGTGCCGCTGAAGCTGATCGATCCCCTGCTCTACCATCTGGACACCGCGCTGGGTGTGCTGAGCGCCGAGGCAGTGGCTTGTTACCTGCCAGCCTTTGATGCGGCCAGCCAGGCGCGCCTCCGCGCCGCCGTACCGCGGCTGATTGAAGTAACTCGTGATGAGGCGCTGAGTTTTGCGCTCAACCTGGTTAGCGACGGCCAAACGATCATCACCAGCGATGAAAGCCCTTCCCTGCTCCAAAAATACACCGACGGCGGCTTTCAGGTCATCGCCCTGCCAATCAGCGAGTTCAAAAAATCGGGCGGCGGCGTGCACTGCCTCACTTTGGAACTGGGCTAGTCGCCGCTTACTTCTTGTGGCGCGCTTTGAGAGTGCGGCGGGCGACCGTTACTTCGTCGTAGTCGCGCCTCACCACTCGCTCCGGGTTGGTGTCGTCTTGCTGCAAGTGATGCAGCTCGGCGGCCCGCGGACCGTTGGTCAGAATAGACTTCTCGTGGCCCTTGCCCAGCAGCAGCACGATGTCGCCTTTTTTGGCCATAGCCACCGCTGCTTGAACAGCGTCCTCACGCTGGTGCACCAGGAATAAGTCCTTGCCCTGTGTCTTGCCATTCTCTTTGGCGCCAGCGGCGATTTGTTCTAAGATGGCTTGCCCATCTTCGTCACGGTCGTCTTCCTCGGTCACAATAACCACATCGGCGTCGCGGCCGGCCACCCGGCCTTGCATCGCTCGCTTGGCTTCATCGCGGCGGCCAGCAGAACCAAAAACTACGATCAACCGGCCCTTGGTCAGGGTGCGCACCTCTTTAAAAAGCTTCTCGAAGCTTTCCGGCGTGTGCGCGTAGTCAACAATCACGGCAAAGTCTTGGCCCTCGTCGACGCGCGTCATGCGGCCTTCGACGCTGTCCAGGCTGGCAATGCCTTGCTCAATCTGCTTGGGGGTAAGCCCCAGCGCGCGGCCGACACCCACAGCCGCCAAAGAGTTATAGACATTAAAGCTGCCGGGCAAATGGCAGGTGATGTGGTACGTGTCGTCGCCGATGGTCGCGGTGTAGGTGCTCCCCGACGGCGTGAGCTTGATGTCTCGAGCGCGCAGATCGCCGTGCTTCACGCCGTACAGCAGCGGATGTGTGGTGGCGCTGGCAAAAAGCGAGCCATTCGGGTCGTCGGCGTTGGCCACGCCGACACGCAGGCCTTGGTGATTACGATCGGTCTGGGTAAACAGCATGCGTTTGGCAGCCCGGTAGCGCTCGAAGGTACCGTGATAGTCGAGGTGCTCGTGCCCCAAATTGGTCATGACCGCCACCGAATACGGCACTGCCCACACTCGGTGCTGCGCTAACGCGTGGCTGGTTGTTTCTAGCACCAACCACTCTGCCCCGCTGGCTTTAATCTTTTTAATTTTGCTGAGTAGGCTGCCGACGCCCATGGTGGTCATGCGGCTGGGGTTCGGCCGCGCGCCCTTGCCATCGCCGTAGTCGACCGAAATGGTCGTCATCATCGCCACTTTGTAGCCGCTGTCGCGGAGCATGGCGGTAATTAGGGTACAGGTGCTGGTTTTGCCGTCGGTGCCGGTCACGCCGATCACCTTCAGGCCGCGCGCCGGAAATCCGTAGCGCGTGTTTTGAAGTACAGCCTCGGCCAGATGGCCGTAGGGTTCGATTTTGCGGAAGGTGTCCCGCGGGATAACTTTTTTGACGGTGCTGCGTAAATTCATACTTTCCAGTATACTGGACGCTGATGATTGTGCTAGGAATTGAGTCCAGTTGCGACGAAACCGCCGCCGGCGTGGTTCAGGACGGCAAACGCCTGCTGAGCAATGTGGTAGCCAGCAGCCTTGATCTGCACGCCCAATATGGCGGCGTGATACCAGAGATTGCCGCCCGCAGCCATATCGAAGTTATTGTGCCGGTGATTCAGGAGGCGCTTGATACAGCCGGCTGCACTTGGGATGACATTGACGCTATCGCCGTCACGTACGGCCCAGGCCTGAACGGCAGCCTGCTTATTGGTGCCACGGCGGCGCGGACGCTGGCAATCGTCAAGCAGAAACCGCTGTACGCCGTCAACCATGTGGAGGGGCACCTGTACGCTAACTTCCTAACGGAATCGCCGCTTCAGAACTATCAGTTCCCTTCCAAACAGCCCGATTTCCCTATTTTGGGCGTGATTGTATCTGGTCTGCACTGCGACTTAGTGCTCTTTCGCGATCACTTTGACCGCGACCTGCTGGGGCAAACGCAGGATGACGCCATTGGCGAAGCCTTTGACAAAGTCGCCAAGCTTTTGGGCCTGCCCTACCCCGGCGGCATAAAAGTGAGCCAGCTAGCCCAGACCGGTAACCCGCACGCCTACCGCTTGCCCACGCCTCATGTAAGCGGCAAGTACGACTTCAGCTTCTCAGGCCTCAAAACCGCCGTGCTGCGGCTCGGCCAAGAGCTAGTGGGCAAAGACTACTCCCTGCCCTCTATCGAGCTGCCTGGGCTACTGAGCAACGCCCAGAAAGCCAACATTGCCGCCAGCTTCCAATACACCGCCTGCCGCATTGTCGCCAAGAAGGCTGCCGCGGCATTCGCCGAGTTCGCACCGAAAAGCGTGATCGTAGGCGGCGGCGTAGCTGCCAACAGTGAGCTGCGTCGGCAGCTGGCCGAGCAGTTGCCCTGCCCTGTTGAATACCTGGACCTGAAACTCTGTGGCGACAACGGCGCCATGATCGCTGCCTTAGGCAGCTACCAAATGCTGCGAGGCAGGCCGACAGCCGATCCCTACACGCTAGAAATCGTGCCAAATCTTTCTATGTAAGCGGCTTAGATGTTGACTGCAAGGTCAAGGGTGTTAATTATACAACGCATATATCTGTAAACATATGCTTGCATTTTGAGGCAACGTAGCCTATTCTTGCAGCGCAAAAACAAAAACGTACCGCAAAAAACAAAAGACATATCCGAAACGGATCGCACATTGCTCCATACCAAAGTTCTAAAAACTAATCGCTGTTTTAACCCTGGTTTTTTAGGTGGGTTAAGGGCGGACTTTCATATGGAAAGTCCTGTTTGCATTGGAGAAGCAGCAGTCAAGTGGGAGGCGAGGGGCGACACATGCCATGTCCCGTAACAGAGGTAGAAAAAAATCATGCAAAGTGATATGCTGAATGTATACAATTGCCAACGACTAAGGGAAAAGTCATGAAACTACCGAAGGTGTACGAGCCTGGGCTCTACGAAGCCGACATTTACTCACTCTGGGAAAAGAGCGGCGTGTTTGCGGCCGACCCGGCGAGCAAGAAAGAGCGTTTCTCGATCAGTATGCCGCCGCCGAACGAGACAGGGACGCTCAGCCTTGGGCACGCACTGTTTATAACACTTCAGGACATTCTCTGTCGCCACGCGCGCGAGCAGGGCAAGGACGTGCTCTGGCTGCCTGGCACAGATCACGCCGCGCTTGCGGTAAATGCCATTATTGAGAAGAAGTTGGCAGACGAAGGCACCACCAAACACCATATTGGCCGCGATATCTTCCTAGAGCGCACGCGGCAGTTTGTAGGCAATAGCCGTGACACGATGCTCGGGCAGATGCGCGCTATGGGGGCGAGCGCAGACTGGTCGCGTCTTCGCTACACCCTAGACGAGGCACTCAATCGCTGCGTCAACGAAACTTTCGTGAAAATGTATAACGACGGCCTCATCTACAGGGGGCACCGCATCGTTAACTGGGACCCCGACCTGGAAACCAACGTGTCCGACGAAGAAGTGGTCTACACCGAAGAAAAGGCCAAGTTCTACACCTTCAAGTACGGCCCCTTCCAGATCAGCACCGCGCGCCCAGAAACCAAATTTGGTGATAAGTACGTAGTGATGCATCCCAAGGATAAGCGTTACGCCAAGTATAAGCATGGCGACACCTTTGAAACAGAGTGGATCAACGGCAAAATAACCGCCACGATCATTAAAGACGAAGCCGCGGACCCCAACTTCGGCACTGGTGTTATGACCATTACTCCTTGGCACAGCCACGCCGACTTTGAAATCGCTGAGCGCCATGGACTCGACAAAGAACAAATCATTGACTTTCACGGCAAACTACTGCCGATTGCTGGCGAGTTCGCTGGTATGCCGATTGCCGAGGCTCGCCCCAAAATCGTCAAAAAACTTGAAGAGAAGGGCCTGCTAGTAAGCGTCGACGACAGCTATATGCACAATTTGGCCGTAAATGAGCGGGGCAAGGGAATCATTGAGCCGCAAATCCGCTTGCAGTGGTTCGTAGATGTCAACAAGCAGGTCGTCCCCTGGAAGGGCAAACGTTGCAGCCTAAAAGAAGTGCTGCAAAGTGTTGTGCGCGACGGCGATATCGAGATTATTCCGGAACGCTTTCAAAAGATCTACTTTCACTGGATAGACAACCTGCGTGACTGGTGCATTACGCGCCAAATCTGGTGGGGACACCGCATCCCGGTGTGGTATCGCACCGACGTCGACGGCAGGGAAGAGACCTACGTCAGCGTGCAGCCACCCACCAGTGAAGACGAAGGCTGGCGCGAGTGGGAGCAAGATCCAGACACGCTTGATACCTGGTTTAGCGCCGCGTTGTGGACCTGGAGCACGCTCGTGGATCAAGACTTAGCTAAAGATTATTCGCTATCGCTGGAGGAGCTGCTCAAGCGTAGCCCCGACTACCAAGCCTACCACCCGACTACAGTTATGGAGACTGGTTGGGATATTCTGTTCTTTTGGGTGGCCCGCATGGTGCTTTCTACAACGTATATCACTGGTGAGGTGCCGTTCAAGACCGTGTATTTGCATGGTATGGTCCGTGCCGCCGATGGCAAAAAAATGAGCAAAAGCCGGCCAGAATCAATCATCGACCCGCTGACGGTGATTCCCAAATATGGCACCGACGCCTTGCGGATGGCGCTGATCATGGGCGTCAGCCCAGGCAACGACCAGAACTGGGGTTGGGGCAAGATAGAAGCCAACCGCAACTTCTGCAACAAGGTGTGGAATATTGCCCGCTACATCGAGGGCAAGGTGGGCGATAGGTCCAAGTTGGGCGAGCCAGCTGCTAGCAGCGACGCCGATCACTGGATAGTGCAGCGCCTCGCTACGGTGAGCAAGGGTGTCGACAAAGACCTGGATAACTACCGTTTCTCTGAAGCCTACGACACGCTGTACCACTTTATCTGGGACGATCTGGCCGACTGGTACATTGAAGCCAGTAAGGCCGAAGAGAACCTGCCGCTGCTGGCGTTTACGCTAGAGAGTGTTCTGAAGCTCCTGCATCCGTTCGCGCCGTTTGTAACCGAAACTATCTGGCAGACGCTGGCGTGGGTGCCAGACAGCATGCTGGCCGCTGCAGCTTGGCCGCAGGTACCTAAGGCCGACAGTAAACGCGCCAAGGCCTTCGAGACCGTTAAGGCCGTGGTGACTGAAGCGCGCGCCATTATGAAAGCCGTCGGCGTATCAAAAACCAGCCTGGTATACAGAGAGGCGCCGCTGATTGAGACTAATGCTACCTTGATTGCACGACTGGCCCACCTGGAACACGTAGCATTCGGCGAACAGCAGGACGGCGTCAAGCTCACCAGCGTGTCACAAGATTTGCGCCTGGCAATCAGCCCGGATATTGCCCGCCAGTACGCCACCAAACTGCACGACCAGCAACAGGCCGAAGCATCACTTATCAAAAACTTGCAGACGCGGCTCCAAAACAAAAATTATGTAGCACACGCGCCAGCCGCGGTGGTGGCCGAAAGCCGGCAACAGCTCGCAGCCGCCGAGGAGCGCCTGGCGGCAATCGAGCAAGAAATCGAACGCTTCAGCTAGATAGTTCTACGCGACATTGTCGCAATTTGTGCTATAGTGCCAATATGTCTGCTGCTCGGGAAATATTTATCGCCCTGCTGAAACAGCACCGCCAAAGCGTCACCCAAGCGCGTCTGGCGGTGTTCAGCGCGCTTCTGGGCCAGGAACCTACGACTATGCACACCCTGGTGGAGCGAGCAGGCCGGGTGGATCGGGCGAGTGTCTACCGCGCAGTTGAGCTATTCGAGCGTCTTGGCATTGTCCAACGCATCAACACCGGCTGGAAATACAAGCTGGAACTCAGCGACAAGTTTGCCGAGCATCACCACCACTTAAGCTGCGTAAACTGCGGCAAAACCATTGACATGAACGAGGTTGAGTTGGAGGCGGCCATCGACAAACTGACCGCCGCTCACTACTTTAAACCCACCGCTCACCAAATTGAGATCCAGGGTCTGTGCGCCGCCTGCCAGCAGCTTGGAACGCCGCTAGTCAAACTTTAAAGCATTCTTGACGCGCTCAACCGACTCGTCTGGCCGGTAGTCATCGAACCATAGTACGTGCCAGCCGTGCTTTTCGGCGGCCATGAGGTTCATGCGCGAGTCGTCGACCAGGAGAATTTCGTGAGCGGGGCAGTGGGCGGCTTTGGTGGCGTGAGTGTAGATTTTGCTTTCTGGCTTAATGGCGCCTACCACCGACGAGTCCACAACCGCGTCGTAATCAACCTGGGGCAGCAAGCCTTTTTGCAGCATGCTATCCACGAAGCCAGGCATGATGTTGGTCAGCAGCCCCACGTAATAGTGCTGGGCCGCCCAGCGCACCAGCTCCTGCATAACTGGGATTGGCTCGATAGCGCCAAAGTAGTAGTCGGCCCAGTCGATGGGTTTGCTGGTGCGTAGCTCCGTGGACAGCTTGCGGTTGAAGGTGGCAAGGTCCATCTCGCCGCGGCAAACAAGGTCGTTATAGTGCCAAAAAGTAGTTTCGATAAGGTCAGACGACTCGCCGGTCTCCGTCGCCAGCCGCGTAAACGCGCTGTGGAAGAATCGTACCAAGCAGCCGTTGATGTCAAAGAACACAAAACGAACACCGCTTTTACTGCGTTGCTTTGTAGGTTTTGCCGCGCCAGTGCTTTTGGCTGGTGTGCCCATAAGCTGGTCGAGGCTGACACCCAGCGCCGACGCGATACTTTGAATCGTAAAGATAGAAGGGGACTTGATGGCGCCGCGCTCAATTTTGGTCAGCGTGGAGTAACTCAGACCCGCCTTCTGGCACAAAGCCTGCTGCGTCAGTCCTGCTTGCAAGCGCGCGGCTTGCAACCAACGGCCCAACTTCTCCTCATCCATAGCCATATCATACTACTACATCGTCAAAATACCTACGACAAACTAGCCGCAAACGGCCAGGTCTTTCCGATTCCGGCGGCGGGCAGTACAATCATGCTTATGAATATACTCAAAAGAATTGCGCTGGTACTCGCGGTAGCGCTCCTGCCCGCCGTGCTATTAGGATTTAGTTTGTCGTGGAGCTTTCATCAGGTGTTTGGCACGCCTGGTCATATTGAAAGTGCGCTGACCAAAAGCGGCATCTATAACACCATTGTCCCAAACGTGCTCGACCAAGCACAGCAAAAGTTGGCCACTGACAATCCTGGCAGCAGTGTTAGCAATGTGCCAATTGATCAACCGGCTATAAAACAAATTATTGAGCAGTCTATACCGCCGCAGTATTTGCAAACCCAAGTGAATGGCGTAATCAATAATGTCTATGCCTGGGTACATGGTCAGAAGCCACGACTAGCCTTTACCATTGATCTCACGGTGCCAAAACAAAAGCTAGCCGACGGCCTGGCGGCGTACGTCACTCAGCATTTGGCCGCGCTGCCGAGCTGCGGCGTAGCCCTGCAAGGCGGCGACGTCGACCCCTTTAACGCCACTTGTATCCCAAAAGGCTACGACACAGTTGCAGCCGGCAACAAAGTGCGCGACCAAATTCTAAGCGGCGATTTCCTCAAGAACTCGCAGCTTACCGCCGATACCATCAAGACCGGTAATGGCCAAACGCTCGGCCAAAAACTGCAACCAGTGCCGGGCATTTACCACAAGGTGCGCTTGGGGATAGCGGGACTGGGGATTGTTGCTCTGTTACTTTCGGTTGCTGTAGTCTTCTGTAGCGTCGACTGGCGACATGGACTGCGTAAGCTAGGCTGCCTCTACTTACCGGTTGGGCTCACTATTATTCTCATGACCTGGTTGCTGAGTTTTGGCCTCAACAAAGCCACTGAGGAGCTGAGCAAGCAGAGCAGTGCCAACCAAGCCATCCAGCAGAGCATTTTGAGCGTAGCGAAAATCCTCGCCAGCGACTTGCGGACTTACTGGCTAACCGCAGGAATCGGTCTCGTGTCTCTGGCAGTGGCCGGTTTTGTGGCTTACATACTTACAAAGCCGAAAGGTCTAGCCAAAGCGGCGCCAGCCGACACAGAAACGACAGAGAAATCAAAAGAAGAAGTTACACCAGAGGATATGCTGGACGCGCTTGAGCCCAGCAAGCCGCGGAAGCCACGAAAAATTCAGTAAATTCTGGCGGAGAGGCAGGGATTCGAACCCTGGATGGAGTTGCCCCCATACTGCATTTCGAGTGCAGCGCACTAGACCAACTATGCGACCTCTCCGTAACTGTTTTATTCTATCATGTGCGCCCGCAGCGTTTGTGGGTGCCTGGTTCTAGCGTATACTACACCTGCCTATGTTGCAGCTCAATTTTGATTGTAAGCCCAACGCGTCGCTTGAAATTCGTCTGGGCACCTACCGCTACCAACGTTTTTGGGAAGAGCACAGCGTGGAGATTCTCCAGTCTTTTAAGCAGCGCACTGGCCTAGATTTCGCGCAGCGCCGCATAACTGTTCGCGGCATCGACGAGCCGACCAGCCGCGCCGGCAACCCTCACCAGCCTATGGAGCTCACCATCCACCGTGTCGAAATGCCCAAGGTAGGTGTTAACCTTTTGCATGAACTGGCGCACCGCCTGGTGATTGGCAACGGCATAGACTCCGACGCTCGCCACTGGAGCTACCTCTGTCACTGCCATATCGATTTGTTCCTATATGATGTGTGGGCCGATGTGCTCGGCAAAGACGCCGCCGAGGCTGCGCTGGAAGCCGAACGTAACAACGGCTATCCTACATACCGCAAGGCATGGGACTGGGCGCTCGCCAAAACTCCTGACGAACGCCGCCGCACACTAGAGCGTCTCAAGCGCAAAGCTGCCGAGCGCGCCCCAAAGCCTAGTGCCGCGGCGCGCAAAAGCACTGGCGTCTAACTCCTCAATCTGCTATAATTACCCCTGTTGCTTACACAAGCAACCCGTGCACCCGTAGCTCAGCTGGATAGAGCGTTGGCTTGCGGAGCCAAAGGTCGTAGGTTCGAATCCTGTCGGGTGTACCAGTTTGCTTTTACGTGATCCCCCTTTTGCGAGGGGGATTTGCTATAGTTTGGCCGCGATGTCTCGCATCCACCACGCGCTACAATCTTGGCTTTCGGCCGCACATCGTATATCTTGTTGGTAAGGAGGGAACCTTATGACCTACAGTCCTCGGCCAGCTGAAGGCACACCGCTGGATTCGGCCATTGAAGAAATGGACGAGATCGCACAGCAAGACTTAAGCCATCAGGCAATCATTGGGCATATTAAGGGACTGCTTGAGCGCGGGAGAGGGGAGCTGGAACAGGGCCTACTCTCTAAGGAGGCGGCTTGCCAGTACCTATTCGACGTGTACTTTGCATTTCAGCACGAGATCCAGGGAGCACATCCGCTGGCCGGTATCTTGCGAGTGGTGGGTGATGATCTCGGCTATCATCTTGGTGTAGATGACGCGGATCTAAAAAATATGTACCGTGACAGTCTGCGTGACGCTCGTAGCGGCGTACAATAAGTAGAGATGTCCAAACAGGCGGTCGCACGCTACTACGACTACATGGTCGGTTTCTACCGATTTTGGTTTGTGAGCTCGCGGGCCAGCGCGCTGCACTACGGGTTCTCCCAGAGAAGGGGCGAGTCGTTTACCGATACGCTCATCAATACTAATCGCTTTCTGGCCAAGAAAGCTGGCATCAAGCCCACAGATCGCGTACTGGACGCTGGTTGTGGTCTGGGTGGCAGCAGCCTGTGGCTGGCGAGCGAGATTGGTTGCCAGGTGACCGGCATCACGCTCAGTCGCGCCCAAGTCGAACGGGCGACTAAGCGCGCCGCCCAGCAAGGTCTCGCCGCAAAGGCCCAGTTCTTGGTCATGGACTATACCCATACCAACTTTCCGGATGCGTCCTTTGACGTGGTGTGGGCGCTCGAGAGTCTGTGTTACGCCGCCGATAAGTTGGCGTTCCTGCGCGAGGCCTATCGGTTACTCAAGCCCGGCGGCACCCTGGTGATGGGCGATGGTTTCTTGCTGCGTGTACCACGGAATCAGCGCGAGAAAAAGCAGCGCGAACGATTCGAGCACGGCTTTGTTATCCCGCCGCTCAGTACGCCCGTCGAATTCAAGCGACACTTGCAGCAAGCGTCCTTTACGCACATTCACTTTTGGGAAACCACGCCGCAGATAGAGCGCTCATCAAAACGTATGTATTGGCTCTGTCTGCCGAGCTATCCGATCGCCAAACTGCTCGAGCTGCTGCACATCACCAAACCCATTCTGACCGCCAATAATCGAGCCGGGCTCGCCCAGCGGTTTCTTGTGCGGCGTGGCGTCGCGGGTTATGGCGTGTATACGGCGCGTCGATAACGAGCTATGTATGCATCAAGATACTATTGATAGTTTGTCTAAAAGATGCTAATGTTTATACATGTCTGCTGAATCTACTGAGCCGCTGCATCTCTACTCACGAATATACCCCGGGGAGAACCCGTCGCCTGATCCAAACGGCGAGGTCTATCGACACATTATTGGCGTAGGCGATGGGGAACGAACAATCTGGATCCCTGGCTACGACCCAAAACAAGCTCGAGAAGATGTGTTTCGCGTGATCCCGGGTATGACCGACAATGTAGCCCGCTACTTCGAGGAATACCACGTAGGAAACCTGCCACGAACCTGCCATATCGGCGCTGCAGCCATGACCGGCGCCGGCTTCTTAACTATGAATGAGGCGCTCGATTATGCCGCCGATATTATCAGGCGAGGACAGGTCATGGCTGAACTGGATTTGCCGGTTGGTGCGCATGGCGTTATCGGTGCCTGGGTAGACAAAGATACCGGATTGGTACGCGCCACCCATAGTGTTGTAGGCGTGGCGCCAGGTTTAGGCATCCAGACCGACGACCTGAACGCCGGTTTTAGCCTGGTATCTCACCCTCATAATTTGGTGCGCTATCAGAATCAGCACCAAGGGGGTGGGTGGGCTGAACGCTACACGGCTTCGGCCGTCCCTCTCGAGCTCTACGGGCGGCAGCCCTAATCCTTCAAGCCCGTTGCCTAACGAGCCCGGCTGCCAAACAACTCGCCGCGCTTGCCAAACATGTTGTATGATACAGCTATGAACAAAAAGCTTGCCCTCTTCGCTGCTGCTTTATTAGTAATCATTTTGGTGGGCATTGTTATACTGGCCACCCGCCACGCCTCGTCCGGGGGCGCTATAAGGGCGGCCTGCCGAACCGAGAATCCGCAGCTCACTGTCCCGAGCGCAGACCGCTCTGAAATTGAGCTGAGCGCCATGTCTAAGCTGCTTACTGTGCCGGCCGGCACGCACGTTGATGTGCGTATAGCAACCTATGGCAGCGGCAAGGCAACTGGATCGATCATCTATCCAAAACCATACGGCACCTACAACTTCAGCGTTTCCAAAGCACCAGCGACCGCCAAAGACCGTGCCTCGTGGCAGCTAGGGAGTTTTGATGCCTGCCGCAACTAGCCCTCTCCGCTCTCACACCAAAGTACTGTTCATCTGCCACGCCAACGCCGGGCGAAGCCAAATGGCCATGGGTTTTTATAACCAACTATACCCGGGCATGGCCACGTCGGCCGGAACCGAAGTCGACCAGCCGGGCGGGCGAGTCGGCGACCGCCCGCAGGCCGTGCATTCTGTGCAGGCCGCCCGGGAGCACGGGCTGGACATCGGCAACAACATTCGTCACCAACTAACGCCGGAGCTGCTAGACGCCTGCGACCTGGCCGTTGTAATAACCAACCGTGCCACTGTGCCGCAGTACGTTTTAGACAGCCCCAAGGTAGAATATTGGCGCGTTGCCGACCCAGCCGGCGTGCCCCTCAAAAAGGCCGAAGAGGTCCGCGACCACTTAGAACAGCGGGTACGAGAACTGGCAGCGCGTCTGCATCCCACCCATAAGGAGGAGTTATGACCAAGCAAACACGCAAGGAAGAATTCAAGGTATCTGGCGACGAACTACTGCAGAAGATCAAAGCCTTGCTTCGACAAGGCAACATCCGCCGCATCAGCATTAAAAGCGAAGAAGGCAAGACCTTAGCCGAATTCCCGCTGACCGTCGGCGTGGTTGGCGCCGTGCTAGTACCGATGCTTGCGGCGATTGGCGCCATCGCGGCACTGGTCACCAACTGTACCATATCGGTCGAACGCGACGTAGACGAGAAGTAACGCCTAGGCCGACGCAGTATCTGTAGCGCCTAAAAATGAATGCGGTGCATCAGGCGCTCGACAAAATCTGTACCGCCGGGCTGGAGCGGCAGATAACTAGCCAGCGCCTCTATGATGCGCTGCTGTTCGTCCGGCGCCACGTACATGCTGAGCGGTAGCGAGAATCGCTTGTATGGCAGCAGCACAATACTCGAGAACGGCCCTTCTTGCATAATGGCGAATGACTTGTATGCAGCGTAGGGATGCAGCAGTCCACCAACGGACACGCCTTTGGCGTCTAACTGATACTCCAGCATGCGCGGCTGGCGGCCGGCTATCACGCCAAACACCACCGACAGAATCACGATCGCCGCCGTAGAAATGCTGTCGCGGGTGATAAGATACAATCCCACAGCCAGTACCGCAGCCGCCAATGTAAACACAATGTACCAACCCGGGCCTTTTTGGTGGGCGATAAACTCCGAGGCAGTCCACTCCATGTGGACCGATTGACGCGCAGCGCTAGCCGTACCGGTCGCTGAGGCCGCCACCTTGGTCGGCGCTATCTCCTCTTCGTCAGGTGTATACGTCCACTGCGCATCAGGCGCCTTACCCTCGCTCATATTGTTATTGTACATGGTTGGCTGGCGGGTTCAAATTGTGGAAGTTGCAAAACAAAAAGCCCATACCGTACGCATGGGCTTTTTGCTTGGCGGAGAGAGAGGGATTTGAACCCTCGCGGGAGCTCGCGCCCCCCTAATGATTTAGCAAACCATCCCCTTCAGCCACTTGGGTATCTCTCCAGACCTGGCTATTGTACCGTAAACAGCGGTATGGCGGAAGGGGTGGGATTCGAACCCACGGTGAGTTGCCCCACGACGGTTTTCAAGACCGTTTCCTTAAACCGCTCGGACACCCTTCCGTAACAGAGGTAATTATACCGGCAAATCAACACTTCGGCAACTCAGGCCGCCGCAAAAATGGCCGCGCTCACGTGGGCAGCTCCGGCTGCGCGCAGCGCGGCGGCGGCCGCTTCGCAAGTCGAGCCTGTTGTAAGCACGTCATCAACCAACAATATGGGCTGCCTACCTACCGTTTCCGGCGAAAGTACCCGAAAAGCCTGGTGCAGCTGCTGGAGTCGCACTGACCGCGTCTGTCCCAGTTGGCGCGCTGCATTCGTGCGCGCCAGAAGTGTGCGGTGCGGCCAATCGAGGCGCCTCGCCAGCGCCCGGGCGATCAGCTCAGCTTGGTCGTAGCCACGTTGCCTAACGCGGGACGGGGCAGTGGGGACATGGGTGATGATGTACTCTGTGGATAGATCGAGCCGCGTAGCCATGACCCCGGCAACATCTTGCGCTGCAGCCTTAGCTCGACCAAACTTAAGTTGGTGGACAAGTTGCTTGGCAAGGTCGTCGTAGAAGGTAGTTGCATGAACCTGGCTCAGGGCGCTCCGCGGTCGACACGTCGTACACACCCGATAGTCGTCAGTCGCGCGGCCGCAGCGATAGCACCGCGGCGGCACAACTGGCAAGCTCGCAGCGCAAGTCCTGCACAGTACGGCACCCTCGCTGCCACAGCCCACGCAATGGTGGGGAGCAACAATACGCAATATTTGTTCAATCACGTCCATGTTGTAATTCTTATGTTGTGAATAACTCTGTTTGCGGTTGCGAAATATTTATTACCTAAGCTATACTAGCATTAAGACAAAGACGATAACAGATAATCGGTATTAATTACGTGGAGGGTAACAACGTATGGCGCGACGCAACAATAGCGACGACGACCTGCTGATGGAAGAGGATGAACTGACTGCCGCCTTTTTGGGTGATGATGACGCAGCAGCTGCCCCTTCAGACCCAGGTGCAGCGCAGCAGCCCGTAGCCGCAGCTGATGATTGGGATGAAAACGAAGATTTGCCAGGCCAGCTGGCAGTAGATGTTTACGAAACCAGGGAAAAACTGGTAGTTAAAGCGCGCACCGCCGGCGTCAACAAGAGTGATCTTGACGTCAGTATTGCCGACAACACGCTCAGCATCCGCGGCACGCTATCGGCCGGCAACGAAGACGACGTCGAGAACTACTTCGTACAGGAATGTTACTGGGGCGAATTTAGCCGCAGTATCGCACTGCCGGTGCCAGTCAAAGAAGAAGAGATCGAGGCCGTACTCAAGGACGGCGTGCTAACCATTAGCTTTGCCAAGGTCAAGCAAGACACTGTCAAAAAGATCCAAGTTCTTTAAGAACTGTTCTGTCGACAACAAAATACCGCCCGTACGCCGGGCGGTATTTCTAGTTTCGTACTAGCTACTAGCTAGATGGGCTGACTTTGTTCAAGACAAATTGTACTAGGAACTGTGCAAAGGCAACGATGACCAGACCAATTACCGCATAGATAATGGTGTTTTTGGCGCCGCTGATGTTGCTCGATTCGCCGCCGGAAGTAATGTACTTGAAGCCACCGTAAATGATCATTACCACAGCCACGATGCCCACGACAATCGAGAAAATATTCACCGCAGTCGTGATGATGCCGTTGACTTTGGTTCCAGCGTCGGTTTGACCTGAAGCGGCGGTACAACCAGTGTCGCTAATTGTGAGGCCAGAGCCTTGCGACAAACAAGTGCCGATGTCAGGTGAGCCAGTAGTACCTGTACCACCAGCCGGTGCAGCTGCAACTACAGCTGGGACCAGCATTGGTACTAAAGCAAGCGCCAAACTAGCGATAAGCTGAGCTGTTTTGCTGCGCAACATTTTTAACATACGTAATTTTCCTTTCTTAAGCAGTTTGATTCTTTTATAGCACACTCAGCGCTGCAATTCAACGCGTTCGGAGGCGGCTAGGCTAGCCCGCCTTCTTCAGTACAAAGAAGACGATGCTCTGTGCCATAACCGCAATCACGACACCAATAACAGCGTAGAGTAGGGTGCTCTTGGCGCTAGAGATCTTGGACGAGTCGCCGCCGGAAGTAATGTACTTAAAGCCACCCACCAGCACCATGACAACAGCCGCCACGCCCACCACGCTAGAAAATACATTGATAGCCACGGATAAGGTGTTGTTCAGCGACGGCCCGGCAGTCGTACAGGCCCCGGTAGCCGCGTCAAATGTGCCGCCGATGCCCTGACAGGCGCTCTGCTTAGCGGCCGTGGTGGAAGCATCGGCCAGGGCAACCTGCGCGCTCCCAAGCGACAGGCCGGCCAGCGAGAGAAACACTCCCAGGCTCAAAATTAATGCGTTACTGCGGATGAAAAATCGTCGCATATTTACCTCACAATATTAACTACTAGGGAGATCATCGCTTCGGCCAAAGCAATCAGCAACAGGCCAATCAAAGCGCCAGTAATAACACTGCGCGCTTCCCGCGCCTTGTTGGCGTCGCCGCCGGCTGTGATATACCGAATACTGCCAACTAAAACCATAAATACCGCGCCAATGCCAGCGACCAAGCCCAAGATACGTGAAGTGCGGTACAAAATGCCATCCTTTCCTGTTAACGGATTAGTGCCGGTGGTGGTACAGGCTGGTGAACTAGAAGCCGGTGAGCCAGAATGGCTAGCAGTATTACAAGCTTGTTGGAATGGATTATAGGCAGCGCTGGCCACGCCACTAGCCAGGAGCGGCGCGCCGCCCACGCACAGCAGGGTGAGGAGCGTTATGATAATTTGTCGAGTGCGCGGCATGTCCGGTAAACCTTACGCATTCCCAATTATAAAGCTAACAATAGCAAACGCCAGTAGGGTTACAAGCAGCCCGATAGAAGTGAAAATAATTGCGCGGCGCGAGCGAGCGGCCGCGTTCGGGTCGCCGTTGGCCGTCACATAGCGCAGGCCAGAAATAACTAGGATAAGGAGGGCAACGGCCGCAAAGATACCAAATACAATGTTCGTGATGGTCTGCAAATGCGCTTGGTCGGCGGTGGTTTGCGGCAGCACATCAACCACCGAGCCAGGGTTAGTGCTGTTGGCTGGCGCGCCGCCCAGCGCCTCGCCAATGAAGCGGACTGATGCGGCAGCAACTATCGTAATCCCCAGCCCAATGCTGGCGTTAATAATCGTGCCGAGCGCGTGCTTGGCCTTTTCGGGCTCGCCCTGAGCGGTAATGTACTGAAAGCCGGCATAGATAATAAAGCCAACGGCCACCAGCGCCGCTACCCGCAGCAACATGTCCAAAATTGCCAGGAAGACGAGCGTCAGCAGGCTCAGATCTAGTTTGCCGCCGCTAATAAAATTAACGTTCAGCTCGCAGGCGTGGGAATAGGTGTTGATGCTGATGTGGTTGTTGAGATATTCGTACCACGGCGGTATCAGGAAGAAACTGTGACCGCCGCAGCCAACCGCGAACAGCGACAACAAGCCGCCCATTATAGGAAGCCTCCGGGCAGGATCCATTGCAGGGCAGCGTATAAGAACAGGAAGCCGAGTAGCGCCAGCACCGCATTGGCAATACGCTTTTTGGCCGCAGACGTCGCTTGTGGGTTGTCGCCAGACGCAGAGTATTGAATACCGCCAATCACAATCGAGATCGTTGCCGCGATCCCCACTAAACCTGCCGCAAAATTGATCAGCGGTATACCGTATTTTGCTACCAAGCCGCAGTCGTTGGAGCAGTTGCTGCCAGCGGCAGGGTCCTGCGTGGGTGTAATTGGCAAGCCGGCGCAAGGCGTGTCGGTACTGCCAGTCTGGCCTTTATCGCAGGTGGGCACGGTACTGGCAGCAGGTGTGCTGGTTGAGGTAGGTGGCGTAGCGGCCGGCGCAGCCGAAGCGCGAGCGGCAGGGAGTAACAGGGCCGAAGCGCAGACTACAGTCATTAGACCGCCAACGACTATTGGCATCCCTAATGTGGCAAAACGAATCAGGCGCGAACGCTTCATAAATATGTCTTTAAGTATATGGATAGCGGCCAGTTTGCACAAGATCGGTCAGCCAAATGGCGTATTTTCGCCACGCGGCACGTGCGGGTCAAAAAATGTGCTTGAATAGCACATTTTTAGCTTCCGAGGTGCCTTATGGCGAAAATACGCCATTTGGCTGACCGCAATTTCTGCCACAAACCATTTTCAGCATGTAGTAAAAACGTATATAATAGACAGTAAATGAATAAGCGCGCTGTTCTTGGCTTGGTCGCCGCTATAGTAGTGATTGCGGTGTCGATAACTCTTTTGTCGCTGCGTGGTCAGAAACCGAAGGAAAGTGCCTGCCTGCAGCTCATTCACTACATAGAAGCTAACGACGCCAAGCACGCCTACGACTTATTCTCGGCCAGCGGCCAAAAAACTGTCGACTACCAAACCTGGCAAGCCCAAGTCCGCCAGCTCAGCCTCTTCTGGATCAACGCCCCCGCCAAGCTGGTGAGCGACGCCGCCAACACCACGCTGAGCAGCACCCAAGATAATGTCACCGAGTCATATAATATAACCAGCGGCAACAGCACCTACCAGTCCACCTGCTATTTCCAAAAAGTAAACAAGCAATATGTGATGAATAGTTACGCCAACAGGATTATCAATTAGTATGAAGCGCCCGCGTAGTCGCCAGTCGTTTATCTCGCTGCACAAGCTGCCTGTGCTGCTGGTGACATTGTGTTCCACGCTCACATTGCTGCTGGCGCTGTGCTCGCCGTTCTTAGCGTCTCAAGCCAGCGCCGACCCTGGTGATACCGATCCGGGCGGCGGCGAAATTGTACTGCACGATACCAGCGGTCTGAGATACACCTGCCAAGGTGAACTAGTCAGCCAGCCGATCACGGTAAGCGATCTGTCCAAGTATGTCTTTAGCAACGCGCAGCAAGCCTTCGGCAACCCTGCAGCCTATTTTGACGACAACATCGGCCATCACGGCGACATAAATACCTACATTGGCGCTAAGTCTGGTAGCGATGCCGACGGTTTCGCTAGCAACTGGCCCAACCACTTCGTTGGCTATCACCAGATTGTGCACGCCTTTGGCGAGGCAAACGGCACAGCGCAGCCGGTTATCAAGTTCATTCCTATTACGGCAAGCAGTGGCAACCCGCCAGACGCGCGCGGAGAGTGTAGCGGCCTGGAACTTATACAGGTTGCGGCAGGCAACGCCAGCGGGGTCGGGGCGGAATGGCGCGGTCTGCTTAACTCTGCCGGTCAGAACACCGACTCCAAGAATTGCCCAGGCAACTACGAATATAGCATCAACCAGACCGACGACGTGCACGTATCACCATACTGCTACTCATACGTTCGCTTCGTAGAGAACCGCTCATACGACTTGGTAAGTGGTGGTCCATTGGTTCATGTTATTTCCGGCGACATCTATGAGGACGGTCAAAAAACCGCTATTTCCGGCGACCCACCTGTGCAGCACATCGGCAATTTCGTTATCTACGACAAAACCGGCGGCACCACGCCGCCACCCGGCACCGTAAACGTCGGCAGTGTAAATATTGAGTGGTTGGACGCCTCGCAGATCAATATTATGTCCAGCATCGTAACTAAAACTGGTGGCAGCACCGACACAACACCGCCAGAAGCTGGCGAGATCTACCAAAAGCCCACCTGGGACGACAATCCCGATGACACCGGCGCGAACCATGCCGCTGTCTATTTGCTAAATGGCACGAGCGCTAAAGCCAGTTCGGTGCGCCAAAACCTTGCTGGTGCCAACCGCTGCGAGAACCCGTATCCGCCCGGTAAATCAACCTGCGGTACCGGCACCAACTGTACGCCATATATCGCCATTACCGGCCGGCCGGCGAGCAGCAACTCGGCTAACTTCTCGCTCGGTTTTAACCCCAGCGCTACCAATGCCTACACCAATTTCGGCAACAGCGTACGGGGGCTAGGTGGGGCGAGCGGCGTGTTGGTTGATTACGACGCCAATTGTAACATCGACGGCGAGTTTACCGTTAATGTCGATAACTATCCGCCCACCTTTAGTACTTGGTTCTATTATAGTAAAAAGAGCGACCAGTTCGTGGTGGTTTTCCCTGGCGTTGACACCAACAGTGAGGCGTTCGCCAGCGCACCGTATGTCAAGCAGGCAACGGGCCAGTATACCGGCGGCGACAATAACTGTCGCGGGGTTATTACTGTAGACCCATCGATAGGTGATATCACCAAAACCGCCGACAACAACCGTTTCCTGGTGCATTGGCAGCTCAATAATGCGTCGTGTACGGCTTATGGCGGCGCCCTTGGTGTGTACGCGCTAGCCAACGAGAACTTATTCGACAGCGTCAGCGGCGGCCCAACAGTCACCGGAGACCCGGGCAATACCGACACTCAAGATCCAGATATCGTCTGTAACATTACCGCCGGACCGTTCTTTAGCTGGTGGGCATGCCCAACGCTTTCGGCCATGAAAAAGGCCGCCGCCGGGCTCGACGACCTCATTAACAGCAAACTAACAATCGACACTCAGGAAATGTTCGGCGACAGCGACGCCACCGGGCAAGCCTATCATAAAGCCTGGGCCAGTTTCCGCACCATTGCACTGGCAATCATTGTGATTGCTGCGCTGGTCATGCTCATTAGCCAAGCCGTAGACGTGCCGGTGGTCGATGCCTACACCATGAAAAAGGTCTTCCCCAAGATCTTTGTAGCCGCCATAGGCATTACGCTGTCGTGGAGCCTATTGCACTTCTTTACCGACCTCAGTAACGACCTAGGCAACGGCATCCGCAGCATCATTTATCATCCGTTTAGCACTATTAGTATTAATGCCACACAGCTCAAGAATCAGCTCGGCGGCGGCAGCGCCTTTGTCATTACGCTGCTGAGCACCGGTGGCGTACTGGCGCTGGGCATCGCCGGCTTATTCTCATTCATACTGACTGGCCTGTTGGCTGTGCTCATTGGCTTCGCGATGGTGGTCTTCCGGCAGGTGATGCTCATATTCTTGGTGATTGTCGCGCCGCTGGCTATTGCGTTCTGGATTTTGCCTGGTACGCACAAGCTTTGGAAACTGTGGTACGACTCTATATTAGGCATCTGGCTTGTGTTCCTGTTTATCTCCGCCTTCATTGCGGTAGGGCGGGTGTTCTCGGTTATTTCGTTCAACAACAATGGCACCGTGTCGCAGTTGATCGGTATTATTGCCTACTTTGCGCCGTACTTCTTAATTCCGTTGGCCTTCCGCTTGGCCGGTGGTGCGATTGCTACAATCGGTGGCTTTGTCAACGACCGCAGCAAGGGCGCCTTCGACCGGCTCAAGAAATTCCGCGCCGACCGCATGGCCCAGAACTGGCAAAAGACCAGGGGCTTTAGCCGCTTTAGCGACCGCAACCGATTCACCCGTGGGCTTAACCGCTTGCTTGGTGGCGCTGCCGCCGGCCCAGGCGGCTGGCTACCGACGCAGCGGGCACGAGGGGTGCGGGCTACCAACCGAGCGCAAGGCCGCGCCTTTGCCGCCAAAAATAATGCCGCTTTCCAGTCGTGGATGAACGACAATGAAACGCTCGGCCAACTTGCTAAGTACAATAGCGCGCGTGAAGCTACTACGGCGGCCGAAGCGCGTTACCGCGTGGCTGCGGCTCGCCGCGCTGGCGACACCGACGCCGAGGCTCAGGCGCGCGTAGATCGGGCCACTGTCCAGTTGCAGCGTGACCGCGCCGCAATCGGTCGCGCCAGCGTAGTTGGCTACGACAACCAGAACCGGGCTGCCGCCTTCGAGCGCCTTGGCCAAATGGGCTACGAGTTTGGCGATTCGGGTGAAGTACGGCGCACCGCCGCCAGCATCGCTGGTAGCGACACGGGCCTGTACCAGAAGATGATCGACGACTTCGAGTACAACTCCAAGGCCGCCGGCCGGTTTGACCTGTCCCGCGGCGGCGATGCAAGCGCTCGAACCGACGAACAAGTCTGGACCCGTTGGAACAACGGCAGCCTCTACAGCATGGCCAATGGCAAGACAGCGGGGCTGGATAGCTTCATTCGACACTTTACCGACGAGCTAGCGGTGGCCGGCACCGACGCGGTTAGTGTCCAGCGCCGCACTCGTGCCGCCCAGTTCTTCGCTGAACTGCAGGCCATGCAGCCAAACACCGTTGGTACGAACAACGAATCAATCGTTACGGCGCTGGAGGCCACGACCGCTCAACGGGCTGCAGTTGAGCGTGAGATCGGCGCCCGCGAGGTAGGTGCCGGACGCGCCGCTACCTCGGCTGGCGACCCGGTTAGTGGCCGCGGCGCGGTTACCGAAACCGATATTGGTCACTCAGTTATTGCTCGCCGCTCAAGGCAGTACGAGCGTCCGCTGCCTGAGCACGTGGGTGCCCCGGGCCCTTAGGATAGCCGCACTTTCTACACTCTAGTACTTGCTTCTAGCCGTAATTTTAGCCTCTCCATCCAATTGACGTAACCGTTATAATATGCTAGTATTAGCTCATGACAGATCCAGGGGAACTACCCCCAAACTTTGACAGACCAGAAGGCTACGGCCCCGACCCTAATGAGCCTGTTGAACCCGTTTACGCAGACGAGGATGGCTTTGGCCCATCTATATACGAAGCCAGTGTCGATAGTCCAGCCTTGGTTGATGTACATCAAGACGCACGGGGTAGTTGGCATGTCGGACCTTTTGTAGACGGCGATGAATATAGCGGGCCGCCAGCCGCAGATAGCTCCCAGTCAGTCGCTCGCCACGCTGCCGTGGATACCTCCAAAAGCCGACCAGGTGGCAGACACCGTGCTGAGCATAATGATACTGACGAAGACAATGTAGCCCCGCAGCGCCCGCTGAGCCCCGCAATCGTAAGTATACCCACGAGCATGGGTTTCGATGTAGCCAACTCCACCCCACTTGCTGGGCAGCGTGGACGTGGCGCGCATAGAGCAGACAAAACACCTGACCCTGATGAAGTTAGGCAACTGCCGGCTCTTGATCTCGGCGGCCCAGAAGACTCACAAGAGCAAACCGGCACCCCAGTGCAGGCTCCGAACCAACCGATGATGCCTCAGGATAACAATGAGCAGGTTCCGGCCTTTGTACCGCTCTCTTCTGTACCACGCCGATCGCCGGCACCAATCGTCCCACCGAGCCCTGCATCCGCTGCCCCCGCACCTGCTGTCTTACCTCCAGTATTTCCACCCATTCCGAGCGCGGCCGCTGCGCCAACTGCACCGGTAGCAGCCCCACCACTGCCTGCACCCGCGAGCAGGGCCCCTCAACCAACGGCTCCATTGTTCCCACCGAGCCCTGCGCCGCGATCTGGCGCGCTACCTTCTCCTCGCATACCAGCCGGGCGCAATGGCAGTGTACTGCCACCCCCAACCTACCGAGCTGCACCGGCAGCGGCACCAGACAGGAGCTGGCTACGCTTTGTACCTGGTACACTTGAACAGCGCGATGCGTTTCGGGCCTGGCGCCGTGATGGTGCCCCAGAAGCCTGGAGCGCCGGCCAAGACGCTGTCGATGAATTACGGCGCGCTCGCGACGTATATGAAGAGCGTATATCCCTGGATGCACTTCGTGGCGCCATTGGTTTCTTGCGCCACATTCCGGGCACACCCCAGCGGGCCGCTTTCTTAGAGGCTCGCGACAGCATGCGGCCAGTTCTTGGCTCAGCGCTCACTTTGGGCGTTCCGCGCACCGACGTACAACACCTGGAGGACTCACGCAAGGAAGCGCGTGAAACGGCTGAACAATCTTACCGTCGAGAAATCTCCCAAACAGGAGCTCCCTTCGAGCCAGACATACTACAACGACGAATTGAAACAGCGGTAGAATACGCTGAGCTACGATCGCCACGGGAGGCTGCTGAGGAACGTGCCGAATACGCCGACAGAGTCCGCGCCCAGCGCCGACTCGAGAATGTGCCAAAACGCGTGCTCGTCACCCTTGGTAACCTTGCCACTCGCAACGCTTTTATGCGCTTGGTGACCCGCTCAAGCGCTTCATCCATGATCAGCGTACGTGGTGCGGGTAATACGGTGGCTACACAACGTATTATCCGGCGTGAAGAGCGCCGCGCGGACCGCGTTCGCCGCCATGCCGAACAGCGCGGCTTCCCTGAACGGACGGCCAGCGGTGTGGCAGACTTTGCCGCAGCGCTCGCCGCTTCTGGTCGTACTACACGACCCGTGGCACAGGCTGAGGCAGCAGCCCCAATGTCCCAGGCCCTCGCCACCAGAGCCGCTCGGCTCATCATGAACCGTTTGGCACAGCGTGACAGTAATGGCCAACTTATACATGCTACCCAGACCCCGGTCTTCGAGGCAGTAACTGGTGAATTAGGTATAAGCCGAAGTGAGTGGGCAGACGTTGAGGATATGATGCAGCGGTTAGCTGCGGCCGACGCCGCAGCCGCAGCAGCTCGGGCCGCTAGGTTCGCAGCGCGTGGTAGCGGGCAAGGTGGATCCACCGGTGGTGGCGCTCCGCAAGCTCAACGCAGCGGATACACCGGCCGACCTCAAACCGGCCAAACCGGTAGTCCACAAGTTGGTGGTGGCCAGCAGGGCAACGCCAGCCCACAGCGTGGAAACCGCCAAGGTCAGGGTGGTGGCGCCGGCGGCTCCACTGGCCGCAGTAGCGGACAAAGTGGTGGCCGACAACAAGGTGGTTCTGGTGGAAGAGGCGGACAACAAACCGGCAGACAAGGCGGTGGCCGCGCTAGCGGCACCGGTGGTGCCGGACAAGGCCGCGCCGGCGGTCCGCCGCCCCGTCGCCAGCCGAGCCAACAACAGCCCCGACAGCAACCCTAACCTAAAATAACCATTGGCCCTTTTGCTATACTTAGGTAGTAGATGGCTACCTATAAAGTTATCCAGGATGTGGAGGCAGAGGACAAGCTGCTAGGGCCGTTAACGCTCCGGCAGTTTATCTACGCCGCGATTGCGGCGGTTTCACTCTACCTCACGTATCTATCGGCGACGCATGGCGTGGCCTTTTTTGCGATTATCTTGATTCCGGTGGCGATCGTTAGTGGTTTCTTCGCTTATCCGTGGGGCAGGGATCAGCCGACCGAGGTCTGGGCGCTCGCCAAAATCCGCTTTTTGATAAAACCGCGCCGACGCATTTGGGATCAATCCGGCGCTAAACAATTAGTACAGGTGACTGCGCCAAAGCAGGTCAACGTCGACTACACCAACGGCTTGTCAGTTAACGAGGTAGAGAGCCGTTTGCGGGCGCTTGCCGATACTATCGACAGTCGCGGCTGGGTCATTAAAAACGCCAATCTCAACTCCTATGCTGGGCCGCCCTTGATGATGCAAGAGCCTAGCTCCGATCGGCTGGTGACGCCGATGGCGCCACCCCAAGCGGTGGAGTCGGTTGATATCCGCGCCGCCGACGATATGCTGGACGAACAGAACAACCCAACTGCTCAACATGTAGACAGTATGATTGCCGCGTCTAGCCAGGCGCGCCGCCAGAAGCTGGTCGACAGCCTCAAAGCGCCGGCAATAGGTGAACCGCAGCAGCCGCAACAACCCGCAGCCAACAACTACTGGTTCTTAAATCAACCGGCTCAGGCCAACGCCATCCCCAGCGATATGGTAACGTTTAACACGCAAGTGGTAACTCCTGGCGCTACCGAACAGGACAATGACGTGCCACCGCCCGTCATGAGCGAAGAAGCAATTGTGCAAGAGCTTAAGACCAAAAAGCAAGAGCTGCCAATCACTTCTTATTATAGCCATTTACACACTATTCAGCCTCTGTCAGCCCAGGCGCAACAACCCGCAGCCGCTTCTGCCGCCACTCAGCCTATACCGGAGCCGCCGCACCCAGCCTCGCAGCAGCCGCCCGTCGTTACACCAGCCGAGCCTACACGGGCAGTGACACCCGCTCAACAGGCTGCTATACTACAACTATCGACCAATGATGATCTGAACGTTGCGACTCTTGCGCGCGAGGCGAGCCGCGCTGCACCACAAGACGAAGTGGTGATTAAGTTGCACTAACATCGAGGGCTTGAAGGATACATGAACCCCAACGCGTATAACCAGCCAGGTGCCGTTCCCACCCCGCCGCCAGGCGTGCCGTATGTGCCAGCACAGGTGATGCCTAGTGTACCGACTCCCGGCGCCCCCACGCCGCCGCCAGGGTTTGGTATGCCGAACGCGGCTGTGCCGCATAGTTTTGCAGCTGACATGATTCATCAGCCGACATTTCAAGAAGTGCAAGCGCAGGCCGCTGCGCCGCCGGCTCCGCTAACTGGCGCACCGACTACCGCCGCGGCCGGTGTACAACCAGCAGTAAAGCCAGCGGTACACAACAATCCAAACAGTACACAAAACAGCTTGCTCATTGCCGAAATCCGTGACGGCATTGTGGTTATGAACGATGGCAGCTTCCGCTCGGTGGTCATGGTCAAATCAGTCAACTTTGACCTCATGAGCCCGCAGGAACAAGAAGCGGTGGAGTACAGCTACCAGGGCTTCCTAAACTCACTTTATTTCCCAATCCAAATCTTTATCCGTTCCCAAAAGGTCGACCTGCAACCGTATATCGAAAAGCTCGACAAAATCCGCACCGAACACGACAACATGTTGCTGGCTATGCTCATGGACGACTATATCAATTACATAGATCAACTGAGCCAGCAAACCAATATTATGGACAAGAAGTTCTATGTGGTGATTCCGTACTTCCCGCACGTTGACGTCCAAAAGGCCATTACCCAGAGTAAAAACTTCTTTACTGGCCTCGCCGGCCTATTTAACTCCAAAGAACAACATATTGTTATCAACGAAGGGGAGTTGGCACAGGCCAAGACCGAACTGCGTAATCGTGTGCAAGCGGTGCTCCAAGGGCTTTTGCAAGCCGGCGTCCAGGGATTGCCGCTGGATACTCAGGAGTTAATTGAGCTGTATTACGACACCTACAACCCAGACACCGCCACGCGCCAGCAGCTCAAGAACTTCAACGACCTCTCGACCGACGTAGTGACAAAGGGGCAGGGCTATGTTACCCAGTCGCACTTGCAACGGGAGCTTGGACAGTAATGGCTCGCACCAAGCTCGACCCGGTGGCGCTCGCCCAAGCGCAGCAGCTACGTGAACAGCAAGAAGTGGCTGCCGCCTTCCAAAAGGGTATCACCGCGCTACGGGATTTTATCGCGCCGAGTTCTATCGAATTTAGCAGCGCCTTTTTCCGCCTCGGCACCCGCCTGGCGCGCACTTATTACGTGTATGGCTATCCGCGTCAGCTGTATACCGGCTGGATGAGCAGTATGGTCAACCTCGATGAAGTGGTTGATATTTCGCTGTACGTCTATCCGGTGGAGAGCCAAGTGGTGCTCGAAAACCTGCGCAAGAAGGTAACCCAGCTGGAGGCCGGCATCCAAATCGACGCCGATAAGGGCCGGGTGCGCGACCCCAGCAAGCAAGCGAGCATCCTGGACGCCGAAGAAATGCGCGACAAATTGCAGGTGGGCGAAGAACGCTTCTTCCGCTTTGGCTTTTACTTTACGCTCTATGCCAGCAGCCAAGAAGAGTTGGAATTTGTCAGCCACAAAGTGGAATCGATGCTGGGCCAGCAGCTGGTCTACAGCAAACCAGCCAGCTCGCAGCAAGAGCAGGGGCTTAATAGCACAGTGCCGCAATTTACCGATCAATTGCAGATTCGGCGCAACATGTCGACCGGCGCAGTCAGCACTAGTTTCCCGTTCACCAGCGCCGACTTAAGCCAAGACAACGGCATTCTGTATGGCGTCAATATGCACAATTCCGGGTTGGTAATCTTTGACCGCTTCAGCCTGGAAAACGGCAACGCGGTGGTCTTTGCTAAGTCTGGTGCTGGTAAATCGTTTACGGTGAAGTTAGAAGCGCTGCGCTCGCTGATGATGGGCACCGAAATCTTCATTATCGACCCGGAAAACGAATATGAGCGAATGTGCGATGCGGTGGGTGGCTCGTATGTGCGTTTGAGCCTTAACTCGACCACGCGCATTAACCCGTTTGATTTGCCGCGTGTCATTGACACCGACGAAGCCGACAATGCACTGCGTTCCAATCTCATTACACTGCACGGTCTGCTGCGTTTGATGATGGGCGGCGCCCAGGCCCAGATGATGGGTGGTACGGCCGTGATGGCGCCGGCGCTCAGCCCAGTGGAAGAATCCGACCTCGACGCCGCCCTCATCGAAACCTATGCCAAAGCCGGCATCACCAACGACCCGCTGACTCACCAAGGCCTGCCACCAACGATTGCCGACCTCTACGAAACCTTGCTGCACATGGGCGGCACCGGCCCCCAGCTGGCGCAGCGCCTGCGTAAGTACACTAGCGGCACCTTTGCCGGCATTTTCTCGCAGCAGTCTAACGTGGATGTCAACAACCCGATGGTGGTCTTCAACATTCGCGACCTTGAAGATGAGTTGCGGCCGGTGGCCATGTACATTGTGCTTAATTACATCTGGAACAAGACCAAGACCGATCGGCGGCGGCGAATGATGATCGTCGACGAAGCCTGGCAGCTGATGAAATATGAGGACTCAGCCAACTTTATGTTCAGCCTGGCCAAGCGCGCTCGGAAATACAACTTGGGTATTACCACTATTACCCAGGACGTGGAAGACTTTATGGGTTCGCGCATGGGCCGGGCAATTGTGGCTAACGCCAGCATGCAATTCTTGCTCAAACAGTCGCCCTCGGCCGTCGATGTACTGGCCGACGTTTTCAAACTAACCAGCGAAGAGCGTAAACGGCTGAGCCAGTTCCCGGTCGGGCAGGGTCTATTCTTTGCCGGCCAGAATCACGTGCATATCCAGGTGGTGGCCAGTCCAACCGAGGCCGGGCTCATCAGCACCACACCCACCCAACCCCAACAAATTCGCCAGGGAGAACTGAACCAGCCGCAAGGCACCATTGATCTGCAGAATAAACTCTATCCAGGCAGCGCCTAAGTAAGATTGAGCTATGGCCAACCAACCAGTCTACGACCCTGAAACCAACGACAAAGACTCTCAATATGAAGACCCGCTATCTGCGGCCCGGCGCGCCAAGGAACAGCCGTATCGTGAGCGGGTGATGAATGCCATTGGTGGTGCTGGTCAAGGCGAGACAGGCAAGGGCCAAACTGACGCCGAGGACGACGGGCGGTCGCTAGCCGACCGTGAGAGCGCAGCCGCTCGCGGTGGTGGCACGCCAGAAGGCGGCGATGGTCAAGATTCCTCAGACGCCGAACCCAAAAGCGGTGGTGCAGCGCCTGCTCAACGCAAGAAGCTCAACGCCAAAACTGCCAAAAGCAAGGTCAGAAAATACCTAAAAAAGAAGGTGTTCTTTGTGGTCGCCGCGGTTCTGTCCGCCATTACCGGCGGCATTATTACGCTCAGCTTCGAGAACCAATTCTTGCAACCTATCCAAGTGGCGAAAGAGCTCGAGCAAATCTGGTTACAAAACGGCCAGAACGAATTTGACGACCGTTTGGTACGCATGGCTCGTTTTGTGGGCGACCCTAATCTTCCCACTAACTACCGCATGGGGTTGCTCGGCACGCAATTCTCGCGCTTTTTCGAAACTAAATTGAATGCCAATGGCATTACGTCCGCGTATACCAAAAACTTTGGCTTCCTTAACGGTTATATGATTGATCCCGCCAAGCTGAGCGGCGAGTTTAGTGACGTCGGTAGTCATAGTGAAGCTGCCGTTAAGGACTACTTCCAGAAAAAATACGGCATAACACTACAGACCCACGCCGACGATCCCAAGATACCGGCTGGCAAGCTGTTTGCATCAGCTAGAAACGTAGGTTACTTCAAAACCAAGGGCTTAGTTAAAGCCATGATGGACCAGGCCGGGTACAGTAGAATTACCTCGGCGATTTGGGCGCGCAATACCGCATCGGTCACCAATTCGTCGTTCTTTCTGCATCCGCTGCGTTGGGCTGATTTCAAGCTCCTTAAAGCCGCTGACCGGTTGTTAACCTTCAACAAACAGCAGAATACAGCGACAGAGAATGGCGCCAATCAGGACCCCATAACCACCGAGACCAACACCGACCCCAAAGACAAACCCACTACTGCCAGCGCCGATGGCGCCAAAAACGCAACCGATGAGGCCATAAATGAACTGCACGACGCCGGTAACAGTACCTTAAATGGCGACACCGGACCTTTGAGTGCGTTACAAAGCAACAGCGCTTTCAAGAAAGCCTCCGGCGCGACCGGCATTGTGGGCATTGCTTGTATGGCCGAAGCACTTGGTGCCGAATACAACGTGATTCAGCAAGCACATGTGCTCATGCCAATGCTCCGTCTATTTGTCCGCGCTATGGGCGTCGCCGGACAAGAGATGAATGGCAGCCCTGATATGAACGCCACGCTCGCCGGCTATTACAACCAGAGTTTAGTGAATAAACAAGACAATACCAGCTGGGCCGACGCCAAAAGTCTGCGTGTGGAAGAGGGCCGGCCCGGCGGCATTGACATCCCCAGTAGTGCGCGGATTGGCAAGAACAGTAATGTGGTGACACAGGTTCTTTCCAGAATTCCTGGGCTGAAGGGTGTTTGTTCGGCAGTTGACTCTAACGCTGGTCAGGCGGTGACGCTGGGCCTCAGCTTCCTTGGCGGCCCAATAACTACTATTTTTACAACTGCTGTCTTTGCCGCCGTTCAACCATACATCCCGCAGTTACTAGGCTGGCTCGCGGGCTATCCGGTGAGCGCGTTAGCCCAAGGAGCGGACATGGGCAACTTTATGAACTTCGGCGGCCGGATCTTTGCCAGTCTGTTTGGCGCCTCAACCGGTGGTCATCCGTTGAGTGAGATTCAAGAGAAGAGTCTACGTGCCTATCAGCAACAGCAGTCCCAGCAGGAGTTTCAGTCCCATGGCCTAGCGTACCGTTTGTTTAACCTGTATGACCCACGCAGCTTAGCTGCTGTGATGCTGACCAATGTAAAGCCAAGCTTTACGCAGAATGTCAGTAGTTTATCGTCCGGTCTGCTGGGACTGCTGCCACACACCATGTCGATGATGGGCAATTTGTTTAGCGCTCATTCTGCGGCGCTGGATACTACGCTGACGTACGATTACGGCTTCCCGCTGATTGGCAAGTCAATAGACGAACAGAATGCCGCCGCAGACGAGAATCCGTTCCAAAACGGCAGCAACGTGGTAGACATCATACTGCCGGGCTCGGACGGCCAAAAATTGATCGACCGCGCCGCCAAGTGTAACGGCGTGACTATAAACACCAACGGTGATGTGGTGGTGAGCAGTTTGCCCTCCATTTACGACATCGCCGATCCGGCCAACAATTGCTCAGACACTAGTGACGCCAACTGGATTCCAGTTCAGAACTACATCGCCGATAGCGAGGACATGCAGTCGTTCGCCTGTTACAACGGCGACACGACGTCGTGCGCTAATATCGGCTACCTTGCCGGAACACTGACCGATCAGCCGGCGGCGGCCAGCGCGGGTGCCAGCAATGCTAACTTCGCCAATCTGACCTCCCTAGGAGGCCTGTAGTGCGCCGCGTTCTGTCAGCAAGGCGTGTGCTTGTTTCTATAAGCTACATGAGTGTGGTGTGCTGCTTACTACTCGGCGGGCAGAGCGGGGTGTCAGCGCTCACCAGCCAGCAGCAGCAGGCCTTCAACCATGGGGTGCTTTATTTTGATACGGACGCGTCGTGTGAACCGGCCGACATTGCGGCCGGTCTGGCCGCTGTTGACGCTAAAGCGCCGCACATTCAGGCTGCTTTCCAATTCCTTACCGACCAAGGTTTTACGCCGGCGCAGGCGGCTGGCATCGTGGGTAACCTCATGGTCGAGTCACCGCCGGACATCGACCCGAATGCCCAAGGCGACTACGAAAACGGCATCCCCACATCTTATGGCATTGCCCAGTGGCACCTCGGCCGCAAAACCGCGCTGCTCAACTGGCTCGACCAAAACAACTATGCCCGCAACTCGTTCGAAGGTCAGCTCAACTATCTGATGCACGAACTAAACTCTCCGGCCTACCAATCGTTCCTCAAAAACTTTAAACAGCAAAACACTCCTAAGGACGCTTCGGAGTATTGGGATATTCACTATGAAGTATCGACCGCCGCCAGCCGCCCACTGCGCGACAAGAACGCCGAGGCCGTCTACCAACAGGCACTCACCGCTATCCCACCGTGGACAACGGGTAGTGCAGCCGGCACTACCGGCGGTGGCTCCACAACGCAAGACCAAAACTGCGGGGCGTCGCTGGCTGGCGCCGGCAGCACCAGCGCCGACTGCAAAACCGCGGTGGGTGATGCGCAAATTCTTTGCATGGCCGAGCAGTATGCCGGCAACTGGTACGTGTTTGGCGCTGGTCACGAAGGCTACGCTGGCTTTCGCCGCGGCTGCCCGATCAACCAAATCGCCGCGATCACCTCACGCAGCACGCGCTCCAACCCTGGGCCGTGCGCTACCGATTGCAGTAGCTTAGTAAGTGTGGCACTCGATCAAGCCTTTGGACTCGACAACATGTGGGTAGTAGAAGATATAACAAGCGGTGGCACGCAATGGCAGCACATACCCATGGCTTCGGTACAGCCAGGAGATATCGTAACGCACAACGACCCAAGCACGGGGCGCGGCGAGCACGTGGAGATTGTCGACTACTACGATGCCAAAACCGGCGTTATACACACATTTGGGTCACACCAAACCGGTACCCAAACCAGTACCAGCTCGTCCAAGATCGGCCACTACTTCGACGACGCCTGGCATTGGACCGGCCCAGGTAACGTAGCAAGGAGCGTGTAATGAAGGACAGAAATGAGTAATCTCCAAAAACTATTGGCGGTTGGTTTATCGGTTGGTTTGCTTGTATTACTTGGTTTTGCAGTAATCAACAAACAGAGCGGCACTAGCACTAAAAACACCATTGGCCTGGCGTATAGCCTCGCAGACACGAACCGCCTTTCTGTTACCTTTAACGGCAAAGCTGTCTCGCCCGACCAGCACTCACTAGGCTATGTGCTGGCACCGGGCGAGTACACCGCGGTCATTAGCAAGCCGGGCTTTACACCGATTACAACGCGTTTTAGCTTCCTAGCCGGGCAGTCGATGGTACTGAATGCCGATCTGCAGCTGGCCTCCGATTCCACACTCGTCAGCGCCGCGCAGCTGAGTAGCCCGGGAGTTGACCTATCGAGCGCCCAAATTACTGCGGCCCGCTATTTTTACAGCAAGACCTGGGTGGTAGCCAATGTACAAACACCCGACGGCAACAGCGCGGTGATTGTGGCTGCCTACGACGCTAGCTCCAAAGTCTGGATCACTCGTTTAGGGCCGGGCACGACCTTCTCGTCTGCCAGCATACAGGCAATGCCACAGCTCGTCCAATCTTATTTGCGAGATCATAGTTACGTTAGCGACGCGGAGGTACAACAATGAACAGGAACCGCGCGCGCCTCATAGCACTCGGCACTATCGTAGTGATTATCGGGCTGGTGCTAGCCATGTCCAGCCTACTGCATCCGGGAGTTAGTATTGTGCGGGCCGACGTAGTGCCCAGCAACCTAGCAACTGCCGCGGCTTTTCTGCCGGATAGTTTGGTGTATAGCAGCGACCAACAGCTTCTCACGTATTCATATACCGATGGCACGTCAAAGGCCATCAGCCCAATCGGCCCCAGTAGCGGTTTATCAGGTAATGATAGCTTGAGCGTTTCCGCCGACCACGCCTACGTGCTATTTCATAATGGTCAGGCGGTGCCTGGCGGCCTATTATCGCAGCAGTTAGCCAAGCAACATTTGGATCCCAGCCAGGATTACTGGTGGCTCTATACCGTCTCTACTCAGCAGTTCTATGCTTTACCGGCCGGCACACTGCTGGCGCGGCTCGGGAACGGCACTGTATATACACTCTCTCGCATCAACAATAGTAGCCTCATTACGAGCTACGATGTACATAGCCTTACCCCAAAAAGCAGCACACAGACTGTAGCCAGCAGCGACTTCCTTGCAACCTCCAGTGGCTTTGTACTCCAATCAATAACTGGCCAGTTGCTGTTCACCCAAAATGGTGAAACTAGCCGGGTCTTAGCGAACAAAGCCACGCTAGTCGGGGTAACAGCCGACCAAACGGTGATGGCCAGCGTAACTTCCCCGAGCGACACTGCTCTTGAGGCTATCAACCTCGCAACCGGCAGCAAAAAAGTAATCGCCCATCATGTCAGTGGTGCGGCGGCTTGGCTGGCAAGCGGTAGCGTGCTTTATCAGACCAATAGCGGGCCCCTAAACAGCAACGTGCTCCCCAGCTTCTTTGTCTACGATGCGGTAGCCAAGAAAAACATGGTGTGGCACATTCACTCCGGGCTCCTAAATACTAATAATGTCTCATATAACGTGGTAGCACTACTGAGCAGTCACGCGGCGGTGATTAGCGATAACCTCGGCAACTACTACCTGTGTGGCGACCAAACCCTACATGTCACCAAACTGTCGGAATAGTCTGCATTTCTTTTAAGGAAAGGCGATGATATTACTGCTCGTAAAGTTGTGGATGATAACATCGGCGTCGGTAGTAGTAATAAATGATTGATACTCAGCCACGAAGCGGGTGAGTGCTTGGCGGCGGCGATTGTCTAGCTCACTAAATACGTCATCCAGTAAGAACAGCGGCCTGGTAGCAGAAAGCTCTTCTAGTAATTGCAGCTCTAGTACTTTCAGCGCCAGTACCAAGGTGCGTGCCTCGCCGCGCGACGCCGACACCGCCGCAGGGTGTTCGCTGAGCGTTACGAGAAGATCGTCGCGGTGTGGCCCGTGAGCGGTAAAGCCGCGCAAGATGTCGTGCTCTAGGCTAGCCTCAAGCTTGTGTAGTAGTGCGGTTTCGTAGGCTATTGCACTAAATTCGGTTGTGTATGTCGCACCGACTGCCTGCTGGGTGTTGGCGATTGCATTATAGAGCTCACCTATACGTTCAGCGAACCGGGCAACCAGCGCGCTGCGCTCCCGCACTAGCTGGCCGCCGAGCTCGCTCAGCCGAAGATTCCAAACAAATAGCTGGTCGCGCAGGTCCCGTGGATTACGCTTTAGAAGCGCGTTGCGCTGGGCGAGCACTCGTTTGTAGTGGCGCCTGGTGCTGGCATAACCGGGTACTGTTTGCTCAATGAGGTCGTCTAAGAAATTGCGGCGTAGTTCCGGCGAACCGGTCAGCAGCAGCAAGTGGTTTGGCTCAAACACTACCACCGGCAGCATACGGTGTAGGCTGAGGCGGGTACGTTCTTGGTCGTCTATGATATAGGTTTTCTTGAACTTATCAGGTCCGTCGCGTTGCAGCTTGACTGTGCGCTTTCCGGCAAGCGTATCGGCGTCCAGGCGCGCCCAATCGGCACTAAATTGCACCAGCTCGCCATCCTTTGCCCGATATGAACTGCCGTGCGCCACCACCAGCACGCCTTCCAGCAGATTAGTCTTACCGCTGGCGTTCGGCCCAACAATAATATTGACGCCAGGGTCAATCTCAAACGACGCGTCATTGTAGCTACGGAAGTGCTGCAGACGCAGATCAGTAATCATGCATGTATTGTAGAGCCTTAGTGGCTCGGTTACTAACTCTTGAGCGGCATAATGATATGTACATAGTCGGCGGCAACCGGATCTCTAAGTACCGAGGGCTCGAGTTTGCCGTTGAACGCAAAGCTTACTTCGTCGCCAGACAGGGCGTGCAGTGCATCCAGAAGGTAACGTGAGTTGAGGGTAATGGCGCCGCTACCCACTACCTTTGCTGTGGTATTGGCCGTATTTTCTCCCAGCTGCGACGCGACCGAACGGATGCTGAGCTCCTGCGTACCCTCGTCAATGTTCAGTGTGATACTGCCAGCGCTTTCACGCGCGAAGAGGCTACTAATCTTGGCAGCGTTGAGCAGATCAGTCCGTTTCATGGTGGCGGAGACGCCAAACTTTTCAGGAATTAGCTTGCGGTAGTCTGGATATTTACCCTCGATAAGGCGCGCCACCAGCTCCACATCCTCCACCTGGAAGAGCACCTGCTGTTCGTCACTCGTGACCCGTACATCGCCTTCAGCATCACCCAAAATGCGCAACAAATCTTGCATGGCTGATACCGGCACCAGCAGGTTCACTTCCTCTTTGGTCTTGAGCAGCTGCTTTTCGGCTAAACGATAACTGTCGGTAGCCGCCATAAACAACTGGCCGCCGCTGGTATGCATATAGACGCCGGTCAATACCGGACGAGCCTCGTCGCCCGAGGCGGCAATTACTACTTGCTGTAAGCTTTTCTTAAGCACCTCGGCGGGCACCGTCCAGGTTTTGCCCTCGGTGATAGCTGGCATCACCGGGAATTCTTCGGCGCTGACGCCGTTGATGACCGATTGGTATTGTTCGGTTGTGATGTGTAGCTTGTATTCGTCCAGGCTAAGATCAATGACACCACCTGGCAGGCTACTGATAAAGTCCTGCATAAGACGCGCCGGCACGGTAATTGAGCCTTCGTTACTCACTTTGGCGCCAATATACTGGGTTATCGCAATATCTAGGTTAGTGGCGGCAATGCTCAACCGGCCGCCAACAGTTTTGATGAGGACGTTCGCAAGCACCGGCAGCGTTCCCCGGGCATTGGCAACGCGGGCAACCGTGCCAAGTGCTTTGTTAAGGTTTTCCTGGGTGACCTGTAATTTCATGACGCAAGGCTCCTTAGCTTTTATACAAATAATTTATTAGTAGTTATTGTTATAGGCGGTGTGGAAAGTGCGGAAAAACTAGACGTCAACAGATATAAAAAGCTCGAAATAGGCTGTTTAAAAGTCGTGGTTAGGTGGTGTGTCAATCGGGTAAAAAGAGCGAGTTTTACCCCCAAAGTAGGTTTCGTACCATCCGCCTGTGGGTACAAAATGTGTGCAACCAACCACTTCGTGCTCACCCAAACCACATTCTGTACACACTTCATCCACATGTTCTTATGCATACAATTTGTCCTTAATGGCCGAAATTGCGGCCCGGATATCGGCGTCAGTGTGTGACTCTTTCTCGATTTTGTCTATGGAATGAATAGCCGTGGTGTGGTCTTTGCGTCCCAGCTCGCGGGCAATCTTTGGAAAGCTGAGGTGCAGCTCGCTGCGCAGCATATACATTGCCACCTGGCGCGGCACCACAATGTCTTTGTCGCGTTTGGGCCCCAACAGGTCTTCCATGGGAATCTGGAAATGCCGGGCCGTGCGTTCCACAATCTGCCGGGCGCTAATGTGTTTGGGTCGCGTTTGGCTGGCTCCAAGTAAACTAGTGGCAATGCCCATAGTCGGTTCTAGCCCGCGCATTTCGCAGAAGGCCAACAGCTGGTTTAAAGCGCCTTCCAGTTCGCGGATGTTGGTTTGCACGTTGGTAGCGAGATAGTCGATGATGTCGGACGGCAGCTCCACGCCGCTGCTCTGCGCTTTGGTTTGCAAAATAGCGCAGCGCGTTTCGACATCCGGGGTTTGCATATCAATGCTCATGCCCCACACAAAGCGCGACCGCAGACGCTCTTCGAGGGTAGGGATCTCGCGAGGTGGCTTGTCAGAGGTGATGATGATTTGTTTACTAGCTTGGTGCAGGGCATTGAAGGTGTGAAAGAACTCCTCCTGGGCCTTTTCTTTGCCGGCAATAAACTGCACATCGTCGACAATGAGTACATCGGCGCTGCGGTAATAGTCCGTAAAGTCACTAATCTTCTTAAAACGCAGGGCATCGACAAATTCCTGCAAGAACTGCTCGGAGGACACATAGACCACGCGTGCCCTTGGGTTGGCAGCCAGCACTGCATTGCCAACTGCCTGGATGAGATGAGTTTTACCAATTCCCACGCCACCATATAGGAATAACGGGTTGTATTTGGTGCCAGGCTGGGTGGCGACGGCTTGGCAAGCGGCGTAAGCCAGCTCGTTACCACTGCCGACAATGAAGTTGTCGAAGGTGTAGCGTTCATTAAGGCCTTGTCGGTAAGTGTGGGTGAGGGGGGTGGTTTGTGGTTTCGTACTGACCGACCGTGCGGGTTCGCTGGCGCGCAAGACAACCGGCTCTTCATCACGGGTTGGGGTTAAGCCGGAATGAATCTTATATTCGATGCGCGGCGCGATCGCGCCATTCTTGCGTAGTGTCTGTGTAACGATCTCGTTATAGCGGCCCTCAAGCTGCTGCTTAATAAAGACGTTCGGGACGCCAATAACTACGCGCTCTTCGTCGTTACGCAGTAGCTGCGTGTTTTTAAACCACGTCACAAAACTGCCGCGCGACACGCTTAGTTCGATCTCCCCCAAGACCGCTTGCCATAAATTTGAAGACACCTGTCCTTGCATACCCTCTCTCACAGTTCTATATACCGACTATACCCTAGGCTGTACGGCTTTTCCACACATTGTCGATAAAATTACACAGCTTTGTCAACTAACAGAAAGTTATACACAGTAACTCGCCCCATCTGTTATTTTTGTGGAAAGTGTTTTGATTTATGTGGAAAACCTGCTAGTATTAACGGGGTAAGTATTGTCTTTTTAACTAGGGCAATAACAAGTAATAAAGCCAAGACGTTGCCGGTTGTCTTGCCTAAGCTGCCGGTTGTCTTGTAGAGTGAGAGCATATGCCAAAACGAACGTATCAACCCAAAAAACGCCAGCGTGCAAAAGAACACGGTTTTATGAAGCGCATGGCCACGAGAGCTGGCCGCATTGTGCTGCGTCGCCGGCGCCAAAAAGGCCGCAAACAGCTCAGCGCCTAACATACGCCTTAGGAGGCCGCCCGCGCCATGATCCAATCCACTCACCGTTTTCATGGACGAAGCAGCCTGCGGTTTGTTTATCAAAAGGGTGCCAGTGTACGCAGCGACTTACCGCTAGCGCTCCGCACCGCGCGCAATCCTCGTTCGCGGGTTTGGCGTGTCGCAGTTGTTGTCAGCCGCAAGGTGAGTAAGTCGGCAGTGGTGCGCAACCGTATTCGCCGTCGGATTTTTGAGATTGTCCGTCGCCAAGGCAGTCACCTCGATCCCGGCTACGACCTAGTCTTCAGTGTCTATGGGCCGGAGCTCGCTGAGCTGGATCATGCTGCGCTAGAGACCGCCATCACTACCCAACTTACGAAAGCCGGCGTGCTGCGATAACCACACGACTTCCCGGCAAATTATGCTATAGTAATAGAGAAGGAGACCACCGCGTTCATGTTTACCACGCTGATCGTCCAGCCGATATTTAATCTTTTAGTGCTTATTTATGCACTGCTGCCGGGCCACAACTTTGGCCTCAGCATTATTATCTTTACGGTTATCGTCCGTTTTTTGATGTACCCGCTGCTCAAGAAGCAGCTGCACCAGGTCAAAGTTATGCGCAAGATTCAGCCGGAGCTGAAGCGCATCAAGGAAGCCGCGAAAGGCAACAAGCAGCAAGAACAACTGATGACCCTGGAGCTCTATAAAGAGCGGGGGATTAGCCCGTTTGGTCCGATCGGCATCGTGCTGCTGCAAGTACCAATCTTAATTGGTCTTTACAGCGGTTTGCGGCTCGTGCTGACCGACCCAAACAAGCTTGAAACGTTCTCTTACGGTGCGGTGCGGCACTTGCCATGGATGGAACAGCTGGCCAAGAATATTCATCAGTTTGATGCAACGCTCTTTCATGTGGTGGATCTCACTCGCAGTGCGGCCGGCGCTAAAAGTATCTACTGGCCGGCTATGCTGATTGTAGCCGCCAGCGCGATAGTACAGTTCTATCAGAGCAAGCAGCTATCGCCACAAGCCAAGGATGCCCGTAAGCTGCGTGAAATTCTTAAAGATGCAGGCGCCGGCAAGCAGGCCGACCAATCTGAAGTGAATGCTGCGGTAGGTCGCAGCACACGCTACTTGCTACCGGCCATGGTTTTCTTGTTTACCGTTAATTTGCCGTCGGCGCTGGCGCTGTATTGGTTGGTTGGTGGTCTAGTAGCGCTGGCTCAACAAAGCTATTTGCTGCGTGAAGACGAAACTGAAATGGCCGCCGAAGTAGCCGGCGTCAAGCCAGCCGCCAGCAGTCGTGCCGCCCAGGCAATCGAGGCTGAAGTCGTAGAAAGCACGTCCACCCCAAACACGTCCAAGCCCAAGAAGTCCAAAGGAAAAAGCAAAGCTAAACGGAGAAAGCACTGATGGAAGACGCTATACGTTACGCCAAAAAGTACCTAGAAGATCTACTGTCATTCTTTGGCTTGAACACCGATGTATACGCCACCGCCGAAGACGACGTGATTGAACTGGACGTTCCATCGACCCACCTCAACGGCTTCTTAATTGGCCAAAAGGGCGACAATATGCGCGCCATGCAGTTTCTAACCAGCAACGCGCTGAAGAATCAGGGATACGCTTATACCCGTGTGAACGTTGACGTAGCCGAATACAAGAAGCAGCGAGCCGAGCGCTTAGGTGAGCGGGCCAAAGAATGGATGAAAACGGTTAAAGACAGTGGCGAAGCCATGGATCTGCAGCCTATGAATGCTGCTGACCGCCGCACCATCCACAAGCTAGCCCAAGAATGGGGCTTAAGCAGTGAGTCCGCTGGCGAGGGCCGCGACCGGCACATCGTACTGAAGCCTGCAGAATAATAACACCTTGCATACCGTCCACCCGAGAACTTAGCCGTTCTCTTCGGCAGGTGCAAGCAGCGATTCGTAAACCAGCAGCGTTTCGTCGGCCATTTTTTGCCAAGAAAAGAGTTTGAGCCGTTCCTTACCGGCGGCCACCAGTTGGTCGCGCAGCTTTTTGCTGCTTAGCACTTCGTCTACTTTTTCGGCGATATCTCTTGGGCTGTGTGGATTGCAGTAGTGGGCAGCCGGGCCGCAGACTTCTGGCAAGCAACTGGCTTCGCTAACTACAACTGGGGCATCGTGTGTCATGGCCTCGAGCGGTGATAGGCCAAAACCGTCGGCCAGGCTCGGATAGACGTAGGCCGCACAGCGTTCATAGAGCCACTTCAGTTGTTGGTCGGTTACGTAGGCTTTAAAGCCCGGCATGAGGATATGGTCGGCAGCGGGAAGGGTAGCCACGAGCTTGGCTAGGCGTTCATAGTACTGCTCTTTCTTGCCTACTAACACTAGCTGGAGAGAGGGCCGCGTTTGATGCAAGATGTCGAAGGCTTTTACCAAGTTGTCGGCGTTCTTATGGGGAAAAACATTGCTGACATATAGCAGGAACGGTTCGCGCACATCTTCGACTGGTTCGCCCTTGCCAGTAAGTGGCGGCAAGGCTGCTTCGTACGTGACTACCACCTTCTTGTTGTCCCAGGGTTGATAGCGCTTGAGATCGGCGGCCACAAATTTGGTAGGGACGATAATTCGTTTGGATTTTAAGTGGCTCCAGAAGAACAAAAAACGGTATAGGAGCATCTTAACCCAAAAGATCGGGCGCGGAGTACGGCCTGGCCTGGCAAAGTCGAACATGATCAGATCGTGTGTGGTGGTTACGATGTTGCCGAAATAGAGCAGGGGCTGCTGGGTCATGGCAAAGTGCACCAGATCGGCTTTCAGCTTGTACAGCTGGCGGGTAAAACGGATTTCGTGCAGCGGGTTGAACGAAAATTGTGGGAAAGGGCAGGGGACCGTTTTGAAGTTCCCTGCTCGCATTTTCCAATCGTCATCGGGTTGGACTAGGATAGTGTAGCGGTGAAAGTGGTCGACGTTTTGCAAGTGTTCAACCAATTGAGCTATGTAGCGGCCGGTGCTGGCGCGGCGGACGCGGGCGTCTATGACGATGTGATGTTTTTTCATTGCTATAATTATACCTAATGTCTACAGCTCTTCGACGTCTTCCGTACTTTGGCGCGCTAGCGCTTCTTATATATATGCCATTTCATGTTTTCTTGGCGCAGTCGCTCAGCCTGATAACTGGGGGGCTAGACGCCTGGAAGCTTGCCAAAGACATCATTTTGGCAGTGTTAGTCTTGTTCACTATTTGTCTAGTCTGGTGGCAGAAAGGGGGCGGGCGGCTGTATTATCGTGTCCTGCTTTTAGGTGCTGGATATGCAGTAGTACACGTACTATTATGGGCGCTCCACCCCACTCTCTATACCCAAAGTGCAGAGATTGGCATTATTTACAACAATCGTATTTTTGGGTTTGTGTTATTGGGGCTAGGTGCTGGACTCCTGTTAGACTCAAGGCGTAGCCTAAACCAGGTATTCGTTCTCCGGCTGTTGATCACCACAAGCACGGTGGTGGCGATCTTAGGCGTCGCACAATATTTCTTGCCACACGATTTGCTGAGCCACGTCGGCTACAGCGTCCAGCGTGGTGTGTTGCCGGCGTTTTACATCGATAGTAAAACCGAGTTTCCGCGGGTCATGTCTACCTTACGCGACCCAAACTCGCTCGGGGCGTATCTTATTTTGCCAATTACTGGGCTTACTGCCCTGCTGCTCAAAGCCCGGACGGGCACCCGCCGCCTGCAGTGGGCGGCCCTACTGGCGGTACATACGGTAGCGTTATTCTTGACATTCTCGCGCGGAGCCTGGGCGGCTGGCCTGCTCAGCGTCGGTCTGCTGGTGCTGTGGGAATATGGTGCAAAAGGGTTGCCGCTTGCCAAACGTTTCGCGCCAGCATTGCTCGTAGCTCTGGTGTTGAGCGTAGTGGCGCTTGTGGCCTTTCGCCACTCATATGTTTTAAAGAGCGTGCTGACGCACAGCACCGGCAAACCCCAAGCCGCGCATGATTCCAACGGATTTCACTTAGTTTTTGCTGAGCATGGGATCCAAGGCATTGTTCGTAATCCGTTTGGCCACGGGCCGGGTACCGCTGGTCTGGCCTCTATCCAAAATCCCAGCGGTAGCTTTTTAACCGAGAACTATTACATTCAGATCGGCTATGAAGTGGGTGTGTTGGGGCTGCTGATTTTTCTTGCACTGAATGTGTGGGTATACCGTGGGCTTGTTGCGCGCCGGGCCGAGAGTCCCCTGCTCGTAGGAGCGCTGCTCAGCAGTTTTTGGGCCTACGTGCTCATGAATATGCTGTTTCATATGTGGAGTAACGAAGCTGTGGCGGCGCAGTGGTGGATCACGGCTGGCCTGGTGCTAGCTAGTCGCCTGGTGACTCCTGAGCCAAATGGGCGCAAATTTGCTGGTAGACGTCGGCAGCAACTCGCTGCCAAGTAAACGAGGCAGCGCGCTTTTTACTGGCCGTGGACAAACGCTGCGCGGTCTTGGGGTCTTCTAGAATGCTGGCGAGCGCCTTAGCCACACTCGCCGGTTCTTGGTAGTCAAAATAGAGCGCCGCATCTCCGGCAACTTCACGAAACACCGGTATGTCGCTGATGACACACGGCAGGCCATGGCTCATCGCTTCGAGTACCGGCATACCAAAACCCTCGTGCAGCGCGGCGTGGGCGAACATCGTGGCACTCTGGTACAGCGCCTGCTTTACCTCCTCCGCCACATAGCCTAAGTGGATAACATCAAAGCCGGCCGCCTTGGCCTCCTCAATCTTGGCAGCTTCGGCAGCGGCAAAACGTTCAATTCGGCCGACCAGAACCAGGCTATAGCGGCTACGCAACTCTTTTGGTAGCGCACAATAGCCGTTAATCAACCCAATAATGTTTTTGCGCGGGTCGATAGTGCCGACAAATAAGATAAATGGCTTGGTGAGGTTATTGGCCTCCAGCAGACTGAGGCATTTCTTTTGGGGAAGCTCGTGCCGCTCGGAAACCGGAATAGGGGTCACCAGAATATTCTTCAGTGGCACAGCGTACTGTTTGGAGATGGCGTGCTTGGCAACCTCTGACACGGTAATAACAAAGCTGGCCCGCCGGATGGCCTTAGGTGTAAAACGCCTGAGGTCGCTACCGTTTTTGGGTGAGACATACTGCGGCATTTCCAGATAGGTTAGATCGTGGATAACCGGTGCGCTCGGTGTTTTATGTAGGCTCGGATATGATAAAAAGTTAGGGAATAGCACAAAATCGCCGCGCCGTCCGGCTAGCAACTCTACAGGCATCTCAATCCCCCACCGCCGCAGCTGATACACCACCTTGCTCGGCAGAAGATGCACGCCGTGCCAATGGAGGTTGGGGGCTTTTGGAAATGCAGTCCGGCGCCGGCCTAAGAAATTATAGTAGAAACCAGTCAGCTCCAGCTGGTCCGGATAGTGTTTGGCTAGTTCAGTCACCAGCTGTTCGGTGTAGTATGCCACACCGGTTTTATTCACCAGCAGCGGGCTGGCGTCAAACAGAATGTGGATAGGTTTTGACCGGCGATTCGTCACAGTAATAGTATAATGGTAGCAACAATGAATTACGTGCACAAAATCAAGGCGCGCTACCGCTACGCGAGCATCTTGCTCCGGCAAATGGTGGCTACCGATTTTAAATTGCGCTATCAAGGCTCCACTTTGGGCTACGTCTGGTCGCTGCTCAGGCCGCTGTTTTTATTTGTGATTTTGTATGTGGTGTTTGTGCGTTTCCTGCGTATCGGCAGCGACATTCCGCACTACCCGGTCTATTTACTGATGGGAATCGTGCTGTGGAACTTTTTTGCCGAGATCACCTCTAATTCAGTCAGCGCGGTGGTGCAGCAGCGCGACCTCATCCGCAAGCTTAATTTTCCAAAATACGTAATTTTCTTGTCGGTGGGTGCCTCGGCACTGATCAACCTACTGCTTAACACCGTAGTTATCACTATTTTCTTGGCTATCAACCACGTGCCGTTTGGCTGGAGCGATATGTGGTTCGTTCTATTTTCCGGTGAGCTGTTTGTGTTTGCGCTGGCGCTGGGGACTATTCTAGGCACTGTGTTCGTTCGGCTGCGCGACATTAACTACATCTGGGAAGTTATCGCCCAAGCGCTGTTTTATGCCACGCCCATCATCTACCCCTTGCAACTGGTACTTGCAAGCTGGCCGGCAGTTGCAAAAGTGCTGCTACTCAATCCCATAGCCCAATCTATCCAAGATATTCGTTACAACGTAGTTACCCCGCAAACAAAAACGCTGGCCGGGCTCAGCCATCACTGGTATGTGGTGGCTGTGCCATTTGTGCTGGTGGTGGTTGTCTCGGTACTAGCGCTTAACATTTTTAAGCGGCGCGCGCCGCACTTTGCAGAGGAAGTATAGATGGAACCCGTTGTGCCCCCTGCCATTCGGGTGAGTAGTGTGAGCAAAGACTTCATACTGCCGCATGCCCGCGCCGGATCGGTGAAACAAGCTTTCACTGGTTTATTTAGAAATGCCGACCTCAAGAACGAGACACAGCACGTCCTGCACAACGTCAGTTTCGATGTGCAACCCGGCGAGTTTATTGGCATTCTGGGCCGCAACGGCAGCGGCAAAAGCACACTCCTCAAACTGCTGGCGGGTATCTATCAGCCCACCAGAGGCAGTGTGCAGATTCGCGGTCAGCTGGTGCCGTTTATTGAACTGGGCGTAGGGTTTAAGCCAGAACTGACCGGCCGCGAAAACGTGTATCTAAATGGCGCACTAATGGGCTTCTCTACTAAAGAAGTGGCGGCTATGTATAACGACATCGTGGCCTTTGCCGAACTCGAGCGCTTTATGGACCAGAAGCTCAAGAACTATTCATCTGGTATGCAGGTGCGGCTGGCGTTCTCGGTGGCGATTATTGCCAGCGCCGATATCCTGCTAGTTGACGAAGTGCTGGCCGTGGGCGACGCCGACTTCAAGCGCAAGTGCTACGACTATTTCAAATCGCTTAAGAAACAAAAGAAGACCGTGATTCTAGTAACCCACGAAATGAGCGCGGTGCGCGAATACTGCGACCGCGCCATCCTCATTAACAAAGGCAAGATCGTGCAAGACGGTGCAGCCGACGAAGTTGCTGAAGCTTACACTCGTTTATTCATTGACGAAGAAGTGCCAAGTGGCAGCGAGTCAAACATTCATAAACGCTGGGGCGACGGGTCGGCTAGCATTACCAAGGTCGATGTCAGCGCCGCCAAACTAACTGAGAAAGACAAACAACTGGAAATTACCGTTACCTTCAAAGCCAACAAAGAGCTCGATAATCCAGTGGCCGGTTTCCTGGTTAAAGACGCCGCGGACCACGAACTATTCGGCACCAATTCGACCATCAAGCGCCAGAAGCTTGGACTTATGCGGCCAGGCGACACGCGCACCATCGTCTGGACAATTCCCAACATTATGGCCGACGGCAAGCATTTTGTGAACGCTACTGTAGAGCACGCCGACGGCGTCACGGTTTGCGATTGGTGGGCCGAGGCGGCTAGCTTTGTGGTGCGTAAAAGTGAGGCCACAGCCTACGCCATCACGCCGCCGGTCACGCTCACTGTGCAAAAGACCAAAGGAAAAGCATGATCGTCATTTTCTATGGCACCAGCGCCGAACTTATTAAACTGCTCGGCATCGTCAAAACCGTACCGCGCTCCGAGCAGTTACTGGTTTGTATTGCGCAGCACGAAGAGGGCCTACGCAAGCTGCACCCCCAGCTAGGTATTGAACCTGACTTTTATTTGTCGCACGGCTGGAAGCAAAAAGACGTAGCTAACATGAAGCAGATGCTTGGCATGATGCTGGTGGCACACGGCAATTTTGCGCGTACTTTCCGCAAGATAAAAAAGGCTATCCAAAACCACAATGCCGCCACCGGCACCAAAAGTATTGCGGTGGTGCATGGTGACACGGTTACTACAGTCGCCGGCTCCTATCTCGGCATATTACTGGGGCTAAAAGTCGCGCATGTAGAAGCGGGCTTGCGCAGCGGACACTGGAAGAGCCCCTTCCCAGAAGAGATCGATCGCCGTATCGCCGCCAAATTCGCTCGCGTCCACTTCCCGCCGAACAAAGAAGCCGAGGACAACCTGCGCCGCGAACAGGTCAAAGGCGAGCTAATCAGCACGCAATTCAATACCGCCAAAGACGCTATCGAAATGTCGGCCCAGTTTGTCAGCGAAGAGTTCGGCAGGCTCAAGCTTCCGAAGCATTATTGCCTAGTGCTACTACACCGCACAGAGCTTTTGGAAAGTAAGGCCGATCTCCAAGCGATTCTTACAGTTATTAACGAGCACGCTTCACCAAAGACGCCCGTTGTTTTTACCGAACACACTACTACCAAGGAGAAGATTCACGCCTACGGCCTAGACCACTATTTAGACAAGCCTGGCCTCACCGTTATTCCCAAGCAGCCGTACTTTGACTTTATGGCCATTGTTGGCCGGGCCGAATACATTGTGACCGACGGCGGCGGTTTGCAAGAAGACGCCTTCTTTCTTGGCATACCCACCATGGTGCACCGCGCCCGCACCGAGCGCTCCGAAGGCATTGGCGTGAATGCTGAATTGTCCAGAATGGACACCCAAAAAGTAGCTAGTTTTTTGCGGAACCACCGCGACAAGAAGGAGTTTAGCGCGCTCCGCCACAGCGTATCGCCGTCGCAGATTGTGGTTGATTATTTTGTAGCGCATAATTACATCCAGCAATCGGTACAAGGCTAAAAGTATGGATCAAACAGCACCAGAGTTCGCCAGTGTCATTTTGACCGCCCCAGACGGCCGCTATATTCTGCAGCTGCGCGACGATAAGCCGGGGATTGTTGACCCGGGCAAGCTGTCGCTCTTTGCCTCGCGCCTGCAAGACGGCGAGACACCGAACAGTGCCGCGCTGCGCACCCTGCTGGAAGAAGCGAGCATTGGACTCAGCGAGGACAAGCTCAAGTTTTATGCGCGTTTTGAAAAGAATCCAGCCAGACACCACGGCGCCGGTGCCTCGCACGTGTTTGTAGCCACCATTCCGGTCGATCCGGCACAGATTACGGTACACCAAGGCCAAGGTTACCGCTTGGTTACGCCGAATGAGCTGCAAGAATCACAGACGGCCAGCATCACCTACGATATCTTGCGGCAGTACCTGGCTGACAACGCCTAAAGGCTATTTCTTATTCGGCTTGGTCAGTTCGCGCACCACATACAGCGGTCGGTCGCGTGCCTCGTTGTAGATATTAGCTAGATAAATGCCCTGAATGCCTTGGCCCATCAGCATAAAACTGGTCATAACCAGGATAAAAACTGCTAGGTAGGCCGTGCCACTAAAGCCGAGGTGCAGCGGGTCGTTCAAGATGAACTGCTCGATGAGCATAAATATTGCCAGCAGTACGCCTAGGAAGAAAGCCGTGGCACCAATCAGCGACGAGAACAGCAACGGCCGCATAGAAGTGGTCGACAAGCCATCGATGGCTAGACGCACTAGCTTGCTCAGGGAGTAGGCAGCTGGTCCGTCGGTGCGGGCGTCGGCTTCAAAATCGATAAAAGTTTGGCGGAAGCCCAGCCAATTGATGAGCGAGCGAGTCACGCGGTTGTGGTCGTTCAGCGACCGAAAGGCTTCGATGACCCGGCGGTCGATAAGGCGGAAATCGGTATCGCCGTGTACCGTTTGCTGGGCATGTATGACTACAAGCAGGCGGTGGTACAGTGCTGAGCCGACGTTCTTAATCAGACCAGCTCGGTCGTTGCTGACCCGGCGGCCCACAACAACTTCATTACCGGCTCGCCAGGCGGCAATAAATTTAGGAAGCAAACGCGGCGGGTGCTGGCCGTCGGCGTCCATAACGATAGCCGCGTCGCCGGTGCACTCCAGCAGCCCAGCGGTGGTGGCGGCTTCCTTGCCAAAGTTGCGCGTAAAATCGATCAAACGCACCCGGCGATCTTTTTTTTGCAACTCACGGATTATCGCCAGTGAGTTGTCCTGGCTGCCATCATTGACTAGCACGAACTCCTGAATCTCGTCGCCAGCGGCGGCAACAATCTCGTCATGCAAGCGAGAAATGTTTGCGCTTTCATTGTAAACCGGGATAATAATAGATAAGGAGTGAGGGCTTTTCATAGATCTATATCTTTCGGCCTAAGTATATCATGAAACAACGTGTGAATGATCTGGTGGCGCGACTGCGGGGCAGCCATTTTGGTAAACTGGCCCAGCGTCACCCGCGCCGAACCGAATTTCTACTGGCCAACCTGGTGTTTGGCGGCTTGGCAGCGCTGTTCATGGGTCCAATTCTGTTTCACTTCGGCAGCGCAGTACATGGGTTTTGGGGCGACGGCACCGGCGGGCTCATTTGGTTGAATACGCTGCACCTCGGACCGTTTGGCGGCACGACCAACACAGTGTTGTATCCATACGGCGATAACCTCTTCAGGCCGGATCTCATCACTGCCAGCTTACTGGTGTTGCCGTTTTGGCTACTCAGCCACATATTTGGCGCCGTTGCCGCCTGGAATTGCATTATCTTCGCTGCGTTTTGGCTGTGCGGTATTAGTATGTACTACTTGGTAAAGCGGCTTACTCGCAGCAGCATGGCGGCGCTGTGGGCTGGCGTCGCGTTCGCCTATCTGCCGATGCATCAGTACAAGGCGTTCGGGCATATCGCGTACGAGTTAATGTTCATTTTTGTGTTTGTGCTGTGGCAGCTGCTGCGATTTATCGAATTGCCTAGTAAGAAACGCGCTGTCGGGCTCGGGCTACTATTTGCACTACCGTTTTACGTGGACGGCTACTACGTGCTGTTTGCGCTTATTCTGGTTGGCGTGCCACTACTCTGCCTGAGCGCCAAATACATCTGGCAAGTGAGTAAAACGAACCTGGCGCAGACCAAACGGTTCTTTGTGTCACTCGGGGTATTCCTGCTAACGGGTTTTGTGGCGCTGCTACCAATCGTCTACGTGCAGCTGGTCTACGGTGCGCAAATTGCGTCGAGTTTGAGCCTGGCGCGCGGCGACTTTATGGCTAACGTCTACGCCTACACCGCCCGGTGGTACGATTATTTGCTGCCAATTGAAACCCACCCCGTGTTTGGCAAAGCGGTAGTTGCCTTCCGCGCCATTCACCATCACGACTCTAATACCTCGGAACAGACGCTGTATCTTGGCGTGGTGCTGATCGCCCTGACGCTCTGGACACTCTATTACTTTTGGAAGCGACGCAAAGCTGCCAAAATGAACGAGACACCAGTTAGCCGCCAGACAATTTGGCTGCTCACGGTTGTAGCCGTGGTGGCATTTGCTATAACCCTGCCACCGGCTTTTCACTTGCTGGGGCACCGCGTGCCGCTGCCATCCGGCGTTATATCCAAATTTGTGCAGTTTTGGCGGGTGTACGCCCGGCTGGTGCTGCTCATTGACTTGGTTCTCGTGGTTGTTGCGGCAACCGGGCTAGCGGTGTTGCTCAAACGCATCCGCCGGCCGGTGTTGGCTTGGGGACTTACAGCGTTACTTATTGTGGCTACCCTTTTTGAGTACCTGTCATTTAATCCGTTCCATCGTCAGGACATTTGGTACTACGGTAAGCTATCCGCAGCTGACCGCTGGCTGGCGGCGCAGCAAGACATCAAGGTTATTGCCGTGTATCCACTGGTAGACGAGCCCAACGGCCTAGCCTCACTCTATACAACCGAGCAGCAGATCAATCACAAAAAGATGATAAATAGCGGCACCGTAACCACCAAGGGAGCGCCGCTGCGTGTCAGCATTAGCGGTCTGGCTGACCCGCAAACCCTCCCGGTTCTAAAGGCGCTAGGCGCGCAGGCGATCATGACTCATGAGATTCCTGGTGACCAGTCGGTCGCCGGCCTGCACCTTTTGTACGGCGCCAACGAAGCGCCAGCCGGATATGCAGCCGACGTCGACGTGTTTGGCATCGATCAGTCTATACCGGCCGCCAAATATGCGTTAGTACCGGCTAGCGGACTAGCCAACGTGCCGCAAAATGATCTCACCGAGCACTACGTCTTTGGCACGGATGGCCAAGCCAGCTTGCAGGTTGTGGCGCTCCCCGGCGTGTCGGTCGCGCCAGGCGACATGCGGACCATCCAGTTTGCCATGCACGCTACTAATGCCTATGCGGGCTGCGATGTGGTAGTCAGCCAAGGCGACAAAGTTATGGACGTTATCCACCTTGCGGCCGGGCAAACTATGAGCGAGCAGTACAGCGTGGCAACTGGGCAGGACGTGCAACTACGGGTCGTGGGCAGCTTGGCGCCAAGCAGCCTCTACCTTACCAGTTTTACGGCCGACTAGCTGCCTAGCAGCCCATGCTCGGCAAGACTAGTAAGCAGCGTTGCCGCGGTTTTGTCCCAGGTAAACTTTTGCGCCTGGGACAGGCCAGCCTTTTTGAATTTGTCGCGCAGCGCCGGTTTGGTGAGTAGTTCTTGCATGGCATGCGTGAGGGCCTTCGTGTCGGTGGACGGTACGTAGGTCACGGCCTTGCCGCCAACTTCTGGCAACGAAGAGTTGTCGGCTGTGATAACTGGCGTGCCGCAAGCCATCGACTCGAGCACCGGTATGCCGAAGCCCTCGTAGTGGCTCGGGTAGACCGACAGCTCGGCGCCGGCATAGAAGGCGGGTAAATCGGCTTCGTCGACATAGCCCGGCTGGATGACCCGGTCGCCGGCCAGTCGGGCGGCGGCAATGGCGGCGTGGATGGGTTCGTCTTGCCAGGCGCGACCGCCAATAAGCACTAAACTCACTTCCGCTCGTAGCTTGGCTGGTAGCTGGCGGTAAGCAGCAATAATGCCCTCCACGTTTTTGCGCGGCTCCAGGTTACTCACAAACAGCATGTATTTGCCAAACACGCCGTACTTAGCCTGGACGGCGGCAATTTCGTCGGCGGTACGCGGCCGGTAGTGGCTGTGGTCGACCGCCGGGTAGGCCACCACCACATTATTAGGGTCGATATCAAAATGCTCGCAGAGCACCTGCTTGCTGTACTCAGAAACCGCAGCGATTACGTTCGCTCGGCGCACAGAGTTCTCTAAATGCCGGCGCATGAAGGTCAGATTAGCCGGCGAAGAATACTCCGGGCACACAAACATGCTGAGGTCGTGAATAAAAATCACCGACGGCGAATGTACCAGCGGCCAGCGAATAAAGTTGGGGAACAAATACAGACCGTTACCGTAGATAAGGTCCATGGGTGGCATGAGGTTGCGGAATTTGAGCGCGTGGTACAGGCGCGCGGGCATCCAATCGATGGGTTTTTCGATGGTCTGGTCGTGATCAGGCAGTTCGCCCAGATCGATTGGTTCGCGCGGATGGGTGAGCAGATAGAGGTTATCGCCATCACCAAGCCGAGCTTGCAGGGCGCGGCTCAGTCCATACGTGTACCAGCCGACGCCGCTACGGTTCTTGAGAATAGTGTGTGCTTCGACAAAAATATTCATAACAGTATCCTCGAATAGTATAAAATACTTCTATAGCATTATGAAGGCCACCAAAACCTCGACGAGTTTGTTGCAAGTTGATGCGCTACGCGCACGCCTCGATATTCGACCCTGGCTGGCTCATGCCTGGTCGGTCGTGCTGGCCATCGATTGGTCGCTGTCGGCGGTGGGCTTCCACGACTGGCTCGCCCGGCTACTCAGCGGTTTGTTATTAGTTCTTGTGGTTCGTTTGCTACTGGAGCGGCTGGGAGCGTCCCGGCTGGCAACAGCGGTTCTGCAACTCACCATTTTTTCTGCCATTGTTGGTTTCAGCGCCGCCGAGTTGACCGCGCTGAACGTGGTTGGGTTACTGCTTCTGGCTCTCCAGGAGTATTTTATTAGTCGCGGCAAATGGTCGGCATTAATTGTTACTCTCGCGGCAATCGTACTGGCGGCGGTAGCCACGCCGTACACTAATCTGCTACTTATACTTTTTGGCGCAGCGCTGCTTACGCGGGTGTTCTGGCACATAGTTTTAGAGCGGCTTGCGAAGCGGCCGTTTGTGATGTTTACGGCCAAGGCACTAACAATGGCGGTAATCACGCCCTTCCTGTGTTTTGCCATCCAAAGGCCGGCAATCGAGGCCAACTTACCAATTTTGCCGCCGGTCCACCTGCCGGCTTGGGTGTTGGTGATTCTGGCGCTGCTCGTGCTCCGCGGTCTATGGGCGACGCTGCTGGTGCGCACCGCCCGCAGCCCAGAACGGCGTTTGCTGCGCTTATTCTATGCGTTTTTAGGCCTGTTGCTTGTGGCGGTGGTTGCCGCGCTACAACACTACAGTTACCGTTTATTCCTGCCCAATGTTGTCGATGATCTGTCGCGGATCGGCCTACTGAATCACAGTGTTGTCAACAGTAGCTATGCGCTATTCGCAGTTATGCTATTCGCGGCTGCCGGCATCGATCGTTCGCTGTTTGTAGATACGAGCTTGATGCGCAAGCTGCGTCGGCGGCTCAATCTGTCGTACGCCGCCGCAACACATGGACAGAAGCAAATAGCACCACGCAAGCCAGGAGCATCGTTACAATAGGAACGCCAAGCGCCAAGCCAGCTGATGCAGTTAGGTTGGCAAGCCGTTCAAACACCCGAAAGCCAACAAACAGCGCGCCATTGCAGAGCATGAGTCCGCCTGCAACTGCCAGAACCGTGCGCTGACGCTGGCTCACAATACCTTCGATGAGCAGATAGTTTAATAGCGCCACGCAGGCATTAAAGCTAATTGATAGCACCAGATACCAGTGGTTGATCTGGCCGGCCTGACGGTGAATGAGCATGCCGATCAGTCCGCCTGGTAGGCTAAGCAGTGTAGCGGCGGCAACCAGCGTTAGACCAATAACTGCCAGTGTCGTACGCAGTGCTAGTTTTGGCCGCGCGTGCAGCAGCTCCTGTTGCCGAGCAGCTAGGTAAAGCGCTACCGGTGCCATGAAAAAGAAGATTAGCTTGCCGATGACCGACACCGCCGCATAGGCGGCTGAGTCGCGGTTGCTGAAGAACTGGCCAAACATAAACAGGTCCAGCCCTAGCAGAAAGTTAATGGTGATGGCATACGCCACACTGGTCGTCACCAGCAAGCGGTATTGTTTCAGTACATGCACTGGCGCCGACCAAATCTTTTTAAAGATCTCAAGGTTCTGCTTGCGATACGCGCCCTTTTCTAAAATGGTAAATAAGCCAAAGACCACCACAAACACCACCAAAATGCCGCCCACCGCGGCCGCGTCTTTATGCTTGGCGACGAAGAGCGCGCCTGCCACGCCGCACAGCAGCCGCCCCAGCGCAAGGCAGACATTAAGTACGGCCGATTTACGAAAGCGATAGGCGCCGAGGTACAGGGCGTTTAGAATCATCACCGGAATGCTGCAGAGCACGACAGCAAGCGTCAGATCGAGCACCAGCGCATCGTGTAAGCCGCTGCGCCGCTCCACCTGTCCGCTCAGCAGCATGCAGCCAGCCAGTAAAACGGCATAGAGTATGTAAATTGCTTTTTGGCAGGCGCGGATAATCGCCGCCTGTTGGTCTTTGGCCACGTAGAACAGCGCAATACTGACGATATTAAGCGCTACAAACAAGTTGCCGAAGACATTGATCATGTTGTTGGCCAGCGCCAAATCGCGGAAGTCATTGGTTGGCAGCAAACGAATCAATGCAAAGTTAAACAGGAAGTTGCAAAACGACGCTAACAGACTCAGCAGCGTAAACGTGCCGATACCTTGCATAATTTTTTTGACAGTTAGTACAGATTTCATATCTTGGAGTGAGCAAAAGCAATATGGTATCGTTACTATAGTAAGGAAAAAGCCAGACGAATGCACGCTATTTCTGTTGTTATCCCGGCCTTTAATGCTGGTGTTTGGCTGCCAGAAACCACCGCCAAGATCCACGCGGCAGTGGCCAAAGCTAAGATTACAGACTACGAGATCATTATCGTTAACGACGGCTCAACTGATGGCACCAGAGAAACGTTGGCCGCCATGCAAAAAGTCGACAAACATCTCGTTGTCGTACAACTAGCAAAAAATGAGGGGCGTTTTTTAGCCCGTAAGGCAGGTATTAAACGCGCTACCAAAGAGTACGTGTTGTTTGTGGACAGCCGAGTGCATGTGGATGAGGGCTCACTTGCCTATGTCGTAAGACAAATGAAGAAGAACCCCGAGTTACAGGCCTGGAATGGGCATGTCCGCATACGCTTGGATTGGAACATCTTTGCGCGGTTTTGGGATGCGGTGACGTTTATTGCCTGGCGCCGTTATTTGCGCCGCCCGCGGCTCGTGCAATATGGCATTGAGGATTTTGATTACTACCCCAAAGGCACGGGTTTTTTTCTGGCGCCACGCAAGTTGCTAATGAGCTACATCAACGCCTTTAAGGCGCAGATTGACGACCTTCATTTTGTAAGCGACGACACAGCTCTGCTGCGCAACATTGCCCGGGACGTCAAGATTACGATTGCTCCGGAGTTTTCGTGCTTGTACTTTTCGCGGGATCGCCTGCGGCCTTTCATCGTCCATACGCTGCACCGCGGGACGTTTTTTGTAGACGGGTTCCTGCAGCGCGGTAACCGCTTTTTTGTGCCGCTGATTGGCTTTTTGATTCTGTCGCCGCTAGCGCTGGTGGCTTTATGTGTGTGGCCGGTGCCGATTATTACCCTCGGGCTCATTGGCTGGCTGCTGGAACTACTCGCCGCGCTGTTACTTGGTGTGCCAGCGGCCAGCGCCCTCAGCTTCTGGCTGCTCACACCAGTGTTTGCGCTACTTTACGGGCTGGGTATTTGGCGCGGTGTGTATATGTTGCTCAGGCAAAAGCCGTTCGTCCGCACGCTACAGGGCTTTATACTACAGCACCGCAGCGGCGTGAGCTTTGCAGCCGCGAGCACGGTGTATGCGCTCTGCACCTTGTTCTATATGGGTGGCGCTGCTACTCACTGCACTCAGTCACTGCTCAGTTTCCCGGGTGATAACACCGCGGGGTTAATCGCGCTATTTAGCATTAATAACCACAGTCCGTGGTTCGGGCACACTCAAGTCTTCAGCTACCCTTATGGCGAAAACCTGTGGCAGCCCACGCAGGTCACCGCGCAAGCGTTGTTTATCCCATTCTGGTTGCTGGCCAAGCTAGCCGGGCCGGTCTGTGCCTTTAACTTGCTCGGCATCATCGGCTTTATGAGCGCGGCGCTGACGATGTTTGGGTTTATGCGCTGGCTGCTGCGCGGACGGAGTATGGTGGCGATGGTTGCTGGTTTCGCCGTGGCCTTTACACCGTATTTGCAGATCAAAACCGGCGTGCATATTTCATATATATATGAGGCAGTGTTTATTGCGGCGATTTGGTTCTTCTTTCTGCTCTGGCAACAGCCGCGGCTCAAATGGGCGCTGCTGCTCGGGTTGAGCGTTGCGCTATTTGCCTATACGGACGGGTATTTTATTCTGCTGGGCGGCGTGCTTGTAGCGGCGCTACTACTCAGCACCCTTGTATATCAATGGTGGGTTGACGGCCGGAGAATCACGGCTGAGTTTGGGCGACGACTCAAGCTGCTCGCGGTCAGCGCCGCCGCCCTGGTCGTACTGCTTCTGCCGGTGCTGTATGTATTTGCAACGTCTTCCCGCGCCATTAACGGCGCGCTGGCATCTACCCGTGACAGCATCAAACGTGAGGCTCAGGTTTACGGTGCGCGGCCGCTCGAGTATCTTGTGCCCAACGCCTTTAACCCGCTCACCAACCATATCTACGGCGATTATGTCCAGCGCAACAATCACGGCTCGAATCCGTCGGAAAATGTGCTGAGCCTGAGCCTGACGATGCTCACGCTCACCATCATATTGTTGGCCGCACTGTGGCGCTCACGCCGCCGTAAGCAGCCGCTGCTTACTGGCCTGCGCTTTCCGCCAAGCTTTTTGGTATTTGTGTTTGCCACCATTTTTGTAGCGGCACTACTATGCAGTTTCCCGCCTAAAGCCGGGCCGCTGCGTTTGCCGAGCGACGTCATCATTCATTTCGTGTCGCTCTGGCGTGTGTTCGCGCGGCTGAGCGTTATTGTCAACATCGCGCTCGTGGTGCTCGGCAGCTTGGGGCTTGCGGTGCTTGTGGAGCGAATCAGGGGCCGCGGCCGCCAAATAGCGCTGTGCTTGCTCGTATTTGCCTTGCTATTTGCAGAATATCTAACCTTTACGCCGCCGCGGCCAGTGAGCGGATACAAAAACGTACCACAACTCTACTACTGGCTGCACACCCAGCCGCAGTACAAAGCCATTGCCGAATATCCACTCGATGAATTTGCCGCCAGTGGCTACCCGGTGTTTTACAATACCTACCAGCGTATCGACGGAAAGGAGCTACTAAACGGCATCATCAGCAACAAGGACGCGGAGCTGGCTCGTTTGGCGGTGCGCGACCTGCAGGCGCCCCAGGCGGTACCCGGACTGCGGACGCTCGGGATTGATTTTGTGGTCGTACACATGAAGACTCCACCGGGCGACATTCCTGGCCTGAAACTGGTGCACCAGAGCCCTGAGCCGGTCCTCAGCGACACCGTCTGGGGCTACGCGGTATTGCCGGGCAGTAAGGCGCTCTATGTCGCCATACCAACCCAGGGATTTCATGCGCCAGTTATAATCAGTGCTATTCATGAGCTCCAGGAGGTAGGCCATGACGGCGTGCTTAGCTTTAGAGCGCTGTCCGGCCATGGCACCGAGCAGCGCGTCGTCGTGACGCTCACTGCCAAAGCCCTTGCGGCCGGCGGACAAGCAACACGTATCGTTCAAGGTAGCAGCGATATCTGGCAGGGAATCGTACCTGCCGCGGGGACGACGATTAGCTTCGAGGCCGATCCCCATGAAGCCGTGCATATCCTACCAGTTAACCCAAAGACTGATGCCACCTTGTGGCTAAGCGATTTTGACGTTCGCTAGACGAACTGCTCGATGCTCTTAATGTGTTTTGGATTGTTCGTCAGGACCAAATTACCTTTGAAGCTCGCAAGATCGGTGGTTTTTATGTCAATAAGGGTGATCTGGCTGGTGAGGTCATTTATAACAAAACAGTGGGTGTAATGGCTAAAGAGGAGCTTGCGCATTTCCTCGGCAGGGAAATCGGTGTGAGCCAAGAGTTCGGGCAGATACTCCATTAATATGGTTGGCGTTTGGCGCTTGATAGTGGCCTGCGCACCACGGAGCGCGAAGCCCTCGTAGCCCTCGATGTCGATTTTCAAGATATCGACGCTGAGCTTATGCTTTTGCACGAAAGCGTCGATGGTCGTCATCGGCACGCTAATGGTTTTGACCCCCGGCCCCACCATCGTACCTGCGGTATGAGTACCAATGGTGATTGGCGACAAGTTGAGCTTGAGTTTACCTTCTTTGGCGCCGACCGCACTTTCTACCAGTGTAATGGCAGTAGGCCGAATGTCATTCAGCTGCAGGCTGCGCTTGAAGTACTGAATGTTTTCGGGCACTGGCTCAAAGGCGTAAATTTTGGTGGTCTTTTTGCCATACGTCGCCCCTACCAGCGAGTAGAGACCTATATTTGCGCCAACATCCAGAATGGTCTTGCTGGAAGGCAACAATGCTTTGTAGATATTTATCTCTGCAAGTTCATAATAGCCGTTCATAAGGCCGGGTACGATAGTGATGTCGCGGGTTGGTACAAGGAACTTGATACCTTGATAGACGATCTCTTTGTCTTTGGAGCGAAAAGCCATATCAAAAACAAACTTATAGACCAGTGATACTTTTCTTGAGCGCGCGAGAGGTGTATTCAAAAACAAGCTGCGGCAAACAGCAATGGTGCGTAGCGCGGTTTTTTCTAGCATGGATTCCCCCGTTTGTGATCTCTTAAGAATTGTACCACGACTCTAGACCGCCTTTCTGTAGCGTGATCACAAAAAGCTACAGGCGGAATATCTTATACGTCGAGTCCTGGAGAATCGGCTCTGTATCATTGTGAGCTCTCAAACAGTCCAAGACCGGACGATCGTTTTTTTCAACTATCACATAACGCACGTCCAGTAGCCTCATACCCTGCAGCTGTTGGCAGAGCGGCAGAGCAACAAGTTTGGCCAGCTGTGGTGTGGGCATAGCTGGACTAGCGGCGGATCGAAACAGGCCACAGTCGTTAATAATCGGTTGGCGGTGAACCTCCTGTGCCAAACACGATACTTGCGCTGGATAGCCAACGAGCGAGCTGAGCCGGTACTGCGCTACCCTTCCGCTGGGCAGATCTTTGAGCGCAACAATTGCCGGCGAGGCGACGACTTTCGTTGAGGAGTCGTCATAAGGTGACCACAAATCAACTCCTACAAGACCAACCAGGCCGGCCAGAAGCAGATATTTCCATCGCCCGTGAACTTGACGTAGTGCAAAGTAGGCACCCACGCCGGCTAGCGCCGCCAGCGCTCCCATAAGCGGCATGACCAACCGCTGGCCGGCACGGAGGGCCGGAACCGCTTTGATTACTAAGTCGTTGGGTGTAGCAATTGTATGGCCAGCAAGGGTGATGGTCGGTGCAAGCGAAAAGGCAAAACAGCACAGCGCAACCGTGGCGCACATGACGCTCGCAACCCACGTAGCGCTAGATCGTTTGCCGCCCCGCGTTTTGAGTGAACAGATAAAACCAAAGGCGGCCAGGGCGAGGACACTCAGGCCAACGTACAGACTAGTGTGGGCAGCCCGTGGAACCAGCCGGACAAGCAAGTCGTTGGCATTCTTCCCGAGAACCGATGACTCGCCGGGCAAAACGTACATCAGCGGATGAGCCGATTGTTGATACGCCTCTGCCGCGGTGCGCGTTGGAATGTCACTTGCCGTCGATCCAGCTACGCCCACAGCGTAATACATGGCGCAGGCCAGCGCCCAGGACACAATAAAACCGCCAGCTAATAAGAGAGCCTTGGCGGCGCCCAAACGTTCTCGCAGGAACAGCAGCGCGACCAACAAACAGCTCGCCCCCACCAGCAAAATGTGAAACGCGAAATACGGAGTCCAGTACATCGCCGGCAAAATAGAAGCTGCCGCCAGGATAACTCTTTTTTTGCGGGGGTCGTTAACTAGCTCCCAGAAAGCCCAGATCGGCAGCAGATACAGCCACATGTGCGTGTAGGTTGGCTCGGCGCGACCCAGGCCGAGCATCAGCGGCCAGAAACCGTAAATAAGACCCGCCACAAACGCCGCACCAGGCGATCTCGTCACGCGCTTTACGAGCAGGAACATTACAAACGCCGTCAGCACGTAGCCAAGAAAGGTCTCCAGCGAGTGGGCCATAATCGGCCCTACAACCAGCGAGCCAAGCCATAAATATAGGACAGATAGCGCCGAGACTCGATTCACACCAATGCTATTTGGTAAGCCGTCTGGCTGGGCGACGGAGTTGATGCGCCGGGCCGTAAAGGGATCTGCGCCACTGTCGATGTACGCTCCATAGACCGTCACGCTACTGGTAAAGTCGCTGGCGAGCGGTGCAGTCATGGTGTTGTGGGGACTCAGTAGGAATGGGTAGGTAGCAGCCAAGGCCAGTACTACATACACCGCCAGCGCAGCAAATGAAGTGGAACGCGCCGCTCTGAGTATGCGGCGGCCGAGCTCAGGGGCAGTATATCTAGGAATAATTTGCATATAGACTATCTAGGATAATTATATCCTTTTAGGGTACAATCGTAGGTATTGAAAATGAGGTCTTCGGGGGAAAGTAGATGCCTGTCAACGATTATTATGACGCCAATAAGTGGAATTTGCAGAACGAGAATCGGCCGGTTTTTGAGCGCGAGCAGAAATCTATCGACTATATAAAGAACATGAAGGGCGTCAAAAGCATCTTGGACGTGGGCTGCGGCGACGGCTTTTTCCTAGTCAAGCTACAGGAAGCTTTGGGTCGCCGACAAATTGAGCTGTGGGGCGTCGATTACTCCAAATACAAGTTGCGCCAGGCGCGCAAGCTCGGCTTTCACACCAAATGGTGCGATCTAGAACAGGGCCTGCCATTCCCGGACGCCAGTCTCGACGTTATCTACGCCGCGGAACTCATTGAGCATTTGTATAATCCAGATTTTTTCCTGGAAGAATGCCGCCGCGTGCTGAAGCCAAAAGGTACGATTATTGTTTCGACGCCCAACCTGCAAGCTTGGTACAATCGCCTGCTGTTTATTCTCGGCATTCAGCCAATCTTTTACGAGGTCTCTACCCGTTCGCCCCAGATTGGTAGTGGTGTGCTGAAGCGCATCAAAAAAGGCCAAGCGCCAGTCGGACATGTGCACGTGTTTAATAAGGCCGGGCTGGTTGACATGCTGCGTGCCGAAGGCTTTGAGCTGTTGGATTTTGTGGGCGCGCAGTTCCACGCCTTGCCGCGACCGGCGCAAATCTTGGACAAACTCTTTAATGCTCGACCATCTATGGCGTCTAATTTGGTCGCCGTAGCGCGCAAAACACAGTCCAAGCCAATAGCCGAAGAATCGTAGACTACTGCACCGACATATAGAAGTTCATGCCCGGGTCCGGGAACCAGGCGGCGCCTTCGGCCACGAGGTCGAAGTATTCGCGGTACACGCCGGACTGCGGCGGGGCTTTCATCCAGAATTCGAAGGTGCCAATCTGCCCGGGAGCGACCGATGACTCGATCATGTGCGTCGGCCGGTTTTGGCCCAGCCATGTGCCGTCAAAGAACGCACTCAGGCGGTCAATTGGATGCGTCATGCCCACATTGACAGGGTTGAGCCCGGTGTTATGCCAGGTGACATTGCCGGTGTTCTTGGCCGTAAAACCAACGTAGACGCGTTGCCCTGCCGTTAAGCCGACGGTCGGTGCGCCAGTGGTTTTGGTCTGGTCGGTGTAGGCGTACTGGCCCATGATCTGCCACGAATAAACCGGCGTTGGAAGGTTCATGTAGAAGTTGAGCCCTTGGTCGGGCAGCCAGGTAATGCCTTCGGCTACCAGGCCAAAATGTTCCGCATAAGCCCCGGGCCGATTGGGGGTGTCCATCCAGAATTCAAAAGTGCCAATCTGCCCGGGCGCCACGCTGGCTTCCTGCAAGGCCGCTGGCCGGTTGGGGCCGAGCCAGGCAATATCCGTAAACATACTACCGCGATCAGTCGGGGCGAGCGTACCAACATGAATCGCGCCGGCTCCAGTCTGGTGCCAGGTGACATTGCCGGTATTGCGAACCTTGAAGCCAACGTATACACGGTCGCCTGGCTGTAGGTTGGCAGTGCCCATACCAGTGGTTTTAGTTTGGTCGGTGTAGGCATACTGGCCAACTGGCTGCCAGCTATAGATGGGCGGGCTGACAGTCATGAGGAAGTTAAAGCCGTTGGCCGGGAACCAGGCTTCGCCTTCGGCCACTGGGTCGAAGTACTCGCGGTAGGTGCCAGGCGCGTTTGGCGCGTCCATCCAAAATTCAAAGGTGGCATTGGCACCGGGTGCCACGGACGACTCAACCATTCGCGCCGGCCGGTTGCAGCCGAGCCACGCAATATCACAGAACAGGCTGCTGCGATCCAGCGGGCTATCGGTGCCGAGATCAATCGGGTTCAAACCGCTGTTCGTCCAAGTATAGTCGCTGGTGTTTTTGACGACCACACCTACATACACTTTGCTGCCCGGCAGCATGTTGAGGGTGCTCGCACTCGTCGTTTTTGTTTGGTCGGTGTAGGCGTACTGGCCTACTACCTGCCAAGTATAGTTGGGGATAATCGGCGAGCCGAACCAGTTGCTGTAAATGGTAAAGAAGTTTTGGTTGCCGCTAAAGTGCGGCGTGTACCAGTACAGCGAGGCGGTGGCGCCAGTGTCCATGTGCGTGGAGACGCCGTCGATGGTCACGTAGCCGTCGTAGGCAACGGTTGGGCCGCTGGGGCAGGTCTGGAACGTGCCCTGGGTCATCGGGCCGCTATAGCAGCTTTGCGGATCGTCGGAGTTATCCCAGTTACTGACCCACGGCAGGCCGGCGCGGTCCACGGTCGTACTTTTGATGACCGCCCAGCTCATGTTGCCTTCGGAGCGCTCCTCGCCAAATTTCAGCAACCACGCGGCGTGGATAAGCTGCTGGGAAAAGCCGACTTTCTGAGCGCTGTTTACGCAGGTGCCGGTTACCGAGGTGACGGTGGTGCCGTGCGAGGTGTACAAATTGACGCCGGAGTAATCGTGCAGCGTGCCGCTGTCCGGGCAGCCGTAACCAACGGCAGCGGAAATAGCCAGTGCCCCGCAGCCGTACGGCCCGTCGCCGCGCACGAGGCCCTCTTCTTTTTGTAAGGTGGACAGAAGTACCTTGGGGTTTAAGCCGTAGGCTTCGGCGGCATGGGCGATAACCGTGCCTGCCGACACATTGCCGCCGTAGACGTAACCTTGGCTGGGCGTGTAGCCGGTAGGATCGGGCGCCGTAAAGCCGTTGTTGGTGCTAATGCAGCTGCCTGAAAAGCCGTTTAAAAAAGTGTCGACCTGGGCGGCAGTCATGCTGAGGTTATCAAACACCGGGTCGTCGATGATGCGGCTCGAGGTAAAGGCAAAGGCGTGTCCGCTCAGTAAGAAGACGCAGGCCGCGCCACACAGACCCAAAGCAAGCGCGAACTTACGTGCGCGCTTCATAATCATGGTGAAACCTCTAGGTTTTGGGCGTCGCTGGCGGTTTTGGTTTGGCTGCCCAGAGTAGCAGTAGCGGTTACTGTCCAACTGCCCGAGGTGAGGCCAATGTCGCTTGGTTTCCAATACCAGTAAGTGGCGCCGCCAGCGTCAGTGTTCTGCACGGCTAGTGATTTGGTGGTGCCACCATTTGTAAAGGTAATGCTACAACTCGCTCCGGAAGTGGTATTACATACGGACTGAATAGTGGTGCTCGTGGATACGTGGTGGCTGCTAACAAATGGGCCAGTCGGAGTAATTAAAGTTTGGCCGCTATCGCCACTATTTGGTGAACTGCCGTCGCTCGACTGATCTTTGGCGGATCCAGGCGTGGTGCTGCCGGAACCGTTGGTGCTGCCACTTGAAGGCACGCTCGGGCCGGTTGTGACTGCGCCCTGGCCCTTGGTGTTGGCGTTGGCCGTTGGCGCCACCGGATATGTCGGCGTTTTGGTGTGATGGAAAAGATGCGTAGTGTTCGTCCATTCCAGGCCAGCCAGTACTACGCCAGCAGCCAACACTACAGCCACCGCAATCAGCAGCAGTTCTTTGGGGCGGACTACCGACCGCTTCTTGGGAACCGGCTTTACACGTGAGTAGGGCATATGTTTATTTTATAATGGTATTGCTTAGTTTACCATGGCATTGTCGTCGCTTGCAACCTGATTTTCGGTGTAATCTCCACACTGTTCTGCGGCCCGTCTGTTTGCTATCATGGAAGAATGATTGTCGCCATTATTGCAGGTGGTGCCGGCACACGGTTGTGGCCGCTGTCCACCTCGGAATACCCGAAACACCTATTAACGTTGTCCGGTAAACGCTCGCTTGTGCAGCTAGCGTACGACCGCGCCAAGCTGCTAACCACCCCAGACAAAATATACATTGTCACCGAGATCAGCCACGCGCACCACGTAAAAGAGCAGATCTCAGAGCTCAAAGACAATAATTTCATTATTGAGCCGGGCCGGCGTAACACTTCAGGCTGCTTGCTGGCCGCACTGCAACGCGTGGCTAAAGAGGGCGACCCCGACGAGCCCATCGCCATCACCTGGGCAGACCATTTTGTACATGATGTCAAAGCGTTTGCCCACGCCTTTAAAGTCGCCGGCCGGGCAACCAAGAAATACCGCCTCCCAGTCTTTATCGGTGTGGAGCCTAGTTATCCGACCACCGTTCTGGGCTACATCCACAAGGCCGAGCTCATGCCGGACGAAGACATGGTCTACCGCGCTGCCGGTTTCAAAGAAAAGCCGGACCGCGAGCTGGCCCAAAAATTCTTCGACAGCGGTGAGTACTTGCTGAACTGCGGTTACTTGGTCGGCACACTCAACGCTTTTACCGACGCTATACAAGCCGACTGCCCCGATCTTTGGCAGGATTATCAGGCGCTTTTGGCCACCAAAAACCGCAAAGACTACGAGAAGGTGTATCTCGACTTTAAAGGCATCCAGCTAGACTATGTGTTTAACGAGCTGCTCAAAAACTTCCTGACGCTGCCGGGCAGCTTCGACTGGACCGACATCGGCGTTTTCCGCGACCTCTACGACGCCACGCCAAAGGATGACGACGGCAACTGTGTTCTTGGCGAGCAAATAATAGTAAAACACACTTCGAATTCGTACATTCGCAACGAGAGCGAACGGCCGCTGGTGGTCATTGGCATGGATAACATTATTGCCGTGTCCACGCCGACCGGCACGCTGGTCGCCCGCAAAGATTTGGCGCAACTGGTAAAAGACGCCGTAGGCGAGCTCGCCGCTCAGAAATAACATGAAGAAACTCATCGCCTTCGACCTCGACGACACGCTGGCGGTAACGAAATCACCGATTACTGAGCGCATGGCCGGCTTGCTGGCCGAACTGACCAAGTATTACGAGATTTGTATTATTAGCGCTGGGCGCGTGGACCAAATGCGCAGCAACGTCGTCGAGCGTTTGTCCATTCCCAAAGAACGACTCAGTAAATTTCATCTAATGACGGCCGGTACGCAGTACTACACGTACAACAAGGCCGCCGACGAGTGGCAGCGGCAATACATAGAAGCACTGACCGACGAAGAAAAAGCACGGATTGCCAGCGCACTGGAGGAAGGCGCCAAGAGCGTGGGCATGTGGCTGGATGACCCAGCGGGCCCGCACATTGATGATCGCCTCAGTTTGATCGCCTTTTCTGCCCTCGGCCAGCACGCTAAGCCCGAAGACAAATACGCCTGGGATCCAGACCGCAAGAAACGCCAAAAACTCCGTGCAGCAGTGGCCGAGCGCATACCGGATTTTGAAGTGGTCATCGATTCGACCACCTCGCTAAACATCATGCGTCCCGGCGTCAACAAAGGCTACGGCATGCAGAAGCTGCTGGAAATGACCGGGCTTAAAAAGTCCGACGTGCTATTTATTGGTGATCAGTTACGCCCGGATGGCAACGATTATGCGATCAAGCAGCTCGGCATTGATACCATCGCCGTTACGTGCTGGCAAGACACAGCTCTGGTCATCGATGGTATACTTGGCGTGTCAGGAGCATAGTATGAATTCTCAGATTGGCCCAGAACTAATGACTATACTCGAGCAGTTCAAGCACCTTGAGCCTCGCACGCGCCCAGACCTAAAAGAGCAGCTAACCCGCCTGCTAAAATCACGACGCGTGGTGGTGCACGATACACACAACACCACCGCAATGATCTTCGTGTTTACTGCTGATGAGGTGCGCTACGGGCTCAAGATTGAACTCGGCGATGACAAAGAGGCCAAGGTGCTCCGCGATGAAGTGAAGTGGTATCGTAAGGCGCAGGACATCGCGCCTCACTACATCGCGTCCCACCTCGGCAAGTCGTATGCTTTTGTAGTGCTTAGGTGGCTGGGGCACGCCAAGACCATAGAAGAAATCGCCATTGCCAACGAGGGAAAATCGACCCACGAAACCATGGATCTTATCATTAAAGCCCTCGACCAAAACCAAGCGCTCTTTGATAGCAATCCCAAGACAGCGCTGCACAACTCCAAACAACACAGTTTTTTCTTTGATAAGTACAACAGTTATAACGCCGGCGCAAAAGATTTCCCCTATTTGCAGCAACTGCTCGAAACCGAAGCAATCCAGGTGAATGGCAGGCTGCTGCCCGGGCCAAACAAACTAATCTCCGTTATCCAAGATGACGACGATCTGAGGGATTATCTATCGCCGGACACGGCCGGCCTGATTCATGGTGATGCACACCTGGATAACTTACTGGTTGAAGACGGGGTCATATACCTGATCGACCCCAAAGGTATCGACCCGTACCCTTTAGAATACGATCAGGGACGATTTTTGTGGTCAATGACTGGCTGGAATGCCATTGTGCGCGGCGAATTTGAACTTGTGGAGGTCGGCACTGGATATCATCTGGATGTACGGCGCCGCCAACAGTACATGGATGGTATGCCGCGTTTTCGCGCCTATTTTACGGACAGGCAATATCACCGCATGATGTATTCGGCGATTGTACAGTACCTGACGCGTATACACCATGTCGCAGCCGAGCAGGAAACTAAAGCGCTCTATATCCGCGGCTTGCAGCTTGCTGCCGATCTATTCGAAGACCTGGGCCGCCCACTGCCCCTACCCGAGAACGCGTCTACTCTACGGTAACGGATTTGGCTAGGTTACGCGGCCGGTCCACGTTCAAACCTTTGGACGTGGCAACGTAGTAGGCAAAGAGCTGCAGCACCATGGCCTGCAAACAGGGCTCGGTTTGCTCCATGGTTTTTGGTATGTAGATAACATCGTCCACGTGGTGCGTGATGGCTTTGTTGCCTTTGGTGGCAATGGCAATAACTTGGCCTTTCCGCGCACGAATCTCCTGGATATTGGAAACGGTTTTTTCCAGCATCGGCCCATCGCCAGCGAGCGCAAAGGTGGGGAAGTGCTCGTCGATAAGCGCCAGCGGGCCATGCTTCATTTCGCCAGCGGCAAAGCCCTCCGCGTGGATCAGTGCACACTCTTTTAATTTGAGCGCGCCTTCCAGAGCCGTCGGGTAGGCGTAGCGCCGGCCAATAAATAAGAAGTCCCGCGAATCTTTGTATTTTTCGGCCAACTTTTTGATCGTTTCGGCTTGGGCGAGCACGGCTTCGGCCTTGGCTGGCAGAGCCTCGATTTCTTCCAGGAGGCGAGTGTAGAGCGGCGATCGGTCACGGCCAATAAACAGCGCCATCTGCATAAGCACAATGACCTGCGCAATAAAAGCCTTGGTGCTAGCAACCGCTTGCTCGGTACCGGCGTGGCAATAGACGCCGGCATCGGTTAGGCGGGCGATGGTGCTGCCCACGGCATTCACCACGCCGAGACATAAGGCGCCGTATTCCTGCGCCTTTTTTATGGCCGCGATAGTATCGGCGGTTTCGCCACTCTGCGAGATAACAATGAGAGCCGTTCCGCGCGAAAACGGCTCTTTACGATACTTAAATTCCGAGCCGATTTGCAGCTCCACCGGAACATCGGCCAGCTCCTCAAATAAGTACTCGCCAATCATGCCGGCGTAGCTGGCTGTGCCACAGGCCACAATCACAATACGGTCGATGTGCTGCAGCTGCTCGGCAACCAATTCCAGCCCACCCAGCTTGACACGTTTGGCAGTCGCGCTGGTGCGGCCAAGTGAGGCAAGGCGAATGGTGGCCGGCGCCTCGAAGATCTCTTTCAGCATAAAGTGGGGGTAATCACCCAGCGAGATGTCGTCGGCATCAAAATCAAGGTGCTCGGTTTCGCGCTGCACTTTTTTGTCTGCAACGAGATCGGTGATTTTATACGCGCCAGCAGAGACAATCACCATCTCGTTGTCCTGCACGTACATGACTTCTTTGGTGTGCTGCATGATCGCCGACGGATCCGAAGCGACGATACATTCGCCTTTCGCCACCCCAATGACCATTGGGCTACCCAGCCGCGCGGCGTAGAGCTTTTGCGGTTCGCTCGCCGTGAGCGCTAAAATAGCGTACGCGCCGCGCAGCTCTTTAAGTGTTTTGGCAAAGGCTTCCTCGAAGCTCCCACTCTTTTTTGCGTAGTAATCGAGCAGTTGTGGGATGACCTCGGTGTCAGTTTCGGAGACAAACGTATAGCCCTTGGAAATCAGAAAATCGCGCAAACCCACATAGTTTTCGATAATGCCGTTATGCACCACAGCAATGGTGCCGTCTCTGTTGGTGTGTGGATGAGCGTTCACCACCGATGGCTTGCCGTGCGTGGCCCAGCGAGTATGCCCAATGGCGATGTTCGTAGCCGGCAGCTGGCTGGCCGCGGCCAAGCTCTCTAAACCCTCCACGCGGCCTACTTGCTTCATGATCCTGAGCCCACTTTTACGATCTAACAGCGCAAGCCCGGCTGAATCATAACCGCGATACTCCAAGCCTTTTAGCCCGGCCAGTACCACGCTACAAGCGTTCTTATTACCAATTGAACCAACAATACCACACATACATGTACCTAACCTTTCTTCGCTAAAACATGGGTCACAAAATCGTGGATCTGGGTTTGGAATGCTTGGGCTGAGAACTGGGCTGCTGCGGCCTGGATAGTTTTGGAGTGAAACTTTTTTGCGTCAAATGCTTTGAGGGCGCGACTCAGGCTGTCAACGGTTTGTGTGTCATATAATATGCCGGTTTTGCCGGGGATGACGTAATCTTGCGCGCCACCGGCTTTATAGGCGATGACTGGCGTACCGGCGGCCATAGCTTCGACCGGCACTACGCCAAAATCTTCAAAACTGGCTTTAATAAAAGCCTGGGCGCCAGCAAAGTAGGTGGGCACATCGGCCTCTGGTAAGAAGCCGGTGAACGTGACAGTTGGGCCAGCGAGCGCCTTTAGCCGTTTGGTTTCGGGGCCGGAACCAACTACCGTAAGCTGCAGCCCTAGCCGCGTGCAGGCCGCTACAATAATGTCGATGCGTTTGGCGGCCACGTGGCGGTCGGCGGTAATAAAACCGTGGCGCGGGGCAGGGGCTTCGGCGCCCGCAAAGCGTTCGACTTCTACGGGTGGGTGAATCACCACCGCATCACGGCCATAATACGTTTTTATGTCTTTCTGGATATGCGTGGAGTTGGCGATGAAGTAGTCCGGCCGCTGGGCCGCTTTATAATCCCAGCGCCTGAGTGACCCCACCAGCAACCGCAGGCCCAAGCGCACAATGGGGTTGAACGCTCCAAAGCCCGGCCGGTCCAGATACTGCTGATAGTGGCGCCAGTAAAAGTGCGTTGGCGTATGGCAATAGCAGATGTGGGTAGTAGTTTGCGGCACGCGCACGCCTTTGGCTTCACCGTTGCCAGAGCTGCTAATGACCAGGTCGTAGCCGCTGAGATCAAGATGCGTAAACCACCAAATGCGCAGCACAGGCAGCACTTTGCGCAATGATTTAAATGGTTGGTGCTGCAAAAAGCCGGTTATTACTTTGTTGTCCAGCCGCTGCCGCCACTCGTCACTACAATAGCTGGTGTAGATTGGCGCGTCCGGATAGAGCTGGTGCAGCTGGTAGACAACCCGCTCGGCGCCGCCGCCGTAAAGCCAATCGTGTACAATCGCAACCTTAAGCTTCTGAGCTGGCATATTAATTGGCGTTGCCCCGTGTAATTACCGCGCGGATGGTCTTGAGTAGGATGGTCACGTCCAGCCAGATGCTCCAGTGCTGCACGTAGTACAAATCTAGTTTGCGGCGTTCTTCGAAGCTGATGTCGCGCAGACCGGAAACTTGTGCCAATCCGGTCAGTCCGGTTTTGACAGCCAGGATCTGATTTTTCTTCGGATGCTTTTCTAGTTCAAAGGGGTCGAGCGCCCGCGGGCCAACTAGGCTTAAATCACCACGCACTACGTTGATGAGCTGCGGCAGTTCGTCCAAACTAGTCTGGCGCAGAAATTTGCCGAGGCGGGTGATCCGAGGGTCGCCCGGGATTTTATCGCCACCCTCGCGATACTCTTTGATGAGTTCGGGCCGACCCATTTTAGTGAAGCCCTCTTCCGGCGACATATCGGTGTAGGCCGGATACATGCTGCGAAATTTGTAGATTCTAACGGTGCCGCCAAAACGGCTGAGGCGTTCGGGCTTGTAGAAGATTGAGCCCTTTGGCTCGGCGATTTTTTCGGCCAGGGCCACCAGCAGCAGAACCGGCGAAGCAATCAGCAGCAAGCTGCCGCCAAGCAGCAGATCGCTCAGCCGCTTGACCACGCGCCCCCAGCCAAACAGCGCCGTTTGATGCACCGTAATTACCGGAATACTGCTGCGGAATAGCTCAACCTCGATATTGCCGACAAACAGCTCAGTGTTGCCCGGCACAAACCGGTAGCCAATATGGTTCTCTTGGGCAAAGTCCAAAATTTGGGCATTTTTGGTTTCGTCGGCGTAGAGTTCGGTCTGGATAATGCCGTGCAGCTCGCCCTTGTAATGTTCCAAGAAAGTATCAAAAGTTTTGTAGAGCGAGGTAGATTTCTCGCCGGCTCGCAGTTCCCCGCCGACCACTCCCACCACTCTGTACCCGGAGCGGCTGCCATTGAGCCAAGCCAGCAACTCGTGAGTCATGGCCGTGTTGCCGACCAACAAGACGCGTGTTAGACCGGTGCCTTTTTTGAAGAGGCTGACGCGAATAAAACGCGCGAGGTTGCGGAAGATGACCAGAAACAGGAAGCCGAACGCAAAGCCGTAAATCGGCACCAAGCGCGCCGGAAAAATCGGCTTGCTCGCCAAAAAGTTCCAAAAGATGACAAACAATAAGCCAATAAAGCTGCCCACAAACAGCCGGCCCAGCTCGCTGAAGCGCTTTTCGTAGATATTGCTGTTGTACAGGCCAAGAAGCGCAAAAATGAAGATCCAAAATGGCAACACAGCCAAGAACACAACAATGAACGCCCGGCCGTTGCTGGGCCCGAGCGGCGCTTCGTTAATACCCACGGCCAGCTTTACGCGCAGCACATAGGCTACCACAAAAGCCGTCACCAGCGCCAAGAAATCCCCCACTACCAAACACGCGTTATAGACAAGTGAGGCATTGTTCTTCATGTGATTAGATTGTACCACTTTAGCGTCGGTCGCAGGGCGGCCGCTCACCGTTGGTAGGAAATGCTACAATGGGATGAGGATGCTTTTACAGGTCCGTTATTCGTATTTCATTAACGTAGCGGTCGTTCAGAAGGAGGTGGTATGAACGAAGTGGTACGTCCTACGAAGAAGCAGCGCGAGCTGCTTACCTATATCGAGCAATTTATCGGCGAGCATGGCTACAGCCCCAGCTACCGCGAGGTGATGTCCGGGCTCAACTACACGTCAGTCGCAACCGTAGCGCTGCACATCAACAACTTGATCCGTCGCGGACACTTGCGCAAGCGCGATCACTCCGCCCGTTCTCTAGAGGTGGTGGCCCAGAGTGAATCGATGCGTGCGGTGCCGACGACTATTCAGCCTGGGGAAGAAAAGTGGTTAGTAGACAAAATCGAGCGCTTGTTTGCCGAGCTGGAGCAGGCTGGTCAATTTGCCAGCGAGGAGCTGGATCATTTATATGTTCTGGTCGGGGCGCTCAAAGTGCTCGGCCTGGACGGCGCGGCTCAGAGTTTTATTCCGCGCCTGACAACGCTGAAAAGCCGTTCGACCGAATAGTTATCCGACACTACATAAGCGCATTGTTGGCAAAACTACACCACACATGTAGTGCTTATGCGTGGTACGATTACAAGTACTTAACAATCACATGCTGGAAGCGAGTGAAATTCTCGCACTGTGCCGCAACGGTAAAGCTACCCTAATTAAAGAAGCTAAGTCCGATACAGCGTCTAACCTAATTCCCGAGCAGGAACAGGGGGTACTGCTGCCCTCCGATCGACTCGACGGAGGGCATTTATTATATGGCTTTGGCCGCGGCAGTACTATCGCCCGCAATTCCATTTGAAGATTGGAACGTGTCGCCGACTCAGGAGTGGGTCGACGCTGACATCGTGCCCGAACTACGAGCTGCGCGTTTGCTCGCCAGTGCCCAGGCTCAGGACATCTTAGCTGAACGTCTGGCTCTACTGTGTGACGGCAAGGACGAGGATGTGCCCTACGCTGTTGATCCGCTCACGACTGCCGCTCGCGCCATTACCGCTCGTACTATCTATGGGCCAGAAAGCCAGGCTGCAGCCGACGCCTACCAGAGCTTGGTGGTGGACTGTAGTCGGCTGCTTGCCGAGGCAATGCGCAAGGGCACGTGGGAGCTCTTCCCAGAGACAAAACAGACATACGATCCGCAGAGCGGCAGCTATACGTTTATGGGTCGCGACTTGCTGGAAATGGTACGCGACGGCATTACGCCGATAACTTACGAAGAGGAGCAGCTCTACCGAGCGCACGAATATGTAGAGGAGGCGACCTTTAGCGCACTCCGACGGCTTGGGCACTTGGCCATTGGCAATTTGGTCGTGCTGCAGCCGGGCGTCCCCGCGCCAGCCGGGACGCGCCCAGATACTCGTATCATTACCATTTCTGAGTGTGCAGATTGGGCCATTAATGCTCACAATCGAGGCTCGAAGGTCGGCTACGGCGGCTATGTACCAGAGATTCAAAAGCTCATGATCCGTGGTATCCGTTACGGCGAAGACGATAGCCGCTATCAAGAACAGCTTGGTTTGCCCGGGACGTATATCACTCATGACGTGGTCGTTCAGGCGCTACAGGTGCTTGGCCTCAGCGGGCAAGAGGAGCGGCCCAGCAAGAAAGAAGTACGCGGTAAGCAGTTCATTACTGCCAGCGGGCAAGATGTACTCTATATCGCTGCCCTGCTGGATGAGTTAGCAAGCGAAGCCAGTGGCCAGCTCATTTTTATGGGCGAGGCGGTGCCTGCGAACCACCCGCGGGATTATGGCACAATCCGTGCCGAGGCAGAGGCGCGCCAGGCTGTCTTAGAAACGACTGCTTATCAGCTCGCTGACTTCTTGCTAAAACTGGAGGACAGCGGCAGCGATCACTGGGCGGCGCTCGGTATTGTAGAACAGCAGGTTAAAAAGATGGTGTTTAGTATAGTTCGCACGAACCCGGCGGCGGCTCAAGTCGCTTTTGATGTGCCTACTGCTGAACGGCTAACGGCGGCCTGGGAAGCGCGTGTCCGTGGCGACCAAGCGGCTGCTGAGCGGCTGGAGCACGAAGCCGAGCAAAACGCCCCAGCGGTCGCATATTGTGGCGCCGGCAGCTGTGGTTTAGTAGAAGCCGAAGGCCCAATGGCGAATGATATGAAAGCCAAGTTGAACTTCAAGTCCGGAGATAGTATGCTGCGCGACAAAGAACGTTCCTGCATAAAATGCGGCAAAAAGGGCGGCGTTTTCTATGTATTTAATGCAACAAAAGTAAACAAAGGCTGTACCTGCGGCGCGACCTCCTTTAGCAAAGAGCAGTAGGACGCGCAAAAATACCGATAGCAACCATTTTGGCTTGACAAGCATAAGCACGGCCTGCTAAACTAATCATCACTTCTGCGGGTAACCGCTGAAAGACAAATATGTGTGGTGAGAACACAAAGAAAAACAAACAGGAAGAGCAAACAATAGCTTCTTAACTAGAGGTTTACTGTTTGCCGGGAGCATACTATGTCCGTCAAAATTAAGGTGGTGCCGTCGCGACCAACGCGAGTACCAGTAATGGTCCGCCGGCCCTCGTGGCAAGAATTTCTACACTACTGAGCTACTGCTTGGTCTTTTTGGCAATCTCGGCATCAATATAGGTAGAGAAGAGGGCCACGTTCTGGTCGACCGACTTAGTAGCGTCAAACGCTGGGTTGATTTTTTTGCCGTCCAGGAAGAAGGTGGGCGTGGACTCTTGATTGCCGGTCTTCATAAAAGCGTCGACGTCGGCGTTAATGGTGTTATTCACCTTGTCGCTTGCCTCGTCGCTCTTAAATTGTGTGAGATTCAGGCCCAACGAAGTAGCGAATTGATCAAAGAAAGAGGCGGCGCTGCTGCTTTCTGACCAAGTGGTTTGGTTGGCGTAGAGCAGGTCGTGCATTTCCCAGAACTTGCCTTGTAAGCCGGCGGCTTCGGCGGCATGCGCGGCGGCCATAGCGTTTTGGTGGATCTGTATTAATGGTAGGTTGCTAAACTGGAACTGGATCTGGTCGTTATACTTTTGGGCGACGGCTTTTACGACTGGATAGTATTCGCCACAGAAGGGGCACTGGTAGTCGCCGTATTCCTGCAGTAAGACGCCGGTCTTGTTGCTACCCTCAAGGTGTTTTGTAACCGAGGCGCCGTTACTTCCTGGCGCTGCAGCTTTGTGTCCGCTAATAAATAGAATCCCACCAAATACAACCACGATAACAGCGATAACCGCCCAAAAAGATTTACTCATGCCTACAGTATACACGCTAGCAGCTGGAGGACTACAGCAGAAATAGCAGGTGTGATACGATGGAACTAGGCAATAAACATACAAACATGAAACAACACAAGCTCAAGAGCGTGTCACGGCCGCTGATCCGCGGCGCTTCGGCGAAACGCCAGAGAGCGGTGCGAGCCGCTCGCCCGCTGCATAAACGAGTACTGCTCCATCCGTTTACCGTGATGGTGCTGCTTTGTGCGGGCGTGCTGATTATTGGCTCGGCTTGGACTGGATTTGCCGTGTCGTACACCGTGACTGCTACCGTGCCAGCGCCGCCGGTCACTTCGGCGGCGACGATTGCTGCGCCGACCGATGGCCAGCATGTGGCCGCGCCAGATATCACCGTGTCTGGCGGCTGCGCGCCGCAGTCGTATGTGACGCTCAGTGTTGACGGTAGCTTTGCCGGGAGCGGTCCATGCGGCAACTATCAATATTCGCTCGATACAACGCTGGCGGCCGGTCCAAATCAACTCGTGGTGCAGATTTATAACCTTACGAACCAAGCCGGACCAACGACGCCCGGCATTACTGTGTATTATGACGCCCCCGCACCGCCGCCATCGCCCAACGCCCCAGTACCTACTGAGGTCACCGTCGATACGGTTGAGGGCAGTACGTTCGCTGGCGCCCCAAGTGTTCCCACCACCAGTGAGAATCCCACTATCACAGGCTTTGCACCGCCCTTGTCGCATGTGGTGGTAACCTTCCATTCTATTGTTGTGACGTGCGAGACCGAAGCGGACAGTAAGGGTTATTGGAGTTGTACACTTCCCCAGTCGCTACCTGATGGCACACACGAAGTGCAAATTATGGCTACCACACCCTCGGGCGAGCAGCTGACTTACCCCGCCTTCAATATTTTGGTAAAAACGCCCTATATCAACCCGGCACCAGCCCGCATCCATGTTGATACTACGTACCGCTATCAAGTGTCGCGACCGGGTCAAGTAGTGAGCTGTGCCGTGCAGCTACTCGGTGGTACTGCACCGTATACCATGCGCGTGGATTGGGGCGATCACGACGTAGAATTGATCCAGGTCGGTAATCACGACCAGTTCTCCCTGGATCATAGCTACAAAGCATCAGGCAACTACACGATCACCCTAACGGTTACCGATGCCGCTAAAGCGAGCAGCGTCATGCAGCTCGTGGCAGTGGTGCAAAACCCGTCGCTCGCTAGCGCCTCGATTATTAGCACCGGCCAGGGCCCGCTCGCGTCGTTCTTGAACGGCATTCGGCAGCGACTGTGGCTCATCTGGCCGTCGTACGTGGTGGTGGTACTTATGGCCATCGGTTATTGGCTCGGTGAACGTGAAGAGTATCAGCAGCTGGTGGGGCGAAAACGGGCGCTGGCGCCGGCCCGAGTGCACAAGAAAAATCCAAGGATGCGGTAAGATACATATATGATTGGTTTGCTGGCCGGTTTATTTCTCGTCCTATTTGGGCTTTTTGTGTTTGCGTTGCAGCGCTTTTACAGCTCAGTGCCGGCACGGGAGCTGAAACGGCTGGCGGCTCACGGCGACCACTTGGCCGAGGCCTTGTATCGCCCGGTAGCATATGGTGAAAGCCTGCGGCTGCTCCTGTGGGCAGTCAGCGGCGCAAGCTTAACCGCCGGCTTTGTAACAATTAGCGACAGTTTGGTTGAATGGCTCGCCTTTATGGTCATTGCACTCAGTCTAGCTGGCGCAGTCTTTATTCAGTCTTTACGGTTGACGGTACGCAGTGCCCGATTGGCCGTAACGGTCACACCGGCACTGGCATGGCTGCTGGATCACGCACATTTGCCGTTTGATGCCGCCGCGAAAGCTATTAATCGTCTTCGTACTCACGCGGCGCACAGTGGTTTGTATGAGACCGAGGATCTGCTAGCGCTGCTCGAGCAGCAAAAAGGCCAGGCCGACAACCGCATACATCCGCGCCAGCTGGAAACGCTCATCCGTGCAGCGCAGTTTGACCAGCGTCAAGCAGCCGACATTGCCGTGCCGATGTCAAAGCTCAAATTGGTGAGCATGGACGACCACATCGGCCCGGTACTACTCGGCGAACTACACGACAGCAAACAAAACACCTTTTTGGTGTATCAGGAGCGCGCCGACAACATCGTTGGTACGCTACTACTTCGCGATGCGGTCAGCGCCCGTGAGGGCGGCCGAGTGGCTGACTTACTGCGCCCACATCTTAGTTTCGTGCACGAAGACTTTAATCTGCGCCAGGTGCTGAATGCTTTCGTACGCACTGGCCAGTCGCTGATCGTAGTCATCAACTCTTTCGAGGAAGCCGTGGGTGTGATTGACTTGCAGCGCCTGCTAACTGAGCTCATCGGCGAAGCCGCGCAGGAAGACGACTTTACCGTTTACGACGACCGCGCCGCCGTGGCCGCTTTCCGCCTGCAACCCGAACCAGTGCTCCAGGAAGTCACCGAAGATTTGCCCGAAGACTCCGGCGAGCCAGAGGCCGAGCCCGACGCCGGCTCTTCCCCGGAACCAACAGAGGTGGTAGAATAGTGCCGATGAGTTACCGAGCGCACACTAATATGAATCTCCGGGTCGGCAGCTGCTTGTAGGCGCAAGCAGGTCTGTGTTCAGCGACCCCGCTTTAGCCGCTCAACTAATCCCTAAGGAGATCCTATGCGCATTCTAAGCAGAGAATTAAAGCAACATATTGGTAAAGAAGTCATGCTGCAGGGCTGGCTGCACAAAAAGCGGCTGCTGGGCGGCCTGACCTTCATTAACTTGCGCGACCGTGCCGGCCTGACGCAAATTGTACTGAAAGACAAAGACGAAGTAGAAAAGCTGCGCGGGCTGCAAATTGGCACGGTGCTAGAAGTAACCGGCACCGTCACTGACGAACCACGCGCCCCCGGCGGAGTAGAAATTCACGACGCACACCTGACCGTCATGGTGCCCGTGACCGCCGAGCCGCCCATCGAAATCGACAAGCCGCTCAGTCACAAGTCCGAGAACCTCGACACCTTGCTGGACAACCGTGTGGTCGGCCTGCGCAATCTGCAAGAAACAGCGATTTTTAAAATCCGTTCCGAACTGACCCGCTACATCCGTGAGTACCTCTACAAAAACGATTTTGTGGAAATCAACACGCCCAAACTAGTGGCTGGAGCGGCCGAAGGCGGCGCCGAAGTTTTCAAGCTAGATTATTTTGGCCAAGAGGCTACGCTGGCCCAAAGCCCGCAGCTGTACAAACAGATTATGGTTGGCGTGTTTGAGCGCGTGTTTGAGATCGCCCCGGCCTTCCGCGCCGAGATGAGCGCCACTACCCGCCACGTCTCGGAAGTCACCATGCTGGATATCGAGATGGGCTTTATTAACGGCCACAGCGAAGTCATGGACATGCTCCAGGGCCTGGTACACGACGTTCTGACTCGCATTTACGCCGAGCACGGCGCCGAGCTGAAGAGCTTAAACGCACCAGAACTGACACTCAAGCCCGAATTCCCGCGTTTTACCATGGCCGAAATCCATAAGCTCTACCAAGAGAAGACCGGCAAAGATGTCTCAAAAGAGATCGATTTGAACCCGGACGAAGAAAAGTGGATCTGCGAATACGCTAAACAGGAGCTGGGCTGCGAAGCTGTGTTTGCCACCGGGTTACCAAAAAGCAAAATGAAGTTCTACCACATGGCCAACGACGACGACACGGCGCGTTCGGCCGACCTGTTGTTCCGCGGCGTCGAGATCAGCACAGTGCCACAACGCGAACATCGTCACGAGAACCTGATTGAGCAAATGAAGAAGGCCGGCGTTGACCCAGACGCGCCTGGCTTTGCCCATTTTGTAACTGCTATGAAGCACGGCCTGCCGCCACACGGCGGCTGCGGTTTTGGCATCGACCGCCTGACGGAAAAGGTCATCGGCCTGGCCAATGTCAAAGAAGCCATTCTGTTCCCACGTGACATCAACCGCCTGGCGCCGTAATGCCCGCATCAGTCCCCTTTGTAGCGAACCCGAACAACCGCTGTGTGCCAGCGACCATTGGTATGATCTTGGCGCACTTTATGCCGGAGCTACATTTTACAATGCCCGAATTGGAAAGGCTCACCGGGTATCAGCCGGGCAAGGGCACGTGGCAAACGCAGTCAATGCTTAGCCTAGCAGGCTTGGGCTTTGAGTTAGAGTGGATAGAAGATTTTGATTGGCCACGCTTTGCACGAGAGCCCGAAAGCTACCTCAAGTCCATTCTTAGTCCTGAGGCTTTTCGTTGGCAACTGGAGAATGGTGATCTACCCGGTGCAGCGGCTGAGTGGCAAAAGTATCGTAGCCTCGGCCTGCCATTCACGCAGCGTAAAGGCACGGTAGCCGATATCAAACGTTTGCTGGATAAAGGCTGGCTCGTTCGGTTGGAAGTCAACGCGCAGCCGCTTGCGGATAAACCGGGCTACGACGGACACTCCGTGTTAGTTATTGGCTATAATCAGGACGGAGTGATCCTACACAACCCTGATGGAGCGAATGGCAATCGACCGAACCAGCACGTTGACTGGCAGCTTTTGGACGCGGCGTGGGGAGGCTTTGGTGGTTCTTATGCGCTATACGGTTTTTACAAGTCAAAGGTAGAATAAGTCTATGAAGCTCTACCTCACTTCGTATCGCATTCCGGATTTGCAGGTGCTGAGTGATTTGGTGGGCAAGCCGGCGGGTAAGATGCGCGTGGCGCTAATTCCGAACGCTAAGGATTATTATGCCTATCGGGCGCGGAGGGTGAAGATCCGGCTGGTGGCGGATTATTTGCGCAGCCAGGGCTTCAAGGTAAGTGTGGTGGACTTGCTGGAGCGGCGCAGCATTCCAGACCTGCGCGCCACCCTCGAAAAGTATGATTTACTGTGGGTGATGGGTGGCAACACCTTTTGTCTACGCGAAGCGATGCGAAAAAGCGGCTTTGACCGCATAATTCACGATGTTGTAGAAGCTGGCGTGGTGTTTGCCGGCGAAAGTGCGGGCGCGTGCATCGCTGGTACCGATCTGCACGGTGTCGAGTTTGGGGACGACCCGGAATTTGCCGAAAAAGTCATCTGGCCAGCGCTCAATCTCAGTCCACACGTTTTTGTGCCGCACATGGACAATCCCGATTTTGGACGCTTCTCGCAGCAAATGGTCGAGAGCCGTAGGGACGATCCATCGCTTGTACTACTCAACGATAACCAGGCTTGGGTAGTCAATGGCGACGACGAGTGGAAGATTACCGCTCCTGGTCTGCCAGTAGAAAGCTAGATCGGCTCTTGACTCGCCACTAGCACAACCGCTATAGTGAGCCGCAGTATGAACAGGCACCACGCATGACGAAGCTCACGCGCGGCGCCTGTTTTTCAATTCCCGGAAGCAATTCCGGGAATTTTTTTATGAACAGAAAGGAGGTGTGCCGCAAAGAACCAATTGGTAGCACGGTAAAAATTTAAACGGCCCGTCAGGGCCTCTTTTTTTGAGAGGAGACATATGACCCATAACTACATTGGCACCGAGGACACCGCCGCCTTCAGCGAAGTCATCAACAAAATGCGCGAGTTCTGCTTGCAGAAAGGTTTCTTAGAAGTCAGCGCCCAGGACCGCCTCAGTATCCTGGCGGCCTGTGAGGACCCCGACACGGTCGCCACATACAAGTACGCCGGCCAAACATGGCCGCTGCCGCAAACCGGCCAAATGTGGCTGGAGTACGAGCTGCTTACCAAACCGCACTTGCCCGGCGTGTTCTGTGTAACCACCAGCTACCGCGCCGAGCGCAACCCCGTCCCGGGTCGGCACAAAATTGTTTTCCCGATGTTTGAATTCGAACTGCCCGGAACGATCAAAGACTTAGAAAAGTTTGAGACGGAACTTTTGGAGCACCTTGGCTTTGGCGGGCGCAAAGACTTCTTCTACAAAAAGTACGACGACCTAAAAGGTCATTACAAGACCAAAGAATTGACGTACAAACACGAAGCCAAAATGGCCAAAGACTTTGGCCCGATTGTCTTCTGCGAGGAGTTCCCAATCAGCACCTCGCCGTTTTGGAACATGAAACGAAAAGGGCAGGACTACGCCCACAAGATCGACGTAATCATGCACGGCCACGAAACCATCGGCAGCGCTGAGCGCAGCACCAATGTCGACGAAATGCGCCAGGAATTTCATACCATCAGCGGCGGCGAGTATGCGGCCAAGCTCTTCAAACTGTTTGGCAAAAAGCGCGTGCTTGCGGAGTTAGACAACTTTCTGTCTCTAAACTTCTTCCCACGCACCGGCGGCGGGATCGGGGTGACGCGCATGATTAACGCCATGCACAAGCAAGCCGAGCTGGCCAAAGTTTAAAAGGTTACACCGCTGGCTTGTTGTCTAGGCTGTGCCAAATATACCAGCAGGCGATTGATTCGTAGGGGTGCCAGTGGTTTCTCTTGGCCAGCTCGGTGATCTCGGCCGGCAAGGGCACGTGATCCAGCCCATACAGCTTTTGCACGCCGTTTTTGATGCCCAGGTCACCCACAGCCAACACATCCAGCCGGCCCATGCAGAAGATCAGGAACATGTGGGCGGTCCACTCGCCAATGCCTTTGACGGCAGTTAGCTCGCGGATAACTTCCTCGTTGCTTAGATCATCCAGATGGTCAAACTTTAGCTTGCCGTCGATGACGTGCTGTGCCAGGTCGCGGACGTAGGTTGCTTTGCCGCGCGATAGGCCGGCGGTGCGCAGCTCGTCGACGCTTTTGGCCACAATGGCTTCTGGTGCAGGAAAATCCTCACCGTCAAACAGCGCGCAAAAACGCTTCTCGATAGTTGTTGCCGCTTTGACGCTCAGCTGTTGGCTGATGATGCTATCCACCAGTTCCTGGTAGTACTTACGATGTGGCCGGATGGTAGACGGGCCAGCCTTTTGGATGACTGACGCGAGCACCGGGTCATGTTTTGCAAGATAGGTGGCGGCTGTTTGTACGGAGGTTTCGCTGGCGATCATGATTGTATTGTATAGCAACCGTGCGGCGAGTATAGTGGCCTTGTAGCAAAAGAGACAAACATATGAGCTGGTTAGTACTCCTTACCTTTTTTGTTGGACTGGCGTCGAGCACCGTGAGCGGCATGGGTGGCGGTGGTGGCGGTTTCATCACCATCCCGTATTTTCTATTTATTGGTATGACGCCGGCGCATGCTCTGGCGACTGCCAAGATGGGCGGCATTGGCACCTCGATTGGCGGCATCAACGTTTACCGCGGCAAAGGGCTCATCCACAAGAAACTAGTGATTCCGCTGATGGCCATGACCGTGGTGTTCTCGCTCATCTCCGCCTGGCTGATCCCGCGGCTTGACCCCGGATTGTTCCAAAAAGTAATCGGTGTGGCGCTCATTGGGCTTACGCCCACGCTCTTTATTAAGAAAGCCGCTTTTCAGCCGGGCGAGCGCTCGCGCCCGTTCATCGTGCTGGGTTTTGTGAGCTACGCCGTATTTAGCTTTTTGCAAACGCTGGTCGGTACGGGCATGGGTTCGGTGTTGGTGCTTATATTGATGTTTCTGTTCGGCCTTGGCGCCCTAGAAGCAAGCGCTACCAAGCGGGTTGCGCAGTCGGTGCAATCTGTAATTCTGTTTGTACTCCTTGCAGTGCAGGGGCTGGTGATGTGGTGGCACGGGTTGGCGGGGCTGAGCGGCTCGCTGATTGGCAGCAGCATCGGCACGCGTATCGCAGTCAAAAAAGGCGCGCGGTTCGTAAAAGTTATGCTGGCCATATTGATGTGTACGTCTGGCGTCGCACTTTTGGTGTAGAAACTGGCAATATTTGTTAGACTATGGGCAGTATGTAAGGGTAAGCAGTATGACGAAAGAGAAAGCCGACAAAACTGAAGATTCTGAACCGGAGCGCGCGGTCGCCGAACATGCCGGTAATAAACATGCGCGGACCGCAACCGCGCCGCGCAGCGCCGATGAGAGCTCGGTAGAAGCAGTTAACGATACCGCGGATAAAGTCAACGACAAGCCGGTCGCCAAGACCAGCGGCAATCAACTAATGCGGCTGTGGAGCTGGAGCATGGGCCATCGTAAAGTCAGCATACCGGCAGCCGCCGCACTGCTGGTTGTGCTATTGGCCGCTGTGCCGTTTACGCGTTACGCCTTGGCCGGCATGGTTTTACGCCAGAGCTTCTCGGTGGTAGTGGCCGACTCACAGACGCACCAGCCGATATCCAGCGCCCTAGTAGCGCTGCATGGCGCGACCGCGCTGACCGATAGTAAAGGCCAGGCCAAACTGCATGTCAAGGTTGGGTCCGGCACGCTCGTCGTGTCCAAAAAGTACTACGCCCAGAGCGGCCTGACGGTAACCGTGCCAATTGGTCGTCAGCGTCAGGCGCTGGCAGTTGGCCTTAAGGCTACTGGCCGCCAAGTGCCCATCACGGTGCTCAACAAAATAAGCGGTAAGCCGGTGGCCAATGCGTCCATCAAAGCGCTGGGCACCGAAGCAAAGACCGACAAAAACGGCCAAACTGTCCTGGTGCTGCCGGCCGACAAAACCAGCGCCAGCGCTACGGTTGCCTCGGGCGGTTACAATACTGCAACCGTTACAGTTACCGTTACGGCCCAAGTGGTAAAAGAGAATACTTTTAACATAGTTCCGGCTGGCAAGGTGTACTTCCTATCTAACTTAAGTGGCAAGATCGATGTGGTCAAGACGAATCTGGACGGCAGCGACCGCCAAACGGTCCTGACCGGCACTGGTAAGGAAATCCCGGAAAGTACGGTTCTGATTGCCACTACCGACTGGAAACACCTTGCGTTACTATCACGTCGCGACGGTGGGGACAACGACAAGCTCTACCTAATAGATACCTCAAACGACCACATAAGTACCATAGATGAGGGGCCGATATCTTTCACCCTGTATGGGTGGGAAGGCCATAACTTTGTCTATTCCATCAGGTACGATGGCTATGCGATATGGGCCAACCATGCTCAAGTCCTAAAAGCCTTCAACGCCGACAGCGGCAAAATAACTGTCCTCGACCAGACGCTCGCAGAGGGCAGCTCTACTGATAACTATCTATACGAATACTACTCTGCCGTATACCTCCTGGACGACCAAGTGTTTTACGCGAAATCAATGACTGGCCTGTGGTCGTTGTTCACCGGTAACGCCGCAACGGTTAGCGTCATTAAGGCGGATGGTTCGGGCAAGAACGTCCTAAAGAGCTACACCGTTCCGGCCCCGGTCACAACTATAGAGAGCATTTACTTGTCGACCGCTGTACCCAAGCCCGACACGATTTATTTCACGTCCTCGGGTAACACAAACGATACGACAGTATATGTGTATGACGGCAAACAGGTGCAGGCGACCACAAAGCAAACGACTTACACTGACGGTGACAGCTCACGGAGCAGCTACCTCTACTCACCATCCGGCAGTAGTACGCTCTGGACAGAACAGCGAGATGGCAAGAACGCGTTGCTGGTTGGCGACGAAGAAGGCGCCAACGGGCAGCTGGTTGCCGGTCTAAGCGGCTATGGAATCTACGGTTGGTTTACCGATGACTACTTGCTCATCTCCAAAGACAATAGCGAGCTATATATTGTGCCAGCCAGCGGCGGCACACCCCTGAAGGTCACCGATTACTTCCGCGCCGATCAGATTATCCGCGGGTATGGCGGAGGCTATTAATCCTCCTATAGCTCGCTCTTAGCACTAGGTTATCTAGTCACGATCGCATCTGTTGCGGTATGCTTTCTCTGTGAACCGGCAATACACTGACTTTGCAGCAGGAGTTTATGACTATTATCAGGCGTACGGGCGGCACGATCTACTGTGGCGACGTCCGGAGCTGGACGGTTCGTTCGATCCCTACAAGATCTTGGTATCAGAGATTATGCTGCAGCAAACGCAAGTGCCGCGCGTGGTACCTAAATTTAAAGAGTTCATTGCGCGCTTTCCAACGCTTCAGGCGCTAGCCGCGGCGCCGCTTAGTGAGGTACTCAAAGCGTGGAGCGGGCTTGGGTATAACCGCCGCGCCAAGTTCTTGTGGCAGGCAGCGGAGATCGTCGTCGCCAATCACGGCGGCCAGTTACCGCACACAACTACTGAGCTGACAAAGCTACCCGGCATTGGTACTAACACCGCTGGCGCGATCCTAGCCTACGCTTTCAATCAGCCCGCGCTTTTTGTGGAGACCAACATTCGCACAGTGTTTATTCACCATTGCTTAGCCGATAAAGAGCAGGTGAGCGATACACAGATTCTGGACTTGCTGGCGCGCACCATGCCAGATAATCCACGCCTGTGGTACTGGGCGCTTATGGATTACGGCTCATATCTGAAACAAACGGTCGGTAATCTTAACAAGTTAAGTAAGCATTATACAGTCCAGTCGAAGTTTCACGGTTCGCGTCGGCAGATCCGCGGGCAAGTGCTCCGCACACTTGGGGCTGGACCAAAAACATTTAACGAGTTAAGTATCGAAATGCCTGACGCTCGTTTGGCGGGCGTACTTGATGAGCTCTGTGGCGAGCAACTGATCACCAAGCGTAAAAATCACTACACATTATACGGAGCGTGATATAATAGCCGGTAACGACTTATGGAACCACAACCTCACCGCCCGGTTATGGATGTTGCTGCACCGCCGAGTAAACCGGCGCGGCCAGTCGAGCCGCAGCCTGTTACAGGCGCGGCAGTCCTAGCGCCAGAGCCTGCTCCGGTCGCGACCACCCATACAGCTATGTCTGTGCAGGCCGCCCCAGCCGATGACAAACCGGCAGCTCCAGCCACGGCAGCTGTCGACGAGCCAATGAACCGGCCGTCACCCCCTGCTGCGCCCAAAAGCCATGCCCCAGCGGCATTGATCACCATAACTGTTTTAGTAATGTTAATTCTGGCAGCGCTGGCCGTCACTGTTTATCTGACCTCACATAGCGCATAGTCCTCATGATTGTTCTCAGTTCTATACACGACCCTCAACTTGTTATGCTTTTGCAAGCTGGCGCGGTTGGCGTACTACCGACCGACACCATCTATGGCTTAGTAGCCAGCGCCACCCAGCCCGTTGCGGTAGCCAAATTGTATGACCTCAAAGACCGTTTGCAGAAGCCTGGTACGGTGATCGCCGCCAGCTTGCAGCAGCTGCAGCTGCTCGGGTTGGACGCTCTGCTGCTAGAGAAAGTGGCGCATCTGTGGCCAAATCCGCTGAGTATTGTCATCGATGCGCCGAGCAGTTTGGATTACCTACATCAGGAGGTTGGTTCGCTGGCGGTTCGTATTCCTAGGGACCCGAGCATTATCAAATTACTGCTGCAAACTGGCCCGCTCCTTACTAGCAGCGCCAACCATCCTGGCCAGCCCGCAGCTCAAGATGTTTTCGAAGCCCAACGTTATTTTGCAGACGAAGTTCAGTTCTATATCGACGGCGGCATGCGCACCGACCAGCCGGCATCAACCGTAGCTCGCTTGCTGGCCAACGGCAGCCTTGAGGTTTTACGCCCCGGCGCGGTACTATTGAACGAAAAGGGCGAGCTGGCATGACATTCGATGAATATCAGAAGAAAGCATTAACGACCTGGGTGCAGCACGCTGATCCACTGATGGCCAAGACTATCCTGGCTATGGGAGTGGCCGGTGAAGCTGGCGAGGTAATCGAAAAATGGAAGAAAATCGTCGCCTACAAAGACGGTCAACTGTCGCCAGAAGACCAGCAGGAGCTAGGCAAAGAGCTAGCCGACGTTATTTGGTACATTGCCGTCCTGGCCCATAGTTTGGATTTGTCTCTGGACGATCTGATGACGCAGAATGTCGATAAACTAGCCAGCCGCAAAGCGCGCGGCGTCATCAAAGGCAGCGGCGACAATCGGTAGGCGAGGTGGGATTAGTCAGAACAACTGAATTAGGATATAATAGAGTTCGCAAATAAGGTGGTGTCGCCATGAGTTACGAATACGGCCCCGAGAAACCCAAGGATAAGGAAGATAAGCCAGCCAAAAAGCCGGTACCGTTGCCCCGTACCTTGGCATCGCATGTGCAGCTTGGGCCGGGTGAGGGTTACTTCTTGTTTCCGCATGAGGCCGAGCAAAAGCCTAAGGATGCCGAGCCAAAGCTGAATGCTTCCGGGTTGCTGCGGGCCTTTCGTAACGAAACGCGGGAACTAGAAAAGAAGCAAGCGTATCATCATGTTGAGCCGCTTACCCCTGGCCTGTCGCCGGCCGAAGCCGCACCGCCTGCCCGCCCTCCGCACGCTGCAGCAGTCGAACAGCAACAGGCGGCGGTGTTGGCCGAATCCAAGAAAAAGGAAGAGGACGACAAAAAAGACGACGACGATGCGCCAAGCTCGCGCCCCGCGCCTCCCTTGAATCCTCGGCCAGCAGCCGAGACGGCCCCTAAAAAGACGCTTGTCGATATTCTCGATGAGTTAGTCCCGTCCACACGCGCCGACGCCGAGGCGCCTGCACAGGTTCCAGCCGAGGCAGCCGTTACTGAGAGCCAACCTGTAGAGACGACTGAGGCTTTCGGTGCAGAGGATTTGCCGCCTGTCCCTTCTCCGCTGCCTCCGCGCTTCGAGAATCTCGCGCCGTTTGCGCCAATTCCACCCATGTCGCGCCCATTCACTGAGGCACCCCCACCTCCGCCCGCTGGCGGCGGTCGCCCGCCCATGCCGCCGGTTGGGCCGCCACCGGAAGCTATTGGCCGGCCGGGCCCAGAGCCTGAGCCGCTTCCAGACGCACCTGAAACCCGGAGTTTTCCTTTGTTTGGGGGAGCCGCTGAGTCGTTTCGCACTACACTTATCCCGGCGTTTGAGCGTCCAGTCGACCAACAAGCGGTGAACGAAGCGGCTTATCAAGCCGAGAAGCGTGGCCTCCGCCGCGGCTTGCTCGTTGGCTTCGTGGTGGGCGTAATCCTCAGAAACCGTAAGATACGGCGGCTCGAAAAAACGCACACCCAGCAAGCTAAACAGCAGAACCAGCGCATAAATCAGTTGGAGAGCCAACAAACCATTCTCGAGCGGCAGTATGCCAGCGCGCGCGAGCAGCTCAGTCAGCGGACGCAACGATACGACCAGTTGCCGCAGCAGCCGTCGTCACGCTTTGAAGCGCCGTCCCCACCCCCACGCCCTATCGAGGCGCCGCGCCCGAAGGTCGCGACCCCAGAGCAGCCGCTGCTAAAACCCGAAGCCGAGCTCACGCCCGAGCAAGCTGCACAAGCGGCAGTGGAACAGGCCTACAAATTGCAGGCTGGGCAGCATGTGGAGCACAGCTCCTGGCACAATATCATTGTGGACGAGCGGGGCCACGAAGTGCAGGAAGCAATGCAATACGGCAAGGCTTTTGAGCAAGAGCGACACAGAGAGCAGCAGCCAGTGGCAGTCTCTGCCGCAGCTGACGCGCAAGCCGTCGGCCAGGCAGCGGTTGGCAGCGGCGTCCCTGGATTACCTACTGGTCTCGGCAATCCGATGTTTAACTTGCCGAGCGGTCAGCTACCGCCATCACACCAGCTGCCCGGTGGCATGGGCACACCCGGACATCCGCAAGGACAATTACCCGTCCGGCCGCAAAGTCAGCTGGTTGAGGCCTTTACCAGCCCCTGGTTGTGGGCGGGCTTGGTAGTTTTACTTATCGCCTTTTTCGCCGCCGCTTTTTTGTAAGAAGACCTTCCGTAGCCATTCGTCCAGGCTATGGCCGCCACCGGCGGTAATACACAGTACTGTATCGCCTGCTGCGGCATGCTCACGGATGTGACTAGCAAGCTGCTCATCCAGCTCAGCCGCCGCGGCGTGTGCCTGGGCCGTTGGACTCATGAGAGCCTTCAGGTCGGCTGGGGTGAAAAGCTGCAGGCTTTGATCTTCACGGGCTAGATAAGTCGGCACGATGTAAAGTTGCTTGACGTCATCGAACAGAGTTTTTAGCTCTTCCTGTATGAAGTGTTGGCGAGTGTTGTGCAGGCCTTCATAAACCACTACGACGCGGTCGCCGGCTACCTCGTGCGCCAGCTGCAACGCGCCGCGGATTTTGGGCGGTGTGTGGGCGTAGTCGGTGTAGACGCCTGGGGCAAGCTGCTCAAAACGGCGCGACAAGCCAGGGAAGCGGTTGAGATGGTCGAGCAGTGTTTCGAGCGGCTGGTCGGTGAGCGGCAGCACACTCTGGGCTACCTGCCAGGCGTTTTGGCGGTTCACGAGTCCGAGCAAGTGGATATTATGGTCAATTTGAGGATCGTCTTCGTGTATAACGGTATACTTGGGGTCTGGCATCAGGCTGAGGCGCCCCATATCCGCCTGCCACAGCACGGCGTGCTGGCTTTGGCCCAAGAAGTCGCGGAAAGCGGCGTTGTACTCGTCGCGCGTGGGGTAGATGTCGGGGTGGTCCCAATCGATGCCGGTTATCAGACTAAGCGCCGGCTTAAATGATAGGAAGTTGCGGTCAAACTCGTCCGCCTCGTAGACAAAGTACTCGCTCGCCGGGTCGTATTCGCCCATGTCGCCGAAACTGAGTTTGGCGCCCACTGAGTAGCTCACCGGCATGCCCAGCTGTTTCATGAGCCAGATAACCATAGCGGTAGTCGTGGTCTTGCCGTGCGTGCCGGCTATGGCGATCATTTTGAGATGCTTTTCTTCGATGATGAAGTTGAGCAGCTCATCGCGCTTGGTAGCTTTGATGTGCTGGTCGCGGCAAAACTGCAGCTCTGGCGCGTCCGGATGCTCCATAATCAGCGCTGAGCTATAGACGTACCAGTCGATCGGCTGCTGGTGGTGCACCTCGGCAATAGCGTCGCGGCTTTGCCCGACGTGTATATTGGTGACGCCGTGCTCCTGCAGATAGTGGATGTAGTTGTTATCTTGCTTGTCGGAGCCGGAGACAGCAAAGCCAGCTTGGTGAGCAATGAGCGCCAGCGGACCAATGCCCGCGCCGCCAATACCAGAGAAATAGATATGCATGAGTTCAGTCTAGCATGCTGCTGCCGGCCTAACTAGGCGGGAGGGCGCCTTGTGCGCCAAGCAGTGCATAAGCTCAAACTACTTGCGAGGCTCTCACCGAGACAGCCATTGTAAGACTCTACCCAGCGCAAATCGTAACACTGCCAGTCCAAATAGCAAGATAGTTAGTGCCAGCGCCCAGCCGGCCAAATCCGGTGACCAGCGCGGCGAGACGAAGTCGAATTTGTACATATCCTGCGCAATTGGCTGGGCGGTGGTGCCGTGTTGCTGGACGTAATCATCGATACACGGCACGCGCACGCCGCCAGAGAAACCGGTCGGGTACTGGGCTTCGCATAGTTTTTGAGCCTGGGTGTAGATCTGCGAGTTGACGGCTTGTACCCGCGCCGCCTCGGCCTGCTGTAGACGTTGATAGGTATATTTGAGCTGTATGGGCGGGTACACACCATCGCTTGTAGCCAGCGAGGTATTCATGTGGCGGCCCACGTAGCTGCGCAGCGCCTGCAGCGCCGCCTCGACGTTGCCGTTTTGCTGGTCGGCTGTGTAGACCGCAGCGCGCAAGTCAGTCATGTGCACATAGTTGCTGCGCAGCGCCAAGGCACAGACTGCGCCGCTGACCAAACACGCAACCAGCAAGTACCAGGTCTTAACTGGCTTTATGCGCACGAGCACCGATCGCAGATATTGCTTATACATTCTTAGTTCTATTGTAGCGCCTTAGCGCGGTTGACCTACTGAAAAACTAACCCCTCGTCAGGAGGGGTTAGTTCTCGTTTGTCGCTTCTAAACCTACGGTTTGCTAGTAGAGCTACTGCTACTGCTTGAGCTGCTGCTGGAGCTGGCAGTGCTACACGTTTGACCGTTTGGATTCTGCTGAACCCACTGTGCAATAGCCTTGGAAACCTGGCCATCGCCCTTCAAGTTCTCCCAGAAAGTGACTTGGTCGCTGTTGATGACCATTTGGTCGGTTGGACCGTGCAGCTCACATCCCAGCTTGACGAGCGAAACGCTTTGGTTGCTGGCGTTGCTTGAACCACTCTGGTTTGGCTGAACTTGTTGGTTGACGTTCAGGTAGTAGATGTCTTGGAGGGTAAAGTACTGCTTGTTAATCGCCTTGATCTTACCAAAGTAGACTTGGCCGTTGGTCAGGAAGACAGCCTGTTGTTTGGATGAATCAACGTAGTTAGCTTCTTTTGGACCGCCGAAGTACAGCAGAATAGCCAGCAATACAACCAAAATAGTGGCGCCAAACAGCATTACCAGCCAGACTACGCGCAGCCACATCGGGCTACTCTTCCAGTTTTTCTTGTTTCCGCCAGTTGAGCCCGCCGCACCACTTGCTGCCGGTCGTGCCGGCGCGGATGATTGCACGCTTCTACTAAAATCCATGAAAGACCCCCTATTACTAGCTCTTTTGTATACCCAGTAGTGTAATACATAAGCAGGATGGGATGCAAGCCAGTTGATGATTCTTATGGTTTATCCACTCCCACTGTTGACAAACGATTTTCTATCAGAGTATGGTAGGGGTACCATTACTAATGCTAAACGAGGGAATTCTAGCAATGGGTTACAAGCAAACAAACTCTAAAGGCGTTACCTACTACCTGAACTCAAAAAAGGTTGTCCTGCGTGGCGGTAAAGAGCAAACCATTTACTACTTCAGCAAGGACGAGCGTCCAGAAGCCTGCGATTTGCCAGATGGCATGGTCGTGAAGGAAAGCCCGAAGAACGGCTTCATGACTCTGGCACGCGCCAACAAGTAATCATTTGCTGCATTAGAGTCACACCTCGGCCCACAACGGGCCGAGGTGTTTTTTACGGCCCACCTTCCTTAACAGCGTTAAGGTCTGTATAGTAAGAGCCATGAACAAGATTTTAAAAGTGAAAGACTTGCGCAAGAGCTACGACGAGCGCGAAGTCGTTAAAGGTATTAGCTTTGAGGTAGAGAAAGGTGAGATTTTTGGTATTCTGGGACCGAATGGTGCTGGCAAAACCACAACGCTTGAAATGATCGAAGCTATGCGGCCAATCGACGGCGGTAGCGCGAGTATCGACGGCATTGATGTATCCAGCGACCCGACCGCAGTGCGTCGGATCATCGGCGTGCAACCGCAGGCCCCGGCCTTCCAAGACAAAACAAAACTGACCGAAATCATCGAGCTGTTCGCCGCCGCCTACGGTGAGCGCGTTCGTCCGATGGATTTTCTGGATGAGGTTAAATTGCGCGACAAAGCCAGCACCTACACCGAAAACCTCTCGGGTGGCCAAAAACAGCGCCTCAGCATCGCCGCCGCTCTGGTGCACAATCCAAAAGTATTTTTTATGGATGAGCCGACTACCGGCCTGGATCCTCAAGCCCGCCGCAACCTCTGGGATCTGGTGCAACAGGTCCGTGACAAGGGCGTGACCGTTATTATGACCACTCACTACATGGACGAAGCTGAGCTGCTCTGCGACCGCGTAGCCATCATGGACGAGGGTAAGATTATCGCTATGGATTCGCCCAAGAATCTCGTGCAACAGCTGCTGAAGCGCGGATTCAAGAAGAAACAGCATGTTGAGCAGGCTAGTCTGGAAGACGTGTTTATCGATCTAACCGGCAAAGGCTTGAGGGACTAACCATGAATCACTTAGGAATTTACATTTTGATTGCCGCCGTGATCGTAGCGGCCATTTTGCGCCGAGTAATCGCACCTAAGGCGCGAGCCAAAAAAGCCGGCGGCGACGCACCGCTTCGTCCGGTCAAGAACCGCGCCTGGTTTACGGTAAGCGTATTTGCTCGTCTGAACACCAAACGTTTTTTTCGCGACCGCTTGGCGTTGTTCTTTGGCATCGCCTTCCCACTCATTTTTCTGTTTGTGTTTGGCGGGATTTTTGGGCACGCCGGCGGTACGACCTTTAAGGTGGCGTTCTTGAATGAGTCCAACACACCAGTAGCCACCAGCCTAGCCAAGCAGATTACCGGCGGAAAAATCATTAAGGTCGACAAAAGCGTGACCAACATGGCGGCGGCCCAAGAAAAAATGAGCCGCAACCAGCTGGACGCCACCATTGTGCTGCCGCCGGACTTCGGTAAAATGCAAGCCGGCCACAAGAATCCTTCCGGCACGGCCCAGGTAATTTATACGCAAAATAATGACCAGGCGGGCCAGACCTTGACTTCGCTGCTGCAGGCCGAATTCCAGCACATCAACAGCAAATACGTCGTTACTACTCTGCCCTTTACGGTGGCGGGCCAGGCGACCAAGAATAAGGCGCTGAGCCAGTTCGACTATACTTTTGCCGGTTTGCTGGGCTTTTCGATCATGGGCCTCGGTATCTTTGGCCCGGTCAATGTGTTTCCGGAGTTAAAAAAGCAAGGCATCTTACGCCGGCTGCACACCACGCCCCTCAAGGTATGGCAGTACTTTACGGCCACGATGATCTCGCAGGCGATCATTGGTTTGGTGTCGCTGGGCATCATGTTTGCGGTGGCAATTACCGTCTTTAATCTGCATGTGGTGGGCAACTGGCTGCTCATTGCCTTCTGGCTGGTGATAAGCATTACGTTGATCTTAGGCATTGGCCTAGCAATTGGTGGCTGGGCCAAGAACGAGCGTCAAGCGGCGCCGCTGAGTAACATCGTGGTTTTCCCGCTAATGTTCCTGTCGGGCACGTTTTTCCCGCGCTTTTTGATGCCGGAGTGGCTGCAGAATGCCACCAACTATCTGCCGCTCACACCGGTTATTGACGGCGTGCGCCTGATCACCACCGAAGGCAAGAACTTTATCGATCTACTGCCGCAGCTGGGCATTATGGCGGCTTGGCTGATCGTCATTTACTTCGTGGCCTTCCGTGTCTTCCGTTGGGAGTAGGCGGTTGAAAAGCATATGTTTATGTGGTAGAGTAGTAGTATGAGCTATGAATCTGATGCCTTATTTGATCTACCCGACGCCGAACCTCCCCGTGAGGATCCGGCCGTAGTAGCTGCTCGTATCAAAGACAATGCCGATGCCCATCCGGCTGCGCCAGATCAGCGTACTTCGGCGGCCTGGGATGACCGCGGTGGCCAGGTTGCGGCGCCAATAACCACGGACGCGCCGGCCGCACCAGCAATGGAAGAGCGCAAGAATCCCTTTGCCGACCTCGATCCCGACACAGCGAAAAGGGTGGTGCTGGCGGCAATGCGTATCGCAGCCGGAGCGGGCAGCCGGGTGACGACACACACCTACAAACGCTATTAGATTTATGAACGACTACAATGATCTCCCCCGGCCATTCTTCGTGTTGGCGCCGATGGACGATGTCACCGACACCGTCTTTCGCCAGCTCGTCGCTGCTTGGGCGCGGCCGGATTTGTTCTATACCGAGTTTGTGAATGTGGATGCGCTGCAGAGCGCCGGCCGCGAGTCGGCCATGCGGCGCCTCAGACGCGCCGCCACAGAAGGGCCGGTGGTGGCGCAAATCTGGGGTAAGCACCCGGATAATTTTCGCAAAACTGCCGCCGAGCTGGTGGCCATGGGATTTGTAGGCATCGACCTCAACATGGGCTGCCCCGAAAAAACCGTGGTCAAAAACGGCTGTTGCAGCGCGCTGATCAACAACCGTGAGCTGGCAGTGGAAATTATCAAAGCCACGCAGCAAGGCGCGGCTGGCCGGGTGCCCATTAGCGTCAAAACGCGACTCGGCTTCAACCAGATTGATTTGTCGTGGCCAGAGCTCCTCCTCCACCAAAATCTGGCCATGCTGGTTATCCACGGCCGCACTCGGCGGGAAATGAGCGAGGTGCCAGCCCACTGGGACGAGATTGGCCAGGTCCGCCAGCTGCGCGACCGTCTGGCGCCCGACACCCTTATCGTGGGCAACGGCGATGTCATGAGCCGCACCCAAGGACTGGAACTGGCCAAAACATATCAGCTGGACGGTATCATGATCGGGCGCGGCATCTTCCACGACCCATTCGCTTTTGCCGAAGAGAGCCCCTGGGAAGCTTACACGCCTGTGCAAAAGAAAGCTTTGTACGCCAGCCATATCCAGCTATTTACCAAAACCTGGCAGCACGGCGAGCGCCGTTTGCCCATGCTCAACAAATTCTGCAAGATTTATATCAACGGTTTTGACGGCGCCGCTGCACTACGCGAGCAACTCATGGCCGCCACTACCAGCGACGAGTTACTCACGATCCTTAGTAGCTGACGAATGCGGTGAGCTGACATCGGTGCGTTGGTTGATGAATTCCACCGCCCAGTCGTTGCCGTAGCCATGGATGCGGGTCATAGAGGCGTTGTCGATAGCGGTGCGATAGGTCTGTTCGCTGGTCCAACCAAAGATGCGGCCCAGCCAGCTTTTGGTCTTGATGCCATGGGTGTGAACCCAAATGTGCTCCGCGGCTACCTCTGGATCGGGTTGGAGTGAAGCTAGGAAATCAGCCAGTTCGTCGGCCATGTCGTTCATCGACTGCCCGCCAGGCGCGGCAAAGTCGCGGCCCAGCGTTCTCATGGCCAGTTGCACAGACGGCTGGCTATAGATGGTGCGAGGTTGGTTGGTCCAATCGCCCTGGTCCATTTCTTGCAGACGCAGGTCGATGATCGGTTCCAGATCGAGGCCCATAACCTCGGCGGAGTATTTGTGCGTGCCAAGCGTGCGTTCAGCAGGCGAGGCGAAGACGCGCGTGGGACGAATATCGTGCGCTAGCGCAAACTGGCCGAGCTGCCGCGCCTGCGCAATGCCAAGATCGCTCAGCTCTACCTCGTTCTGGCGGCCACCGATTATCGGGGTCTCATCGAGATCCTCGGCCCGCTTGTTGAGATCGGACTGCGCGTGACGGACAAGATCGACTGTTAGTTCAACGGACATGATTTAATTTAAGAATAGATTTGTCCATTAGTCAATCCGAGGTTTCCGCCCTGGCCTCTAATTCCTGAATGGAATCAAGGGGTAGGGCGGAAGAACATCGGTGTAGGTGATCGCTTGCGCGACCAGGCGAACACCGATGTTCGTCCGCGGGTTGGAGCGAATGGCGCTCCGCCAGAGTGATTGCACGGGAATCGTGCAGGTACTTCGTCACTCACGAAGGTGTTGCTGGGCTGGCTAGACCTTGAGGCCGCGGTTGCGGACCTTGATCTCGCCGCTGCCGCGCCTGCGCTCATGGACCTCGCCCACGACCCGCTTCACCTTGATGTCGCCGGAGCCGTAGCTCCGCAGGTGCGCCCACTGGGCGGTGGTGTCGACCTTGATGTCACCGCTGGCGTGGGTGAACGCGGTCAGTTCATTGATCTGGCCGTCGTCGATGGTCATGCCACCGCTCCCGTGGGTCATGAGCTTGGCGTGGCCATTGACTTCGGCAACGTCGATGCCACCGCTCCCGTGGGACGTCAGGTTCACGTCGGTGACGCGGCCGACACTGATGTCGCCGCTCGCCGTGGTGACGGCCGTCAGCGGGCCCATGATGTCACCGATGGTGAGATCGTGGCTGTCGACGGTGACGTCCAGCTGGGTGCCGACCGGCACCTTGACGACGACCGTCAGCGTGCCTGCCGACTTGCCGGTGGACACGGAGACGAACGAGTCACCGCCATCGTCGAACATGTTGATCTGCATGCCGCGGGAACCTCTGAACACGCTGCCGATGATCGTGTTGGCCGCGAAGCTATCCCCGCTGGCCTGGTAGATCGCGCTACCCGAACCACCGGAACCGCCAGAGACTCGCAGCGTACTGCCGAGCATCTTGCAGATGACCGACTGGCGCTGCGCCTCCGTGCCGGTTACGACGACGATCATGCCCGGGCCGCTGTGCGACTCGACCTTGACGTCGGCGCGGACACCGGCCAGCTCGAGTTTGGTGGCCTGGTAGGGCCGCTCCTCGGTGCTGACGGTCTCGTCGGTGTCAGTAGCCGGCTGGTCAGTGGCGTCCCCGAGGGGCACGCCGTTGACGTAGATCGGCTCCGAGCCGGCGTTGTGGTACTCACCCGTGTGGGTGTTGTACCAGCTGCCGTCCTGGAACTCAATCTTGTGGCCGTTGATGCTGATGTCACCGGGCTTGTTCGACTCGATGCGCACGTCGCCAAACAGTGCAATTGCCATTGCTGCTAAACCTCCCGAAATGGGGTGGCGCGATACAAGAACACCTCGTATCAGGCGCTATTATAGCATAAACTTCAGGCAGCGTCCAACACAAGAACAGAGGGCGGAGCCTCCGCTCGTACTACGCTTCTCTCAAGAATCGAGAGCCGGCCTTAAACCGACCTCTGCGCCCACTGTGCAAGCAAATCGCGGTAGACGCTAGAATATCGTTCGATGTTGGCTGCCGAAGTCCACTCGTTGGGACTATGCTCGTTGCCGCCGCGTGGTCCTATGACAATAGTTCGTAATCCCAGAGTATTGGCCATGATATTTTCGTCCGCCACCGAGCGCCCATAGGCAATAGCCACGCCGCCAAGTTGCTCCCGCATGATCGTTAGGGCTAACTGTGCAAATGGATCGCTTGGCGGGGTGACGTAGGATTCCATATACGGGTTCGCACGGGCCTTAAGTTGGATGGAGACAGAAACCTGGGCCCGCTGCTCGCGCGTGAGCGGGGTTTCTTGGAGCAGTTGGTCGCAAATAGCTCGGTAGTGTTCCAGCACGCTTACTGCGGTTTCGGGTGCGACAAAATGCCGTTCAATCTCCAGTACGCAGTGGTCAGGCACCGATAGCCCGGCGTTCTCGGAAATAATCCGGGCCACAAATTGGCTACCCGTCCCCAGTTGCGGATGCCTAGGCATCGGCGATGACTCTAGCCGAGGAATGAGCCGGCTCGCCAAGGTTATAGCGCTAACGCCCCGCTCGGTACTGCCGCCATGGGCCGAAAAACCGGTGATAGTTACTTCGTACCGGGCTCGCCCGCGCCGGCCCAAGGTGATCGTAGGGCTGGTCGTGGTGGCAACCGTACCCGCTTCTACCGACAAAACATGGGTGACACCACGAAACCAGTCGGCGCGCTCCTGGGCTACCAGCCAAGCGCCATCGCTGTCGTACTCTTCGTCGTAACAAAAGAGCAGTTTGAGCGGCACGGTGGTGGGCAACTGTTCTAATGCAGCCAGAAGTGCCGAGATGCCACCCTTCATATCGCAGGCGCCTAAGCCGTATAGTTTTTCGCCCCGCCTGGTTAAAACAAACGGGTCACTGCGCCAGCCGTTGTATACCGGCACGGTATCCATATGCCCATAACAGCAGAGTGTAGGGTTCATACCGCGGCTAGCCAGAATGTTGCGGCGGGCCGCATCGGTCGGGTGCGTTTCGACGGCAAAGCCGAGTCGAACGAGCAAAGGCTCCAGATAATCGGCTACGGCTGATTCATTGCCTCTGGTGGAATTGATAGCCACGAGGTCACGGAGGTAGTGTTGTGCATTCACAGAAATCTCATTTCGTATGTATTAAAAAAGCCCCGGGCCGTAGCGCGGGGCATGTACATAATGAAACAAGCGCGCTACGGCCGAAGCTTCGTGCTCTGCTTTTCTACGACGACAGGAATAATGCGAATAGTTGACATAACTAATACAATTAACGCATATCAAGACGAGCCTGTCAAACAGTGGTGGAGTAGAAGCGAATTCTTTTGAACGGTTGATGGCCGACTTGGCGGGATGGTTTATAGATAACCAAACCAATGACTGGCGGCAGGAGCTGTGCCAGGCCGCTAGCACTATATGTGAGTTGGCTTATCGGTATTAGTTTATTGAGCTGCCTGCACGTTATCCGGCACGACCACCCACTCTCTAAATGTTTGCATTTGGGCAGTTTGCAGATTGAGCGTTGTTGGTTCTTGCGAGCACTCCACGCCGTTGTGCACAAAAGCAATCCAGAAGCCGCTGAATTGCTTAACAAAGGTGAACGGTCCCTGGTCGGTGCTTGCGTCGTAGGTGCCGGAGTATCTGTTTAGGCTTCCAATACTTGTGCAGTTTGCATCCAGCTTGGTAAGGGAGGACGTAGTGAACGCAGCAGTAGTATAGGCTTGGTTGGAACCAGACGGGACTATCTCATAGGTTAGATCTTTTATGCTTTGCGGTACGTTAGTAAGTTTTATTCCTAGTTCAGACACGTTGACCGCGGTTTGTTCTGTACTATTATTTGTCGGACCGGTCGCTGGTTTGGTCGTGGTGACTGGCTCCGCCGTCTGATGGTGGTTTTTATATACTAGCCAGCCACCAACACCGAGGAGCGCAAAGATAACTATGATTAATATACCTTCTACTGTTCCAAACCCGCGTTCTCTTCGTTTCAGTATATTCATGTGCTAATCATACAGGCATTGGACCTTAGTTTATAACCAGGGTTTTCAGTGCTTTCACTATCAAGTTGTTTGAGTCTTTGGCGCCCGGCGCAACATCGTGCACTACTTGGAAGGTAGTTTTCCCTCCGGTTACTGCATAAAGAAACTCTGTAGTTCCCGCAGCTATGTCCTGGATTTCTTGGTGGGGTACCACGTAGTCATATCTAGTGACGTCCAGCCCCTGGTCGGTCTTAAAGCTGGTTGCTTTGTCGCCCCGAACGTCGCTTCTCCATGATGCGCCCATGGCGAAGGCTACCTGGTTGACATCGCCGGCAAAGCTTGTGGATGTAACCGTAGCACGTTGCCCAGGTGTGTATGCTATATCTTCTGAGTGCATCGTGTATGGGCTACTATCCCCTTGATAGCTGACGAGCTTCCAGCCATCGGGTAGTTTTATGGAGTAGTTTTTATCTGGGGAAGCGTAGACGTACCAATCAGCTGTTTCGTCTTTTTGGGCCGCAGGCTTTTTCTCGGTTTTTGCTGACGTTTGAACTGTTTTAGCTGGTGCGGCGGCATGTGTTCGATGCTTGTAAACATACCAACCGCTAACGCCAGCCAAGGCAATGATTATGATAATAAGGAGAATTTCTACTGCCCCAAAGCCCTGTTCATTTCGTTTCATAGTGTTCATGCCCTAAGTATAGAGTAAAGTGCGTGGAGATAAAAAATAAGCACTCTATTACAAAGTGCTTATGCGTGGTGGGGGCGGTTGGAGTTGAACCAACCACCAAGCGGTTATGAGCCGCCTGCTCTAACCGATGAGCTACGCCCCCGTCGTCGGCCGCATGAGACACCCGCAGGCGGGTTTCTCATCGCGCCGGGCGTCGGAATGAATCCGCCGCTCGGGCTGCTCTTCCCGGCCCGCTCCCGCGGGCCAACAACCGAGCTAACAGAGGAAGTATAGCAGATTATGGCCAGCAAGTTGTATACTTACTTCTAGGGCAGCAATGCGCGAGAAAATCAAACACTACCAAACAAAACTACTGGTGCCGGCGGCCCAGCTTCGCGACGTCCGCGTAGTGGGCGTGCTGTGTTTTCTGTTAGTCCTGATCCTGATTAGCTGGAGTGGCGTAAAGGCAATTGATACGAACTATGGGCTGCAAAAACAGATCGCGCAGTTGCAGCAACAAAACACCGTTGCCCAGCTCACCAACACCAACCTATCGCTCCAGAATAAGTACTACAACACGCCGCAGTATCTGGAACTGGCCGCCCGCCAGGATTTTGGCCTGGCTGCGCCCGGCGAAACCGTGCTGATTGTGCCGCACAGTGTGGCCATGGCGCACACTGTACTTTTGCCGCAAGACGACCCAGCCAAAAACACCACTAAAGCCAGCAGCCAACCATTCTACCAGCGCAACGTGAACGCCTGGCTCGATTTCTTGTTCCATCGCCGCCCCGCCAATGATTGACATATCTACCTCTGTTTAGTATACTACCAAGGTTCATCGCGGGGTGGAGCAGCGGCAGCTCGCGTGGCTCATAACCACGAGGTCAGGGGTTCGAGTCCTCTCCCCGCAACCAAGCGATATCCAAAAGGCTTCTTCGGAAGTCTTTTTGTTTTGCTATGATGAGGTTATGCGGTTTCGGTATCCCCGCACGAAAACTGTGGCGCTTCTGTCGGTTATATTTATCTGTGCTGTGCTCATTGCCCTCGGCATCGCGCTTATTGGTTTTCAAGACAAACGCACGCTTCCAGACAGGCTAACGCTGAGTGTCAACCAACATGTTTTACAAAAGGGGATATTTACAAAACAGAAACTCATAGCGCAGCACGAAGACAATGCGTTTAATTTGAACGGCGACTTTACGATAAACGGGATCTTTCAACTCTCGCAGGCCGAGACAAAGTCGCTCATGACAGCCGATGCCGTGCTGCAATGCACGCCGAACAGTGACTGTGTGGTAGGGCAGCAATATAGCTCCGACCGCGCCCAACTCTGCACCACCGCCACCGAGCAAAAGACCGACAAAGTATATACGCTTTGTACAAGCCCTTCAACGAATCAGGCCTCGTGGTCGTACACGTCGTATTAGCGCCGCGTCTACTCGGCTTGATCCAGCTACTGCAAGTGTGGGTATAATCTGGCTATGGAAATAGTACTGCTTGGGCACATGGGGCGAGACGAGGCGGTGGCCGACCGCTTGTATCAAGGTCACAAACTGCATGTGCTCGGGCAGTGGGAAAACCCAGGCCTGGTGGAGAAAGCTACAGCCAGCGGCGGGCAGTTCCACGTGGTGGACAGTATCGCTGACGCGGAAACGATTGCCGATTATGTGCAAGCGATCGAGCCCGACATGTTTCTCACGAATTTTGATGATGCGCTGGCGGCCGGCGTGGTTGATGCGATCCAGCGGCGCGTTGGTGATCGGCGCATGCCGCCCGTTCTTTTGCCGTGCCCGGATAGAGCGAGCGCCCGCGTAGAATGGGATAAGTTTTATTTGCGGGACATAATCGAGCAGGTTGATCCCTCATTTAACCCCGATAATTTCATGGCCAAGACCGAGGACGAGGTGCGCTTAGCAGTGGCGCACTTTGTGGGTCAGAACAAGCAGATTGCCGTTAAACCCCGGAACTTAGCTGGCGGCAAGGGTGTGAAAGTGCAGGGCAAACACTTTGACACATACGAAGAAGGCCAGGCCTACGCGCTACAAGTGCTACGCTCCGCGACCCAGTCTGGGGTGGAAATCCAGGAAAAACTGGAGGGACACGAATGGACCCTACAGTTATGTACCGACGGCACGACCCTCATCGACCCACCAGTTACCTACGATCATCCGTACCGCGAAGACGGCGACGAAGGCCCGGGCACTGGCGGCATGGGCGCCTTTAGCATGCGGGACGGGCGGCTGCCGTTTGTAACAGATAAGGACTACGCCCGGGCGGTCTCGTTGATGCGCCAGGTCTTGCGCTACCTGAGCGACCGTGGGCATCACTTCCGGGGTGTACTGTACCCTACGTTCTTTAAAACTCCAGATGGCGGCCTAAAAATAGTTGAAGTAAACGCTCGCGGTGGCGACCCAGAGCTGATTAACGTACTTGACCTCATGGACGACAACGTTGACACTGCGCAGATTCTGGCGGCGATCGCCAAAGGCGAGTTACGGCCAGACGACGTACGCTACAAACAGCTGGCCTCGGCGATGCTCTATTTGGTCTCGCCAGAATATGGTTATGCAAAAGGCCCAACGTATGAGTTTGCGATGGATCTGGGTGCGATCACAGACGAAGGGGTACAGACCCGTTTTGCGGCTGCAAAACAGCTGGGGCCGGGGCGCTACCAAACGGTTGGTTCGTCGCGGGTGGTTGGTCTGTCGGCGCTCGGCGAGACGCCGTGGCAAGCTCGTCAGAAGATTCACAGCGCCTTAGCACGCGGCGTTCACCAACCCATGAGTCTCCACTACCGGTCAGACATAGGCGACGAGCAATATATAGCAAGTTTAACCTAAAGCACTATTGCCCCGCGTCTGGTGCACGGGTATGCTGAAAGCAGATGAGAAAATCCACACCACCCCACGGTTTTACGATTATCGAAACACTAGTGGTTCTGATCGTAGTAGGGCTGCTAGCGCTCGCCGGCTGGTATGTATGGCATGGAAAAAACTCGCCGGCAGCCGGCAGCAGCAGTGCGAATAGCAAATCTAGCACCACTAGCGCCAAAGCGGTGATACCAGAGGGGTACCAACTCTACGGCGACCCGACGCACTCTTTCTCTATTGCGTACCCAAAAATCTGGGGAGACATGTCGACGCCAAATACCAACAGCGATTACACAACTGCTAGAACGCCCGATTTGCAAAGCTACGCCTTCCGCGGCGACGCCTCCACCGCCACCCTGAGCGGCTCTTTTTCGATAACCAGCGCCAAGAAAGCCGGTTTCGCCCTGGACACCGGCAAGTATGGCGCGCATGTCGTCAGCCAGTTCGAGAACGGCAAGTATGTCTGGAAGATTACGGCAGTCAATCCGGCTGACGGCAAGGATAGCTTAGGCAGCAACTACACACCCGCTACGTCTACTACTACTGCAGGTGTTACGCTCTATGATTTCTCGGTGCACGACGAAGGCACGTTCACCACCCGCTGGCTTATGTCTAACGGCGCTGACTACGTGATGATCACCCTGCCGCAGCTCACCTCGCCAGACTACTACCTGGGCGGCCCCAATGCCCAAACTGATGTAAGCGCCTATGCCGATTTGGGCAAGTCTATAAGCAACTCGATCGACTTCATCCAACATTAAATCGCCACTCCGGCTGCCTCGCCAGTCTGTTATACTCCGGATATGTACGACGCAGTGACGCCTAAGCTTGGTGCTATAAGCTTCTTCTCGGAGAACAGCTTTCTTCCAGCCACGGAACCGGTGTACGACGGCGATGAGTGGTACATCCAAGGACAGTTCTCGGTAATTGACCAGCGGACTGAGGGGTACAACAAGACGAAGCCATTTTATAAGCGACGCAAGGGAAATAAGAACGGCGATCTGGGGCACGTATTCCCCTTTTTGATTTGTTCAGCTGGCTACGTGGCCGCGCATAAAAAGGAGCTTGCCGCTGACGGCTATAAGCCCATAATTATGAAGAAATTTAGCGTGCAGGCGGCCACCGAACGTATCGGCCAGCGGATTAAAGAGATCGGCGACAACGTGACCATCGACGAGCTGTGGGAACAGTTGTCCCACTTCGCCGATACCGACTACGACGACATAAGTTGAGGCTCTAGGAACATATGCACCTAGACGCACGTACCAAGCAAGCCATCACTCACACGCGGCACTGCTTGACCGGCTGCGCCATTGGCGAGGTGTTGGGCATGGCGATTGGGCAAAACTGGAATAACCTGCTGCAAACGGCGCTCGGCATTGTGCTGGCGTTCTTTTTTGGCTATTTGCTGACATTTACGGGTGCGCGGCGGGCAGGCATGACGCCGCGAGCGGCTATTACGCTGGCTGTGGCGGTTGACACCGTGTCGATTATCTCGATGGTCGCCATCGATAACACATTGGAGTGGCTGATACCCGGCGCTATCAATGCCCATCTTTCATCTGCATTGTTTTGGTGGAGCGAGGCGGTCAGCCTTGCTGTGGCGTTTGTAGGAACAGTACCTGTTAACCGGGCGATGCTAGCCCGCGGACTCGGCGGGCACGACCACGGCGCACATCACTAGTATTTGCATTCCGCGACAGATCTGACATCATATAGGTATGAGTGAGTATTTCTCCGTGGGCCTGGTAAATCAATGGACCAACCGTATGGTAGTCCCGGAGACAGTCCACCAGACCGCGGAGCGGGTTCTAGTGCGGCGAGCGGCCGTGAATTTCTTGGTTCGCGCCGGGCTGGCTGCCAACAATCACCGTGACATGTTTTGGTATGCGGACATACAGCCGCCAACCGACTGGCTCAAACATCATCCCAGTTCTGGCTTTAACTCAGGCCTTTGTTACGATGCGCTGGACGCGGCTAACGAACTTGTTGCCCAAGGTATTCGCTTGACGCACGAAGGCCAGGAAGTTAATTTAATCCCACCCAAGGATCCACAGGCACGGCTGCTAGATTTGCCGGTAGTCCGGCTGCTCATGGTGAGCGACACGACAGCGGACTTGCGCTATATGCCGGGCGGCAGGGGCGGACAGCCGTTTGTCATCCCAGCGGCCTTGGACGGCGAGTAATCGGGTGCGCTCATTCTTTTCATCCCTGGCTCGTGTTTTACTGGTAGCTGGAGGTACACATGACACTACAAGATAAGGTTATCATCATTACCGGTTCGTCCAGCGGCATCGGCCAGGCGACAGCGCTGCGCTTTGCCCAGGAAGGGGCAGCGGTGGTGGTGAACTACCGGGCCAATGAAGCTGGGGCCCAGGAAACTATGGCCAAGTTGGAAGCAATGGGCGCCAAGCGACTGCTCGTGCAGGCGGACGTCAGTAACCCCGACGACGTCGAAAAACTCTTTCAGGTCGTTATCAGCACCTTCTCCAGAGTTGACATACTGATAAACAACGCCGCCATCGGCACCGATAGAGTCCCCTACATAGACGCCAGTTACGACGACATGAAGGAAATGATCGACACCGACCTGACGAGTGTGCTGATGTGTTCGCAAAAAGCAGTCCGCCTGATGCAGCAGCAAGGTTCCGGCAAAATTCTAAACACCAGTTCGATCCGCGGCTGGGAGCACGGCGGCCGAGCGCCCGTTTACGCTGCCGCCAAAGCCGCAGTCAACAGCTTCACGCGCACGCTCGCCAAACAAGTCGGGCCGGCTATCCAAGTCAACGCCGTGGCGCCCGGGTTCGTCAAAACGCGGTCGTACGACAATATGAGCGAGGAGCAACTCAGGACCTTCCTGGATCAAACCTACCTCAAGCGTTGGATAACGGTGGAAGAAATCGCCGACGCCTTTATCTTTCTGGCCAAGAACGATGCTCTGACTGGTCAAGTGCTGTACGTCGACGGCGGCTTCACGCTCAAATAAACCAAAGTGTTCTGGGCCAGATAGTGCACGGACCTAGGACGCTGCTTCGGGAGCAGCCGGCAGTTCGATGGCCAGCGTCTGACTTAACTCGTGTCGTGCTCGTTCGAGGTGGGCTTGGGCGTCGGCCAGTTCGGCATCGGCGTGGGCCATCCGGGCACGTTCTTCGGTCACTTGTAGAGGCGTCATAGCCGAGAAGCGGCAGCCTTTGCACATCAATTCGCCTGCCAAAGCTCCGAGATTCGCTAGGGCGCGCAGTTTTGTAGGGGCATTCATGGTATCCGAGCTAATAGCGGCCCGGGGGTCTTCGGTCTTAGGACAACGCAGATGCGCTTTATAGCCAACGAGGTTGCCAGGACCTGATCCGTTGCCAGACGCGACAATTTTCTTGGGGTCGTCGTAAGGGCGGATGTAGGTGTCGAACTCTACGATTTTTACTTCACACTTGCTGAAGGCTTTGTTTCCGGCTCTGCTCATAATCCACTAGACCTTAACATGCTATTGACGATTACGCAAGACCACGTTCGTTAAAAATTCCCTCTTGCAAAGCGTGAGCGGGATGCTACAATGCAAATAAGTGAAGCGCACCTGTTGACAAAACATAAGAATTATGTATAATAATAGGTGTTGTGATCACAAACAAAAACCTTCAAAAAACTAACACAAAAAAAGAGGCAAAAAGCCATGACCGTCAAAACCAAAAGCGGGCTAGCTTTTGAGCTCATTAAAACGAGCAATAAAAAGATCCTCGCCCTCGACAGCGTGATAGCCAATAGCTAACCTGTCAAAACTCTGATAATCTACTCGCAAGCGCTTGCGGGTAGATTATTTTTTGCGGGAAAAGAAAAGAACCCGATGAAAGACTGCGCGTGCGCGCGAGTTCGCTAGCTTGCGAACATGGTCTTTTTCGGGTTCTTTCCTGGAAAGGGCTGAGCCGCTGACGCGACAACTGCCTCTCTCCGGCATTTCAGTGTGCTGCTACCAGCTTCGGCCGATGAACACCGGCTGTCTGCGATCATCGATCGCCGCGCCGATGGACTCGACGGTGAAGATGATCCCGTCGTACAGCGCGTGGGCGATGATCGCCGCCAGGATCCCGTAGTGGAACATGACGTAGAAGAACACCATGCCCAGGTACCAGCTGTTGATCAGACCGAACGTGCCCTGGTAGGAGTGACCGTTGCGGAACTTGGCCGCGGCCGACAGCAGGGCGGCGCCGACGAGCCACGACATCGGGGAGTACAGCTGCTGGTGCAGCAACCCGAAGGTCATGAAGTTGGCCGGCGGCAGCAGCACGTAGCGGTAGAACAGGTGGACGAAGCCGAAGGTGATGTAGTTGAAGAACCGCAGCATCACCATCGCCGTCAGGAATGACAGCAGCCGGAAGGTCACCTCCTCGAAGAAGCCAGCGTTCAGGCTGACCCACCAGCCCTTCACCAACGTCTCCATGCCACCGTGACCACCGTTGTCGCCGCCCTTGGCCCAAGTCGCCAGGATGGTGAGTCCCAGCGCCCAGGCGAAGATCGGCCAGGCCCACAGCAGCCCGGGCTGCACGCCGCTGGGGCTGCCCAGCAGGTCGTGGATGCTCAGGAACATGTCCTTGCCCCACAACCAGTGCAGGAGGACGTAGCCCAGAGCGGTAACTCCGAGCAGACGGAGATACGCCCAGGTCACGAGGACCATCGGCAGGTCGAGGATGTCGACCTTCTTCCGCCTACGAATCGTCCTAGCCATTCTCGAGTCTCCTCACTCTTTGCTAAGACGTGACTAGCCACGGGATGCAAAGCGCCGGCGCGCTCATCACCGTAAAAACACACTTAAAAAGTTCGCCGGAGGCAACAAGTGCCACAGGAATGAGTTGATTATGTCATGAATCCAGTATTAACGCAATAGTCCACCGCTCGCGAGTATCCCTTGACGTCATGGAACAGATGAGATACACTGAGAATAATGAAAACTCCACGCTACACCATCGACACCCTGCACCAACAATTTCCTGACGATGATGCATGCTTAGACTATATGTTTCAAAAACAACACGGCGAGCTAAAAGCCTGCCCGAAGTGTGGCGTGGTTAGTCCCAAGTTCTACCGGGTCCGTAACCGTAAATGCTACGAATGCAACGATTGTGGCTACCAACTTAGCCCTCTGGCTAACACCATGTTCCATAAATCAGATACGCCGCTTAAAAAGTGGTTTTACGCTATCTACTTGTTCGGCGTAGGCAAGAACGGCGTCAGCGCTAAAGAAATCGAACGACACTTAGGTGTTACCTACAAAACTGCTTGGCGAATGGCCAAGCAAATCCGCCTCATGATGCAGCAAGACGGCAACCCCCTTTCTGGCATTGTCGAAGCTGACGAAACCTACGTTGGCGGTGTCCGTAGAAAATCGGTGCAGAATAGCCAATGGGAGAATAAGACAGCCGTTGTTGGAATTGTCGAGAAAAAGAAAGGCCAAGGCAAGGTCAAAGCCTTTGCCACTAAGCACGCCGACGCTACGGTAACTCTGCCATTCCTGCGATCCAATATCCTACCTGGCTCAACCCTCCATACTGATGACAGCCGTATTTATTCAAGAGTAAAACGAGACTTCACCCATGAGTTCGTCAACCACAGTAAGCTAGAGTACGTCAAATCCGGCGTCCACACGAATACGATTGAAGGCTTTTGGGGCCAGCTCAAGCGCTCCCTAGACGGAACATATCACTGCGTTAGTCCGAAGTATCTTCAGTATTACGTGAACGAGTTCGTGTATCGCTATAACCATCGGGACGTGGCTGCTTTTCCGGCTTTGATGGAAGTGGCTGTGAAGCACGTTCAATAATACCCTCGACGTCTTCTTGAACATTGGGGTTACGTTCAGAGTCGGGTAGTGACTCTTCGTACTTCTTAATGCCCTTGCGGATTTCTTCGTCGGATTTGTCAGACATATCTATATTTTAGATTGTCTGGCCTTGTCCGTAGTAAATACCAATACACTGTATCCGTTAAGATAATCACTGTATTCGCCTAAGTAAAACAGTAAGTAGTCATATATAAGGTTGAAATTATTAAGGTATCGTAACCGAAAGGACCCTCTTAATGCTCATTCCTATCTGTTAATCGCCTTTTCTTTTCTCCTTTCTCTTATATATACTATATACAGAAACTTTTACTTATCCGTATGCCAGTAAATACTGTTACCCGAACGAGCAAGAACCCAACAAGTAAACAATTAGCTGTTCTTAAATTACTGTATCGATTTAGATTTGGTACTACTGACTTATTAGCTAGAGCTTTAGAACTTAAAGATGGTAGATATATTCATACAAGGTTAGAGGCATTAGTAATTCAGGAATATATCGGCAAGAATTACGACAGCGCCTATAAGTTAGGCGGTAAGCCAGCAACCTACTATCTACTGCCGAAAGCCTTCGTCGCACTAAAGAAGCAGCACAAAGCCACCGGCAAAGAACTGTCCGAGAAGACCCTCCGAAACGCCTACAAAGACAAAGAAGCCTCGCAAGAGTTCATTGCCCGCAAGCTGGCTGTGTTCACGACCTACGACCAACTACGCGCTACATATGGCGAAAAGCTGAAGCTCTGGACGAAGGACCAACTGAACTTCGACAAATACGATTATTTTCCCAGCCCTATGCCGGATGCCTATTTGACCATTACGCCAGAAGGCATCAGGCCACGAGCCAGAGACTTTTTCCTGAACTATCTGGACGACGATACACCATTCTTTGTGCATGTGCGCCGATTACAAAAGCTCATTGATTACGTTGAGGCAAATGAATGGGAAGATGCCACCAGCTCAAAGCTGCGCGGCGTGTTGCTGGTATGTGAATCTACCAGCCTGCTCAAACGTATCCGCAAAAAGTTAGCGCAAGTAGTGGATGAGGATGAAGCGCCACGGTTTTGCTATACCACTTTGCAAGCGCTCAAAGACAGCACACCGGAAGATGATGAGGTGTGGCAGATGGTCGGCAAGCCGCTCGAAGTGTTTGGGATAAAGGACATTTAGTAACTCTGCTTTGCGAAGCAAGGCGGAGTTGAACCTATTTGCCGAAGGAAAATAGGTTTTGAGCCATCACGTTAAAGGCTCGCCTTGCTCATTAAAGTTAGTCTTATACCCCAGCTTGTGCGCCGCCAGCACCATAAGCCGTCGATCACCTTCAGATGTGCGGCCTGCGCCACCGAGCGAACAAAGCACATTTCCCTCGCCGTCCTTGACCTGTATGCCACCATCCCAGGGCGTGAATTGAGGAATAGTGTTTTGCATTAGTATCATGTCAGCCTCGCTCCAACTACCGTCCTTGATGCGGTCAGTATGCTTTTTGGTATCGGCGTTGTAGAGTAGCACGGTAAATGCCTTATGGATGGCGAATGTGGCGCTAGTGGGCTTAACTGTGTCCATGCATCGGAATGCCGTGGGAACTCCCATCACGCCTTGATCTGCCTTCATGCAGCAGATAGCCATTGGCTGCGGGCCTTTGCCGTCGGTGGCGGTTGTTCGGGCTAGCTCGACAGCGCAATCTACGAGTTTAGCTGCGTCTTCGTCAGTAAATGGCTTCTTCATGCGTTCTAGTATAATGGTTCGCATGATATTCAACACCACACATAAACCTGAAATCGAAGAACTTATCAACGCCTGGCAGCAGTACATCGCTACGATGGGCGATTGGCAAAAGGTCGTAGAGGGCGTAACGCCCAAACAGACATATTGCGGCCCCGTCTATGAACCGGCTAGTCCGCTCAACCGGCCAAACGAAAGTTTTGCGACTGCCGACATGCGCGGGATAAAAGTAGCCGAGCCACACTACCATAGTGGAGGCGAAACTGAGACCTACTTTGTGATTTCTGGCAGCGGTTTGACGGTTGTCGGCGGCGAGGAGCTAGAGGTAAAAGCTGGCGATGTCATTGTGACGCCGCCGGGAACCGCACACTTTACTCTTCCTAAAGAGAACCTCGTTCTAATCGTGATTAACACGCCACCGTTCAACCCTGATAACAACATCCATGTGGACGCAACCAAGCCAGAAGTGAAGTATGACCACGAGCAGTTTGAGAGGCTAGTCGCCAAGTAACTGACGAATTTTCTCAAACCAATTGCGCAGATGTACGATTCGCTGCCTATGTAGGTCGTTATTTAATATTTGGGCCTTGGTCATTTGCGAAATCTTCTCCCAGTCTTCACCTAGCACATATGTGGCGTTGCCGTACAGAATACTTTCAAGTACATAGATGCCCTTTTTGGGGAAACCAAAAATCACGTAGCCGGTAAAGCCTCCATGCCCCACCGCCGTAAATTCTGGCCTGTAGCCGTTGACGCGCTCTAGCCTGTGATCAACGAAGCTACGGTTGCCTTCTTTGACGCGGCCTAAGGCTTCCTTAAGATGCTTACGCAAGACGGCGAAAGGGTGTTCGCCTTGCGGCAAAATCTTCCAGTTTAGCTGACGGACGGGAGCGGTAACAACTTGCTCCTTCTTTTCGTCAAAGAATGTACTTTCGCCGAAAATTTCAAGCAAAAGGTTTACAGCATGAATTAGCTCACTATCATTCTTGCGCCAGCCAATAATAAGAGGAGTGAGGACAACCCTCTGACCGTTGGTATCAGTAAACAAGGTAAGTTGTAGCGAAGGCGGAGCGACTTCGGTGCGGGGATATCGTTTATAGGGAACGTCTCGGAAGTCAGATTGCTCCACCTTATCGTGACCGTGCCATTCCGTCCAATGCCAATCAACCGTACGATAAGCCGTTTCCATTGGCTGATCTTTATGCACGATGATCTTACCTTCTGCGTTGTACATACTGACGCTCCCAACGGGATGAGGCAGGACGGTTTCGCCATTGTCCAGTGTGTCGCTAAAACCAATTCTTTTTAACTTCGCTTCGGAAGGATTAACAACTCCCGCATAAACATTTTCTTTGCCCGGAATAAGCCGCAAGTAGGGCTTGAGACTCCTGACTCTACTCTTTTTTATCATTTGACCCTCCAAGGTCGCTTAGGTAACATGGAGGGGTGACGCATTTTGCGCCACCCCAAGATCGTCAGAATTGCTCGGTGTGGAATCGAATGCAGCTCTGGCGATTTACTTTTTGCGCATTTTTGGTGCGCGTTGCGACAACACACTTCCGGCGAGCTTCTTTGTCGGCTTGGGGGAACCGGGGCTCTTGAGCGTTTTAGAAGCCAGCTTAGCCATCGGGGCGCTTGTCTTACGTTGCTTTGCCATCACCTTGTCCTTTCTATTGCTGCCTATGTTTCTACCCTCCGGCAACTTACTGGGTTTTGGTTTTTCCGCGACCTCACAGTCATAAGTCGAACCAAGGGTATTATAACACATTGTATTCCCTGCAATACATGTGGTTGACTATCTTTGTATACACGTGCTATTATTACAACAGAATTATAAATAATAGGGAGGTGGCATATGCTTGGGAACAAAATACTTGGGCTAAGAGAAAAAGCCGGCCTGACCCAGACCGCCGTGGCCGAAAAACTTGGTGTAACCCGCGCGGCATACATAGGCTGGGAAACGGGTAAACGCGAACCAAGCTTAGCGCAGCTCAAGAAAATCGCCGAACTGTATGAGCTGTCTCCTGCCGATCTGCTGAACCCCGACCTCGCGCCAACAGAAGAAGCTAACCGTTACGATTTCAGTTCTGGGTCAGACGAGATAGAGCCACGCGAGATCGTCAAAGAGTCCCCCGATAAATTGCGGGAGGTCTTACTGTATATGCTTGATAAGGTGGGCGCGAAACCCAACGTAGGCGAAACAGTAATATACAAGCTGCTCTATTTCATCGATTTTGACTACTACGAGAAGTACGGTAAGTCTATCACGGGACTGACTTATGTACGCAATCACTATGGTCCAACGCCACAAGCACGTACCTTTACTGGTGTAGTTAACGCAATGAAACACGCTCACGAGCTTGAAGTCGTAGAAACATCCTATTTTAACCACCTGCAAAAGAAGTATTTGCCTGTAACCAAGCCCGCTCTTGAGCATCTTAGTGGTCAAGAGTTGCGACATGTAGATGAAGTATTAGCACGGCTTGGCGACAAATCAGCTACTGAACTATCTGATCTGTCACATAAAGATACACCTTGGATTGTCACTAAGAATAATCAACCTATCGACTATCAATTTGTCATGTACCGCACGCCTGTAACTTCCGTGAAAGAACCTGAGGATGAACTTTGACCAAACGCCCGAATTTGCAAAGGAACTGAAGGCGTTTGCCAAAAAGTACCGAAGTCTCACAAGCGATCTAGAGAAGTTTCAGGTGCTTATTTCCTCATCTGAGGAGCTTGAACGATTGCATTTTTTTGAAGGCAGCACAGCAACAAAGCTCCATGTCGGAGATGGATACGAAGTCGTTAAGGCGCGACTAGACTGCGCGAGCTTAGGCAATAAACAAATGCTTCGGATAATTTATATTCACAAGACTGAAACGCGCTCGGTCTTGCTTGTCGAGCTTTACGCCAAGAATATCAAAAGTAGAGAAGACGACAAACGTATCAAGAACTACCTTGATTCGTAATTGGCCTATCTCCCCTCAGAGAATGAAGTCTTAGGCTTCCATGACGTAAAGGGATATTCGCGCCACCGCTTATAGAGACGGGTTGCGCCACAGGATGTACTGGAATGTGTCGCCCTGGAACTCACTGTAATCCGGCTGCGCTGCAGGGAATATGACCTCCACGGTCGCGGCTGGAGGGCTAACGGCCTTGCCGGAAAAGTCGCCGAGCTCTGGGTCGAACTGCACGTGTGCCGCGTTTGGGGTGCCGAGATATTCGAGCACCGCGCGCGATAGGTAGTCATAATTTGATATTTTATGCGGGCTAGAGTTAACCGTGATGCAGGCCACCTGCTGGGCAGTTGCTTGCTCGGCTAGGCCGGCCACCAACTTGGCGATAAAGTCGAAATGACTGATGGTGTGGCTGGGGAGCTGGATAGCATCGAGGTGCCAGACGGGATAGGGCTGCTCGGCCGTAGCAGGCTGCTCCCTGGCCGTCGTCTTGAGCAAGTAGATATTGCCAACGTGAGAGCCCTCTTTGTAAATTTTGATGTTGTGGGCGGGCAATTTGGTGCCAAACGGCAGGGGGCGGCCGTTGGTGCAGTCGCCGCTGATCCGGCCGGCGTCGGCATCGATTTTTGGGTCTGGACGCGCGTCGAGGGTGATGGCCGCGTGGCCGCCCTCCTGGGCTTGCACGCGCAAGATATTCTGTACCGCAGTGACGCGAGCTTTGACATACTGCGCAAACAGACGAGGCAGGTCAAAGTACTCGGCCGCACCGCGCAGCAATCGCATCTCGCGCTTTTTGGCGTCGCGCAGCTCGTGCAGCTCGGCATTAAAACTGTTGATTTCATCCTGAGACTGGAGCGTGCGGCGCTGGGTCAGGAGCGCTTTCTCGGCCGTTTTGTAGGTGGCTTGTAGGTTGTTGCTACTGAGCGCGGCCTGCAGCGTGGTGCGAATCTGGGGTATATCACTGCAGGCCGCCAGCTGGTCGGCCACGTCCGGAAAGTTGCCTTGGCGCAGCACTCTGACTACTTCGTTTTTACGCAGCGTAAAGCCCAAGCCGTCCGGTAGCAGCTCGTCCAGCCGGCCATTACGCCGCTCTACCGTCACGGGATAGTGGTTGATGTTGCTGGGGTCAAACGGGCCGACCTCCTCGTGGAAAGCGGCCCGGCCGGCAAGAGTGTGGTGGTCGTAGGACGCGACCGCGTGCGCCTCGTCCCATTCGGAGACGAAGGTTGCTTCGAGTTCATCAAGGTCGGCCAATCTAGATTTTAACCGCTCCAGCTGCTGCCATCGCATTTCTGCCTCTGCTTCGCTCAGGCGGTCGCCGGTATCCTGATCGACATACCAGCCGTCTCGCTCCGGCTCAAAAGCCTCCAGTACGTCATACACGTGCGGGCTAAAAAAGTAGTTAACGAGCGGCGCGTCAAACACATACAGTTTTTGGTTGCTTTCGGTGATGCCGCGCATACTCTGGGTATGATTGGCAAACGTTAGCGCAGGCGAATCAGGCGGTAAAAAGGCAAGGATCCCGCAGTCCGAATTCGGCTCCACGCTGTTTTGGATAGCTTCCAGCTCTTTGGTCAACTTTTGGTTGAGGTCATCTGGGTGAGCACCTACAAAGTTGCTTTTGGTGGCAATCTGTAGCGTCAGGCGCTCAAACGGTGGCTGGCGGCCCTCTCTCCGGATGGCTTCGGTAGCCGACGCTGGGCCTTGCAGCGCCCCGGCCATGCTATCCACCACCAGTCGCTCGGCTGGCGTCAGCTGCATGTCGCCTTGCTCATCTATATGGCGAATATAGTCGAGCGCCGCCAGCGCTTCGTCCGGTATGGCTGCCAGGCCGCCAAACTCTCTTGCGAGCGCACGAATGTCTTGCAGCCTTTCGGCTATTGGACGTTGTTCCATAATTATATTTTAATACTTTAGCACCTGGCGGATTCAGTTGAAACTTGTATGACGTATACTGGACGCATGGAACTCACCCCACAAACCACAGCGCTGCTGGTGCAGCGGGCGCTAGTGCTTGAACCGCTGGCCGATAAGCAGGACTGCACCACCCGTTTTGTGGACTTGCCCAACCGTCCGCTGGAGAACTTTGTGCTCGCCGGCATCAACGTGGGGCCGGTGTTTGAGGAGTTTGGCCGCGACTGGCTGGCCGGCGGGGAGACGCGTCTGTTTCATCGCTTTGTCGATGCGCTCGAAGTGAGCAACGAGCACGGTTCCGGCAAGTTCGTCAATTTTGGCTTGCTGGAGATTCTATTCCCAGCGGTCGCCGCCCGCATTGTCTGCCGGGAGCCTGAACAGATGGTGCCGACCATCATCGACCTTATGGAACAAGCACCGGCCAGTGATGTGGCCGAAATGGTCCGCGCCCGCGAGCTGGCCTGGAGTACTTCGGAAAAGCGCGACGCCAAGCTAAAGGATCTAACGCCAGCAGTCCGGGCCGCCGAGCATCCTTATGATTTTTACGAGAGGGTTGTGCAAGGTGACCCCCATGGCAGTACAGCGGAGTGGGTGGACAACTATAAACAGGGCCTGCCGCTACTTGGTGAACAGTTTGAAGCGCTACGCACGCATCCGCCCGCCAGCATGCTGGACAAGATACAGGCCGCCTACGACGCGGTGCGCGCCAAGAATCCGGGCGTGCGCACCGGCATCCTGGCCGACATGAGCGCCGCAGCAATCTTTTTGTATCTCAGCCTGTAAAATGGTGAGTAGATATTGTCAGCCGCACGAATTATGGTATGATTTATGTCAATATGAGTGCTGAGTTCCCAGCAAGCAGCGAACTGCCTGCCGGTATTGCCGAGCAGTATCTTGAGCGCGCCCGCACGGCAGCCTTTTTGGCAGCCGACCCAATTCTGCGTTGCGAACTTCTTCTTAGCTGCATTGCGGAAGGTGACCTAGCTACGGCTGGCGATCCGGCGGTGGGTGCTTACCATGAGATTAGCGACCAGAACGGCACCGACCCGTCCGTGGCTTATCCCTACGACTCCAAAGTACGGCTGGGCGTTTTGCTGGTTGAGGCGCTTGGAAAAAGAGGCGCTTACGACAGCGCCTATGACGTGTGCATGAGCCAGGCGCGCCTCAGCGACTACCACGGCGTCGAGGCCAAGAAAGCGCTGCTGAGTAGTGGTTACGCAGGCCCGTATGATGAACTGCTGAGTGAGTTTAGTGTAGCCGATCTGCGCCGCCTGCCAGCTGGCCACACCGCAAGGCAGAGCAGGCTATATCAAATTGAAAAGCTCTTGATTGGTGCTGCGGGCTACGGCATAGACCTGACCGTTCCAGGCACACCGCACCGACTGCTGCTGGATGAGCTGCCGCTGTACGACACCGATACTGGCCGCCAACAGTCGCGGCTGATCGAAATCGCGCTCGCCTATCATCAAAGCGGCAACTACGAGCTAGCGGATCACTTTGCGTCACAGGTTACCCAGCACAACCGGCGCGCCCGGATGCTTAAAGGAATGGTTGAGTCCCTACCGGGCACCGAAGAAGAGCAGGCAACCGCTATAGCGGCGATTGCCGATGAGCTAGACGGCCTTGCCAACGCTTCACTCAACTGTGATCGTCGCTGCGGTGATGACAACTGCAGCCCGGTGCGTGATGCGCGGCGCTTGGCACTCGTCTCGGCGGGCCTTCACGCGCGCAGTGGTAGCACCGAGCGAGCTCGTGTGCTGCTAAAAATCTTTGACAATGACTTCCACTTCACGGGGGAACGCCTGCGCGCCTACACTGAACTGTATAAGGTTGATGGTCGAGAAGATGACCGCGTCAAAGCCTTGAATCTTTTAAGCGATGGCACCAATTACCACTGGGATTCGATGAACGACGTGCTGTCGGTTATTGCTGAGGCGGATATCGCCCACGGTCAAGTACTACCTTCGCTAGAAACAGGCGAAATGCTGCCGCGGATTGCAGTCGAGATCACCGGCGTGCTCAGCCGGGGCAGCAGCGACGCGGATGCTTATAATGACGAGCATGAACAGTTTGAAAGAACTAAACAGCTGTTCAAACGCTCAGCGGCTTTTAGCTCCCTGGCCATCTCTTTAGGGAAATATGGTGCTCTGAGAAGTGCCGATGCTATGATCGACCGTGTCGAGCGCCCGGTCGACCGTGTCCGCGCCCTCGCTGCCCTGGCTCGTATATACGGCGCGCCAGAATTACAAACCGCGTAAACACGCCGGACATACAAAATAAGACAGCCAGTGCTGTCTTATTGCATATTCAGTAGTGGTGGGGTGCGGCGGGTGATCGGGGAGGGCGGTAAGGTGGTTTGGTTGTCAGTTGCCTGACGACTTGACCACTCACGCGCCCTCCCTGTTGATCACCCGTCCGCGTTTCCGCGTCGGCTTGAGTTCAGCTGGTGAACTAGCCGATGAGGGTCGGCAGCTGCCAGCGGCCGGTCAGCTTCCGCTGACCGTGCATCCGCTGCACGGTCCGCCAGGCGGCGAACCAGGAGAAGGCGCCCACCGGGATCGCCAGGATCCACGCGCCGGTGGCGAGCAGCACCAGCGGCAGGAAGATGGCCACGATCAGAGCGGTCGTGCCAGCGACCTGGTTGCCGCTGGGGCGCGCCACGCCACGCAGCTTGCTTGTGTTCATGCTGTCCCTCTTTTCGTACGGGAAAAGTCCGACTGTCTGCCAGACTGCGCAATTATACCATTAAATGTATAAAAATGAAAGACCCCCGCCAGAAGATCTGTATACCCACCGCTATCTAACGAAGCATCAGTAGCACGGATGCCCAACGCTAGAACCTAGAGTTTTTTACCTGGAGCCTTTACGAATCGAAATGAGTTTTAAAGCCAAAAAGATACCGGTTGCGGCCACAACTACAAACACCAGTGAGACAAGAAGGTTTGAATCGTTAAACTGCTCCCGATCGGTGCTGTACAGATATAGTTTGTAGAGGCCAAGACAGAGTACTCCGCCGACAATAGCAGTTAGTAACCTTGTTTTGTTGGAACTGCTGATTCTTGGCATATCTTAACTATATCAGGCTAGACAAAGACCCCAGATTTCTCTGGGGCCATAACGCTTATCTTGGTAGCGGCGAGAAGACTTGAACTTCTGACCCCAGGCTTATGAGTCCTGTGCTCTAACCAGCTGAGCTACGCCGCCGTAATCATGAGACACCCCTGAAGGGGTTTCTCATCGCGCGGGCGCCGGAATGAATCCGCCGCTCGGGCTGCTCTTCCCGGCCCGCTCCCGCGGGCAATTCGAACCCTGGTAATATAGCAGATTTTTTCTCTGTTGGCTAGCCGTTGAGTATATTGATTCCTTGGGGTGCGTAGGTGTTATCGATAGCCCCGTTCCATCTGATAAGATTATACCTAATGAGGCTTGTACTGCATCCCGGCACCTATGTGTTAGCAGTGAGCGGCGGCGTGGATTCCATGGCGCTTTTGCACATGTTGGCCGGGCAAAAGGGACTCGAACTAATCGTGGCGCACTTTGAGCACGGTATTCGGGCCGACTCCGACCAAGACCGGCAGCTGGTGCAGCGGGTTGCTCAGGCATACCAGCTGCCGTTTGTGTTTGCGCGCGGGGAGCTCGGCCCTGGAGCGAGCGAGGCCATCGCCCGAGCGGCTCGCTATGCTTTTCTGCGCCGCGTGGCCAAAGACCGCGAGGCACAGGCCATTATTACCGCCCACCACCAGGATGATGTGCTGGAAACGGCCATTCTTAACTTGCTGCGCGGCACTGGCAACCGTGGTTTAAGTTCGCTGCGGTCCGGTGGCGACGTGGTGCGCCCGCTGCTGGATGTACCCAAAGCCGAATTGCTGGCGTACGCCAAGTCGCATCAGCTGGCCTGGCACGAGGACAGTACCAATCAGGACGTGCGCTACTTGCGTAACTATGTCCGCGCCCGGGTCATTCCGCGGCTGACGCCGGAGGACCGCGCCCGGCTGCTCAAACACATCGAAGTTTCCAGGGAGCTGCACGAGCGTATCGAAAGTCTGGCCGAGCCGTGGATCTCTGGCAGCCAGCTCGACCGCCAAACCTTTATCCAGTTGCCGCATCTGGTGGCCTGCGAGATCATGGCCGCCTGGCTACGCCACCACCGGGTGCCGTTCGACCGGCCAACTATTGAACGGCTGGTCGTCTTTGCCAAAACGGCGCCGCCCAGTAAGCGAGCCGATATTCAGCAAGGCTGGTCGCTGTTCAGCACCAAACAAACGGTGGTGCTAGAACACAAAATTGCCAAGCCCTACCAACCACTGTTTAATCCTGTATAATGCCTAAGGTATGGAGAACCCCAAAAAGAATTTTCGCCCAAACGGCGGCCGCAACCCCAAGGGACGCCGCGGTTTTCGTAACGCCGGTTTTATCGCACTCATTATTTTAGTTCTGTTGATCGTGGCCTCGGCGCGCAGCCAGAGCGGTTCGCTGCAAACCATCCCGCTGTCTACGGCCGTCAATGACGCCAATCGCGGCGCGTACAGCAAAATCGAGATTAACAGCGGGGAAATGGACATCACCAAAAAGGGTCAGCAAACTGCCACCCTCAAAACCTACAAAGACCCCAACGATTCTCTAAAGGACACGGGGATCAACCCGAGCAAGGTAACTGTCTCGTACAAACCGCAAAGCAGCACCGGTGCTACTGTTGAGAACGTGCTGATCGGTTTGCTGCCAGTACTAGCTATTAGCATAGTGTTGTTCATTATGCTACGAAGTGCACAGGGGCAGGGGAATCAGGCTTTGAGCTTCGGCAAGAGTCGCGCCCGCCTCTATGGCAACGAAAAAGACAAAATCACGTTTACCGACATCGCCGGCAGCAACGAAGCCAAACAGGATTTGCAAGAAGTTGTTGAGTTTTTGAAATATCCTAAGAAGTTTGCCAGCCTCGGGGCAAGGATCCCCAAAGGTGTGCTGCTAGTCGGCCCGCCCGGCACTGGTAAAACTATGCTGGCCCGCGCCGTGGCTGGCGAGGCCAATGTGCCATTCTTTAGCATTTCTGGCTCTGAATTTGTGGAGATGTTTGTGGGCGTGGGTGCCAGCCGTGTTCGCGATTTGTTTGCCAAAGCCAAAAAGAACGCGCCGTGCATTATCTTTGTAGACGAAATTGACGCCGTAGGACGCCGCCGCGGCAGTGGCATGGGCGGCGGGCACGACGAGCGCGAGCAAACCCTCAACCAAATCTTGGTCGAAATGGACGGTTTTGAGCAAGGCCAAAGTGTTATCGTGCTGGCTGCTACCAACCGGGCTGACGTGCTCGACCCTGCCCTGCTCCGCCCAGGCCGTTTTGATCGCCGGGTAAACATCGATTTGCCGGATCGCAAGGACCGCGAAGCCATCCTCAAGGTACACTTTGCTAAGAAACCAGTGGCCGACAATGTGGATTTAGACTCGCTGGCCGCGAAATCAGCTGGTTCGTCCGGGGCAGACCTAGCTAACATCGCTAACGAAGCGGCAATTTTGGCCGCCCGCCGCAACGAAAAAGAAATTACCAATAACGATGTCACCGCTGCGTTCGAAAAGGTCGCCATTGGCCCCGAGCGCAAAACCAAGGTGATGAGTGATAAAGAAAAGGAACTGACCGCCTTCCACGAGGCCGGACACGCTGTAGTCGGCCACGTGCTGCCAGACAGCGATCCAATCCACAAAGTCACCATCATTCCGCGCGGCAGCACCGGCGGCGTTACCTGGTCTATTCCGCCGGAAGACAAAAGTTATCACTCTATCGTTGAGTTTAAAGATGCTCTGGCCCGCATGCTGGGCGGACGGGTTGCCGAAGAAATTATCTACGGCGCCGACCACGTCACCACCGGCGCGGGCAGCGATCTGCCGGCCGCCGCCTCCCTGGCCCGCGACATGGTCGTGAACCAGGGTATGGGCAAGAAACTGCGCAACCAGGTTTTCCACACCGACGACGGCATGATGCTCGACCGCCTGGTGCACGAGCGTGACTACTCCGACGAAACCGCCAAAATGATCGACGACGAAGTTGAAGCGCTGATCACCGAAGCCGCTCGCCGCGCCCACATTGTTATCAAGGCTAACCTGGATTTCTTAAAGAAGCTTAAAGAACGGCTGCTCGAGAAAGAAACCGTCGAAGCCGAAGAAGTCAAAGAAGTTTTGAAGGGTTCACACATGCCCAAAGAAGCGGCACTGTACTAGCACATTTTTGTTCGCATATTCGTCGTCTACGACTCGTCAGCATGGCTCGGTTCATCCATGGTATGCGGTGGGGAGAGGGGTTTGCGATTGCCGATTGGCAATCACCCACTCTCCCCACAGGAGAAAGGCAGTTCTCCCTCTGGAGCGGTTTTAACGTTAGTCGCTCACTAACGATTAGTAGTCCCAGCTGTTCGTCAGGCCGACGGTTGAATCTCGCAGCTCGTAGTAGGTGGTGCTGTGTTGGCGCAACGACATGTTACTGCCGTTGACGATCACCGCGTGTAGCAGCACGTCGCTACCGACGGCGGCGAACACGCTTTCGGCGGTGACGCCGTCGCTACCGTCGGTGATCAACAGAACCTGCGGCCGATCGTCCTCGCGGGCGATACGACGCACATCAGCTGCGGCGGCGGTGATGGCCGACAAGATGTCGGTGCCGCCGCCCAGGCTGTTGTTCTGGTCCATCAGCGCCCGAGCCAGCTCGCGCTTTTCCTTCGGCGTGTTGGCGTTGACCGCATCGCCGACGAAGCTCGCGAACTGGCGGTACACGTAGCGCGAACCGTCGTCCAGGTGGCCGCCGATGACGGTCAGGGCCGTAGCCACCGCGATGTTGATAGAAGTGCCCTGCATGCTGCCCGAGACGTCGATGACGACCTCGATCAGCTGCGCAGTGGGCTCTTCGGCCACCTCGATGTTTTCGGTCCACTCCTTGACGACCGGCTCTTCGTACTCCTGCCATTCGCGACGCTTGGCGATCGTGGGCGTATCGGCAACGGTTTCGTTGTAGATGCGCACCAACGGTTCGCGGCGGGCGATACGGCGGCGGAGCACGGCGCGCGGTTGGCCCAGTTGCGACCGGGGGATCCGCGTCACGTCGCCGAGGCGACGCATGCGCACCAACTCCGGCTCGTCCGTGGGATACGGAACTTCCACGTGGCCATCCGGCTGCGGCGGGCCAGGGTGTTCGACCCAGACCATCCGCTTTTTCTTCTGGATCTCGACCTGGCGGCGCTTGATAGGCACCGTTTTGGTCGGGATCTTTTTGCCCTTGCCGACGATGTTGCTGACATCGAAGATCGGCAACGGCAGTCGGTTGATCTTGTGTACCAGTCGCGCCACCAGGGCAGCGTCGACTTGCATCGCCTGCGGGCCACGGGGGCCTCTACCAGCAGCCCGGAGTACATCCCGGATCTGCTGGTCGTTGAGAACGCTCTTGCGGCCGGGCGTCACATCTTGACCAGTTGCGGTGTCGATGATCCTGCCCTGTCCGCCAGTAGCGTCCTGCCAGACGTCTTCGGCCTGCGGCAGCCGGTCGAACGAAGCGACGTGCGTTCCGTCCTTTTGCTGCACGACATACCGGCCGTTGTCATCTGGCGGTGGCGTCACATCTTCCCCAGTGTCAGTGTCGATGATCCGACCCTGCGACTGAGTCCGTTGCTGCCACTGCTTGTGGGCTTCGGCCAGCGAATCGCTGCCGCCGACAGAACGGCCAGCGGCCGACTGCACGTCGTAGCGAGGTTGCGGCTGTTCCGGTTGCGGACGGTTGCGGCGGCCGAACGGCTGTTCCGGTTGCGTTTGCAACTGGCGCCTGAAGAGCCACCGCAGCCAGCGCCGCAGCCAGGACTCCTGATCGCGGCTGTTCATGTCAGCCCGCGATCAGTTTGAAGCCGGAGGCCCGAGCCGTGCCCAGCGCCTTGATGTCGGCGCTGAGGGCGTCGTGCGCCAGTCGGAGCACGCCGTGGGCGCGCCCGGTGACGCGGTCGAGCAGCTCCCGAAGCGAGGCTTCGGTAGCCACGACCATCCGGCCGCCGATCTCCAGTTCCAGACTGGAAGTCTGGTCCTGCTCGGCCTTGAGCTGGCCGACGGTGTCGGCGATCGCGCCCAGGCTCTCCAGCGAGCTGAGCTGGCCAGAGCTGAGTCTGAGCAGCTCGTCGCAGGTTGCGGCCCACAGCAGCTCGTCACCGGAGTCATCGCCGATGACCGACAGGCCGTAGATCAACGTGCGCTGATCATCGGTGCTGACGGTGCTGTTGTTGTTCAGCGCCGCCGCCGCCCGGCTGAAGTCGTGGAGCTTGACCAGCGTGCGAGGGGTGATCTCGGGGATCCCGAGTTCCTCCGCAGCGGGCTTGTCCACAGCGTTCTGGTTAGCCGGATCGGCTTCCCAGCGCTTGAGGGCGGCCGTGATGCGCCGCTGCTGAAACTCCTTGACCAGGAGCACGTGCAGCAGGCGCATGCCGGGGGTGATGGTGATACCACCCTTGTCCTCCGGCAGCTCGACGAAGTCGGCCAGGGCCAGCAGCTCGCCGTACGGCAGCTGCGGCAGGCCGTGCGACTTACCCGGGTAGCCCAGGTAGGTCATGCCGGCCCGCATGAGGTCGGTGACGGCGGTGATGTCGCCGACGACCGCCTTGCACAGCAGCCGGTCGAGCACCGCCTCGGTGGCTTCGCGTTGACGAAGGTAGTTCGTCGTGGCGATGACCGAGTGCAGCGGCGCGAGCACCGGCGGCTGGTCCTTGCTCAGGAACACGCGCTCGTTGAGCACGTTGAGCATGGCCCGCAGCACGAAGTCGCTGGCGTCGAAGAACTCGTCGAGGTAGGCGAATTCCACAGCCGCCAGGCCGCCGTCCAGGTTGTACAGCTCGAGACCCTCGGCCATCAGCTTGTCCGGGATGACATTCCCGAAGATCGCGTCCGGCAGGGTGTCCTTGGTGAGCTGCTTCATGAACAGCGAGGAGCCTTCGAAGAGGTCGAAGATGGCCTTGGCCACCATCGACTTGGCTCGCCCGGGCTTGCTGTACCAGAGCATGTGCTCTTTGGTAACCAGCGCGAACAGGGCTTGGGTCAGCACCTGCTCGTACCCCGGAAAGCTCTGCCCGAGCAGGTAGAACCGCTCGCGCAGCAGTGTGGTGAACCGTGGCTGTGTGTCCACGACTCCTCCTTTGTGTTTCGGGTCCTGTAATCAGGACATGGGAACGTACTACTCCACCTCATTGTGGAGAAGTATATTATAGTATCTTGTGCAAATAATTTCAACGCCAATAACAGAGTAGATGGCGCCGAATTATCCATGTACGCTTTGGAACATTACTAAGAACAATAATTTGTGCTTGGTATCGTGCCAAAGGTGGTGCTAGAGGTCGGAGAGAGGGTGTATACGTGTTGGCGTCTTGACGACGGCCGGCACGTAGGAACACCCTACTCTCCGATCTCTTCGTCGGTGTTACCGACTACATGAATGCCTCCGAAGAAGCTTTGGATTCAGTCGTCATGCGCGACTGCCGTCACCCGCTCACGCGAGTTTGATCCCTGACGGCGGGATGGTGTCAGACCCTCAGTTCTCGGTCTACTTGTTGGCCGACGGCAGGCCCGGGATGTTGACGTTGGCTCCGGTGGGTACCGGAAGGAACGTCGGACAGCCCGAGACCTCCTTGCCTGACATGCAGTTCTGCAGCGTCTGGTACAGGATGTACCCGTAGGGACCCAGGACGCTGGTGAGCTGCTTGATGCCGGACAGGGCAGCAGCGATGTTCTGGTTCTGCTGGTCGATGGCCTTGCCGTTGGTGACCTGCACCTGGACGTTCGCGAGCGCGGCGACCAGGGCGGGGTTCGGCTCCGGCTTCTGCAGGGTGAGTGCGAAGTTCTGGAAGTAGTCCGTCCCGCCGGTGGTGGCCTTGATCTGGTCCGCCAGCTGGGCGTTCACCTCCTGCTCGAACTTCACCCGCGTGGCGGGGTCGTTGTAGAGCGCGAGCCAGGTATATTGCTGGGCCGCGGAGTTGAGCATCTTGCGGAGCGGCTGCCCCATGTAGACGCGCAACATGCGGTCCCATCCGGCCGACGTGGTGTCGTCCGGATCCATGTAGGCCTGGAATTTCAACCCGATGTTCTCGTGGAACTTGCGGAGGATACCCCCGTTCGGTTCGCACGAGGTGTCCAGGTTGAACGTCAGCAGGCCGCTGACTTGCAACTCCTGGTTGTCGCTCGACACCACGGTGATCGGCTGGGACTCGGCGTCCTTGCCACCCGTGAAGTCGAAGGTCCGCTGACCCGTCGGGTACCAGTAGCTCAGGTCGCCCGGCCCATTGTAGTTCTTGGTGCTGGGCCGGACGCAGTCCGAGTACTTGGTGGCCGTGAACGAGCCCGCCTGGTAGTGCAAGGCCACCTGGTCGGGGGCCGTGCTGACGGTGGTACACGCGGCGGTGCCGATGACCAGCGCGAGGCTGGCCGCACCGACGGTGAACCGGCGGACGATGTTGCGACGATGGGAGTTCATCCCAGATCCTCCTTCAGGAGCTCCTTGAACTGCGGGTGCGTACTGACACGCGTTTCGATCTCCCGGGCGAGCATCGGCGCGTCACCTTCGTGACGGACCGCGTCGTGGTAGACCGCGAGAACCAGCGTGCGCAGCGAAGCGTCGCTGGCCTCGAGAGTCGTCACCTTGCCCTTCAGCTCGGTGACGGTCTTCTTTCGAGCGTCGGCTCGCCGGTACAGCATGATCGCCGTGAAGACGAGTGCTGCGGCGATGATCAACGCTCCTCCGGCGTCGACGAGGACCAAGTCCGTCGCCTCCTCCTGAGTAGTGTCGCGTATGGAACGCGACGGTTGATGGCCAATGGATCATGGCCGCGCCGCGGACAACAAAGTATCCGCACTGCGGCCATGACCAAAAAGGTCTGACGTGTTAACGAACACGACAAAGCGAACTAGTGTCTCTCAGTCGATCGTCGGTTACTATAGCATGGGCGTGTCAGTATTGCAATACTATTATATTGTCAACGCGTACGTTTTATGATACTGTATCGCTAACACGGCAATAGTATGATCCGCAGACTGCCCGCATCGAAATACAATAAGTTCCTTTTGCGCCACCAGCTGCCATTGGCGACGGTAGCTTGCGTTAGCCTGATAGTGCTTGGCATATATGGAGGCTCGGTGACTCGGTCGCACCAGTTAGATGTAGATACTGCCAAGAGTATTCCAGGTATCGCCCAGCAGCTTGGGACGTTTGATACCGCCCAGCAGGCTACTAGTTTGGCGACCCGGGTAGGCACTGGCCATAGCGGCAACGCTACCCCGCGTGCAGCTGGCAGCGCGCCTAAAGTCCGTAGTGGTAGCGGTGCGCCGCCCGCGGTTACGATTCCAACCCTGGTAGCTTCCCCGGCGAGCGTGCAACTATTCCCCCGCGGTTACGCCTTGGTAAATTTGACGATGTCGAATGGCGCCCCGCTACCGCAGCCGACCACGACTGCACCCAGCGGACTGCTGGTAAACGCCAGCGTAACAGCGGCGTACTACGCTCCGGGCATAGCTATGGCCACAACCTGGGCGGTCACCATCAGCCAGCCCGACCGCAACTCCCAGGGCCAGGGCACGGTTACTTTTACGGCCAATGGTTCTACCACATCAGTGTCGGTTAGCTGGTCACCTGAGCCGGGTTTCTCCTTGATTCCCGGCAGTTTGGTACGCAGCGAAGATGCCAGCACCATTACCTACACCGCGTACTTTAGCATCGCGCCCACCAACCCAGCCTTTGGCACGCCCACTATCGCAACGCGACTGTTTAACCCGCTAGGTAGCCCGCCGCCAGCTTGCATCGGCGGCAAACTATCTGAGACTTTTGTCTACGGTGGCCAAAATAATTTCTGGCTATCCTGCACGGTTGCTAAACAGCCGCCGTACGTTCCGGGCAGCGGACCGCCGCCGCCATTGCCATCGGCGATGGCTTTGAGTGTAGACGTTACTGCCACCATGCCATCAGGCTTTCTTATGAATAGCCCACCGTATATCGGCTATGTGACGCCTTCGCCCTACGATCAATAAGCCAAGCTCAAATCACTACAGACGAAGCCCGTGAAACGGTCTATACTACAGCTATATAACGTATGATCACGCATGCAGGAATCGCCAACACCTAAAACAAAAAGAATTGTCTCGTTCGGTAATGTCGCCCTGCTGTTGATCGCTGCGGCGCTGGTTAGCCAGTTACTCGGCTTCCTGCGCACCAAGCTGGTCAACGCCAACTTTGACGCCCTGGGGCCAAACAGCACCGACGCCTACTTTGCGGCCTTCAACATCCCGGATTTTTTCTTCTACACCCTGGCGGCCGGCGTGCTGGGCGTGGCGTTTATCCCGGTGCTGTCCGATCGGCTGCAAAAGGGCGACAAGCGCGGCATGTGGGAGCTTACCTCCAGCCTGCTCAATCTGCTGAGCATGGTGATGTTTGCCGTGGCAGTGGTGATTTTTATTTTTGCCGAGCCGCTCATCCACCATTTGGTGGCGCCCAACCTCAACTCCACACAGTTGCATAACGCCGCAACTATCATGCGCTTTTTGGCGCTCAATCCGCTGTTCTTTACCGCCTCGGGGATTTTAACGAGCGTGCAACAGACGCTGGGGCGTTTTTTCTTTTACGCTATTGCGCCGTTGTTTTATAACTTGTCGATTATCGCCAGCATTTTTATCTTCCGCAATACCCATTTTGGGCTGAAGGGCTTGGGTCTCGGCGCCTTTGTGGGCGGGCTGCTCCAGCTGCTAGTGGTGTGCGTGGGGTTGGTCGGCACCAAGTTCAGCTGGCGGCCGAAGATCATGTGGCGCAGCGGCGACTTCAAGATGATACTTAGGCAGCTGCCGCCACGGGCCTTTGACCAAGGTATCGACCAAATCCAAACCATTGTGGAAACTAACTTCGCCCGCCGCTTAGGCGAGGGTTACGTCAGCTATTACAACAACGCGGCTACGCTACAAACCGCGCCTACGCTACTGATTGGCACGGCGATTTCCACGGCTGCCTTCCCGCGCCTGGCACAGCGACTGAGTCAGGGGCGGCCGGATCTCTTCCGGCGCGATTTCTTGCGCATTCTGAGATTTATCATTTGGCTTGTTATCCCGGTAGTGATTGTTAGCTTCTTCGGCCGTGGCTATTTGGCCCACCTGATTTACACGCGTAACTCCACGTACATTCCGCTGATTTTTGGCTACCTAACCGTGGCGATCTTTTTTCAGACGATCTATACCATTATTTCACGTTGGTTTTACGCCCAGAAGGATACACGTACGCCACTGTTTGTATCAATTTTTACCGTAGCACTCAACATCTTTTTGGCAGCGGTGTTAGCCCGGCCTAGCTCATATGGGGTGACTGGACTGGCGTTGTCCGTGTCGTTCGCCTCGATGACCGAGGTACTGCTGTTGGGCACAATCATGGTGATCCGCGACCGCGGGCTGCTTAACATGGCGTTTTGGGGTGGCGTGGGACGGATTATTTCGGTGGGCGGGTTTAGCATGCTGAGCGGTTTCTTAACGGTATCGTTTTACCCGCTCGGTGCCGCCGACCGTGGTGCGGATTTGCTCATTAAACTCGGGCTGATTACGCTGGCGATTTTTGGCACGCACATTACTATCTCTGGCTTGTTTGGCCTTGAAGAAGCGCGGCCGATTTTCCGCTGGCTGAAGCGAATTGTGGTTCGGCCGGTGCGCACGCCGTATCAGCCCTAGCCTTGGCGCACGTAACGCGCTATATTTAACGTAGTAAGCCGGTGGGCAATGAAAACACAAACCACAAAGTCAACAACTGAACAACTAGCAAGAACTACAAAACGGGCCGCACTTGCCGCGCTGCATCGCCAGCTGGTGCTCCGCCACGATATGCTGTGGGCCAGTGCGGCGGCGGCGCTGGTGGCGGTATGGCTGGTAGGCGGGCTTTGTTTTACCAAAGTGGTGGTGGGAGACAGCCAGCTGCCGGCGCGCAGCACACCGCTGGCACTTCGCGGCGCCATTGATCAACAGCTCTTGAGCTACCATCTGGCCGTTCGCTATCCGGATCACTCTCAGCAGACATTTGTGGCGCAAAACCTAGGGCTAGTGCCCGACGTCAATGCCACCACAGCTCGTTTGCAGCAGCAATTGCGCCGGCCATGGCGTTGGATCGCCTGGTGGCGGCCCATCCACGTGACGGTGGTGGAGCACATTGACCAGACGGCGCTGGACGCCTTCATCACGCGGCATATGACGGTCACGGTTAAGCAGGCGCACGATGCTTCGATTACGGTCACGAGCGGGGTCATTCAACTTACCAAGAGCGCCGGCGGCCAGGCCTACAGTTTGCCCGACGCTGCCAGTACGCTGACGCGTACCGTGTCCAGCTTGCAAACCACGCCGCTTTCGCTGCAATTACAGCAGGTCGTGCCGCCAATTAGTACAGGCACACTGACTCGGCTCAAGCCGCGGTTAAACGCCATACTGAACCAAAAAGTGCATATTGCATTGGACGGCCAAACTATTACGCCCACCTCCAGCGATATCGCCTCGTGGCTTACACTTACCTCTAACGACCGCGACGACAACGTGGATATCGGCGTGGATCGTCCGGCAATTGCGGCCTACATCGGGGCGCTCGCTAACCCGCACGAACAGGCGGCACAGAACCAAATCGTGGATGATAGCGGGCACGTGATTATCAGCGGCAAGAACGGTGTGAGCGTAGCGGGGCAAGACACCACCATTGCGGGTCTGGCCAGCGCACTACTGAGTGCCAAAGGTGCCAGCGCCAGCTTGAGCATCCAAACCGCGCCGTTTGCCACTACCGTAGTGAGCAGCCAAGGCAAGCGCATCGAGGTAGACGTTACCGCCAAGCGCATGTACGTCTATCAGGACGATGTGCTGCTGCGCACCATTCTTGTCTCCGCCGGCGCGCCAGCCACTCCCACGGTCACCGGCACCTATCACATTTACGCCAAGTACGTCAGCCAAGACATGACCGGCCCCAACGCCGACGGCACCACCTACTTCCAGCCGGCCGTGCCGTGGGTGAATTACTTCTACGGTGGCTTTGCTATCCATGGCAACTATTGGCGGCCAGCTAGTTGGTTTGGTAACGTCAACAGCTCGCATGGCTGTGTGGGTGTGACCGTGGACGACGGGCAGTGGATTTACGAGTGGGCGCCAATCGGCACGCCGATCTATATTCACACCTAAAGGAACCACCGGATGACGCCGGCAGTGCCACTCCAAAAGCGACGCACCCGGCAGAGCCGGCATCACTTTTGGAGACCTCGCCACTGCCAGCGTCATCCGGTGTGATTTCTATTCTTCTCTGTTATAATAGCCCGTAGCAAAGACTTATATGACGCAAGACCACATCCGCAATTTTTGTATTATCGCGCACATCGACCACGGCAAAAGCACGCTGGCCGATCGTTTGCTGGAGATCACTGGCACGGTAGAGAAGCGCCTAATGAAAGAGCAGCTGCTGGACCGCATGGATCTGGAGCGCGAGCGCGGCATCACCATTAAGCTACAGCCGGTGCGCATGGACTACCAGGGTTACCAGCTCAACCTGATCGACACACCCGGACATGTGGATTTTAGCTACGAAGTGTCGCGCAGCCTGGAAGCCTGCGAGGGCGCGGTTCTGGTGGTCGACGCCACCCAGGGCATGCAGGCGCAAACGCTAGCCAATGTCTACTTGGCGATTGCCGCCGACCTCACTATCATTCCCGTTTTGAACAAGATCGACCTGCCGGCGGCCGACGTGGAGCGCGTGGGCGCCGAAATCGTTAGCTTGCTAGGCTGCAAATTTGAAGACATCTTGCAGATCTCGGCCAAAACCGGGCAGGGCGTAGAACAAGTGTTGGAACGAGTAATCGCCGATGTGCCGGCGCCAGCTGGCAAAGCCGATCAGCCCACCCGGGCGCTTATCTTTGACAGCTACTACGACGACTACCGCGGCGTCATCCTGTACGTCCGGGCGGTAGACGGCCGGATTGGCAAAGGCGACCACGTCCAGATGATGAGCAGCAGCGCCCAGGGCCTGGCGCTAGAAATCGGCGCGCTCAGGCCGGACATGCTGCCGCTTACCTCGCTGGAAACGGGCGAGATTGGCTACATCGTGACCAACTTGCGCAGCACGCGCGAGGCCAAAGTGGGCGACACGGTGACGCTCACCAAACGCCCGGCGGCCACTGCCCTCCCCGGCTACAAAGACGTGCAGCCGTTCGTCTACGCCGGCTTTTTTCCAGAGAGTAATGAGTACTATCAAGAGTTGAAGGATGCTATCGAAAAGCTGAGCCTCAGCGACTCTGCCCTGCAGTTTGCGCCGGAGAACTCGCCGGTGCTCGGCTTTGGCGTGCGCATTGGCTTTCTGGGGCTGCTGCACATGGACATCGTGCGTGAACGGCTGGAGCGCGAGTACAACCTGGAACTGGTGGTTACCAATCCCAGCACCGATTACCAAATTACGCTCGTTACTGGCGAGGAGCTGGACATCAAAAGCGCCACCGACCTACCCGACCCCGCCAAAATCAAAGAAATCCGCGAGCCGTGGATTAACGGCGAAATCGTAGCGCCCAAAAGTTACGTTGGCGCGCTCATCCAGCTGATTACCAGCAAGCGCGGGCTGCACAAAAACCTGAGTTACATCGAGGAGCGGGCGCTGATTAGCTTTCAAGCGCCGCTGGCTAACTTACTGACCGATTTTTACGACCAACTCAAAAGCATTACCAGCGGCTACGGTTCGTTCAACTACGAGCTGGCCGACTACCGCGCCGAAGACCTAGTAAAACTGGACTTTTACGTGGCCGGCGAGCGCGTCGATTCTTTAAGTATCATGGTGCACCGCACCGAAGCTGAGCGTTTGGGCCGTGAAATTGTCGAGAAGCTGAAAGACGTCATCCCCCGCCAGCAATTTGCCGTTAGCCTGCAGGCGGCGATTGGCGGCAAGTTTATCGCCCGCGAAGACATCAGCGCCTACCGCAAAGACGTGACCACCGGCCTGTACGGCGGCGATGTGTCCCGCAAGAAAAAGGTGCTGGCTAAGCAGGCCAAAGGCAAAAAGCGTATGAAGCGTTTTGGCAAGATCGACATTCCGGCCGAAGCCTTTACGGTAATGCTCAAACGCGACTAGCCGCGCCGCGTATGCCATACTAAAAGAACATGGATTTTGCGCACTATTCACCCGCGCCGGCAGTGCTGGAACAGCTGAAGGCGTTCGATTTTGTAGCCATTGTCGGCCCGTCGGCCGGCGGCAAAACCACGGCAGTGAAGGCGGCGGTAATGATCGAGCCGCGGCTATATGCTGTGGTGGGCGATACTAGCCGCGAACCGCGCCCGGGTGAGCACCAAGGCCAGGAGTATTTCTTTTGCAGCCACGACGACATGGCGCGCAGGGCCGAAAGGCGAGCCTACATCAACGTGGCATTAGGGCTGCACGGCCATCTCTATGCCCTCAACGCAGACCGTTTCCAAAAGAGCAAAGTCAACATTTTCCCGATCTGGGCCAAGGATATTCCGTATTTCCAAGCGCTGCCGTTCAGATCGTTCCGTGTGGTTTATCTGTTGCCGCCGCACTACGAGGAGTGGCTGGCACGCTTTAATCAGCGTCAGTTCCCGGCGGACGAGGCCCATCGCCGCCGCACCGAAATTAAGTTTTCCCTGGCATTTGCGCTCGAAGTGGAGGATTTGCACTTTATTATCGACGAAACGATAGCTGTAGCGCGAGAGGATCTGATTACGCTCGCTCTGGGCCAACCGCTGTCCGAGCGCCTGCAAGCCGACCAATCGCGCGCCCGCGGCGTGGCTCAGGAATTACTGACGCACTTTTGATTACGTCCGTCCCTGCAGCGTACGTAGGTCGCTAATAATTTGGGCGGCGTGGGCTTGCGGGTCCACGCCTTCGTAAGTTTTTACGATCTCGCCAGCGGGATTGATGATCACGGTGTTGCGGTGTGTGCCGATAAACTCTTTGCCCATAAATGTTTTGGGCTTCCAGGCGCCGTAGGCTTCAATAACCTGGTGGTCGGGATCACTGAGCAGTGTAAAGGGCAGGTGGTATTTGTCGGCGAATTTTTTATGGCTGGCCACTGAATCCTTGCTGACTCCCACAACTTCGGCCTGGCCAAGCTCGGCAATCACTTCGCGCGCATCGCGGAAGTTGCAGGCCTCTTTGGTACAGCCCGGGGTGTCGTCCTTGGGATAGAAATACAGCACCAGCCACTTGCCGGCGTAATCTGCTAGGCGGTGTAGGTTGCCGTCTTGATCAGGCAGCGAAAAATCTGGTGCAGGTGTATTGACCATAGGTTAAGTATAGCAAGAGGCTATGCAAGCTACCCGCCATACAGTACAGTAGGGCAATGGACACGCCAAAGAAAAAGATTATTACCATTGCCGGCCGGCCGGGCAGCGGCAAATCGTCGACCGCCAAAGCGGTGGCGACGTATCTGGGATACCAGCATTTCTCCTCTGGTGATCTGTTCCGGGCATTAGGCCGAGAGCACGGCGTTGATGTCTTGCAGGCTAATCTCTCGGCCGAAGAGAATGCCGAGCTCGACCACCTAGTGGACGGCCGCCTGCAGAAGATCGGCGATACCGAGAATCGGGTGGTGATTGATTCACGCACAGCCTGGCACTGGATACCCAGCTCGTTTAAAGTCTTCCTCGACCTTGATTTGGCTGTCGCAGCCGAGCGGATTCTAAACAGTATGGACGATGAACGCCTGGCAAGCGAGCACATTCACCGCGATCCAGTCACCTATGCCGAGCTATTACAAAAGCGTCTAGCTAGCGAAAGCCGCCGTTTTAAAGCAATGTATAACATTGATCCTTATCTGATGAGCAACTACAATTTGGTGATCGACACCAGCAAGCACTCCATCGACCAAGTGGTCGAGCAAGTGCTGAATGCCTACCGTAGCTGGCTAACCAAATCAAATATGAGTCTCTAAGCGACGCCAGGCGTCATTGATACCCTATATGGACGTGTTCAACGCCGCGAGGCCTTTCGGCTAAAATTTTTAACGTGTACAATCAGGACAGCGAGCTAGTACTTTCGTTTTATGCGTTATACGTTTGAGCTGTATATCACCACCGATACACTTACTCCGGCCACATGGGCGGCTTTTTACCAAGCCGTTAAGCAGTACAACGGTTTGCTGGCACCTTTTGAGTTGACCATCCGTTTAACCGATAATGTGGTGCGATTCTTTGTGCAGAGCAACAAAGACCTTAGCGTGCTTTCTAACAGCATGCCGGGCCTGCTGCTGCGACCAGTAAACGATGGTGAACTGGCCACGCCGACGACGCGCGCCAAAGAACGCTTGGTGCAGTTTGTGGGTGGTGGCAACGTGCTCGACCTTAAAGAGAAGTATATCGTCAAAAAGGCTAAAGAGCTGGAGTACGCGGTGTGTAAAATACGCGGGTTCAGCTCTCAAAAGTCATTTGGCCGACTCAGCTTGTATTTTAAGGACGCCACCGGCCGCTATTCGCGAGCCGACAAACTGCTCACTACCTTTCCAGCCGGACTGCTGGCGATCAACTTTACGGGCAATGTACGCTATCTCAAGAAAGATGTGCCAATCTATTTAAACATTGAGAAATCGTTGCATATGCTGATGAGCAACAACCAGGATGCCCTGTTTGAAGTACACACCTTTCCCTTTTTCCCGCGCAATTATTACCTCAACCTTACCAGCTACGAGTTCGATCGACACTCGTTTATCATTGGCGCCAGCGGCAGCGGCAAGTCTAAGTTTATAAGCTTGTTTGTCGATCGGCTGAGCCGAACGGCGCTGCGCATGAATTACCGCGTGGTCGTTATTGATCCGCACGCCTCGCTGGCCGACGATTTTGCGCATATCCCTGAGAGCCACGTTATTAGTTTTGGCAAACATGATAGCGCCGATTTATTCCCCGGCGCTGGCACCGATCTCACCTCGGCGACTGAATTAACCGCCACGCTGTTTAAATCAGTAATGGGCGCGCAGTTCAGCCCGCGGCTGGATCGGTTGCTGCGTTTTACGCTGTTTACACTGTTGACTGCCCAGGCCATGTCCCTAGAGAATCTCAAGCGCTTTTTGACTGATGTGGAGTTCCGCAATCAAATACTTGCGCATGTCGAAGGCTACATCCCAACTAACGTCAGCAAATTCTTCGGCGCCGACTACAATGAACTACGCACCCAGTACTACAACGAGACAATTCTGCCGCTGGTTTCGATGGTCGACGAAATGCAGCTCCAGCCGTCGCTAGTTGGCGAAAGCGAAGTGTCGCTGGCCCGAACCATCCAGGAGAACTTCCTGACGGTCTTCTCGCTCAATAAAGTCAGCATGGGCGATAAAGTGGTCAAAACCGTGGCCGGATTACTGATCCAGCAGATCTTCTTGCTGGCCCAAGCTCGGGCCTTTGGACAAAAGATATTGCTGATCATCGATGAAGTTTCGGTGGTACAGAATCCGGCACTGGCGCAGATTTTGGCCGAAGCCCGCAAGTTTAACCTAACGGTTATTCTTACCCAGCAATACTTTGGCCAGGTCGAGAAGGATCTGCGTGATGCTATTTTTGCCAACGTGTTTAACTACTACACCTTTAAGGTTTCCGAGGAAGACGCCCGCGAGCTGGAAGGCAACCTAAACATCGAACTGCCCAAAGAGTTGGTGGAACACGAGCACGAACGCGGGCTCAGCGAATCTCAGATAAAAATAAAGATCATGACCGAACTCCATCCGCGCGAATGCCTGGTGCGGGTGCTGTCGAATGGCCAGATTGCGCCTTGTGTCAAAGCCAGAACTATGGACGCGCCGCAGGTGGCAAGTCATAGTGGCGCGGATTTAAAACCGGTAGAGCAGCTCTTGCCACAAAAGTTTGTAGAAGGGGTATCTGCGCCAAAGCGCACACTGGCTACCGATGGCAGCGAGCCGCCAGTGACTATTCAAGCCTCGTCCCCACCGCCTACCGCCCGCTTTAGCGGCGTCCGTGACCTACTTGCCATGCACTCTTCCAGCCGCGCTAAGATTACAAAGGATAAGGATAAACCATCATGACAACCGCCGCCGCTCAAAAACTGCTCGATAAAATCGTTGGCCAGGTGTTTGGCTACCAGAACCCGCTGACGCTCGAGCAGTTTATGCAAAAATTTACCTTTGATGTGCGTTTGCCGCAGCCAGTGCACGACGCCTTTGACGGGTCGGTGACCTGGGCTCAGTCCACCAATCCAACCCGTTTTGTAAAGCTTAAGAATGCCCGAGAACTGGAAATCGGCGGTGCTGGCGCGAAAACCGACTTCTTGCGTCCAGCCCGGCCGTTAAACGCCATTGAGGATATTATGGCGGCCTGGAACGAAATTAACTTTACGACCACCGAGCGTTTCAATGACTCTACCAATGTGTCGGAATCGGACAATGTCTATTCTTCCGAAAATGTCTATCGGTCACAGGACGTCAAGACCAGCAAGAACGTATTATTCTCCGATGGTGTCACTGGATCGGAATTTATTATAGCCGGCCAGCGCTCTTTCAGTTCCACGTTCTGCATCCGCCTGGAAGATAGCGGCAACTGCACCAACTGTTTTAACGTGTCGTGGTCCGGCAACCTGACCAACTGTTTCTTTATGCACGACACCGGCGACATGCAGGATAGCATGTTTTGTACCAACATTAAGGGTAAGCGTTTTTGCATTGCCAACATGCAGTATGACGAAGCGGAGTACAAACGCATTCGTGATATGGCGGTGCGCTGGATACTTACAACATAGCGGGTGCCCCTGCGGCCCTGGCACTCTTGACGTTTGAGTGCCAAGATTCTATTATGAAGATAAGATGACTACCCGCCAGAACCAGATTTTGCGCGCCATTGTGGAGCAGTATGCCGAAGTCGCCAGCCCCGTCGGCTCCAGCTTGCTCGCGAAAGTGTTTGGCGTGAGCAGCGCCACTATCCGTGCCGAAATGGCCGAGCTGGAGCGCCTCGGCTACATCATGCAGCCGCACACCAGCGCCGGCCGCGTGCCCACCGACAAGGGCTACCGTTTGTATGTCAACAGTTTGAGCGACGAACAAGAAACCTTCCCCGAGCGCCGCGCCGAGCGCGCCTTGACCGCCCGCGTGCAGGACGCTGGCCTGCCAGAACGGACCATTCGTAACGCTGTGGATACGCTGGTGGAGCTAACGCACAATCTCGGCCTGGCGACCATTGGCAATCAACTGTACATGAGCGGCCTATCCAACTTATTTGGCCAGCCAGAGTTTATGCAGTCCGGCCAAGTGCAGCAAGTTGCGCAACTGCTGGATAACCTCGAGCCGTGGCTCCGCGAAGCCGCGCCCAACCAGCCGCTGAGCGTGTACATCGGGCGTGAGAACCCGGTGGGCAGCACGGCTGGCTGCTCGCTGATCATCAGCAAATTCATGAGCCCGTACTCTGACCGCAGCTACATCGGTGTGCTCGGCCCAACCCGCCAAAATTACCGCGATGTAACCAACCTGGTGCGCCGCGCTGGACAGGCCTTAGAGGAGGTGCTGTATGACTAAGCAAGTTCCGGCCGATGCGCCGATGGAAGACGAGCTGCTGCAACTCGAGCAGCAAATTGACGAGCTGACCGCTGCCCTGCAACGTGAACGCGCGGACATCACCAACGTCCGCCGCCAGCACGAGGAGCAACTCGCCAATCTGAAAGACCACGCCAAAGCCGCGGTCATCCGCGAGCTGCTGCCGGTCATCGACAACTTCGAGCGTGCGCTCAAACACGTGCCCAAAGAGCTAGAAAAGAACGACTATGTGCGCGGCATTCAGGGCGTGGTTCGCCAGTTTGAACAAACGCTGGAAAAACTGGGCGTCGAAAAGATCAAAACGGTGGGCGAGGTTTTCAACCCGCACCTGCACGAAGCTGTCAGCATGGAAGACGGCGATGGCGACCAAGAGATTGTCAGCGAAGAGCTGCAAGCCGGTTATCGCCTGGGCGACACAGTGCTGCGCCATGCTATGGTCCGCGTGCGCCCTCAGTAAAGATAGTTGTTTGTAAAATATCTTGCGGCGGGCGGACAGCAGGCTTACTATCATATAACAATGTCTCAGCCTAGTCCCAATCAGTACGTGCCCGAAAGTAGGACCGCTTTTCCTTGTCAAAACCCGGCGCTGAATCCGCTCGATCGCGCAGCCATAGCCGAGGCCGGGCGTTTGCTGGCATGCCAGCCAGGAGCCGCCTTTGACATGGTGAGCGACTACGATTTAGCCACTGCCTCGGCCATGGCGGCCCGCATCGAGCAGCAAGACCCACATGGGCCATACGCCATCGCCAAAGTCTATCTGCGCCCGGATCAGCCCAATCCGGATGTCATCACCTGCGCCTACAACCGTGCGGTCGCTCGCTGCGTGGGCTGCTGTTTCGTGGGCGACAGCGCGCCTGCCGTATAATTGGCATATACCCTAAGAGTTAACAGATATGGAAAAGGGGACTCTCACGACGAAGGCATCATAGAATGATGCGCTGCGGCAGAGAGACCCCTCTTCCGTTGTCGTGCTAGTCCCCGTGACTGCGTACGGCGAGCTTGCGCCCGCGTTACAGTCTACTGGTTGTTGTTGGTGGTGGCCTCCTCCGGCACGGTGTCCGGAATGTCGGCAGCGTTGAAATAGCGGCTGATGGGGCTGAAGGCCTTGCCGATGGGACGGAAGATCTTGCGCAGCCCGCCGAAGCGTCCGCGCAGGTGGATCTTGCTCAAGTGGTTGTACCACAACCACTTGCTGCCCTTGCTGATCAGCCAGCCGCTGCCGAAGACGATGCCCATGAAGGTACCGACCGCGGCGAACACGCCGGTGATGAAGGCACCGAGCAGCGGAGCCGATTCCAGCCCGATGTACCAGCCGCCGAGCAGGGTACCCAGTACGAGGCCCAACAGGTTGCCGTACAGGAAGGAGAAGCCGAGCAAGCGCAGCCCGAACTTCACCGGCGGCGAGTGGAACGTTTTGCCGTCGCTGCGCATGAACATGACCATCGAGCCGGCAAAGGCCAGCATGATTTCGATGATGTCCAGCGGCGCCCAGCCGTTCTTCACGAAGCCCGGCCAGTTGGCCATGCTGCCGAAGAAGAAGCTGTGCGGCGTCTGAGGTGTCAGCTCCACGAACAGGTAGTGGCGCATCGCCCACAGCAGGATACCTGCGAGCGGGGCCGTGATGTAGAGCGCGCGACGCGTCTGAACAGCGGACTTGGAACGATCCCGGAGGATGTTCACGGTTTCACCAACTTTCTTAAACTACAAACGAGGGTCCTCGTTGTGGCGCTATTATATAATATTCTCTGTATAAGTTAAAGCGCATCGCATAACTATATATTGAGCACAAATGGAAAAGGGACTCCTACGACAGGCATCAAAGATGCGTGCGGTAGAGAGTCCCTCTTCCGTGTCGTGCGAGTCCCCGTTGACTGCGTACGGCGAGCTTGCGCCCGCGCGTATCAGTCTAGTGGTTGGTGTTGGCCTCCGGGCTTGTGCCGTTCGCGACGTCTTCGGCGTTGAAGTAGTCGCCGACCCGGCGAACCAGGTGGCCGAAGCGGGTCTCGCGTAGGTAGCGATTCCACAACCACTTGACAGCCTTGCCGATCAGCCAGCCGCCGCCGAAGACGACGCCCATGAAGATGCCGAGCGCCAGCATGGCCCCGAGCGCGTAGCAGGTGACCAGGACAAATAGCGCCAGCCCCAGATACCAGCCGCTCAGCACAGTGCCGAAGATCGCACCGAGCAGGCCGACTCCCATCGCCGCACCAACCGCGTGGCGTAGCGTGGACATCAGACTGCCTGGCCGCATCGGTAGCTTGTCGAGGAAGACCAACAGGCACCACAGCGACACGGCGATCTCGACGATGTTGAGCGGCGGCCAGCCGTTCCTTACGAAGCTCGGCCAGTTGGCCGCGCTGTCGATGAGGAAACCATGTGCATGGATCGGCGGCACGTGCCGGGACACGACGTACAGCAGGGCGGTCACGAGCGGCACCGCAACGTAGCGCATGCGGCGCGCCTGCACCGCCTGCTTGGAGCGGTCAAGCTTGAACAGCTTCACAGCTATTCACCAACTTTCTTAAATTACAGACGAGGGCTCTCGTCATGGCGCAATCTTACAATATTTATCCCAGTTTAGCAATGCAAAGGGTCTGTACATTTTGCTTATGATATGGTATTATATAGCTAGTAACGAGGACATTTTGTGTCGAGACATAGGATACAAGAACAAGCTGCGTCGCAAGACGGCGCCATTGAACTACTACAGCAGCAGTTTGGCGCCGACGAGTACAACACTACAACGCAGGCGCTGGAGCAGGCCTACGACCAAGCGCTGGCCGCGCCCCACGAAGCCGGTACGCCGCTGCGCACCAGCGATATGATCCCGATCGCCGGCGCCGGCATTCACGGCCATTTTATAGGTGATTGGCGGATGCATTCCTCGCGCAGCGACCTCGATAGTTATTTCTCGCGTAGCCCCGGCAGCTGGTCGGACACCTGGCGCGTGATAGACTCTTTGAGCGGGCGAGAGGGTGTCGACGCTGCTCAGCTAGAAGTCGACGACAGCCTCGCTGGCTTTTACCATAACTCGCTTGCCGAAGGCCAAGGCGTGCGCGTTATCCGTCGGGAGCCAGGAACAAATGGTGACCGCACCTTCACCGAACACCATCAGCTCATCCGCAACGCAGAAGGCACGCCGCTACCGATACTGGCCGTTACCGGCGTAGAGCAAACAGTCTACCGCGCTGAGCGGGCTGGCGGTGTGGTGTATGAGCGATTCTTTCTGGTGCCTGGTGCTGAAACACCCAGCCTTATTGACCGATCGGCCGCCATTACCGCGCAGATTACCCGCCAGACGCAAGAAGCGGTGACGACCAACCTGGCGATACTCGGCGACCCGCGACACCGCCTAACAGCTAGCCAGCAAGCGGTGCACGCAGCCCTGCGCGGCCCGCGTACCTACCGCTACGACCAAATGTCGTGGAGCGAGCACGGCCGGCAGCAAGAACAGCGTTTGGTCGGCGGTTTTGAAAACACACCTGATCTCAATCTTAACGAGTTCACGCTACCTGTCGACAGCGGGCTCGTGCAGGTAACCATCGGTAGCCAAACCTTCCAGATTACCCGCCACACCGATGGCCTGCGCGTCACCAATCTGAGCCACAATCAAATTGTGCAGCAGGTGGCCGAGCAGACTCTCGACCGTAGTTTCCCCACAAGGGAGGAGCAGCGGGCCGTACACCGCCAGATCGGTGAGCTGTACCACAACCCAGCGGCTGTGGTTGGCAACCGGCGAATCTCGGTTACTGCCGACGGCCCGGCGATACCGGTGCTGCCGGACAGCGATTTCGGCCACGGGTTCCATGTTGACCTGCGCGGTAGCCAGATGACTATCCGGCCCAACGACGCACACCAGCAGCTTTTGGTTACTTACTTTACCGATCGCTACGACTTCAACTTAAACGCCCAGGAGTACGCCATAGCTGGCGAGGCCCAGGCGGCTAAGAAGAATTACGTGGCCTCCCGGCGCTCAGAAGGTAGCCTCGGCAGTGCAGAGGTAGACGCTTATTATGGCGCTATTGCAGTCAACTCTTGGGATACTCGTCGCGCCAGCCAGGCCAGCTCTGGCTGGGGCTACACTGGGCGCCCACCTATGGAATTTTATGACCAGCTTGAGGCCGTGGCTAACGAGCGCGCTCGCTTAGCTCAAGACGAGCGGTTCCCGCTGATGCGGAAAGCCGCCCGTTACCTTGGCAAGCTGATCGACAGCGTCATCTAAAGCAAACAACAAGAATTAGAGCTAGCACTCTTGACATACGAGTGCTAGTTTTTCTATGATAGAGTGGTATTAGCACTCTATCGCGCTATTTGCTAACGAAAGGGATCAAGAAAGCATATGGGAAAGATTATTGGCATCGACCTGGGCACCACCAACTCGGCAATGGCCGTGATGCAGTCTGGCAAGCCAGAGATTATCGCGAACTCTGAAGGTAACCGCACCACACCAAGCGTGGTGGCTGTAAATAAGAACGGTGAGCGCCTGGTGGGGCAGGTAGCCCGTCGCCAGCAGGTCACCAACTCTAAAAACACGATTTACGAAGTCAAGCGCCTGATCGGCCGCCGCTTTGAAGACAAAGAAGTGCAGCGCGACCTCAAGTTGATGGGCTACGAAATCGTCAAGAGCGGCCAAGGCGTCAAGGTGAAGATGGGCGACAAAGAGTACAGCCCAGAAGAAATCAGCGCCATGATCCTGGGTAAGCTCAAGGCCGACGCCGAAGCCTTCTTAGGCGAGCCAGTCACCGAAGCCGTGATCACCGTGCCGGCCTACTTCGACGACAGCCAGCGCCAAGCCACCAAAGACGCCGGCAAGATCGCCGGCCTGGAGGTCAAGCGCATTATCAACGAGCCGACCGCCGCCGCACTGGCCTACGGCCTGGACAAGGGCGAGAAGAGAGACGAAAAGATCGCCGTCTACGACCTCGGTGGTGGCACCTTCGACGTGTCTATTCTGGAGCTGGGCGACGGCGTCTTCGAAGTGAAGAGCACCAACGGCGACACCCACCTCGGCGGGGCCGACTTTGACCGCGTGCTTATCAACTACTTTGCCGAGGAATTCAAAAAAGAGCACGGCATTGATATCACCGAAGACAAAGCCGCTATGCAGCGTTTACGGGACGAAGCCGAAAAGGCCAAGATTGAACTGTCTACCGCCCAAGAAGTCGATGTCAACCTACCGTTCTTGACCGCCGATGCTGACGGCCCCAAACACTTTGAGCATAAGCTGACCCGCGCCAAGCTGGAGCAGCTGGTGGGTGATTTGATCGAAAAAACCGCCGAACCGTGCGAAAAAGCGCTCAAGGACGCCGGCCTCAAAGCCAGCGACATCAACGCCGTAGTGCTGGTCGGTGGTATGACCCGCATGCCGGCCGTGCAAGAGAAGGTCAAGAAGATCTTTGGCAAAGATCCCATGAAGGGTGTCAACCCCGACGAAGTCGTGGCCGTGGGCGCCGCCATCCAAGGTGGTGTGTTGCAGGGCGACGTCAAGGACGTGCTGCTGCTAGACGTCACACCTTTGAGTCTGGGTATCGAAACCATGGGCGGCGTGATGACCAAGCTCATCGAGCGAAACACCACCATCCCCACCAGCAAGTCCGAAGTCTTTAGCACCGCCGCCGACAACCAACCGCAAGTCGAAGTCCATGTGCTGCAAGGCGAGCGCGGCATGTCCGCCGACAACAAATCCTTGGGCCGCTTTATCCTCGACGGCATCCCGCCAGCACCTCGCGGCGTACCGCAAATTGAGGTAACCTTTAACATCGATGCCAACGGCATTTTAAACGTCACCGCCAAAGACAAAGGCACCGGCAAAGAACAGAGCATTACCATTAGCGGCTCTGGCAACCTCGACAAAACCGAAGTCGAAAAAATGGCCAAAGAAGCCGAAGCCAACGCCGAAGAAGACAAGAAAAAGCGCGAAACTGTCGAAGTCCGCAACCTGCTGGAAAACGCCGTGTATCAGGCCGAAAAAATGAAGAGCGACTACAAAGACAAGCTCAGCGAAGAAGACCTGAAGAAACTGGACGAAGGCATCGAGGCCGCCAAGAAGGTAACCAGCGACGACAAAGCCGACAAAGACGCGCTGGAGTCGGCCGCCAAAGCGCTCAACGACGTCATCATGCCCATCGGCACCAAAATGTACGAAGCCGCCAAAGACGAGAAGCCAGCCGAAGACCAAGCCGCTGACGCCGAAGCCAAAGACCCCAAAAAAGACGACAACACCGTAGAAGGCGAAGTCGTCGACGAAAAATAAGCGCTAGACAAAGCCACTAACGCAGGCGACAATTAAGACGCGTATGTTTCACTTAGGCAACAAAAAACCGGCTACATCCGACAAGCTTACGGTGCTAGTGCACGTCATTGGCAGCCATCCGGCCTTCGCCATGGCGCACCATATCTGGCAAGCAAATGTGCGCACGGTGCAAATGGATGCGGGGCAGGGTAAAGAGTTCTTGCATTTTGCCTACAACCAACCAAAATGCACGGTCTGGCTGCAGCGCGACCAGGGCAACCAGCACTCTTTTGAAGTGATTGTGCGCTGGGAAGACGAAGGCACACACGAAGTCTACGTCATTCAAAATACCCAAACTCCGAGCGGCAATGACCAGCGCTTGCAGGCCCTGCTGCACAGCGTGCAAACCGTCCCGTCGATCCTGCCCTCGGCCCAAGGAATGGGACAACAGGTATAATGGAGTCTTATGTCCAAACGTGATTATTATGAAGTGCTAGGCGTGAGCAAAGACGCCAGCGCCGACGAGATCAAGAAGGCGTTTCGGCGTTTGGCTGTGCAACACCACCCCGACAAAGAAGGCGGCTCCGAAGAGAGATTTAAGGAGATCAACGAGGCCTACGAGGTGCTCAAAGACCAAAGCAAGCGCCAGCGCTACGACCAATTCGGCCACGCCGGCGTGGGCGGCGCGAGTGGCGCCACTGGTAATCCATTTGGCGGCGGTTTTAATGGCCAGAACGTCAACTTTGACTTTGGCGACATTGGCCTAGGTGATATTTTTGAGAACTTTTTTGGCGGCGGTTTTGGCGGGCAGCGCGCCCGTGCCGAGCAGCGCCGCGGCCGTGATGTAGAAACGCGGCTGGAGCTAAGTTTTGAACAAGCCATTTTTGGCAAAGACGAAGAAATCTCCCTGAATATTGACGACGCCTGCGAGCACTGCAAGGGCACGACAGTAGAGCCCGGCCACGAACTAAAAACCTGCGACACCTGCCAGGGCTCCGGCCAAGTCACCCGTGCCATGCACACCATTTTTGGTAACATCCAGCAGGCGAGTTTGTGCCCCACCTGCCACGGTACGGGCAAAGTGCCAGAAAAAGTCTGCAGTGTTTGTCATGGCAAGGGTACACAAAAACGGGTAGTGCGTTTTACGCTCAAAGTGCCGGCTGGTATCGACGACGGCGCGGTTATCCGCGTGCAGGGTCGCGGCGAGGCAATTGGCGGTGGCCCGAATGGCGACCTGTACGTCAACGTTCGTGTCCGTCCACACAAGAGATTCACTCGCGAAGGCGATCTCGTACTCAGCGAAGAACACGTAAGCATGATTGGCGCCACACTCGGCACCGAAATCGACGTTGACACCGTGGACGGTCCAATCCGCATGAAAGTTCCCGCTGGCACCCAAAGTGGCACCGACTTTAAACTTTCCGGCCACGGTGTGCCGCACCTCAGGGGGGAAACCCGCGGCCCACACATTGTGACGGTCATTGTAGACATCCCCACTAAGCTCACCAAGCACCAAAAAGAGTTACTTGAAGCGTTTGAAAAAGACGGCGGCAAAAAGGGTTGGTGGGAGTGATAACGCGAGCTGGGCAAACCTGGACGCGCTACAGCGATAGGCGTGGTACAGTATCTGTATGACCAAAAGAGTACTTATCATCACCTCCAAGAACGAGCGAACGGTCGGCTGGCCTCAGCGCGAGCGGTATGTTCAGGCATTCTGCGACGCGGTAACCAACGCCCTCGACGATGCCGAGCTCATATACACCACCTACGATAACCTCGAATACGCAATCATCAACGGCCATACAACAATTTGGGATTCTCGGCACAAATTTGATATCAAGGAGGCGCAGCTCGTCCATTTCAAGAACTGGGAATACAACGACAGAGAAGCGCCGGTTATCGCCCGCTACTTACACTTGAACGGCGTGGCGTTTTTTAATGCCGAAGTTGGGCAAACGACCGCGCTCGGTAAGCTCTGGCAGATGGTACTGCTAAGTGCCCAGAATCTGCCCGTGCCGGATACGTTCTATGCCAGTAAAGAGCGCCTCAAGCAGCTGTTCGCTGGCGATGAGTTGCCGGCGCCGTTTCGCTACCCGCTCATCATGAAGGCTAATGATGGCTCGCGCGGCGACGACAACCACCTGATCCACTCCGCCGAGCAAGCACTCGACATCCTCACGGCGAGCGACCCACACAAAGAGTATATACTCCAGACCTTCATCCCCAACGATGGCGACTTCCGTTTCTTGTTTATTGGTCTGGACGAGAAGCCGCTGGTGTTTCACCGCAAAGGCGCTGCCGGCACGCACCTAAATAACACTTCCAAAGGCGGCACCGGCCATTTTTACGACCTGAGCGAGATTCCACCCGCGCACGTGCAATATGCGCGCCGCGCAGCGGAGGTGTTGGGGCGCGAAATTGGCGGCGTTGATATCCTGGTAGACAAAAAGACTAACAAGGCCTATATCCTGGAGGTAAACGGCACGCCGGCGCTGGCTACCGGCTATGGCACTGACACCAAGCTGACTCATTTTGTTCGTTTTGTGCGCCAAACTATGGAAGGACGCGAGGAGGAATAGCATGGCCGATGACAAGCCGGTTATTGGGCGAGTGGAGCTAGTGGACTTTCCAGACGCCGACGTGCGGGAAGTATACGCCAAGGTCGACACCGGAGCCTACCGTTCGTCTATTTGGGCGACCAATATTCGCGAGCAGGACGGTGTACTGTATTTCACGCTGCTAGGCCCGACTTCTCCCTGCTACAGCGGCAAGGAGCTGCAGACCACCGAATATAAATTAGTGCGGGTGGAAAGCTCGTTTGGTCATCATCAACAACGCTATAGCGTGTTCTTGCGTGTGCGCGTCGGCGGCAAGCGCATCCGGTCAAATTTTACGCTTGCGAATCGAGGCTCAAAGACGTATCCTGCGCTTATCGGACGCAAGCTACTGAAGAACCGTTTTGTTGTTGATGTGTCCCAGGGCTGTCCGCTGCCAGATGAAGAATTAAATGGGGATACGAGTCTCGAATGAACATTGCTATTTTATCGAAGGGTGCAGGCAACTACACCACCAAGCGCCTCAAAGATGAAGCGCAGAATCGCGGGCACGATGTTCGTGTTATAAACTACGCCAAGTGCTACATGACGATTGAAAAGGGCAACCCGGTTGTCTATTACAACGGGGAGAGCCTGGACGGTTTCGACGCGGTTATTCCGCGCATTGCGCAAAGCTACACCAAATACGGTTGCGCCGTGGTGCGGCAGTTTGAAATGCGCGATGTGTACACCACCGCCAAATCCATTGCCATTGATCGCTCGCGCGACAAACTGCGCGCCTACCAACTGCTGGCGAAAGCTGGCGTTGGCGTACCTAAAACCGTGTTCGCCCGCGAAACCGCCGATCTACAAGACGTCATCGAAAAAGCTGGCGGCACGCCGCTGATTGTGAAGGTCGCGCGCGGCACGCACGGCAACGGTGTGGTGTTGGCCGAAACGACCAAGGCAGCCAAAGCGGTGATGCAAGCCTTTTACGTTGAGGGCGTAACGTTTCTGGTGCAGGAATTTGTCGCGGAGTCGGCCGGTCAGGACATCCGCGCTATTGTGGTTGGCAGCCAAGTAGTGGCCAGCATCCGTAGGCAGAGCCTGACTGACGATTTCCGGAGCAACACGCACCAGGGTGGCGTTGGCAAAACCGTCAAGCTGACCCCCGAAGAAGAACGCACCGCGGTCAAGGCCGCCAAAGCCATGGGCCTGCCGGTGTGCGCGGTAGACATGATGCGTTCGGAGCGCGGGCCGCTGGTTTTGGAAGTGAATTCGTCCGGCAGTATTAAAACACCGGAGCTGCTGCTCAAGCGCAACATCGCCGGCAAAATCATCGAATACATCGAGCAAAATGCCAAGCAGCGCAACAAAAAAGACCGGGTCGGCGCCTAGACGCCGCGCTCGTTTGCTGCTAGCCGCCGGCTGCTTGGCGCTGGCAGTGGCGTTACTCTGTTTGGCGCCATTCTTCGACCATAATCCTGGCGGCTACGAACAGGCGGAGATTGGCGGCTTTGTGTACAAACTGCAGGTAGCCGCCACGCCGGCGGCTCGTGCTATAGGACTGAGTACGCATAGGTCGCTTGGTCTGCACGAAGGCATGTTATTTATCTATCCTGTGCCCGGCGATCAATGCTTTTGGATGAAAAATATGCACTTTTCTATAGATATCATTTGGCTCGATCATATCCACCGCGTAGTCCATGTGCTGTCTAACGTATCGCCGGCGACATACCCGAAGAGTTTCTGTCCGCCAGTTCCGGCCCAGTACGTTATTGAGCTTCACGCTGGGCAGGCTGCCCAAGATGACGTGCGGTCCGGAACTTTGCTGGACTGGTGACTCGGCCAGACTACAGAAGGCGCCCAAACCGCTCATGCTATCATGAAGGTATGCACGCGCCGCACGATCTGGTAATGATTGTGGCGCTGGTGGTACCGGCGCTCCTGTTCCTGGTGCTCCGCGTCAATGCCAGTTTGGTGTTTCTGAGCTTGTGCCTGGGCACGGTGCTGGTGCAATATGTGGCCTCGCAGGCCAACGATTTAATTACCATGCTCGTGCCGCACGCCAGCCCGATCAGCACCAGCAGTTTGCAGCTGGTACTGCTGTTGATCCCGGCCATTGTCACGGCCATTGTCACAATTTTTAGTATGCACGGCCGCCTGAAAACTGTAATTAACGTGCTGCCGGCCGCTGGCGCTGCCGCACTGGCGGTACTGTTTGCGGTGCCGCTGCTGACTCCTGGCCTGCGTGCCAATTTGGAGAGCCTGAAAACCTGGCACTACTTATCGAATAGTGAGGCGTTGGTGATTGGCGCTGGCGCGGCCGTGAGCCTTACCTTTTTGTGGACGCAGCGTTCCGCGCTCCGCCACCACGACAAGCGGCATCACCGTTAAGGCCGGACTGGCGGCGTTTCGGTCTCCTGCCAGCGTTGTTCGATAAGCCTCACATCAGTTCGGTCTTTGTCACGGAACGGCTTGCCTAGTAAGGCTTGTTTCCAGGCCAAAATGCGGCTGAGCGGGGAGACCAGCACGCCGCCCATATCGACAGCTTCGTCGTGGAGTTCTGCAAAGGTTGCCCGGTAGTATTTGTCGTTTGGCGCCGGCATCCAGGTGATGTCGCCCTTGGTTATGCCGTACTCGCCGTTGTCCGCCAGCACACGGCCGATGTCCGGCCGGCGCATGACTAACTGCGCGCCCAGATGGCCAAGCTCCCGCTTCCTGCGCGGCAACCGGTCAGTCTCTTCTAATAGTTGCTCCAGACGTTCCGGCGTTACCACCACGTCGATGTCACGTGCCAAGCGGATGCCGTGCGCCTGCAAGGCTGCGCCGCCTACCACAACCAGTTCGTCTTTTGGAATCTCCAGCGCACGGATGGGCGCTAGCACATTGGCGCGCATGTCTGCTTCGGACATAGTCTCTTGTTGTAATCTCCCCATAGCACCTCCTCTTACGTACTCAGTATAGCGAGGTGTGCCGGCGGTAGCTAGAGGTCTGAAGTGTAAAAAGGTCAACAATATGCCATCGCAGCGTTTGGGCGATCTCGTAAAGGTGGGCACGAAAAAAGGGACTCTTGTCGACAGACACACCACGAGGTGTGAACGCGAAAGAATCCCTTCTTCCGTGTCTGCCACATGAGTCCCTGTTTGTGTTGTTCGCCGCAGGAAGCACGCTTCCCTTGGTGAGGCAACAGGGTTACTCCTGGACGCTGCCGTCCTCTTCGGCCGGCGGTGCGGGCGCGGGTTCGGGTATGTCCCTGGCACTCAGCCAGTTGTCGAACCAGCGGCTGGCGGCCCGCGGCTGTCGGACGATCCAGGTTGTGGCCCAGGCCGACTGTCCGGGTGTCCGCTCACGCTTGACCTTGGGGGCCCCCGGCGGGCGGTTGGCCTGGCGGCGTTCCCAGCGGCGGGCGAGGTCTTCGGCAAGCCCTTTCAGCCCACCGAACAGCACGCCAAGGATCGTCAGCCCGGCCATCACCAAGATGGCAACCTCCAGGCCGTTGGCCCAGCCGCCACTCATGGCAACCATCCAGCCCAGGAAGAAGCCGACGACGCGCGCCAGCATCCATCCCTGCTTCCAGATGGGCGAGGCCGTGGCGACCTTGGTCGTGGCGATGGTGTAGAAGGCTGCCCAGACGAGCAGCACGCTCACCACCAGCTCGATCGGCCAGAAGTTCCACAGCCACTTGGGCCAGTCGACGGTGCCTCCCAGCAGGAGTGCGGGCGACGAGTGGTTACCCAAGAGAGCAAGGAACCCCAACAGACCGAAGACCAAACCTCCAACCAACGACCCGCGCCGGTTTTTGACTTGCTCCCGTGTACGCGGTTGACGCGCCACAAGGATCACCTCCTAACAACACCGAGAAATTTTCTCGTGGGCTAACCTTACCATAATATTGGGGCGACTACAACTAATACATAGCGTAAACACCGCCTCCAGTTGGCACGAAAAAAGGGACTCCTTCGACATATTCATACCTCACGGTATGAGACGAAAGAATCCCTTCTTCCGTGTCGATGAGTCCCTTCGTTGTTGCCTCCGGAAGGCTGAAGCAGCGCTTCTATCCGGATGAAGGGGCTACTGCTGCTGGGCCGTCTCCTCGGTCGGCTGTTCGGCCGGCGGGGTCGCCTTGGCGTAGTCCTTGGCGCTCAGCCAGTTGTCGAACTGCTGGCCGCGGGCCAGGATCCAGGTGCCGAGCCCGCTCGGCTGATCGCGTTCGACCTTCGGCGGGCGGTTGGCCTTGCGGCGTTGCCACCAGGCGACGAGCTGTCGGCCGAACGGCACCAGCCCCACGATGAGCAGGCTGAGCGTCAGACCGACAACCAGCGTAGTGGCGGCGAACTCCAGGCCGAAGGCCCAGTTGCCGTTCAGCGAGCTAACGCCTCCCAGGAAGCAGCTCATGAGTCGCGTGGCGAGCCAGCAACCCTGCCAGAGCGACAGTTTGGGCTTGGACTTCAGCAGCAGGTAAGTGGCAGTCCAGATGAACATGGTCTGCTCCACCACCAGCAAGGCCGGAAGCCCCACAGCCACTTGGGCCAGCTGCTGGTGCTGCCGATCAGCAGATCGGGTGAGACCTTGACGTCGGTGAAACTGATGAGGGTGAACATCAGCGCGAACACCGATCCGAGGACCAGTGATGCGCGGAAGGCCTTGACCTCTTCCTGCGTACGCGGTTGACGCGCCACAGAAATCACCTACTTTCTAACAACGGCGAGAACATCTCGCGAGTAGATCATACCATATTTTAGGGTCAATTACAACGAACGGACTGCGTAAAGTACGGGCGAACCAAACGACGCGTACGAAAAAAGGGACTCCTATCGACAAACACCTTTCGGTGAAGACGAAAGAATCCCTTCTTCCGTGTCGATGAGTCCCTTTGCGTTGCCGTTCGGGGAGTGAACTGTTGTTGCCTGCTCGGCTTAGCTCTGGGCGGAGCTTTCCTCCGGCGGGGTCGGGTCGACCACGTCTTTGGCCGCCAGCCAGTTGCCAAGCCTGCGGCCCGGCTTCCGGATCCAGGTGCCAAACCGGGTGGGCTGCCGCGACGCCTTGGGCGCCTGGGCGCTACGCTGTGCTTGCCGGGCCAGGAAGTAGGCGTTGAGCTTGATGCCCAGGTTGCCCATGGCAATGGCGAGGGCTTCGAGAATGGCGGCGCCACCTCCGAGCATCAACCCCACCTCCAGGCCGTAGACCCAACCGTGGGACAGCGTGGTGATGGCGCCGCTGAACCCAGCTACACTCAGCCCCAGGCCCCCGGCCAACCTCCAGAACACGACCTTCTTGTAGGGACTGATGCGGACCAGGACGAACGCCAGTGCCCACACGTAGAACACCATCAGCGCCAGCTCCGGCGGCCAGAAGTACAGCAGCCACTTCGGCCAGCCACTGAAGAACAGCGGCGCCGACGGCGGCCCGGAGATGCGGAGGGCTCGTCCCATGAGGAACATGAGCCCGCCGATCACCACGCCGACGAACAGCGCAATGCGCCGCTTCTTGACCTCTTCCTGCGTACGCGGTTGACGCGCCACAGAAATCACCCACTTTCTTAAACAACGACGAGAACGTTCTCGCATAGAGACTATAACATGATTCATTGTGTCTTGCAATTAGCGACACAGCCTGCGTTTCAGTTTATTGCAGTAATTATTGACGGCACGAAAAAAGGGACTCCTATCGACAAACACACCACGAGGCGTGAAGACGAAAGAATCCCTTCTTCCGTGTCGATGTGAGTCCCTTCGTTGTTAGGCGAAGGCCTCCGAACTGTTCGGTTGTTTGGTCAGGCGGTAGACCGCTTCAGGCGCCGGCGCACAGCTGCCGCTCCTCCCATGATGCCCATGACCGTGAGGATGATCAGCAGCAGGCTGACAGCGGCCACGGCGGCAACTTGCAGGCCAATGACCCAGTCGCCGCCGGCGATCAGGCAACCGAAGCTCGCGCCGACGCCCAGGGTGCTGATCCGCACCATCTGCCACTTGGGCACGTGCGGGTCGGCCACCTTGATGAACATGAACGCGGCAGTCGCCACGTAGACGATCATCAGCGCCAGCTGGAACGGCCAGAAGAATTGCAACCAGTGCGGCCAGCTGCTGATGCTGCCGAACATGGTGTTGGTCGAGCGCGGCTGGCCCGGAAAGCCGAAGTCCTCCAGGAGGAACATCGGCACGCCGATGGCCACACCGATCAGCGCAGCCGCCCAGCGGTCTTTAACCGCCGGCGTACGCTCCCTACGCGCCACAGAAACCACCTACTCTCTAACAACGACGAGAAATGTTCTCGTAGTGCAATCATATCATGTTTATGTGAGGGCTACCAGTGCTCTCACGTTGGCAAACCGGGGCACGAAAAAAGGGACTCCTATCGACAAACACCTTTCGGTGAAGACGAAAGAATCCCTTCTTCCGTTTGTCGCATGAGTCCCTTCGTTGTTCTGCCCGGGGAAGCGCGCTTCTGGCCGAGCGAAGGGTTGGTGGCCGCTACTCCTGAGGAATGCGGTCGGTGTTGGGTGCCGGCTCCGGCACGTCTTCGGCCTTGGCCCACGAGCGGACCTTGCGGCACTGCGCACGGATCCAGCGCGGTGGGACAGTGACCAGTACGATCACCCACGCGATCCAGGTCCGCCGAGGCGGGCGAGGAGCGGTCTCACGGGTGATCTTGATGGCTTGCCGGACGGCGTGCCGGGCTTTGATGGTCTGGCTGCCTTCCTTGGACACCCAGGCGCAGAGCACGATGAGCATCCCGACAACGCAGAAGCCGCCGCAGATGACGATGAACGCCTCCAGGCCCTTGAACCAGCCGCCGCCAACCGTGAGAGGTAGGCTGATAACCGATCCGACCCCCAGTCCGCAGCCGACCACTACCCGCCAGGGCTTAGACTCGATCTTCTCCGCGCCCGGGTCGATCTTGGTCCCGAGGAACGCGAGCACCCACGCGTAGGCGAGGGTGAAGACCAGGTCCAGCGCCCAGCAGTTCCGGAGCCACATCGGCCAGCCAGTCATGCTTCCGAAGAAGAGACTGTACTGATCGATGCTGCGACCGGCGGTCAGCCGCACGAGCAGGAAGAAGGCAACTCCGCCCACGAGCCCCCAGATGGTGGCAAAGCGGAGGTCCCTGACCTGTTTCCGTGTACGCTTACGCGCCACGTCAATCACCAACTTTCCTAACAACGACGAGAGATGTTCTCGTGTGCGACAAATAGTAACATATTATGGCAGCTTTATCAACACTCACACGGGGTGAGAGTTGCCAGTCGGCAGTTGTCAGTGACCAGAGTCACAGCGCTGGCGCTAGTCGATCACTACACTAAGCACCATGCTCCTGTGTAAACCAGGTTGGTCGTGGCAGACGATACTGCCATATGTGCTCATTATTGGCGGTGTTATTGGCCTGCTGGCGTCGTTTACGCTTACCTACGACAAAATCCACGTGCTGCAGGACCCCCACTACCAGCCGGGCTGCAACCTCAATCCGGTACTCAGCTGCGGTTCGGTCATGAAGACCAAGCAAGCCAGCCTGCTCGGCGTGCCCAACTCGATCTTTGGGCTTATCGCCTTTAGCATGCTGGCGGTATTTGGTGTCATCGTGGCTTCCGGCGCTCTGCTCAAGCGCTGGCTGTGGCTGAGTGCACAGGGCTTGGCAACGCTGGGCGTGATCTTCATGCACTATTTGTTCTTTCAGGCGGCGTTCCGGCTGCATACTATTTGTCCGTGGTGCTTTGTGGTTTGGATGATTACCATTCCGATCTTTTTTGGCGTCACCATCTACAACATTCGGGCGGACAACCTGGGCAAAGGGCGGCTGGTGCGGTTTGTGAATAAATATAGCATCGATTTACTGGTGCTCTGGTATCTGATTATCTTCGCCACTCTGGCAGTTAAATTTTGGTATTACTGGAGGACACTATTGTAATAAAAACGCGCTACAATAAGCATAAGAACTTTAAGAAAGGATGGGTTTATGGCAAGTCCAGAACGCAAAGCAATTGATAAAGTGTTTATACTACTGGGAATCATGGCGACCATTGTGCTGCTCGGGGCCAGTTTTATGGGGTGGTATGGCTATCATTTTGCTACCACCGAGGTAAAGAATGAGCTTTCGGCCCAAAAAGTGTACTTCCCACCAAAAGGCAGCCCTGGGCTTGACCCCCAGGAGTTCCCTGACCTCCAGCAATACGCTGGCCAGCTGGTCGATAACGGCCCTAAGGCGAAGGCGTATGCCAACGGCTTTATCGCCCGCCATCTAGAGAAAGTCGCCGGCGGCTTGACCTATTCCGAGGTCAGCACTAAGGCGCTGCAGGACCCGACCAACGTCAAGCTGCAGCAGCAAAAGGCCGTTCTGTTCCAGGGCGAAACGCTGCGCGGTTTGCTGCTGGGCGATGGCTATGCGTACTGGACATTCGGTATGCTGGCGTTGTATGCCTCGATTGCGGCGCTGGCTGGTGCGGCGGTGATGGCCATCTTGGTGCTTTTGGGCTGGCGACACCTCATGCGGTTGAAATAAGACTTACTTAGCAAGCAAGCGGTAGCTGGCCTCGCCGGGGTGGACGGCGGCGATGGCAAAATGTTGGGCATCGGTACTGAGCCTCCAGGGCTGGAAAATAAGGCCGGCGAGACTTGAAGATAGCGCCTCTGACCGCAGCAGCGCCGTCCGCTCGTCAAATCTATGCGACAGCGCTGCCGCTGGACTACGCAGCAGACGGAAGGAATTGCACACCAGCACATCGTCGGCCACCACACTAGTCACCAGCTGCTCGGTCTCGCGGTTATAGATGTGCTGCTGGATGTCGGTAGATGGAATGGCTTCAAGAGCGTGACCACCAAACTCTAGCCAACGATCGGTTATCGGGCCATTCATGCCGTCGTAGACTCGTTCGACCAGTGGGGCGCCAAGGTGCGCGGCGGCGGCGAAGAGCGCGTCTATATCCGGGAGTGGTTCGGTCACCGGGGTCAGCTCCGGGGCAGAGTCAAAAGCAATCGGCTGCTCGGGGTCAACCTGCGGTATGAAGGAGGCTAAGTGCTCAAAGCGATGATGATACCAGGGACGAATAGTGCGCAACCTCCAATTACCTAGTATAAGTATGGCATATGGAGCGCAAACAAAAACAGAGCCCAGCGCTCTGCATAAAATATTTGGGGTGGTGCAGGGGTGGGCAGGCTGGTTGTACGCGGTGAGGCGTACGTGCAGCTGCCCACCCCCTGGTGCAGGTGGCTAGTTGCCGTTGCCACTGCCGCTCGAGTCGTTCGAGCCGGTGTGGATGGTGGCGCAGTTGCCGGGGCCGACGGTGGTGGCCTTGGTGACGTACGGGCCGGCCATGTCGATGTGTCCGTGCCAGGTGATGTCGACCTGTTTCCCGAGCAGACTCTTGCCGGCGTCCTGACTACTGTCTGCGTAGTAGACGCCGTTGTAGTAGCCGGGATCAAGGGTCTTGTCACCCTTGTCGGTCTCGATGGCCCAGACGTCGTTTTCGCCTTGGTAGACCTGGTGTACGCCGCAGACCAGCACCCGGTCGGTGTAGTCCTTGGTGTTCCAGTGGTCAAACCAGAAGCCGCCGAAGATGAACGTCCCGATCAGCATGACAACCGCCATGATGAGTACCACCCAGGGTGCCGGGTTGTCGTTATTGTCATCTTCTTTGACGACTACGTAGGTGACGGCCAGAACCATGGCGACCACGAAGGCCAGCAGGAACAGCCACCACGAGCCGAGCAGCAGGGTGAAGGCCGATCCGGCCGCCAGCAGCAGCGTGACCACAGCGTAGTAGAACCAGCTGTGCGGATGCCGCAGCTTCGTCTGTCCCCACGGCCGCCAGGTGACGACCTTGCGGACGCCCCGTCCGATCATCCGCCAGAACCGCCGCCGCTTGCGCAGCTCCTCGATCGTGGTGAGGTGTTCGCCCCACTGCTTGATGAGGAAGCGGCGCGTGCCGACCTTGCTGTCGTAGACGCCGAGCAACAGCGCCTCGCCGGTGTCCGGCACAGTGCGGACTACGAGCTGGGTGAAGACGTTGGTCTGAAGCATCCCGAGAAGGGTTGCGGTGACCTCGGCCGGCACCTCGTTATCGCTGTCGTAGTCCTCGATCGACACCTCCTCCGTGAAGTAGCTGGCCCAGAACGGCCAGTCACTTTCGGAGATCGGCTCGTAGCGCCGGCCAATCTCGGCCAGCTGCAGGCGGGCGCTGTGCTTGTCGGCTTGCTTGATCATGCCGCTTTCGCGCAGTGCCAGTTCCTGCGTCGCCGGGTCGGAGACCCGAAGTTCGTCGTCCAGATCAGGAATCGCATCCCGAGTGAACGACTTAACCTGCATTGGTTTTGTCACGTCCTCGTCCTTTCAACGATGGTTCGGACGAGGGGTACGGTACCATATAACAGATGATTATTCAATCTTAACCACTAAGATCTTTTAGCGAGACAAACAAAAACAGAGCCGTAGCTCTGCCTAACAAATCTTTGGGGTGGTGCAGGGCGTGGGCAGAGATTGGTTCGCGCGGCGGATGCCACACGATCAATCTTACTGCCCACGCCCCTGGTGCAGGTTGCGGCACTACGTGCCGCAGTTGCCGGGGCCGATGAGCACGGCTTGCGTCACCCACGGCGACGTTACGTTGCCGTCGCCGGTCATATACCCGTGATATGTCACCTGCTCCCAGTTGCCGACGAGCACGTTGGCGGCCGTCTGGCTATGTTGGGGGTAGAGGGTGCCGTTGTAGAAACCGGCATCCAGCGACATGTCGCCCTGGCTCGTCTTGATGGCGTAGCTCGGCCCCTGGTCCTTAGTACCGCAGACCAGCACCTTGGCGGTGTGATCCTTGGTGTTCCAGTGGTCGAGCCAGAACCCGCCGAAGATGAGCCCTGCGACCGCGTTGATCACGAGCGTCACTGCGACCGAAACGCGGATCGAGTCCTCCTCGGCGTACCGATAGAGGCTGTGCTCCGTCTTGACGTACACGTACCGACCGGCGATGAGCGTCGCAAGCGCAGTCGCTGCCGCGAACAGCCACCAGGAACCCAGGAGCATGACACTCCAGGCGCCTCCGGCCAGCAGCAGGGCCACGCCGATGAAGTACAGTGAGCCGTGCTTGCGTGGCTCACCCTTCTGGCGCTTCGGCTTCCGCTTGCGTTCCGGCCAGTGGATCTCCGGCCGCCAGTTGACGACGCGGTGAATCCAGCGGACGAAGACGCGGGTGAACCGCCGCCGCTTGCGCAGCTCCTCGATCGTAGTAACGGGCTTGTCGTCCCGCCACTGGTAGATCAGGAACCGACGCGTGCCGAGCGGGCTGTCGTGGATGCCCACGATCAGCGCCTCACCAGTCTCCGGTACCGCGCGCACCATGATGGAGGTGAACACCCGGGACTCGAGTACACGAATGAGCACCGTCTTGGCTTCATCCGGCATGTGCCGTTTGTTGTCCTTGAGCGGTGTCTCCTCCGAGAAGAAACCGGCGTAGAGCTGCCAGTCCTCGTCGGATACCTCCGTGTAGAGGCGACCAGCCGTCTCGGCCTGCTGGTATGCGCCAAAGTTGTCGGCCAAAAGGATCTGGCCGCTCTGGCGCAGCACCAGCTCTTGCTGTTTCGGGTCGGCGACCCGAAACTCGACGTCCACGTCGGGAACGATCATCTCGTCCCGAGCGAAGGACTTTACCTGTACCTTTGTCACGATTCGCTCCTTCCAGCGAATAGATCGGACGAAGTATACGGTACCATATAAATGGTGAGTATTCAATTCTATTAGAGGAACTATGTATAAAAAACAGAGCCGACGCTCTGCCAACAAATCTATGGGGTGGTGCAGGGCGTGGGCAGAGATTAGTTGTGCGGCCGAAGCCAGCGCAAATAGTCTTGCCCACGCCCCTGGTGCAGGTGATCCTGCTAGCCGCAGGATCCTTTGCCGTCGAAGACGGCGTTGGTGACGAACGGCCGGGCGAGGTTCTCTTGGTTGCCCCAGTGGCCGTGGACGGTCAGGATCTCGTAGTTGCCCACGAGCGCCTTGGCGGCCGCCTCATCGTCCTTGGGGTAGAACGTCCCGTTGAAGATCCCGGGGTCCAGCGTCATGTCACCGCCACTGGTGGTGATTGCCCAACTGTCGTCCTGGTCCTTGGTCCCGCAGACCAGCACCCGCTCGGTTCGGTTCACGGTGTTCCAGTGATAGAACTGGGCAACGCCGAGACCGACAACACCGAGCAGGTTGGCCGCGATCACGGCGAGCGCGGTCTGACGAGCCACGCTGCTACTGCTGGCGGTCTTGCCGATGGCATAGCCGCAAGCGATGGACATCGCCGCCACCATGGCCATTGCCAGCAGCCACCAGGAGTGCAGCAGCAGGGCGCACCAGGCGCCGCCGGCCAGCAGCATGGTCACCAAGCCGAAGTGCAGCGGGCCGCGAGAGCTCTTCTTGCCCTTTTTGGCCTTGGACTTCGGCTGACGCTCCGGCCACTGAATCTCCGGCCGCCAGGTGACGACGCTTTGGACCCAGCTGCTGAAGACGCGGAAGAACCGCCGCCGCTTGCGCAGCTCCTCGATCGTGGTGAGGTGTTTGCCCCACTGTGCGATCTTGAAGTAGCGCATGCCGAGCGCGCTCTCGTGGATACCCACTACGAGCGTTTCCCCGGCGTCCGGAACGGTGCGCACCATGATGTTGGTGAATACCGCCGACCGCTGGGCCGCGCGCACGAAGCTCCTGGCACCGACCGGGATCATGGGCAAATAGCCGACAAGTGGGACCGCGTTCGAGAAGTAGTCGGCGTAGAGCCGCCAGTCCTCGGCCGTGATCTCCTCGCACAGCTGCGCTGCGCGCTCGGCCTGCTGGTAGGCATCGAAGTTATCAGCCAGCGTGTGCTGACCGAGCTCCCGAAGTACCAGCCGTTGCTGCTCCGGGTCGGTGACCCGCAGCTCGTCGTCCAGATCGGGCACAAAAATCTCCCGACCGAACGTTTTTACCTGCATCTCTGTCACGACTCGTTCCTCTCAAACGAAGGTATCGGACGTGTGTTACGATAACATATTATCGTGGCTCTATCAAGAAGCTATAGACAAGCTGGCGCACAGTTAACCATGGATCTGCGCTTCAAACATTTTATAAAAGTACCCTTTGCGGGCGATCAGCTCGTCGTGGGTGCCGGTTTCTACCACCTTGCCGTCCTTGAGCATGTAAATGACGTCGGCTTTTTTGATGGTCGACAAGCGGTGGCTGATGGTGATAACCGTGTGCCGTCGGCCGTCGAACAAATGTTTAAAGATGCGGGCTTCGGCCAGCGCGTCGATGGCCGAGGTTGGTTCGTCCAGAATAATAATCGGCGCGCCGCGGTAGAAGTTGCGAGCCAGGGCCAGCCGCTGCCATTGGCCGCCGGACAAGTCGGTTCCCTTGTTGCCCGCGTCGTCTTCCATCCAGTTGTTTACAAAAGAGTCCACGCCGCGTGGCAGCTTCTGCAAAAAGTCGGCGGCTTCGGCGTCTAGGAGCGCCTGACGCAAACGCTGTTCGCTGATCGGCGCGTCGACGTCGCCGAAACGCACGTTGTCGCGGGCGGTAGCAAAGCCGTAGGCGATAAAATCCTGCTGCAGCACGGCTATTTGTTTGTGCCACGAGGTGATGCTGACGCTTTCCAGTGGCACGTTGTCGACCAGCACCCTGCCGCTGCTGGGCACATACAGCCCGGTAATCAGCTTGATGAGCGTCGACTTGCCAGCGCCATTCTCGCCAACGATAGCAATATGCTGATTGCGCGGAATCCGCAAGTTGATGTGCTGCAGCACCTCTGGGCTTTTCTTGCCCGGGTAGTGGAAGGAAACGTCTTCCAGCACAATCTCCTGCGGTGCCGCGCGTAGCACCTGATCGCCATTACGACGGGTGGGCAGGTGCATAAATTGTTCGTAGTCGAAAAGATTAGCCACATCTTCGTCGATACTGCTGATCGTCGACACCAGGCTGCTGGCGCTGCCAATGGCGCGGCCGACCATTTGCTGCACGTAGATAAATTGGCCCAGCGGCTGCTTACGGGCGATAATCTGCAGACTGATCCAGATAAGCGTGGCGACTTCGGCGCCGGCCTCCAAAAAGTTCGAGAGCAGGTTTAATGGCACGGTGTCGCGCTCAATTTCGATGCGCTTTTGCTCGTCTTTATCGCGCAGGTTGGTACGCAGGTTGAGTAGGTATTTGACCATGCCGTACAGCCGCAGCTCGCTGATGAGGTTTGGCTGCAGCATGTTCCACTCGATAAGGTTGAGCGAGCGACGTACCTCCACGTTCTCGTTCCAGTGCTTAATTTGCTTGCGCGACAGCTTAAACTGCACATACACGCCCGGCACCACGGCTATCAAAATAAACAGGGCAATGCCCCAGTTCACGAGTAAGAGGGCAGCAATGGCGCTTATGACACTAATCACCTGAGAGATAATGTTGGCAATGCGGTCGAATATCCAGGCAAAGAATTGCGAGAACTTTTGGGCCCGGTCATAGAGGTCGGCGGTGCGTTTGTCGTCGTAGCGCCAAAAATCGAGCGTCAAAAAATGCTCGAACATCCGGTTGCTAATGCGCGTTTCTACCACGTAGCGCATTTTGGACTGCACGTAATTGTCCAGGCTACTCCAGGCGGTCATCACCAGCCCGAAGCCGGCGGTCAGCAGCACAAAGACGATCACCTGCGATTTAGCTGCATGATTACCGCTGTACGCGCTGGCCAAAGCGGTCGTGGTGCGGGCCGCAAAATAGGTAGTGGCGATTGGCAGGAAGGCGTTTATAAGTGAGCCAAGCAACTTGAAAAAGACAGCGCCGGGGGCGGTCTTAAAACTAAGCGCCGCCACGCCTAGTATGGCGCGAATTTGCTGCTTGGTGGTGAGACTTTTTGCTTTAGCCACGATGCAATCATAGCAAATGAGGCGAAATCTGTGATGTAGAGTGCGGCCGCAAACTATTTATAAAAGCTTCCACGTTTGGAACTGTGGTAATGCCCGGGTGATCGTAAAAGAGTTGAGACTGGTCCGGCTCGCCGATCAGGCAGATGCGCGCTACTCGTGCGCCCAGGGCAATACCCAGCTCAATATGGGCTCCGGTGCTTTTGCGCGGGCCAAGCAGCAGCGCGAACACCGAAGCCGATCGTACGCCGTTGGTGTCTTCGACTGCGTACCTGGCCTTGAGGGCTTCGCGTTCTTCGACGGAATCAAGCTGGGCGATTTCCTGGTGGACAGTCCAGTCGGCGGTAATAATGTGGCCCTCGGTGCGCAATTTGTCATACAGTTCTCGTACCTCATCGCGCTGCTCAAAGCTGGCAGCTATGTAGACACGTTCACTCATATCGACAGAGTATGCCGCGCTTGGCGCCTGAGTGCAAGCCTCAGTCCGTAATAAAACAGCCCCCGAAAGGGCTGCTCAAAGATCATCAAAATTACTACTTCTGCGCTGCTTCTGCTCGCAAGATCGACCCAGCGGAGATAATAAACACCGGGATGCTTAAAATGCCGGTTAGATATTGGGCGGCGGTTATAACCTCGCCAGTCTTAAAAATGTCGTGGAAGAAAAAGAAATCAACCGCTAGGAAGCCGATGATAAGTGCGATATACAATGCATTTTTCATAGCTATATTATACCATTCCTGCCAAGCCGAAAGCTTGTGGAGGGCTCTGCGCTATTCTATTGCAACTAATCACGCTTGCTGATGTGCTGCATATACTCTTTGCGGTCAAGCGGGTTGAAGTCAGTGCGGGGTCGCACTGGGACTGCTCCGCGCACTGGCTCGTACCGGTCAAATGCATACTCGAGTACGCCCTCGCCGCTCGTTAGTCCGGGTAAGTCTTGCTGTAGCTCGTGTATGCGTGCGGCTGGAATATCACCTTGCACAATATAGGCCGAACTACGCGCCAGTGTATGCAGTGGTACTGCTCCAAGCTTTGCAAGTACTGGTAGGAATACACTCAATGAGCTTTCGGGTATCTCAAGCTCAAAGTGATGTATCGGTTCGCACACAACTGTGCCCGCAGCCTTAAGCGCGTCCATTAGCACAAGGGGTGTTAGGCCACGATAATCAGCCCCAGTACTGGACATACTCTTATCAAACCGAGCATGCGCATGACTTTGTCGTGGAAAATAGTCAGCGTGCGTTAGTGTAACCATGCAGTCTGTGACCTCCCAGCCGCATAAGCCTTGCTGCAGGGTCTGCATGACCGTTTCTTCCACGGCCTTGTAAAAGGCAGCTGGCATTTGACCCAGAGCTTCGTTGGCTACGCTATATCGCACGCCTGAGCCATGCCGTTCCGGTTGAACGCGCAAGCCGATGGTTGCCAGAAATGGACTGTCGCGCTTGCCAATTGCCAAAGCTGCTCCAGTACCAAGCAGCCGTTCCACGCAGATTGTAGTAGTACGATTGAACGTAACGTCAAGGCCGAACTCATTGGCTAGAGTGTCTTGGATTACCTCTTTCTGTACCTCGCCGTAAAGCGACACGTACAACTCCTGCCGTACATCGTCTTGCCGTAGGTTAATGAGTGGGTCTTGTTCGGCTAGCTGGTCAAGCGCCACGTGCAGCCTACCTTTGTCGCTGGCATGCACAGGCGTTATCGCAGTCTCAAGCGTCGGCGGGGCAAAGTAGTGCGACTGGTCAGCTTGCCCAGAGCCGATTCTGTCGCCAATCTGTACGTCAAAAAGGCCGTACAGCTTGCCAATCTCACCTGCCATGAGCGAGGTGCGCTTGACCATCGCGCCACCGGCAAATGCTTCAATACCGGTTACGCGCCCCTCTTTGTCTGTGCCGAACTGCAATCGTTCACGCACTTGTAGGCCGCCGCTGAACATTCGAGCGTATGCGACCTTTTCTCCATTAGCTTCGCGTTCTATTTTGAACACGCTGCCCAAAGTTTCGCCGCTGGCATTAGCATCGGCTGCCGGCAGCAACTTAGTGATGCCGTCTATAATCTCAGTTGTGCCCGCGCTAGTAATGGCCGAGCCAAAGAATACCGGGTGTAGCTTTCCGGTCTTAGTACCTGCGATGAGATCTGGTGTAAAGGCATCTGGGTTTGCCACGAAGTTAGCGCCCTGGGTGCCTATTGCGTCCACAGTGCCCATAGCAGTGATATTGGGAGTGAGCTTATGGGTTATTTCTTGCAGCACACGCTCATACTCCGCACCGCTACGGTCAATCTTGTTTACAAACATGATGGTTGGTATGCCAAGCCGCTGCAATGTACGCATGAGTATGCGCGTTTGTGCCTGTACGCCCTCTACTGCAGAAATGACCAGCACGGCACCGTCTAGCACGTGCAATACACGCTCAACTTCTGCTATGAAGTCCGGGTGGCCCGGTGTGTCTAGTAGATTAATTTGAATATCGTGCACCACAAAAGAGGCCACTGCGGACTTAATGGTAATGCCGCGCTGCCGTTCGAGTGCGAGCGAGTCGGTCTGGGTATTGCCTGCATCGACGCTGCCGATTTCGTCGATTACACCGGCGGTATACAGTAACCGCTCGGTGAGACTGGTCTTACCGGCGTCTACATGCGCCAATATTCCTAAGTTTAAGATTTTCATGTAACAAAAAAGCTCCTTCTGATTGAGGATTGATAGAGGTAGGTAGTAATGTCTGTTGCCTCATAGGAAGCCCTTTCGTTATGTAACTAATGCTAATTGTACAACGGTTTCTCCTCTAAGGGAATAGGCCATAAGTATAATAAAAAGAGCCAACGAAGGGCTCTTTAGTTGCATAGTGTCCTACTAGGGATAGATTGGAGGGCCCACTGGGATTCGAACCCAGGACACGAGGCTTAAAAGGCCTCTGCTCTAACCGACTGAGCTATGGGCCCCTATTCAGGCGCAGAACAGGGTATATTATCTGTTTTTTGGCTACAAAAGTCAATCCTAGCGCGCATTAAATGATAGGCGCTATACTGGTTATGATAATTGGAGCTTTTAGAATGAGGCGATTGGTGGTGGTGAAAAGTCAAGGCGGCGACGTGCTGATAGCTGTGCTGATCGTCGTTATTGTCGCACTTTTGAGTACAACTGGTTGGCTGCTATGGCGCGATCACCATAAGCCCGTTTCCGCGCCGGCCAAGAGTAGTTCGTCGCAGTCCGGCGCGTCGTCTAATAGTTCGAGCGCGGCCGGCGGCAGCACGGCAGTGACGGCTTGCGGCAATTTGCAGCTGAGTCAAGGTACTTCCGATGGCACGGCCGGCACCATCTATAAACACGCGGTCGTTACCAACAACGGTACCCAAACTTGCACGCTTAGCGGCTATCCCGCGGTGTACTTGCTAAACGCTGGCGGGCAACATTTGGGCGCGGCTGCCGCACAGAATGCGTTGTATCCGAACACCACTGTCAGCGTGGCACCGGGTGCGAGTGCACACGTGGTGCTTGGGTTTCCGGACGCCGGGGCTTACGGTAGTGCTTCGGCCTGTAGCGCAGCGTCTTATTCCTTGGAACTAATCGTGCCGCAAAGTACCATCGATCTCAAAACAGCGTGGTCGGACCAAAATTGCCCTGAGTTTTCGGTCACCGTCTTCCAGCCCGGCGCTTAGGAGAGGAAAAGCATTTGCATCCTGGGCAACCTTTGCTAGAATGCGCCCGTGCTACGGGGGATAACCGAATATCGAGTGCCGCGAGCGGTACTGGTGAGCGCCGCTTGCTTGGCGGTGTTTGCAGGTATTGCTTGGGCGCGAATACACTGGCTGACTGGGGCGGAGTGGACGCTGACCATGGCGGCGGCTGCGCTGGTAAGCCTGCGGCGGCGAAAGCTAGTAGCTCTTTTGTTGATTGCTATTTGCTGTTTCAGCGTGGGCTGGTGGCGTGGTACGGCGCTAGCCCGCCAGCTTACACCGTATGCCTCGCTCGCTCAGCAACAAGTCGTACTGACTGGCCAAGCCACAGCTGACGGCGCATATGGCGCGCGCTACCAAACGACGTTTTCGATTGCGCACGTGCAGCTGCTATCACCATTTAGCGAGCGGCTGCCAGGCACGGTTACCGTTGCCGGCTTTGGTGCGCCGCTTATTTACAGTGGTGATAGTGTGCAGGTGAGTGGCAAGCTGCGGCCGCCTTTTGGCGGCCAACAGGGAAGTATCAGTTTCGGGCAGATTAGGCTGCTACAGCGCCACACTTCCTGGATAGATAGCTTACGCCACCGTTTCGCAGCAGGCTTAGAGTCGGCACTACCAGAGCCGCAGGCCTCGTTTGGGCTAGGGCTATTGATCGGTCAGCGTAATACCCTTCCGGCCGATGTGTCACAGACACTGCTCGCAGTTGGGCTGACCCATCTTATCGCAGTCTCTGGCTACAATTTGACAATCATTATTGATACCGTCCGTCGGTTATGTGCGCAGCGCAGCAAGTTTCAGGTCGCCGCTGCGAGCGTGCTGCTCATTCTGTTCTTCCTAGCGCTCACCGGCAGCAGCCCGTCGATTGTTCGTGCCGCCATTATTAGCCTGCTCGGTCTAGCTGGCTGGTACTATGGACGAGAGATTAAGCCCTTAGTGCTGCTGCTGGTGGCCGGCGCGGCGACCGCGCTAGCTAACCCGCTGTATCTATGGGGGAACGTGAGCTGGTATCTGTCGTTTTTGGCGTTCTTTGGCGTGGTGATTGTAGCACCGTTGGTTACGCGCCGGTTGTTTGGTACGCATAGGCCAAGGCTTTTGCCGTCCATTATTATTCAGACACTGTGTGCTGAGGTGATGACCCTCCCCTACGTCCTCTATGTGTTCGGCCAGATCTCACTGATAGGGCTACTGGCTAATGTGCTCGTGGTGGCACTGGTGCCACTGGCTATGTTGCTCTGCTCGATTGCCGGCTTGTCGGGTATGTTGCTACCGCTGGCCGCCGGATGGCTAGCTTGGCCCGCCAAAGAGCTGCTCACCTACATGCTTGACGTGAGCGCGCTCTTGAGCCGCATCCCACACAGTTTTATCCAGCACCTGAGCTTGGGCTTGGGACTACTACTAGCGTTTTACGGAATGGTATTGCTAATAGTCTTCATACTGCGTCACAAAAATGCTATAATAACAGAGAGAATAGAAGGAGTAGGCACGTGAGCGGGCATTCCAAATGGTCGACCATTAAACGAGAAAAGGGCGCAAAGGACGCCGCGCGCGGTGCTGTGTTTACCAAACTTGGTAATGCGATCGCCATTGCGGCCCGCGCCGGCACCGACCCCACTATGAATTTTGCGCTGCGGCTGGCCATCGATAAAGCCAAGGCGGCCAACATGCCGACCAGCAATATCGATCGGGCTATTCAACGCGTGGCCGACAAAAACGCCGCGCAGCTGCAAGAGATTTTGTACGAAGGCTACGGCCCCGGCGGCGTGGCCATTCTGGTAGAGGTGGCAACCGACAACATCAATCGCACCTATCCGGAAGTCCGCCTGGCGTTCAGTAAACACGGCGGCAACATTGCCGAAAAAGGCGCAGTGGCTTTCCAGTTTGACCGCCGCGGCATGATCCGCGCTTCCGGCACTGGCGACGAACTCACCTTGCAGGCGCTGGACGCTGGCGCTGAAGATGTGGAGGAAGATGACAGTGAGAGCGTCATCTACACCGCGCCGGCCGAGCTGGCCAAAGTCCGCGACGCCTTGCGCGGACAAGGTCTAGAAATTAAAGAGGCCGAACTCACCTACGTGCCCAACACCACCGTAGAGATCGCCGACAAAGATACCGCCGGCAAAATTATGCGCCTGATGGACGCCCTGGAAGATTGCGACGATGTGGTCAACACCCACGTCAACTTCGATATCGCTGAGGAACTATTGGCATGAGCGCGGTAACGCCGCTCACCAGCGACCAGCTGCGCGAATATCTACAATTTGCCGAAGACCTCATGCACCGCGCCGGCGAGATTGCGCGTAGGCACTTCAGTCACGACATAGCGGTAGAGGTGAAGACCGAGGACAACACGCCGCTCACCATCGCCGATACGGCCATCAATCAGCTGGTAATCGACGAAGTCTCGGCCCGCTACCCGCAGATCGGCGTGCTGGGCGAAGAAGCCAGCAAGGAAGTCGATAGCCCTGATAAGCTGCTGTGGGTTTGTGATCCTATCGACGGCACTATTCCCTACAGCCTACATCTGCCCATGTCGACCGGTTGCCTCGCTTTGGTGCACGACGGCGTACCAGTGGTTGGCGTAGTGTACGACTATATGGCCGATCGCATGTTTAGCGCCTACAAGGGCAGCGGCGCACGGTTGAACGGCCAACCGTTTACACCCGACGCCGGCACGACTATGAAAATGATCGATATGGAAAGCTGGCCTGCATCAGTGGTAGACGTCAAGAACCTGCGCGCCACGCTGCTTGCGGCTGCTTACCAGCTGCCCAATTTCTGCTCCTACGCCTACACCTGCATGTTGGTAGCACAAGGCCGAATCGAAGGAGCGGTCTATGCCGGCGCCAAACCGTGGGACGGCGCGGCGTCTAAAGTTATCTTGGGCGAGCTGGGTATCCTTATGACTGATGCCCGTGGGCAGGAGCCGCGCTTCGACGGCTCACTGTACGGGCTGCTCACCGCGCGTCCCGAAACGCACGAGCTGCTAGTCTCGGCCCTCGCCGAGTAGCCCGCCACTGGTGCTATTATGTGAACATGAGCTTCAAACAGCGCCAGCGTCTGGTGTTTTATGCAATAGCTGCCGTGCTGGCGGCTTCGTTTCTAGTGAGCGAGATTCATCTCTGGAGCTCCATGTCGTTTACCGTGAGGAGCCGGCCGAGCTACTCCGCCTACGCGGTGATTTATTCCAACGGCGCAGTTGGTACCTATAGCATCGGCACCGAGAATGGCGCACCACAACCGCTGCCTACGGCGAATGGCCAGTCTTACAACGTGGTGTATCATACCGCCGGTTTTGTGGCCCGTTTCTCGGATATTTATTACTTGGTGCCGCAACCCACGCTGGATGCAGTAACTGGATCCGTCTGTCTTGACCAACGGCTCGGCGACAACGGCAAATCATGCACCGACCTGCGCCGGCTGCCGGGCGCCAGGCAAGTCGCGCGGGTTTATAACCCCGGTGGCATCATCCTGGAATTTGGTCTACTGGGCGGCGGCGGGCTGGCTGCGCTTGGTTATGTGTGGTGGAGGTTTATTCGTTAATGCGCATTATGGGCATCGACCCCGGTACCGGCATTTTGGGCTTTGGCGTGATTGAGGTGCAGGGCAAACAAGCAGCGCTGGTTGACGCCGGTGTTATTCGCACGCCAGTGCACGAAGATGATGCCGTGCGCCTGCAGACCATCTACGAGGAACTGACCGATATCATCGTGCAAACCAAACCACAGATCATGAGCGTCGAAAAGCTATTTTTTGCCCGCAACGTTACCACCGCCATGACCGTTGCTCAAGCGCGCGGCGTGGTGCTGCTGTGCGGCAAACAGGCCGGGCTCAATTTATTTGAGTACACGCCGATGCAGATCAAACAGGCGATCACCGGCTACGGCAAAGCCGACAAAAAGCAGGTGCAGGAAATGGTGCGTGTGCTGCTCAAGTTGTCGGACGTGCCCAAGCCGGACGATTGTGCCGACGCGCTCGCTGCGGCGCTGACCCATGCCGCCAATGCGAAGTTTGCGTAGGTATTGCTCCAGCCTGGCTCACTCGTATTCGGGAGCACACTCTTTTCAAAGACTTCCACCGGAAGTCCTTGAAAGCGTTCGGCTGAAATCGGTTTTGGACCGACTTCACAGTCTCCCGAATACGAGTGAGCCAGGCTGGAGCACCCCTAACCTATCGTCCTGTATAATACCAGCACATGATTGCACTGCTCACCGGCGTAGTGGCCGAGAAAACACCCGACCAAGTTATTTTAGATGTCAGTGGCGTCGGCTACGGCCTGCTGGTCACCACCGAAGATTACGGCCGCTTGGCTGCCGGCGACCTCACCAAGCTGTATATCTATGAGCATATCCGCGAAGCAGCCTACGACCTGTACGGTTTCTTGAGCCGCGATACCAAAAGCTTGTTCGAGCAGTTGCTCGGCGTCACCGGCGTCGGCCCCAAAATGGCGCTCAGTATCTTGAGCATTGGCAACGCCAACGAGGTGCGTGGCTACATCGCCAGCGGCGACCTCAAAGCCATCCAGCGCGCCAGCGGCGTGGGTAAACGCGTGGCCGAACGCGTAGTGGTGGAGCTAAAAGATAAAGTGGGCTTAGAAGGCGTGGATTTGGGCGCAGCCGGACTGCTGCAATCCGAACGGGCATTCGCTGGCGACGAGGCCGCTGAGGCACTCCTAGCGCTCGGCTACTCCGCCCAAGACGCCGCCAAAGCGCTCAGCGGTATAGACAAAGATTTGCCTACCGAAGAGCGCATCAAACAAGCGCTCAAGACGAAGTAATTACTGTAATTATTCGGCCCCAGAGGACGCAAGCCGAGGCTTGTAGCGTCTGGGGCAGGGCAGGTGAGCGAGTGGGTTCAGGGTAAAGGTTGACGTGGTCACGTCAGCGCTTGTACCGAACCGGCACTCGTCACCTGCCAGGCTGCCTACCCCACGACCATCGTGGTAGTGACGTTCTCTCCGGTCGTAGTGTCGTGGAACACGAGCTTGTACGACCCGGGAGGGTCGGACGTGCCGTTGGCGTTGTCGCAGGTCCAGGTGGTGGACCAAGCGCCACGAGCGTCGAACGTGTAACTCGACGCGACGTTGTTCTTGTACAACGTGCCGTCGGGCTTGTACACCTTGAGGGTGAACTTGCCGTTGTGGCTGCCGTTGTACACAGAGACGATCATCCCAGTCGTGCTGGGGCTGAGGCGGGTGCTGCAATCGCCGATCACCGACGCACCGAGGTGCGCCTTGGTGTAGCTGATCGACGGCGGTGCCGTGGTGGTGACCGTGGCGGTCGGCGCCGGCAGCAGCGACGTCGGGATCCGGTAGGTGTAGCCCGGCGGCGGAATCGGGACGGCCAGGGTGCCGCTCGGGGTGCTGCTGCTGTTGTTGGTACGCGGAGCGGACAGGTATCCAGCCGCAAAGGCGCCAACTACCAGCAGTACCAACACCACGGCACCGATGATCCGATCGCGAACGCTCATTTTCGTTCTCCTCTGCTCAGTGTATCGAGGTGGTAGGCTAGTCTGTTAATGCAACAGTTCTTAGAAAAACAGGACACTGTTACGCATGTATTATAGCATGTATCCACAAAGAATGCTAGTGCTTATGGCGCGTTCCACCTCCGTAAATAAGCAGAAACATTCGCTGTGGGTGGGGTAGTTGCAGCGGAGAGGCGGGGTTTGAAGGAAGGTAGCAATGCTACCAGCTCAAAGCGACCCGCCCCTCCGACTGCAAGTCTATGTGACACCTATCGCAAGGTGTCGATTGCGTGATGCGCTGGCGTCGTTGCCAGGCGCTTGTGCCGATCACGGGCGGCGGTCTTCGGAGCTTGTTGTCCTTCCTGTATGTATGAAGCGCGTCAGCGCTAGAAGAAAGGGGGTGGTATCTTTTGAGAGCAGCGCCTCAGGCGACCTTCACCAGGTGAGGGTGCCGAAGCGGCTCGGGATTAGTGGATAACGCTGAGGATCGCGGCGCCGGCCACGAAGATGGCGGCGACGGTGCGCGCAAAGCAGGCGATGCGCGCGAACACGATGATTCCCTCCATTTGTCCTCCCAGTGGACTCTTCTCGCGGAATGTTCCGAAGACAGTTGTACATTATACCACCATAAGCGTAATAATGCAAGCATTCCCGGTCTACGGTAAACTGACAGGTACGCTATACTAGGAGGACGCATGATTGACCGCATTGTACACTCGAGCCCACAAGGGGACGACCAGCAGGAGGTGGAACTGGAAGTTAGTTTGCGCCCACACGATTTTGCCAGCTACGTGGGGCAGGAGCGGCTCAAACAAAATCTCAAGCTGGCCATCGATGCGGCCAAAAAGCGCGGCGAGCCGCTGGACCACGTGCTGCTCTATGGCCCGCCCGGCCTCGGCAAGACCACCATGGCCAGCGTGATCGCTCACGAAATGGGCGCCCAAATCCGGATTACCTCTGGCCCGGCAATTGAGCGCGCCGGCGATCTGGCTAGCTTGCTTACCAATTTGGCCGACGGCGACATTTTGTTTATCGACGAGATTCACCGGCTGAACCGCGTCGTCGAAGAAGTCCTCTATGCCGCCATGGAGGACTACAAGCTGGATATTATGCTGGGCAAAGGCCCGTCGGCGCGTTCGCTGCGCCTAGACCTGCCCAAATTCACGCTGATTGGCGCCACTACGCGCACCGGCAATCTGGCCGCTCCCTTACGCGACCGCTTTGGCATGATCCACCGCCTGGAGTTTTATACGCCGAGCGAGATCCAACAAGTGATTCACCGCGCCGCCGGCATACTGAAGATAGAAATCGCGCCGGATGCTGCGGCCGAGTTGTCCAAGCGTTCGCGCCTCACGCCCCGTATCGCCAACCGGCTGCTCAAACGCGTGCGCGACTACGCCGACGTCAACGGCGATGGTATCATCGACACCGTTATCAGTTTCCGCGCGTTAGAGCTGTTAGAAATTGACGAACTCGGCCTCGATCCCGCCGACCGCATGCTGCTGAGCGCTATTGTCGACAACTATAAAGGCGGCCCAGTGGGCGTGGAAACACTGGCGGCGTTAACGGCCGAAGAGCGCAGCACCATCGAGGATTTCTACGAGCCGTACCTCATGCAAATTGGTTTGCTGGAACGCACCCCGCGCGGCCGCAAAGCCACGGCCAAAACCTACCAGCACCTGGGCCGCACGCCGCATGCAGACAGCGATCAAGTAAGCCTGGTATAATAGGTTCATGCAACCAGATGCTCCTCAGTGGCAGCCGGGCGGCACGCCGCAGCCTCAGCCCGCCCAAAATCCACCATATCAGCCGCCAGTGCAGCAACCATATCCGCCAGCACCGGTCTATAATCCGCCGCAAGCGCCAGCACAGCCTCAACCTCAGCCGACCTACGCGGTCCCTGGTGAACCAGCGTATGTTCGTCCGGAAGATCCTGGCATGCACCCGATGGTCGTTATGCAGCCCGGCGAGCACTTGGTGGCTACGGTTAAGCGTCACCCTTTTGGCATTGTGTCGCTGTATATCTCGTCGCTGGTCGGGTTGGCGCTGGCCGCCTTCGTGGCTTTTGTGTTATTGCCGCACTTCTCTGGTCCGTTCAGCTCGACCATTGCCGGCAATACCAATGTCATTTATGCGTTGTTTGGGCTGGTGGTTGTTGTCATCTTGTTAGTTATGGGCATTTCTACCTCAATCTACTGGCAAAACCAGTGGGTGGTGACTACCGACAGCATCACCCAGATCTCGCAGCGTAGCCTGTTCGGCCGCCAAGTGTCGCAGCTGAGCATGGACAATCTGGAGGACGTGACCGTCGACCAAAACGGCATTGTGCCGCACATGTTTAACTACGGCACGTTGCGAGTAGAAACGGCCGGTGAGCGTTCCAAATTTCAATTCCCTTACTGCCCCAATCCCAACGATTATGCCCGGCGCATCCTGGAAGTGCACGAACAATTTTTGGAGCAGCGGCGCAACATCCAGAATCGGCCGTAAACCCGGCTAGTTCAGGCTGCTCTTGACGTATTTTTGGCCGCCTTCTAGGCTCGCGGTCAGTGTGTAGTGGGCGCAGATCGTCTTGCTATTGTCGCAAGTTGAACCATCCGCGCCGGTTACCTGGTAGCTATAGCAGCTGGAGGCGGGTGCAGTTGTTGCCACCGCGTGGCCGGCTGTGGTACAGAATCTGTTGGCCTTATTCCAGTGCGGATCTTGCAAAGCGTTGGCCGCTAGCTTTGGCAAATTTTGCGTGCGCCAGCTGGCGGTATTGAGATTAGCCAGCGTTGGGTAGGTACTGGTTCTGGCGTAATAGGTTTCGAACTGGATCTGGATTTTGTCGATAGTCGTTTCGCGCGCTGCATTGCGGTTCTTGGCGCGCACGCCGCTGTAGGTGAGCGTTACGAGCGCTAATAAAATGCCCAATAGTACAATAACCACCAACAGCTCGATAACCGTGAAACCAGGTGAGGACTGACGCGGGCGCTTCATACTGGCTTGATTATACCGCACTTTGGAGGTCTAAGGGTCTAGTCGAGCGGCGCGCCGATAACTTTTAGCACTTCGGCGATGGTTGTTTGCCCACGCAACGCTTTGAGCAGCCCATCTAGTGCCAGTGGCACAAAGCCATGTTTCAGCGCTACGGCGTGCAAACTGCCGACCGACGGCGCTTGGCTTGCCAGCAGCGCTTGCTGCAGCGGTTCGGTGATTTCTAATACCTCAACAATTGCAATGCGGCCTTGGTAACCGCTGTGGCCGCAGGCGGCACAGCCCTCGCTGCTGGCGCGCCAGAGGTGCGTGATACCGCTCGGGCTGGAATTGAGCTGTTTAACATCGCCAAAGATTGCCGGCGCCAACGAACGCTCCATCTCGGTTACACGTTTGCGTACGGCAGCAGTGGTGAGGCCAAGTCGCGCATGTAGTTGTTTCTGTTCATCAGCGCTCACTATGGAGCGTTCACGGCAGTGCGGACAGAGTGCACGCACCAGGCGTTGGCTGATGCAGGCCTTGAGGCTGCTGGCCAGCAAGAATGGCTCGGCACCGGTGGCCCGCAGCTGTATCACGGCAGCGACAGCGCTCTCGGCGTACATCCGGGCTAAGATGCAGTGGCCGGTGCTGGCCGCATGAACGGCCAGTTTGGCGGTGGTACCATCGGGCATATCACTCAGCAGAACGATGTTTGGGTCTTGCCTGAGCACGGCTTTTAAGCCATCGGCAATACTCATGCCTCCAACGTCGGTATAAGTTTGATTAACTCCCGGCAAACGGTGTTTGGGGTGCGACTCTACGGTAGCAATATTGACAATTGGATTGTTTAACTGATCCAGCAAGCTAAACAGCGTAGACGACGCACCGCAGTGCCGCTGCCCAGCAACTACTAGCATGCCCTGTGGATGAGCCAGCAAACGCTGGAGTGTTGCCAAATTCTCGCCCCAGAAGCCCAAGGTCGCAAGCGCTTGCGGCTTGCCTGGCGGGGTGGATATGTGGAGAACCGCCTTCTCGCCGCCGTACACTGGCATGGTAGCAACCTGAACGTGTACTTCTTGGCCGTTTAGCGTAGCAGTGTAGCGGCCTTCGGCGGGCAAATCGTTTTCTTCGGGATCCAGGGCGGCGCGTTTTTTGATAGCGGCCATGAGGAGGGGTAGGCTGGCGTGTGGCAGCTTGTGGACGCCGCGCAGAGCGCCATCGATGCGGTAGCGCACCAACACGAAGTGCTCAAATGGCTCGATGTGGATATCGCTGGCACCGCGCGTTACGCCTTGCTCCACCAGCTTATCAAGCGTTTCTGCAATCTGCTTGCTGGTGAATTTCTGTGAACCACCTAGCCGCGTGCCACTCAGTAAATCTTTAGCGCCCATTTACCATCATTATATATGAAAATCATAAGCGCCATAGGCGGTAAAATATCGACTTGACGCGGCGGCCAGAGTACGTTTAGAGTATACTGTCTATAAAGGCGGGAACAGGGTAACAACAGGAGGGATTATGGCAACCAAGGATAAAGACAGTAAAGTGGCCGACGAGGCCAAGATGGTAGCAGCCGGGGTAGCCGAAGGCAAGAGCAAGGCGCTGGGCATGGCTCTGGAGCAAATCGAAAAGCAGTTTGGTAAAGGCTCGATCATGAAACTGGGTGAAGGCTACGCTCAAAAAGTCGAGGTTATACCTACCGGCAGCTTGTCGCTGGATATCGCCCTCGGTGGCGGTCTGCCCAAAGGCCGAATTGTCGAGATCTACGGGCCGGAAAGCTCAGGTAAAACGACGCTTACGCTGCACGCCATTGCCGAAGTGCAGCGCGCTGGCGGCACCGCAGCATTTATCGATGCCGAGCACGCGCTGGATCCGTCGTATGCCAAGCGCATCGGCGTGGATGTCGACAACCTCTTGCTCAGCCAGCCGGATAACGGTGAGCAAGCGCTAGAGATTACCGAGACACTGGTGCGATCCAACGCCGTGGACATCATCGTGGTCGACTCCGTGGCGGCGCTGGTGCCGCGCGCCGAAATCGAAGGCGACATGGGCGACTCGCTGCCCGGTTTGCAAGCCCGCCTGATGAGCCAAGCACTGCGCAAGCTGACCGGCGTCATCAACCGCAGCAAAGCCACCGTTATCTTCATCAACCAAATCCGCATGAAAATTGGCGTGATGTTCGGCAACCCAGAAACCACCACCGGCGGCAACGCTCTCAAATTCTACGCCAGTGTACGTATGGACATCCGCCGCATCGGCCAGATTAAAGCCGGCGAAAGCGTGATTGGCAACCGTACCCGCGTTAAGGTGGTCAAAAACAAGATCGCCCCGCCGTTCCGCGAAGCCGAATTCGACATCATGTACAACGAAGGCATCAGCAAGAGCGGCGACATTTTAGATCTAGCCACCACGCACAACATCGTGGAGAAGTCCGGCGCTTGGTTTGCCTATAACGATCAAAAAATCGGCCAAGGCCGCGAAGCCGCCAAAACGTATCTACAGGAGAACCCCAAGATAATGGACGAAATCGCCAAAAAAGTACGTGACGCCGCCACGCCAAAGGACTAAAATAACGACCAGGGCAATAATCAAAACACAAACAAGCGTACTAGCAGCCCATCATGCCATATCCACCAGTAGTGATTGTCGACGAGTATGACCGAGAAATCGGCCATGCGATGCTCGCCGAAGTTTGGCAGAATGGTTGGTATCATCGCATCGCGCGCGTAGTGGTAGAAGACGAGGATGGACGCATTCTGCTCCAGAAGCGGCCGCAGCACATGAAGCTCTGGCCCGGCTGTTGGGATATGTCCGCTGCCGGCCACGTAGACAAAGATGTGAGCTACGAACAGGCCGCCGCCGACGAACTAAATGAGGAGCTGGGCGTCAGCGACGCGCTGCTCACCGAAGTCGCCTGGTACAAAACCAATGGCGTGGAGAATGGGCGTATTCTGAATCGTTTTAATAAGGTGTATCGCACGATCGCGCCGGCGGGCACCCGCTTTGCCTTTGACCCCGAAGAAGTTGACAGCGTACGTTGGTTTACCTGGGAAGAGCTCCTGCGGCTCGCCCACGATCATCCCGAGCAGATCACCGATGGCGTTGCCTGGCTGGTCGCGCACTACCACGCCCCGGTGCCGGCATGAAAATCACCGCCATTAAGCAGCAGGCTAAGCGGCCAGACCGCTACTCTATTTTTGTAGACGGTGCGTTTGCGTTCGGCTTGAGCGAAGCCGGTCTTATCCAGAGCGGTCTCCACAGCGGGCAGGAGCTGGACCAAGCCGAATTACAGGCGCTCAAAAAAACAGCCGGCCTGGATAAAGCCTACGGCAACGCGCTGCGTTATGTGGCTATGCGGCCGCGCAGCGAATGGGAGCTGGGCGAGTACTTTCGCCGCAAGGGTATTGATGACGCGGCAGCACGGCAGATTAGTGACCGGCTCCGCAGCGTGCAGCTGCTCGACGACGCCGCGTTCGCCCGTGCCTGGGTGAGTAGCCGCCGGACGCTCAAAGCAACGAGTAAACGCCGCATGCGGCTGGAACTACTGCAAAAACATGTGCCCGAAGCCGTAATTGCCGAGGTCCTGGCCGAAGACGAAACCGACGAGCGCGCCGTGCTGCGCGACCTCATAGCCAAAAAGCGCGCTCGCTACCCAGACGACCAAAAATTTATGGCCTACCTCGCCCGCCAAGGCTTTCGCTTCGACGACATTAAAGCGGCTTTAGCCGACCCCGAAGAACTGTAATCCGTTTCGCCGTTTACGGCTCATCAGCATAGCTAAACATCTATGGACGTGGGAGACGGAGAATGCGCGGGTATGGTTTGGTTTGTCGCGGAAGCGACCCATAGACGGCATTCTCCGTAGGAGTTGGAGGCTATTCTCCTGGAGCCTTTTGAGGATGGTGGTGGTTAGGTGTACATGAAGGGGGCGGCGACCTGCAGCAGCATCAGCACGACGATGAGCGCTGCGTTGAGGCCGGCCATGAGCCACGGCGGACTCTTGAGGCTCATCTTGCCGCCCAGACGCTGCATTTCCAGCCGACCCCAGCAGACGCTGAACGTAGCTGCTGCCACGGCAAAGATCACGATGGCCGCCGTGCAGCCGAGCGACTGTTGGTCAGTGCGCGCCCAGATGTTGGTCGCGATCAGTGCAAGGCCGACGATGATCAGCCCCGCGATCGACAGCCAAGCTGCCGCCTCTTCCAGCCGCGATGGTGCTGCGGGCTGGATGGCCGCTGCTTGTTGCGGTTCCTCTTCCACTTCCTCTTCTCCGATCTCTCGGTGAAACTAACGAATGTTAGTGAGCATATTATACCATCTTAGGCTATGCTCTACAATGATTACGCAAGAGCGCGGGCGCCGGCTGGCACCTTTTGCAGTAAGTCGTGGATGACAATTTTTTTGCTGGTGATCTCCACAATTTGGGTGCGATCAACTCCCAGATTCGCATCGTTAAAAGCTTTGAAGAGCGACTGCGTCACGTACAGCTTTTGGATAAACATGCTATTTGTCTCTACCGAAAAGTCTGTCACTTTGCCCACTTTGTCGCCGCTGACGGTAACCACATGTTTGCCAAGCAGTACAAAGTTGGCCTGCAGCACTTTGTCTAAACGTACCAGCTCGTCTGGTTCGGTGAGCGCGTCCTGATCGTTTATGACAATGCCCTGAGGTAGGATCTCGCGAATATCTTGGGATAACAGCACCAGGTCTTTGCGCTTTGCGTGGTCGTGACAATAGAACCCTTCAATCTTGAGATTATTAGGGTTGATGATGGCGCTCACAGTGGTGGCCACCTGCGAACTGGTACGCAGGCTCAGTACCGGGCGATTAAGAATCATGGCGCTCAGTTGCAACATGCTTACAGTATAACCCGGGTGCTGATTCGCTGCCAGTTGGTGCAGTCATCCACAGATTCTCCTCTGGAGATGTGCGTTTTTTCACAAAGTGCTTGCAAGCCTAGGGAGTGTCGGCTAGTATCGGCGCGTGACCAAGAAATCTATTGCTGCCAAACTCGTAACGCTAGTCAGTACTGCGGTGCTTTTAGTATCGCCGACAGTGGCGCGGGCGGACACCATCAGCCCACCCGATGCGCCCGCGCCACTGTCGACGGCCCCCATCTTGATTGCCGAAGTGCAGACAGGTAGCAGCGCCAGCGCTTCAGAGGAGTTCATTGAGCTGTACAACACGACCGCACACGCAATCGACTTGGGTACGCACAACTGGCGCCTCGAGGTTGCCAGCTCTGCGTCTACCAGCTGGACCGCGCCGCTGCGGAGTATTCCGCTGAGCGGCACGATCGCCTCTGGGCAATCGTATGTAGTAGCAAGCAAGCTAAGCAGTGGGCAGCTGTACTTGCCGACCACCGCATCAGCCTGGTTTAGTGCCGGTTTGGCGGCTACCGCAGGGCATATTCGTTTGTTATACACGACGTACGCTGTGCAGCCCGATGGCACGTGCGCCACTCAGGATACAACCGCCGATGAACTAGAATGGAGCAGTATGAAGAACGGGGCACCGGTAGCCGCGTCATTGGATGGCCGTATGCTCTTTTTGGCGCCGTCTAGTGGCGGACTACCGGCTGGTGATAGCCTGCAGCGTCTCATCGATCCAGTCGCTAATATATATGTAGACAGCAACAGTGATGTCGCTGACTTTGGCCTAAGTACTACGCCTACACCATCCGCTAACAATATTCTGGGCGCGCCCTCAAGTTTGCCGCCGGCAGCCTGGCAGCCCGTGGTAGCTTTGCCACTCGATACCTGCGATCCCAACGCGTCGCAGATGCCGCCGGGCACTGGCGACGGCAGCAGTGATTCTGGCAGCACAACGTCAGATCCGATCACACCGCCGGCTGGCAGCGGCCAAGCACCTCCGGAATCTGCACCAGGGAGCGGCGATGCGACTGATACCTCATCGGGGAGTGGCGCCTCCGGCAGTCCGCTGCCGAACGACGACTCAACTGCACCCAGTCTTCCGGCAGCCGACCAAGGGCTACTGTCTCCGCAGATAAGCGAGTTATTGCCTAATCCCGCCGCGCCGCAAACCGACGTCAGCGACGAGTTCATAGAGCTCTATAATCCCAACGCCGTGGCCTATGATTTAAGCAGCTTTAGTATGACCGCTGGGTTGACCACGGTGCACAGTTACACCTTCCCGGAGGGAACGATGCTTGAGCCGTACGCCTACACCGCGTTCTTCTCCGCTGATACTCACCTTAGCTTGTCTAATACTGGTGGCCAAGTGCGCCTCGTGGACCCTCTGGCAGCAATCGTTGGACAAACCGACGCCTATAGCACAGCCAAAGATGGCCAGGCGTTTATCAAGCTGAACGGTACCTGGCAGTGGACACTTACTCCAACACCCAACGCACCCAACCTACTGACGATACCCGGTAACCCCGCTAAGACAACTGTCAAAACGGCGCCCGCGGCAACCACCAAGCCACCAAAGACGAGCGTTGTAAAAGCTGCCGCTACCAACAAGCTCCCCAAAAGCGCGGCGACCAAGGTGCAGTCAACTGCGGCAAGCGTGCCAACTACCTCCCCAACAAAACCGATCCATGCGAGCATCCTTGCGGCAGTGGCGCTATTCGCGGTACTATACGGGGCGTATGAGTACCGAAGAGACATGGCAAACGCTATCTACCGCTTCCGAACAAACCGAGCAGCTCGGCGAGCAGCTCGGGCGAGCCTTAAAGGGCGGGGAGGTGATTGAACTGGCTAGTGACCTCGGCGGCGGCAAAACCACTTTTATGCGCGGTTTGGCACGGGGCGCCGGCAGCAGTAACCGTGTGGGCAGCCCCACGTTCACCATCAGCCGGGTGTACGACTGTCCGCACTTTCAGATTCACCATTTTGATTTTTATCGCTTGCCGGACGCAGGTATTATGGCTGATGAGCTAGCCGAGCTACTCGGCGATCCCCAGATTGTCATTGCAGTGGAGTGGGCCGACGTCGTACAGCACGTACTGCCCACCGAACGACTGAGCGTGCATATACGTCAAACACCGGAGGGCAACCGCGCATTTACTTTCCGTGCACCACCCAAGCTCAACTATTTACTAAAAGCTGTACAGTAGGGAACCCAACATGCTCATTCTATCTATCCGCACCGATAAACCCGACGCCGAAATAGGCGTCTACGACGAACATGCCCAGTTGGCATACCAGACGTGGCTTGCCCACCGTGAGCTGTCTGCAACTATTCACAAGAAAATAGAGGAGCTGCTGGCGTCTCAAGGCAAAACTATCTACGACCTTGACGGCATTGTCTGCTTCCAAGGCCCCGGTAGTTTTACAGGCCTGCGTATCGGCCTGACCGTTGGCGACGCCCTGGCGTATGGCTTACAAAAACCGATTGTGGCCACCATGGGTGACAACTGGGTAGACCTCGGCGTCGATCGCCTGCATGCCGGCGAAGACGACCGTATCGCCTTGCCCCACTACAGCGCCCCAGTACACATCACCCAACAGAAGAAATAGCGCCTAAACGCGCACTTTACGCTGTACTAAGGCGTAGAAGTTTTTAAATACAGAACGGTCGATGACCGAATCGCCGTCATATCCTCGCGGCTTGGCAGCGTGTAATGCGTGATAGCCAAAGCGCCGCAAGAATTCTACTTGATGACGATAGTAGACAGTCTCCAGTCCGGCGGCAGCTCCCAGCAACTTAAAGGAAGTAAAGTTAACATTGCCGGTGATGTCCACCTCGCCCGGTAGCCGGTAAGCTTCGCCTATGCTCCGGGCCTTGGCCGGCTTCCAATCGCCATACGTGCGTATGTACTGGCCCTTGTAGGCTAAGTGCCGGTCTTCGTAACCGTAATCGATGGTTACGAGGTACCCTTCTTTTAAGATTTCTCCCATGCTATCAAGCCAAACTTTGGCGAGCGGTGAGGCGAGTTTCTCGCGCATCTCGCGCACGTCCTGGGCTTCGGGCAGTATAAGATTATGAGCGCTTGGCGGCCCAAGTACGTCCACGAACGAGCCATCAGCTGCAACACCAGTAAAGATTTCAAACAGTTCGCCGCACCGTCTTGTAAGTCGGTTCATGCCAAAGGCGTCAGGTAGCTCATTGGAGATAATAAGGCCGCGCACCGCACCGGTATTAGGCTGAAAAGCGTCCCCTTTTGCCCATGTGACATGTGGGAAAGCGTACAGTTTCTGTTGCTGCCGATCGCGCAGTGCTTGGCTGCGTTCAACGATAGTGTATTTGATTTTGCTTTCCAAGCCGGGCTTGTGGAAACGAACGGCGTGCAATGTGTCATACGCCATTTGGCCAGTGCCGGCGCCAATCTCTACCACGTCCATGCTGTCCGGGCGACCTAAGTCGTCCCAGACGTACTCCACGGTATTCGCCAGTGTGGCACCGAAGTTAGGGCTGAGCAGCGGAGCAGTAACAAAGTGATGGTCGTCGTGGGTGCTGATGTTGACCGCCCCGCCGCCATAGTAGCCGTCCAGAGGGTCATGCAAGGAGATCTCGGTGAAGGTACTGAAATCGATCGGTCCTTGGCGGGCGATGGTCTGCTGTAATGTCTCTCTAATGCTCATGAGCTTGCAAAGTATACAATATAGTTATACGATATTCAACTTTGTTGACCCACGGTCGCTCAGCAGCGTATAATCTTAAGCAAGGATTTGCCAGATCTGTCTAGGTGGTCCGATTACAAAATTTCTAACTTTTTTCGACTTTCAGATTAGTTACTCGGCTAGAGAAGTGATAGCGAGCGCCGCGCGCTAGTCTGTACGATAGAAAGGATTTGATATGGATCCAATAACCATAGTCCTTGCTGTGGCTGGCCTTGCCGTGGGCTTTGGCACTAACACAGTTATTACCAAAAAGCGTTTAGGGACGGCCCAGGATCAAGCGCAAAAGGAGTTGTCTAAGGCCAAGCGCGAAGCCGCCAAGGCTCTAGAAGAAGCCCGTTCCGAAGCCGCCAAACTGATAGACGAGGGGCGCAAGGAAGAGCTGGCGCGCCGCCGCGAGCTCAAAGATATTGAGCAGCGTCTGGTTAGCCGCGAAGACACTCTGGACAAAAAATTCGACGACCTAGACAAGCGAACCGAAAAGCTGCGCCAGGCAGAAGTCGAGGTTGAGGGCTTGAAGGACGAGATCCGCGAGATCCGCGGCCGTCAGCAAGAAAAGCTTGAGAAAGTTGCTGGTCTCACCAAGAAAGACGCCGCCGATAAGCTCATGCAAATGACCGAGCGCGACATCAAGCACGACTTAAGTGGCCTGATCGCCAAGCTGCAAAACGAAGCCAAAGACGCTGCCGAAGAGCAAGCGGCGCTTATCATCACCACCGCTATGGAGCGCATGGCCAGCGAAGTAACCGCCGAGCGCACCGTGACCAGTGTGAAGCTGGAAGATGAAGAGATGAAAGGCCGGATTATCGGTAAAGAAGGCCGCAACATCCAGGCGCTGCAGCGCGCCACCGGTGTAGACATTATGGTGGACGACACCCCAGGCTACATTGTGCTCAGCAGCTTTGACCCGGTGCGCCGCGAAGTTGCCCGCCAAGCACTCGAAATGCTCATGAAAGACGGCCGTATTCACCCCGGCCGCATTGAAGAAGTGGTGGAAAAAGCCCAGAAGAACGTTGAAAAGGACGTAGTGCGTGCCGGTGAAGACGCGGCGCGTGAAGTCGGCGTCATTGGTGTCCCCAAAGAAATCTTGCACCTGCTTGGCGAGCTCAAATACCGCACCAGCTACGGCCAAAATGTGCTGAAGCATTCCACCGAAATGGCGCACATCGCCGGTATAATCGCCGAAGAAGTGGGCGCCAACGTGAAGACCACCAAATACGCTGCGCTGGTTCACGATCTTGGCAAAGCCCTTACCCACAAGATGGAAGGCAAGCACCACCATATTTCCGGCGAAATCCTGCGCAAGTATGGTGCGCCCGAAGCGGTAGCGCTCGCAGCTGAACAGCACCACGACGACGTCGAAGCTACCAGCGTCGAGGCCTTGATTGTCCGCGTGGTCGACGCCATTAGCGCCGCCCGTCCCGGCGCCCGCAATATCAGCGCCGAGAATTTTGTCGAGCGCATGAAAGATCTGGAGAACGTCGCCAACAGCTTTAATGGTATTGAGAAATCGTACGCCATCAGCGCCGGGCGCGAAGTACGCGTGTTTGTAAAACCGCAGTCCATCGACGACCTGGCAGCTATTAAGCTAGCCCGCGACATCGCCACCAAAATCGAAAGCACCATGCAGTACCCCGGGACGATTAAAGTAAACGTCATCCGCGAAACCCGGGCCATCGAATTCGCGAAGTAGTATGAAGATCCTCTACGTTGGCGATGTGATGGGTCCGCTGGGGCTGCAGGTGGTGGAGCAGGTGTTGCCGGATTTGCGCCGCGAACATGCTCTTGACGTCGTTATTGCCCAAGCCGAGAACCTGAGCGACGGCCGCGGCATTCGCTTAGCCGATTTTGAACGGTTGCTGCGCGCAGGAGTTGATTTTTGCACCGGCGGCAACTGGAGCTTATACCGGGACGAAATTAACAGCGCGCTGGACGACCCCAAGCGCCCGGTCATTCGTCCGGCAAATTATCCCGCTGGTACGCCTGGCCTTGGGCATAAGTACCTCGATGCACCGACAGGCAAAGTGCTGGTCGTTAGCTTGCTGGGTCAAATTGTCGGGCGCGACGCGGACAAACCCATGGACAACCCACTCAAAACGATTGATGCAATTTTGGAAGCAGAAAAGGACACACCGCGGGTAGCGACCATTGTTAACTTTCATGGCGATTTCAGTAGCGAGAAGCGCATCATTGGTTACTACTTGGACGGCAGAGTTACGGCCGTGATCGGTGATCACTGGCACGTGCCCACCGCCGATGCGATGATTCTGCCAAAAGGTACGGCGCACCAAACTGATGTTGGCATGTGCGGATCGCTGGACTCCAGTCTGGGCGTAAAACTTGACGTGCTGATTCCGCGTTGGCGCGAAGGTGTTATTACCCGGAACGAATTGGAGACTAATGGCCGGCGGCAGTTTAACGCGCTATTGATCGAAACAGACGATCAGACGCACCTGGCTCGCACGGTAACACCCATCCAGCGCGTGTTCGACTAGATCGTTGACAGCCCCGGAGCTTCCGACGTACCATACATACAAATAGGTGGGTAGGCTATGGGCATAGGCAAGTGGGTGCAAAGGGTGTTGCCGCTACGGCGGGTGTTTCCGCTCAGTGGTGTGGCGTTGGTTATTCTCAGCTTGGTGCTTTTGTGGTGGGGTGACTTTCGCCGGCCCTATATTGGTTCAGATTTTTCGTACAGCGCCGACATCGTCGTTGCTAGTAGTTTGTACGACCAAGTCCAGCAGCGCTACGGAAATTCGGCGCAGTCTAAAGGCCGTATATTTTATCAACTAAACGGCATACAAGGCACTGATGCGCGCTTGCATCAAGTATTGTCACTAGCCGAAGACAAGAGCGGAGCAACGCTCAAAATCACCCGCGACCGCGATGCCTCTACAACTACCGGCCGCTACCTGCCAAATGCCAGCGACCCATCCAGTAGCGAATATGTGCTTGCGCCCGCACAGCTGCACGCCGGCCGGACATACAATTTCCGCTATGCGCCGTACAACGCCTCAGCCACGATGTACTATCTGGATCACGAGAGTCTTTTGGGGCTGACGGTATTTCATTACACCGCTAGTTATCCCGAGCAAGTGCGCATGGATGAAAATGACATTGCGCTGCCGGGAGTGCCTGCCGGCCAAGGTGTGGCATTTCAGCCCAATCTAGAAGTGTGGGTTGAGCCGACTACCGGTTGGCTCATAAAGCTTGAAGATAACGGGCTGCTGCTGCGTTACGACCGGGCGAGCGGACAAGTGCTCGGGCCGTACGCTCACTACAGTGTTCGCTACACTGGGCAGAGTATTGAGCAGCAGGTTGCCTACGCGCGCAGCCTTAAAGAGAAGCACGCGTTTGACCATACGATTGCGCCGCTACTCGCTGGGGCTATTATCGTGCTGACCATCGGTTTCTTTATGGCTACGCATTGGTACAAACAGCGCCGGAGGCAGGCAAGGGGGCGCGCATGAGCGTCATTATAGATTGCATTGTGGTGGCGCTATTGTTGATTGGAGCATACAGCGGTTATCGGCTAGGCTTGATACGCCAGGCAGTTGTTACCGTTGGCTCGTTCACTGGCCTCTGTGTGGCAGCGCTTGGCTATCGGCACGCGGCATTCTTAGCGCAAGGTATCGGCGGCCGTGCCGTGATTGCGGTGATGCTGCTACTAGCCGCGCTGTTTTTCTCTTGTAGTGCGGTGCTAACGGCAGCGACCTGGGCAGAGCTGCGCTGGCATCTGCCGATACGCGGCCGTGCAGGCCGGCTAGGTGCTGTGCTGGGGCTGGTGACTACCGGCTTTGTGCTGTGGGCAGTGGTAGTTTCGATGACACCGGCGCTGTCTGCTGGCTCGCAGCGGGCGATAGCTCGTTCGGTGGCTCTTGGTGCGGTCGAACGGATTGTCGGCCGTCCGGCCATCATCAAGCAGATCGCCACCTCGCTGAACACGTCGTATGCGCCGGTGGTGTTTCAGGGTGGCGATCCAGCCTTTAACGGTGCTGAAACTGCTGTTGATCAAACGTACACCTCGCTTGATAGCGCTATCGCCCACGACAAGCCCGCCGTGTTCAAGGTGCAAGCCTGGGGCTGTGGCGGTTCAGCCGTAGGGAGCGGGTTTCTGGTTAGCCCGCGGCTGATCTTCACCAACGCACATGTAATAGCTGGTGCGGAGCGGATAACGGTGCAGAGCGGCGACAACACCTATTCGGTGGTGCCGGTATGGTTTGACCCCAAGCTTGACGATGCGGTGCTTGTCACCCAGATCGACGCCGGCACGCCGCTGAGCCTGCAAACCAAAGCCGCCCCTCCAGGAGCGGTTGGCGCGGTGCTGGGTTATCCGGGCGGCAACAGCCTGACGTCCCAGGATGCAGTCATTCTGCAGCTACTGACCGCCACCGGAAATGACATTTATGGCGTGAGCAAAACCATGCGCGACGTCTATGCGCTCAGGAGCAGTGCCTGGCCCGGCAGCTCAGGCGGCCCGCTGATTGACGCGAGCGGTGCGGTCAGAGGCCTCGTGTTCGGCAACTCCACCACCGAGCAGCGCACCGTGTACGCCATTGCTGCCAATCAGCTGCAGACCGTGGCTGCCAGTATCTCGCCTAGCTCGCCGATAGTTGCCACTGGACCTTGTTTGGGTGAATAGCTAGAAGTTCTTGGTGACGCTGGTGATAACACCGGTGCCGGCGATGTCTTTGGTTGTGATGGTGCCGCTGCCATCATCAAAGGTGCAGGTTTGGATCAGCACGTCGGTGTGACAGCTGGCGGCAATACCCAGTAAATTGGCTTGTTTGGTGACGTCGTTGATGTTGTCGCCTATAGAGATGCCGCTCAGTAGTCCTAGTAATCCGCTGGACGGCTGACCGGGTGTCGTGCCGCCATTATTGGTTGTAGTGGTTGTACTGTTGTTAGTTGTGGTCGTGCTGGAGTGCTCGCCCGTGCTCGTTGAGTTTGTGCCACCGCCGCCCGAGGTATTCGCCGGCGTAGTAGTTGTTGTACCGCTGTGCAGCGAATCCAGGTTACTGGAGATTGGCGTGGTACCAGAACTGCTACCGTGCAGCCCGCGCGTCCAATCCGTAGCAAAGCCGAGCAGTAGCAATAAAAGCAGCACAACAATAACGGCTGTGGCAATAACCCACTTCATGACGCGCTCTCGGTGCTGGTAAGTTTGTATTTGTTTTTGCTGTGCTTTGTTTTGCGCAGCCGGTGCAGGTGTTTGTTTGGCAAACATCATAATAATAGTGCCCCCCGACTATTAATAAAACGTTTATGTTAATATGTACATCTCTAGTATTAGGCAGCTGAATTAGGGCGTCAAGATCATACACGAGTTAATTGTTGATCGTTAATGTGCGGCTAATAATCTGTTCTTGCTCTGTTTGTCTAGCGTTCGGCGGTAGGTGATGTATACTCATGTATAGCGCAGTAGGTATAAGGTGGAATATCTATGAATCAGACCGAACGACCAGTACGCCGTCATAGAGACGTTATCGTGACACTTATCTGCATGATTGTCATACTGGCCGGCGCGTGTGGCTTGCTCCTGGTGCGATACCATCAGACGATAGCCAAACAGCAGGCGACCACGGTCCAGCAAGCGGCAAGCCTGGCTACCCAACTCGGTAAACACTTCGCATTGCCAGCTGGGCAGCCGACGCTGGCGACGGTTCTCAATCGCGCTAAGCTCGGCGACGCACAGCTGGTGAACGAAGCTCAAAACGGCGACCTGCTGCTTATCTTCGCCGAAGCGAAGCGCGTTATTCTCTATCGTCCCAGCACCGGCAAGGTGGTCGACATGTTCCACGTCGACGCACCCAAAGCAAGCGCTGTTTCCACTACTCACTAGCGGTATATTCGATAGTAACCAGCACCCCACCAATGCTCAGCGATAACCCAGGCGCATATTTAAAGCTGTAGACATCACCGGCGTTAAATGAGGTGCCGCCTGCCAGGCTCGGGCTGGTGCTAGTAAATGCCGTCACGCCAACGCTCGCCAGGCTCAGCGAGGTTACGGTGGCGGTTGACGCAGTTTTGCGCTCGACCGACAACGTGCCCTGCCCGATGCTGGCCGAAATGGAGTTAGTTGTGGTGAAGGTTACTTTGGTGATAGTACCGTTGGTAGGTGCCACGAAGATTGATTTCTCTATGCCTGTCAGGCCGGCCAGGTCGCCGATCTGGACTGAGACAATGCGCTTGTTGGCGGCGGTGGAGAGCTTATCGGTTGTAACAGCGCCACTGGCGATCAAGCCGTTGGTAATCGCCCCACTGGCAATCGCACTACTGCCTACGGCGCCGGCGGCGATTTTGGCCGCGGTAACGGCGCCAGTGGCGAGGCCAGTGCTGTCAATCGCGCCGGCGGCGATGTCGCCTCCACTAATTGTCCCGTCTAGGATTTTGGCGCTGGTGACTGCGTCGGCTGCCAGCTGCGTGGCGCCCACGGCCCCAGAGGCCAATTGGGTAGTGCCAATCGCCCCGGCCGCAATCGCCCCGCTGGTGATGGTGTTGGCGGCGATCAAGCCGTTGGTAATCGCCCCGCTGGCGATGTCGGCTGTGCCAATCGTCCCGTCCAAAATGCCGGTCGAGGTGATTGCACCAGTAGCAATCAGGCCGCTGGTGATGGCCGCATTGGCGATATCAGCGGTGCTCACGGCTCCATCCAGAATAGCCGCCGAGGTAACCGATCCGTTCGCCAGTAGCCCACTGGTAATCGCCCCACTGGCAATCGCACTACTGCCCACCGCCCCAGCCGCAATCTTGCCGGCCGTAACCGCGCTGCCTGCCAACTCGGCGGTGTTGACAGCTCCGTCGGCGATATCACCGCTGACAATCGTCCCATCCAAGATCTTGGCGCTGGTAACGGCTCCGTCGGCGATGCTGCCTGAATCAACCGCGCTCGTAGCTAGCTGTGAGTTACCCACAGCGCCAGTAGCTAATTTGACAGCACTAATCGCTCCGTCGGCTACATTCTGCGTGTCAACTACGCCACTACCAAGAGCGGCGTGTGATACGCTGCCGGCGGCTAGGAGACTGCTGGTGATGGCGCCGGTAACGATATCGTTGCTGCTCACACTTCCATCCTGGATGGCGGCGGAATTGACCGAATCGTTACCAAGCAACGCATTGGTGATTGCTCCCGGCGCAATGGCTGCGGTGCCAACCGCTCCGTTCGCTAAGTTACTGCTCTGCACCGCCTGAGCGGCAAGCTGCAGGCTGCCCACCGCTCCGTTTGCCAACTGCGAGCCGGTAATCGTGCCAGTGATGTTGCCGGCAATAATCGCGCCGGCTGCCAGCTTGGCGGCGCTCACCGCTCCGTCGGCTAAGTTAGCGACACCGACCACGCCGTTACCAAGCGCGGCGCTGGTAACGCTGCCCGTCGCCAACAAGCCGCTAGTAATCGCCCCGCTGGCGATATCACTTGTGTTGACACTGCCATCTTGAATCGCCGTAGAATTAACTGCTCCCGGCGCCAGCAGCCCGCTGGTGATGGCGCTGGCAGCAATGGCTGACGTGCCCACCGCGCCGGCGGCAATGTTGCCAGCCTGTACCGCTTGGCTGGCTAGCTGAGTAGTTCCAACCGCTCCGTTCGCGATGGCGCCGGTAGTGACCGCGCCATTCTGCAAGTTAGTCGAGCCCACGGCTCCGTTTGCGAGCAGCCCGCTGGTGATCGCCCCCAGGGCAATCTTGGGCCCGGTTACCGCATCGTCGGCCAGCTTAACTGTTGTGATAGCACCATCCAACACACCGGTGTTGATCGCCGAAAGCGCGTCTGGCGCCAGCTTCACTAAACCAATCGTGCCGTCCAGTACTTTGTCGGCCGTAATCGCGCCGGTAGCGAGTAACTGGTTGGTGATACTGCCGGCGTCCAGATTCAGGAGCGGCGTTGGCTTACTGACCGTCTGGAGATTAGTGTTGACGGTGTTTGTGGTGGTGGTTTGGATCCAGGTGGTGACATCGGAGCTAAAGTCCGATACGGTGATGCTGCCTTCCGAAATGTTGGCCGGGCTAGTCGAACGGTCAGCCAGCAATTGGGAGTTGGCGACGGTTTGTTTGGCCGCTGCTTGGGAAACGCGCTTAGCGAGCTGCTGCCAAGAGCAGAGCAGCGCAAACCCAAGTACACACAGCCCTAAACAGGCCGTTGCGCCCTTAAGCGTTACCACATATCTATGTAGCCGAGTTTGATTGCGCTCCACCGCGCGCCCACCTTTTTAAGTTTTTGGTCTTTTAGAGTACTTAATTGGTACTGTATGCCTGTGCGTGCGGCTCGTCAAGGCCCATCGTAAAATAAAAACACCCGCCAAAGCGGGTGCCAAATAATACTCTTTGGGTGGTTGGAGGAGCAGTGCTGTGTAAGTGTAGATTATCGCTATAAGCGACACACAGTACTGCTCCTCCTAGGAGGTTTGTAGCCTCCAGCCACCTTCTTGCTTGCTACTTGGTCAGAATGACGTCCATCATCGCGACCCACCACAGTTCACCGATCACCAGGCAGAAGACCGCCCAGACAGCTTCCCACAAATGGAACTTGCGGGCAAGCAGCTGCGCGAGCAGTTCGCTGATGGCCACGGCATTCATTACCACTGCCATGACGGCGATGGTTATGTCAACGGCCAGCGGCGTGTGGTAATTGGGGTCCAGGATGATGGTCGCGATCGCCAAGATGAACACCATGGCGATGAGAGTGAATATCCGGATGATCGACCAGCGGTCGGTGGCGCTGGTGGGCGCCGGCTGATCGGGAGTCGGGTCGGTCATGAGGTCTCCTTCGGGAACCGACGCAGGCAAAAAGGTGCTGACCTATATTGCTGGTCAAGCGTAGGCATTATACAATAAATACTTCTTTTAGGCAATACATCTACCAGAAATGAATACATACACACGCCATTTCTTTTTACTCTTCCATCTGTTAGAATATCTGCATTCGGGGTGTGGCGCAGTTGGCTAGCGCGCCTGGTTTGGGACCAGGAGGTCGAAGGTTCAAGTCCTTTCACCCCGACCACGAGAATAGCAAAAAACCCGCTGCTTGGCGGGTATTTCTATAGCTTCGAATATGGGTGGTCGGGGAAGCAGAGCTGTGTTGGTGTAGATTGTCGCTGATAGCGACACACAGATGCTCCCCCTAGGAGATTTTGGCCTCCGTTGGCCACCTTTTTGCGTTTAGCTGCTGAGCGCGACCATCACGGCGGCCACGAGGAAGCTGAAGCCCGCAAACGTGCAGACGAGTGCCCACACGATTTCCCATGCGGAGACCTTCGGCTGCATGAGTTGCACCCACACCGACGCAATCCCACTGATGACAAGCAACAGCGCGACCGCGCCTGCCACAAAGGCGGCGGGGATGGGGGCGAACGGGTATACGACACCCAGCAGGATGCCGAGCAGCGCCATGAAGGCGGTGGTCATGCCCTGCATGACCTTGACCTCCAACGGTTTCTTGACGGGGGTCGTGTCGGGTGTTACGGTCATGATCTCCTCCTGAGATCAAAACGACAAAAAGGTGCTGACCGATAAGCTGGTCAAGCGCTATACATTATACAATAAACGTCTTGGTATTGCAATAGCGCTTATGTATTGCGCCTGCGTTGTTAATTAACGCTGACTAGTGTCAAATTCCTGTAAAAAAGCCGCAACTTGGGCGGGTCTTCTGAGTACCACCACTCGTTTGCCAGCGGCGTACTGCTGGAGAGCACGGTGTACGGCCGGCCGCTCTTAAAATGGATACATAAGCACAAAGAGCAAGAAATTAGGATTGAGGCGGTCGCGAAAGCCCACCGGCATATCGGCACGCTGCCGCGAACGATTGTAGTACCAGCGGTAGACAATACGGTACAGGCACAACGCCAGCGGCAAGTCTAAAAAGATAGTCAGATCGCCCTGGCTAAAGCGCCGTTCATAGGTTGTTTGGTGGACGCCGTCGATGATCCAGCGTGGTTGGTTTACTATGGCAGTAATCTCTTGGTTCCAGCGGTGACGGTCTTGATACGGATGCGACGGGTCGTGGTAGATCTTGTCTAAGTGAAACACCGGCAGGCCAGTACGCTCGGCCAAGGCCAGCGCCAGCGTGGATTTCCCCGATCCTGGGCAGCCAACCACGTTTATCCTCGTCATTATGTGAATTATAAAATACTTATGTTGATTAGTGTAGCGAGCATGCGGGTTATATGTCGCTTGTTGCAAGATTGCGGCTGTGAAATACAAAAACACCCGCTGCAAAGCGGGCTAGTGATTGTTCCAAACTAGGGTGGGTGGAGGAGCAAGTTGTGTTTATGTAGATTGTCGCTGATAGCGACACACAGCTTGCTCCTCCGAGGAGGTTTGTAGCCTCCTGCCACCTTCTTGCTAGTGGCTGATCGTCCAGATCGCGAGGAGCGCGCTGATCACGCCGATGATCATGAACGCGATGTTGAGCACGCGCTCACCGGCGTCCATGGTGTGGCGCGAGCGGTCGCGATCGAGAGCGGCGATGCCGGCCAGGGCGAGGCCCATCACGCCGAGCGTGATTTGCCAGCCGATTGCCAGCCGCTGGATCTGCCCGAAGGCGAGCACCAGCGCCAGCATGCCGGCGAGCAGGAACTCCACGCCGAATCGGACGTCGTGCCACGTCTTGACCTTGGAAGCCTCCGTGCCGGTTTCGGCACAAGCGGCGGGTTGGGTAGGACGGTCGGTCATTGCTCCTCCTAGGGGGACCGACTGGGCAAGAAGATGCCGACCAAAGAAATTGGTCAGCGCAATTATATCATATTTGTGGTGTACGGGCAACGCTTTATCTTTATCGCTACATCTGTTAGAATACCGGCATTCGGGGTGTGGCGCAGTTGGCTAGCGCGCAGCGTTCGGGACGCTGAGGTCGGAGGTTCAAGTCCTCTCACCCCGACCATATTCGAAATCACCGATAAACGAACCCTTCTACGGGTTCGTTTGCTATATCCAGGCGTCTATGCTGTCATACAGCTGGTGGGCTTTGCACATAAGATATATTTGACGTTATATAACATACGTTATACTGTCAACACACTATTGCTACAGGGGAGTTATTAGACGTATGGGCGACGAAACACGATATGAGGCGTTCTCACCAGATGAAACTTTAGCCCTGGCCGAGGCTATGGCGCAGCGAGCTGAGCAACTTAGCGTGCTCAGAGATCGGGCGCTCGCCAGCTTAGCCGGCGAGCCGTACGAAGCTAAAAGCGTCGAAGACGCCCGAAGCGCCCTCTTGGGACGAACGATTATGTATCTAGCCAGAATTGAGAGTCCGAACGCACCGCTCAGTTTCGCGCAACTCGTTGACGCCGAAAACGAAGACGGAACCTATGCCGCCGTACTGCGGAAAGCACGAGAAGGTGGCGCGAAATTCGGCGTAGACACAATTCGGGAATTTATGCACACTGCTGCCCAAGAAATGCAAGCTGGCAGTGGTGTAACCAACGAGAGAGTTGCTGCCAACTTTGCAGGTATGCTTGCGGCCGCCCGCCAGGTGGCAGTCGAACATAGCGTCGGCGTGCCAGCGGTCTACGCCATGGACGGGCTGTATTTTGAGGCCTGCCGGCGGTCGTCAACTCCTGCTGAAGTTGTGGAGGAGTTGCGAAGCAAGCACAACGCCTTGTCTACGGATATGATCACTCGGCTTATAAGCATTCAAATAGAACAAGCGCTCCCCAAAGACGCGCGAGACGCAATGACGCCCGAAGACTTGGCTGAGCTTTCTGGTGAGCTGCGGACGGATCCGGGCATCCAAGCGGGTATTGCCCAACAGGTGGAGCTCAGCAAGGAAGTGGGGCGCCAATTCTCGTTTTATCTTTTTGTGCGGACCTTTGGACTCGTGGAACTAGACCGCCTCTCCAGAGAACAGCAGGCGGCTTTGTTGCCCCGACGGCCATTTGCTAGTGAAGTATTTGGTTCGATTAACTAAAACGCTTGGCAGCCCAATATACGGGTCTATTGCAGTCTTTAATTCGTCACCGGTGTTTTACGCCCCAAGAGCCCGCGGCGCTTGCGCTTGATAAAGACGGAGTTCAGGAGCTCAGGGTCAAACGCCGCCGGAATCTGGCGGAACTGGGCGTAGTAAAACAAGGCGGCGTTGAGCACGCTGGAAGCAGCGTACATCACCGCACCGTAAGCCAGCCAGAAGAACAACACAATCACCAGGCAAATCCCCGCGCCAATGCCGCCGCCGACCGCACCGCCGAGCAGCACCAACCCAATGCTCACCGGCAGCACAATAAGCAACAGTGACAGGAAGTACACCGCCCCAAACGTGACGCGGCCAACCAAGTTCTCACCCCAGGTAGAAATGAGTAGCTTGGTGGAGCGCTTGATGGCGCTAAAGGCATTATCGTTTGAGGTAATGATTACCGGCACCGTGAACAGATTGGCAAGCGACCACATGGCGCCCAAAAGGCGAACGACAATCCGTACCAGCAGGCGTGACCGCTCGGCAATCAAGCGCAGCAAGAGCCCCACGCTAGCTTCAATAACCGCGAACATAAACAGCGTGCCGCCGCGCGCTCGTGCCATCTGCATGTAGTGCTTGTAGGGCTGCGATTGCCCGCGAAATAGGTCGAGCACGTTGGCTACCAGCCCGGCAGCATAGAGATTAGTTACGAAGAAGGCCAGCACATAGTAGACAAAGGCCACAGCGTAACCGGCGGGGGTAAGCTGGGCGTCGCCCGACTGCGAACTATGGGCAGAGACAATGAACGTGTCGTTCCCCGATGTAGCGTCAATAGCGATCAGCACAATAAACGGAAGCGCCACTAACACACCGATCAGCATGCTCATTAGCACGTAACGAAGCAACCCCTTATTAGTGCGCAACACCTTGATACTCTGTTGAAAGAGGAGCCAGCCGGTCTTGAAACGGCCACGCTTGACTGTCTCGTAGGTGGGAAGCTGACCTTGTGGCTGAGTTGCTTGCTCCGGTACGCCTGTTGCCATATGACTCGGCAGCACGTCGCTCTGCGCTAGCACAAAGGCCTGCGACACGGCATCGTCTTGCCAACCGGCTGTCTTAAGCTGCTGATGGATTTCATCGGGATGTAATCCTGCTCGCAGCTGGTGGGTTATGTACTCTTTTAATTGTGCAAGGGTTTCTTGTGACGCGGGGGTCTGTTCGCTTTGCATATCTTTCTTTGCCTTATTTGTTCACAGTATAGCACCGGGCAAGCGCGATTGTGATAGATTTACCTGCAATCTTCAGCTCGCCGGTGCATAGTAAAAAACGCTAAACGGAGGGAACGACTTAGCATGAAAAATATCAAAAAACTCCCCGCGGATTATCTGGCGGTCTTGCGCTTCATTTTGCGCACTGGCCAACAGGATCTTACGGCATTGGCCGAAAGCGTGCGCATCAGCCGCGACCGGCTAGTACATATTGTCGAGAGTTTGCAACATAAGGGGCTGGTGCTCATCAGCCGTTCGGCTTACAGCGAGGGTTGGATTAGCCTAAGCTCCAAGGGCCGGCGCTTGGCGCGACTAATTGCGCCGGATCAATCCTTTGCAACTTAGCCGGTAAGGTGCGGGCCGTTGCCTGAGCTGCAGTCCTCTTGGGAGACTGTGAAATCGGTCCAAAACCGATTTCAGCCGAACGCTTTTAAAGGCTTCCAGTGGAAGTCTTTAAAAAGAGTGTGCTCCCAAGAGGACTGCAGCTCAGGCAACATATACCTCTCATCGTCCGAGTAGTACAATAAAAGCATGTGGACCGCGCTGGCGATTGCCGTCGTCTTTCTTATTTTGGTATTTGCCGAGTATCTTTCGCGGTACAAGGGTGTGCATACCGAGCTGACGCGCAAAATTGTGCACATTTTGGTCGGCGTCTTTGTGGCCTTTTGGCCGTTCTTTTTGAGTTGGGGTACCATACAAGGGATTAGCCTGGCGTTTTTGGCGGTGGTGCTATTGTCGATCAAGCTGAATGTGTTTGCGGCGATCCACGCCGTGTCGCGCAACAAGATTGGCGAAGTGCTGTTTGCGGTGGTGATTGGCCTATTGGCGTTCATTACTACCACCAAGTGGGTATTTACCGCGGCTATGCTGCATCTGAGTCTAGCCGATGGCCTGGCGGCAATCGTCGGCCTAGGCTGGGCGCAGGAACACAACAGTTACCGGATAATGGGTCGGACCAAGAGTATCCCCGGCAGCCTGGCGTTCTTCTTTACGTCGGCGTTTATTATGCTGTGTTACGCAGCTTTTAGCGGGGCCAAGTACGACGGCACCACACTGGTAGGACTGCCGGTGGCAGCAACCATTGCCGAAAACATTGCCGGTGAGGGTGTAGACAACATTGCCGTGCCGTTGCTTGTAGCGCTGGTCCTTACGAGTTCGCTGTAACCGTCGCCTGTCCGCCGCTATGGGCGCGCAGAGCGTTAAAGATGACCACCACGTCGACGAGTTCTTGGATAGCAGCGCCGTAAATCGGTAAAAAGCGGCCGCTGGCAAAGATGACCATCAGGCCAACGCTCATGCCAATGCCTACCCAAATGCTTTGTTTGGCAATCCTGAAGCTACGGCGGGCAATCTGCGCGCCGAGCGCCGTGCGTGTCAGGTCGTCTTTCAGAATGACTATGTCGGCTGATTCGCTGGCTGCTGCGCTGCCGCGGGCGCCGAGCGCAATACCCACCTCCGACGCAGTGAGTACGGGCGCGTCGTTTACGCCGTCGCCCACAAAGGCCACCGGGCGAGCCTTGAGCCGTTCGATAGCCCGGATTTTGTCGCCAGGTAGCGCGCCGGCTTCCACGTCGGTAATGCCAAGCTGCTTGGCAACAGTTAGGGCGGTCTTAGAGTTGTCGCCAGTAATCATCATAAAGTTGTTGATGCCCAAGCTGCGTAGCTGCCGCAACGTCTCTTTACTTTCGTCCCGCAGCTCATCCGCAAAGGTGATAACGCCAACCAATATACCGTTCATGGCCACAAACGCGGCAGTCTGATTGTAGTCTTTGGGCGCAAAGGTCTTCGGGAAGCTGACCGCTTGCTCCTCGAGCAGCGTGAGCCGGCCGAGCACCACATCCTGGCCCTTACTGCTCGCAGTCAGGCCTTTGCCGGGGATCTCGCGTAGGCCGGTTACTTTGACAAGCTTGGCGTGCTCGGCCTGCGCTTTACTCACAATTGCCCGCGCTTGCGTATGAGTCGAGTGCTGCTCCAGGCTGGCGGCCAGGCCGAGTAACTCGCTACGGCTGATTTTGCTGAAGGTGGCTATTCGCTCGACGCGCAGGTTGCCCTTCGTAAGTGTGCCAGTCTTGTCAAAGGCAAAGGTTTTGGCCTGGGCCAGGCGCTCCAGGCTGGAGCCAGTCTTCACAATAATACCGTGCTTAGCTGCGCGGCTCATGCCCGAGATAATAGCGATCGGCGCTGCCAGAATCAGCGGGCAGGGCGTGGCTACCACGAGCACTTCTAGAAAACGCAGGCTGCTGCCACTCACCAGCCAGACGCCGCCGGCAATCGCAAATGACACCAAGGTGAACGGAACGGCATAGCGATCAGCTAGGCGCACGAACGGTGCTTGGGAGTGCCGCGCGGCGCGAACCAGCTTAATGATTTGTTGATATTGGCTGTCGGCAGCGGTATGCAACGCTTTTGCTACCACGCTGCCGTCCAGGTTAATGGCGCCGCTGAGCAGCTGGTCGCCGCTGTCTTTGGGCTGTGGCAAGCTCTCACCGGTTAGTGACGACTCATCAAAACTGGCGCTGCCTTCCAACACGACCGCGTCTACCGGCACCAGTTCGCCGGCCTTGATAATTACTTTGTCGCCGGCCTGCACGTCGCTGGCGTTAATCTCCACTTCCTTGCGGCCGCGGAGCACCAGTGCTTTTTGCGGCGCACGCTCGAGGAGCGCCGACAACTCATGCTCCGCCCGGTGCTCGGCGTAATCTTCCAGCCCCTCGCCGCCGGTTAGCATCAACACAATTACCATACCCGCCCAGTACTGATGCAGTAGTACCGAGGCTACAATGGCTGTAGCCGCCAACACGTCCACCCCGTATGTGCCGCTACGCAAATCTTCGATCATACCCCACAGCAGCGGAATGACTTCCAGCAAGGCAACGATTCCTAGAACCCAGTGCGCAGCCGGGTGAGATACCCAAATATCCAGCGGCAAAGCGACCAGCGTAGCCAAGGCCGCTGCAAAGAACAAATAATAATGCTTTAGGAGGTTCCAAAGTCTACGCATGGCTCTAGTGTAGCATGTGGGGCCCTCGGTAACTGAGGGCCCCACCGTCCAGATAGGCTAACTATCGGGTCCCATCCTGGATGCGTCTAGCGATATGTGCCATCCATAGCGTCCATCCTCTCCGACAGCTTAGGTAAAAAGTAACCTAAAGACCGTCTTTCGTTGGTTGATAGACGGCTGCAGCCCACTCTTAGTATAAGGGTATTTGCGAAAAATGTTCAAGAGAACTGACAAATTACTCCGACTTTTTACGCTTTGTACGCCACGCTAGCATAAATAATTGTCGAATTGTGCTGACGATCTCGGCGCTTTCAATGACGACGCCGGTCCATTCTTTATCAGTTGCGCTGCCATAGGACAGGAATATTGCCCGGTCTTCGTACAGGGTAACGTCCGCAGCTATGGGCTGTCGCAAACGGATCGTTTCGCGCAGCTGTTCGGGATTGGTGTCGTGCGTCGTGTCACCGAAGTAGAATTGTTTGCTAGACAAATGTTTGCCGAGCCGTACTCGCGGATGGGCGCGCATGTGGTCGGGGTATTTTTTCAGTACCTCATTGAAGTTGGTCATCGACAGAATCTCGCTGCCGGGACGTGCTTTGCGCAGTACATAATCGCGGATCGAATCCACGCCTTTTTTGCCGCGCACAAAGCGCACCACTGGTGGCGAGCCGGTTTTGGGCTGTTCGATGCTGGCGAGCGTCGGCGCCAGTCTGGCGAGCTCCTGGCGGCGTTGCTCGACGGTGTCGGCCTGGGTCTTCAAAAATTGCTCCAAGGCACCGGCGCCGCCCGCCACAAACAATGTTTTGCGCCGGTCGATGGTGCGAGTCATCAGCCCCATGGCCGATAACAGTTCAATGATGTTGTAGGTGGTCGGTCGGTTGATGCCCGCCTGCTCGGCAATTTTTTGCGCAGGAGCAGGGCCCAAAAACAAACTTGCAACGTAGACTTTGGCCTGTTTGTCGCTTAAACCAATAGCCTGCAGCTGCTTGGCCAGCTGATCTATTTGCATACATATATCATAACATGTTGTCAGAAAATGTCGACGAAAGTCTTTAACTAGCTTAATAAATCTTTAGCATAAAACGGACTATTTACAAACGAGTATATTATGATATACTTAAGCGCATTATGAAACGATACTGCCAAGACCAGATGCAGGCAATTGCCGCGCGTAACAGCGTAGGTACTGCTGTCTTTGGCGGCGAACTCGTCACTACCAATGGCGAGTACACCGTAAGGCGTATCGGGTCTTAGTATGTAAACAAACATTTATAAGCCGCGATACGCCTCCGAACCGGAGGCGTTTTTCGTTTCATAGCAACATTAGCAACTGGTTTTTCGGAGGCGTATCGGGGCCGCAGGGCAACCTGCATCCGGCCCAGTACATCATCACTTTTTAGAAAGGAGCTACAGAGATGGACCGTCACAAGGATAACGCCAAATGGCTGATCCGTTTTGCCCCGTTTCGGGTGCTGTCGGTCAGCGGCGCTTACATTACCCCGTTCTTCATCCAACATGGGATGAGTTTGTGGCAGATTTTTGCGCTGCAAACCATCTATTCGGTAGCAGCGCTGGCCTGGGAGATTCCCGGCGGCCTGATTGCTGATAAGTGGGGCCGCGCTTTTGCCATAAAGCTGAGTGCGCCGATCTCCGGCGTGATGCTCGTACTGTATGGCCTAAGCAGCCACTACTGGCAGTTTGCGCTGTGCGAATTGGCGCTGGCTATTGGCAACGGGCTGTATAACGGCGTGGATACTGCGCTACTGGCTGATTCGCTGGCGGCCGAAGGTCGCTCGGATCAGTTCACCAAGCTGAGTCAGCGGATCGACGCTATGGGTTACGCTGCCACCGCGCTTGGAGTACCGGCCGCGTTCCTGCTAGTCAAGTTTGTCAGCATCAACGCGACGATCGTTGCCGACGGTCTGTTAACGCTCATTGGTATGGCTTTTGTCTACCGGTTAGTGGAGGCACCTCCGTTGGCCGCGCACGAGATGCTCGACGCGCGCAAGTCCGTCTGGGGCGCGATCAAGGGCATGGCTGGCAACGTGGAAGCACGGTGGCTAGTGGCCCTTGGTTCGATCCTCAGCGCCAGCACCTACATGTCCTTTTGGCTGAGCACGCCCTACTTTGTCAACCTAGGCATCCCCGCTGTGGCGTTCGGCGCTATCCTGGCCTTCCGCTGTCTAGTTAAGGTGGCGATGCTGCACTTTGTGAAGCAAACCAAGCACCTGGAGCGCAACATGGCGGCCTACACTGCGCTGGCAGGGTTGACGTATCTGGCGATGGCCACCAAATTGCTGTGGCTCGCACCGTCCGTGCTTGGGCACGATGCCGTGCAAGCCCTGCATGCTGCGCCGATCAAGGCGGCGCTCAACCAGCACATCGAGTCGCGCTACCGCGCCACGCTGAACAGTGCGGTGAGCGTCATCCAACGCTTGCTGTACGCCGTGGCCGGCCCGTTTATCGGGCTGCTGGCCGACAAGCGCGGCCTGCCGTTTGCTTTTATTGCGACCGGTATCGCCTGCAGCCTGCTGGCCTGTATCGCGCTGGCTCGGCTGCACCGCCTCAAGACCTTTCAAGAAAGGAGTTGATGCCCGCCCCAGGGATTACACACTAGTGTAAGACCTGGGGCTTTTCAGATTTTTGACAGGATGAGCAACTGGACTCACCGGTAACAATATGATATGGTATGTGTTGTAACTAACCAGTTACAGGCAAGGTCACAAACATCAACCTGAGGAGGCTTTGATGTTCGGCACCTGGTGGTACTGGGTGCTCTTCGCCGCTATCACGGCGGCGGGGCTGCACCAGTTGGGCAAACAGTACGTCGAGTTCTGTGCCCACGAGGAGGAGTACGAAGACAGCTGGACGGGATACGTCCTCGACAGCTGGCGAACCGCCTGGTTCGTCCGTCGTGCCTTCTGGATCGGTTGGCGCTCGCTGCTCGTACTGGCGTTCGCCGCCTTCCCGCCGGCTGGCGCGGCAGCCCTGCTGGGCAGCCTGATCTTCCAGCACGGCATGCGCCGCGAGCACAGCCGGCGCGAACTGGAGAGGCGGAACGCCGAACTGCAGAAGGAGCTCGCCAAGATTGCCAAGCGCGAAGGCCTGGGCGAGATCGGCACGATCAACACCTGACCGGACCCTCTGCCGAGACGAGCGGTGGCGGTGGCTTAAGAAGAGTCTTTTCTAACACAGAAATCCCTCTTCTAAAGCCCCGCCGCCGCCCGCACCAACCTAAGACTTTATACAAAAGAACCGAAAGGCAAGCGTCTTTCGGCTTTTCTATATACGGTCTTGAGGTGTGGACTAATCATAGCTTTTATGGTATTATTTATAAGTAACTGAAGTTACGTTGGATGGAGGTCAGAACATGTTGGTGCTGCTTGCTATGGCTGCATACGCGGCCACTGGCGCGAGCATCTACCTCGTCGCGATGCGTGTCGCGGGCGCCAAGTACGCTCGCTTCTGCGCATCCCCGAAGGGGAAGGCACCGGGAGCGGCCGAGAAGTGGAAGAAGGAGACTGTGGAGCTCCTCAGGTTCCTCTCCATCTTCTGGGCACCGGCGATCGCGATACTGATCGTCGTCGGCAGTCTCGTCGGGGCTATCTGGGTGGTGGAGAAGGTCGTCAAGGCTGTCCAGTCTTTCCTGCACGCGCACGTGCGCGACCGCGTGTTCGAACGCGGCGTGCAAATCACGGAAGGCAAGATCGCTCGGGAAACCGAGCAGGCTGCCTTGGAGGCAAAGCGTCGCGCCGACGAAGAGGCCGAAGCCGCGATGATCCAGCGGATCATCACGGAAGAAGGTCTCGACGCGGAGGGTCTGCTGGAGCTCCTCCAGCACCGCGACCGCGTGCCGCTGCCCCAACCCGCCGCCGCCGAGTGATCTTACTCGGCCATCCGACGGGCGTCGTAGCGTGTGGTGGCGATCCTCGAGTACTCTTTACAAGAGACCACTCGACCGCCACCCACGCTACGCCCCACCTACCACAAGCTAAAATAACAAGTACCGCCAGAGCTGTAAGGTTCTGGTATTTTTTGTGTTTGATGATATAATTGCTGTCGTAGCTAAAACTAGCTATAGTCGGAAATCCCACGAGCAGTGAGGAGCTGTCTCATGGAATGGGTAATTTACGGGGGAGGGGCTTTGGCCACTTTCCTGATCGGGCTCCGTGTCCTGGGGGCTATGCACGCCGCGCATGCGGCTGAACACCCACAGATGACCCTGGCGGCACGTGACCGTGAGCACGCCAAGGACATCCGCGGCCTCATCTGGATCAGCGTGCTCTGGCCCTTCATGCTGCCGCTGATCTTGTTCCTGCGTGCCAGCAGAGCCGCCTACGGACGAGGGTGGAACAAAGAAAAAGCGCGCCGCAAGAAGGCCGCCGAGGCCAAGGAGCTGGCCGCCAAGGTCAAGGAGCTGGAGGCCGCCGCCGGAGTGGATCTCGAGCAGATCATGCAGGAGCTTCTCCGCGGCACCCCGGCACCCGACCAGGTGCGCCTGTCCGGCCCCTCCGAGAACCTGGAGCCGCCGCCCAGCACGCCTGGCCCGGTGGACTGACTCTGCCTGAACCCGACGGGAGCCGTAGCGTGGTGGCGATGCCGAGCTTCTCTGCAACAGAGAAAACTCACTCGCCACCCACGCTACGCTCCACCCTTACACAGTTTCGTAGCGCCAAAATACCAGGCCGAGAAGTCTGGTATTTTTCGTATATTATGATATAGTCTATCTTTGTAGCTAACAAGCTATGTCGGAACTTCCATCGAGCAGACGAAGGAGCTGCTATGTGGTTGGACATTATCCAGTACGGGGGCGCGCTGTTGTACTTCCTCGTCGGGCTGTACCGCCTGGGAGGAAAACACGCGCTCGAACCTGGAGCGGATGAGTGGCAGCGGAAGATGCGCAACAAGGCGGTCCGTTCGGACACTTGGATGCTCTTCTGGGCCAGTCTCAACTGGTACTTCATGGTGCCGGGCTGGCTGATCTGGCGCGGCTGCCGAGCACTCTTCCGCAAGGGGGAGAAGCGCGAGCTCAGCCGCCGCCAGCAGAAAGCCGAGCGTGAGGCGCTGCGCCTGCGGATCGAGGCGGCTGCCTCGACCGAAGAGCGGCTGGCGATCATCGCCGACCTCGACCCCACCAACATGACCGGCCTGCTCCAGGACGTCCCCCGGGACGCTCGCGTGCCTGCCGAAGTCCAGGACGCTCAAAGCTGAGCGTCACCATCCGACGGGAGTCGTAGCGTGGTGGCGATGCCGAGCTTCTCTGCCAAGAGAAATTCACATCGCCGCCCGCTACGCCCCACCTACCAAGACTTTATACAAAAGACCGAGAGCACTAGCTGTCGGTCTTTTAAATGCAAGACAGGGGTGATAGTGGACGCACAGAGATTTTTATGGTACCGTATGCTCATATAACTAGAGCCTAGTTATAGTCGGGGTTAGTACGAATACAGGATTCGCAACGACGGAGGTAATTCGATGGGCATGCTCATCTTGTGGGTTTACCTGGCGGGAGTGGCTGGCAGCCTGGTGTATCAGACGCACCGTACGGGTCGCCGCTACATCGCTTTCCTCGAGGATGGTCGACAGCATATTGTCACCAAGGACTGGAACGCTCTTGGGTACGAAGACCAGAGGATCTACAACAACGATCCTCAGCAGTACTGGGAGCACCGGTGCACCGGCTGGCTGATCAGCCACTCCTTCGGAGTTTTCGTAAAGAGTGTTCTGTGGCCAGTCGTGCTGCCGGTGTTTGGCGGCATCGTCGCTGTCGGCATGTTCTTCGGCCGCATCTTCCGGCACGGCATGCGCCGCGAGCTGAGTCAGCGCGAGCTGAAGAAGCAGCTCGCGGCGCGCGAAGCCGAGCTGGCCAACATCGCCGAGAACGAAGGGCTGAACAAGCCCCCCTTGGCGGCGAGCGCCGGCAACTGACCAACCGACGGGTACGTAGCGCAGGATGGGTGGTAAACCCCGACTCTCTCCCAGAGAGAACCCACCATCCATCCGCGCTACGTCCCACCTACCACCAATAGCTATAGTCAAAGTCCGGTAGCCATGCTGCCGGACTTTTTTGCGCGGGAGCAGTTATTTAGATGGCGCCAGGGAGCGCCAAGCGGTCTCTTGGCGACAGGCCAATCCAGCCCAGGTCGAGCACGGCTTTGGATGGCCGACGGGCGCCGCTCGGCAAAATGACTTCGGCGGACACAACCCGGGTTTGTATGCGGTCGCGGCGCGTTTCGCGGGTGTGGATGTGGCCAACTGGGTGGTGCGGTATATAAACTTTGTCGTAGCGACCACCGCCCCGGCCCAGCAGGCTGCTGTTCTTGCCAACCAGCTGCCGCCCGCTGGGAGAATTGCGCAGATACACCACCCGGCGGGCAATATTGATCAGCAACCCGTCCGGGCCTTCCAGCTTGGTGCCGGCTTGCGGGCCGGCGTACAGCAAGGCGTCGACCATATCTTGGGCTTGTTCGTCAAAAATCTCCGGCTCTACAAAAGTGCGGCGACGGCTCGGCTTTTTGGGGAAGGTGCGCATATCTTCCACCACTTTTAACAGGCCGCCTGGGGCGTCTAGGGCCAAAAGTTCACCACGGCCAATCTGTTTTATGTGCACACTGCTGTGCGCCAGGATATTCCGGTAAGCCTCATCGATGCGCCGCGGCACGCCGTCGCCGGCCAGCTCGTCAAAGACTTGTGCACCAAAGGAAACGTACACTGGGTGGATAGCTGGCGGTGCGTCCCAATACTCATCAGAAGCAATTTGTTCGTGAAGCGACATGACGGCTATTATGCCACATAAAAAGAAAACAGACCAGGCCAAACCTGATCTATTTTCTCTGGGGCGAGCGATGGGACTTGAACCCACGGCCTCCGGAGCCACAATCCAGCGCTCTAACCAACTGAGCTACGCCCGCCGTAAATAACAGAGGAGATTATAGCGTGCTTATCCAGTTTTGGCAACCGGCCACCGAACTAACCCTTTCTCGGCCGCGGCCGGAGCTTGCGGCGGATGTGGGCGCGCACGCGCGGGATGGCGTTTAGCTCGCGAGTACAGCGAGCAGCAATCCAAAACGACAGCACGATCAGGGGAGCCTCGATGCAGATGCCGGTGAGCAGGGCTTGGTCAAACTCGTGTCCTTGGCTGGACGTGAGCAGGTCGAACCAAGTGTCGATAAGGATCATGCCGCCGACAATCGAAGTCGTCATAATCACCCACGCCGAGCGTTTGAGCAGCAGTAGCGCGCTCAGGGCTAGCATCACAATCAGCATTACATCCAGCCCAACCCAGGCGGCATGCCAATGTGGTGACACGGCGCGTCTCGGGAGGACGGTGCTCAGGTGTAGGATCCATGGAATCAGCGCTACCGCGCAAAAGGCGTATAAGGCGCTTAACCAGCGGAAGACTTTATTTCTGCTCGGTAGTTTTTTGTTTTGTATAAACACTACCTTTATTGTAACAAAACTGTAAAGTGGGCTACTAGGCGTAGATATGAAGTAACGGGCGTTATAAGTGTTGTCCTAGGGACAACAACGCCCGTTTAGTGGGTGGAAATATGCACGTGCAAGTACTGGCAGCCAGAGGTTGACCTATACGTTACACAGCCTTTGCGGCCACAATCTTTAGCTTGGAACGAGGTTACAGCGGATTGGTGAACACGAGGGGTACCTCGCTGTGCGGCGGGATAACTTGCCCTTCATTACTCGCGTCAAAATAGACGGGGCCGGAGCTCGGGGACTTAGCGTCCGTGGGCTTCGAGGAGGGCAGTTCTCGCCAGTTGGGAAGCTCCGGAAAGAGCTCAACTTGGCGAATAAACTCGTACAGCATCCCGCAGTCGCTACTGCGAACCATGGTTACACGGGCCAGCAGCAACTGCTGGTTGTGTGACACGGTTGCTTCACCGGCCGGGTGGTACAGCGTTGCTTCTCGCCGGACGGTGTGGTCGTGGCGCGCGGTGGCCCAGATTTCGTAGGTCACCCATTGCCACGGGTTCGGCTCGTACGAGTAATCGTCGTCCGAAGATCCCGGTTCCACCGTGGTCTCAATGGTCTGGATGTTCTTCCAGGCCGTCGAGCGCCGGGCGGCGGATTTGAGCAACTGGCCCATGGCTTCCCAGCCCGAAAGCCGGAAGCGGGACGGTTGCTGTGTCTCGGGGTCCAGACGGCGCTTGCTCTTGGGGTCGAACGGCTCAGCGTAGCGGATGATCGCGTTGGCGATCTGCCCGTTACTCAGTCCGAACGACACGAGCGGCATACGCGTACCAAATCGGTACAAGTAATAGCCGTTCGCCGCCCCTTTCAGCAGCACCAGCCGGTTGAGACCTGCGTCCTGTTCGATCGCCGCGATTGCGCGAACGAGCTCGAACATCGGGCCGGTCCCGTCGAACGCGCCGAAGTGGCTGCCATTCGATGTAGGCATCTTGTCCAACCTCTCACTAAGGATCATCCAGACGGAAGCCTGAATAGCTATATTATAGCATAATAAAGGCGTGCTGACAACAAGCTTGAGCGCAAATCGTATGATATTTCTGGCGCGCTATTTACTTGTTGTAGTCGGTAAAGTAATAGACAATAGCCACGATCGGATGAATAAACAGCATGCCAATGAGCCACAGCATTCTGGTCTGGTCGCTGATGGCTTGGTTGCCCACGGCATGGATGAACATGGCGACTTCAAATGTCAGAACAACGAGCAAGATCAAACAGACCAGCAGGCTCAGCGCCGTGCCCAGTCCAAACAGGCTAAAGATAATGCTGGCAACCATACTTCTAGTATAGCACTCACCTATCTGGAGGGCTTAAGCTATATAATCTAAGGATTTATTTGTAAAATAGAGTTATGAGTACCAAAAGCGGCAGCATAAGAGGCCACAAATTCCACGGCGACCCCGCTCGGTTTGAGGCAATAGCCGACTATGTCAGCGGCCACTTTGGCCGGGAGGCTCGCTATATCGCCGACGTCGCCGGCGGGCAAGGTATGCTCAGCCGCTACTTGAACAAGCGAGGCTACCAGGCCGAGGTAATTGACCCGCGTGGCTACACGCTGACTGGCGTAGCCAGCCGGGCCGAGGAGTACCAGGCCACCATGGCCGACTACTACGACCTGATTGTTGGCCTGCATCCAGACGACGCATTGCGGCCGGTGGTGGAGTCCAGCGTCCTAAGGCCAATCCTCGTGATACCTTGCTGCAATTTTTGGGACCGAAGCCGCAAGCTCGGCCGGGATGCGCTGTTGCAGGAGATCGAAAGCTACTTCACACAGCACGAAGTGCCCTACGAGCGAGTCAGCTTTGCTTTTGAAGGGCCGAATAATATTGGATTTGTGGCGGGCTTGTAGCCAGAGCCTGTTTATGCCCGCCTGCCACGCCGGCTACAAGTAGTCGGGTACGGGCGGCGCTTCACCGACTATGGCGGCCGCCAGATCAATACATTGTTGGGACGTCATAACGTCGGTCGGGCCGCTACCCGCACCGCGCACCAGCTGACGCTTAGCGCTGTCATACTTATAGGGAATGCAGTGCTTGGCGGTACCTGAAAAATGGAGGTCTCTAGAAAAACTCATATAATCAGGTTCTCGCTTGCCGGCGCGTCGCCAGACCTCGACGCTACCATTCAATACAATGATATCTTCTTGGCCGGTTACTATTCCTATAGTTCCACCGTATGACTTCGAGAAATCTTCCGACTCATTTAATAGTCGTAGCTGACGCAGTCGGTTATTCCTGAAGATAAACGTTACGGTTTTGCGATCTTGCTGGATCCTCCCGCCGGTTGCAGGATCGGGTATGTCGTGAGCCGTCTTTACGCTGAAGCTAATCAGCTGCGGCCTACTAGCCTCATCTTTAACATGCCGCGGCAAGTACCTCATCTCATAATTTATCGGTGTGCCATTGCTGCCGACCTCAACCCACGTTGCGCTTCTTGCATATTTATCTATGAATGTGCGGTACTGCGCGTTATCTTCCGGGGGAGCCGGGATGGGCTTTTTGGTAGTTTCGGTGGCCCTTTCGTGCATGGCCATCTCAAAGATAACTCGGTGTTTGGCGATAACTTCGGTAATAGATGCGACGAGGCTTGCTTGGTCATGAATCTCCTCGATTTCAGCGTCTGGAGTTTTGCGAACGCCAAACAGGGTGTCACCGTATAGTTGCAAAGGCCCAGCCAATGGCGACTCCAGTGCGTCCGCGCTTTCATCCTTTTCGGTGAGGGTCTCAGGTTCTGAGGGCGCTTCTAGGGTGGCCAGCATTTCAGCCGACCCAGTAGCAACAGTTTGCCCTAAAGCGAGCTCGGAAAGCAGGGTGCGCAAAGCTCGGCCTTCGTTTTCTAACGCCTCAGCCCTGGCCATCAGGTACTCTAAAAGTGCCCTGGGCACCGTTACCATGCCAGGGCTCTCCAGTAGGGAACGATCCTCAGGAGCAGTCATAGAGGGATATCATACAACTATTATAAGCTCTAAGCAATCCCGTAACTGTATCCGATCTTCACCCGTCTATTCTCTAACAACCAAACAAAAAAGCCGATACAGTGATCGGCCTATTTCTTTGGCGCCCCGGAGAGGATTCGAACCCAAAACATCCCAGCGGGATGTTTTGTCGGGGCACAGCGAAGCGTCTTGCATGGAACTGGCGCCCCGGAGAGGATTCGAACCTCTGACCTAAAGCTTAGAAGTCTCTTGCTCTATCCAGCTGAGCTACCGGGGCGTGCAATCTGTATTATAACAGAGACGTGGCATAGGGACGGCAGATGACAACGGCGGCGTACAGCGGTATAATGGAGCCATCCACGCGGGCATGGTATAACGATCATTACTCCAGTTTTCCAAACTGGCTACGGGGGTTTGACTCCCCCTGCCCGCACCAGGTATGACTTTTCCGGCTTGGAAAGGTCTTTTTTAATGTCGAAACGCTGGACAATAGCTCCTTGTAGATGCGCATTCTTATGGTATAGTTGCAATCAGATAGGTTAAGGAGCATGCATGAGTGAACACGCGGTAACAGTTACTGAGTTTATCGAGCAAAAGGGGAGTGACTTTGCTGGTCGCCTTACTAAGACCCTAGGCGGAATTATAGTCAAACCGCCTATTCGTTCCGGAGCAGAATTTCGGAGCGCCGTTTTAGGCCGAGGAAGTAGCGAAGACGTAGATGTCCAGGAAGTAGTGAGCACCGACGAAGCAACCGTTTTTCTGGCGCTGTCCGGTAGGGGCAATGTGGAGTCGCGCCAGGCTGACATTCGGACTATTGCTGATCGTATCGGCCAACTGGCTAACGATCCTAGTAGCGTAATGCAAATGATAGGCCATACACCCTTCCCTGGTGCTCCAGAGTGGTAATCGTACGATAGCCTTGTATTTTACATCTCGTGGAAAACTTGGATGTGGGCGCCGAGTGAATTGAGGCGCTCGGCGATGTCTTCGTAGCCGCGGTTGATGGTATAGATATTGCGCAGGGTTGAGATACCCTCGGCGGCCAACATGCCAATCAGCAGTAAGCTGGCAGGGCGCAGGGCTGGCGGGCAGACTACGTCGGCCTTCACGAATTTGGTGGGGCCAACCACGAATAGACGGTGCGGATCGGCTAGCTCGACTTGCATGCCGACTTTGGTCATTTCGGTGTAGTAGATGGCACGGTTCTCGTACATCCAGTCGTGGATCAGGGTGCGACCGGCCAGGACGCCGGCGATCGGCACAAAGTACGGTAAATTGTCGGCGTTCAGCCCCGGCCACAAGTTGGGGTGGATTTTGTCTGGCAGCGCCAGTAGCTGTTCATGTTTGTGTACGGTTATGTCGATGAGGTCGAAGACACCGTTGGCAGCTTTATAGCGGGCCGACTTGGTTAGTTCCACGCCCATTTTTTCTAGTTTGAGCACCTCGAGCGCCACCCAATCGATGGGCACGCGCCGAACGGTAATTTCGGAGTTGGTAGTTACGGCCACGCTCATAAAGAACATGGCTTCGATGGGATCCTCGGTAAGCGCATAGGTAATGTTTTTCTTGATTTCCTTTACGCCATGTACCGTCAGCGTGCCGCTGCCGATGTTGTCAATGCGCACGCCGAGCTTTTTCAAGAAGATGCATAAGTCCTGCACCATGTAATCGGCGCTGGCCGATTGAATGATAGTCGGCTCCTCAAAGCGAGCGGCAGCCAGTAGGGCGTTGTTGGTGACGGTGTTGCCCTGCTCGTACAGGACGATCCGCTCAGCCGGCTTTTTGTCGACAGTGACTTCGTAGAAGCCTTTGTGGGCGGCGATGTCCACGCCAAACTCCTGTAGGGCAAAGAGATGCGGCTCGACGGTGCGTTCGCCGAGCTTGCAGCCACCAGAATACGGAATCCTAAATTCCTTGGCGTCGTGGAGCAGCGGCCCCATCATCATCAGGACGGAGCGGGTTTTGCGCGAGGCCTCGGCGTCGATATTCTCTAGCTTGAGCTGTTTGGGGCGGCGGATTTCGATATCGCTGCCGATCCACTTTATTTTGACGCCGATGCTCTCCAGAACCTCGATAATACGATACACTTCCTCGATTTTGGGGAAGGAGGTGAAGCGCGTCACGCCGTAATTGAGCAGGCTCGCGCACAGCAGCGCCACGGCGGCGTTTTTGCTGGTTTTGAGTGCGATCTCTCCGTGCAGCTCGTAGCCGCCCTCGATGCGTAGGTTAACCTCTTTGCCGCCCAAGGTAATGAGCTGTTTGTTAAGTACGTCGCTGATCCGGCCGAGCGTATCAATGCTTAGATTTTGCTTGCCATGCTCGATGCGGTTAACCGCTGATTGACTGGTGTTTAAGAGTTTGGCAAAGGCTGCTTGAGTGAGGCCGCGCTCTTGTCGAACATGAGCTATTAAATGGCCGATCTTTTCGCTTGAAGTATTCATACGTCACAAAATATAGCACAAATGATATATCCTGTATAGCGCGCTACTCGCCCAACCAAGCCCTATAAGAGAGAAAACCTTAGTCCTAGTGTAGCACTTTGTTACAATGGATTCATGGAATAACAATCATCGCCAACGAGTTAAGTTAACCTAAGAGGGAATACGATGATTGATACAGAGATCGAGGCATTAATTGCCGCTGAAACGCGGCGCCAAACCGAAGGGCTGGAAATGATTCCGTCGGAGAATCATACCTCGGGTGAGGTGCTCAAAGCGCTTGGTTCACGCCTAACCGATAAATACTCCGAAGGCTATCCGGGCAAACGGTACTACGGCGGTTGTGAAATCGTCGACAAAGTAGAGAATCTGGCCCGCGACCGAGCCAAAAAGTTGTTTGGGGTGGACCACGCCAACGTCCAGCCATACTCTGGCAGCCCAGCCAACATGGCGGTTTATTTTGCGCTGGCCGATCCGGGCGACACTACCATGGGCCTCGCCCTGTACTTTGGCGGACACATGACCCACGGGCTTAAAGTAAATTTCTCTGGCAAGTGGTTTAACAGCGTCCAGTACAACACCGGCCGCGACGGCCGCCTGGACTACGACGCCATGGCCGCGCTGGTCAAGGAGCACAAACCGAAACTGATCGTGGTGGGCGCCACGGCTTATCCGCGTATTTTTGATTGGCAGCGGCTGCGCGAGATTGCTGATCTCTGTAATGCCTATTTGGTGGCGGACATTTCGCACATCGCCGGCTTGGTAGTTGGCGGCGCGCATCCGTCGCCGGTCGGCTTTGCTGATGTTATCACCACCACGACGCACAAAACGCTGCGCGGCCCACGCGGCGCCATGATTTTGTGCAACGGCAATCCGTCGAACCCGCTGAAGGCCGTGGAGCGGAACCGTGAGAATCTGCCGACGCTGATCGACCGCGCGATCATCCCTGGCCTGCAGGGGGGGCCACACAACCACCAAACTGCCGCGATTGCGGTGGCCCTGCACGAAGCAGCCCAGCCAGCTTTCAAACAATACGCCAAACAGATTGTAAAAAACGCCAAAGTACTGGCCGAGGAGCTTATGAACCGCGGTTATGATCTGGTCACCGGCGGCACCGATAACCACTTGCTGCTCGTTGATCTGACCAACAAAGACGTGCCTGGCGCCGAGGCCGAAAAAGCCCTGGGCCTGGCAGGTATTACAGTGAACAAAAACACCGTGCCGTTTGACCCACGGCCGCCGTTTAGCCCCAGCGGCATCCGCATGGGCACGCCGGCGCTGACCACGCGTGGGCTCAAAGAAGCCGAAATGCGCCAGGTGGCCGCCTGGATCGACGACGCGATCCAGGCCACGGGCAACGAAGCGAAGCTAGCCAAAATCCACGCAGCAGTCAAAGCCTTCACCAAAGACTACCCGTTGCCGAGCTAATCTCTATGGCAAAAGCTCTGGTTCTTGCTCGAGCACAATCCCGAATTTTTCTTCGACCGCATCAACAACTTTTTGTTTAAAAGCCATGACCTGTGCGGCCGAGGTAGCATGCTCGTTTACTAGCACGAGTGGCTGGGCAGGCCAGGTGGCCATGCCAGTTTCTGGGTCGTGATAATTTTTAAAGCCGGCTTTTTCAATCAGCCAGGCGGCTGGGATTTTGATACGGCCGTCGTCGGTAGCCCAGTAAATCAGCCCCTCATATTTGTCCAGAAGTTCGGCCAGCTGTTTGCCGGTGATAAATGGGTTGGTAAAGAACGAACCGTTGTTGGCAACTACGCTCGGATCCGGCAGCTTGCTTTTTCGGATGGCGATAATGGCGGCGCGGATGGTCTTGGGTGTGTAGGTGGTGATGTCGTGCTCACTCAAATAGGCTTGCAGTGAGGCGTAAAACGGCGGCTCAGGGTTTTTGTGGAGCAGGTGAAGGGTGATGGCTGTGATCAGAAAGCGGCCACGGTCAGTGGTTTTGAAGCGACTGGAACGGTAAACAAACTGGCAGTCCTCTTTTGGAATAATGACTACTTGTTTCGTCTGGGTGTCGTAAGCTTCAACTTCGACCAACACTCTGGAGATATCTTGGTAGTACGCGCCCACATTCTGGACTGGTGCGGCACCAGCCGTGCCGGGGATGAGGCTGAGGGCCTCGACGCCAGTCATGCCTTTGGCGCTCACGCGCGCCACCACGCTGTCCCAGTTTTCGCCGGCGCCGATGGTGACATAGTAATCATCGCCATCCTGTCGCTCCTCAAAGCGTTTGAGCTGGTTAATAATCAGGAGGCCCTTGAAGCCTTCGTCGCGCCAGACGATGTTGCTGCCATCACCAATCATCATAATTGGCAAGGCATGCGCTTCGGCCCAGGCGACAGCCTTGCGGATTTCTGGCAGGTTAGTTACCTCCACGGCGAAGCTGGCCGTGCCACCAAGACGCATGGTGGAATGGCTACGAAGTGGTTCATTGGGTCGAAAGTCCATAACTGCATTATACGCGTAGGTTGCACCCCTACCATATCGGCGGTAAAATAGGGGCTATGAGCGAAGACCCCACCAAGTTGCCATTTAAAGTCCTGGGCGAGAAACTGAGGACTATCCGCCAAAAGCTGCACGAAAGCATTGGCGAAGTTTCCGGTGCTGTCGAAATCGACGAACAAGCACTGGAGCAGTTTGAGTTGGGCAAACAGCGGCCAAGCCGCGACATTTTATTACTGCTCATCAATCATTTTGGCATCCAAGAAGAAGACGCTGACAGCCTGTGGCAACTGGCTGGTTATGAGAACTTTGGTGACAGCGCGGCAGACGAAGAGTCTGATTCCGGCAATTCCACCCGTACGATGATCATGATTATGGCGGTTGACCCGCGCGTTATTTACAGCGACGGCGCGCAGGTAACTGCTAACGCTCAAGGCGTGGTGATCAACTTTACACAAGGTGCCGGCACGCCGCAGGCCCTGACGACCGCGCGCATCGGCATGAGCCGCGAGCAAGCAACCGCATTACTGCATACCTTGCAGCAGACCATCAAAGCTTCTGAGCCGCGCCAGCTGCCACCCGGCATGTAGCTTTCTGTGGATAAAATCTCAAGTTCGCCGTAAGCCTCTTGCATTATTGGGGCTATTTAGTACAGTTATGGTAAGGAGCAAAAACAAAAACAATATGAAAAAATTTCGGCATCTCAAGGTATTCTTGACGGCGTTTACTATTAGCGTGGCGTCGTCGGCAATGTTTGGAGCAACCCATGTGTTTGCGGCGACCCGCACCTGGACGGGTGGCGGATCGGACACCAAGGTGTCGACCGCTGGTAACTGGGGCGGCGTGGCGCCCTCAGCCGGCGACGATCTTATCTTCCCCGAGTCGGTTACCAACAAAACGGTGGTGAACGACATGACGGCTGCCACATCCTTTAACAGCATTACTTTTAACGGTACGCCGACCAACTCCAACGGTTACACGATTAGCGGCAACTCAATCGCGCTAGTCGCTGGCATTACTAGCAATGCCGCTGGCGGATTCTTTAATACCGATACGCTGAGCCTAGCTATAGCTTTCACGGCCGGCCAGTCGCTAACTGTTAATAACGACAGCACCCTGACGCTGAGCGGCGTGCTGAGCGGCAGCGGGAATCTAACGTTTACCGGTACGACGACCAACGGCATTAACTTAAACGGCAATAATACGTTTACCGGTACGGTTACGACTAGCATTCGCACTGATGTAAATTCGCTTACTGGCCTTGGGGCATCAAGCGCGGGGACCACGCTAAATAATCCTGGCCGCATTGACTACACCGTGGCGACCATCGATAAAGCGGGCACCATTGCCGAACCGTTCACCCTGAACGTAGGAATCGTCGGTGGCATTTGGGCCTTCCAGGTTGACGCGGGATGCGGTTTTAGCGCCTGCTCGGACAGCACGCTGACACTCAGCGGCAACATCGTCCTGGGTGCCGACATAGACTTCTATACCGCCGGATCGGTAACGCTGACCGGCAACCTGAGCGGCGCTCACACTTTCACCTTGGACAGTAGCGCGCCCGGCGCTCTGGTTATCAACGGCGCAACTAACACCACAACCACACCAAACGGCACATACGGTGCGGGCGCTGGCACGACAACGACCTACTCCGGGAACAACCCCAGTCAAACGTTGTACATTAGTAGTAAGAACACCGGAGTTGTGACCGGCACGTACGGCGACGCAACGGTCGGTGGCACACTGAAGGGTACGGGCACCGTAGGCAATGTTGACGTTACCAGCGCCGGTACGATTGCCCCTGGTATGAGCCCCGGTTGTTTGACCATGTCCACACTGACGCTAAATGGTACGTACCAGGCGGAACTCGGCGGGACCACGGCCTGCACCGAATACGACCAGCTGAAGGTAACCGGTAACTCGGTAGACGTAACTGGCGCAACGCTGGCCGTCAGCCTATATAACAACTTCAAGCCTACCAAGGGCCAAACTTTCACGATCATTGACTTCCAGGGAACCGGCGCGGTTAGCGGCACGTTTGCGAACCTGGCCGAGGGCGCGACCTTTAATGTCGGCGGCAACGTGTTTGCTGTCTCCTACGTTGGCGGCGACGGCAACGACGTAGTACTGACTGTTAAGAGCGTCGGCACGCCGGACACTGGTTTTAGCCTTATCAAGAGCAACCCGCTCATGAGCTCAGCAGTGGTTGTAACCACCGCTGGTGGTCTGGCCTTGATCGCACGCCAGCAGAAACGAGCTAGCTCTCGCCGCTAAGCGAACCTAAATCTACCCATAAAACAAACATGACCTTAGACAACCCGGCACTAGCCGGACGACTCCGGACCTCGGCCCCAGCGCGGCGCTCACTGTATGAGCGCCGCGCTGTTGGTGCCGTAGTGCCGCGTATGGCGGGCGACGTACGCCGTACAAAGTCAGCACCCAAGATTACTGGCAAGCCGGCACCGCCAACACACAAAAACACGTTGGTGGCACGGCCTAGCCCCAAGACACCAGGCAACCGCACTATGCATAGCACGGTGCTGCGCCGCGATGCGGTCGCTGCTCGCCGGCCACGCCATCAGCGCCATATCAGCCTGCGGGGCAGAGTATTGCCGGTCACGGCACTAGCACTCTGTATGTTAGGCGTGTATGTTGGCATAAGCGGGCTGCGCACCAATCATAAGGTGGCGGCGCAGGTGACGCAAATAGTACGGCAGGCCAGTACCGGCACCAACAGCCCGGCAAGTATCCCCAGCGAGGTTAAGCCGGCGGCTGGCCAGAGCGTCTCTAGCTACAGTGTGGCACCGGACTTGCCAAAAGAGCTACAGATCCCGGCGCTCAATGTAGATGCACGCATTTTGCGGCTTGACGCACTTAAGAACGGCGACCTAGCTACACCGCCGAATATATTTGACAGCGGCTGGTACACCGGCAGCAGTAAGCCCGGCCAGGCCGGCGCCATGCTTATAGACGGTCATGTATCCGGGCCCACGCAGAACGGCGTGTTCTATGGCCTGAAGACGCTCAAGCCCGGCGACAAGATTGTCGTGGTGCGCGGCGATGGCCAGCGGTTCAGCTATTCAGTCGTTACCAGCAAAGTCTACGACGCTGATGCCGTTGACATGGCTGCCGCCCTCACCCCCGTTACCGCCGGCAAGAATGGTCTCAACCTCATTACCTGTACGGGCAAGCTCAATAGTACTGCTACCGGCTTTCAGCAGCGCATTTTGGTGTTTGCAGTCCAGGACTAAATTACTGCAGCCAGCTGCTTAGGGGCGTGCTCTCATGGCCGCACTACTTGGTCGGTACGCTCTAGCCTCGCTGTCGGTCAAGAGACATAGTATAATACGCATGCACCGCACCGGTGTAAGTACGCGCCCGTAGCTCAGCTGGATAGAGCGTTGGTTTCCGGTACCAAAGGTCGGGGGTTCGAATCCCTTCGGGCGTACCACGAATAGAACACGAAAGAGACGTTAAAGCTAACGTCTCTTTGTTATAGTAATTACTATGCGCACCTGCACACTGATTATAGTTTCTGGACTCCCTGCAACCGGTAAGACCGTGCTCAGTCATAAGCTTGCGCAGCATGTTAATCTGCCGCTCATTAGCAAGGATATTATCAAGGAGATCTTGTTTGATGGAGTAGGACACGGCGACCGGGCATGGGGCGAAAAGCTCAACATCCCCACTTACGACTTACTGGACTATTTCGTTGAACAAGAACTGCGCGCGCAACACTCACTCATTATTGAAACACCATACGATAACGATTTCCGGAAAGCCAGGTATACAGAACTACAAGCGAAGTACAGTTTCATGTGCATCCAGGTTTTGTGCTATGCCGAACCCCAGGTACTCATCCAGCGTTTTATTGACCGCATTGGCGCAAGCGACCGGCATCCCGGCCATAACGATACGGCTGCACTTGAAGATTTTAAGGCCAGTATACGCCAGGCGGGCAAGGTGGAGCCGTTACCGCTCCACGGCCAAGTCTACGAGATCGACACCACCGATTTTACGGCTATCAACGAAACCGATCTCTTCAGGCAGGTGAAAGAGCTTGTTATTGAATCCACGCTGAACGATCTCAGAAACCTCGTTGGTGAGAAAACGTCAAAACTTACCGCGCTGTTTAACAAGAAATAGAATAGTAGCTCGAAGTTCCTAGTTCTTGTGGTGCCTGCGGCTTGCTATAGTTGTGGCATGGCTAATGATAACGTACGCCTTGGCGAAGGCGAAATAGCAGGCAAAGCGGTCTATGCCGCCAGGGATTTTAAGAAGGGCGAGGTGGTGATCGCGTTCCAGCTGCAGCCGCTGACGTACGCCGAATATAAAGCACTACCGGCCAGCGAGCAGTATTTTACCCATACCGTGAACGGGCAAATAGTGCTCTATCCTGAACCGGCGCGCTACGTCAGCCATTCCGAGAATCCGAACGTGGTGAATGACCACGCACGGCAAGCTGATGTAGCACTTCGCGATATTCGGGCCGGCGAGCTGATTTGCGTCGACGCTCGCCAGGACGACGTGCCGGTGCTGAAAAAGCTCGACGCTGTGCTTGTGAAAGTGCCAAGCATCGAGGAAGGACTGGAGTTTTATCGTATGCAGCTCGGCCAGATTACCCGGTGGAAGAAACAAGACATGGCGGCGGTCCGGCTGGGCGATGCCGACTTAGTGCTCAGTACCAAGCTGGACCCGGAGACTGATATGTTAGTCGAATCTGTGGCGCATGCGGTAGAGGTATTTGTCAAAGCGGGCGGCTCCGTGGTGGTGCAGCCGGAAGACATCGATGTCGGCATGATGGCGGTCGTCCAAGATCCATTCGGCAATCGGTTTACTCTTATTGATTTGTCCAAGGGCACGTATCAGATGAACGAAGCTCACGAGATTATTGGGATAGAAGGCAGCGCCGCCAAATAGCCTTGGCACGTTGCCCGCTCTGCTATGATAGACAGATGAAACGAGTCATTGGCCACGAGTTGGCACAGGCGCGGCCTTTTTTCGAACAAGCGGCGGAAGTTGCGTCGCGGGCAACCTGCCGCCGCGCTAAATGTGGCGCGGTCATTGTGAAGGATAATTTGGTGATTGGAAGCGGCTACAACGCGCCGCCGCTTAACGACGAAACGCGACGAACCTGCGACGCAACTTGGGACTACACCAAAAAGCCCAAGTACGACTTGACGTGTTGTGTGCACGCCGAGTGGCGGGCAGTTATTGACGCCTGCAAACGTCATCCCGACAAACTGGGCGGCTCGGTACTATACTTTATGCGCGTCGACGAAAACGGCGGTTTTACCGACGCTGGCGAACCGTACTGCACCACCTGTAGCCGCTTCACTATGGAAGCTGGTGTGGGCGAGTTCGCCCTGTGGAATACTAACGGCGCGGACATCTATACGCTGCCTGAGTATGACCGGCTATCGTACGATTTCTACCTGTCCGACCGCGCCGCCAGCGCTCGTTAGTTGTCTGCCGTCTTCGGCCCAATCCGACCCTTAAAGTGGCGTGGCGTGCGGACGCTGCCGAGCTTGCCGCCCACTATGATATCACCGCTGCGTGCTTCAAAACCAAGGTAATTACCGGTGTCACCGAGCACTTCAATCAGTGCCTGTGGCGATTGCAAACGGTGCCCGCAGTAATGGCCGACGTTGCCGCGTACGAGTATCGAGGCGCTGCCCCGCGTCCCCGATCCCAGGAAAGCGCCAGCGTCACCGCTAATTTCCAGGCGCGCATTGCCGCTCATAGCTTGGCCGGCAAAGTGCTGCACAGACCCCTCAATGCGTAGCTGTCCCAGGCCGTTCATCTGGTAGCCGGCATAATTGTCGAGCTGGCCGTGCACACGCACTTCGCCGTGTGACAGCCAAGCGCCGACATAGTTTAGTTTGCCCTGTAAAGTCTCGGGGATGTATAAGTCGACGATGTCATTGTCGCTCATCTGTTCGGCTAGCAGCCGGGACATAAGTTGCGTAGCACGGTCGAGACTGGCATCGTCGCCAAGGTTGCCCTCCAGGTGGCGTGCAAAATCTTCCAAATGAGTATTCCAGAAGTCGGCGATATGCTCTGGCCGTAAGTCACGGCCAAGCGTCTTTTGAATGTGGTCGACCAGTACTTTTGGATAGACTGAGCCCACTTCTTCGGCAAATGATTTCTGGAAGGTATACAGCGAAGCGCCAAAGATCATCTCGCGCAGCCGCTCGCCAACTTGCGCATACGCCGCTTCCAACTGAGAATCAGTCTTGCGCACTGGCTCGTCCCACAGCTCGCCAGGATATGCTTGCCAGCTTACGCGCCTGCCAGGAATAACCGGAGGCTCAGCGGTTGGCGTTACGGTAACCAGCCGGACTGCCGCTTGGCCAGCGCTCCGGCCAGTTTTTATGACGTCGCCGACACGCTGCGGCAGCATACCGCCTTCCGTAACGTCCACGAGATCCCGCAGTGCGGCAACATAGCCCATCAGAATGCCCGATGCGCCCTCGCCGCGCAGCCGTTTGATGAGTTTTGTTTCGATTTGCCGCACGCGTTCCCGGCTGCATCCATAGATTATGCCGATATCGTCCAGGGTGCGTGGGATGCCGTCGTCCAGGCCAAAGCGTAGCCGCAGGACGCCTTGTTCGCGCTCCGACATAGTTGCCAGTACTTCCCAGATGAGTTCCGACCGGTTGGCTTCGGCGACCGTTTCGAGCGGGTCGATCGGCTCGTCGTCGGCTATTGCCTCGCCCGACCAGAGGAGCAGCGCGTCTCCGTTATCATCGCTCTCTTCGTCGACAGCACCGGTAAAAAAGAGTTCGTCCCATGACGTACTGTCTTGTAGTTGATCGTAGCTTAAAAACTCCGCGCGTTCCTCGGCGGTCATGTGCTCGGACCAGTCGTCGCGGCGAGCTTTCTTTATCTTGTCGATAACTCCGCCGGGAATATGTACCGGCTTTTCGTGGTCGTTGGGGTCACCGCCGACGATGTAGCGCGCTAGCCGGGTTTTGATAGCCACGGCTGCATAACTAGCGAAGGAGACGAGATTGCCTTTGTCGTTCCGTACGTCTGGCTGAAAGGTTCGGGCGGCTTTAATGAGGGCGATGTTAGCCACCTGCACGCGGTCGTCCAGTACAGCAAAGCGGGACTTTAGACTGGTAAAATCTTTAGGCAACCAGGAATAGTAGAAGTTGTTTTTAAGCGCCCGATTACGCCGCCATTCCTTGCTGCCGGGAAGAGCGTCGCGGTCGCCCTCCGGTAAAATATTCATCGACGCCCTTGCCAAATATGCGGCGAATTTTAGGTGACATTCCACCAGTACATGTTCGGCGTGCCGGCCGGCGGCAGCGTGTTCTTGTAGTAGGGCCAGCCGGGCTCGCTGTTTGGCGTCTAAGCGTTCATGAGCGCGCAGCTGCTCTAATTCGTCGTGTCCGGCCTGCCCGCGCTGAATGAGCGCGGCTAGTTGCTGTTCCTGACTAATGGGCAGGAACGTTTCGGTTGAGCCAGTATGGTACAACTGCACTTGTTCAACTCGCCGCTCGTAACTATACGGTACGTGCGGCGCCGAGCTCCTCGTAGCTAGACTCTCATCTTCGAGGTCGGCAGTGTAGGAATTGAAGTGCAGCGATTCATCTGTAGACACGTTTGTGCATTATAGGCAAATATGTGAAAGTATACAACAGTCTTGAGCGGCGCGCAGTGCCCAGACAATCCTAGTATCCAGAAAAGTGATCGGTTTTGATGCGGGTTCTCGGCACGTGCAGCGCCTGCAAAAAGCCCTTGGCAGCGTCGACCATGGCGTTCGGGCCGGAGATGTAGAACAGGCGCTCGGCATAGTCGGGCACTGCCCAGGCTAGAAGGTCGGCGCTTACGCTGGCGTTCACGGCATTCGGCAGATGCCGGCCGGGGCGCGTTACTACTGGCACGATGCGCAGACCGATTCCCTTTGCGGCCTCTAGCTCCGGCACGTAGGCAAACTCCTGCGGAGTGCTCACCACGTACACCAGCACAATGTCCGCTTGCGTGTGCTTGTCGGTCAAATACTTGATCATGCTGCGGAAGGGCGTAATGCCAATGCCGCCAGCAATAAAGGCCAGTTTTTTCCGCTCGTTGCCCTGCAGCGTAAAATTGCCGGCCAGTTGGCTACCGTAGACGACATCGCCGGGCTTGAGGGCCAGCAAACGCGCTTTATACATGCTGGCCGGCTCGTAGTATTTTACGCCGAGCTGCACGGTCGGCTCGGTGGGCGAAGACGCAATGGTAAATGTGCGGCGGTTACCGCGGCTGTCGTAGGCGACGCCCGGCAACGTCCATTCCATGTATTGGCCGGGCAAGAAACGCAGCGGACGATCAGGCTGGAAGACATAGTTGTACATCCGGTCGGATATCTTCTGGGCCTCCAGCAGCTTCAGCCGAATTCGGGATTTGGGCGACACTGCAAAGGCAAAGAGATTACCGGCTAGCAAAGCAACCTCCGGATAGAGCGTGAGCGGTCCGATCTTCCAAGCGCCAACATAGAGCGCAGCAACGAGCGCCCCAAACACTAGTTGCAAATTGCGCCGTGGTGGCATGGTTGCCGGTTCGGTGAGCATAATGGTCGACAGAAAAATGAGCGGTGAGGCCAGCAGCGCGTGTTTCATGGCAATGCCAATGGGCTGATGACTATGCAGAACGAGTGCCAGCTGGAAGGCGATGGCCACCGCCACAAACGCAAAGAACAGAGAGAATCGCCGCACCTTGCGCACCACCGCCAGGCCCAACACTAAACTCCATGGCCAGAACAGCGAGCTGCCCACCCACCAGGTGGTGGCTTGCAACCCGGTAATACTAAGCAGCGCCGCCGCGAAGGCCGCCGGATTAAACAAGTGTTTGCCGCGCCACGTCACCAGGAACTTGGACGCGCTCGACACCGCACCCGCTGCCACTAACGCTACGGCGTCTGCCGGCGAATGCGCTGGCTGCACAATCAAAAATAGGATGAGCGCCGTGATGAGCGCCGATTCGCGATTGGTCGGCACGTGGAATAGGCGCCCAAAACTTCTGTCGGTTACATAGGCCGAGGATATGAGCAGCGACAAGGATACCACCAGCACAGTGGGGCTGCTTGGCAACCGCCCCAGAAGCGCCAATACGACGCTTATGGCAGCTAACGCCGACAGGGTGTACACCACCAGCCGATACATGGAGATCTTATTTAGTAGTCGATCGATCATACTGGGCTGCCTGCCGCAAAGAGCTGCACCGGGAAATCTTGAGAAAAAGAGAGGCCAAACTGCGCGTCCAACGTGGCGTACGAAAATCGAAAAAAGCGCCGCAGCCGGTCCGGCGGCGTAAAGAAAAGGGCGGTCGCCAATCCGTCGGCCACCAAGGTATCTCTGGCAACTACCCATGTAGCCATTAGTTGCTCCGGCGAGCGCAATGTATCCGGATCGATGATGTGATGAAAGCCTGGCCAGCTGCGTTTCGCGCCCGACGAAGCGCAAATGCTCTGATTGCCGATTGGCACGACGCCGAGCACTTCAGACGTGTCCGCCGGATTCTCAAGCCCCACCCGCAGCGGCTGACGCTCAGCCGAGCGATGGAGGATGTCGCCACCGGCGTTAATAGTGTAGGAGTCGAGTCCGGCGGCCCGCAGCAACGCGCCCACAATATCTATCAGGTATCCCTTGCCGGCAGCGCCAAAATCAAGCAGCGCGGGACGCCGCAGCGTCAAACGGCGCTTGCTGTAGGATAGTACATCTTCCCATTTTGGGGTTGGCTGGAGCGGTCTACTGGTAAACGAATAGTCGGCATCATATCCGGCATCGGCCAACAACTGGCCGGCAAGCGGTGTAAGCTTGCCGCTCGTGGCCTGATAAAGCTGTTCGTAAAACTGCAGGAGCTTCGGGCCGTCGGGCGGTAGCGTGTACTGGCCGGCTTGTTGGGCCATGGCAGCTACTAGCGAGTCGCTACGAAAACGCGAGTAGGCTATGTCGAACGCGGCGATCCGTGCACGAATACGCCCGAGTAGCTGTGACCAAGTGCGGCGCTCAATCGTTTCGTGGATGCGAATGTCCCAGCGCGTGCCAATTGCGTCGAATGTTGCTTGTACGCCGCTCATTGCCCTCCTTTACGTTTGGGCTTTCGAGGCAATTCGGCTCAGCGCCTCGTTAAACGCCTGGGTTGTGTCCGACGCTCCGGCAATGACGTCTAGTTGCAGTCCGTTGATTTTCTTGCCGAGTACGTGGCTTTTGTAGGCAGTACTAAAGCTCTCCTGGTAACTGGCAGAATCAAAATCGTTCTCGCTATTGCTGACAGAAATGCTGGCAACTACCCCACTCTGCAGCGTGGCGTTTACTTTAATTGCTTCGCTGCCGTGCGGCACGAAGTAGTTGCTGGTTGCCGTGTAGCTCCCATCTTTGTAGTTGCTGGTGATGGTAGGAGTGATGGTGGTGCCGGGCGGCGAGGCAGTCGTTGCGGGCTGCATGATTGTTGAGGTGCTCGCGGGCGCTGTCGCAGCGGTAAGACGAGCGGCCTCCCGTGTGCGCCAATGATCAATAACGAGTACTAAACCAGCCACCACGAGTACCGAAATAATGGTTGTTGCTAGTTTTGCTCTTGGCCGTTGCTCATACGTTTCCAGCACATGCTCCCCGCTTAGATAGCCGTTTCATCATATGCTTAAACCCCCAAATCTAGCTGAAGCTGCGGCCACTACACTTCTTAGTATAGAAAAGGCCGCTGCGAACGTCGAGTTGCAGTAGGCTTTTTTGGTATGCCACGCTGACCGACTAGTGCGTGATCTGCAATATGCGACCAAGCTTTCGAGCATCACGTCTTGTACCGAGATTGTCCTCGGTGAGGCGGGCGAACAGATAAGAAATGGTGTTGTTATCGGTAATCTCGTCTCTCGGTTTCTTTTCTGCCCAACGGGCCACCTTGAGGCCATGGAGGAGCGTACTGCCAATCCCCACGCAGTTGGCGACGAGCGCTTTGTCTGTTGACCAAACACCGGTAGCGGCGAATTCCTGCGTCCGTTCTGTCCAGCGCGGCAATATCTCCAGTAGCGATACATGCAGGAAGACACTGTGGAGCGTAAAGGCTTTTAGCTGGGCGTCAGCCAGCGTGCGGGTAGAGGGGTGCTCCATGAGATCGCTAACCGACTCATCGAGCTGGGCGAACGACGCCTCCACCAACTGCCGATCACCGACGGTGGTTTCAATGCCCTCCATTTCGGCAGCAATGCGTGATCGGCTAGACTCAAGGTAAAGCTCGACATCAAGCGGTGCAACAGGTTGGTGGTTGAATTTGAACATGATGTAGCGATTATATCAATAATGTTCCTGAGATGCTATGGATCAACCTTCAGATACTGGCTTATACTACTCGTTCGTGATTTGTTATACTAGGCGATATGTCACCTACAATCGCAAGCCTGTGCCGTTACCCTATCAAATCCTGTGGCGGCATCGAAGAGCACGAGGTTCCGCTGACGGAGTTCGGCCTGGAGTATGACCGCGAATGGATGCTAGTCGGGCAAAATAACCAGTTCTTGTCGCAGCGCGTACATCCTGAGCTCGCGCTGGTGGCCACTAAAATAGAGGGCGATAAGCTGTTGGTTACGGCACCGCGTGTCGGGGAGCTAGCTATTGCGTTGGAACGTGATCCCGGAGCAGCGACCGAGCCAGTAGAGGTGTGGAAGAAGCCCGGTACAGCCACGAGTGCCGGCCTAGAAGCAGCGGAGTTTTTCTCTACATACCTCGGCCGTGCGGCGCGCTTGCTGCGCATTGCCGGGCCGCGTCAGGTAAAACCGGAATGCCAGGTAACTGGCGCGAGCAGCCGTACCGCATTTGCCGACGGCTTCCCACTGTTAATTGCCTCACTATCTTCGCTAGCCGAGCTTAATCGGCACCTGGCAGAGCCAATCGGCATCGATCGCTTCCGGGCCAATGTGATCATCGACGGCGCGCCGGCCTACGACGAGGACTATTGGCGCGGAATACTGCTGGGGCGCGTTGGCGGCTTTGTGGTCCGAGCCTGCGCGCGCTGCCCGGTGCCTAATGTCAAAAACGGTGCGCTGCCAAAAGTGCGCCCGGTAACAGCGGCGCTGCGCGCCACCCGACAGGGAATAGACCCCGTCGGCGAGTCGCGCGGTGAGTTTTTTGGCCAAAATGTCGTACACGTTTACGAACCAGGTGCGCTGCTGCGAGTTGGTGACGCCGTGCGCATCATGTCTCGCGCCACGCACCGAAACATCCTGCAACAGACACAAGTTTAGTTATTTATCCACAGGTGCGGTATTTATCACAAACAATTTGCCCACATTGTTTTTGTATTTCGAGGCAGTTGTATGTATTATGGTCTCACAAGTTAACCGAGCGCTGCCACGAGCACTCAGACTATGCCCACCCAAAGTCTGAGTGCTCATGCTAACGCTCGGTTATACAATTCGCCGACCGTTATGTCACGCCCCACTCAGTGCCCACTATGTAAGCAAACACGCTCGACATAACAGACGGTGTATTCGTATTATTGCGAGCAATTATTAAAAGAATACTAAATTCAACTAGAAACTGTAGCTCAGCACAAAAGTATGCCATAACAAAATTGTTTTTTAATGGACATTTCATTGTTACACTGGTAGTGTGTAAGTAGCAAAGTGGGCGGGCATGAAAATTCTGATTATTGAAGACAATCGACCATTGGCAGCCAGCTTGAAGAAACAGCTGAGCCGGACGTTTGTAGTCGAAGTAGCGCATACTGGCGAAAGCGGCCTGCATCATGCAGTCAGCGGCAATCAGGACGTGATTATTTTGGATTTAAACCTGCCGGATACAAACGGCTTTGATCTGTGCCGCACGATCCGGGCAAATGGCGTGCAAACTCCTATCCTGGTTTTGACTGGTATGAACGACATGAATATGCGCGTTAACCTTCTCAACACCGGCGCTGACGATTATGTCACTAAGCCATTTAACATGGCTGAGTTGCGCGCCCGGCTAAATGCGCTCCTGCGCCGTCCGCTGGCCATCAAAAAGAGCGATCTGGTGGTAGTGCGCGACCTGGTTATCGACCCAAACCGGCGGCATGTGGAACGCGCGGGCGTAGCCATTGAGCTCCGGCGCAAGGAATTTGATATTTTGGAGTACCTGGCCCGCAACCCGGGCCGCGCGGTGACGCGAGCCATGATTCTGGACAACGTGTGGGAGAGCTCAACAGATACCTGGAATAATACCGTGGACGTGCATATTAAACACCTGCGCGACAAAATCGACCGACCGTTTGCTGCGCCGTTAATTAAGACGGCTTATGGTATCGGCTACATGCTTGATGATATGTAGCATAAAAGGGGGGAAGGGAGAATAAGCGATGAGTGACGTATTACTGCAAGTCCTGACCGACAAACGCGCGCGCACTACGGTTGCTGTGGAGCGCAAGCTCGCACAACAACCAACCGAGCTGACGCCGTGGTCATAGGACAAACGCAATAGGCACTTGAAGCCTGAGGTGGGCGCGGCGCGCCGCCGCGGCGACTTGGCAGAACTGCGGCTTTGGTGTGAATTTCTTTACACTAAAGGTGTGCCAGCGCTCTCCTTTTATCTTAGAATACATAACATGAGTATGACCGGCCGACTGTACAACCTATTCATCGCTCCCAAGCAAACCGACGAAGACACGCGCAACCGCGAGATAGTTCTGAATGTACTCCTAGCCGGTACGGTTATAATGCTGCTACTGGCGCTCCCTATGGCGCTGTTTAGTTTCTTGGTGCTCGACCACCGCTATGCGCTCATGGGCGTTATTAGTGTCGTAGTCTCACTGTTCGCCGTGGCTGGCTTGTATGCGCTGGCGCGGGCGGGGTACTATCGGTTGGCGGCGTGTCTGCTGGTGGGCATTTATTTCTTGCTCGCATTTGATGTGGTCTACAAGTGGGGCGTGACTATTCCGGCCGGCGTATTACTGAACGGGTTTGTTATTGTGCTGGCTGGTATTCTACTGGGTTCATATTACTCACTGTATGTAGTCGCCGCTATTGCGCTACTGCAGATAATTCTGCAGAACCTGGCCGATCGCCAAGTAATTCACCCTGATTGGTCGTGGGTCAACAGCCGGCCCAGCATGGTCGATGTCTTAAGTTTTTCACTTATTTATGGTCTTATCGCACTGGTGATTTGGCTATTCAATGTGCAGATGGGACGGTCTCTGCGCCGGGCCCGCCGTGCCGAGACGGCGCTTACCCGGCAGAAGAACTCACTGCAAAGCGAGGTGGCCCGCCAGACCAAGCAACTGCAAGCGATACAACTGGAAAAGGTTCAACAACTCTATCGTTTTGCAGAGCTCGGGCAAATTAGCACACATTTGCTGCATGATATGACCAACCACCTTGCTACTATCACGCTTGACATCGAGGACTTGGAAGCCGAAAGCCGTTCACGCGTGGTCCAGCGTACCAAACGCAGCATTCGGTACATCGACGACATGGTTTCTAGCGTGCGCGATCAACTGCAGGGTCGCACCGCCCGCCGGCCATTCAATGTAGCCACCGAACTTCAGAAGATCTTCCGCATGCTGAGCCATAAAGCCAGCCAGCAGCGCGTTACACTTACCTGGCAAGGGCACAACAATCGCCGGATGCTACGCTGTCTTGGCGACCCAACCAAGTTCCGCCAAATGCTCACCAATCTTATTTCTAACGCCATAGACGCCTACGACGACGCCGGCACCTATGAGCGCCGGGAAGTCTTAGTGACCGCTGGGCTGGCCATCAACAAGAACTTTCTCAAGATAACTGTCGAAGACTGGGGGCGGGGCATCACGCCCGAGCAACGCGTCCGCTTATTCGAACCATTTCATAGCACCAAGCAAAGTGGTATGGGTATGGGATTGTTTATTGCGAGGCAGATTGCCGAACAAGACTTTAACGGTGGAGTAACGATTGATACTAACAAAACGCACACCTCTTTTATGGTGCGTTTGCAGAAAGTCTAACACCGCATGCGCGGCTTAGCCGGGAGTATCTCGCGGGCAGTAGAGTTTTTAGAAAAGGCGCAACTTCCAGACGGCAGCTACGTGAGCTGGTCAAGTAAGAAACAGCGGCCATTCACAGCCGATAAAACATACGCCACGACATTCACGCCGGCCTTGATACTCGCCGCGCTGGCAGGGCTGCCCGACGCGTCGGCAGTGACTGGCCGTCTGGCCACTTGGCTGCGCGCACAAAAAAGCTCGAACTGGTCTTTTAATTACTGGGCGAAAGATGCGCCAGAGCGGCGAAGCTTGCCCTATCCAGATGACCTTGATGACACGTTTTGTGCGCTAACCGCGCTCTACAAGCATAATCCCGAAAGTCTGGACGGCGCGGCACTGGCCGCCGCGACGCAGCTATTAGTTGCCGCCGAGCAAACCGTGGGCGGGCCGTACCGCACCTGGCTCGTTGGCTCTGACGCGCCGTCGATCTGGCAAGATGTAGACCTGGCGGTCAATGCCAACATTGCATATTTCTTGCGGCTGCTTGACGGCAGGTTGCCAAACCTCGCGGTGTTTTTAGAAGCGGCGGTTGCCCGGCAGGACTTTAGCTCGCCGTACTATCCTTCGGTGTATCCAGTGCTCTATTACCTCGCAAGAGCGTCCCCGGGAGACAAGCGCCGCGAGCTGGCCGATGCCATCGTCAGTCGACAGCAGAACGGTTTCTGGCAGACACCGCTACAAACGGCTTTGATGTGTACGGCGCTGCATGAGCTTGGCGAGCCGTCGCCCACCGCCGCTCTCCAGCACCTGTTATCCAGCCAGCAGCCCGACGGCTCCTGGCCGGCCGAAGCGTTTTGCTTGGATCCGGCTCGCCGGGGCGTTACATATTTCAGTGGTGCGCCCGCGCTCACCACGGCTCTGGCACTCGAAGCCTTGACTGCCGCCCGCGTCCCAGCGGCCGCGCTAGCGCAGCCAATCGATAAGCAGGCCGCGCAGCTCAGCCGCCGCATTCACGCTGCCGCTGAGCGTGAAGTACAGACACTGCCGCTATCACTTCGTACCGAGATGCAAGCGGCGCTTACGGCTATCCGGCAAGGTGCGCACCAAAGTGAGATTACCTTGCTGCCGTACCTGTTTGCCCGCTCGCTGTCGGCTGCGCCACAACTGTCTACTAGTTTGTTGATAGACCTTGGTCTGGCCAATCTGTACGGTTGGGCGGCGTATACATTGTTTGATGACATACTGGACAACCAGGCCGGCCCGCGGCAAATGCCAGCGGCCAGTGTGCTGCTGCGCCACTCGGTGAGCGCGTTTGACCGTGCATTGCCAAACGCCCCGCATTTTCAGAAGTTAGTACAAGCGACCTTTGATGTGATCGACGGCGCTAACACTTGGGAAGTCGCTCATTGCCGGGCGCCGGTCAGTAAAACACACCTCACGTTAGGTGCGCTGCCCAAGTATGGCCGCGGGGCGCAACTCTATCAAAAGTCGCTCGGTCACAGCCTAACGCCGCTGGCTGTATTGTTGGCCCAGGGCATCACTGCCAAAGACGTGCGATTTGCCGCGCTCAGGAGGGGGCTCACGCACTATCTCTTCGCCCGCCAGTTAAACGACGACATGCACGACTGGGAGCAAGATGTGCGTACTGGCCAGCTGAGTTTTGTGGTTGCGGCTATTTGCCAACAGTTAGCGCTTGAGCCGGGGCGTTACACCCTCGGCTCACTTATACTGCGCATGCAGCGTCAGTTTTGGCACCATACGCTTATCGATATGTGCGCGCTCGCAACCAAACATACAACGGCGGCGCGGCGCAATTTTATAAAGGCCGGTATTGCCGCCGATACGCCCATTATGGAGCTGGTCAATCGGCTGGACCGTGCGGTAGTTCGGGCGCTACGCGAGCAAGCTGATGCCGAGCAGTTTCTGGCCGCATTTACCAAGAAAAGAGTAACGTAGTTGGTTGTCCCATATCCAATCTCATGCTATGGTATGCGTATCTTTTCGGTTTGCTGAGGAGACAGTGGTGTAGGAGTATATCCTAACATCCCGTAGGATGCGTTGGTAGCCACCAACAGCCTACGACCCGAGAAATGGGGAATAACATGGACATGGATCCGGTAACGGCAAGCGAGGCACTTGCGCGCTTGCAGCCCGGTCTGGTTCTGCCTGGCGACAGCGTGGCGCGTTACTTCGTGTACTTCGATCCGAGGTGGGTCTCGGAGGAGATCGTCAGGGCCGCGCGAGTCGCTGTCAACCAGGCAGTGAAAGGCGAGGTCCACCCGATCCTTGACGAGAACGGCGGCTGCTACCTGTCCGTGCAACTCTTGCCGGATCGACTGCAGGAGCTGCTCAACATCGCCCAGCCCAGCCACACCACCGGCCTCCGGGCGACGGCCGAAGTCATCCGTGATGACGGCCGGCGTTACGCCGGTACGGTGGTCACTGTGAGCATCATCGGTGAGTCGCTGGACATTGGCGATGTCATGGCCAAGGTCAAGGGCGTCCTCGGCGTGCAGCGCGCCATGATCGATGACGAGAACGCCTTCGCGTTCTCGGTTCACTCCTTCGAGGCGAGCTTCATCACCAGGGTGTTCGAGGGAGTAGCCAAAGCGCTGAACGTCTACCCGGTGATCGGCCGCAAGGGCGTGGTACCCACCACCGACCCGTTCCGGCGCGGACAGCTCCTGGATGTCTTCGACGGCCCGGCGGCCAATAAGTAACCCCGTCTGCCGCCAAGGTAGACAAAACTCGGGTGCGGCCTGCTCCGTGTACAGCTCATCGCAGCGCGATGACGACTACACGGAGCAGGCCACCCCACCAGGAGTCTATAGGCACCTACTCGCGCTTACGAGGCAGGTGTTTTTTATTGTTCAGCAAACGGATTCTGACGAGCTTGATCGAACAGGGCCTGAACTTGCACGTTCTGGCCCTGCAGCTGCTGCAGTTTGCTGATAGTCGCTTTGTCTATACTCGGGCGCTGCACGGTTTGCAGCTTGCTGCTGAGTTGCGCCTGGGTCGGCTCCACACTAGACAACTGGTTGACCCGCAGCACCAAGAAACTGTACACAATCATAAACGGCAAAAAGACCGTCAGCAGCATGTAGCGATTGAGCAGTAGTCCAAGCAGGCGTTTACCTTTTTGGAGCCAGGGTTCTAGTTGCGGTGGAATTTGGACAGGTGTCATGGTTTTATATACACGTTTACTATTAATTCAAACGTCAGTCCACCCCCGCCGCTGTCGGCTGGCGTGATGGTTACTTGGCCAACCTGAGCCGTGTGGCGATTGTTCTCTAAGGACTGCAAGAAACTGACTAGCTGCGGGAAGGTGATTGGCTTTTTGGGATCGCTTTGGATAGTGATGGGCATTTCGTAGACTCCAGAAATGCCTTTGACTGGCGTAAGCTGGCTCGGCACATTGCCAGCGGTCTTGCCGCCCAAACTAGAAGTGGGAAAGCTGATACTGCCCAGCGATACGCCGGCGTTACTGGCCAGCTCCACCAATTCGCGCACGGTTTGCGCCTGGTCTTTTTCTTCTGGCACCACGGACAGAGCGATCTTATTAAGAGAATCATATTTGATGATGTCGCTCTGAGCTTGGGCCACGGCCGTTTGCTGGGCATCCAGCGATTCACTCTCTAGCCGCAGATTCAGTAGGACGTCGGACTGTGTACCCAAGAATTTATTGCCGCCCACTACTCCCAAGCCTCCAAGCCCAATCACCAAGCAAATAGCACCGATAAGAACGTAGAATAAGCGCTTGGCGTTCATGTTACGATCCGCCCTGCCTTATAAACGTGAACGAGTTGTTGGGGGCGAACTGGGCACGAATCTGCACGCTGCAAGGATAGATGGCGGCTAGCCCAGTGCCGCCAGGCTGGCATTGGATCGATTCAAGGTCGGCCTTGCTAAAGATTTTATTGCTGGGATCGGCCAGGTTGATCTGTATCTGCGAGGCAGTCTGGTAGTCTTTGGCCGCGGCATCTAAATCAATGCCGCCGGTAGTCTGCGTAATGTTGAGTCCCGTCAGCACCGCGCCGTTTGGCAGCGCGCTTCCAATTTGGGTGAGTAACTGGGAGAATAACACTTCTCGCGACAGTACCTTGACGACCAGCTTGAGGTTGTTGGAAATATCTTCCACGTTTTTCTGCACCTGCGTCACATTTTGCGCCCGGAGCTGAGAGGAGGTGCTGGAGTTATTGGCCCGATAAGCCTGCACCGTCTGATGCAGGAAGATCCAGCCACCGCCAACCACTAGCCCTATACCGGCGACACCAATCGCAATGCCAACCAACCAGTGCAGCAGAGTCGTATTGCGGCGGGCGTAACGGTAGTTCTCCTTGGTGGTGGGAGGTAGGAGGTTAATCATCGGAACAGTTCCTTTGGCTCAAGCATCGCCAGGCCCGCGGCGGTAGTGTACTGGTACATTTCAGCAATACCGCCGGAGGTGTTGTGAGCAAAGTCCAACTTCTGCCACGGCGCAAACAGGCGGGTAGGAATGCGCAGATTGTCGGTTAAGTAATCGCTGAGGCCCGGCATGTTCGCGCCGCCGCCCATGATCACCACTTGTTCCAGCTTACGGGTGCCGCTTACGTGCTCTGCATAATAGCGCTGAATACGACGGATCTCTTGTACTAGCTGACTGAGCACCGGTTCGAGCGCCTTGGCAGTGTCCTGCTGAGTCAGACTTTTGTTGAGGCCAAATTTGGTTTTGATAAAGTGCGCCTCTTTGGGCGCGGTGGCTAGCTTTTCGGCCAGCACCGATGTAAAGGTGTCGCCACCGCCGATAACGGAAGTGGCAGTAAGTAAGACTTGGTCGTAGACCATGATGTCCGAAGAGGTGGCGCCAAAGTCGATCAAAATCGTCGGGGCATGACTATCCTCTAGCCTGGCAAACAAACGTGCGTTGGCGGTAATAGTTGGCTCTAAGTTGACCACCTCAAGGCCGAGCAATCGCGCAACCTCCAAGTAGGCATCAACAGTCTTTTTGGGCACGGCGACTACAAGCAGCTCGGTTTCGTCTTTGGTCTGCTGGACGATGTCGTAATCCAGATATAAATCCTTGGCCGGGATTGGGAGATATTGTTCTAGCTCAAGCTGAACGGCGCTCGTTAAATCTTTGATAGCAATGTTTGGGATGGTCATGTTACGAATAAAGCAGCGCCGAGATGGAACGGCACAGGTGACGCGCCGCGTGGTGATGGTGCCGCGCAGCTCGGGGCCGGACAAAATGGTTTTGATGGTTTTGGCGATGCTTTCGGTTTGTACGATCTCCCCGTCTTTGACAGCGCCAACCTCAAAAGGCGCTAAACCGTAGGCGGTGACCATTTTTTTACCTTTGTTGTTACCAAGCTGTAGAATCTTGATACTGGTAGAGCCTACGTCGATCGCGAACGTTGGTTTGTCGCGATAGAACAGGGGCTCAGAGCTAGAGATGGTCGGCGACTTTTGTCTCTTGTCGCCAGTGCTCTGGGGTGGGGAGGACGCTACGGCGACACCTGGCGTCTCGACGGCTGGCGCAGGCTGGGGGGTGGCTGCGGGAGTGATTGCAACGGTTGCTTGTTGCATTGGTGCCGGTTCGGGAGTGGGGGCAGCATCAGACGACTCCGTTCGCGCAGCGATCAGCTTAGACGGTGTCGGCTTTTTGGTGCTAGCAGACTTACTTTCCATGGGGGCAGCTCACAAACATAAGCGTTATTAGTAGTATAGCAGACGGAGCCGGGCGTTCAGCTAGGGCGTAGTCAACACTTCTCGCCAGGAGAGCACGTTGTAGGTACTGGTTACGGGGAAACTGGGCGGCGGGGCATATTGGAGATTGTAGTCGTATTGCGTGGTATTGTGCTCGATGCCGGTGACGTACCCATTCGTGGGGTCGTGAGCGGCGTCGCCACAGGCTGAGCTGCCGACCAGCCACGTCCAGGTCCAGGTTTGGCGCGTCGCCACCGAGCCGTAATACAGATACGTTTGATTGCTATTGATCCAGCCGCGAGTACAGCTGCTGGTCGCCGATCGGTAAGTTACCGGATACTCTACGTCACCCGACTCGGCAATGGTTGCGGCGTCAATCTCAAAATTGAAGTTGCCGCTCGCTGGTGGTGCATACGGCGCCAGGATAACAGAATCTGATGCCACCAAGCCGATCGCGTCGCTGCCGTTTTTGGTGCTGTATAGCAGATCGTCCGCCAGCACGATGTCCCCTTTAGGTGTCGCGCTAGCCAATCGTCCGGAACCAATTGTTACCCGGCCGTGGAAGGTTGGATTGCTGCGCACCCACACGTTGTCCTCGGCGAAAATCACGCCGGAGCTCGGGATAGCGATGTTGTTGGCAATCGACTGCGTGGTCAGCGCGCTGGTATATGGTGTGCGGGTGTCGTTCTCGGCATTTACAAAGGACAAGTTGTATGTGCCATTGGTGTTGAGCTCAACAAGGTAGCCTTTGCTCACACTGTAGCTCCCGTTTGCAGCACGCTGCGGCAGGTAAGCGGCGGTGCGGGTGGTCGGCGTCTGCGTGCAGGCGTTGGCTAGGTTAGCCAGTGAGGCGGTGGATGGGTCCGCGGCGAAGGCAGTTTTCTTCATAGTGCAGAGATTGCTAGTGATTTGGTTAAAGTCGATCGACGGCACGGGATAATTCCATAGACTTTTAGAGCGAGTGTTGCAATTTACCGGCGAGGTGACGCTGCTACTGCACCACACGCCGGGGTGGCTGCCGCCGTCGCCGCCCAGCTGGTTGGACGGAACGTAGGTGGCGTTGGCGCTGGTCACATCGCTGTTGCTGCTGCCATCCATGCGTACTCCTTGGTTGGAATGGACCGGGCCGTCGGCACTTTCGGTGTTGCCGAACCAGAGCGCGCTGTCGGATAGTACCGAGTAGCTGGCAAACGACGGCGAACCGATTTGAGCGTCAATCGTTCGTACCAGATTCGTCCCCGATACCTTGCCAATCGCCCGCACAGTGGTAATGGTGGAACCGCCACCCTGCGGTTTAATCCACAGGGTAAATGTTCCCTCCACTTGGGCGTTATTATCAACGTAGTTGTGCACGTACGGTCCATAACCCAAGGTGGGGTTGGGCGTGGTGGGCGTGGACTGCCCATCTTTGTAGTCTGCGGGATTGTGACTGAGGTGCCACAGATAGTAATTAATGCCGGCCTCGGCAATATTAAAAGCTTTTTGGCTTTGGATATTGCGGCCAACTACAAAGGTATTGGTTTCGATTAACTCAAATACCGCTGTGCCCAAAATCGCCAGAGCGATGATGAGAGTTAACAGCGCCGGGGTGATGAAGCCACTTTGCTTTTGAGTTTGTGCTGGCAGTATGCGCCATCTCATAGATTTGTCTTCCGATTACGCAAGCTGACATCCAGCGTCATGGTTGTGGTACTGGCTGACACTACCGGGTCGGCCGGTGACACCAGTGTAATCTGGATGCCCTTAATGGTATGCTCGTCGCCGACCGGCAAGGTGAGGGGGCTATTGGACGAGTCGAGGTAGGTGAACACAGCGGTGCTGGTGGCGGAATATAGGTTCGGGATAATCACGTATGTTTTCTTCTGGGCGGTGAGCGGCGAGCCGATGGGTGGATTGGCGGTCATGGGTGTGACGTCGGCTAACAGTTGGGTCTTCGCAGTGTTTTTGTAATAGCGTACCAGCGAGACGTACGTGTCGCTGGGGTAAAAGTAGGCATAGACCGTGAGGTCGTTACTGCCCACGCTGCTGATATCGGTCAGGCCGCGTAGTACCGTGGCGATACGCTGGGTTTCGCTTGCTAGCGTGCCGAAGGCGCTGGCTTGCTGTTGAAGGCCTAGATAGCGCTTAAGTCCAGCGGTCAGGAAGGTGAACATCGTAGTAATAACCACCGCAATAACCACCATGACCACGAGTAGTTCGGGCAGCGTAAAACCGTATTGATGGCGCGTGCTACGGTCCAACATTAATGCCTCCCAGCAGTGGGCTGCCCGGCAAGGTTAACGTATTGCCTCCAGAGCTAATTTGTAGCTGCAGTTGACCAAGCGCAGCCGCGCTAATGTCGACAGTACAGTTTAGACTAGTGCCGGCCGCAGCCCCGGTGCAACTGGCGGTAAACGTAGACGCGCCCTGTATGAACTTGACGCTAGTGCCGCAGCCGCTGCCCGAAGCGGTGCACGGCAGGTTGGTACCGGCAATCTGGAAGGCAAAGGCGTTCAGTCCGCCGCTCGCTTGGCTGGCATCCGATGGTGTAAGGCTATAGACTCTCGGATAATTAGAATTAGTTGTCAGCATCAGCCGAACTTTCTGCAAGTAATTGTTGCCATTGTATGGGAAGGTGGTGGCCGGTGGCGAGGCTGCCAGGAAGGTCGGTACCGTTACTGGATTAAAAGAGTTGCTGCCCGAATATGGCACTGCCGCTGCCAAATAGTACGTGGTGCCGCCTACGCTGCAGCTGGTGGCGCCGCTGTCACCGCAGAAAATATACGGACCTGGAACAAGGTTTGACAGCGCCGCTAAGCCGCTGCCATCGGTGACAGGGCGAGTGTCGGATGGGGAGAGGGTGTCGTAGTAGTACTGGGTGTCGGTGGTTGCAGTGTATTTTTTGTAGCCACCTTTTACGTACACTTTGGCACTGGCAAGCGGGCTGCCATTCACGCCCGTCGTTTCTAGGAGCAAGCTGCTCACCCCCTGCGGGTAAAGTGTTAGGGTGACATTGGATGATCGTTGCGAAATCAGCTGCTGACTGGAGTAATTGGGCTGCAAGCTGCCGGATGGTGCGATGGTAGTCAGAGTAGAGTAGCCAGTCAGTGAGCCGGTGACAACGTAATGGTAGCCAGTAGTGTCGGGTGTGAGGTCGTAGAAAATAGCCTCGCCGTTCGTATCGGTGGAGTCGGTCACATCTACGGCGGGAACGACTGACGAGTTCTTGGCTTCAACCGTAGCGCCGGAGATGGGGTTGCCGTTGCCGTCAATCACTTTTACGAATAGAGCTCCGGTGTTGCTAGCGGTTTCCGCAACTCGGGCAGACACCTGTGTGTCCACCGATGCGAGTGTGCTGCCGGTGGGGTCGGTAACAAATACACGCAGGTCTTTGTAGTCAGCCGGATTGAGGTCAGTACTGGGTGCACCACTGGGCGGCGGGTAGTTACGGCAGTACGTCTGCTTAAACTGCTGGTTGGGATAAGAGCCGCAGCCATCATATGAGTCGTCTACATAATCGATATCGGTGTGAACCGTGTATTTTACACCGTTCAAGGTTTGCGTGGCAGTAGCCGGCAGTGGATTGGAACTGATGATGCTACCCCCGGCCACGGCCAAATTATTGTAGGGCAGCGACTTGAGGTATTCAATCTGGTTTGTAGCCAGCGTGAGTGCCACGGCCTTGCGCTCGGTATGCGTGGCACTCTGCACAAGCGAAAGATACAAGCCCATAGTGCTAATTACTATCATGCCGATGATTACCACCGCCACCGATAACTCTACAATCGTGAAGCCAGCCTGGTTGTCCTGTGTGCGCATAGCGTTTACGCTTATTATAAAGCAAATCACGCCCAGGCTACACCGAAAACAAACGTCCGCTGAAAAGCGGACGTTTGGGTCGAGCGTAGGTTAACCTAGTGACTCTGTTTGACGTACGTGGTACTGCCGTTCACCGTGCCTTCGTAGGTGGCGGTAAGCGTGTACTTGGTACAGTCGGTGGTGCTGTTGTCGCAGGCGTTCCCACTGTCGTCACTGACGGCGTACGCGTAGGAGTTAGCTGCTGGCGAGGCGACCAAGGTCTGTGCGCTGCCCTTTGGATCTTGCAAGGCAGATGGGTCCAGGCCCTTTAAGTTGGTCGAGCGGAAAGTGCCGTCGTTCATGTTCGCCAGGGTTGGGTACTTGCCGTTGTCTGCAAAGTACGCCTCTACGTGGCTGGCAATTGCGTTAATGTCCGTTTGGCGCTTGGTGTTGCGGGCGCGCTGCTGGATGCCCGTAAACGTTACGATCACGAGCGTCGCTAGAATTCCGATGACGACGATCACGATCAATAGTTCTACGATAGTAAAACCTTTTTGCTTGCCCTTATAAGAGATCATAGAGCCTTACCTTTTATTACGTTAGTGTTAGATCTTGCTTAGAATGTGCAAAATGCTAAGCCTCATTATTAAGCATAAGCGGTATGCACGTCAAGCAAAATCTACAGAGGAATTCCACAGGTTTATCAGGGAACGAGAGACTATTTAGCTGGCGATAGATTTGTTGAGTGATGCCAGCGGCCCCATGACGCTGGCGGCAATCAAACCCACAATGCTACCGAGCACGACGATGAGTAGCGGTTCGATAATTGAGCTCAAGCTGTCAATCACGGTGTCCACCTCTTCTTCGTAAAAATCGGCCACTTTGACCAGGATGGTATCGATCTGGCCAGTTTCCTCGCCGACGGCCAGCATTTCGCTGACAATGGGTGGGAAGTATTTGCTCTTGCTCATCGGTTCGCTGAGCTGTTTGCCGTTACGCACATCTTTTGCGGCGGCGAACAGCTCAGCTTCGATTACCTTGTTGCCAATCGCCCCACCGGTGACCTCCAGCGCTTCAATGACGCCGACACCGGCGGACATTAGTGCGGCAAACGTGCGGGCAAAACGCGCCACGGCAATCTTAATGACAATCGTCTTGAGCACCGGGATGTGTAACAGGGTGAAGTGCAGGTTGTACTTGCCCTTTGGTGTGCGGAAGTACCGCCGGCCAAAGAACACCAGAAGTCCGATAGCGATAATAATGAACAACGCATAGTGCTGCATAAAGCCGCTCAGACTGAGCAACGCGCGGGTGTAGATGGGTAACTGTGTGCCCGGCCCGGCCAGATCTTTGATAATCTTGCCGATCTTGGGCATCAGGTAAATCATGATAAAGAAGAACGCCACGGTGGTAATGCTAAGGATCACCGTGGGGTAAGTCATGGCACCCTTAACTTTTTTGCGGATGCTGGCGTCTTTTTCGATTTGTTCGGCCAGACGCTTTAAGATGTCGTCCAAAATACCACCAGCTTCGCCGGCGCGGACCATGTTGACATACACATCTGAAAACACACGGGGATATTTGGCAAAGGCGCTGCTGAGCGGCTGGCCCGCTTCGACGTCCTTCATGATGCTGGTGATGATGCTCTGGAAGTATTTATTCTCTGATTGGCCTTGCAGGGTGTGCAGCGCCCGCGGCAGCGGCACGCCGGCTGAAACCATAGTGGACAGCTGGCGAGTGAAGATTACTTGGTCCTTGATCCCCACGCGGTCGCCAAAATGTTTCTTAACGCCGCCCGTGTCGCTGGACGATGATTTTACTAAAACCGGGTGCAGCTCTTGGCGGGTGAGCGTAGCCAGCGCCGCGTCGCGGTCGGCGGCATCCAGCGCTCCCTGAACGGTTTTGCCTTCTTTGTTGCGGGCGACGTAGGTAAAGTGCATATTAGCTTTCTGTGGTGACGCGCATTAGTTCTTCAATAGAAGTGAGGCCGCGCAGCGCTTTAATAAATCCGTCCAGCTGCATGGTCACCATGCCGTCTTTAATGCCTTGGGATTTCAGCTGGTCGCTGGTAGCGCGCGAGACAATGAGTGTTTGCATGGCGGTTGAGCTGGTTAAGACTTCGTAGATGCCGGAGCGTCCGCGGTAGCCAACGTGTTTGCACCGTTCGCAGCCGCCATCATGGGCGCGCCAGAGGCGGAGCAGGCCGGTGCTGCTGGTTGAAAGCTCGTTGCTGTCTGATTTATCGCCATCTTCGGGTTTGCCCATGCCGTCGGCTAGGGCGATTTTTTCGAACTCGTGGATTTGCTTCATGTTGGTGCTGCTGGAGCGCGTAAGCATCGCCTCAATCTGTTTGAGTTCGACTTCTTCCGGCTTGTACGACTCGCGGCAGTTGGTGCACAGTTTGCGCACTAAGCGCTGGCCAACGACAGCGCGCACTGTACTGGCGATCAGGAACGGCTCGATGTTCATGTCCAGCAGACGTGGTAAACAAGTAGCGGCGTCGTTGGTGTGGAGGGTGGCGAACACGAGGTGCCCAGTCAGGGCCGCCTGCACGCCAAGGTTGGAGGTTTCGCTGTCGCGGATCTCGCCCACCATAATGATGTTGGGGTCTTGGCGCAGCAGGGCGCGCAGGCCGTTGGCAAAGGTCATGCCTGCTTTGGGGTTGACCTGGGTTTGGTTGACGCCGCGGATTTTGTACTCGATGGGGTCCTCGATCGTCGAGATATTAACCGCCGGCTGGTTCAGAATGGTGAGCAAACTAAATAGACTCGTCGACTTGCCCGAGCCAGTCGGTCCGGTAATCAGAATGAGTCCGTACGGCTGGGTAATGGCGTGGCTGATGGCTTCGTACGACGGCCCCCAGTAGCCCAAACCCCTAAGTGTCACCGCGTCGCTGGATTCATTCAAAATACGCATGACCACTTTTTCGCCGTCGCTGATCGGCAGTGTGGAGACACGCAGCGCATACACCGCACTGCCCACTTGGATCTTAAAGCGTCCGTCTTGCGGCACGCGCCGTTCGTCGATCTTGAGATTAGACAGGATCTTGATGCGCGAGACGAGCGCGCTGTGGACTTTCTTGGGCAGTTTGTTGGCTTCGCGCAGCACACCGTCGATGCGGTAGCGCACCATCACATAGTCTTCTTGCGGCTCAATGTGTATATCGCTGGCGCCGCTTTTAATCGCGTATTCGATGAGCAGGTTGGCAGTCTGCGCAATTGGCGAGTCTTCGGTCAGGTCCTCTTCGCTGACCTCTTTCTCTTCTTCCTCGCCGGCGTTTTCTGGGGTGGTCAGGAATTTGGACAAGTCGCCGGAAGGGTTGCTTTTGTATTGATCTAGTGCCGTTTGGATACTGGTGGCTGGGGCGATGTGAATTTTCAGGCTGCCCAGTTGTTTTTGCAGGAAGTTAATGGCCTGAATGTCGTCCGGATCGTCCATGGCCAGCAGCTTGACGCCGTTCTCGCCAGCGCCAAACAGCACAGCGCGATACTGGCGAGCAATTTTTTCGGGCAGCTCGCCGAGCACGTCGCGGTTGATGTCTTCTGGTTTGAGGTCGGTAAACGGCACGTCGATTTCGGTGGCATAAAGTTTGGTCAGATCATGCTCGGTAATCAGGTTATTGCGGATGGCCAGATCCTGCAGCGACAAATGCTCGGCCACGGCCTGTTCGCGCAGGGCCGTGAGTTGCTCGTTCGACGCCTTGTTGCTCTTGAGCAATCTCTCAACAAGTGAGTCCGGTATATGCATAGCTTAAGCGTAATTATAGTACAAATTGCCTGCTTGGAGCGAGTCGGACTGTAACCGCGTGGCCTGCACGGTTTGGCTGAACCTCTCCAAAACAGCCGCACCCGGTTTCCGGCGTTCTATTTTGGAGGCCTCTTCAGCCAAACCGTGCAGGCCACGCGGTTACAAACAGAGGTAAGCCTGTTATAATACAGCCCATGCGCCCGTAGCTCAGCGGATTAGAGCATCTGTCTTCGGAACAGAGGGTCGGCGGTTCGAATCCGTCCGGGCGTACCATGCGTATTGATCCGTGTATATAGGAGGGTCGTTACTTGTCTATAGCTGAGCGGCCGATTCAATTTAGAGACCCCGACCTAGAAACTTCTGGCGAGGTGGTGGGCTTTTATCCACGCGAGTTTTACGTGTGCGACAATTTTGCGTCATTTCAGGTTGAATACGGCGGCGTCGTCTGGCCAACGTCCGAGCATTTGTACCAAGCTTCCCATTTCTTTGCTACCGACCCTTGGCTGGCCGAAGAAGTTCGCTGCGCGCGCTCGGCCCACCAGGCCCAAAAAATCGCCAAAGCCAATGCCCACCTCGCTCCCGAAGAGTGGGACGATATGAAGGTGGAGCTGATGTACGAGATTTGTAAGCTCAAGCTAGAGCAGCACCCTTATGTTCGGCAGAAACTACTGGAAACGGGCGATCTCGATATCATTGAAGACTCGCCCAAAGACGCCTTTTGGGGCTGGGGCCCGCAGCGTGATGGCCGTAATGAGCTCGGCAAGATCTGGATGCGGCTGAGGGATGAACTGCGTGCCGCAGTGTGATACAGTGATAAGGTAGATAACAACTCGAACGGAGCTCCCACAGATGGCTATAAAAGTACTTGTTGTTGAAGATGATGCATTTCTGCTAAAGGCCTATCAAGCCAAACTCACTACCGCAGGTTTTGAGCTGCAAACGGCTACCGACGGTGAGGACGCGATCACAGTGCTGGCCTCGTATAAGCCAGACGTGATCCTGCTGGATCTAGTTATGCCCCGCAAAGACGGTTTTGCCACCCTTGAAGATATCAAAAAGGATCCTACGCTCAAGAACATTCCAGTTATCGTGGCCACGAACCTCGGCCAAAAGGAAGAGATTAGCCGCGTCATGGCACTCGGTGCTGCGGAGTGCATTATTAAGAGTGGGTTGTCGCTGGAAGACCTGGTAAAGAAGATTACGTCGTACGCCGCCTGATCATTCACGCCTGAGCGCGTCGATGGGGTTAATGCGTGCTGCTCGCCTTGCCGGCAGGTAGACGACCGACAAGCCAACAATCAGCATAAAAACAATCATACCCAGGATTAGCCACCACGGCGCGGCAAATAGCTGGAAGTGGTTAGCGACACCGCGGTGCTGGGCGAATAAATTGAGCGCTAAGTTTATCAGCTGGCCAAGTAGTAGCGCCAGAACAATGCCGATCACCGCGCCGGCAAGTGATAACAGCACAGCCTCGAAAATAAACAATTTGCGCATGTCGCGATTGCGGCCGCCAAGGGTAACCATAAGCCCGATTTCCTTGGTCCGCTCCAGCAAAGAGATAGTTAACGTGTTAAACATGCCCAGTACCGCCACGATCATGCCAATGGCGCCAAAGCCAGCCAGCACGACGTTGAAGAACTTAAAGACTTGGTCAATCTGTGCAATGGTATCGATGGGCGAGGTGGTGAGAAAGCCCAAACTCTCGATCTGGCTGCGCAGGTTGGTGACGTGTGCGGTAGCGTCAACTTCGACTTTTACCTGGCTAATAACGGTGACGCCAGCATCGGTGAACATGTGCGCTGGCAGGTATATCTCGTTGCCCGTTTCCGTTCTTACCACGCCGGCCACAGTGTAACTGCCGCTAATTTCCGACGCGTTCGCTCCAGTCAGTGGAATGCGCAGCGAGATCTTCTTGCCAACCGCTTGCCTCGCGTTGGTAATGCCAATGGCCCGCGCCGCGGCGTCATTTATAAGGACGCTGCCAGTACCCGTGTCGGCTAGCTGCTTTCCGGCTGACAGCACCGGCCGATTCATGGCTTCGTAGCCGGAGTCCAGGCCGTACACAATGGCGTCCACTTCGCTGCCACTGGCCCGCAAACTAGCGGCGTAGGAGTACTGCCGGCCGATCTGTGTGACGTGTGGCAAGCTTTTAATTTTATTGAAGTTCGTGTCGTCGAGTTTGATAATCTTGGAGTTCGGTGTGGTTACATCGATTGACTTGACCGACTGGCTGCCGATCACCTGGCTCGTCACCAGTCGCTGCAAACCAATGCCAAACGACAGCAAAAAGAAAATCGCGCCAATGCCAATCACCACGCCAAACACGGTCAAAAACGCTCGCAGTTTCTTATGGATCATATTTTTCCAGGCCATGTAGAACAGCACCCGGGTGGGGATAATGTTGGGATTGCGGAATTTTTGCTTCATTTTATCCATATTACTTGCGGGCCTCGTGTAAGCGTGCCATACGCTCCTGCATTTGTTTCATGAGTACGTCAGTGGCTTTCTTGATAGAATCATGACGCAGTACGTCAACGTGACCATCTTCAATATGAATAAGATGATCGGCCATCGGTAGATATTCCATGTTGTGGGTGACGAGGATAATAGTACGGTTATTGTCGTGCTGTGCGGTACGCAGCAGGTTCATGATTTTCTCGCCGTTGGCGCTATCCAGGCTGCCGGTCGGTTCATCAGCAATGATGTAGAGCGGGCTGTTGGCCAGGGCCCGGGCCATGGCGATACGCTGCTGCTCGCCGCCGGACAACAAGACCGGGTACTTTTTGGCGTAGCTGGCCATCTCGACTTGCTCGAGCGCATACTGCGCGACTTCTGCCGCCCGGCGCTGACTATAGCCTAGGAAGTACAGTGGCAGGGCCACATTCTCTAGCACATTCAAACTCTGCACCCAGTAATTGGTCTGGTAGACAATGCCGATGCGCGTGGCGCGGAAGAACGCCAGTTCATCTGGCGTGAGGTTGTAGACATCACGCCCATCGAAGAGTACGGTGCCGGCAGTTGGCTGCTGTAAACCCGTTAGGATGTTGAGCAAGGTCGATTTACCGCTGCCGGACGGCCCGTAGATAATGTTAAAACTACTTTCCAAAAGTTCAAAACTGGCGCCTTGGATTGGCGAAACAGTCTCTTCGCCAACCTGGAATATCTGGGTAATGTTGCTGGCAGTGATAACCGTGCGTTCACTCATATTTATAACCCGAAGATCTTTCGTAGACTGTTGATAACGATAGTTAGTACGTCGTCCGAGGCATGTCCAATGATTGCCGGCTCTGTGCCGCCGTTGCCGACATTGCCGGCCTTGTCGCGCGAGAGGGGTTGGACGCTATAGACCTTGCTAGTCGGCAGATCAGAGACGATGACGATGTGTTCAAACGACAAGCCAGTGTCTTCGGCAGTGCGGTTATTGAACGTGGTGGCGCCCGATCCTTCGGCAAAGGCAACTTGGCTGGTAGCTGGTTCGTCGGTGTGCCAGGAGACGACCACCTGGCCGCGGGCTTCGGCGCCGGTGCCGCGGATGGATGCCTCAACCGTGACGTTACTGATTTTGGGCGGGCGAGTGTCGAGCGCGGTGTGGAATACCTGGCGGTCGGAAGTAGCCAGGTTGCCGTCTTTGTCGCGCGACTGGGCGATCAGGAAATACTGGCTATCATCGGCTAGGTCGCTGATAGTCATTAGGTGGTCGGTAACCAGCGTGGAGTCGGTGGCCTCGGTGCCGCCAGTGCCGTCCACGCCGTAGGTTATGGTACTGGTGGTTGGTACGTTGGTTTGCCAGCTGACTTGCTGAGTGCTGGTCGGCTCGCCCGGAACCGGCTGGAAGCGTACATTGCTGATGTGGGGCCGGGCGGGCGTGCTGAAGGAGAAAATGCTGCCGTCGTAGGCGTTGCCCTCGGAGTCAAAAGATACCAGCTTGTAGAAATACTTGGCGCCGTCGTCTAGTCCGTCGATATTGATGGCGTAGGTCGAATCGGAGGCCGACGTGTTGAGTGTCTTCACGCCGCCGAAGGCTTCGCTCTTGCCGTAGAACAGCGATATCTTGCTGGCATTTTGCGAGCTGAACTGAATGGTGGCATTACTGAGGCCAATAGTCAGCGTAGTAATCTCTTTGAGTACGGGCGGTGGCGCGGTGGTAAAGCTAAACTCTTGGCTTTGGCCGGTGTTGCCGTCTTCGTCGGTCCATTTGACTACATAGTAGTAGGTGGTGCCGGCGCTGAGGTTGTCTAGATCGATCTCGTGAGCGCTCACTTGCGCGGAGTTGCTGAATTCCGAGGGGCTGTACTGGCCGCTGGTCGTACCGAGCGCTACCTTGGAATCGCTGCCGCGGTCGGTGCTCCAGGTAATGGTCGCCCGCCGGGTGGTTATGTTGCTCACAGCTGGGTCAGCCACTAAGGTAGCCGGCGAGGTGAATTTGCCCGTGGGCAGGTCGTTGACTGTGGCGCTATTACTACCGCAGTTATTGGTGCTGTCGCAAGCCCGGACGTAGTAATAGTAGCGCTGCTGGCTGAGACCGGCGTCAATGTAGGTGGTGCTGGAGCTGGAGCCCACCAGTGAGAAGTTGGTGTTGTCGGTCGAGCGGTAGACTTTGTAAGCGCTAATGCCGGCGCCAACGTTCGTAGGCGTATCCCAGGTGAGGGCTAATCGCCAGTTGCTAGTGGACTTAATAGACACGTCAACAATGTCAACGTTCAGCGGAATGCCCGGCGCTGTGGTATTAGCAGTGAAGGTTGCCGACGCGTAACTGTCGTAATTGATGTTGCTGGACTCGTCCCGGGCGACAACGTAGAAGGTGTTAGCTCCCGGCTGGGTAGCGTAAGGCCCCGACCCGAGCGAGGTGACGCCGCCAGAAGTGAAGGTGCAATTGCTAGCGGATGGCAGGGCGTTAATGGTGTAGCAGTAGGTGAGGTTATTAACGTTGCCGACAAAGGTGGCCGGCGGCGACCACGAGAAGGCGAAGGCGTTTACCGTGTTCGTGCTGGGCGTTGCCGTTACGTTTTGCGGTTCGGACGGCGTGCCGGCGGTGTTGATCTTGACCGCCGCCGTGGTGTAGCTGGTGGTGACGTTGCCAGCTTGGTCCCAGGTACGGAAGTAAACGGTGTTGGTGCCTTCTTGTAAGCTGGCAAAATCTGGCGGGTCGGTGGTGGTGTACGAGCCGTCGTTACCCAGTAAGTCGGTGATGTCGCCGGTGCCGCTATGGCTGTCACCGTACCAGGTGCCGCCGCTGCCAATGCGGTACTGCAGGCCGACAAGCCCAGAATTGGCGTCGTCTGGCGCGCCGCTGCCGCTGGTGGGCCAGGTGAGCGTCACGGTTTTGGTATTGATGAACCCTGATGGGGCGGTAATGAAGCCGGGGTTAGTGGGCGGTGTGTTATCAAAGCGGAAGTGAAACTGTACGCTGCTGCTGGACACATTGCCGGCGTTGTCGATGGCTTTGAGCGTCACGTAGTACGGTAAGTTGCTCGTGCTGAGTGGTGTTGCCATAATGCCGCTGCCGCCAAGGTCCAGCGCCAGCGCATCAACCTCAAACTGACAGAAACCGCCGGTGGTGGCCGGCGAGGCGCCAAGGAGTCCTTTGGTGGTGACCGGGTCGGCGGTGTTATCAGTGCCAACGTAGGCACAGTAGCCTTTCACGCCGGAGCCAGTGTCGCTGCCGGCGTTCCAGCTGAAGTACGGCGCGCCACCGTTGGTCCAGGCGTTACTTGCCAGGACGCTGCCGCTGGCCGCTTTAAGTGCCGTGACGCTCATGCCCGCGGTTGATGGCGCGGTGGTGTCGGAAGTGGACTGCATCGTTAAGCTGTTGAGCGTCACCTGCTGGCTGCCGTTGCCAGACAGCACAGCCTGCCAGGCGATGCCGTGATAGGTGACCGGGAATGAGCCAATGTTAGTGTTAATCGTGGCAATTGGGTTGGCTTGCGCGGTGGAGGCTGACAACACCCAGCCGGAGCCGTTCCAGTATTTCCAGGAAGTGCCTTCGTCGTCCGACAACCGGTAGGTGAGGCTGCCGCCATTCGGTGTTTCGCTGGACGCGAACGTGTCAAAGTGCCACACGCCGCTTTTGCGTACCGCGCTGGCAAGGGTAATCGTTTGCGGCGTACTGGCGTACGGCTTGTCGGTAAAACCAGAGCCAGAGCGTGCGACGTTGCTAATCCGCACTTCATCCAGTGCGCCGGCAAAATATCCCGGCGGATGGCCGGTAATACCGGTGCCGAAGGTGCTGCCGATCAGTAATGCTTGATTGGTATCTGGCATAGTCAGCGACACGGCTGTGGAAGCGTCCAATGTGCCATCGATGTAGAGCTTCATAGTAGTGCCGTCGTACGTGGCGGCGATGTGGTGCCAGTTGGTGTCCTGGCCCACAGTCGTCGACTGCAGAAAGCCGTTGCTACCGTACGACCAGACCTGGGCGTCGGCGTTGGCAGTGTCGCCGAGGCCAGCGTAGAGTTTGCCGCGGTAGGTAGCGAGCGAGCGTATGGTTTCAATCGTGCCCGCCGACCAGCTGGAGTTGGTGCCACCGCCGCCCACCTTGCTCCAGGCGCCACTGACGCTGTCCATCACCCACACTTCCCCGTCGCCAGCACTGTTGCCTAAGCCCGCATAGAGCTGTCCGTTGTAGACACCGAGTGATTTCACTTGCTCGTACTGTCCGTCTATCCAGCTAGAGTTGAGCCCGTCGCCGGCAATCTGGCTCCAGGTTGTACCATTGAAGACCCACAGCTCGGCATCGGCAGTGGAGTTACCGAGTCCGGCGTAGACCTGCCCATTATATACGAGCATCGATTCTACCTGTTCGTAGTTGAGGTTCCAGCTGGAGTTGACACCGTCACCGCCGACTTTGCTCCAGGCTGCGCCGTTCCACCGCCACACCTCGGCGTCGCCGGTGCTTACCCCGAGGCCGGCGTACAGCTGGCCGCCCAGTACCGCCAGCGAGCTGACGCGCTCATAGTTTGCTGTCCAGCCGCTGTTAATGCTGTCGCCGCCGATCTTCGTCCAGCTCGTCCCGTTCCATTTCCAGACTTCGGCGTCGTTGGCGGAGTTGCCCAGGCCGGCATACAAGTTGCCGCCGTAAGCCGCCATGGAATACACCTCTTCATAGGTAGCCGCTGCCCAGCCGCTGTTCAGCCCGTCGCCGCCTACCTGCGTCCAGCTCGTCCCGTTCCATTTCCAGACGTCGCCGTCGCCAGCGGTAGTGCCAAAGCCGGCATACAGGGCGCCGCCGTAACTCTGCAGGCTCATGGTGTCTTCGTAAGTGTTGGCTGCCCAGCTAGAGTTCACACCTTGGCCGCCCACAAGCGTCCAGGTGCTGCCGTCGAAACGCCAGACCTGCGCATTCCCGGCTACGGTGTTGCCGGTGCCGGCGTACAAGTAGTCGCCAACGACAGTCATGGTCTCGACGTCTTGCAAGTTGAAGTAGCCCCAGCTTTTATTCACGTAGCCGCCGCCGATGCGCGTCCAGGTCGTGCCGTTAAAGGTCCACACCTCGGCGTTGTTGTTGGTAGAGACCAGCCCGGCGTAGAGCAGGCCGCCGGTGAAGAGCATGGAGTTGACCTCGGTGTGCGTGTTGGTGAAGCCGCCGTTTAAGCCGTCGCCGCCGATTTGGCTCCAGACGGTGCCGTTCCATTTCCAGACTTCGTTGTCGCCAGCGGTGTTACCAAGCCCGGCGTAGAGATTGGTGCCGTCGTCGGTAAAGCTGTAGACGCCCTCATAGGTGGCCGCCGCCCAGCTGGAATTGGTGGCTTCGCCGCCGATCTTCGTCCAGCTTGTCCCGTTCCATTTCCAGACCTCGGCGTCACCAGCGGTTAAGCCGGTGCCGGCGTACAGATTGCCACTAAACCAGCGCAGGCTGACAACTTCCTCGATAGTGGCCGCCGCCCAGCTAGAGTTGAGCGCGTCGCCGCCAATTTGCGTCCAGGTATTGCCGGTTAACTCCCACACGTCGCCGTCGCCAGCGGTAGTGCCCAGGCCGACGTAGAGGTTGGTGCCGTCGTTGGTCATACTAAACACGCCCTCATAGCCGGCCGGCCAAGCATTAAACGGCAAACTGACGCCGTTGCCGCCAATCCAGCTCCAGGTAGTACCATTCCATTTATACACGCGAGCGTCGGTAGTGGCGGTGAGGCCTAGGCCGACGTACAAGTTGCCACCGAACACGGACATGCTGTCTACTTCTTCGATGGTGTTGACCGGCCAGCTGTTGTTGATGCCGTCGCCACCGATTTTTGTCCAAGTAGTGCAGCCGGTGGCGGTGTCGCAGCTCCACACTTCGCCGTCGCCAGCGGTGGAACCGAGCCCAGCGTATAATATGGTGCCGTTGACGGCCATGGACATAACGTTTTCGTAGGTTTGGTCGGCCCAGCTGGAGTTCTTGCCGTCGCCACCAATCTGGCTCCAGTTGGTGCCGTCCCATTTCCAGACTTCGGCGTCGCCCACGGCGTTACCCAGCCCAGCATAGACGTTGCCGCCAACCGTCACCTGGGCGTTGACGGCAAATTTGCCATTCAAGTCCCAGCTGCCCTTAATGTCGCTGCCGGCTTGCTGGGTCCAGGTAGTGGCGCTGGCATTGGCTAGCTCGTACGTTACTTTGCCGGTTTCTTGGTCGTAGTAGAGCTTGTAGGCGCCTTTGTCGATGACGCTTTGGCGTTGGTCGTGAGTGGTGGCGCCAAAGGTACTCGAGAATTTGGTCCAGGCTTCGAGGGTGTTATCCTGGCTGAGCGACAGGCTGGCGGAATCGTTTGCCGAGACCTGTGCAGTTGTGCCATTCAAGCTCAAGGCGTTATTGAGGTTGCCACTGCCAAATGTGCCGCCGCTCGCCACCGTACCGGCGTTATTATTGCTGGAGGAATCGCTGGCGTTTGTACCGCTGGATTCATCGAAATGGTAAAGCGCGGCGGTGCTACCGTCGCTCGCGTAGTTTTGGGCTTTGAGCCGCGCACTGGTGCCGCTGGTCTCAATGCCGCTGCTGAGGCTATAACCGGCACTGCTGCTGAAGTTCCAGGTGTCGGTAAGGTCGGACAGGGCATGCACGCCGCGGTACACGCTAAAAACTAAAAAGACTACCCCAAGGCAGTACACGCTTAGGAAAGCGGCGTGGGCATGGTTGCGAAAACGAAATGCATGCCAGCGCCGATACCATTCCAGCCGTTCTAACAGATAGGCGTGTGGTCGTTTGGCAAGGCGCGTATGCGCTGTGCGCGTAGCCTCGGCGGCGCGGTAGCCAGCGGCAACCGTTTTGACGCCGGCTGGTACTGCCACGCGCCAGAACAGCCATTTGCGGCTGCGCACGGTGAGTGCATGGCCCAGTGGCCACACGAAATCACGAAATGCGCCATTAATCTCCCGGCCGATATGCCGGGCGAGCCGCTTGCCTTTTCTTGCCCACACAGTCGTTGTTTTCACCCTCTCGGTCCAGATAAACGTTACCATTTACTATAACACTGGCATCTCCGGAAAGAAACGACATTTTGGTTGGTTGCCGCTTTTGGTGTTTATTGTATAATCAGCCTAATGACAGAACTCGTCGGTATTCTCAATGTGACGCCAGATAGCTTTAGTGATGGCGGGGAGTTTTTGGATCCGGCGGCGGCCGTGGCGCAAGCCGATGAACTGTTTAGGAGCGGCGCAGCGCTGGTAGACGTAGGCGCCGAATCCACTCGGCCCAACGCTCTGCCGCTCAGTGACAACGAAGAATGGGCACGACTGGAGCCAGTGCTCAGCGTGCTGATCCCCCGCTACCCCGGCCAGATCTCGCTGGATAGTTTTCACCCGGCGACTATCGACCGAGCGTTTGGCATCGGCGAAGTCATCGTGAACGATGTCACGGGCATGCATGACCCACTGATGGTCGAGACGGTGCTTAAACACCAGGCGCGCTGCATCATCAGCCATTTGGCGCCGGGTATGGACATCCAAACGGCACATAAGCTGGAACCAACCGCCAGCGTGGAGCAAGTAAAGTTTGAACTATTGGACCGCGCCCGGCTGCTTGAGCGTCGCGGATTGGACCCGGCCAAGATCATCCTGGATCCGGGCATCGGCTTTGGCAAGCGGCGAGAGCTCAACCCGCAGCTACTGCGTTTTGCGGAGCTGGTGCCGGACCGGACGGTGATGATTGGCTACTCGCGCAAGCGATTCTTGGGCGAGCATCGCCTGGAACTGGCACCCAACCTAGCGGCAGGCCGTATCGCTATTGCCAGCGGCGCGCGCTACCTGCGCGTGCATGACGTTGCCGGCCACATGCAGCTTTTGCGGTAGACAGCCGGCCGGCCCTATCGTACGATGGGCGCATGCAGCTTACTACCTTTGCTGAGGCACGCGCCGAATTAGCCAAATATTGGCCGTCGAACGCCACACGCACCGTTTACACCCTTGATTACATGCGTCAGCTGCTCGATTATCTCGGTAATCCGCAGGATAGCTACCCAGTTATCCACGTAGCCGGCACGTCTGGCAAAACCTCCACCAGTTACTACGCGGCCGGGTTGCTGCAGACGGCGGGCAAGCGCGTCGGCTTGACGGTTTCGCCGCATGTCGACGAAGTGAACGAACGAGTACAGATTAATCTCACGCCGCTCCCAGAAAAAGAGTTTTGTAGCGAACTGAGCCAGTTTCTTACACTCATTAAAAAGAGTCAGATCGAGACTACCTACTTTGAGCTGCTCGTGGCCTTTGCATTTTGGGAGTTTGCCCGCCAGCGCGTCGATTACGCCGTGGTTGAGGTGGGCCTCGGCGGCCTGCTGGACGCTACCAACACCATCAACCGGGCCGACAAAGTCTGCGTGCTCACCGACATTGGCATGGACCACATGAGCTTCCTGGGCAATACGTTGCACGAGATTGCCGGCCAGAAAGCGGGCATAATCCAGGCGCAAAACACCGTTTTTTGCTACAAGCAGGCCGACGAGATTGCCGAAGTATTTATGGCCGCCGCCCAGCGCCGCCACGCCGATTTGCACGTGCTCGCCAAGCCGCCGAAAAGTACCGCTTTTGGTTTCTTGCCGCTATTCCAGCGGCGCAATATAGGCTTGAGTTTGGCTGCGGTTCAATTTGTACTGAAGCGCGACGAACAGCCGGCGCTTACGCTCAAGCAAATTGAACACGCAGCGCACACCTATGTGCCAGCGCGCATGGAGCAATACCGCCTGCCGGACGGCGGCACGCTGGTGACCGACGGTGCTCACAACGCCCAAAAGTTGCACGTGCTAACCGAAAGTCTGCGCGCCCAATTTCCTGGCCAAAAGGCCACCACACTGGTTAGCTTTGTGGCTGGCCGGGAAGGGCGCATCGACGGTGGTATCGCCGAACTCGTGGACATTAGCAGCCATATTATTGTAACGACGTACAGCGGTTCACAAGATATGCAGCACCATTCGGTAGAGCCGGCCGAGATTGTCGCGGCCTGCAAGAAGCACGGTTTTACCAGTGTGGAAATTGTGCCAGACGTAAAGCAAGCGCTTGATGCGCTGCTGGCGCGCCCTGAGTCCTTCAAACTCATCACCGGCTCATTCTATCTGTTGTCGCATATTCGGCCGCACCTTGCGAGCTTGCAGCACGTGCGCTGAGTGCGCTCTCCTCATTGTCCAGCGCAAAGCGGCGCGATATACTTATTTAAGTAGTTTAATTAAATCGCCACGTACTATTTGTGAATATCCCCACGTATAACGCCGCCATTTTACAGACAAAAGCCCACCGCATCTTACGCAGCTACGTCTACGCATGTTTACACGAATATGGCTTGAACCCTAGTTATTGGTCACTTATTGGCATTGTCGGCGAGGCGCCGGCTGGCCTGCGTCCAGCCGAGGTAGCCCGGCGCATGGGGGTGAAGGCACCGCTTATCACCATGATGGCCAACGAGTTGATTGCTCGCAAGCTAGTAAAACGCGTGCCCCATCCGCACGACGGACGAGCTAAGCTTCTTATCCTCACCAAGCACGGAACGCTATTTGTGAATCAAGTAGAGCGAGCGTTGACCGACCACCTTCAGGCGCTCTTTAGCGGTGTGACCATCAAGGAAATGACGGCTTATCACCGCGTGCTACTGGCCATTATCGCCAACGACGCTGCCTTACAAGCCTTAGCAAGTTAAGCTTTATTGGCGGTACCGCCCGCCATCAATAATCTGCCGGCGCGCCATGACAAACAGAGCGGCGAGGCTCGCTAGGCTGAGCAGTAGAACTTGCACACCAGGGCTACTGAAGGAGAAGTGAGTATCGCCGACGACTCCTACGGGATACGCAAGCCGAAATGGCGCAAAGTGTTTGGCATACGACCGGCCGCGCAGAACTACGGAGTAATTGCCGGGTCGCGGAAAGACGAGTGCGGTCGTCAGGATACTGGCGCTTTTTTCTGTAGACAGTTTCGGTGCGGCAATCACAGAACCGCCTACGGGTTGCACACTGACGCTGCAGTCGCAGTCGCTGGCCGCAAATGTGCCAGTCAGGGCGCTTAGGTAAAAGGTCAGCTGGGCGTGCTTGCCGGCCGCCGGCGCATCGTCCGGGTCGGTGTGCAGGACGGCGCTCATACCGTCGGCCTGAGCTAAGAAGTGGGCGGCCGCTGGCGAGCTTGACACCAGACAACACAGGATGGCCAAGCAGAGCGCGAGCCGCTTCATGACCGCCGCCTGTTCCGGCGCATTACGACGTGCAAACCAATCAGTAGGGCCGTGAACGCTATCAGCCAAACGTAGATGCGTGCCCGTCCAGCGTGGACGCCCACTAGCATGGCGTGCGCAACAATGAGCCCGCCGGCGACGTACACCAAACGATGCAGCCGGAACCACCAAACACGCATGCCCTGCAGAGCGGCATCAAACGATGTGCCAGCGAGCGCCAGCAAGATGAATAGCGCCCCAAGACCGATCCCAAACCCCCACGCCAACCTTGTCTGCAAGTGCAGCGGATTGGCGCCTTTATACAGCCCAAACTCCGCCACCGCAACATGGAGCGCGCTAAACCAAGCGGCGCCAATACCCAACATGCGCCGCGCATCGCGCATCAGTAACTTACCTGGTAGGCCTGCGAACAGTTTGTATAGCGGGCCAATCAGCAGAGTTATTACTAAGCACCCCACGCCCAGCCAGGCGTATACTTCTTCGGCACGCAGAGAAAAAAGATTCGTGCCAGCGTACGATACGTTGGCCCACCACGCGACCTCCAGCGTTACCAGCAGTATGCCCAGCGCCATGTACAAGCGCACGCCCCGCAGCCAATAACGGATCTGTTGCATGATCTTCACTATACCAGTTGTGGCTACGGCTGCGCTCCTATATTATGAGCAGTAGTTACCTCTAAAAGCTGTAAAGCGAGGCGCAATATGGAAGAAAAACTACCAAAAGATGAGCCAAAAACGAACGACCCCGAGCCCGAGTCTCCAACCGACGTTACGCCCGTAGTTGACAAAGATGCGGGGGATGACACACCTGCGGACAGCCCTACGCAAGCGCCAAAGGCAACCGGCCAGAAGTGGTATCGGCGCCGCAGCATGTTGCTCATTGCAGCTGCCTTAGTGATGATTGTAGCTGGCGGCGCGAGCGCTTATGCCTACCATGCCTTGCGCGGTACGCATAAGGCAACTTCAACCACTACGACTGGCCAGCAGACCACTACAACCTCGCAGTCGTCAAAGCCAGCACAGCCCGCAAAACCAAATGAGCTGAGCGCCACCTTCTTTGACACCCCAAAGTTACTGACTACTGACCTCAAGGCTTTTAAAGATCCCGAAACATATTTTGGCCAGAGCTGCGATGCCAATAACGCCAACTGCGCGCCAATAGTGACAGCCAGCGACCTAAAGTACTACCAAATTGGCACCACCGCTAAGAACCAGGCGATTATTGTTATACGCAATCAACTTTTCGGCGACGCCGGCTTTGAGTATGTGGCTATAGAAGACACGCCCAACCACTATGCCCTTTTAGGCCGCATGGATTCTCGGCACGCTGGGGACATAACCCAGGGAGACGCTGGCGCCCAGGAAGATCTAGCGCAGACCAGCGCCGCACTTAGCGCCAACTTTAGCCTCAATACCACTGATACTATCCCTGGGCTTTTATTCCCCGACAAAGCCACGCCGGCTGGCCTGGCAGTTGATGGTCAGGTAACTAGTTATCCTGCTGGCTATCTGCTGCCTACGGGTCTCAGCGATATCCGCGGTGCCTATTCTGCCTATAAAGCGCCTCTCGCTACGGCGAAACTTGGCGAAGCAAGCGGGCGGAGCTTTTACCAAGCAACCGAGCAGGACAGCGATAATTTCAAAGTTATGGAAATATACGCCACCGTGAATGCCGTCTATGCTGCACGCTACATACTGCACAATGACTTTACTGCTGCCGACGGCAAGGGCGTGAGCATCAACTGGAGTAGTGGCACTCAAAACAAGAGCGATTACTTCACCGCCGGACAAGGCTGCGGTTCGCCAACCGGCTACGTGATTGCCAAAGCCATTACCAAGAGCGCGCTAACCAGCGTTGCAACCTACAACGGTACAACACTCTATGCCTTACCTACTTCTTCGCCGCTGTTTGCCGAGCTATATAAAGACTACACCGACTTCAGCAGCTCCTTGAATGACAGCACACTCAAGAATCTGTCGCAGCAGCAATTCCAAGACGACCACGGCGTGTTCGTAACGCAAAATGCGTTAGGCGAGTGGGTGGTGTATCAGCGCAGCGATCTGTTTATAACTGGCGGCTGCGGCAAGCCCGTGGTCTATTTGTATCCGCAGCAGCCGACGACCGTCGGCGTGCAAGTGGGCGCCGACGTGCGCAAATCCGACCCGCACTATGTTGCCGGACAAGGATGGAAAAACGTTCTGGCGCTGCCAACTGGTCAGCTATTGTACGGCGGCCACAGCTACGATTCATTGTACTGGGAAGGTTTCGGCAACGGCCCATACCCGGATATCCAAACGGGCACGGTGGTAACGCGGGCGCAAGCACCAGCGACCATGCGCTCTCAGCTGGCACAGCAGGGGCTGAATCCCAAAGAAATAAACGACTTCATGGCTTTCTGGCAGGCGAAGCTCCCCAGCACACCATACATTCGGCTTACCTGGCTGACGCTGCCGCAGATCAACGCGCTTGCACCATTGACCATTACACCGCGGCCAACAACCACGATTCGGGTATTCCTCGACTTTGCTGGCTTGAACCAGCCAGAAACACTGCCAGCCCAACACCTGAGCGCCCTACCGCGCGAAGGCTTCACGGTGGTCGAGTGGGGCGGACTGCTGCGCGACGGGTCGCTTACCCGTTAACGCTTGAAGAGGGCGGCTACCACCAACTTGCGAAGCAGGCCATGCTTTTTCTTGGGCTGATCGTTGCTACTCATACCTTATAGTATACGCCGACGAGTCCAGAGGCGCGAGACAACGTAGATAACGAAGCTCAAGCCGCTAATACAGACACTGGCTTTGGCACTAGAGAATTCTAAGCTTATAAGCAGTCCGCCAAGGCCGGCCAGTAGCGCAAAGCAAATCGATAACACGGTTACACGTACCGGCGAAGCGGACCAGCGTTGTGCGGCGGCTGCCGGAGTAATGGCCAGGCTGAGCACCAGCAGTGTGCCCACAATCTGGGCGGCGGCGGTCACGCCAAGCGCCAGTAGAAATAGAAACATGTAGCCCAGCAAGCGCACGGGTACGCCCTTGGCAGCGGCAACCTCGGCGTCAACTGAGGCAAACAACAACGGGCGATAGATGAGCACCAACGTCACGGCTGAGAGGGCCGCAATACTGCAGAGCATCCACAATTGGCCGCTGCTGACACCAAAGATATTCCCAAAAAGAATGCTGGTGGCTTCGGCGGCAAAACCATGATAGAGGCTGAGCAGCAGCACCCCGAGGCCCAGGCCAAAGGCGAGAATCACACCGATGGTAGCATCGCGCTCTCGTTCGCGCCCGCCAAGCAGGCCGATCAGCCCTGCGACTATCAGCGCGCCGGCAAAGGCGCCAGCCACCGGATTGTTGGCGAGCAGTAAACCGCCGGCCGCGCCGGTAAATGCCAGTTCGCTGGTGCCATGCACGGCAAAAGCCATGCGGCGCATAATCACAAACGGGCCGATGAGCCCGGCGGTAAGGGCGATAAGCACAGTAGCAATGAGCGCGTGTTCCACAAACGGTAAACTTAAATATGAAATGAGCATCTGCATTTAGAGATCCTCCGCGCTGGGATGGTGATGCGCTTCGGTCGGCTCAGTAGGTAGAGAATCGCTCAGCACAATGATGCGGCCGTGCGCCTCTAGCACAGAGACCGGCGCGCCGTACAGCTCTGACAATACTTTACCTGTTAAGATTTCTTTGGGCGGGCCGACTTTCCATTTACCGCCCACAACGTAGAGTATGCGGTCGACATAATCGAGTATTGGATTGACTTCGTGGGTCACGAAGACAACCGATGTACCGCGTTTACACTGATCGTGGATCAGCCCACTGATACTTTGCTGACTAGCCGGGTCGAGCGACAAAAGCGGTTCATCGCAGAGTAGCAATTTCGGGTCGCCAATGAGCGCTTGTGCGATGCGCAAACGCTGCTGCTCGCCGCCGCTCAGCTGGCCAAGCGGCTTGTTGGCAAAGTGCGTGGCATGAACCAGCTGTAGGGCGCCCTGCACGCGACTGTCTTTCGTTCGGCCAAAGCCCCAACGATTGCCATCCAGTCCTAATCGCACTAAATCGACACCGCGGATTGGCATACCGGGGTCAAAAGCTTTTTGCTGCGGAATATAACCGATATGTTGGCTCCCGGCCTGTGCTGGCTTATCGCCGACCAGAGCGGTGCCACTGCTGAGCGGCTGCAAACCAAGTAGCGCTTTCAGCAGGCTGCTCTTGCCCGCGCCGTTTGGCCCGAGGACGGCCAAGAATTCGCCAGACAGAATCTGCAAGTTTAGCTGTTTCCAGAGTGTGCGTGTTCCAAAGCGCAGGCTGGCATTCTCAAGGCTGGCTATCGGTATGTCCTTCATGATTGCAGAGCCGTTCGGAGCGCGGTTAGTTGATCCTGCTGCCAACGCTGGTAGGACGGCTCGTCCTTTGGCATGGTCTCTGACACACCGACAACTGGAACGTGCGCCGTGGCGGCCAGCATGCGCAAACGCTGGGTAATTGGTGTGCTGGCCTGAACGTTGTACAGCAGGACGCGAATGTGACGACCGGTTATCAGTCCCTCCATGGTAGTTTGGTCGGCAAGGCTTGGATCGTTGCCATCTTCAATGCTTGCAGCAAATCCGGACGGAGTTTGGATGCTCAGACCAGCGTCTGCGAGTAAGTAGCCGGGAACACGTTCGGTGTAGGCTACTGATGCGCCCAAGTAGCGCGTTTTAATCTGGGCGATAGTCGCCAAGAGGGGGTCAAGCGATTGCTCAAACTGATCCAGGTTAGCGGCAAAGTAGGCGCTATCGGCGTGGTCTTGTTCGGCAAGTTGTTCCTCGAAAGCTTGGGCTACTTGTTGCATCTCGGGGATGTCATACCAGAGATGCGGGTTGGCCCCGTTCGCCTTGTGCAGTATCTTTGCTACGTTGACAACGCGCCGTCCAGATTGAGGGCTGGCGGCCAAAAGTTTGGTAAGAAAGTCGTCGTAGCCCAGGCCGTTCACAATAACCAGTTTTGCTCGTGCGACAGCCACGGCGTCGTGAGCATTTGATTCGTAGAGGTGCGGATCAGCGCTCGGGTCGTTCATAATCGAGGTTACCCGTACCTTACTACCGCCAATTTGGCGCACAATATCGCCCCAAACATTTTCACCAGCGACTACGGCTATAGTACTGTCATTATCCATCGGCTGGTGTACGCCGCGCACTGCAAGAGCCATGATTGCCGCTACAAAAAGCAAGCTTAACACGCCCAGCACGTATCGTTTCTTCATGTGTTTATGGTACAGCGGTTTGCAACTAATTGCAAAACTGTCGCAATATGAGAATATATTGCATAGCTGCTCGTGGCGTAAGGCAGTTAGTTTGTTTATAACGTTATGTCGTAGGTCTGGCGCATGGTTTGTACAAAGCTTGGAAAGTCGGTGTAGAATTCGGCGTGAATGCCGTACTGGCGTGCGCCGTCAATGTTGCGCGGGTCGTCATCCCAGAAAAGAATTTGATCTTTGGGGACGCCTAAGTCGTCATGGACTTTGGCGTAGAAAGCAAGCGCAGGCTTCTTGAGGCCCACGAATGCTGAAGAATAGATTTTATCGAACGCGCTCTGAAACCCCATGTGCTCCAGCATATATTCGGTGCGGTAGCGTTCTTGGTTGGTGGCCAGCACTACCTGAAGGCTACGCTGACGCAGCGTTTGCAAATAAGTAACAAGCGGCTCATCGATGCTATGCTCAACCCTAAACCAATAGGCCAAGAGTTCATCCACACTGCCCGTCCAACCCAGCGAGGGTAGGTACGGGGCGATCGACTCTTTAAGGTCGGCCCTGCCAACCAGGCATTCTTGAAATGGGCCGGTGAAGAATTCTTTTTCCTTGACTGGGTCAACGTTGTAATCTCGGGCCAGGCTTTTAGAAAAACCCTCGGCGTTTATGAGCACGCCGTCGGCGTCCATGATGAGTGCGGTAATCATGCTCCGATTCTAGCAACTAGCTGGTTACTTTGCCAGGCGCGCCGCCGTAGAATCGTCGTTTAATAAGTTGCGCACACACTAAGTAGGCGAACACCACGGCGCATAATGCCAGCACTTGGCCGACGCTCAGGTGCCCAAATTTAAAGAGTGTACGAATGGGGAGTAGCACCACCAGGAACGCGATTAGGCTTATGAGCAACGTGCTGAGCACCAGCGCCGTGGCTGGCCGGCTCTGCGCGAACGGCACAAACCGTGTACGGATAACATAGACCACGAGCACCTGGGTAATGATTGACTCCAAGAACCAACCAGCCTGGAAGATGCCTTGATCGGCATGAAAAGCCAGCAGCAAGATGCCGAAGGTAATAAAGTCAAAGCACGAGCTGAGCAATCCGTACGACCACATAAACCGTTTTATGTCTTTCATGCGCAGGCGCCGAGGTTGTAGTATCTCGGCTTCGTCCACGCTGTCCAGCGGGATGGCAAATTGCGACGTGTCGTACAGCAGGTTGTTGAGCAAGATCTGCGTGGCCAGCATAGGCAAAAATGGCAAGAACAAACTGGCGCCCGCCATCGAGAACATATTCCCAAAGTTGCTGCTCAGGCTCATACGCAAGTACTTCATGGTGTTGGCGAAGGTGCGTCGACCCTCGATAATGCCATTGGCTAGTTCGTGCAGACTCTTGCGCAGCAGAATAAAGTCGGCGGCGTCTTTGGCGACATCGGTGGCGTTATTGACGCTGACGCCGACATCGGCGGCGCGCAGCGACGGCGCGTCGTTTATGCCGTCGCCCATGTAACCAATTACATGGCCGTTTTGTTGCAGAGCCTCAATAATCTGCATTTTTTGTTCTGGATTAACGCGGGCGAAGACGGTAGTGTTCTCTACGGCCGTTGAAAGTTCGCGGCTGCTGAGCCCAGCGAGCTCTTCACCCGTGAGCACGGCGCTCACTTCCAGCTTGATATCGCGGGCAATCTTGGCGGTGACCAGTGCGTTATCGCCGGTAATAATTTTGATGCCGATACCCATACGGCACAGCTGGTCAATGGTCTCGGCCACCGACTCTTTAGCTGGATCCAAAAATGCCAAGAAGCCTTGGAACTGCAGGTCGGCTTCGTCGTTTGGCTCGTAGTGCTTTTCGTTGCCGATATCCTTAGTGGCAATGGCTAGCACGCGGAAGCCGTCGCGGCTTAAATCGTCGTAGGTTTTTTGGATAGCGGCGCGCAGGCGTTCGGTCAGATGCGTGCGGTGGTCGCCATAGCTAGTAGCAATTTTAAGCACCTCTTCGGGTGCACCTTTGACGATCAAGAATCGGCGTTTTTCGGCGTGGTGGTGCACGACCACAGCTTCGCGTTTGCGTTCAAAGTCGAACGGGATCTCGTCGATCTTTTTGTAGCTGGCGATGTCGACATGTTTGAAGGCTTGCACCGCTTGATCCAATGGATTGCTAAAACCGGTCGAGAACACACTTGCCAAATAGCCGTATAACAGTACTTGCTGGGACTCAGCGTTCTTGCCGTCCACGTATTTGACGAGCGCAATTTTGTCCTCGGTAAGTGTGCCGGTTTTGTCGGTACACAAGATATCCATGCTGCCAAAGTTTTGGATGGCCGAGAGCTGCTTTACGATAACGCCCTCTTTCGCCATGCGCAGCGAACCTTTGGTGAGGTTGAGCGTGATGATAAGCGGCAGCAGTTCAGGTGTTAGCCCTACAGCCAGCGCCAGGCTAAACAGCACCGACTCTAAAATATTGCGATGAAACAGCACATTGACCAGGAACACGTAGACGACCAAATAGGAAGTGATCTTGACGATCAGCAGGCTAAAATCTTTCATTTCGTGCTCAAACTCGGTAACGCGGCGCGTGGATTGCAGCGCGGCAGCGATGTGGGCAAATTTGGTACTGCGCCCAGTTTGCGTGACGCGCATGTGACCTTCGCCGCTGACCACGCCGCTGCCCATGTAGACTGCGGCGCCGAGCGGCTTTTGCTGCGGGAAGGACTCGCCGGTAAGCGTTGACTCGTTGGTGAATAGGTCCTTGCCGGCCACAATGTCGCCGTCAGCCGGGATAACTTTACCAGCACTCAGGAGTACGATGTCGCCGGGTACGAGTTCGCGAACGGGCACCAGAACTTGCCGGTGATCGCGGATCACTTCAGCTTTGACGCGCACTTTGTCTTTGAGTGCTTCGGCGGCTTGTTCGGAGCGATAGGTGTTAAAGAAATCAAGGCCGACACTCAGCAAGATAATGGCGGCAATAATAAAGAAATTGGCTTTTTCGCCAAAGAACAGGGACAGCGTGGCGGCGAGGAGCAGGATAATTACCAGCGGATTCTTGAAACGCGCCAGAAAGGCGAGCAGTGCCCGGCTTTTGGGTGCTTCCTCGAATTCGTTGAGCCCGTATTGCTTTTGCAACTGCCGAACCTTGGGGGACGTGAGCCCGCTGGTGCTGTCCATATGCTTATTGTAGCGTAAACCGCTTGCGCTGAACGGAAATATTAGCAATACTGGAACTAATGAAGCAGCTTACGCTGGGGCTAGACGACAAGATTCGCTACGCGTCACTTGTACTGCGTGTGGGCCTGGCGTTTGTGTTTTTGTACGCGGCGATTTCGGCTCTGCTACATCCGCTGGTGTGGATTGGATATGTGCCAAACATGGTGGCAAAGGTTGTTGACCCCAAGGCGGTGCTTAACCTGATGTCCGTGATACAGATTGGCGTGGCAGCATGGCTTATCTTTGGCAAGGCGGTTCGTTACGCTGGTGCCCTCGCGGTGCTGCTGCTCGGTGGTATTATCCTGGGCAACCTGAACAATCTCGTGATTACTTTTCGCGATATTGGTTTGCTGCTGGCGGCCATTGCCGTAGTGCTGCTCGACCTTTAGGCTTTGTCGGGATTGTATTTGCCGGCTCGTTTCACCACGCTATCGCCAATCGAAAACTCACGCCATAATTTGCCGTGCAGGTGCAGGGTTTTTGTCTCGCCGTTTGGTAACTTGACGCGGATGTAACGCCGAGTGCTTTTGCCAGCGGTCGAGCGCTTGGCTTTGTCGGTAACCATGCCTTCCCAGGCTTCGGCAGATCGTCGATTGCGCTTGATGTATAGCCGGGCTCCCAAGCTCACACTAACAAGAATCACCACCGTGACGATTACAATACCCGCAATCATGCCTACCTCGCTACCTGACTATAACTTCCATAATAGCAAATTTTTTTGGTATGCGCGCGTTGCTCGTTGAAATTGTACATGTTACAGTATGCTCTCATGAGCTTTATAGCTATACCGAGGGCTGAGATTGGGCCAGATGTGGTCAACGTGGACGACGTGGCACTTATCCCCTCATTTCTATTGCGAGAGGAGTACGACCGCTGGCAGGAATTAGCGAGCACCCGGGATGAATCCGCCAAACAAGCCAAACACCTCGCGGAATTCTTTTTAGACGAAGCAGAAACTGCTCTGCAAATAGGCGCCTTAGCGGCGGTGGCGGCGGTGCGACAAATTACTGTGCCGCAGCAGGAACAGCTGCTGACATCACTTAGCGCCAGACATGCCTTCATGAAACTTATGGGCAGCATCGCAACCGCTACGACCACGTACCACGACAAGACCGACACCTACCAAGACACGCCACAAGACAAGGACCTAGTAGATTATGAAGCTGAGGCCTTAACTCGCGGCGCATATTCCCTGATCGTGCATAAATCTCGTTTGCAACGTACGCCGTTTGTCGGCAACGTGCCGGACACTGCCGGAGACGGCGGGTGGTATGTGGATGAAGACCTGGGGCTGTATCTGAATGCGCAGTCGCCGGCGTTGGCCAGCAAGAGGCTACTAGCCAACCTTACCCGAGCGACAGGCGACAAAGACAAGACCGAAGCTATACTGGATGCCGAGAATTCGGTGAACATACGGCCATATATGAGTTTGCGCTACTTGCAATCGGCCGGCGGTAACTAGCCCGGCGCAGCAGCTTGCTACAATAAGTGTATGAAAAAGGTAGACGATTACCTCGCCCAGCTTGAGCCGGCAGACCGCGCGGCGCTGGAGCATATTCGGACTACTGTAAGGCGCATGGCGCCTGACGCTGAGGAAGTGTGGTCTTACGGTATGCCCGGTTTCAAGTATAATGGCCACTATTTGCTGGGATTTGCAGGTTTTATGAATCACCTCAGTCTGTTTCCCACCGGAGGACCGGTGCAGGCGCTTAAGCAGGAGCTCGGCGATTTCAAGCTGTCTTCGGGCACCATCCAGTTTACAGCAGATAAGCCGATTCCAAGGCCGCTGTTACATACTATTATCCAAATGCGTTTGGACAGTCTGCGTTAACTAAGCGAGACGCGCACTACTATCACGGCCGCGTCATCGAAGACGGCCGCGCGGTCCATAAGCTCCTGGGCAATCTGTTCACTGGTTTGGTTGCTACTGAGTGCGTCGGCAATCACGTCGTCAGTTAGATGGCCGGGGTAGAACTCGTCGGTTAAGCCATCGCTCATGAGTGCATAGGTGGTGTCGGCGGTTAGGGCGTGCGTACCCAGTTGCTTTAGCTGGTGCAACGGGCTGCCCAAGAAGTTGTCGGCGTTGATACGGCCTGGCAGGCGCATGCTCTCGTCGATTGTCTCGCGGCGTAGCGCGCCGGCCGCGTGGTCATATGTATAGAGCGGTGAATCGCCGGCTGCGGCGAACGTGGCGCTGTCTTCCTGAATATGGAGTAGCGTACCCGTGGTAAGCAGCCGGCCGCCAAAGGCGGTTAGGAGATTGTCTTGGATAATAGCAAATGCGTGGTCAACGCCGCGGAGTGTGGAGCTTCTGACCAATTGCTGCACGGTTGCCGCTGCTAGAGCGCTGGCGTATGGGTTGGCGGCGCCATCGAACACGCCATACAGGCGCTGCTCATTATCTAGAAAAACGCGGTCATGATCCTTGCCCGGAAACGGCCGTTCTACTTTGGCAGCCTCAATTCTGACATCAGCCATGCGTTGCACCTTCTTCGTGCGCGTGCCAGAACTGAGCGGCTTCGGCGTGCGCATCCACACCATGCCAAAAATATTGCAAGAACGATGGAATAGCCAGTCCACTGTGATCTAGTATTTCTGGCGGGTAAATCGTCAGACCAACTTTGGTCTTGGCCGATTGATACGGAACAGCCAGCGTGATCGAAGCCGGCCCGGCGCAGGCAGTCACCGTAATTGCTTCGCAGCGGCCTTTGTTGGGGAGCGTAATGTAGGTATCGAGAGCGCACAGTACGCAGTCGTGTTTGGCTTTTATGGTTTCATACTTTTGCATGGCCTGGGCCGCGGCGACCTCGTAGTTGTCATTTGGCACTCTGGCCAGCACCCGTTCTGCACCGTCTTGATGGGCCAGCAACGGCACCACGTTCTCGCCACCTTCGATTTGCCAGACGGCGTGTGCCGTAAAAAAGCCGACAAACTCGGCAAAGCTACTTGGCGAAACAGCGGCGACCCTTTTCTGAAATGGCATGCGCATGCGGTAATTGTAGCAAATGCTAGACCGACTGTTTAGGCAGCTGGCGCGGCATAACCGCAGCGGCTAAAATGTACGCCAGTATGCCAGGTACGATGCCGGTTGCCAGCGTCAGCAATAGCCACACAAGGCGGATGACGGTAGAATCAACCGCCAGGTAATCGGCGATCCCGCCACATACGCCGGCAATTTTCTTGTCAGCTTCGGACCGATATAAACGTTTGGTTGCGATGTCGCTCATAGTTGTAACTCCTTCGCGCGTGGGTGCAAATCAGTAGTTGCCAGATAAATAAGCGGCAGAACGCTGGCTGTGTTGAGTATCAATAACGCTATAAACCAGCCCTTCTGACGCTGTCGGCTGCTGCGCCATAAGGCGATGCCGCGCCACAGCAGATCCCACAAGACAACAAGTACGAGCAGCACGAGCCAGCCAGTTGTAATGTGATATGTCATGCAAACCTCCCTACGGTGACGCAACAAAATGATGGATCGTTGCGAGCGCCCAAAGTACAATAATTGATCCTGCTAGCGACAAGAAAAAGAGCTCTTTATTCGTGACAATGCCGAGCAGACCAGCGAGAAACGCCAAGCCGCCCACGATAGAAGCCGCAGTTGTCCAGCCGTTCTTGTCGGGTACCACACCCCAGCCAACAATAATGCATGTGGCAAAACCAATCGCCAGTAGCGCCAGACTCGCGAGCCGCCAGTTGCCCAGTAGCGGCCATTTGAAGCCTTTCTCCTTGGCATAGACTACCAGCCCTGCAGCGCCTACTAACAGCGTGGCGATGCCATCCTTCCAGGTAATATTCATATTGCTACCTCCCCACACCCATATAACCATTCGTGGCCGCCGCAACCATTGACGAGCATCACTGACCATGCGTGGTAATAGGCATAGTATGGAGGACTAGGAGTTATCAGAATAAGCAGTTATAGGAGAAACGTAGCATGACATTTCAAGCCCTGCACACCAAACCCAAGCACACCACATTTACCGAGCGACAACGGCGCATCTTTACTTTCTTAGATACAGAACACGCCGGCGTGCTCTGTACAATAACGCCAGAAGGCGAGCCGCACGGCAGTGTGGTGTATTACGCAATCGATGAGCATTTTGTGGTGCATATACTTACCAAGAAAGGCACCCGCAAGCACGCCAACATCCTCCATAACAACCACGTTATGTTTACTGTTTGGGAAGCCAAAACGCAAACCACCGCCCAAATTATTGGCCGAGCTCGTGAGCAAGCTAGCGGCGATGCCGTTACCAAGATCGCCAACATATTATTCAGCCGGCTCGGCCCTGAGGCAACCAGCCTGCTGCCCATTATGAAGTTACAGGCCGGAGCGTTTACCACTATAGACATTGAGCCACTGCAGATTCGCATGGCGGTGTATTCGCACCCAGGTACCGGCGATTACCACGAATTGTTCGAATCAATTGAGTCGTTCGACCTGCGCGACAACTAGCTTAGATGCCGCTGCCCAAAGCTGCTTCCATGGAGGCAATATCTCGTACCACGATGCCGTCTTTGGCCACGGTTACCCAGCCGCTGGCTTTTAGTTTTTTCATCTCCCGGCTGACAGTCTCCCGCGATAGGCCGGAGCGAGCGGCGAGGTCCAGCTCAGTAACGCTCAGTTCGTAGCTATTGTCTGGTTGCTGTTTGCCAAAGCGTTTCGATTCAATAAGCAGTTCATGCAACAGACGGCTTTTAGCGGTGCCCGACATAAGATGCACCAAGCGACCGTACATGCCTTCCAGCCCGCGGTACAAACGGCTAAGTAGGTCAAACGCGACGTCGGGATTATCTTGGAGAAATCCCAAAGCAGCATCGGCGGGCACGACATGTAAAGCCACGGCCGTTTCGGCTTTGTAAAAATATCGGTTGGGCGTGCGGTTAATCGCCCAGGACATCGGGAAGAACGCCGGCGGCTGAAACACATTGATAATAACTTCGTCGCCTCGGTATGAGACGTCGTACTTGCGCACCCGGCCTTTTACAATGTAGAAAATGTGGTCCGGGCTCTCGTCGGCAAATACCAATATCTGCCCTTTTGGATATTCGCGGCGGGGATATTGGGAGAAAAAGCGGTCTATTTTGTCTTGTACATCAGACGACATGGAACTTGCTCCTATCGTCATTATAGCGCGTTCAATATTGTCGCCACATCGATATCGACTGCGCCAAATCTGCTACTTAGGCGTTTGCTTAAAGTATTTCTTGTTGATAGTAGCGGCCGCAGCAGCCGACCCCAGCATGCCGATAGTTGCAAAAATCAGGCTGGTGGTAACACCATAACCAGAGAAATACTTAAACGAAATTGTAATAACAGTTAATACCATGAAGAACGAAGCATTACCAAGCAGATGCTTATTTTGGGAGATAATACTGAGATAGAAAATGCCGAAGATGCTCGCAATCAGCAAGATGAGCCAGGCGATCCCGTAATTGCTAAAGCTGGAGGCGTACATGATGGCGAGCGCGAGAAATACCGCGAAAGCATCGAACGAGCTGCGCACTTCCCGTCGTTCGGGGTTAATCTTGGCAACCACCCGAGTGGCGTATACCAGCAGTCCGCTCGATATAATGGCAATAATCGACCACACATCTATGGGGACACTCGCGTCCTGCAAAAATCCAAACAGCAAGGTTGGAAATGCTGCGACGCCCAGCAGTACTCCAAACAGGAGAATAAGATCCCGTTTGACCAGTCTGTCAAAACCAATATGCGTGGCGCTTAGTACGAGGAGCGTAATCGAAGCCGGGATGTAGCCAATTCCATTAGCACCGCCGGCAAGTTTACTGGCAATTATGTACCCGCCGACCACAACCGACAGCGAACCGGTTAGCAGCATGGAATTTACCATGCCGCGCCGGACGTCATTCTGGAAAGGGCTTTTAAGCAGGTAGAAGGCGGCGCACCACAGGCCGGCGCCAAATCCCGCACTCAGTAGGATTTGCAGCACCGCACTGCCTCCGTCCCAGGACTGTACAATGATGGACATAAGCGCCGCAAACAGTACGATGCCGGCGATGTAAAACATGATGTCCACCGCCGATATTTTATCGTGTTTGTCCGCTTGCTCAGGAACGTGCACTGCACCAAACTCTGCCTCGTGCGGAGCAGGCGCAGGACCAACAAATGGCGCAAGATCGGCGCTCGTAATCACGCCCGCATGCAACGCTTGCTGGATGTCGGCCAGGATTCTCTGTTTATCGTTCACCGGGTGATCCAGCCCAAAAAGATGATGTCCGGCGAGTAGTATGAACTGCTGGTCGCCAGGTCGACCCTTTTCTTTTTAGCGCCATTTTTTAAGAACCAGCCATCGTCGTAATTGCCCCAAAACAGGAAGCCGCTGCTGGAGGTTTCGTGGGTGAGCGTGTAGCCATCGGGCGACTTTGACGAGGTATTGAGCTGATAACGCTGCGCTTCTGAGAGGGTAATGCTGCGTGTCGAGTCGCTGGCGGCCGTGTAGTAGCGTAGGTCGGGGTTATGGGCAGTCGTGTCGGCGTTAGCATCTTTAGAGTAATCTTGTGTGACGTAGCCCTCGGCATCGACAGAGTAGCTGCCACAATTGTAATCGTTACAAATGGAATAGATAAAATCGTACGTTGGTTTGGCGAACAGCCGAGGTGTATATATCGCCGCCGCGGCAATCACCGCAATCGACACCGGCACAGCAAACAGCAGGGCTAGGTCTTTTAGGTGTGTCTTCTTATCTTTCTTTGCGACGTCCGGGTTTGCCATTGCGTTGCCTTCTGTAGGGAATAATAGCACACAATCGAGCGGCTCCACGGCAGAGTTTTGCTACACGCCGAGAAAGGGCGATCTACAGCTCATCAGGACTAAATTCGGGAAAATATGCCGCTAGGTCGTGAAGCAGGCCCGGTGTGCATGTGTTTGCCTGCCGCGTAATGAGCAGCTTCAGCTCAAGCGGCGTAAACCATTGCAGCTTGTTGATCTCACTTTTCTCGGGATTTAGGGCGATGTCGTGCGGCACCGCAACTTTATAGACTCGCTCAAACTGGTTGATAAGGCGATCGCCTTCTTGAGTGTTGGACCTATATGTCCCCAATTCTGTCAGGGCTAGATTGTACAGGCCAAGCTCCTCAGCCAGCTCGCTGATAGCAGTAGTTTGGTAGGTTTGACCTTGGTCGACATGACCGCCTGCAGCCTGATCCCAGTAATTTGGGTAGACCTTCACGCCGGTTCCTCGCAGCTGCAACAACATACGGCCTTTGTTGTCGATGACAAAAACGGCAACAACTCGGTGATACAGGCCCTTTTGCCGCACTTCAGCCAGCGGCGCACTACCTACCTCATTATCATGGTCGTCAACAACGACGACGGGCGGATGCATAACACTCATCTAGGGCGTCCGCATCCTAGACAGAATAAGGCGAATCGTTTTCGGCGTCCGGCTGGTAATATTTTTGCCGAACTGTTTTTCTAGCCAAGCCATGTAATCCGGGGTTTTACCGCTGGTTAGATCGATTGATCCGTACACGGCATTGTCGATCTTGCCAAGCAGCGTGTACGGCTTGTTATCTGGCGTATGTGGCAACTTTAGGGGAATGGCCGGCGTGCGCCCGAAGAAAGTAACTAGCAGGTAGGCCGTTTTGTTGTGATCCTGTTCGATGTCTTTAAATGGATTTTGATCAATCAGGTGCTGGAGCTCGAGCTCGCTTCTTATGATGACACTTCGGCTGAAGCCGAGCTTGCCAGGCAGGGCATCTTCGATGCGTTTGGCCAACACATGTACGTCATCGTTGCTGCTCTCAAATATGATATTCCCGCTCGCAAGCACGACCCGAACCCCACGGAAGCCAAGCTCTTCAAAGAAGGCTTTGAACTTTGCACTTGTCATATTTGGATTGCCTGGCCCAATCCCCCGGAGCATAGCGACGTACTTAGTCATATATGTAATATAACAAATTCCTCCAGGCAGAGGCTTCCGTGCTAGGCGCCCGCGGTGCGACTTCCTGCGCTGTAGGCTACAAATATGTCTGTTGTATGTAGTGCAGCAGTTCGGGAAACTTGTCTTGCTCAATAAAATGCTTGCCGCCAGCAATCTTGATTTGGTTGGGGTTGAGCTGCTTGGCAATAAAATCAAACTCGCTTTGCGGAATATAGGGGTCGTTGTCGCCCCAAATCAAGGCAATCTTGTGCTGGTTGGTTTTGATTTTGTCCCACTGCCAGGGCTTGTCGTAATAACCGCTTTGCTTTTCCAAATCGTCGCCAAGGTCTGTATAACACGGTGATACCAATATAGAACCGAGTATTTTGGTATGCTCGGCGTAGCGCATGGCGGCAACGGCGCCCGACGACCAGCCGACGATGACGTCGTGCTCGCTGACTCGTACGTGCTCCTTCAAAAACGGCAGCCAGTATTCGCTTCGCGCAATTATGGAGTCCGGCATAGTTTCAAAGAAGGTCCTAAAACCCAGCTTCTCAAGTTCGATCTGGAGCCAGGGCGCCCAGGCAAAAGACCAGTGTGTCGATTGATTGCCGTGGACGAATACGAAGCGCGGTTTCATGCCAGTATTGTAACAGACAACAGACCGCAAACGGACGTAAGCGGTTTGGCAAAATCTGGTTCACAGGCTATACTTCCCCATGTAGAAGGCGTGCAACGACCTCACGCTAAGGCTGACGCTGTTGATCCTAGGGGAAGAGAACTACACATGAGACAAAAACGTGCGGGACCTAGAAGCTATCGGGTGCTTCTTATCTGGAGCGCTATGTTCTTGGCGGTAGGCGCTTGTTCGCTGACGTTTGTAGTAAGTAACGGGCAAAACGATACAGTGCGGGCGGTATCGCCGGCGAAGGTCAAAAAGCAGCTGCGACCAATTCCTCACTATGCTTCTAGGGCAGTATGCGGGCGTCCGGTTAAAGGTATGGCAGCCTGTGCGGCGCATGTGGCAGTAGATGCAAGCGGTAACCCATTGGCAGTATCGCCGGCTGGCCAAACAGGGTCTTTTAGCCCTATGCAGTTTCACACGGCGTACCAAATTCCTTGCAACGCGGGTGGTCCAGTGAATTCAATTTGCACTACGCCCAGCAGCTTTGGACCGACTGTAGCGATTGTTGATGCCGGCAGTTACTCCAACGGCAGCGGAACCGTAGAAGAGTCATTACAGAATTACGATACAAATTACGGGCTGCCGGCCTGTACTGCGGCTAATGGCTGCCTGTCGATTGTCAATCAGCAGGGCGCAGCCGCACCGTTACCTGCAAATGTCAGCTCTGGATGGTCGGATGAGATCGTGCTTGATGTTGAGGCGGTGCACATGATTTGCCAGCATTGTAAGATTTTGCTGGTGGAAACGAACGATAATTCCTACGCCAATCTGACGCAAGGCATGCTGATAGCGCAAACATTTAATCCTGTGGCCATTAGCATGAGCTTTTATTCCAATTTTTTTGACGCAACCATGTACGATGCAGATTTTTCCGTACCTGGTATTGCCTTAGTAGCTGCAACTGGGGATGCCTCGCGTAGCGTGCTAGCCTGGCCGGCCGATAATCCGGGGGTTCTGGCTGTATCTGGGACGACCCTGCAGCTTAATACCGACAATACCCGTGCCGGCGAGACAGTGTGGTCAAGTTCCGGAGGTGCCTGTGCGCAGAATTACCTGGCACCCGCCTGGCAGACCAGCCTATCCAATTGGTCCAGCACTACCTGCGGCGCGCAACGAGCCTTTGGCGATTTGTCGGCAGACGGCGACCCTAATACCGGCATGTATATTAATCTTGCCACTGGCCCGTCCACCTCTACATGGCTGGAGTACGGTGGTACTTCTTTGGCAACGCCAATTATTGCAGCCATGCTGGGCATTATCGGGCGAGTACCGGCCGGGACTATCGAATCGAGCATTCCTTACAGCTCCAATACCAGTGCCAACTTTCTGGACATTATCAGCGGCAATAATTGCACCGGCGGCGGGCAGACGGACTGTACGGCTAGAGCGGGTTATGACTCACCATCGGGGCTGGGTAGCCCGATTGGTCTGGGCGGCTTATCGCCACCGCCAGCGCAGCCCACTGGGCTAGCCATCACCCAGACGACCCACACCAGCGCATCACTTAATTGGAGTGCAGGTAGTAGCAATGTAGCAGTTTCTAATTACACGATTTACCGTGACGGGATACAAGTGGGCAGCACAGCCAGCACATCATACACTGATCCAACTGCCGCCGTGAATAACCATTACGCCTATAGCGTCAAAGCCAGAGATATCTTAAATAACGTGTCACCTTTATCAGCGACAGCAACAGCTGACACCTATTACTCCGAAGATGTGAACGAAGATGGCCACATTAACCTTCTCGATTTGAGCTTGCTGGCCGGCGAGTATGGGCAGTCCGGCCCGGCGCTTGGGCGGTCAGACATGAACGCCGACGGCAACGTAAATCTGCTTGATCTCAGTTTATTAGCCGGTAGCTACGGCACTGAATAGTTATCCGCCGCGACGCTACTTATTTCTTGGGCCCTTTTGTCGTGGCCGAGGGTGTTTCGGGCGGGGAATCTTTAGACCTCAGGTATTTCTCGATGTCGGCAATCTCGCCAACCGTGTAGCGACTTGCCATCGACCGAGTAAAAGACACCCTGGCCTTGAGCGGCTTTAGCAGAGGTGTCCAGCGATAGACGGCGTAAGTGGCGGACGCCAAAATGACCAGCGCTGTTCCTGCTATGGCTAAGCCAGGTAGTGCTTCTGATGGGCGGACTACCAGTCCGGTTAGGGTTACCGTTTCGTTTTGGGCAGGAGCAACCTCGACGTTGGCATTGCTCTTCAGATTGTTGTAAATGTATACCGCTTCGCTATACGTATGGCCGTTAGCGTTATATTCAATATGATGCGCGCCTGGGGCGGTATTCTGGAAAGTCGCCACGCCAGCCTCGTTGGTCTTTGCTGTTTGGGTAGCAGAATGAAGGGTAATGGGTTTGCCGACAATAGGATTGTGCTGGCTATCGAGCACCAAGATACTAACGGTGAAGCCTTTGGTGGTTAGGGCTTGAACTGAGCTGGCAGTTGTTTGACCGGCAGCGGTTGCAATCACTTTGTAGTAGTAGGTAGTGCCTGGCGTTAGGCTGGTTGGCAGTGGCAGGGTGGTGGTTTTATCAATCGTAACCGCTGTTGTGGTCTGATTGAGATTATCCTTAGTGGTGCCGTATGCAATGCTGGCCTGTACGGGTACGCTAGTAGAAACTGTTATGCCGGCCGTGTCGAACTGTACCGCCTTAAGTGTTGTGGTTAGGGTTACTGCGGGAGCGGCAGCTGCTGGTTCGGGGGCCGCAGCGGGGGTAGTCTTTGGCGTGGTAGTGACGGGCTTTGTGGAAGGTGCGGGGGTTGGGGCGGGGCTGGGGGTAACGACTGGCGGTGAGGTAAACTGCATCGTACCGCCGGTAGCCGCAGGATCAGTGTAAGTGCCATTATAGGCGGCTTCCACATTTGTAAGTGGTAGGTTCGTGCTACCGCTGCCAACAAGCGCCTTGAAGGCTATGGTCGCGATCAAGCTATCGCTGCTCGTACCGCCGCCCAGCGTAGCACAGGATAAGGTCACGCTGCCGCTGCCGCCGCTGTTTTGGACGCAGGTGGGGAACGCTGATAAAGACGTAGAGATGAATTGTAGGTCGGCTGCGTTGTAGCTCAGTGTCGCCTGGACGGCATTAACGGTTGTGCCAGGGTTGATGCGCAGCTGGATTGACGCTGTATTTCCAATTTGGACACTAGAAGTTGCGGGATTAACGTAGATTGTCCCGCTGGCCGCAAGACTGTGTCCAGGCCGAAGCCCGATGGCAAGACAGCTGATCGCCGCCAACGCAACAAGGGCTCTTTTTATTTTCATACTACGAGCAGTGTATCACAATTAACCTCTAGAGGAATGGTGTGTCCTGTGGTGCCGACATAAATCAAGAGCAATGCTTTCACAGACGTTATCGCACCTGAAGTGCGATCAAATTTTCAGTGCCCACCGTGGTGAAGAAAGTCTATAACTGGTGTAGCCTTCTTCCATAGGGTCTCAAAAATTGATCGCTGGGTTTCTACGAAGTCGCTACTTTCGATTTCAAAGCCATGAATCTCGACATTCTTTAGAAACACTTGGGCGTAGGTGGTGTTGTATATGAGCGTATCACCTTTGATGCGGACATCCAGGGCGTCCAGCACTCTGATGTCTGCGATCCTGGTCCTGGCTATGGCCGATTCGGTTACATTGTCGCGTTTGATGGACTGCAAGGTCGCGGCCGTCATATTAATGAGTACCTTTTCCGCGACCGAGCGCCGTCGAGCCTCTGCCGCGAAGTTCTCGTAGTACGCTAGCCCGACATATTCTTGCCGGTGCCATTCACTATAAACGTAGACTATGTCGCTAGATTTAAGCGTGTTCCAATACACCTGGCGCGCGCCGGCTCTACCCTTGTAATAACGAACATTGGTAGGCCCCGGTTCTGGCGCCGTTAGCCGCCGGATGGATCGCTCCAATGCATCCAGGTCTTTGGCCTGTTGCTGCAGGCTCAAGATTTGCTCGTCCAAACTGTGCCGCATGATGTCAATGGGTGCGGCCCGAAAGCGTTTGTAAGTATCGTCGATAATCTCTTCTACAATACCCAGGTCTGAGAGGCGCCGCAGGCTTTCGTATACCGAACTGCGCGGAGTGCGGGACAGCTTGACGATCTCCTGTACGCGCAGCTCGTTGTGGGTGACCAGCAGCAAGTACAAATCGGCCTGTTTGCTGGATAGTCCCAGCGCTTGGAGCCCATCGCGTAGCGCCTTCAAACTAGTCATGCAGTCTCGTGACGACGGCCACGGTCGCCAAGTTTACTACCAGCGTGCGCCTGTCCATACTCAGCATTATAACAAGCGGAGAGGAGACGGCATGACGGGAAGCGCAGAGACTTGGCCAGGGACGGAGGTAGAGCCGCCGGGCTTGGACTGGGTTGCCGAATGCAGCCTGGCTGACGCTGAAGCCTGGCGACAGTTTTTGACCAACGTCGGGGCTATCGAGGACAGCGCGTTCGGCGTGCAATACGACCTGAATGCGGCCTGGCGCAACATAGACAGCGGAGAGGGCGAGAAGGTGGTTGGGGCCAGCCTGTGCGACCATAACTGCATACAACCCTATGCATGTCCTGCTGCAGTGTCATTGACCAAGGGTATACTACCCAGTACGCTCGTGCCGTCAGATGTGATGCTCGGTTCAATCGGCACATTAGAAGAGGGGATTGAGGCCACTCGACAAGACTTTTTTGGCACGCCGTTCGACGAGTACTGCAATAACTTCCAGATTCCACCCGCAGTAGCCGCCGCCATCCGGCTAGCTCTAGATAAACCAGGGATGCAGGTTAACTTGTTCGGTGGGAATCCGGAACTCAATCGTGGCGTTACCACGGTTATCCGCGAACTGCGCGCCGCCGGACACACCGTACACTTGACCACCACCGGTGGTCGCTTCATGCGTGAGCCAAAATTCCTGGCAGAGATAGTCGAGAATCCGCCGTCGCTCATTGCCCTTTCAGCTGATGATTTTAGCGGCCCAGAAGATGTCCGCGAGCTGGCGTCACTGTCGCTCCAAGAGCTAAAAACGAGGTGGCGGAAGGTACCACCGAGTGATGGCCAGCGGCGCAAAGCACACGAGGCGATATACACTGCCAAGCTTGCCGCAGAAACAGCAGGCTTCCCGCCCATCCTCTTTAACATGGTGCTACATGGCGACAATCTGGCCTGCGCAGGGGGCATAATCGACGCGCTCACTGATCGATTTCCGGGCGTGCTGGTTAATCCCTTCCCGGCTCAGAGCGCATTTTCTTACGATGAAGAACCGGTCCTGGGCCCGGAGCACGCAGCACTCCTGCGTGATTTTATTGACCAAGTTCTCGAGACGCAGATACAAGCCTTACGAGCAGGCGAGTCCACTCGTCCGTATGTCCCACGGCTGCATTATTGGCTGATGCTTCGCTCGGTCTTCGACATGGCCGGCGACATGCCAGAAATGGCAATGGGTATGATAACTGGCAACCACGTATGGCAATGCTACCGAAACAGTCCTGCCGGCTTTTATGCGCAAGTCGGCCTGGGTCCCGATGGTCATGTGCGCAGTTCGGGTGTGCAGCACCCCGGGGGATACTTAGGCTGTTTCTGGAACAAAGAAACGGTTACCGATGGCAGTAAGCAGGTGTGGGACAAAGATATGACATCTGGCGCCGTCAAAGTGTATCTGCAGATAGGCAAGGGAGCTTTGGCTGCCGCGTCAAAACATCGCTGTCCTGGTTGTGCCTTTCCGCGGCTCGTCGGGCACATTATATCCGCCGAAAGCGGCATGGATCCACGCTTGTTGCCATTCTATCTTGATCGCCGAAAAGAAGCCCTGGGATTCTAAAAAGACCTCTCAAGTGAGAGGTCTTTCATAATACTAAATTGGAGGGCCAGCAGGGACTTGAACCCTGGACATTCTGCTTAAGAGGCAGACGCTCTAACCAGCTGAGCTACTGGCCCATTAACAGAGAGATTATAGCAACTTACAGCGTGATTGTAAACGCTAGAGTTGTGTGTTAGCGTATCGCGGTGTTGCCAATGTTGAGCGACATATTTCTGGTACGCAAACGGCGGCGCTCATCTTTGCTGAGCGCGCCCCACACGCCATCATCTTGGCCAGTTTCTAGCGCCCATTGCAGGCACTCGTCCTTAACCGGACAGCGCCGGCAAACTGCCTTGGCTTGCGCGGTTTGCAGCAGCGCTGGGCCGTCATTGCCGATAGGGAAGAATAGGTCAGGATCCTCATCCTTGCAGATTCCTTCGGTTAGCCAGTCAAGATTTTCCGCCATACTCGTACATATACCATACACTTTTATCTGTTACAATAGCATCATGAAAATGCTCAATGGCAAGGAGCTAGCCGGCTTTATTAAGGAACGCCAGGCGCGCGAAGTGCGGGCCTTGCCGCTGCGTCCAAAGCTGGCCATTGTGCTGACTATCGACCACCCAACCATCAATGTTTACATGCGCATGAAGAAAAAGTACGGCGCCGACCTAGGCATCGACGTTGACGTGCACGCCATCAAGCAAGACGCTGCGCCGGCGCTACTTCAACAATTGAACGCCGACGACAGCGTCCAGGGCATCATCGTGCAGCTGCCGCTGGAGCGGCCGGAAGAAACCGATGCGCTGGTGAACTTAGTGGCGCCAGAAAAAGATGTCGACGCGCTAGGCGCACACGCCAAGTTTGACCCGGCCACTCCGATGGCCATTTTGTGGCTGCTGGCTGGCTATAACATCGACCTGCAGCAGGGCAAACGTGTGCTGCTGGTTGGCCGGGGCAAGCTGGTGGGCGCGCCGCTGGAGCGGATGCTCCAAAATTCGGGCGTGGACGTACATGTGGCTACCCGCAGCACGCCCGACCTCAAGGCCGAAGCGTTGCAAGCCGACGTTATCATCACCGCTACCGGCAGCCCGGCGCTCATTTTTGCCGACATGCTGAAACCCGGCGCGGTGGTGGTCGACGCTGGCGTAGCTGGCGAAGAAGGCAAAACCGTGGGCGACTTAGCGCCTGACGTCTACGAGCGCGACGACCTCACGCTTACCCCCACTAAAGGCGGCGTCGGGCCGTTGACGGTGTGTGCGTTATTCGAGAATGTTATCCGTGCCACGCAGCGCACGGCAACGCCGAAAGGAATATAGCATGGCCAGCGCCTACGAACACCCGGAGCTTGACATGTGTGACTCCGGGCCGCAGGTGTGGGCGGCGTTTCGCCGCGCCTACGGATTTAGCCCAGAACTGATTGGTGAGAACGACGTATGAAAATCGGTGTGTTTGATTCCGGCATTGGCGGCCTGTCGGTGGCGCGGGCTATCCAGAAAGCCCTGCCAGACGCCGAAGTTATCTTTAAGGACGATCACCAGCACATGCCCTACGGTGACAAACCGTCAGCGGCAGTCTTGAGCCTGGTGGAACCCATCTTGCAAGCATTAGTTCGCCAGGGCTGCCAAGTGATCGTCATTGCCTGCAACACAGTCACTACCACGCTGATTACACAGCTGCGCGAGCGTATTGCCGTGCCGTTGATTGGTGTCGAGCCCATGGTAAAGTCAGCCGCAGCTACCACCAAAACCGGCGTGATTGCGGTCTGCGCCACGCCGGCCACGCTGTCGAGCGCCCGCTACGCCTGGCTCAAACAAAGCTACGCTCAAGGGGTGCGTGTGCTGGAGCCCGATTGCAGCCAGTGGGCGCGCATGATCGAGCATAACCAGATCAGCGAACGGCAGATTGCGCAGGAGATTACTACTGTCTGCGACCAAGGCGCAGATGTTATCGTGCTGGGCTGCACGCATTATCATTGGATTGAAGAGCTCGTCCAGCGGATCGCGGCTGAGCGGGCGGTGGTTATCCAGCCGGAGCAACCGGTTATCCAGCGGCTGCGGCGTGTTCTGCAGGAACTTGGCGAGCTATAGCGCGCGGACCGCAGCTTTGAACTGCTCGCCGCGGTCTTTGTAATCCTTAAACATATCAAAGCTGGCGCAAGCAGTCGACAGTAACACTACGTCACCCGGCTGCGCAGCGTTTTTTGTAGCGCGGACGATGTCGGCAATAGTAGTGCCACCCGGCGTGATGGCAGTGTAGCCTTCGGCATGCAGGGCATCGACAATAACTGGTGCCATCTGGCCAATGGCAATCACTTGGCGTACGTTGTTGGCGGCTACGGTTTTGGCCAAACCGTCATAGGACGCGCCTTTGTCAGAGCCGCCTAGGATCACCACCTTGGGCTCAGTAAATGCCTCGATTGCTACTTCGGCAGTTTCCGGCGTGGTGCCAAATGAATCGTCATAATACTTCACGCCGTCCAGCTCACGCACCAGCTCCAAGCGGTGCTCTAGCCCTGTAAAGCTAGTCAGCACCTCCCGGATTGGTGCAATCTCTTGCACCAGCTGCCAGACCGCAGTGGTGGCGGCACAGGCATTCTGCCAGTTGTGCTTGCCTAAAAGCTTTAGATCGTGAACCGAGCAAATCACGTGGTTATCAATCACGATATTCTCGCCGTCTACATATGCGCCAGGGCTGGCATAGTACGGGATTTTGGCGCCCGGGCTGGCGCTGGCAATGCGATGCGACAGCTGGTTGTCGGCAAAGTAGACAGCCGTGTCGTGCGGATTCTGGTAGGCAAACATGTGTGATTTAGCCGTAATGTACTCTTCCATATCAGCGTGCCAGTTGAGGTGCTCCGGCACAACCATCACGCAAACCCCGATATGCGGGCTGTGTGTAATATCCATGAGCATGAAGCTGGACAGCTCCAACACCACGCATGATTCCGGCGTTATTTGGTCCAAAAAATCAAAGGGCGAATTGCCAATATTGCCGCCCAGGAACACTTGCTTGCCGGCAGCCTGCAGCATTTTGGTGATGAGCGTGCTGGTGGTGCCTTTACCTTTGGTGCCGGTTACCCCAAAAGTATTCTTGGTGGGGCAGACGCGCAGGAATTCGTTGACGATGGTGGTGATCTTGCCGGCCACGCCAGGGTTCTTGTCCAGGATGACTTTTGGCGGCACGGCAGGGTTACGCATAATCACATCAAAGCGGTCTAAATTGTCCAGGTAGTTGTCGCCGAGCTGGGTGGCGACGCCATCCGGGATTTTGGCGTCTTTGTTCTGCTCGCAGACCGTTATAGTGGCGTTTCGCTTGTGCCAGTAATCTAGCATTGATGGCCCTTCCACCGCGCCATATCCAATAATTGCTACGTTCATATTTTTTAGTGTAGCAGCTACCGGCCATAACCACGAGATCATTAGTAACGCTAGTGATCTTCTACGCTTTTTCGCTCTTTAGAGCTCATCGGCACAAACACACATTTGTGGAAAGCGTTTTTGGAAGTAGGCGGGGCGGGTAGCGGCGGGGCCGTATGGCCGAAGCGGACGAGTCCGCAGTCGGTCAGGGACGGCCCCGGCTCTCGCGCTACTGCTGATCGGACCGCCTCTGCTCCTCGAGATATTCTTTGATGACCCTCTGGGTCACCCTTTCGATGAGCTCGAGGTGTTGCCGGCGGCTCTCGCGCATCGAGCTGATGGTGAGCGTGATCCAGGTCACCGCCGTGAGGACGCCGACGCTGGCGCCCACGATCCTGTTGACGTGAGCCGCCAGGCACACCACAAACCCGGCGGAGAGAATCAGCGCCACCCCGAACAGGATGGTGTTGATCCGCTCACCCGGAGTCGCCTTGTCCCAGGCATTGGCAAGCCTGCGCTTCATGCAAAAACACCTACTTCCAAATCTGGCAACGACGCGGATGTCGTTGCACTGTGCTAGGTTGAACCTAACCCCAAAAGCCGCAGCTTTTGTGAATATATTATACCATTTACTTGAGGACCCATCAACAAGACGCTTTTTCGCTCTTCTAGAGCTCATCAGCATAACTCTCAGTTATGGAAAGCGTTTTTGGAAGTAGGCGGGGGGGCGGGGTTGTGTAGCGGCGATGGACGAGTCCACCAGCGCCAGGGACAACCCCTTGCCCGTGTCTAGGCCTCGTCGGATGGCGGCGCGGTGCCGGTGACATCGCGGATGAGATCATTGATGGCTTGCTGGCCCTGGGCCAGAAAAACAGCCTCATATTCCTCATCTCCGAGTTCCGCGCGCTCCACCTCCTCCCGGCGAGCTGCCTCCGCTCGCGCGAGCTCACGTTCGATCTCCGCGATCCGCTGCCGCCACCGTTGATTCATGACCTGCATCTCCTTGTGCTCTCTCACGAGCAGCAAGATAAGCAGTGCGGCAACGTCCGCCACCACCAGGATGGTAATGGTGACACCCACCGGATGAGGCCAGTTGGCGAAGACGGCAGCGTAGAGGCCAGCAAACAGTGCGACCAAGCACGCCAGCAGCCAAAAGCAGACTCGCTGGGTGGTGTCCCACTGGCCGTATGCGTCAACTGCTTTGCGACGCATGTTTTCACCTACTTCCAAACTAGGCGATAATCCGAAGACTATCGCAGTCGTTAGGGAATTCCTAACCTCAAAAGCCGAAACTTTTGCGGTGTTATTATACCATTTTAGGGAGAGCTGTGCTAGTTATGCTTTTGCAGAGAGATGGTCAGCGGGGCGTCGTCCACCACGCAGGCGCTTTCGTGCGCCAAGGTTTGGTCAAAGACCAGGTTGCTGGCGAGCGTTTCGGCCATGATGGTTCTTTGGTGCTCAGTAATGGCTTTGCGCAGTTCGTCGTCGGTGGTGCTGAGGCTCAAATGGATGCGGTCGTCGACGTCCAGGCCAGCCTGCTTGCGCGCGCTTTGGACATTACGCACCACCTCGCGCATCATGCCTTCGCGCTTCAGCTCCGGGGTAAGCTTGGTGTCGAGCGTCACTTCCAGGCTGTCGCCGCTGGTCCGAAGCGTGTAGAGCTTGACGTTTAATTCTTCTAGTAAAATCGCCACGTAAAAGACGCTCTGCGGATCGTCGTGGCTCATAAAGCCCAGCTTGGCGCCGGTGAGTTTGACACTGTTCAGCGGCTGGCGGATTTTGAGCCGAGCTTCGGCGCGTTTGCTGAGTCCCAAGTTGATGGCTTCGCGCAGCTGGGCCATTTTGTCGATGGCCAGTTCGTCGATGCGCCCGGCCGCCGGCCAATCGCGCAGGTGCACGCTCTCGCCGCCGGTCAGTTTCTGGAATAATTCCTCGGCCAAGAACGGAGTAAAAGGCGCCAGCACGTGTGCCAGACGTACCAGCACGTAGTGCAGCGTGCGGTAGGCTTGCTGCTTGTCGGCGTCGTCTTCGCTCTTCCAGAAACGGCGGCGCGAGCGGCGGACGTACCAGTTGCTGGCGTCTTCAATAAACGGCAGGATGGGCTTGGTGGCGCCCGGAAGGTCGTAGTTGTCCATGCAAACTTCAGCCTCGGCGGTCAGCTGGTGCACGCGTGACACAATCCAGCGGTCCAGCGGGTTGGTCAAATCTTCCATGGGGTCGTCGTAGCTGCCGTCCCACTCCCAGCCGTCCACATCGGCGTACAGCGTAAAGAAGTCGTACATATTCCAGATCATGCTGAGCTTGCGGGCCACGTCGGCCACGTCTTTGTCGACCAGCGAAAAATCCTCGCCGTTTAACAGCGGGGAACTGAGCAGCAAGTAGCGCAGCGCATCGGCGGAGTATTGGTCCATCAGCTCGTTCGGGTCGGTGAAGTTGCCAAAGCTTTTGCTCATTTTGCGGCCGTCGTTGCCGGCCAGCGTGCCGGTAACGTTCACATTATTGAATGAGTTTTTCTCAAACAAGCCGACGCTCACGGCGTGCAGGTAATAGAACCAGGCGCGCACCTGGCCAACGTATTCACAGATGTAATCGCCGGGGAAGTTTTCCTCAAACTTCTCCACATTCTCGAACGGGTAGTGGAACTGCGCAAACGGCATGCTGCCGCTTTCGAACCAGCAGTCCAAAACTTTATCGACGCGGGTGTACTTGACGCTGTCGATTTCGAAGGTAATGTCGTCGACCCACGGGCGATGGTAGTCGTTCAGTTCGCGACCGGACAGCTCTTTGAGTTCGGCGTAGCTGCCCACGACTTTGACGTGCTCTTTGCCATGTTTATCCGTGCCTTTCCAAACCGGCAGCGCAGTGGCCCAGAAGCGGTCGCGGCTTAAGTTCCAGTCTGGTGCGCTCTCCACAGTTTTGGCAAAGCGACCGTGCTTGATGTGCCCCGGGAACCAATTAATGTTGCCGTTTTGCTCGAGCATTTCTTGGCGCTGGCCAGAGATGTCCATAAACCAGCTAGGGTGGGCGCGGTACATCAGCCGGGTGTGGCAGCGATGACAGTGCGGGTAGCTGTGGGTGATGTACTCTATTTTCCAGACCACGCCGCGTTCCAGCAGCGTTTTGGCGATTGGTTTGTTGGCGTCCCAGACGTTTTGGCCCTGCCATTCGCCGGAGGTGTAGAAGCCGTTGTCGTCCAGTAAGTCCACAAACGGGAAGTCGTTTTCTTTGGCCAGCAGGTAATCTTCTTCGCCGTAGGCTGGCGCGAGGTGCACGATGCCAGTGCCTTCTTCCAAACTCACGTAGTCGGCGGCCCAAACTTTGTGGGCATTTTTGCCCTGGTTATCAAACAGCGGTTCGTAGTTTTTGCCGACCAGCTCTTTGCCTTTGAGCGTGCGCAGCACTTCGTAGTCCAGCGTCTGGTGCTTTTCGTTGGTCAGGACTTTGTCGAGCAGCGCGGTGGCCAGAATGAGTTTTTCGCCGCCAACCAAGACTTCGCTGTAGGACTCCTTTTCGTTGACCGCCGCAGCGGTATTGGCCGGCAGCGTCCAAGGTGTGGTGGTCCAGGCCAGCAAGTAGGTATCGGCATCTTCCAGTTTGAACTTCACATACACCGACGGATCGGTCACATCCTGATAGGAATTGTCCATGGCGACTTCGGCTTTAGAGATTGGCGTGGCGTCGCGCGTGCAGTACAACAGCACTTTCTCGCCTTCGTAAATTTTGCCCTTGTCGTAGAGTTGCTTAAAGGCCCACCAGACGCTTTCCATAAACTCTTTATCCATGGTTTTGTAGGCGCCTTTAAAGTCCACCCAGCGGCCAATGCGGTCGATAGTGTCTTCCCACAGGCTGCCGGTAATTTCCATGTTTTCGCGGCAGGTGGTGATGTACTCTTCCAGGCTGATCTTGGTGCCGATGTCGCGTTTGTCGTGGATGCCTAGCTTTTTCTCGGTGTAGACTTCTGCCGGCAGGCCATGGCAGTCCCAGCCCCAAACGCGTTCGACGCGTCTGCCTTTCATCGTCCAGTAGCGCGGTACAGCGTCTTTGACGATGGAACTGAGCAAGGTGCCGTGGTGCGGCACGCCGGTGATGAACGGCGGCCCGTCGTAGAAGACGTAGGCATTGCTCTTTGGCCGGCTACTTACCGACTTTTCAAACGTTTGGTGGTGTTTCCAGTACTTGACCAGATCTTTCTCATATTCAATCGGCTTTCTGCGAGTGTTTTTTTGGAATTTCATGCTGCGTCCTCCAGCTTAAGCGGTTGATAATGATATTCGTCTAATTTGGTCTGCAAATCGGCGTAAGTTTTGCCAGCTAGCATGCCGCCGGCAAAGATTTTTTCTTGCGAAACGTCGGCCAAGCAAATATCCGGCATGGTGAATGCCTGCAGCGCCGCGTCATTGTCAAATTCAAAGTCAGTAAACGCCAAGCCGGCGAGCGCGTCTTGATACAAGTCAACCTCAGCTTTGTGGCCGTTTATGTCGCAGTAATAGCGGCGTTTGGTGAACCGCTTGGCATCGACCGTGGTGAACGCCGCAGCTTCTTCGGGCGAGAGCTTAATGGTGTGCTCATTTTGCCGCGTGGAGTCTTTGCCATCTACCGGTTGCTTTTTGGTCAGCTCGTAGTGGTCGCCGCGGCGGCGCAAGCGCAGCACGGGGTGCTCCTGGCCGGCTGGAATGTAGGCGTCGCTGATAATCTCCGACGGGCAACTCGCCAAGTTGTCCGGTAGTTTCTTCAGTAAGTAGGTTTTTTCGAGTTCCAGTTCGACCACGGGGATTCTCCTTTATATATGAAAAGCCATTTCTTTTGTCACCGGAACCCGTGCAATTACGGGCGGTACCATCCGGTTTCCAAAAGAAATGGCTCTTTTTGGCGCTTCGTTGTTTGCTGTGACGGGCGGGCCCGGCGGGTTCTAGTATCGCGTAGATTTCTTCCCGCTACTTCGTGGGTGATAGCCACTTACTCATCATGCTATGAGACGTAGTTACTTACATTATAAAACGTGTGGCCAAAAAGGCAACAGTAGGACTTATTCGTCGTCTTCGTCGCTTTTGCCGCTCAGCTTGTCTTTGACGAGTTGGGCAACCTGGCGCGGGGTCATGGCGGCTTTCAAAATAATGGCGTCGACGCCGAGCTCTCTTACTTCCGGCGGAATCTCTTGCTCGCCGCGGTTAGTCAGGATGATCACCTTAATCTTCTTGCCCCACGGGGTGGCGCGCAGCTTGGCGAGCATCTCCTCGCCGGTCATGATCGGCATCATGAGGTCTAGTAGGATAATGGTTGGGCGCATTTCGCTACAGAGTTGCAGACCAAGTTTGCCATTTTCGGCGGTTTCTACGCTGTAGCCTTCGGCCTCAAACTTAATGCGGTACATCTGTGAAATCGCTTCATCGTCTTCGATAATGGCAATTTTGGTGCTCATTGGTCCCTCTTTCTCTATATTTAGTGTATCACTGCTGTGGGTGGCCGCTAGGGTGTGGCGTTGGTTTCTAACACCTCGCGGACCATCTGTACAACCTGCGCCGGCGTGTGGTGCGCTTTGACCACGTAACGGTCGACATGTAAAAAACGAAGCGCAGGTGGCGCTTCGTCTTTACTGATGTTAGTGAGCACAACGACACGAATGTTGCCGCCCCACTCCTCTGCACGGAGTCGGGCCAGCATTTCTGACCCGGTCATGATCGGCATCATGAGGTCCAGCAGGATGATGTCCGGCAGCTCGCGCTTGACAATTTCGAGGCCCACCATGCCGTTCTCGGCCGTCGCGACGGAAAAACCTTCGCGCTCTAGCTTGAGTTGGTAGAGAAAACGCAGATCGCTATCGTCTTCGACTACGACTGCTTTGGCCATGCCAGTGTACCTTTATGTTTGTCAGATTTTTTTACAAAAGACTGCAAGGTCTCTTGTACAGTAGTAGCACAAAAACATAAGCTCTGGCAAGGAGGAGGGAATTAGAATCTGTGCATAATTTCACAAAGTTTTTATTTTGTTTGTAACTGCTCTAGATTCTTTCGCCCGCGCGGCTTCAGTGGCGTTTAATAGTGATCTTACAACGCTTGCCGCTCAAGTTGCGAAGCTGATACATCGGCACGTACTTCTTCGTGCCCGGAATATCGAGCCGATCCAGCGTGACGTGCAGCAGCCCGCCGATGTCAGGCCGGCAAGAAAGCTTAAATTTAGGCATCGGCTCTTGTATGCTGTAGGATCCCAACCCAACAGACTTCGAGCCGTCGGGCTCGATAATGACAACTGTCTCAGTAAACTTCGGCTGCGAGCCAGCGTCACTTCTGGCGCCAGTCATGGTTTCGGTTTTTTGCTGTAACATATAACGCACCCTTCTTGTGGCCGCCACCCTCAGGCGACAAGCCCTTATATGCTAGTAAAACTACCCTCTATGTTTCTATTAGAATCTGTAGCCTATCAAATATATGTAGCGCTTTTACTGCTGCAGGCATATAATATGGCCATTCCGTAGTCTACGGTGGAGCAAAACGAGGTGTTAGCCCAGTGTTACACACCTTGAACAAACCGAATACTAATGTTACGTTAAGTAACAGGAACATTGAAACACGTTAGTGAGAGCAGCAATCGATTGCTCACGGCAATGTTACATTTCATTGGTGAAACATGTCAATCACAATTCGTGTGAGATTCATCACAAATCATGCTGTACTTAAAGAATACTGAAGTCGCCGCAACCTATCATGTCTCTCTGCGCACGGTGTTAAACTGGATTGAATCAACCAAAAAGGGCAAACTGGACCTGACCCTGCACACCGAAGGCAAAAAGACCTATGTTGCCAATACATCGAGCAACATATTGCGCATCGAGCGATTAGTAGCCGAAGGCAAGAAATACCGCAACAGCCGCAGCCTAAAAGTTATCAGTCCCAAGCCCAAGTTTTACGAGCTCTTCACCCAAGCCCAGATATACGACATTGTCCGCAACCTGGAAATGCACCACGAGATTCCGCGGCAGTATAACTACTTTGATGGGGGAGCGCATAAGTGGGATAGCTATGTGGAGCATCTGGCCGAAGAAGCCGTGCCAAACCTTCTTAACTCTACAGTAGACCTTCTTGAGGAGAATCAAACGTATATAGATAATCGTCTAGCCAAATATAAACGAGTAAATGTGATAGATATTGGTGTAGGCAATGCCATGCCTGCTAAGGCTTTCCTGGAGCGTTTGCTAAGGCGCGGGGTCTTAGGGCGTTACATTGCGATAGATATTAGTGATGCCATGCTTGATATAGCTAGTCAGAATATCCATAAATGGTTTGGCAATAAGATTAGCTTTGAAGGTTATCAAATGGATATTAACTTCGAGCGCTTTTCGAGCATTATCACAGATGACTACTTAAAGAAGGGCGTTAAGGATACTGTAAATGTCGTACTTTTTCTCGGCGGCACACCTTATAACTTTCGACGCCCTGATGACGCTTTCAGAACCATAAATGAGAGTATGAACCCGAATGACCTGTTAATCTATTCCGACAAACTCGAGACCTCTGATATGCATCCCGAGTGGTTTGATTATAAGTTGAAGCCTGGCAAACTTGCGCCCGTACACCGCCTGGTCTTCGACCTGCTTAACATCGACGAGTCGCTCTACGAGGCTGAGATGGGATTTAACCCCCATAGCCAACAACGTTATGCTCAGACCCGCTTCACAGTTGGACTGACTCTTAAATTCGAATTTCAGCATGGAGAGCGGATTGTCGAGTTGGACAAAGGGGACACCATTTTGCTTTGGCGCTCGTGGCAGATGGATGCAGCCAAAGTCGCTGACCAATTCTATCGCAACGGTTTTCATCTGCTTCATTCGAGCCAAACCGACGACGAAGAATATATCCTTGCTGTCGCTCGCGTAAAGTGTGAATAGCCGACTTGCTTTTTGAGGCACTTACCCCTATAGTATGCCCAAACTAAACTGGACCACACCGACCTATAGATAAGGGCAATCTATGGCATTTAAGACTTTCCCAGAATTCAGCAAACTTACTCTAGCCGACAAAGCAGAGTACGAAGCTCTCATCAAGGATTTTCCTCCATACACCGATCTCTCATTTCCTGGCCTATTTATATGGTGGAGTCTTCTTAACAGCTTAGCTGTAGCGGAACTGTATGGAAATCTAGTTATTTCCTATTGGCTTCCTGGAGACGACAAAACTTCAGGGCTAGCTGTCGCAGGCACGAAGCATATAGACGAGACAGTATGCAATATCTTTGATTATTTAAGAGAGCAGGATAAGCATCCGAGGTTAGTCTGTGTCCCTGAATTTGTAATAAGCCACATGCGATACCCCGAACTCTTTAAGTTTGAAGAACAGCGCGACCAAAGTGAATGTGTCTTTGATCTCCGGGCATTTCACTACCCATTGTTAAGTGCTAATCCAAATGCGAAGCGCAAGATCAAGAGATTTGTTGGATGTGTAGGAGTAGAGAACATAAAGATCCAGAGCCTGGATCTTACTGTTCGGTCTAATCGGAATGCTCTACTCAATTTTGCAATTGCTTGGGAGAATGGTGGTCGTGCAAATAAGATTGCCACTTTAGAGTACGAAGTACTGCCTATCGCTGTGGAGAATGCTAAAGATCTTGGTATAAAAAACATTTGCGTCTATATTCATGGCACACTGCAGGGCTTTTTGATGTATCAACTACCAAGCGATAGCCGATATGTAATTGCCACCTTTTTCAAGGCAAACGATAGAATAGTTGGTTTCTACGACTACATGCTTTATGCGTGCGCTCGACATTTCAGCGAGCTAGGAATTACCTACATTAATTTTGAGCAAGATCTTGGCGTGCCGAGCTTACGAGCTGAAAAGCTTAGGCTAGGGCCGACAAATTTTCTTAGGAAATACACGGTGGAGCCAGCTTCGTGATTAGAACCTTCCCGGAGTTCTCTAAACTAGCCTACGCCGACCGCGAAGCATATGAAGCCCTGATTGCCGACTATCCACCTCTGTGCGACCTTGCATTTGTGAACCTCCAACTGTGGTGGAATTCATTTGACGGATTACGTGTCTCGCTGCTTAATGGCAATTTGGTGATCTGCTATTGGATCCCTGGTGACGATGAGCGCTCTGGCTTGGCGCTGGTCGGCACTAACATGGTTGATCAGTCTATCTGCACTATCTTTGACTACCTTCACGAACAGTCGAAGCCCGCGCGAATCGTAAATACCCCCGACTTTGTCATCAAGAGCATTCGCTATCCTGAGCTCTTCCATTTTAATACCTCTACAACAGACGATGAGTATGTAATATCCCTTGAGCACTTTGCTTTAGCAGACAATATGCCCCGGTACCAACAGGAGAGAATAGGGAGGTTCCTGGAGCAGAATCGAGGTAGAAAGACAGAAATGAGAAGGCTTAACCTGGCCGAGAATGGCGCTAGAGAACTACTCTTACAGGCAGACGGGCAGTGGCCTCATAAAGGCTTTAATAACTTATCGGCAGCGGGGCGTGAGATGCTGCCATACTCCATCGCGCAGGCGGCCAAACTGGGCGTCAGTAACTATTGCCTCTTTATAGATAACCAGCTGACGGGGTATATCCTGTACTTTAATTCTCAGGACGCCAATTACGCATGCACGCTTTTAATGCGCCTGAATTATAGAGTTCCACTTATTTTTGACTATGCGGTACACGCATTCTCGGCCGAAATAATAAAACAGGGACCACGTTTGATGAACATTCAGTCTGACGACGGTTCGTCACAGATGCGAGCGCTTAAGCTGACTCTTAAACCAGTCGAGTTCTTCAGAAAGTATACTATCGAGCCAGTACGTCGACCACTTGGGGTATTTAGCTTAAACTAGATCGCCTACAACAGCAATTGCGGGGCGTGTATATGTGATTAAGATCACGTTTATGATAATTGACTTTTCGTATGCAAAGTGATATTATACAAACATCACTCGAACAGAGGGATGGAATTATTACGAGATAAAAAGCGACGCCATAGAGGCGCCGCTTTTTGCTTAGTAAAAGGGCTAGTTGATAGTTTTGAGGAAAAGACGTGCAAGAAGACGCATTCAGAAGCAGTACAAACTTCTACGATCAAAATGAGCATAATACTGTACCTGCGATAGAGATTGATGACGATTCCAAAGACACTGTCGAGCCAGTGATGCCAGAGCTTGGGGCGCCCATCCACGCCGAGCCGCAAGCTCCAATGGAATCCGTCAACGTGGACGAGCAACCGATGGCCGATTCATCATCAGTAAAAAGATGGTTACATGAGAGGAGAACCACACTTGCCATGGTCGGCGCAGGTGCGCTGGCAGTTGGTAGCGTGGTATCACTCATGCTTAATGGGAACTTCGGTGAAGCTGTTCAGGCGGCAAAGCATGACGCCCCTTGGGCTATCGGAGGGATAGTAGCTAGTGAAGCCGCTTTTATTACGGGTGGCGTAATGATGCTGAGCGCACTTGGCGTAAAGTTGGGTAAATCTGCAGTGACGCACGTGCGTCAGTTAAAAAAGCGTATCTCAAACACTCTGAAAGGGATGAAAGAGGAAGGCTCTGATATTGCGCCTGACTTCAGCAATAATTTATTGAAGACAGGCTTTATTGTGAACGCCCTTGGGTCGCTTGGTACAGCCGCCACGGTGGTGGCTGTGGCTGCAACTACGGGTCCAGATGGCTGGGGCTTAGCTGCACCAGCACTAGTTGACATTGCAGCGACAGTAGGACTTCGATCGGCGATTATTATGGCCTCACGGGCAAAAAGGAGGTTTGTATCATGAGTGCTATGGCTGAAGGACTAGGAAGGCTGGAGTCGCGACTTGCGACTGAACAGGAATTATTGCCACAGTACCACTTGGGCCATGCTGCAGTTTCACTTGCTAGCCAAGATGATCTTGATGGCATTGTAGATTTGGACTTACGCATGTTTCATGGCGCTTACGGTGACACGGCCCCCCAACCAGGTGAAGTCTACGACATGATGAAACGCCGGTTGACGAACGTCCAAGATGATGGCGGGTGGATGTACGTTACAAAGGTTGATGGCTATGTACAAGGTATGATGACGGGCGTGCGCACAGATAAACCATGGGATCAGTTTGAGTCTTGGGAATCGAGCACCAATAACGGTACACTTGATGATGTAGCTGACCCCCATGGCAAGTATGTATATATTGCCAACCTTACTATTGCACCTCAGGGTTCAGAGGTGCGTTCGCGCGAGCGCATGGTAGCAAGAATGATTGCCCAGGCCATCAGACATGGTATTGAATACGGATACTTCGTGAGCCGCATGCCAGGGTTCAAATCATGGGTCGAGCAAGAGCTCGACGCAGGGCGAATTGAGGAACATGCTAATCCTGACGAAGTTGCCCAGATCTACTCCGACCTAAAAATTGAGCGCAATGGCAAGCTTCAAGCACGCGACTATGAGATACGCATGTACGATGGGATGGGCGCCGAGAAAGGCATGTTGGTACCTGACGCTTTCCAGGATGATGAATCACTTAACTATGGCATAGTATATAGATATAAATTGGGCTGGATTAGCCAAGCGCCACGCTTTATTCGGAGCATAGCTGCAGCGGGGGTTAACCTAATCAGTCGCATGCCAAATTCTATAATTAAGAAATTGATCTAGCCACATATGCCTAGCACTATTTCTAAAGCTACAACAACTAAGCCCTCACACACAGTTGTCAATTACAGCATAGAGTTTTTTCACACATACACAGACGAAGAAGTAGGCGTTCGACAGCTCAAAGGTCTTAAATTTGTGCAACAAGCCCAGAAGGCTTGGAACATTAATGCTTCCTATGTAGTCTTCATCGATAACTACAATCCCGAAGAACATATAACTAGCGCCCAAGATATTATCCAGACCCTTGAGCAGCACGGTATGTCGCCGGACTACTTCGCGTATGAGGCAGACGTGGTACCAAATGCCATGAAGTTACTTAGCGGTGTAACCGATTCACATTTAAGGCGCAATTATGAAAGTTACATCAAAAACCACAAGAAGTTACCATGTTCGCTACTCACCGCGACATGGTATCTCACGCGTCTAGGGGTATTTGACACTAGCTTCATCAGGAGCTGGGCATGTCCCGATAAGTACAGACCAGCAGACCGGCTAATCAATGTCTTACCCAGGGGCTACGAACCTGTAGAAGATAGAGCTTTTCGGTTGATAAGGGCAAGCCTGTACAGTAGTCATCTTGATAAGATACAAGATCTATTCTACGACGCTGACGCACACGCGGACGTAGACCTCTTTTAGCCATTAGTAAAGCATAAGCTAATCGGTGTATATTAAGGCTATGCGCTTATTGCTAACCGTACTTATTGCTGTATGCTCTTTGGCAGTAGTATTAGCAGGCATAGTCACACTGCTACGCAATAGTGAGAAGGAAGAGAACCGGTGGTTCTTTCTTCTAAGTATCGTTACAGCGGCATGGGCAATCTTTAACTATATTGATAGTACGTTTGTAATGCCATCCATTACCGTATTATTCGTGAAAATGGATTTCGCAAGCGCACTAGTCCTCGGCTTCTGTTTCTTACAGTTCGTCGTCATTATTGTGAGAAGTAGGGTGCACATCCAGCATAAGGCGCTTCAATTTACGCGTTCTCGTGCGTTTATGGCTGCAAGTGCCGCAATGCTAAGCGTTCTTGCTGGTCTGAGCTTTCTGGGGCAGATTGTTAGTGTTAAGATCTCATCCGGACGACTACAGTTGGACTATCATCCAATCTTTGCGTTTTATGCATTAGTCCTCTGTTGTTACCTGCTTTCTGCAACCTTAATCCTGATATGGGGATATATAAAGGCAGTAAGAGCAGAGAAGCGAAGGTTGAGCCTGATCGTCACTGGCTTCATTATTGCTATAACCACTAACCTTCTTACCAATTTGGTGTTTCCATTAATACTAGATTCACGAGACACAATTGAACGCTTGAATATTATCGGTTACTTGGGGATATTTACCCTAGTTCTCGGCATGTACGCAGCTATCATCAAGCGGCGCCTCTTTGATATACGATCAGTGCTTGCGCGGGGGTTGACTTACCTACTAGTAATTCTAGTTGCATGCTTGCTTTATAGCGGTTTCATTACGTTGCTTAGCAATCTTGTGCTCGGCGGCGAGGCTTTATCAGTGCGCACCTTGATTGTAAGCCTGACAGCAACTATTATCGTTGCCTTTACCTTTCAATATCTTATAAGGGTAATCAGTAGGGCCACCAACTTCTTCCTATTTCGGGGAGGATACGATCCGCAGCAGGCAGTTAAGAAGCTATCGTTGATTACAAGCAGTACGCTCAATTTCGAAGAATTGCTGCGTGACTCAGTACAGTTTCTTAAAACCACACTACGCCTCCACTACTGTAGCTTCATCATATTCGGTAAAGATAACTCTTGGCGTTTAACTGGGGCGCCTGACAACCTCGATAAGCGAGCAGTGGAGCTATTAATCCAATATAAGAACCGTTTCCAGCAGTCACTCTTAACTGATGAAATGGAGGAGGATCTTTTTAAATCCCAATTGAAGCGGGCGAATGTGGACATGGTACAGGGGTTATACGTTAATAACGATTGCGTCGGCATATTGATCCTGGGGCAAAAGGAAGATGGTTCAGCATACAACCATCAAGATACCTGGTTTGTGACAACGTGCGCTGCTAACTTGGCAATCGCAATTCAAAACGCACAGCGTTTTGAGGAAATCGAGCGCTTTAATCAAACCTTGCAGGAGAAAATTGACGACGCCACGCGCCAGCTCCGCCGCACAAACGACAAACTGCGTAAACTAGACGAAACCAAAGACGACTTCATCAGCATGGCCAGCCACCAGTTGCGTACGCCGCTGACTAGCGTGAAGGGTTACGTGAGCATGGTGCTCGACGACGACGCCGGCAAGATCAACAAGCAGCAGCGCAAGCTGCTCAGTCAGGCGTTTATCAGCGCGGAGCGGATGGTGTATCTGATTTCTGATCTGTTGAACGTGTCGCGCCTGAAAACTGGGAAATTCGTGATTGAACCGATCAAGACCAATCTGGCCCGGATGGTCGAGGAAGAAGTGGCGCAGCTGGTGGAGACGGCCAAGGGGCGTCATCTGGAACTAACGTTCCACAAGCCGGAGCATTTCCCCACGTTGATGCTGGACGAGACTAAGATCCGCCAAGTGATGATGAATTTCATCGACAACGCGTTGTACTACACGCCGGCTGGTGGTCATATTGATATTCATCTGGCGGACAAGCCAGAGACAATTGAGTTTACCGTGGCGGACGACGGCATTGGCGTGCCCACGCACGAGCAACATCACCTCTTTAGCAAGTTCTACCGCGCGCCAAACGCCAAGCGAGCGCGGCCGGACGGCACGGGCCTGGGCCTATTTATGGCCAAGAAGGTGATTATCGCGCAGGGCGGAGCGATTATTTTTAAGAGTAAAGAGCACCAGGGAAGCACGTTTGGGTTCACGTTTGCGAAGGGGCCGCTGCTGCCTCCGGCGAAAGAAACGGCTCCTGCGTCGTCGTTGGCTCCGCAGAAGGCTACCGCGAATAAGTAGAGAAACACGACATTTTGCGTGCAAAATCTTACTTTTCTACAACGCCCATATCTGTTAATAGGGTATTGAAAATCTACCCGAAGCGGATCTACTATGCACGCGACGTCACCTCAGACTAAAGAAAGGAGCGCCGTGCAGCAGAATGTTGGGTTACAGGCCTTTGAAGAGTTCTTCGAGGCTCAGGCCAAGCGACCGAGTAATCTTAAATAAAGTAGAAATCGTGGGCTTGCGCCGGCCTTGCTCGATAAAGCCCATGTGCGAACGGTCAATGTCGCTTGCAGCGGCCAGCTGCTCCTGCGACATATGATGTGCTTTGCGAGCCGCCACAATCCGCTTGCCGAGCTCTTTGTACACCGCATCTACAGATATGGATTTCACCTTGTCAGCGTATTGCCCCTACGTGCAACTAACCACTGACAAATGAAAGAGCATATGCTACACTGCTGGCAAATGTAATCGCTAAGGGAGGGTATCGACACTAGAGGCACATCGGTTGGGCTGACGTACCTTAAGCGGAATACTTTCGTTCCGAGATACCAAATAGTAAAGTTTAATTAGAGGAAAACTATGGCGCAAACGCACAGGCAAAAAGGTTTTTCGGCTGTTGAGGCCGTAGTTGTTGTATTGATACTGGCCGTCCTAGCCGGCGGCGGGTGGTTTGTGTGGCATAAACATAATGGTATGAGATCAGTAGTGACGGTTACGAAGAGTTCCTCGTCGGTCAGTAATACTGATAAGCAGGGCCAACAACCCGTAAATACAGTGGACGACCAGTACCTAGCGATTAGCGAATGGGGCGTAAGAATTACGTTGCCAGGGAGCCTAAGAGGAGATATCTCGTACTTTGTTGACGACAAGGCCAAGATTGATTTAGGTGGCCCCGAGAAGATAGACCTAGTGTCTAAGAGATTCTCTGCCGGCAGCCTCAAGTGTGCTGTTGTTGAAGGCGACACGCCGCGAACCCTAGTAAGCTTTTATCGAGAGACACCGGCGGATGGCGTAGTTACGCAAGATCCGTCACCCTTTAAAACGTTAAATGGCGTTAGGTATTACTTTGTCGAGACCCCTTGCGAGGAAGCGATAAACAGAAGCGGCTCTGCACAAGACAAGCAGCTACTCTCTGACTTAAAAGACGCTGTGGCTAACACACTAGAGAATTACTAGCCGGCCAGTCCGGTCTTATCTATTTCTAAGTAATTAAGCAATAACGCTTTCGAGCGCTATGGAGTTATTATATGTCTCAAAATGCTGAAGTTTTTGAGGTTGTGGAACAATATGCTCAAACAAACGTAGTAGAAAGAGGTATGTCCATCCGTGGAGCGTTTGAAGCGACCAAACGCTTGATAGGTCGAGGTGCTCTTGTCCTTGCATTGGCGACGTCTGGAGTTATAGGAGAATCCTTACTTGAATCTCCCACGCCAGCACGGGCGACAACTATTTTTGTAAACGACTACCCTGATCAGGATGCACAGTTATATAATCTGGCCACTTACGACTGGTGGAAGGATGAGAATGGCAATGGACAGCCGGACGTCAATTCCGATGACACAACAAACGACGAAGAGATGAGCTCCCGAGGCTATGGTTACCGCAACTGCACCGACGGGGTGGCATATTGGGTAAGCAAGTATACGGGCAGTAGTGTAAGCGGGTGGGGGCATGCTAAAGACTGGGATGCTAGCGCGCCTGCCACAGATGTAATTGCTGGTACGACAACCACAGACATTGAGCCCGGGGACATAGCACAAAGTGATGCTCTTCCGTATGGGCATGTTGGTTTTGTAACGAGTGTCACATATAACTCAGATGGAACAGTCTCCTCATTCACAACCGCGGAGCTGAACCGCGCCGGAAACGGTGAATACAGTACAAATACCTACAACGCTAGAAATACTCAAGGTTATTTCACAAGATCTGGTGCTACTGGCCAGTGGGACCATTTTATTGATGTTAATGGTTCAGGCAAAGGTCTGAGCAACGAGATCTTGCCGCAAAGAGGCGTGGTTGACACGGACAACGATAGCGTGGCAGATAATGCCGACTGGTGCAAAATCACCCCCGGCAACCCAGTCAACAACGGCTGCCCAAATGACATCTTGCAGCTGGCAGCCGACGTAAACGGCGATGGGCGCAAAGACATCATCGCCGTGTCTAAAAGCAGCATCGACGGCTCGCCAGCGGTGAGCTGGTTCCGGTCAACTTCAACTTCGACCACTCCCGGGGTGGCCGATCCGGCGGCCAGCGGGCTCAGCCTGCCGGCGCCGAATTGGAAAGCCGATAACCTCAAATGGGTGTCCGGCGACTTCAACGGCGACGGCAAGGATGACCTCGTGGCGGTCTCCGGCAGTGCCGCAGATGCACCAGCAATATATGAGTTCTTGAGTAACGGCAACGGCTTTAACGCGCCGACGGCCGTCAAATCGCTGAATCCGGCTTACTGGAAATGGCCGCTGCTCGAGTTCTTCTCTGGTGATTTCAACGGTGACGGCAAAAGCGACCTGATATATGTATCAACCGACGTCAACAATAACAACCCGTCTATTGGCTGGTTCCAGTCAACATCCACAGGCATGACCCCGAGCATGGCCGATCCGGCCGGGCTAGAGACATTGCCGGCACCAAACTGGAAAGTGCCAAACCTAAAGTGGGCGGTGGGTGACTTTAATGGCGACCACAAGGCCGATATCGCCGTCCTCTCTGGCAGTCCGACAGATGCGCCGGCGTTCTACGAGATGACCTCGAACGGCACCGCGCTGGCTTCGCCCGTAGTTGTCAAACAACCCAATCCAGCTTACTGGAAGTGGCCAAACCTGCAAATGATGGCCGGCGACCTAGACGGCGACGGCAAAAGCGACCTCATCTACATATCCCGCAGCCCGGACAGCACGCCGGTGATCGGTTGGATGCAGTCCACCTCGACACCCAGCACGCCATCGATTGCCGATGGTGCAACGCTGCAGAGTCCGGGTAGTGGTTGGCTGGTGGATCATCTGAAGTGGGAGATCGGCAACTTGAACGCTGATGCCAGCGGCAAGATTGGCCTCATAGCGGTCTCCGGCAGCGACGTTGACGGACCCATAATATATGAATTCCGAAATACCGGTGCTAGTGGCCTAGCTACGCCGAGCATGGTGTATCAGCCCAACCCAGCCTACTGGAAATGGCCGTTACTTCAGTTCTAGGCCGGCAACTCTTTAATGACAGACTACGAGCCACCCCTCGCGCACTATGAAATTGCTTTTTGTGACATTCCAGGTTGCGGCTGTAGAGCGCCACTGCTATGATGTACGAAACAAAAGCAGAACGAGTGTGAAGTGATTGACAATATAGAGCAGTTATGGTAATATAGCTGCAGAAACACGAGGAGGTGGTTCGTATGTCATTTATTACCAAGGTGGTGCAGCATGTCCGTCATGCCACCGCACAACAACTAACTATTGCCGGCATCTTTGCTTTGGCACTGCTCGGCACTATTACGCTCGGCTTACATGTACGCAGCACGGCTGGTGCTACTGCCGTGCGTGATTGTAGCTTGGATTCACTCGACTACGCTGAGTTCCCAGCGAAGGGCGATTGTGGTGCCACAACTGCTCCCGAACTGATCGCCGACATTAAGCACAACGTGCCCAGCGATCTACAAAGCCTCTACGCCGACCAAAGCGTGGGCCTTAACTCGTCTGTCTACCAAAAATTCAGCGACACTGCCGTTGATGGTGTAGTTAACCGCGATGGCACTGTAGTAGTGAACGGCCAAACGGTGCTAACAGGCGCCTTTACCGTTGGGCGCGACAACTTCGGCAATAACCGAAAGCCAATCACTCTCGGCGGCCACACCTACTACTTCAGCCCTACGCAAGACAGTTTTGCGAGCGGCGTCACCCAGATCCCCGTTATGGTGATGTTTACCGACCAAGGCGTTTCTCAGATTATCATCGAGAAGCCGTGCGGTAACATCGTGGGTGGCATGCCGAAGCTGCCAAGCGCCACTTGTAAGGCGCTCCAGGCTCAACAGAGCACCTCCAACCCCAACAGCTGGACTTTTAGCACCGACGCCACCTTTGGCCCCAACACCACGCTCAACCGCGTCGTGTACCACTTTAGCGATGGCCGCGCCGACATTGTCATGCATACGCTCGGCGCCACTGCACCGCAGACCTTTGCTAAGGATGTCGACGTAACCGCTACCGTCTACGCCAACGTGCCTGGTAACCATGTCATCGTTGCCAAGGTTATCGATTGCAAAAAGCACATTCCACACACGGCGCCGATGTTTGTATGTACGGCGCTGGTAGCGAGCGCAATCGACGACAAGACCTTCCGCTTCACCGTTAAAACCGCTCAGGACAAAAACACCACCGTAAAAAGCGCTGACTTCTCGCTGGACAGCGGCACTGCTATCACGGTAACCACCAAAGACGCCCAAGGCAACTTGTTCAAGGAATACACCTTTAGTGACACCAAAACGCACAACGTTGCTGTAACTGTCTTCTTCAACACGCTTGAGGGTGTGAAGAGCGACGCCGGCCACTGTACGGCCAGTGCTACCCCAAAGAAGACGCCGGTTTGTGAAGTGCCTGGCCACATCGGTCAGCCAATCGACAGCAACTGTGGCTTCTGTAAGCCAGGTGTGCCAATCGGCAGCGCAGACTGCGCCCCTCCAACCACGCCGCCGAGCACCTTGGTTGACACCGGCCCGGCTGGCACTGGCGCCCTGTTTGTGGGCACCGTTATCGCAGGCTTCTTTGGACACAAGTTTTACCTCGGCCGCCGCGCCCGCCGTGCAGCTGCCCTGGTTGAACCGATTGTCTAAGAAGGCCTGTGGATAAGCTACTAGGCAAAGTAGCAAGATTGTGCTACAGTTCTAGACAACGAGCATTTGACTGACCGCTCTAGAACTCCTCGAAAATCCCCCCGCGTTGGCGCGAGGGGATTTTCTTTTTCTCTCTGTTATGGTAGAATTGTGTAGTTCGTTACAACGCCACAGCAGAGCCTCTGGCCCCATATGCTCCGCATATGACGGCCACGTGCTCGGAACAAGATTTTGAGCGAGCTCAAATCTCGTTCCTGCGCTTTGGCCCCATCGTCTAATGGTTAGGACACCGGGTTTTCATCCCGGCAACCGGGGTTCGAATCCCCGTGGGGTCACCAAACGTAAGCATTATAAAAGAGCCAAGTTTGGCTCTTTTGCTTTATTCTGTCGTGGCCAGATAATGCACAAGCAAAGATGCCGCATTTGGCTCTAACTATCCCGTTTCCAACAGAATATGCGCTTACAGCTGCACGTCCCAGCGAACTGGTGTCCACAGCGAGACGGTTTGCGGCGGGGCGAGGTGCTCACGGAGCGTTTCGGCGGTATGCACGATGTCCAGTGCGCGCTGGGTGCTCACATTGAGCTCTTTGGCTAGTGGGTCTGGGCCAGCTTTGAGCACGGCATCAGCGTAAGTTTTCTGGAAGAGCGGCGCGGTTTCGGCGAGCCAGTGCAAGCGGCGCACTAGCAAATCGTCGGTTTTTCGGCTTCTGGTTTGCAGATAGTACGAGCCTTTGTTGTGCGCGGCCAGTAGGGCGAGGTTGGCAGCGTAGGGCTGCAAAAGCACGCCGATAAGCGCACGGTCGTCGAGGTTGTCGGGATCGAGCTCGTATAATTTGGCGGCGAGGCTACGGATGCCGTTGGCTACGTCCAGCCCGTCTTGTTCGGGCAGTTGCTCGCGCAGCGCGCGGTAGAGCAAGAGGTTATCCGGGTCGCCGTTACGGGTAGCTTGGTCGGCGGTGATCGCTTGCTGTAGACTAGTCCGTAAGTCGGGTGTTATAAGGGCTTCGGCGACGTGGAAACTGTAGCGGCTGTGGGCTTCGGCAGTTAATTGCTCCAGAGTTGGTAAAGGCGCGAGCTGCTGCAGTGCAACCGTTTCTGGCGACGCTTTGTAGCGCAAATCGGCTTCGGGGTTCACAAAACGAGCCGGGCGGGGGCGGGCAGGAATCTCTCGCGGCTGCATAGGAGCGAGCGGCACTTCACGCCAGCTGACACCCACGATATACAGGCCGGTTTTGCCAAGTTCCTGGGCAACCCGGTAGTTGGCCGCTGGCAGGGCGCGGATTCGGTCTGGGATAAGCGCGTCAGCAGGTGGTTCCTGTTTGCCGGCGGGCTCACCGACAACAATGAGCTGGGTGGCGCTGTCGAATTGCCCGTCGGAAATGTCGCCCTCCAGCCGCCAAGAAGTAACGGCCCGGCGGTGCTGCTGATCGCGGTGCGGCGGGCGGGCTTCCTCGGCCTCGCGCAGGCCAATGTCGGCAATAGCCGTCATTGCCTCGCGGTAGCGGGTCTGCAGCGGCGCATAGGCGTTGCCCTGCGCCGCGACTTCGGTCGAAAGCGTAGCGTGAACAGGGATGAGCGCGGGGTCAAACTCAACAGAAGACATAGCTAAATTATATCATATTATGTACGAGATATCAATTATCGTACTAATGTAAAGCGGGGCTTACCTAGCCCATCCCAAACCGTTATGCTATCTTTAAAACATGATTACACCTACCTCCAGACCTCTCACCGAAACACCAGTCCCGGGCAGTGTGGACGACGAATATTTTTATCGGATGCTTTCGCCGTACGCCCTAAAACTGGTCGAGCCATATACCAGCGAAGAAAATGACGCGCTGGAGGTTTGCCTGCGCGCCTACCCCGGCATAAAGGACATGAACTTTATTGCCGTAGGCGGCGGCGAACTATGGGAACTGCGCCGCGCACTTACCTACGCCAAGCGCTACGTTTGTATCGAGCCGCTGGCCAATATTTTTATTAATGACTCGGTGCGCTATTTGGTCGAGCAGAACGACAACGTTTCATTTATTGCCAAGCGCTTTGGAGAAGTGTCGCTTCAGGAGCTGCCGGAAGGCAACTCTTTTTACATGTTCTTGTTTAACATTTTGGCATATATACCAGAGCCGATCGAGGCAATTAACCAGCTTATCAAACCGGGTGACATATTATTTATTACCACGTGGGCCAACACCCCGCATGCTAAGCTAACGCGCAAACGCTACTTTGACCATTTAAATGAACCTGAGGAAGATGTTATTATCGACCCGGAGCAGACTATCGGCCTCGCGTACCTTACGCATTTTCCGTTCCATGAGCTCAAGTGCTATAAGCGGCACGAGCTGGTGCAAGGTGCCGTCACCGATATTCTAATCATTTATATATAAGACAAAGAGGAACTATGCGCTATCTACTGCACGACGTATTCACAGACACTGTTCAAAAACAGCCCGACAGCACCGCAATTTATCAGGAAGACGGCACCACGATAACCTACGCCCAGCTGAACGAGCAAAGCAACCGCTTTGCTAGTTACTTTGCCGCCCGCAAGCCAGATATCCGGACCCGGCCGTACGTGGGCATTCTGTCGCCGGTACATATGCAGAGCATCGCGGCCTGTTTGGGTATTCTGAAGATTGGCGGGGCGTATATTCCGCTGGACGAGTACTCGCCGGATGAACGCTTGGCGGCGATTGTCCAAAACACCGGGCTGGAAGTTATTGTGATCGACGCGCCGCAGTACGAAGCGCACAAGGCGCTACTGTACGAAGCCGGCGTTGAACACGTGGTGATCTTAGGCGACAGCACGCCGGAACCCTCAGAGAAATTCACCAACCTAACTGAACTAGCTAAGCTGCCGGCAGACGAACCGCCCGAGCTCAACCAAGTCTGCGACGACCTCGCTTATATTTTGCACAGCTCCGGCTCCACTGGCGTGCCCAAAGGCATTATGCTCAGCCACCGCAACGCCCGCACATTCGTGGACTGGATGCAGAAAGAATTCAAACTGACCCCCAAAGACATGGTCATGTCCCGCGCGCCGTTCAAGTTTGACCTCTCCGTTTTTGACATCTTTAATACGTTCAACGCCGGCGCCACGCTGGTGTGCTACGACTGGAATAAAAAGCGGGAAGGCGACGCCAAGCACGTCGACTACGTCCAGCTCATGGAGCGCACCAAAGCGACCGTGCTCTACACCACGCCGTCGACGTTTATTGCGCTCACCAACCGCGGCGGCTTGGCCGAGGCCGATCTCCACCTGCGCGAAATCATGTACGCCGGCGAGCCGTTCCCCACGCCGCTGCTGCGCAAACTGCAAACGGCCCTGCCCAACACCCGCATCGCCAACATTTACGGTCCGACCGAAACCAACATCATTACTTACTACTGGATCGACGAATTGCCGGCCGACGACACCGCTGTACCGCTCGGCTACGTGGTAGAAGACACCGAAATTATTGTGGTCAACGAAGCCGGCGACAAACTCTGCGAACCAGACGAGATGGGCGAGCTGTGGTGCCGCGGCGGTACGGTCACGCTCGGCTACTTGGGGCTAGAAGAAAAAACCAAAGCCTGCTTGGTGCGCAGCCCATTCCACAGCTACCCAGCCTACTTTTGGCGCACCGGCGACTACGGTTTCCGCGACGCCAAAGGTCTTTTGCACTACAAAGGCCGCAAGGACCACATGGTAAAAGTAAAAGGCTTCCGCATTGAGCTTGGCGAAATAGAGTCGGCCCTGGCCAAAATGCCCGAGCTGGATGAATTTGTAGTAGTGGCCGTGCCGGACGAAAAATACGGCAACCGCTTGTACTGCTACTATGCACCGCTTGCCGGCCAGCAAGTCAACGATCAGGGCGTACAAGACTTCCTTGCCAAAAAAGTCCCGGAATACATGATCCCCTACCGTTTCGTGCAGCAACCAACATTGCCGAAGACTTCTTCAGGGAAAATCGACCGCGTCCAGTTGGCTCAAGAAGCCGCCGAAATGGGGCAGCCAACGGTGAGCGATGTCATTGTTGGCCCTGTCACGCCGTTCATTGACGGTCCAATTATATACGCCCTAGACTCCGAAGAGTCCTCAATGCTAGGGCCTGAGTCGGACCTCTCTCCGTCCGATATAGAAGAAGACGATGCGTACATCCGCGAGAACAGTCTCTATACGCTATCAATATTACTGACAAGCCGCCCAGAGGATTACTACATACTAGATACTATCTACGAATCACAGGCCTACCTGATTGACTGGCTACGAAAGCTCTACGCGCCGCTCGGCGTTGGTATGTCAGAGCACGTCCTTTTTGCCGAGCCAAAACATTATGCAGAAACCGCTAAGCAGGTGTTAGAGTCCGAGTCGGGCGTGCGCGCGATAACAACTATTTGTTACTCGTATAATTTGGCCCAGACGTTTCCCGACAGTACGCACCTGGAGGCGAGTCGTTACGTCAATGCCAAGACAGCATTACCGCTGTTGGGCCAAAAGTATAACCTGTCCGTGCCACACACCATCATTACAACCGTGGCGCAAGTGGTTGAAAAATGTAAAACCGATTTTGACCTTGATCACTCATCAGTTTTCGCGAAGCTTGATGGATTAGGCGGCGGTTTCGGAGTGTTCCATATCCAGAACCTAGATGAAGCCGAGGCACTCCAGCAGAACTATCCGCATGAGCTTCGCTGTATCTTGCAGCAAGCAGTAGACGACAGTTATGTGGAGACCAGCCATCTATATACTATTGATGAAGCAGCGGCAAAATACGAATGCTCACGCGTAAAGTTAACAGCTAACCATGCCAGGTATGGCAATATCTTTATCCCCAACTGGCAGCTGGCGCCCGCTCAGCAGCATGCTCTTGACATGGCAGCGCAAGCGGTGCAGAAAGAGGGCTACCGCGCAGCAAAGCCACTCTTGCTGGGGATGGATGCCTTCATGAATGGCGATGAATTACTACTTACGGAGTACAACGCTCGTTGGTCGGGAAGTAGCGCGCCGGAGTTCATTCTGCGGCGCCTAGGGCTTCGCCAGAAAGTTATGTCGATCGGTGTCATTGACACCATTCGGGAAGATGAGCTTAAGACCTGCATGCAGTGGCTCGAGGCTCACATGTATAATCCAGAGACCGCAGAGAATGCACCCTTTTCTGTCCTGCCGCTCGGCTTTTCGGGTTATGTCGAGGAGGGTACGCGTTTGATAAGTTATATAGTGATCGGCGATTTTCATGCCTTTAAGCAAGCGGCGAGGGAAACCTTGAACGAGGCCTCACTACCGCTTTTAGATCGTACAGCTGAGCTATTCGATACAATTATGAATAAACTTTCTGCATACGCAAAGGAGAAACAAGAATGAACACCGAAGACGCCATGATCCAAGCCAACCTAAACGAGAACCGCCGCGCGGAAATTAGGGAGCTGTTTACCAAAACCAAAATGTACAACGTGACGGCGTTGGAAATAAAGGGCCGCAAGATTCGCGTCAGCGACGACCATTGGGTGATCGATTTTGCCTCGTGCAACTACTTGGGCTTGGACCTCGACCCGGAGATGGAAGAAGGCGTGTTGCCGAACATCAAGAAATGGGGCGTCCACCCTAGCTGGTGCCGCTTGGTGGCCAGCCCGGAAATTTATAACGAAGTTGAAGCCAAACTGGCCGAGCTGGTTGGTACCGAAACGGCGCTTATTCTGCCGACCGTGACGCTCATTTCGGTTGGTGTGATCCCGGCGCTGGTGGGCAAAACCGGCGTGCTGCTTTTGGATAAATCGGCTCACGAAACCATGTACGAAGCCGCCAAAATCGCTCGTGACAGCGGCGCGACCCTTGCCAGCTACCGCCAAGACGACCTAGCCACGCTGGAAGCGCTGCTGGAAGAGCACAAAGACAACCCCCGCAAACTGATTATGATCGACGGCGTCTACAGCATGACCGGCGACTACGCCATGATGCCTGAGCTGGTTGCGCTGGCCAAAAAATACAATGCCGTACTGTATATCGACGACGCTCACGGTTTTGGCGTGGTCGGCGAGAACCCAGACGACAGCGCGCCGTACGGCCACCGCGGCAACGGCATTGTTAAATACTTCGGCATGGACTACGAGAACATTCTGTACGTTGGCGGTTGCTCCAAGGCCTACTCGTCGCTGGCAGCCTTTATCGCTTGCTCGCAGAATATGAAGACGTTCCTGGAGGCCTTTGCCACGCCGTACGATTTGTCCGGCCCCTGCCCGACAGCCTCGCTCGCCACGCTCCTCAAAGGCCTGGAGATTAACGAAAAACGCGGCGACCAGTATCGGCAACAGCTGTGGGATGTCACCAAAGCGGCGATCGACGGTCTGCGCGATATGGGCTTTACGGTTATGAACAAAACTGGCTTTCCTATTGCCTCGGTCTGGATTGGCAATAGCGAGGACCTGATCGCCACCGCCAATATCTTGTTTGACGAAGGCATTTTGGTCACGGCTGCACCGTTCCCCATGGTGCGCCAGGGCGATGAATGCCACCGCCTCACCTTTACCTCGGCCAATACTCAGGAAGAAGTCCAGAGTTTACTGCAGGCGTTTGCTAAAGTTAAAGACTACCTCGTAGCCCACAACAAGCCGCTTGCCCGGCAAGACGCCTAATACGCTGAACGCCATTTCGCTTACGCCTAATTGCTGTACAATGGGTATAACATGCAATTACCAACCTTAAATAAGTAAGGCGTGATCCATATGGGTGGGTCAGCAAAGGACGCAGCGGTTACGGTGACACGGCCGGTGGCGGATCCGCACACTTATGTAGTGCGGGTCTATTCGGCACTAGCGATTTTGTCGCTGACCGTTTTTGGCCTGCTCAATATTTTGGTCAACCACAGCGCAACGGTTGGGTTTGTGGAAGTGCTAGGCGGCTGTCTGGCGCTTATTAACGTGTTGGTGCTCACTGTAACGCATAATGCACTGTTGGCTACGCGTATTCTTTTGTTGCTCATGTTGGGGTATTTGGGCGTGATGCTGATAACCGGCGGTACGCATAACACCGGCATTTTTTGGTTTTTTGTGTTTCCAATCGCCGCGTATTTTTTGACGAGCCGGCGGGAGGGAGCCTGGTGGTCGGCTGGCGTGGTGGGCGTGTCGGTGATTATTTGGGCTTTAGCAGCCACCGACGCGATCACTATTCCTTACGATGCAACCACTGTACGGCAGCTGCTAATCTCCTTTCTAGTCGCATCAGGCGGCTTGTACGCCTATGAGTATGCCCGCGAGCGTCTGATTTCGCAGACCCAGGAGAGTCGGCGTGAATTGCACAGCGAGCGGGTACGCGCCGATGTAATTGTGCAGAATATCGACGACGGGGTTGTCACTACCGATGCCAAAGGGATGGTTACGTTCGCCAATGAAGCCGTGGAGCGGTTACTGGGCTGGAAACTTGATGAACTCGAGGGTAAATCATTTACCCATACCGTACCAATGCTCGACAACGCCGGTGGCATTATGCCAGAGCAAGCCAGGCCGCTGTGGCAGGCTTTGCACAACAGCCGCCCGGTGGCGCGACTAGCAGTGTACCGGCGCAAGGACGGGCGCGCTATTTCGGTGGCAGTGTCAGTGCGGCCGGTGATAGTTGACGGCAAGGTGGCTGGCGGTATCTCTAGCTTTCGGGATATTACCGAAGAGCAGCGGGTGGCCCGAGCCAAGAGCGAGTTCGTAACTCTCGCCTCCCACCAGTTGCGTACGCCTATCTCGGCTATTGGTTGGCTCACTGAGCTGTTACTGGGCGACGATAACGCCCGGCTAAGCAGCGACCAACGCGATCACATTGAGGGTATTCGCGAGAGCAATCAGCGGCTGGTAGAAATGGTTGACGCTATGTTGACCATTTCGAGCCTGGAACTGGGTAATCTGCCTCGGAGACCGAAACCGGTAGCTGTGACCGATCTCGCGCATCATATACTCGAAAAGACGCGGCACGCCCTAGGCGCCGATCAACTGAACGTACATGAAAAATATGACCCTGGACTGCCCCAGCTGCTGCTCGATCCCAAATTACTAGAACTAGTTGTGCGCAACATCATCGAAAATGCCATTAAGTACACGCCAGCCAAGGGCAACGTGCATATCACTGTTATGCCCACCGCTCCCGCGCCGCCTGGTAGCGCAGATGCTGGCCGCTCCAATGTGCTTATCGAAGTTGCCGACGACGGCTACGGCATTCCGGAATCTCAGCAGTCGAAAGTCTTCACCAAGTTTTTTCGCGCGGAGAATATCAAGACCAGAGACACTGATGGCACCGGCCTAGGCTTGTACATTGCCAAGGCGGTCGCAGAATATGCGGGATGGCGGTTATGGTTTACATCAAAGGAGGATAAGGGCACAACCTTTTCCTTGCTAATCCCGATGGCACCGGCAACAGCACCGGCCGCTTCGGTTGAACAGCAAGGAACGGTTCACGCCAGGCCGCCAAATGTGCACAAATAACATAAGTCGTTCGGAAAATATAAGTAATAAGGAGTAAACAATATGGACGAACAGAAAAAGTCAACGCCAGCATCCCCTAGCCCCGCTAGCACGGATATGGCGGCCGACCAAAAACCAATGAGCCCAGCCACGCCAGTGACTGGCGGCGCACCAAAGAATAACAGCATGATGCGCATGATGGCTATAGTGCTGGCTGCGGTGGTAGTGCTCGGCGGCGGTACGGGCTTTGCGCTCTATTGGCACCACCGCTCAGTCTTGAACGCGCCGGTTAAGGTTGGTATTGTGTTGCCGTTTAGTGGCGACGCCAGCGCCGCCGGTTTTGGTGAAGTGAAGGGTATTGAACTGGCTCAAAAGCAGCTCGGCGCCACGAAGATTGACTTAGTGCGCGAGGACACCAAGTGTGACTCTAAGCTGGGCGCCGCAGCCGTCAAGAAGTTGGCGGCCGAGAATGTAGTGGCGATGATCGGCGACGCCTGTTCGTCGGGCACAGCCGGCGAGGTCCAGCCCGCCAACGACAACAAGATAGTCTTGATTAGCCCGTCGGCATCCAGCCCATCGCTGAGTAAGCCGGGCGACTACTTCTTCCGTGTGGTGCCACCGGATGAATTCCAAGGCTCCTTCGCCGCCCAGCTGATGTACGACAAGGGTATTCGCAAAGTCGCCATGCTCTACTCCAACGAGCCATACGGCAAGGGCTTAAGCAGTGTCCTCAAGCAGCGCTTTGAGGCTCTCGGCGGTACAGTGGTCTCTGACCTTAACTATGAGGACGGTTCTATTGACCTCTCCAAGCAAGCTGCAGCCACAGTGGCAACCAAGCCAGACGCCGTATACTTCCTCGGCATTTCGGGCCCCTCAGTAATCGCCGGTTTGCAGCAGCTGCGAGCTGCCGGCTTAACCGCGCCGATCTACTCTGGTGACTCTGCCGACGACCCGATTGTAATCGGCGGCGCTGGTGCAGCGGCCGAAGGCATGACCGTTACGGCCTTCCCGGTTGGTAGTCAATCATTCAAGCAAGCCTTGGCCGATGCCTACCCCTCAGACGAGCAGGTGTATGGCGCAGCCCAGGGATATGACGCATTCAAGGCTATCTACCAGGCATATCAGCAAGGTGCTCGCACTGGTGAGCAATTTAAGGAGAAACTGTCTAACATGAGCTTTACCGGTGTCTCCGGTAGCATCGCGTTCGACAAGAATGGCGAAATATCTAACACCAGCTACAAATACGACACGTTGGTAGTTAAGAACGGTAACTTTGTAACGAGCAACTAAAGTAAGGTAGTAAACGAAACGTTCATGACGTACGCCCAGCAGCCCGCTCGTTGGCGCAGCCTTCCCAGCCGAACAAACAGTTCGGCTGGGCGGTGCATGCTGGCACGGCGGCAGCGGAGTAGCCTATGAAGTTGCGCCAGCGACTCATCATTTTGCTGCTATCGATTGCCCTGGTGCCGGCGGTGCTGCTGGGCGTGGCCTCGTATATCACTATCGGTAATGAACTGAGTAATCAAACTATAAATCAACTGACTGGCATTGCTGAAAAGCAGCAGCAGAACGTCAACAGTCTGCTCAGTGAAGAATCGCAAGAAATAGGCGGTTTGCTGAATCGGTATGAGTTCGACCAAGGCGTCCAGCAAGCTCTGGCTGGCAGAACCGAGAAAGCAGCCGCACCGCTCACTGCGCTGCTCGCCAGCCGCAAAACAGCGTACGCAGATATTAGTTCAATGACCGTTACCGACCTTAAGGGCATGGTGCTGGCCACAACTACTAGCTCTGCAATCGGAGCACAATTGCCAGCCGAGGAGTACACCTTGCCTGCAGGTCAGTTGTCGTCGGTCGTGGTGCGCACCGATCCCGTGGACCAGCTGAACAAACTGTACATGGTGTTTGGCGTTAGCATTAATAACACCCGCGCTGCAACTATCGTGACTACTTTTACGCTGAGTAAGCTCGCCAACATCGTAGAAGATTATAGTGGTCTTGGCTCTACTGGCGAAACTGTAGTGGCACAGCAGGACTCGCAGCATAAGGCTGTGTCACTGTTGGCGCTGAGATTTGACCCTCAAGGAGCGCTGCACAGTGATTTGTCGGGGCTGCGCCTTTCTGGCTCAGACGCGGCCTATCAAAACTTGCGAGACTACCGCAACCACGCGGTTTTTGCCGTAACCCGCGGTATTGCTGGCGCCCAGTGGAGTTTGGCTACCAAGATAGACCGCGCCGAAGCGCTCGCGCCAATCAGCGTGCTGCGCAACATCGTTATCATTATATTTGGCGCCTCACTCGTCGTAATCATTATATTGGCGCTTTATTTTGCTAGGTCGTTCCTGCGGCCAATCGACATCTTGACCCAGCGAGCGCGGCTGGTAACTATCGGCGATTTCACGCAGCGCATCGAGCTCAACCGGCGTGATGAGTTCGGCGTGCTGGCCACGACCTTCAATACTATGGCGTCGCGTTTGGCGCAGTCGTACCAAGCGCTGGAAAAGAAAGTAGCCGACCGGACCCAAGAACTTCGCAAGAAGCTGGAAGAGCTGGAAATTGGTAAGGCCAAAGATGACGCTATCCTTGATAGCATTGGCGAGGGTATGATCGTTACCGACGCCGCCGCCCGGATTCTCATGATTAACGAGCTGGCGGCGAACTTGCTCGGTGTGAACCGGGACGCTGTGCTCGGCAGCCCGGCGTATCTTATGTATAAGTTGTACGATGAGTCTGACGCGTTGCTGCCGGACGAACAGCGGCCACTGCAGATCGCTCTGGGTAGCGGCCAGAAAGTGGTCCAAACGGTGAAGAGTCATCGGCCGGATGGCAGCAGCTTGTCGCTTGGCTTGACTGCCTCGCCAGTCTTGCAGCACAAAAAGATTATCGGCGGCATCCAGATCATCCGCGATATCACCAAAGAGAAGCAGGTGGACCGCATGAAAACCGAGTTTATTTCGCTTGCCAGCCACCAGTTGCGCACGCCGCTGTCGGCTATTAAGTGGTTTACCGAAATGCTTGTATCGGGCGACGCCGGCCAGCTGCAGCCCGAACAACAAGAGTTTGCCAGAAACATCGCCGATTCCACGGAGCGCATGATCGCCCTAGTGAACGCGCTGCTCAATATCTCGCGCATTGAATCTGGGCGCATCATGATCGATCCCAAGCCGACCGATCTGCGCGAGCTGGTCTCTGGCATTGTTAACGACCTGAAAGGCAAAACCGAAGAGCGCAAACAAACTTTGGTCATTAGTGTGCACGACGGCCTGCCGAAGATCAATCTGGACCCGCGTCTGATCGGCCAGGTGTATCTGAACTTGCTAACCAACGCCATTAAGTACACGCCCAAAGGCGGGGAGATATCGGTGTTCATCTCGCGCAAGGGCGAAGAAATTATCTCGCAGGTTACCGACAACGGCTACGGCATTCCCAAAGAGCAGCAGGGCCGTTTGTTCCAGAAGTTCTTCCGCGCCACCAACGCCGTCAAAGTGGAAACCGATGGCACCGGGCTGGGGCTCTACCTTATCAAGTCGGTTATCGAGTCGTCCGGCGGCAAGATCTGGTTCGAGAGCGAGGAAGGTAAGGGCTCGACATTCTGGTTTAGTATCCCCGTTAGCGGTATGAAGGCCAAGGCCGGCGAGGTAACGCTTGATGCATAATGGAAGCGGCGCTTATAATCACGTAGCTTGATGCATCAGTAGGAAGGAAGTACAATACGCTTATGTCGAAAGAGCACCCAACGGTGATGATCGTCGAGGACGAGACTTTGCTTCTCCAGGCGATCACCAAAAAACTCAAATTATCTGGCATAGATGTCTTGTCATGTTCCAGCGGCCAACAGGCAATCGATTACCTTAAGAGTCTAGAAGAATTGCCCGACGCTGTCTGGCTCGACTACTATCTCAAAGATATGAACGGCCTAGCGTTTATGGAGGCGCTTAAACAAGACCCGAAGTGGTCTGGTATACCAGTCATTGTCGTCAGTAACTCAGCGAGCCCCGACAAAGTCAATAACATGTTAGCGCTTGGCGCCAAGAAATACTTGCTGAAGGCTGAGTATCGCTTGGATGAAATAATTGGCATTATCCATAAGTTTATCCAAGAAGACGGTGAACCTGATTTGCCGAATCCGCTTATCACGCCTGGCCCTGACGTGGTGCATGTGCCTTCATCGTTGGGTACGCCAGCCGCGACTCCGCCTGCGCCCGTGGTCGATCCTAGCGCGTCTTCAATCGCACCCACTCAGCCGGCCGTACCGGTTGCTACGCCTGAGCCTACGGCTTCCGCGGCTATCCCCACGTCGCCAATGCCGTCAGCGCTTACTTCTGCGCCCCAGTCATCCGTACCCGTCACTCCCCCGCCTGCAGCGCCGAACCCGCAGCCGTCGGCTACACCAACACTGGATCCCGTGACTATGCCCGCTCCATCACCAACTACCGAGGATCAACCAACCACTGCCACGCCGTCCGCAGGAGACGGCACACCGAATTAGCTATGCTACAATGTGAGGGACAAATAGGGGGGATGTATGCCTGATAATCAGAAAGCGGTTTTAGTAGTTGAGGATGAGAAACCGCTGGCGCATGCGCTGGAGCTCAAACTCTCGCATGAAGGGTTTAAGGTAACGCTAGCCGCCAATGGCCAGGAATGTCTCGATTTCATCAAGAAACAGCATTTTGACGTGGCGCTTTTAGACTTGGTTATGCCCGTACTGGACGGTTTTCAGGTGCTGGAGCAACTCCAGACACTGTCCGATGTGCCTACGGTTTTTGTATTGTCCAACCTGAGCCAACACGAAGATGAAGAGCGGGTGCTCAGTTTAGGGGCTAAGAAGTTTTTCATTAAATCAGATACGCCGCTGACGGTGATCGTCGAAGAGGTCAAACAAGCTTAGAAGCTAGAAGGCCAGCGGGGGTGGCATGTATCCGAGCATTGATAAAATAAAAACAGTTTTGCTGGCGGGGAATTATATCTCTGCCGAAGACAGTAAGGCGGCCGAGGAGAGCGCGCACGATAGCGCTGGCTATATCGATTACCTTATTCGCTCGGAGCTGCTTAGTAAAACCTTGCTCGGTCAAGCCCTGGCGGAGGGCTATAAATTACCTTTTGCTGACCTGAGTGCCAGCCCTATCGGTAAGGAACAGGTCGGCAAAATCCCCGAGGCCGATGCTCGTGCTGCACGGGTAGTACTCGTGAAAGTGGCGGGCGATGCGGTACTTTTAGCTACCGACGCGCCAGAAAGCGTGGACGCGCATGCGCTGGCGCCGCTCTTTAAAGGCAAGCAGATTCATTTGGCCTATACGCTGCCGGAATACCTAGAAGTTGCATTCAGCTTGTACGAGCAGCCGCTTGCCACCCGCTTCTCGGACATTATCAAAGGCGGCCAGCGCGTGGCGCCGACCATTGTGGACGAGATTATCAAGGATGCAATCTCGTTCCACGCCTCTGACATCCACTTTGAGCCGCAAGTTGATGAGGTCATCGTGCGCTTCCGGGTTGACGGTGCTTTGCGCGAGGCTGGTACGCTGCCGAAAGAATATTATGACAACATCCTAAACCGCATAAAGGTAGAGAGCGGTATGCGCATCGACGAGCATTTGGCCGCTCAGGATGGCGCGATCCAGCGCCGCGGCGAGGGCTACACCACCGACTTGCGTGTCTCGCTTGTACCAACCGTCAACGGCGAAAAGGTGGTGATGCGCGTGCTGAGCTCCTACGTTCAGAGCTTTGGACTGGCCGACATTGGACTGGACGAAGGCCACCGCCAGATGATCGAAACCTACGCGGCCAAGCCGTTCGGCATGATCCTCACCACGGGTCCGACCGGCTCAGGTAAGACCACCACGCTCTACTCGCTGCTGAAACTACTCAATCGGCCGAACGTCAACGTGACCACCATTGAGGACCCAGTGGAGTACAAAATGGCTGGCATCAACCAGATCCAAGTGCGCGAGCAAACCAATATGACCTTTGCCAAGGGGCTGCGCGCCATTGTACGCCAGGACCCCGACATCATTTTGGTGGGTGAGATTCGCGACCAAGAAACGGCCGAGATCTCGGTAAATGCTGCCTTAACTGGCCACTTGCTGCTCTCGACCTTCCATGCCAACGACGCTGCAACCGCGATTCCGCGCTTGGTGGAAATGGGCATAGAGCCATTCCTATTGGCCTCCACGCTGGAAATTGTGATTGCCCAGCGGTTGGTGCGTAAAATTTGCTCCAGCTGTCGCTACAGTGTGTCGCTGGAGGATGCGCTCAAGGGCCTTAAGCTGAGCAGCGCTAGTGTTACCAAGTATTTCCACGCCACCGATACCGTATACGCTGGCAAAGGCTGCAACGTCTGCAACGGTTCGGGTTACAACGGCCGCATCGCGGTCTTCCAATTTATTGAGGTGACACCTGAAATGCAGGACCTCATCCTAAAAGAGCCGTCGACCCGAGAAATCGAAACTCTGGCACGCAAGCAAGGCAGTCAGCCGATGTTCGAAGACGGCATTCAAAAAGTTAAAAGCGGCCTAACCACACTACGCGAACTGATCCGCGTGGTCCCGCCGAATGAGTAGCCATGGAAACTCCACCCAAGCCGCCAGCACACACGGTTCCTAAACAGACAGCCCCCAAACCCGGGGCTGGGCAAGCTCATAAGGTCCACCCGGCATTTAAAGAGCGGGAATATTTTGCCGAGAACATGGCGTTACTGCTGAAATCTGCCGTGCCAATTGGCGAGGCGCTGCAGTCGCTGGCCAACACTGCACATAGTGCGGCCATGAAACAAGGTCTGGCGCAGATGCAGGCCGACATTGAGGTGGGTTACTCGCTGGCCGACGCCATGGAACGCAGCGGTATGGTCAGCAGTCAAACACTGGCGCTCGTGCGCTTAGGCGAGGATTCGGGCCATTTAGTAGAGAATTTGCAGCTGGCGGCGCAGCAGGAAGAAAAACGCCATACCTTTCGATCCAAAGTCCGCTCGGCGCTGATCTATCCCTCATTTGTACTTGGCCTGACGGTTATTGTAGGGTTGGGCGTGGCGTGGTTCTTGCTGCCGCGGCTCAGCGCGACTTTTTCGCAGCTACATGTGCACTTGCCCGCCATTTCGCGGTTTATGATTGGTTCCGGTAAGTTCTTAAAAGCGCATGGCATTGTGGCCGTGCCGTCGTTTTTCGCCGCCTGTGGCTTGATTGGCTACATGCTATTTGTGTATCCCAAAACCAAACCCATTGGCCAGCGCCTCTTGTTGCTGACGCCAGGCATCGGCAAGCTGATGCACGAGGTGGAAGTCGCGCAGTTTGGTTACTTACTTGGTACGCTGCTTGATGCCGGTCTGCCAGTAACTAAAGCAATCCGTTTGCTGGCCAAAGCGAGCAATCTCTTTATCTATCAAGACTTTTATAACTATCTTGCCAAATCGCTCGATGATGGCTATGGCTTTAAAGAGAGTCTCGGACACTACCCGCGTAGTGCCAAGCTGCTACCGGCAGCAGTGCAGCAGATGATTATTGCTGGCGAGCACTCGGGCTCCCTGCCGGAGGTGCTGCTGACCATTGGGCGCACCTATGAGCAGAAATCAGACATCACCACCTCTAACTTGGAGGCGATCATCGAACCAATTCTGCTGGTTATTGTGTGGATCGGCGTCATGATGGTAGCAGTAGCAGTTATTGTGCCAATTTATAGCCTGGTGGGAGGCCTGAACCAGTGAACGCCGTCAGAACCGCGGCCGGTTTTACCTTAATTGAGATGCTGCTGTGCGTGGCGATTATCAGCCTGCTGGTGGGCATGGCCTCGCCAGTTTATATTAGCTTTGTGGAGCGTAACGATCTTAGTATTGCCACGCAAACCATTGCCGCCATGCTGACTCGCGCCCAAACCTACGCCCGCGCCGCCAATTTTGATGATGCATGGAGTGTTGATGTGCAGTCGACCACGGTGACGCTATTTGAGGGCATCACGTTTGCTACCCGTAATACAACTCGAGACGAAGCCTATAGCATCCCCGGCTCGGTAACGCCTGGTTTTACTGGCGATATCGTGTTCGCCCGGTTCACGGGCGTGCCCACCTCAACTCCCACGGTAACGCTCACCGGCTTAACAGGTGACACAAGGACAATTACCCTCAATGCTAAAGGTGTGGTCGACTATTAAAATCAAACTGCCAGACCGCGAAGCTGGCTTCTCGGTGGTTGAGCTCCTGCTGGCCGCTGCGGTGTTTGGCGTGCTGGTGAGCGGACTCATTGGCGCGATTGTGTACGGTCGTGCTTCCAGCGATAGCTCCGGTGACCACGACCGCGCCGTATTTTTGGCTGAGGAGGGCTTAGATGCGGTGCGCAACATTGCCAATTCTTCTTACGCCAACATCACCAGCGCCAGCATATCGCAGGCGCCAAACACTCACGGGTTGGCGGCCAGCGCCACGCAGTGGGCGTTCAACGCGGGATCAAACGACGTAGACGCGACCGGCGTCTTTACCCGCAGCGTCATCCTGACCGCCAACGGCGCCAACCGTGAAACGGTTAGCTGCACGGTCACCTGGCCGCAGCCAGCCGGCAACACCGGTTCGGTAACCATGTCCACGGAGATTGTAAACTGGGAAGCAGGTATCAAGCTATGGTCAAATGCAATTGTCGCAGGTAGTGCCAACCCGGCGGCCGCCGCTGGCGTCAAAGTTGCTACACAAGGCAACTACGCCTACGAGGTGCTCAACACCACCTCCAATAACTTTGTGGTGATAGACATCTCCAACCCCGCCTCGCCGGTTATTAAAGGCACGGCCTCGCTGCCAAACACGCCTACTAATATTGCAGTTAGCGGCAACTACGCCTACGTAACCACCAACACCAACACCGCTTCGTTGGAGGTGGTGGACATCACTAGCCCAACGGCGCCCTCTTGGCAGCGGAGTGTTACCCTAACTGGTGCCGTTGCGGCACTAGGTGTCTACATTAGTGGCACAAAAGCTTATGTGGTACGTGCCTCAAGCGCTACGGCTGGGGCCAACGAATTTAACATAATCGACATCTCTAGTCCGTTAAGTCCAACAGTCCTCGGTGGCTACAATAATAATATCCAGATGAATGAGGTGTGGGTGTCGGGCAACTTTGCCTATGTGGCTACCAGCAGTACCTCGCAAGAGATGTTGGTTATTAACGTCACTACCCCGGCCACCCCGACACTGACTGCGACCTACAATCCGTCGACACCGAACGTCGCCGCGCTAACGATAACTGGTTTTGGCAATACCGTATTACTAGGTATGAGCACAACGCTCGATGCCGTAAACGTTACCACGCCGTCCGCCCCAGCGCGGCTTACTACCGTTACTACCAATCCAGCATTCACCATCCAAGACGTTGCGGTTGATATCACAAACGGCTTTGCATTTGTCGGCACAAACAGCACCACCTCCGGTGAATTCCAGGCCATTACCCTTACTGGTTCGCCAATTTCTTCGATGACCATCGCCAAGGCTGTCGATGTGACTGGCACTACCAGTACTGTGAACGGCGTATCATATGACACCAGCCTCGACGTCGTAGCCGGCTCCAGTATTTCCGCCACGCAGCGATTCTTAACGTTTAGCAGGAACTAGCCCCCATGACCGCTCAATTATTCAAAGCACGTACCGGACAGCGCGGCTTCACCCTCATCGAACTGCTTTTATATGTGGCGATCGTGGGCGCCTTGCTCACGTCAGTCATTACTTTCTTTGGTGTTGCGGCTGACGCGCGAGTAAAAGACGAAACCATTGCCGAGGTCAACGACCAGGGCACTGCCGCCATAGACTATATTGCCCAAACGATTCGCAACGCCTCATCGATTACTAGCCCCATAGCCGGCAGTAACGCTGCCAGCCTCACGCTTAACACCGCCGCCGGCTCCACGCTGATTAACCTAAGTGGTGTCGTGCTACAAACGCGGGAAGGTGTGGCTGGTCAAACCATCCCACTCACCAATACAGACATGCAGATAACTAATCTGAACTTTGCCAATCTGACACGCAGTGGCACTCAGGGCATGATTAAGTTTACTTTTAAGGTCGCCCACACCAATCCAGCTAGCCGTAACGAGTACGATTACCAGCAAACATTTGCGTCGTCGGCGGAGGTCGAATGGTAAAACTACGAACTACCGAGCAATCAGGATATGTGGCGCTGCTCACGGTGCTCATAGTGGGTGCAGCGGCGCTGGCGATCGGTATTAGTACGCTGGCCATCGGCTCCGATAGCCAGATAAGCACACTCGTCGAACTGCAGTCCAAGGCGGCGCGCAATTTATCAGCCGCCTGTGCCGAGGAAGCGCTGCAGGTAGTCCACGACAACATTGCATACGCCGGCACCGGTAACCTTTCCATGGGCTTAGGTAGCTGCAGTTACACTGTTACGGTCAACACCGGCACGACGCGTACTATTACCACAACTGGAACTGTGGATAACGTAGTGAGAAAAAACCAAGTGGGTGTTACAATTGGTTCATCAAGCATAAGCGTTACTTCGTGGCAAGAAGTATAAGCAAGTGTTTAGCAGCATAAAAGAAAAGGATGGGCTATGCAAAGTCTTAAGGATATCAAACGTAACGCACAGGCTGGCTTTACTCTGCTAGAAGTCCTGTTGGTGGTGGGAATTATTGCCATCTTGGCAGGTATAGTGATCATCGCCATCAACCCAGGTAAGAACTTGGGCGACTCACGTAACGCCAACCGTTCTGCCGATGTGAACACGATCATCAACTCCATATACCAATACGAACTAGACAACAACGGCGCAATACCACCGGTCGGCGCCCGGACCGGTGCCGTGGCGATCACTAGCACGGCTACGGAAATTTGTAGCCAAAGCGCCGCCACTTGTACCAGCCTAGTAGACCTTAACGTACTGTCTACTAACGGCAAGTATCTGGTCGCGATTCCAAGTGACCCAACTTGTCCAACCGGCCCGCCCGTCTGTAACGCTCTCGGTGCTGGCTATAAGGTTGGTCTAACAGCTAACGGCCGCTTGCAGGTCTCCGCACCACAGGCTGAACAAGGCAAGACCATACAGGTTACCAAGTAAGCAGAGCATTGCTAGCTCATAAAGACGCCTGGGGCTCCCCAGGCGTCTTTATTATGTTTTTCTTAACCCGTGCTAACAATATGGGAACCGTCTGAGAAAATGCCGCTTCGTCGTTGACCCTACATACTGATCTGCATTACCATAAACATAATGGCGCGAACGGTGGAGCATAAAGCGGCGCATAATCAGGTAACTGTCGACAGCTCGGGGCTGATCGTAGCGACTTTGCGTGGTTTTCAGAATGCAGCGTCGGTGCATGACCTGAATCAACAGCTCCAAACTCTTATTGCCGCGCAGCGGGCGCAGGGTAAAAGAGCCTTATTCTTAGTCGATATCAGGAGTCTGACAAACAAGGACGGTGACAGCAGCGCGCGTCTTGAAGGCCGCAAGGCGCTCGACATGCCAGCCGACGCAACTGCTATTGTTGGCAACTCGCGGGTAGCGGGCATCATATTATATATATTGCGGGGCTCAAATCCTGCGCGCCACACCAAGTTCTTTACCAGCGAGCACAAGGCGCGGCAGTGGCTGCAAAGCACGCTGCGGCCGAAACGATCGCCGTCTAGTATCAGCCTCATCGCCAGCGCCATGACTGGTACAATTGGCCTGTTAACGCTTATTGGCTGGCATATCGGCAACACCTACCTCACGAGTTGGCTGCCGAGCTTAACGCCTATGAATCCCATGGCGGCTGTCGGCGTGTTGTGCATCGCCTACGGCTTCTTCTGTTATTGGCGGGCAAAGTGGCGCCAATTGAAACTAGTAGGCGCTCTCGGCGTCTTCATTGGGGTAGCGGCTCTACTTTCAATACACGTTGGCCATTTCTCGTTGACCACTCATATCATTAACGCCGGCACGCATATTGATTTGTCTGATTCTGGAGCGATCTGCTTTATGGCAGCCGGCCTTATGACGTTAACGGTTGGCACGAAACGTGCCTCGGTTCGTTTTGTGCAGTATTGTCTGGCCTCTCTTATTTTAGGTCTTAGCCTGTGCGACATCTTTGGAGAACTGTACGCGCATGATTTCTTGTATTCTATTAGCTTCACGTTTGCTATGGCCTTTAACTTGGCTATTACGTTCCTTATAACCGGCTCCGCCTTTGTATTACTCGTTTTGTACCGCAGTGTTGGGAATGTGCTTGGTTGGGTGACACGCACTGGCTGGCTGGTGCTAGTGGCAATGGTCTGCGTGCAGGCGGTGGCCTATTCGTCTTGGAACCAGATTATCTCCCGCAATAGAAAGGATGCGCAAAATGCCTTTGCCATACGCACCGACACAATACGCGACGCGTTAGATCAACGAATACAAGCCTATACCGACGCGCTCCATGGCTTTCAGGGCCTATTTGCAGCCAGCGAGTTTGTTGACCAAGGAGAATTCCAAGCCTACTACAATTCCTTGCACCTGGCCGCAAATTATCCGGGGCTCCAGACATTGTCCTTTATAACCAAAGTGAACGACAAAGATATCCCGGCATTCATAGCTGCGAGGCGGGCCGACAAGAGCTTGAATCCAGCGGGCAATCCGACATTCGCCATCGCCAACAAAACAACGCTGCCCGTACATTATGTGTTGACATACAATGCCAGTGCGAACACGGTAGGCGGTACTGATCTAGGCTCGACGCCAAATCGTCTCCGCGCCTTTCAAAAGGCTGATGCGACCAGCGCGCCTGTCTCCTCGGGCACGTTGCAGTTTGGAGGCACAAACGGACAGCCAGTAAATCCCGGCTTCTTTATAACGATCCCGGTTCATTACAAGACCAGCCCGGCAGTCATCGGCTACGTCAACGCCGTATTTTACTACAACACCTTTTTTGCCAAGGCATTTGCTGCCGAAAACCTAACCAGGGGCGTGAACATGCACATTAACGATTCCCAAGAAGCGACCCCGCTGTATACTTCTAACACTGTGCTGACGGTTGAACGACCGTATTCATCGGTTATTGCGAGCGCAGTTGCTGACCGCAGCTGGCAAATCAGTGTGGCGGCGCGGCCAGATTTTGGCATCAGCCTGAGCCAGGCCCATTTGCCGCGGACAACTCTTATTTCCGGACAGTTGTTCTCGGTGCTTTTAATTGTAATTTTCATTTTGCAAAATCGGGCACGGCGACAAGCCTTGGAGTTGGCCGACAGCATTACTATCGACCTACAAAACGAGCGTAACCTGGCGGTTGCCAACGATCAAAAGAGCAGCGCAATTCTAGCCAGCATTGGCGACGCCGTGTTTGCGGTGGACAATCAGGAGCGGATTACGCTCTTCAACCCAGCGGCCGAGCATATCAGCGGTTATTCGCAAGACGAGGCCTTAGGCAAGCCATACAAGGACATACTGCGCTTTGTGCTAGAAAAGGATCACTCCGTCAGCACCCGTTTTATAAAGAGCGCGTTTGAAGGCCGCACGACTTCTATGCGACGACACACAATGCTTATGCGCAAAGATGGCAGCGAAGTGGCGGTAGCCGATTCGGCGGCACCGATCCACGACGGCAAAAACCATATCCAGGGTGTGATTATTGTGTTCCGCGATGTCTCTAAGGAGCAGGCGCTTGATAAAGCCAAGACCGAGTTCGTATCGCTGGCCAGCCACCAGTTGCGCACGCCGCTGTCAGCCATCAATTGGTATAACGAGATGCTGCTGAGCGGCGACGCCGGCCGAATCAACAAGACGCAGCGCGACTACCTCCAAGAGATATCCGACGGCAACAAACGCATGGTGGACCTGGTCAACTCCCTGCTCAATGTGTCGCGCCTAGAAGTCGGCAAGCTCAGGAACGAGCCGCAGCGTACCAGCATGACCGAACTCGCTGCTAGCCTCGGCAAGGAGATGGCGGCCTCGGTTGCCGAGAAGCAACTAAGCTTTACGAATAACGTACCCAGTAAGCTGCCAAACGTCTATGCCGATCCCAAGCTACTACGCATGGTGCTGCAGAACCTGTTGTCTAACGCTATCAAATACACGCCAGCCAAAGGCACTATAACGCTCACCATGCGTTCTGCCACGGCCAACGATATTGCAGACGGCGGGTTGCCCAAGGGGCACTATCTGTTTGCTAGCGTCGCCGACAGTGGCTTTGGCATACCAAAAGCCCAGCAAGACAAGATCTTTGAGAAGCTGTTTCGAGCAGACAACGTGCGCACCATGCACGTTGAAGGCACGGGGCTGGGGCTGTACATTGTCAAAGAAGTTGTGACCAAACTAGGTGGACAGATCTGGTTTACGTCGGCCGAGAGTGTCGGCACGACGTTTTCGGTATTGCTGCCGCTTAAGACTCGCGCGTCGTAAATATCTTGAGGTACTAATGTTCTTCGACAACGCGCAGCTTGCGCGGCAGGGTCAAACTCAAACCACAGACAACGACTAAAGCGACCACTGAGTAGACCACGCCCCAGCGGAAAGCAGTGGCAAAGTTGTGGGCGTTGGCCTTACGGGCGCTGTCGGTGACGGCTGTAGCGATTTGTTGGCCACCGGGCAGCGTGCTCGACTGCCCCTGCTCGCAGCTGGCCGGCAGTTTACTGTTGTCCTTGGCGTTCACACGGTCCACATAGCAGCGCTCGGCGCTATGGATGAGTGGCTGTTGCATGTCGGCAGGTACTTGCAGCGCAGTTAGCTGTTTCTGCAGCGCTGGCGTTGTAGCGTCAAAACTCTGTAGCGCCCCATGCGTCAATTGACCAAAGAAGATGACACCGATGATGGCTACACCCATGGCACCGCCAACTTGCTGCACGGCGTTTAGAATGCCCGAGGCCGAACCAGCGTGGCCTGGGTCGACATCCTGAAGAGCAGCCGAGAACATCGGCACCATAATGAGTGACAAACCAAGGCCGCCAACGAGTAGCGGTACAATAAAGTGCCAAGGTGCCGCCGTCAAAGTGTAGTGGGCAAGTACCCAAGCGGTGCCCAGCAGCCCAGCAGCAAATAGCGTGGCACCCATACTAATGACCGAGCGGCCATAGCGCATAATCAGTCTCTGCCCGAGCGCCGCAAAGCCAATGGTCATACCGGCGGCCGTAGCAATGCCAGTGAGCGCCGCTTTAATCGGACTGTAGCCCAGCCCAATCTGCAGTACCAAGGTGAACATCAAGAAGTAACCGATCATCAGCGATTCCACCAAGATATTGAGCGCCAGACCGCTCATAAAGGTGCGGATACGGAACAGCGATGGCACAATCAAGGCCGAAGCATCGCGCCGATCCTTGCGGATCTCATACCAGCCAAAGATAGCAAAGAGCGGCACCGCAGCGCCCAGCATAACCAGTGACCACAGCGGCCAGTCCAGATCGCGCCCTTCAATCAGCGGGAAGATGAGCAAGCTCAGGGCCAGCACCACTAGTAGCGTGCCCTTTATGTCGATATGCAGCGGATGAATGGACTTACCGTCCGGCAGGAACTTGAGCCCCGCCAGCAGCGCAAAAACTCCCACCGGCAAGTTAATCAGGAAGATCGGTCGCCAGTCCCACCCAAATAGATTGGCTTTGATGAGCAGCCCGCCCACAATCGGCCCCAGGCTAGCCGACAAACCCCCGAGCATACCAAACATACCCATCACGCCGGCGCGCTCTTTGGGCTCGTACATCACTTGCATCAGGGACATTACTTGCGGCACCATCAGCGCGGCCATAGCGCCTTGCAGCAAGCGGGCAACAACCAGAAAGGTCGCAGTCGGTGCAATACCCGAGAGGAGCGAGGCAACGGTAAAGCCGGTCACACCAACCATAAAAATCTTTTTGTAACCATACACGTCACCCATCCGTCCGCCGGTAATGAGCAGCAGTGCGAAGGTCAGGGCGTAGCCGGCCACCAGCCACTGGATAGTGGCATAGCTGGCGCCGAGGTTGGCCTGGATGGACGGAATGGCAATGTTCACAATGGTGGAATCCAGCAGGTCCATCACAAAGGCAAAGGCCACGATCAAAAGGGCGATCTTCTTTTGCTTGGCCGTAAAGTTTTTGGCGTGATGCGCCGCGGCATATTCCATGTTGTTTCTCTGATTACTATGCGTCAGTATAGCGTACAGTGTCGGTTCTGCGCCAGCTGGTATTATGTGTGTAAGAAATTCTTAGGCGAGTTACACACGATTCCTGGTTTTACACAGGTAAGCACTTGCGTATAAACCCCAGTTTGTATAATAATTTGATTAAACATAAGCAGGATAAACGGCATGCCAACCAAAAAAGCAACTCCTAAGAAAACCACTGCGAAGTCAAAGGCGGTAAAGAAGCCTGTGAGTACCCGCAGTGTGGCATCTGCGCCGGTTGCGGCTTCGATCACCTCGCAGAATCTACTGATTTTAACCTCGATTTTTACGGCTCTCTGCGTAATCTTCGCGGTTATGATCTTTTGGCGTTACGGCTAGTCCGTCAAGCGGCTAACGGGTCTTTGTTATACTAAAAGCATGAAGCGTTTTATCCCTTGGCTTACCGCTGTAGTGTTAGTTAGTGGCATATTTTTGTCTATGGCTGGGCTGGTACATCAGTCGCTGCGCGGCAGTGCAAACGATCCACAGATTCAAATGGCTGAGGATACGGCAGCCGCACTCCAAGTTGCTGCCCAGCCACAAGCCGTACAACAGGTGCAGGGCACAGTTACCCTGGGAGCCACGCTTGATCCATTTGTAATTATCTATGACCAAACGGGCAAGCCAGTCGCTGGCAGCGGCTATCTCGATGGCCAGTTGGCCCGCGTTCCCATTGGCGTGTTGCAGGCGGCTGCTGGCCACCCCTATCACACGGTTACTTGGCAACCAACCGCTACTATTCGGATCGCAGCCGTTACAGTTAAGGCCGGCTCCTATTACGTGCTGGCGGGCCGCTCGCTCCAAGAAGTAGAAAAGCGCGAGCAAAAAACTATGCAGACGGCTGCCGTAGGCTGGTTGGCGGCCATGGTCGTTCTGGCCGCGGCGTACGGATATATGTACCTGCTGCCGAAGTCGAAACGATAGATTCTTGCCAAACGTACGCTATAATCGTAAGCATAAGAGGTTTAGTATGTTTACGAAGAAAACGATCTACGATATCGACATACAAGATAAGCGTGTGCTCATGCGTGCCGATTATAATGTGCCGATTAACGACAGTGGCAGCATCAGCGACGACTACCGCATAACTCAGTCAGTGCCGACGATTAAAGCGTTGCAAGAAAAGAACGTGCGGCTCGTAATCTGCTCGCATCTCGGCCGGCCAGATGGCAAGCCCGACCCCAAAAGCAGTCTCAAGCCAGTTGCCAAGCGGCTGAGCGAAGTGCTGGGCCAGGATGTGCAGTTTGTGTCAGATTGCGTTGGCTCGGAGGTGGAGAAGGCGGTTGCTGGACTCGCGCCCGGCCAGATTCTGCTTTTGGAGAACCTGCGTTTCCATCCCGAAGAAGAGAAAAACGACGACAGTTTTGCGGCCCAGCTGGCTAAAAGCGGCGATGTGTTTGTGCAAGACGCCTTTGGTGTCGTGCACCGCGCCCACGCTAGCACCGACGCTATCACGCATCATTTGCCCAGCGTGGCTGGCCTCCTGCTCCAAAAAGAGGTAGACACTATTACCAATGTCATGAGTAATCCGGCGCGTCCGCTAGCAGCCATTGTAGGCGGCGCCAAGATCTCGGATAAAATCGACGTACTCAACAAGTTTATCGAAATAGCCGATGTGGTGGCCGTAGGCGGCGCTATGGCCAACACTTTTTTGAAGGCCAAAGGCATGGACATCGCCAAAAGCAAATACGATGCCGACGATCTAGAACTGGCCAAAAACATCATGGCTGCAGCCGCCGAGAAGTCCAAGCAAGGCCATTTTATATTCTATTTGCCGCAAGATGCCGTAGTGGCTACAAGTGTTGATAAAGCCGCCAGCACGCGCATCGTGGACTGGGACGCGCACGTAGTTGCCGAAGTAGAAAGCTATCCCAAACGACCGTCTTCGCGCACCAGGGAATTAGCGGAAGACGAGATGATGCTCGACATCGGCCCGTTCTCTGGCGCCTTCATCGCCGGGGCGATTCAGCTGTGCGGCACCGTGGTGTGGAGCGGCACTATGGGCGTGACTGAAGTACCGGCGCTCGGCAGCCCGGTCGGCCCGTTTGCCCATGGCACAGAGCTGATTATTGACGCCATGGTTGGCGACTACGGCCACCGTCCTTTTAGTTTGGTAGGCGGCGGCGACACCGTGGGCTACGTGGAACAGCGCAAACTGACTGGCGCTTTCAACCATGTCTCCACCGGCGGCAGCGCCAGCCTGGAGCTGATGGCCGGCCGCCAGCTCCCGGGTGTCGAAGCCCTCCAAAATAAAGAGTAGGTGTTGCGATTGCGACTATTCCTAGGTCTCACACCAGCTGGTGTGCATGTCGATAAGAGTCCCTTTTTCCTATGTTTTTTGTACATCATAAAGAGCTTATGCTAAGCTAGACATAAGATCGCCATGACTCGCAAGACGTTAATCGTTGCCAACTGGAAGATGGACCTGAACGTCAGTCAGGCCAGTTTACTGACGCACCGGCTGGAGGAGTCTATTCGGATATACCGGGACATCGAAGTGGTGCTGGCGCCGACATTACTGGCGCTCCAGCCCGTTAGCATGCAGATTGACCGCCGCAAATTCCGCTTGGCCGCTCAAAACGCCTATTTTAAGGATGAGGGCCCCTACACCGGTGAGGTTAGCTTTAGCATGCTCCGCGATCTGGTGCACTACGTGATTGTCGGCCATTCTGAGCGCCGCATTTATTTTCATGAAGACCTGCCGATGATCCGCGACAAAGTAGCTGCCGCTATCCGTAACGGCATTACGCCTATCTTGTGTGTCGGCGAAACCCAGCACGAGCGCACCGAAGGCCTGACTCGCCGCGTGCTGCACGACCAAGTCACCACCGCGCTCCACAATTTAACCGCGCGCGAGGTGCGTCAGATGGTCATCGCCTATGAGCCGGTTTGGGCGATCAGCACCTTCCAGGGCGGTCACGCTAAGCCCGATGAAGTGGCCGACTGCATGCACTATATCCGGAAGCAAATCGCCGGGCTGTACGGTGAACATGTTGCCGAAGAGGTGCGCGTCTTGTATGGTGGAAGTGTGGATGACACAACAGTGTGGGGATATTTAGCCATTGATGGCTGCGACGGCGCATTGGTGGGCGGCGCTAGCCTGAATCCCTACAAATTCGCCGGCATTGTAGAGGCCGCTTACCGACTACAACACCACCTCCAAACCCATGAAAATTGACGTAAACCACACTTCAGACGACAAGCCCAAGGCCAAAGCCGCTCCCACCAAGACCAGCGGCAAAGTCTTTGACGTGCGTCGCCCAGGCAAAGCGCCCGCTACACCAACCTCACGGCCGGTAGTGGCGAGCCACAAACCAAGCGCTGCACAGTCCCAAACGGCGGTCAGCGGTGTGGGTGAGCGCGAGGCATTGCTCGTGCACCACGAATCAACGCTCGCCGCACCCAAGGTCGCTGCTGAAGCCGCGCCAGCCCCAGAAACAGTAGCCATGGAGAGCCCGGCACCCGCACTGATCAGCTCGCCAGAATCCGATCCTGTTATTACCGAGGCGGCTGAACAGCTAGCAACGGATGAACTGCAACAGAGTGTCACCGCCGCCCTGGCTCAACCAAAGCCAAAGCCCGAGGCAGCAAGCGCCGACACAGCAAACATGCCCGCCACTGCGCCTGAGGCTGGCCAACAGCCCGTTACCAATCAGCTACTGGCGGCTGCCAGCGAGGCAATGGCCGAAGACGAGCCGCAGCCTTTGCCCCTGTCAGCATCCCAAGACTTGCGCCTAGACGACGCTGGCCACCCACATATTCTAAGAACGGTTTTGCTTGTTCTCCTGCTGCTCGGCCTGCTGGCTGTAGTTGCCGACGTGCTGCTCGATTCCGGCGTGCTCACGCTTGCAGTGCCGCACACTCACTTTTTTGGCCTGTAAGCGCTAATCAGTTTTAATCTTGCAGATAATCAGGACGTTCTCTTCGTCGCGTGAGCGGGTGGCCTGGATAAGGTCAAAACCATTGCGGTCTAGTAGGCTAATCACATCGATCATGCTTTTGTGCAAAGCGCGCCACAGGAGCACGCTTTCGCCCTTGTTGATCTCTAGGACTTTGTGGCCATCGCCCACCTGAATGTCGATAGCCAGGTCTACTTTGAGGCGGACCTGAATCTGGCGGGCCATGTTGGACTCGTCAAAGAATTGCTCTACTTCGTAGTATGATGCATCAATGTTGAGCAGGTCGAGCACCACTTTCTCTTGGAGGTCCAGCGTTGGCCCTTCGGAACCGGTGCCAAAGTCGAAGTAGCGGCGAGCGCGCTCGGTGTCCAGCTTGAGCGACAGCAGTAAATAATCGTCTTTGTTCATGCTGCCGCCGATGGTGCGCAGGGCGTGGTCTGGATCGCGGAAGTTGGCAATCGTACTGCCCAGGAACAGCACTAGGTTGGCGGTTGGCTCCGAGCCGTGCAGGGAATCGGCTGCAACTAGGTCAGAGAAGCGGTCGTAAATAACATTGCGCACCTCACCTTCTAATTGCAGTTGACCCTTGAACCAGTCATTGATGTTGCTTTCGGCAATCTGCAGCATATCTTTACTGGTATCGATGCCGATGTAGCGCTTTATAAGACCCTTGTCGAGCAGATGCGCCAGCCAATCACGGACCGGCAGGCAGTTGCCCACTCCCAGGTCGATGACATTAACCGCGCCGAAGCGGCTAATTAAGTCGTCGATATAACTGGTGTTCAGCGCCAGTAGCTCAATGGTTTTAGTAAGCGGGTTGGGAGTTTGCTCGTCGAGCAGCTTGTGGGTATAGAGATCCCAGTATTTGGCACCGCCGTCGAAGTAGCTGTAGGCATGTGGAATCTCGCGGTGGATTTCAATGTTTGACATAATGTCAAACACCTCTTTCGGATCATATACCTCATAGAACTCCGCTTGCGGCGTTACGGTTTTATATGCGCGGCGGTTTTTGTACTTTTTGCCTTTTTCTACCAGGCCTTCGACAACTTCAGTGTTTTGAGCGGTGTTGGCGATAAAACGTTTGCCGTTATGCTCGTGCAGCTCCAGTTTAAGTTTGCCGGCTACAGCGGCATCAACCCAGTTACGGACCGATTTTTCTGATACATGATACAGCTTGGCCAGCTCAGTATTCTTAAAGTATTTCAACGATAACGTCCTCTTTACTAGCGATTATACAGTAAGCCTGTGCAAAAGTGTATTGACATGTTCCGAAACGAAAGCGTATCATAGGTATCTGGACTCAGAACGACAGCCTGCTATGGCATGAGCGATTTTGAATAACTAAGTACTAGAGGCAGCAGACGTATGCAGCAAGCAAATGATTTTTTGATTGTGGGACCGGACATGACGCCGAATAATGGTGTCTCGGAGGCGATTAACTCGCTCTCGTTTTTGCCGTCCCATTTCAAATTGCTGCTGCCGCGCACCAATGATCTGTCATTTGCCGAAAGTATACGGAAGAGTCTGCAGACTTTGTCGTTACATAGCCGTGTGCGCTTTATTGATGATATTGACCATCCGGCCGCCCAGGCAGTGCTCGTTGCCAGCGCTACGCCGACCGACTTCCGCGACGAGCGCATCATAATTAGCCGCCAGACCCCTGAAGCTCTGGCAACCGCCATCCTCCGCCGCGCTCGCCAGCTCTACAAGACGGCGTAAGCGATAAGCACTATCTGTTACAATTATCTGCGTGACAGACGATCTGTTTACCGGCTTAAACGCAGAACAGCGACGCGCAGTGGAAACCACCGAGGGGCCGTTGTTAATTCAGGCTGGGGCCGGCTCGGGCAAGACCAAAACGCTCACCCACCGTATTGCTCATATTATTGCAACTAAGAAGGCCACCCCCTGGAATATCCTGGCCGTCACGTTCACCAATAAAGCGGCCAAAGAAATGCGCGAACGGGTGGCGAGCTTGCTGGGGCAAAGCGCCGATAACCGCGGTTTTATGCCGTATATGGGCACCTTCCACGGTATTTGCGTGCGGCTGCTGCGCCAAGATGGCGAGCACGTGGGCATTCCGCGTAGTTTTGTGATCTTTGACGAGAGTGACCGCCAAGCGGCAGTCAAACAAGCGGCCAAACAGCTGATGATCGACGACAAGAGCTTTCCGGCCAAAGTGCTAGCCGGCATTATCAGTACCGCCAAAAACGATATGACCACGCCGCAGGAATATGCCGACCTGCCCGGCGCCACGCCGGCCCAGCGCGCCGCGGCCCAGGTCTATCCCATGTATCAGCAGGCGCTCAAAGAAGCGGCGGCGCTCGATTTTGATGATCTCATCAACCGCACCGCACATTTACTGGAATCGCAGCCAGCGGTTCGCGCCAAATGGCAAGAACAGTTCAAATACATCATGATCGACGAGTACCAAGACACCAACGCCGCTCAGTACAAGCTGGTCAAGCTCCTCACCAATGCTTCCAAAAATATAGCGGTGGTGGGCGACGACTGGCAGAGCATTTATAGCTGGCGCGGCGCCGATTATCGCAATATTTTGAATTTTGAGCACGATTATCCAAGCTGCACGGTTATTAAGCTGGAGCAAAATTATCGCTCCACAGGGGCGATCTTGGACGCCGCGCACGCGGTCATTACCAAGAATCAGCAGCGCAGCGACAAAAAGCTGTGGACCGACGCCAGCGAAGGTCTGCCAGTGCAGCTTATCCAGGTAGCCAGCGAACGCGCCGAAGGCGAAGCGATCGTCCGCCGCATCCGCCACGCCGTCGATGCCGGGCTGCGCCATTACAACCACTTTGCGGTTTTGTACCGCACCAATGCCCAAAGCCGCTCGGTGGAAGAAACGTTCATCCACTACGGCGTGCCGTATCGCATTGTGGGCGGCCAGCGGTTTTACGACCGCAAAGAAATCAAAGATCTCATGGCCTACTTGCGCCTGATTTATCAGCCAGAGGATCGGGTGAGTTTTGCGCGCATTGCCAATGTGCCAACTCGCGGTATCGGCGCCAAGAGTCTGGAGCAGTTCTACGCCTGGCAGCAATACACTGGCAAAACCTTGCTTGAGGCTCTGACAGAGGCAGGAAACTGCGACGCCGTAACCGCCAAAGCGCGTAAAGGCCTCGGCGAACTGGGCGATATCATCGGCCGTTTGCGCGATATCATGGACGACACCCCGCCAGCTGGCCTCATCGACAGCCTGATCCGCCGTATCGATTACTTGCATTATCTGGACGACAGCACACCCCAGGGCGAATCGCGCCAGGAAAACGTCAAAGAACTCATTAGTGTGGCTCAAGAATATAGCGACCTTGGCCTGGACGGCTTTTTGGAAGAAGTGGCGCTAGTTAGCGACATCGATCAAGCTAACTTCAACAGCAATGCCGTCACGCTCATGACTCTGCACGCCGCCAAAGGCCTGGAGTTCCCGGTGGTGTTTATGGTAGGCATGGAAGAAACCGTCTTCCCGCACTCGCGCGCTATTTACGACCAATTCGAGATGGAAGAGGAGCGCCGCCTGTGCTACGTGGGCATGACCCGTGCCCGCGAGGAGCTGTACATGATCTACGCCACCTCACGTATGCTTTACGGTGGCCAGCAGCACAACCCGCCCAGCCGCTTCTTAAGCGAAATCGACGCCGAATTCCAACCAACCGACTTTGGCTTCAGCGCCCCATACACCGACGAAGACGGCTCTAGTTGGGGTGGCAGGCTTGGGGGGTTCCCCGGCGCGCACAGCACAGCGAGCACGATGGGGGAAGTCTGGCCTGACAGGACCCCTCTTGAGAGCTCTCAAGACGCCGAGCCCCGATACGTCCCCGACCTCACCGAAGGCGACACTATCCAGCACCCCGTCTTCGGCACCGGAACAGTGGCAGAGCTTGACGGCGACAACGCAACGATCTACTTTAAAGGCAAGGGCGCCAAAAAATTAAACATCGCATTCGCACCAATCAAAAAAATATGAAGAAACTACTACAAGCACTCGGGACCGGCGCATTTTGGGCCGTCTTCCCGGCGTTGGCGGTGTATTTGAGCCGCGGGCCGCGCACTCGGGTAGTTATCCGCGCCGGCAACAAAATAGTGGTGGTGAAAGGCTGGCTGGGCAACGGCAAATGGGTGCTGCCCGGCGGCGGCTTGCAAAAGGGTGAGCCACCGCTCCAAGGCTTGCTCCGCGAGGTACGCGAAGAAACCGGCCTCAAACTGGACCAAGCAGAAGTGAGACCGCTGCTCAAAGCGCCGTATCACTACCACGGCATCCACTACCTGTGCCATTACTTTGTTATTGATTTGCCGCTGGAGCTGCCGCTGTTTGCTGAACTATTCGAAATTAGCGAGCTCAAGTGGGAGAATGTGTCTAAACTGACCGATCGGACGGCAAACGGCGACGTGTTGACAGCGCTCAAGCGTCTTCAAGTACACAAAAAACACGCCTGACGGCGTGCCGAAACAAACTTGGGGGGTGGAGCAGAACGAGATTCTTTTGGGAGGGGCGCCGTGGGCGCGGTGGGGCGGCTCGGAGAGCCA
>DATIIL010000003.1:0-143660 GCA_035479655.1 Saccharimonadales bacterium (SeqCode)
AGGTGCAGCCGGAGCGGCAGCAACCACTGGTGCCACAGGAGGTACCGCTGGCGGCGGTGTCACGGGCAATGGTGCGGGTGCTGGAGGAGCCGGCGCTGGTGGCGGCATGACGGGAGCGGCAACGACTGGCGGCGCGGCAACCGGCGGCATGGGCATGACCGGCGCGACTGGTTCGGCGGCTGCAGGCGCGGGTGCCGGTACAGCCGGTGTCGGGCTGGGAGCGGCAGTCACCTCACCGCTCGGTGCCAGCAAATCGGCTGCACTTTTCACAATGTCTTCTAGCGTTACTTGCGATTTAACCAGGTAGCGGTCAGCACCTAGGCTTTCTGCCCGGGTCTTGTCCTCGGCCTGTCCCAGCGCGGTCAGCATAATAACCTTAACGTGTTTGAGGCCTTCGGTGTTACGCAGAATGTCCAGCATCTCAAAGCCGCTGATGCGCGGCATCATGACGTCGGAAATTACTAGGTCGGGCTGCTCTTTCTTGGCTATGGCCAGCGCTTCTTCGCCGTCACGGGCGGTAACGATCTGGTAGCCTTCGGCCATCAGCCGCGCTTCATAAATCTCCCGCAAGTTGTTGTCGTCTTCGACAAGCAGAATTTTTGCCATAATTTTCGTTATTACCCCTGTTTTGTCGGCCTATATGCTTCTGATTGTATTGTAGCACGGAACTTGGCGCAATGTGTTATTGCTTAAACGGCATACAAAACGCGCCCGGTGCTGACGCGTTTTGTTTCACACGTCCTAGTCTACCTAGACGTAGAGCTTAAAGGTGGGCCATGGGTTAGCTTGCTGCCCGTTGATGTCCCACACATCGATGAGAACTCTAAATGGTGTGTTGTTGGCGTAGTTGGCGCCAATCACCTTGAGCGAGGATGAGTTGCAGGGCACGTCGGTAATCCCGCTACCGTTGTCTCCAGTGTCGGTGTGCCACACGCCGTTTGAGAGATACTGCACTGCAACCACCGCTACGCCGCCCCAGCAGACTTCGGAGTTGCCGGCTAAGTTGGAGATGTTGATGTCGCTACATGATGAGCTCGAGTCGCCAGTATACAGCGTGCCGCTAAAGCCCATTGGGTACCATACGCCATCCAGGCTGTCGTACCAGTTAGCATTAAAGCTTGATTGACCGGGGTTAGTATACAGTTTGCAACCGCTGGCGCTGGCGATGCCAGTCGGCAGTGCTGCGCTCGCGGTAAGTGCTAGCACCGAAAAGAGCGCTAGCAGCGTACGTTTTAAAGTTTTCATACCTTAGTTCCTTAGCAGTTAATTAGTATTTAATGGCCACCCCTACTTCACGGTAGCATAAGCATGATACGACGGCCAGTTCTAGCCAACGCTTGGCGGTGTGGCGGCGGCTTGCTGCTGTAAGCTGGTGGCTTTCGTGGCATCCAGCCGCGGCAAGTTAATGAAGAAAGTACTCCCCTTGCCGAGCACGCTGTCCACCCAAATGCGCCCACGGTACAATTCAATGATCTTGCGGCAAATGAACAGCCCAAGGCCGGTGCCGCCTACGGTGCGCGTGGCAGAGTTGTCTACGCGGTAGAACTTTTGGAATAAGTGAGGGATGTCCTCGGCCGGTATGCCGTTGCCGGTGTCTTTGACATAGAGCTGTACCACTTGATTGTTGCCGGTCAAACCGACCGATACCTTGCCGCTGTCGGTGTATTTGCAGGCGTTATCGAAGATGTTAGTGATGACTTCACGGAGGCGGTCAGGATCAGCGTAGACGTAATACAGCGGCTTGACAACTTTTAGACCGCCAGCGGCTTCGCCGGTGGCCGTTGTGTCTATCTCGCGTGCGTCAATGGTCTCGCCGGTGCCCATTACAAATTCGGCTTGCAGGCCCTTCTTTTGAGCCGCAAAGCGCAGATCTTCAACTAATTGTTCGGTGAAGCTGCCCATTTCGATGACCGCCGGGTGGTTACTCAGCCGGCCGTCCTCGGCTTTGGCACTGGTTAAGAGGTCTTGAAAGAGCTCGCCGAGGTGCTGGGTGCTGGAGTGCGCTTTCTCGAGATAACTGCGTGCCCGCGAGTCGATAGTGCTCACTTTGTCGTTGAGCGCCAGCGCCAGATAGCCTTCAATGGCCGCCACTGGCGTGCGCATCTCGTGCGAGGCGGTGCTGATGAAATCGGCACGCTGGTGCTCGGCGGCGCGCTGCTCGCTGACGTCGCGCATGACCCCCACGGCGCCGTAGACTTCCCCAGTTTTGGTCACGACCGGCGAAATAACCAGCGAAATCACTTGTCGCTTGCCGCCGCGCGACGTCACCTGCAGCACTTGGTTGATAAAAGCTTTGTGGATTAAGACGGCCTTAAACGGGTACTCATCGCCCACAAAGTCTTTGCCGTCTTCTTTGGTAATTTGTAGTACCTGCTCCACGCTGACGCCCATGGCTTCGTCCACTGGCCAGCCAGTCATGTTGGCTGCGGCGCGGTTGGTGAGCGTAATCTGGCCTTCGGTGTTAGTAACAATTACGCCGTCGGCTATAGACTGGATGAGAATTGCCGACTGCTCTTGGTTGCTCTTGAGCATGCCCGACAGCTTGTCCATCTGCTGCTCTTGCCGGCTAATAAAGCGCCCGCCCCAAAAAATGTAGCTGAGCGCCGCAGCCAACACCGATGTGCCCACCAAATACCAAGTATTCGTAGTAAACAGGCTGATGTGAAAGTTACTACGCGCTAGAACATACGTGAGGCTGATGAGGAGTGAGCCGATCAACAGCGGTGGCCCAAACATACCGTTCAGCAGGACAGTTACGCCCCAGAGCAGCAAGTATGGGTAGGCCGCATTGCCATGCGCGTCGGTGTTGCCCAGGCCGTTCAGTAGCACGAGCGTGTTGATCATGCTGGCGATCAGTGTAGCCAGTGATTCTGCGCCGCGTACCACCAGCCAATACAACGCCACGCTGTAGCCCAGCGTAATGCCGGACAGCCAGAGGGTAACAGTGCTGTTCAGGTTGTATTGCTGGCCCATTGGCGCAAAGGCTGGAACGTAGCGCGCGGCCAGCACACCACCCACCACCAGCAGGTTGGAAAATACGATAACGCCCCAGTACACCCGGTACCAGACCTTCGCCACATGGAACATAAAATCGTCGACGACCATCTGCAAGCTAGTATACTCGGTTATGCTTATTTTGTGGCGGGCTTTACTACGTCAGGCTTGCCTCTGCACCTCTGTTATGGTAGAGTAGTTGCAGCTTTGGCCCCTTCGTCTAGTGGTCCAGGACGTCAGGTTCTCATCCTGAAGATCGCGGGTTCGACTCCCGCAGGGGTCACCATTGGAAAATTACAGACAGATAGAGATAAGCACCTAGTTTTCAGTTTTGAAAGCTCGGTGCTTTTTCTTATCTGTTAGATAATTCGATTCTCCTTGGCTTATACGTGAACAGGAACGCTACTGCGGCAATAATTTGGACAAGACAGGCGGCGAATAGCGTCGTTCTCAATGAGACCAGGGCAAGATGTCCGGACAGGACTGCTCCTGTTGCCGCCGCGGTAATCTTGAGGCTTGCACCTGTCGTAAATACTTGACTTCGCGAGCGTTCCGGCGCTTCACGGTGGCGAACGGCGAATACGACGGCTAGTTGTGGACCGTCGGCTAATCCGACAATAAGCATAGCAATTAACGCCATAGCGACATTACCTGCGAAAGCAAGAACGATCATGGCCGTAGCCAATATAAGCGTCGTTATAAATGCAACCGTGTCAGGTGTGTACTTTGTCGGCCACTTGGCGTACGCGGTAGTCGCGACCAAAGCTCCAACGGATACAGCCGACGCCAGCACGCCGCCAAAGCCTGGGTTGCCAACTAGGTTCTGACCTATGAGCGGGTAGACAACCCACAGCATGCCAATGCCCATATAGGAAATAACTGACAATAGAGTAATTCTGAGTAGCAGCTTGTTCGCAACGATGACTTTGAGGCCGACTGATACTTCATGCAAGAATGGGGTGTCATGTCTTTTAGCTTCTTGCCCACGTTTAGGCAACGTCCACGCCATCGGTAATGCCGCGACCAACAACCCGACCAATACCGCGACAGCCCAATGTGCTCCTAGCCATCCCGCTATCAAGCCTGCCAGTGTGGGACCGGCAAGCCCGGCTATATTGAACGTCGTGGCATCTATGGCGCTGGCGCGTGCAATCTGTTCGTCGACTATAAATGATTTTAGCCGCGACGACCAGCCACCTGATATGGAAGGCATTAAGAATCCGGCCATTAATGCCAGCACTAAACTTAGCCAAACTGGGATATGTCCAAGCGACCAAGTGATTAGGGCGATACCGGCTGCATACAACGCCAGCGATAGTGCCAGCACTCTGCCCGGATGGTACGCTCGGTCAAGCACAGCGCCCAGTAATGGGCCACCGATTGCGGCAGAAAATGTCAGTCCCGCCAGCAAGGTGGAACCGAGCGTCGCCGAGCCAGCGGCAATGCCCATTAGTAGAATAGCCTGGCTGGACATTTCGTCGCCAAGACGTGCTGGCAGAGCACCGAATAGGTAGTGCGTCATGCTGTAACGTGTTTGTATAGTTTTCACGTTACGTATGATATACTCAGACCATGGATCTCGTCAACGACACCTTTTCAATGGGTTCCGCAGCACATGCTGCTAAGCGTGCCGCCGATGCCATTATTGTACTTGAGAACAGAGGCCACCTTGACCATCAAGCACATGTGGAGCAAATCAACGCGATGCTCAAGAAGTACGGTGAGAGTGATGCCAACGTCACATATCCCGACCTCGACGACTTGAAAGCCGTCGCTCGTGAACTTCACGCGGTCTTTGCGACCGAGGATACTATGACGGCAGCAAGCCTTCTCAATACACTACTAAAGGAACATGCACAAGCTCCGCGCCTGAGCTCCCATAGCGCTACACCTTGGCATCTGCACGTTGACAGTAACGATGATGCGCCTTGGGCGGAATGGTTTGCAGCGTCCTCTGCCTTGGCCCTGGCCGTGTTACTGGCCGAAAAACAGCGAAACCCTGCCGGACTCTGCGCCTCGCCGACTTGCGGACGCCCATTTATTGACCTTGGCAAGGGCGGTGGACGGAAATACTGCTCGGCTACATGTGCTACGCGGGAGCGGGTAGCGTCCTATCGTAAGCGGGGACAGCAATGACCATGGCATCTGCATAGATGCAGACAAACATCGATATCGAAGGTAAGAATCCAAAGGGCCCCGTGGGGTCACCATGATACCTATGCGTAAAGACTTCTTGTTTCGCCGCTTTGCGAACGGAAGTCTTTTGTTTTACGCTAGTTTAGCCCAGCTCTTCCGATAATGAATGTCTCGATTGTTCGTCGCTATGTCTAGCATAAGGTTCACGCCCTCTACACAGCCCAGATTAACGCGTTGTATGTACGTGACTCCATCTATTTGAATTGCGTACGGCGTGAAGGGTTTACGAATGAACTTTTTAACTACGGTTTCGATTTCTTGGGGAGTCATGCCGGTATTAATATCGAATTGGATGTGCGGCAAGTAATAATCAACCCATTTGTCGTCAGTCTGGCCTTCGTGCGGGAGGAATTCTAGGAGTGGATTTGTGACATCGGACAAATTGCCAACGAATATCCAGGCTGCATCATCAATCGAAGGCTCTTGGTAAACCGAATAGCCCTTGCTGCTGGCTTGTTTGGTTATCGCCGTTACGGCATCCTCTTTTGAGGCTGTCTTGTAGTGAAAGCCGATGTGATTGATGCCCGTGTAGCCGTTACCAGCCTGTATCGCATCGATAAGTCTCTTGATGGTGCCATGCGGAATCATCTCATCTGCTCTTTTGCTTCTGTAGGCGAATAGCGACAAGGTGTTGCCGGCGATGGGTGTGACCAGCCTGTCGTCCTCGATGTGAAATAATCCGAGACTTTCTAGCCGGTCATCCGCCAAGAGCCGGTAGATAGTTTGTATATGCTGAATCAATGTCATGCCTGGTTCTAGTATAAGCTAGTCGTGCCATTGCTAAGCTTGCATTGACAGATATACGTGCTTAGGCTATAGTGCACGAGCTTTGTTGCAGTGCATGCACTTCCAAAGCACCTTAGCAGGCAGACAAGATTGAGACAGACACTAAAGAGAGACAAAGGCTATATCCTGCCGCCGATACGGCTTTTGTCTCTCTTTAGTGTTTCGACAGAGGAACGCATCATTCGTGCTATCCAAGTGCGAATGGAGGCTTCGGCCTAGGGAGTACCGGTTGGGTGCTAGCTCAGTTAGCAGGACTCGTCCGCTTACTGGGGCTAATCACCCATTTTGACCACCTTGAAGGAGGCGGTTCGATTGTTCTACGGTCGCTGCGGAGGCACGAAAAACAAGCCCAAGGCTTGCCCGAAGTGCAAAGGTAAGCTCTTCGGTTTTGCCGGGAGAAAGCTCAGCTGCAGTAACTGCAAGTCCACGGGAACGTGTCCCGGCTGCCCTGACTGCAAGTGAGGCGTAGACCTCCCCATGCGTAAGGCAACACATCCGCACGCAGGCGCGGCACACGAGGATCTCTTTGGAGGTTCAACCGGTGCCGCGCCTGCCGCGTGTCCCTACTCCCCTATTTTCTCGTCTCTCTTGTCCTGCCTACCGCTCCACAAATGTGTATTTGTGCTGATGAGCTCCAAAGAGCGAAAAAGCTAACAAACCAGTATTGACAATAACTACTTTATGTTATAATTGAGATGCTTTGCGAGGCCACGAACGGCTTCCAGGGTACGTTGACAAACAGACAATCACAAGATGAGACTTCACTGCTCCCTGTAAGCAGTGTGGCCTCATCTTGTGTGTATGGGAAACACACAGCTCGCGTATGCGAGCGGCCTGTTGTGCCAGGGTGAGGGGGAAGTGTCGGATATGACTTCGACAGCTCAACCCAAACGGCCTCCCAAGAAGGCCGATCGCTCTGCCGCCGTGCAGATCGTGAAGACGCTGGCGCTGGCTTTGCTGGCCCTCGTCCTCGGCGCGGTGGTGATCTTCTGTGTGATCGAGGTCGGCGACCTCAACGCGCATGCGTCGGTCCTCCAGGCGTGCCTGGACAAGCCCGCGACTGCTGGCTGCTCGACCGGTCCGATCACCAGCGGCCAGATCGCCAGCATCAAGAACGAGGCCGATACGCTCGGCGACGTCGGCTGGGTCGCCTTCCTGATGCTGATCTTCACCGTCGGCGAGGACCTCATGGCGAGGCTCCGCCGCTGATCGGCCAGGGCTGATGGCCCGGGAGCGAACGTGACAAACAAACATGGGTTACAACCAGGTTGTCACGGTCCTGCCGTGTGTTTCCTCCTAACCCCATGCCTGTTTGTCACGTTCGCTTTTCACAAATGTGTATTTGTGCTGACGAGCTCTAAAGAGCGAAAAAGCGACCCTAGAATTAACTAAATATAGCGGCAACAAATGCACGCTAAAACGTAGTTGTTTTGTTATGCTGTGGGCATGAAACCGCTGCAAGTTATCGGGATTGTGTCTGGTGTATTGGCGGCGCTTGCCTACCTGCCGTATCTGCGTGACATCCTAAGGGGCGACGCCAAGCCCGAGCGGGCCTCGTGGTTTATTTGGGTGGTGCTGGCGGGTATCGCCTTTTTCACGCAAATGGCCAGCGGCGCGACCAGCTCGCTGTGGTTTACGGGCCTGGATAGCGCCGGTGCGCTAGTGGTCTTTGTGCTGGCGCTGAAGTATGGCTCCGGCGGGCTCACCAGGCGTGACCAACTTGGTCTGCTGGCCGCCGGCGTGGGGCTGCTGCTGTGGTATCTGACCAGGCATGCGACGATTGCGCTGTTTATGACCATCATCGTAGATGCGTCAGGCACGGTCCTCACCGTCCTAAAAACCTACGAACACCCCAAGACCGAAACCTACACCATGTGGCTGGTGGTCACGATTGCCGGCGCGCTGGCCATGTTCTCGGTGGGGAGTTGGAACCTCAGCCTGCTGGCCTACCCGTTTTATATTTTTCTGGCTAATCTTGCGGTGGTGCTGGCCAAATTTGTTGGCAGCCGTAAGCGATAGCCCGCAGATTATAGCCTTAGTGCCTGAGCGGCTCACCCTGGGCGTTAAAGTTGGTGCGGTAGCCCATTTTGTGGGCGGCGATGACCATCATGCGGCGGTCGCCCTCGCTGGTGCGGCCGGCGGCGTCTTCGTCGGTAAATGATTTCTTCATAGGCTCAGTATAAAACACGCTCGGATAGTTCACGATACTTGCGTTAAACGTACTTTTAGTGTATAATAGTGATACTTGTGTGCGTGCATGCAAGGGTACATTGACACGCTTTCTGTGCATTTGGTGGTGCAACCTGCCCGTATCTGTTACTGGCAGCTTGCACCACCAAACATTTTTCTCTCTGCTTGGAAAGGATCCACATGAGCGAGACTCCCGCCCGCGTCTACGTCTCCACTGACGCTAGCGCGCGCGTGCGTGCCATCGCCAACACCGGCACCGGACGCGAGCCCGACCGCGGCGACCTCAAGGTTAGCCTGGACGGTACCGTGTTCTACACCGTGTTCTACCGGAGTCGGGTAAGTAACCCGGACGGTGACTTCACCGGCCTGGTGACCCAGAAGGCCGTCGACCTCGACAGCGTCGAGATCAGCTTCGCCAACGGCGAGTTGGTCCTCGACGGCCAGACGTACGTCCTGGACGAGAACGTCACTGCAATCGGCGAGATCGTCGACAAGCCGGTGATGAACATCATCCAGCTGGTCGCCACCTACGCCGGCCTGTACGTGGTCGCGCAGGACCTCATCACGATGGGGATCCACAACTACCTGAGCGGCTCGCCGCTCCAGCGTATCGGTGGAGTCCAGGTGAAGTCGACGGGCATCGTCACCGACCACCAGTACGCGGTTCACCGCTACCTGGTCGTCGGCGACAACATCGACACCTCCCAGCAGACGGTGACCTTCGACGGCCGGCCGGCGGTTCGGCTCGACGCCAAACTGTACGACGTCGTCTTCACCGACGACCTGTCGTCGGTGACGGTCACCGAGAAGAAGTAGCACAGAAAGCGTGCGGGTTCGAGTTCGGTAGTGCGGAAGTTCGGCGGGCGACATGCTCACCCACCAACTTCCCCTACCGACCCGAACCCAAACGCTTTCCATGAATGCGTATTCATGCTGATGAGCTCCGGAGTGAGGGACGCATCTCTTTAATGAGTAAGAAGATATCCCGAACAAAGGTGTTTATATCGGAAGATATAAACAGGAAACAGCGAAAAAGCGAACAACGCCAGCAACTGCCCGACTATGGGTGAGCGCTGGCGTTGTTTTAGTCTACGAGCAGCCTGCGGAGGTCACGGCTGAGGGCGGTCAGCAAGGTGTAGTTAAACAGGTGGTGGTCGCTAGCGATGCGGTCGATGGCGTTTTCGTCGCCGGAATTGTTGCTGTAGACTACCACTTCGTCGCCTACCCTGGCGGATACGCCGTCCAGGCTAATCATGGTGTGGTTCATACACACGCGGCCGACAATCGGTGTAAATTGTTTGCCTATTTTGACCACGCCGCGGTTGCTGAGCGCGCGGTTGACGCCCTCGTAGTAGCCCAGCGGCAGCACGCCAATCTTCATAGCTTTTGGCGCAGTAAAAGTGTAGTTGTAGCTGACGCTGTCGCCCTTTTGTAGCTCAATAACTTTGGTGATGGTGCTGACGAGTTGGAGCACCGGCTGTAAATCTTGGAGCTGGGCATGGAGCTGGTGCCCGTGCGGAAACGGGTTGATACCGTACAACCCCACGCCTAGCCGAAAGGCGTTGGCGTATTGGGATTTGGCCCGCAGGCTGCCGGCACTTTGGGCCACATGGAACAGCGTGGGGCGGGCGCCGGCGGCGCGCACTGTGTCTACACACGCGTCAAACTGCTCGACGGCGGTGTCGACCGTGGCGGGGTCGTCGCCGTCACTGTCGGCCAGGTGGCTCATGACGCCCTCCAGCTGCAGATTCTTATACGACAGGATGAGCCTAGTGAGCTGGGTAATCTCGTCTGGACCGGCGCCATAGCGGTTCATGCCGGTGTTGGCCTCCAGGTGCACTTTCACCCGCTTACCGGTTTTGCCGAGGGCGTGGATGCTCGCTGCGTCGTGGACCACAAAAGCGAAATCGTCGTAGCGGAGCCGCTTGTAATTCTCCGGCAGGATGGCGCCCATAATCAGCACCGGTTGGCGGCTGACCTCGCGGACGCGTAACGCTTCAAAATAGCCGTCGACCGCAATGTACGGCAGCTGGCGGCTACGCAGCGCGGTGGCCACCTGGGTGATGCCGTGGCCGTAGGCATTGCCCTTGAGCACGGGGATGGCCGGCAGCCCGCTGCGGCCCGCAAACAGATCCAAATTGTGCAGCAGCGCCGCGCGCGACACCTCAAGACGGTTATGAGTGGCATAGGTTCTTTCTAGCCTGCTGAGCATGGCATTGATGTGAGCGCGTAGAGCCATATCTTAATAATACCCCATTCTTTTGTGGTGGTGTTGAATATATGTGCAATTCATGATAAAGTATGTCTGTTTCATAGAGAGATTCTCTATCGAAGCATGTACATTGGCAGACAGACAATTGATCTAAGCAACGAAGTTCCACCGCATAGAGCAAAGGAGCACGAACATGTGGTTCCGTTCCAAGAACCCGGTTAGCCTTCAACAGCAGCTCGCCAAACAAGAGCGTGCCGAGGCGCGACAGAAGGCCAAGCTCGAGCGCGCCAAGCAACGCTGCCGCCAGCAACTGCACTGGTTGCGGGTGGACCTGCATGTGTGGGCCAGCCTCAACCAGATGTGGTTCGACGACATCTACGGCCACAGTCACGGCCAGCACTACGCCCTGCGGGATATTACGCGTATCACGCGCAAGGGTGCGTACACGTACACCATTCACTACTTCGCCGACGGCACCGTCACCGTTCTCCGGCGGATCCTTGGTAGCACGGCTGGTGGTGACTGGATGCAAGACTATCAACCGGAACTCTGGCGCTGGTTGCGGACCGTGACTCCTCAGGAGATGATCGACTCCGCCAACCGCTCTGGATACATCCGGGGCGCCGGCAAACACAGCTTCAGCGGCTCGCTCCGCTAGGCGTCTGTAAGACGCCGCCCCGCCGCGAACATGGCAGCAGAGAGGACAAGAAGCCTAGATCCACGGAGATATTTCTCCCTTCTTATGTTGTCTGTCTGCCATGTTCGCCCCAAGCATTCTGCATTCACCGTTGGTGAAAATAGATAACTTGGGACAAACGATAACGATGTTGGCGAGTATATAGCACGGCTGTCTACAAGGTGTTATAGTAGCTCTCACAAGATTAGGAGGTGTACTATGATTGCCCAAGAGCCGCAATTACCCTTTTACCAGCGAGGTGTACAGGCCCCCTATACGTGGTCGGCGCGATTCGTCATAGCGCCGGCGTTGCCGCTGGGTGAAATTATCTTCGGGCGGCTGGGCGCACTGGTGACCGCTTTTGATAATCCAGAGTGGCCGATTTCTGGCGCGGTGCTAGGCGCCGCCACCGATACCACCAGAGATACGCTCATTTTGGGTTTGGATCCAAGCCGGCGACACGGCACCCCATCTCTTGAGCGCTGCGAGACCATTGCGGAGCGGATTACCGAAACGCAAGGCTGGCAGCGCGAACCGGAAACACTACCCGAGATGCGCGCCATCGTGGGCCGGCGTATCGGCTACGATGCGGACGATGTCTACTCCCTGAACGAAGTACGGAGCTCGCTGATAGCTCACGGCTGCGGCCAACTGGCGGTAACCGAGGCCGACCTCTTCTCGCTGCGTTACGTTGACGGCCTGCGCGTTTACCACGAACCTGGTGTCGTGGTAGAGGGCGCGGCTGTGCATCTGCCGGCTCTGCTGGAATTTGCTGCTGCTATAGGTCAAGAGCGCGTAGTGCCGGAGATTACCGGCGTGGAAACGCAAGTCTATCAGGTATAGAGGAGTGCTATGGGTAATCGACAACTGAGCTACGAGCAAACCATTGAGATACTGACCGGCCCTCGGGAGATCCCGGCCGATGTAACCGCCCGCACGGAGGCCATGCTGCAAGACGGCACGCCGATTGTCGACGTTGACAGCTTTAGTGAATTCCTTAGCGATTTAATGGCCGAAACCCCGGCCAATCCGCTGCACGCCATAGAAGCCAATTTTTATAGCGTGGTGACCCTTGGCGCCTGTTCGCTGGAGATGGCTTGGCAGCAGGCTGGCGATCTGCACATTCCCCGCCCCCGCCGGTTGTACGAGCATAATCAGTCGGTGCTCAATACCGATGACCGCGTGTTTGTGCCGGGACGTACCGATCCGCGCGATCGACTGCTCAAACCCATGTATAGCTTGCAAGACGGCGGCAAGGCGCATGCTGTTGCACTGTCTGATCCCAGCGACCGGCGGCGCAACCGCGAGCAGTCGGTTCATAATGACCGGGTGGCTGGCAATGTGCTCGGCCCGGTGCCCCGCGATGTGTTATCGCCAGACGAAAAGGCGGTGATCGGGCTGCTTATCCGGCAAACGGTTATCGGCCGCGCGCTCATTCGGCATGGCGAAAAGGGCATGCCGCTGGAGGAGGCGGTGGCGCCAGCGCTCGCCCAGCTGAACGAACTGCGTACCCAGTGTCCGGACGATTACCACGACCGTTTTGACGATTATTTGCTCATGAGCTACCTAGTTGATGCTGGTGCCCACACTCAGCGCGCCCAGTATGTCGATGCGGCAACTGGCCGCGTCATGACCGATGTCAGCCACACCGATCGTTTCACCCCCGACGGGCAAGAAACGATGCGTAGCCTGGACCGTTTATTCTCGGAAGCGCCTGAGGACGTGGGACAGTTGCGGCTGTTTCAGCCGGCACACCTGGCAGTCATGCGGCAACTATTCCCTAATCATTATGAGGAGTAAACAACTATGAGTGAACGAAAAATTGGTGTGGTGCTTAGCGACGTGGACGGCACCCAAATTATCCACGGCCAGCGGCTGCCAGCCGAGCCAGTACAAGACGCCGCGCACGCACTGCGGGCTAACGGTATATCATTACTAGAAGTCACCAGCCGGCCGCACGCGCTGATGCGTAAGTTAGTCGAGCCGCTCGATCTGCGCGATAATCTCTGCACGTTGGATGGCGGCGCTACGGTAGCGCACGCCGACAGTGGCGAGGTGGTGTGGTCGCAGTGGCTGAGCGCGGAAACGACACGCGCGGTGGTTCGGTCTATCGGGCAGCTCTGCGCCAACGTTCATTTTGACAAGGCGTCACGGCAGCAGCTGCCGGAGCAGGTGCTCGCCGCCGTCGACAGTGGCGAGCTAGCGGTTGCCAACGCGCCATCGGTCTTTGCGATATTTGAGGCCGACAATGGGCCTACGATTGTGGAAGCGCTCGGCGCGCTAAGCGGCATCAAACACACGCCGATCATGAATTACGAAGACCATCCTTCCCTGCGCTGCATCCAAGTAGTGGATTCGGGCGTGGACAAACAATACGGCATCGAACAAATGCTGCACCACGCCCAGCTCGCCGATCAGCGACGGCTGGTCATCGGCGACGGCTGGAACGACTTCTCGCTGTTTGCCGCCGCCGGCCCAGACGGCGTGAAAGTGGCTATGCGCAACGCACCGGACGAGCTCAAAGATCTGGCCGACTGGGTCGCGCCGTCGGTTGAGAACTACGGTTTTCGGTACGCCATGGTGCGCTACGGTCTGATATAGACCCCCTCCAGCCCTGAGGCGTTAACATTTTCACTGCAGATTAGCTGAAGATGCGCCTAACTAAAGACATAAGTAATGGAGGGTGGCTATGGGACGTATCGAAAAAGTAACCGTCGCGCCGAGACGGACGGGCCTAGCCTGGCTACGGCTATTGTGTGTCGCCGGCAGCAGCGCTTGGCTGATGCTGACGCCGCTCAGCGCTGGCGCAACCGGCAGTAACACGTTTTTGCAGCAAAAAATGGAAACAATTCATGGTTGTCTGGATGCGGCCTGCACGCAGAGTCTATTCCCTGGCGCGTGGGTGCAAGACACCCTGCGCGGTAGTGGCGCCGCTGGCACGGCCAATCTGGCGACCGGCGCACCAACTCAGGCGGACATGAAAATGCGCATCGGCAGCATCACCAAGAGCTTCGTGGCGGCCGTGGCTTTGCAGCTGGTGGCCGAGCACAAACTGAGCCTCAACGACAGCCTGCAGAAGTGGGTGCCAGGCATCCTGCCCTACGCAAGTCAAGTCACGGTTAAACAGTTACTGGGCCAGACCTCTGGCGTGCCAGATTATTTGGAAGCGACCGGCGACTCGCTGGTGTATCAGTTTGTTCGCGGTGAAGTCAGCCGCTACCAAACCTGGACGCCGCAACAACTGATTGCCATGATCGCCAGCCAGCCGCGCGACGTCATCCCGGCTGGGCAAGCCGAATACTCCGACAGCAACTACATTTTGGCGGGCCTAGTGGTCGAAGCTGTCACCCATGACACCATTCAGCACCAGGTGCAGAGCCGCATCATTACGCCGCTCCACCTTACGCACACCTCGTTCCCCACTACGCAGACGAATATGACCGGTCTGTACGCGAACGGCTATTCGTATGCGGTTGATGCCGATGGTAATCCCATTGTTGGCCAGCCGCTCAGCACCTACACTACCGATTTTACCAACTACAACACCAGCTTTGTGTGGGCCACCGGCGCCATGATTTCTAACCCGGCCGACATGAACACCTTTATGTCTGCCCTGGTAGGTGGCCACCTGCTGCCGCCCGGACTCACGGCGCAGATGAAGCAAACTGTGCCGATTACCCTGCCCGAAGGTCTGTTCCCTCCCGGCTTTGGCGCAGGCCTGGGCATTTGGAGCTGGGATCTGCAAAATGTTGATCCGCCAAACGGTTGTACCCAGCGCATTTACGGCCACGAAGGCGAAGTACCAGGCTATGATAGCTGGTCATTCAGCAACGGCAGCGGCACGCGAGCTATCTCCATGGGTGTAAACCTGTTGTTCCCGGATTGGGACGCCTATTACAGCACTGAGCTGCCGGTGTATGCCTCGCTGTGGTGCCAGTAGGCTCTGCCGCACCCGGCGCAACCACTAGCGTAAACCACCTGCTGGCTGTACACTACAGGTAACATAATCGAGGGTGGTATATGGATAAACTTGCACGATCGCGCTTGATCTTTGGTATTTTGGTAACTGCGGCCTTTGTGGTCGGCGCGCTGTGGTTGCTGGTGCCGCCACCAGCTGGTGTAGATCATGCCGAGTTTTATTCGCCATTCGGTACGCCAACTACACTGGTCGACCTCACCTTTGCCCTTGGTGGCGGCATGCTCTTCTTGCTGGCGTTACGCAATTTTAAAAAAGAGCTCAAGCCAGCCTACCGACTCATCGCTGGGGCGGAGTTTTCGCTTGGCCTCCTGACCATCGTTTTCCCGATAATCGAGTACTACAACCTATGGGATAACGTGTGGTGGAACATGTCATCGTACCTGTCATATCTGGTAGGAAGTATCCTGATGTACTACGGCGCGCGACAATTCCTACGGATCATCCAGCTGAAAAGCAAACTGACGGCGCCGCTCATGGTGATTGGGGCGACGGCAGTCGTAGCAGTTATCCATGCCCTACTGCCGCACGCCGCTGTGTGGTCGTTTAGCGAGCAGAAATACGACGCCTTTGAAATAGTCGTGATCATACCGGTGATCTTCTATGCTGCCGCAGCGATCGGTGCCTACAACATTCGGCGCCATATTGGTCAAGAGTACTATAAGGCCTTTAACTGGTTGACCGCCGGCCTGACGCTGCAGTTTATCACCGCAGTTACTATTCTGGTATTAGATACTATTGGCTACGACAACTGGTACTTCAACACGCGTTTGTACGAGGTGCCGACGATACTTGGTGATTTCTTGGTGCTGGTTTCCGCGTACCAGTTTAATGTCGTGGGCGAAGTGCAGGCCGTCTCTACCACGTTGAAACGTCGTTTGTTCCAACGCGGCCAGCAACAGCCGGCAACCTCCATGGATATTATTACGTACATTGCCGGCATGGCGTCTAACCTGGAAGCGGTTGATACAATACTCGAACCTATGCGCCGGGTTACGGCCCTGCTTGCGCCGGGCAAAGCGCCGACCGATAAAGACCAAATGGTGCTTCGGGACGTCTATGTGCAGCTTGAGGAGTATTTAGTGACCGATGAGCCGCTGCGTACGTTTACGCGCCAGGAACTACGCGGGAAAGTAGCGACCCATCTCGGGTTGGACAAAACCTCAGTTGATACCTTCTGGCCGAGTATCGTGTAGCTTTCGACCCCCGGCTACCTGCCATAATAGCGGACTAGCCGTAGGATTTCTCACGCCAAAGCTGTGAGCTACCGCGCAGTACAAGTGGCTCATATTTTACGGCAATGGCCCGCTTAGGCGGCTACTATAAAAGGGCCAACCTAAAAGAGCCAAAGGAGGTGCAGTATGGCAAACACAAGCAACCGTGGCTTCGCGTCGATGGACGAGAACAAGCAGCGCGAGATCGCCAGCATGGGCGGCAAAGCGAGCAGCGGCAAGTTTGGCGACAAGCATGGCGCTGACCCCCGCGCTGCTGGTCAGAAAGGCGCTGCCGCCCAACCTACCGAAGCTAAGCGCGCCGGTGGGCGTAACAGCCACCGCGGCTCCCAAAGCTAGAGTCCTTTCGTTTGCGGGTGGCAACCCTGGCGGGGCCACATAAGCCCCGCCGCTCTAAACCAAAACCCGTAAGTAACTACATAAGCAGTAGGTATGCTGCTTGCAAGGAGATAAGAGGTGTGTCATGAATCTACTCGTAATTTTAGTGGTTGGTGGACTGGTTGGTTGGATAGCCGGCCAGGTAGCCGGCCGGAGCGAAGGCGTTATCGCCAGCATAGTCATTGGTATAATCGGGTCGTTTATCGGTAGTTTTGTCTCAACGTTCTTTACCGGCGCCGACCGCTCGTACTTAGCCTTCTCGTGGGTAGGCATGTTTTGGTCATTTATTGGCGCGCTGATTTTGGTAGCCGTTCTGAATGCTATCCAGGGGCATTCATCGATAAATCACCGCCTGTAGGCAGTGCTACTGTGCCGTATCAAACGTGGAATAGGCGTACAAGCTAGTCGTCCGGCTGGATAAAGTAACACAGCGCACTCTCTACCGAGGTTGTGAGGCCACCCACGGCAATGCGGCCGAGTCCTGGCGTCATTACTCGGCAGCGACCGTCTTCCCATGTAAAGCCGGTTTGCCAGCGGCGGTGGCTGGCGTGCATGTCCTTGTAAAGCAAGTTATAGGTGTCCCGTTGGCCGTGCCAGTTGTCGCGAATAACCAGGGCTTCCGGATTGTCAGGATCGGGGATGGCAAAATCCTGGGCGACTACAAATTGGCGCGCTTTGGACTCGGCAAACGCCGTGGCCGCGGCGCGCTCCTCGTCGTCCAGCTGATACAGCATGGTCGATAGAAAGACGATATCGAACTGGTCGCGTCCGGGATAGGCGCGTTCGAGTGCGCTGTGGTCAAAGTCGGTGGCGTCGCCGCGCACAAAGCCGACGTTTGGGTAGTCGGCCATGACCAGAGCCCTAAAAAGCCCTACCCGTTCTTCGTTTAAGAGCTCGCTCGGGTAGTGCGAGCACGCCATGGCCCAAGGGTGTGAATCTTCTGGCCCGGTAAGATCAATGCCTACCCCTAAGTCGAGCGGCAGTTCGGTCTGCAGTACCCGGCTGAAGGCGGCAGTGTAATCGAGGTTGGGCTGCCGATCATGTGAGCCTGGGTGAATCACCGTGGGCGATTCAAAGCCAATGCCGCTGGCCATATGATTCAGCCCGGCGTTTTGGCTACAGCCGATGTCCAGCACCGTAAAGCTACTGAGCCGGCCAAGCTCACGGGCCAGCACGGCAAAGGCTTTTAGGGATTTGTAGCGTTCTGATTTATTGCTTTGCAGCGGCCGCGACCACACGTCGATAACGAACTGACCGTAGCGGCTGAACGCGTCCTCGGTATCACTAAAGATACTTTCGTCGGCCTTGCGCCACATTTTGGGGTCGACAAACTCGCGCGGATACTCCTGGGGAAACGCCTCTAGAAACTGCCGCTGTTTACCGCGCTGCAGTTGGGTGATGGCATGGGAAGAACTGACGTGGTGATGGACGCTGAGCCACAGGCGTACGAATTCGTAGGTGGGACCTGCTTGGGCGAAATCGTCGAGCGTCGCCTGGGCGTAGGCACGCAGATAGACATCGCCTTGCGGTGGGTGCGCAACCCAGCTCTGCAAAGCCTGTTCGACGCCTCGTAAGCGTTGATCGAGTGCTGACTCAGTATGCTGGTGATTTTCTATAACAACTCCCTCTTAAGCAAATCTAATTTAGCATATGCCTACCGTAAGATATCGTACAGTTCTCACTGCTGCTATACTGAGGATAATGACAGAACGAGTGGCGAACTATCAGCGTGAGCTCACCGATCTGCTGGCGGGCACTACGGGCAAGGAGCGGCTGTTTCGGGCGGCGGTTAATGCGCCGTTCCAGAACAAAGTAGAAGCGGCGCGCATGTACTTGGGCATTGTGGTGCTGCTGGTGGTTGATAGCAAAGGGGTTATTCACCGCGTAGCGCTGTCCAACACCGAGCTGGCTAAGGGCACGACCAGTGTTTCAGTTAAGAAATTTGAAGACATTAAGGTACCGCTAGAGGACGCCGACAACGTGGTTGCCTGCGCCATCCGTACCGGCACGCCGCAAGCCACGGCCGACTGGCACTACTTGTTCACCCCAGCCCTCACCGCCGAAGAAGCCCGCTTTAACCAGGCGGCTGGCGCTATCGCTTACAGTGCGGTCTATCCCCTGCCCGGCAAGCGCGGTGGCGCGCTCATTTTTAGCTACTATCAATACCCGGAACGCATCGGGCGAGTCCAAAAGCGGTTTATGGCATTCTACAGCCAGCTTGTGTCGCAGCATCTGGCAGCCTTCTTGTAGCCATGGCCTATAATCAGGATATGTCCCCGAAACGCTCGCGGCCAGAAAGCCCGGCTGCACAGCTCGCCCGTCTGCAGCGAGAGAATAGCGACCTGCAGGCTATGAACGCTACCAAAGACGAGTTTATTGCCCTGGTCTCGCACCAGCTGCGCACGCCGGCTACGGGCGTCAAACAGTACTTGGGTATGCTGCTGGACGGCTACATGGGCCAGCTGACAAGTGCGCAAAAGGAATTCGTGCAGAAGGCTTACGACAATAACGAGCGGCAAATTAGCATCGTCAACGACCTTTTGCAGGTTGCCCAAATCGATGCCAACCAAGTACCGCTGCATGCCGAGCGCTGTAACGTGGGCGCGCTCCTCCGAGCCGTAATCAGCGAATACCGCGCCGTAGCACTGAACCGCCGGCAGCGCCTTACCTTGCGCGGCGCTAGCCAACTGGTTGAGGTGTGGGCCGATCCGCTCAGGTTACGCATGGCGATAGATAACATTGTGGATAATGCCAGTAAGTACTCCGAGGAACACACTACCATCACGCTGACATTGCAAGTGCGTCCAGGAACCGTGGTTATCAGCGTAGCCGACCATGGTGTGGGCATTGCCGAAGAAAATTTTGCCCGGCTGTTCCAAAAGTTCTCACGCATCGATAACCCGCGCTCTATCATGGTTGGCGGCAGCGGCCTGGGGCTGTACCTCGCCAAGCGAATTATTGTTGCCCACGGCGGCGATATTGTGGTAACCTCTGTGCTTGGCAAAGGTACCACCTTCACCATCGAATTGCCCAGCAACATGCCAAAAATATGAGAATCCTCACTGTTTCCACCCAGCGTACAAATATAATAAGACATCGCAAGAGTAAAGAAGAGAGATGACGAGAACATTACCCAACAGCGCAACTATCTTAGTAGTCGAAGATGAGCGGACGCTCAACGAAGCCTACCAGATTATTTTGGAGCGAGCCGGCTACGCCGTTTACAGCGCTTTTGATGGCCAGCAAGCGCTAGCTGTTGCCGCTGAGCACGAGCCGGACCTGATCCTGCTGGATCTGCGCATGCCCCACATGGACGGCCTGCAGTTCCTGCGTGAGTATGACCTAAAACACCACCACCCCAAAGTGAAGGTCGTTTTATTTAGTAACTACGATATGCAGGCCGAGATCGACGAAGCCTACCGGCAAGGCGCTGACCGCTATATCCTAAAGGCTTGGGCCTCGCCGAAGGAACTGCTGCGTTTGGTGCAGAGCACGCTGGGTGCGCCCAAAACCGAGACGAAAACTACCCGCAAGGCTACAGCAAAAGGTCGCTAAAGCTTTCTTCGCCCAGGCTGCGTTCCAGAGCCGCTTTATTGACGACATAAATGTGGTGCGCGTAGCTGAGCACGCCGCGCCGCTTCAGATTGTTGAGTTCCATAGTGGTTGTCTCGCGTGTTAGGCCCACCAGACTGGCGAGGGCGTTATGGGTCAGCGGCAGCTCAATTTTATAAAAACCAGCTTGGGTCTCAGTGCCATAGCGAGACAGCAAGTAGTAGAGAGTAAACATTATTTTCTCGCTGGCCCGCGATTGCTGCAAGGCAGTGGTGCGCATGAGCATACCAATGTAATTGGTAGCCAGATAATCAACCAGCTGGGGTAACGCGTCTGGGCGATAGATGATGTCGAGCAGCACATCCCGCGGCAAGGTAATAATCTCGCAGGCTGAGGTGGTCTCGTAGTAGTACAGCGACGTGGTAGTTTTTTTGAAGATCCAAGGACTCGGAAACATGTCGCCCGCGCCATGCATATTCACGATTTGTTCTTCGCCGGTGTTGTTGATGGTGTAAACTTTTACGTCGCCTTTGCGTATCACATACGCCATACGCGGCGCTTCGCCCTGATACAACACAACCGAACCTTTTTTGAACGTTCGTTTGGTGCCATGCGGCGCGAGCATGTTGACAACATCTCTCATAGAACTCATATGTATTGTATCATCTGACGCCAGGTGCGCTGGTGAAGTAAGATATCTTACCTGGCAGGCGTAACCGGCGTTACTGTCCGTTTCTCCCGGTTATATTATTGTGAGCATATGCACGGAGGTGTGCAGAGTCATCGTAAGGGAGGGACTGAGCATGAAACACAATGAGCACGAACTAGAAGTTCGCATCCGAGCGTTTTTAGACAGAAAAAACCTGCAATTTCCAGATTTGAGGGCGTGAGAGTAATTTATGACACACACGACATTGAGCGCTGAGAGTTACGCTGCTCTCACTGAGCGTCTGGTATCTTTGCAGGCACAGCGTAAGGCCTTGCATTATAAGCTGATCGAGGCGCACAAAACCCACGCCGGTGATAAGTTTGAACTAGTACACGAAACGGCTCAGCTGGATTTATTGGTGCAGCGTATTGCTGAGCTGGAGGTGCTGCTGGCCCGGGCGCTGGTAATCGAAGCGGCGCAGGCGGATGGCCTTATCCGAGTAGGCTCTAAGGTGCAGCTCGAGACGCCAACCGGTGTTATGCAGTGCCAAGTAGTAACAGCCGTAGAAGCTGATCCCATCGCTGGCAAGATATCTGATGCCAGCCCGCTGGGCCGGGCGCTTCTCGGCAAAGCCCGTGAAGCATTGGTATTCGTGAAGGGCCCCAAACGGGCTTTCTCGTGCCGCGTGCTGCAAGTGGCCCTGTAGCCTGCCCGCGAAACAACAAACGCGCCCTTCGTAGGCGCGTTTGTTGTTTCGCGGAGGTAAGGGTTAGCGGGTTACGCTAATCGTCGCACCTTCGGCGTCAGGTGCAGCCACCGTAAAGCGGTTGGAAGCGCTCTTGGCGATGTTGTAGCCGGTTTCGTAATTGCCCGCGTCACAGGTCGCAGCGGCTTTGGTGCCGGTGCTCGGGTCGATTGGCAAATCGGCGATGTCGGCGGGGACGATGTCGGCACAGAGGTCGATCTCACCAGTGGCGGTACCAATCAGCTTGGGTGTGCTAGCCAGTGACGACAGACTTGGTGGCACGTTGCCACTGTGGTTCGACTCGTACTCGTAAATTGCGTCCAGGATAGCCGTAACGTTGGCCTGGCGCTGCGAGTTACGTGAGTCAATGAAGTGTTGGCCGGGGTTAATGGCCACCAGGGTAATCGCCAGCAGAATCGCCAAAATGCCGATGACCACCAAGATTTCCACCAGCGTGAAGCCCTTTTGTTGTTTTAATTGTTTGAGAGTGGGTATGTACATGTTAAGCATAACCTTTTTAATTGATATCTCTATCATCGATAAAAAGCGTACAGAAGTCAATCAAATGTTCGAGTCGTTACGTTGTAATTATTATACCGGCTCTGCGGATAAGAAATTGACTCTGTCTGAGTCCGCTCCCTCTTGCAGGAAGTGTGTAATAAGTGAGCTGAGTCTCTGATTTTTGCCATGCAATTTGAAGACGCCTACCGGTAGTACGGCTACCAGTTTACGAACATTGCTGGCCTCCAGGCCTTCAGCGAGTGTTCGGTATATATCGGCGTTGGTGGCGTAGAGTTCCAGCTCCTCGGCCGATTGCAGCGCCACGCAGGCGCGCTGGCCAGCCGCAAACGGCATGGCGTCAACAAATGCGTCGGTTAAGGTGTCCGGCTGCCCCGTCTCGTCTAGTTCAATTCTTCTTTTGAAGACCACGCTGCTGTCTAACACGATCAACACGCGCCTGTGGACAAAACCATGGTCGGTAAAAAACTGTTGGCACAAACTGGCGAATTTAGGACGATTGGTGATTTCGAGGTTGCAGAACAACTCCGGCGGAAAGTCCAACCGGGCCTGTGGCAGATGCTTGCCGCCAACGATCAAGGCGCTACTCAGCACGTACACAAGGGCGTTGGGTTTGAATAACATTACGGTGTTTCGTTCCAGCTGACTAAGGTTATGGTATGGCTGCTATCGGTGGCGACAACGGTGATGCTGCGCTGCGTCCCGCCGCTTTCGCCCCGGGACACAATAGTTCTTTGCGTTGTCCCACTTATGCTTATTGTAGCAGCTCCGTTCGGAAATGGTACGGTTCCCCCGCTGTAGCTAGGGTCGCGCAGGAGCTGCAGTAGCGCGTCATCGGCGCCACTTTCGGCGTTTACCAGCGCTTGTTCCCCGTTCGTAAAGCCGCTGCTGGCGCGGATATTGATAATGGTGACTGTGGCGGCGATAGTGGTCAGTGTAATCACGATGGCCATATACACCAGTAAAGCGATGATCGTCTGTCCTTGCTCGTGCGCTTGCCTGCTCATGGCCGCAGCTCCGTAGTGCTGAGGTATGCCTGACTGTCTGCCTGGGTACCGCCAGTACCAGTGAGCGTGAAACTGTAGCGCACCGCAGCCGGACCGCCGCTTACCCCGAGCGCCTCAAAGTTGAGGCCCGAGAGTTGGCTCTGGCGACTGGTTAGGTAGTCGCTATTGCCGTCGACTGTTAAGCGCAGACGGCCGCTGTCGCTGTCATACACGTAGTTTTTGCCATCGATGGTGAGGCCCAAGCTGCCGTCCGACGCGCCAAGGCTCGGTGCAGTGACCGCCGAAGCTCTGCGGATGTCGTATGCCAGGCGCATGAGCACAAATCGGCCGTCGGCGGTCACTGCCGCATAGTTGCTAGACTGGGCTTGCACGTCGAAGCTGGCAGTAAAGATGGTGGTAACTACCACCAAAAAGATGGACATAAGGCCCATGGTGACGAGTAACTCAATGAGCGTTACACCGCGCTGGTCTGGTTTTTCTGGATGCAGCCGATTCATGGCGTGTAGCTCACCGTTACATCGGAAACTACAGGCGTCACTGAACCGTCGCCGGTCAAAACGGCTTTGAAGCGTAGGTAGCGGTCGGTAGTTCCCAGGGGGAGCGCTGCTGGCGCTGAGAAGTACGTGCTGCTCGTGCCGTCTGGCCCAACGTAATTCCAGGTAGCGTTATCGCTATTAACGGCGACTTGGAAGCCGAGAGTCGTATTGGCCGGCCGGCTCGCCGTAAAGTCCAGATAGTTGAAAGCGACGCTGACGCCAGCGTCAAACGTCTGGGAGGTAAAATCGCCGGCGGTTTGGTAACTGGGCGCGCCGGCCAGCTCCACTTGCCCGCCGCCGGTGGCGCTGACCACGGTGCTACTGGTGCTGCCGGCTGCAAAATCGCTGACGCTGGTTTGCTGCCAAATGGCGTTGCCGGACCAGCGAGTGAGGTATGAGTCGCTGGAGATTGAGGAGTTGTATGGCGTTGTCCAGGCGACCGTCACGGCTACGTGTTTGGTCGAAGGATCAGCAGTGCCGCCGCTGGCCACTAGTGCCCCGGAGCCGTCGCGCGTTGCATCGCTAATCACGATTTGGCGCGTGAAGCCGCTGAGCGATTCACTGCCGCTGGCCAGCGCCCACGTTGTGCCGCTGATTACCGGGTGAAATGTGCCGTTGGTGGCAAGGTTGTTCCAGCTTTCGTCGCGTACCATGCGCACGGCTTCGGTGGCTTCGTGCAGTAAGGCAGTGGCGGCAATTTGCTGGCGGGAATTGGCGCGGCCAGCGTGCGCGGTAATGAGCGCCGTAGCCAGCGTGGGCAGCATGATGCCGGTGAGCGCAATGGCTACCAGCACTTCCACGAGAGTAGCCCCAACTTCGCGACTAACACGCCGTGGTGTGGCGGCCGCTCCCAAAAGCGCCGTAACCGGCAGAGCCGACAACACTTTTGGGAGGCCCTCGTCCGCCGCACCACGGCGTGTTGGTCGCTGGCCCATATTAGTCGAGTGAAACCGTCCCAAAGCGGTTGATAGAAATGGTTTGACTACTACCGTTCGCGTTCACCGTTATCGTGTTGTGACCTGCGTCAAAGCTCAGCACTTCTCCGCTGCTTTTAGCGAACTGGAGGGTGTTATCTGGCAAGGTGGTGCCAAAACTGATCGGGCTGCCAGGCGCGACCGTAAAGTTGTTGCTGTCGCCGGCGTTAAAGGTGTCGCCGGCAAACAGTGTGTAATCGGCGGACGTAAAGAGCAGTCCTTGCGCCTGCTGGCTGCCCGACCCGCCCTCGTCGCCGCTCATCGCCAGCTGCTGCTGACTCTTGATATCGGCTAGCAAAGCGTCCACCGTGCCGTTAATCGAGGCGGTGGTTTGCGGCTTGCCCAAATTCACCAGGGTGATAGCGGCCAGCACGGCCAAAATCGCCAAAGCCACCAAGATCTCTATGAGTGTGAAGCCGGTGTGGCGCGGCGCCTGCGGCATACTAATGCCCCGAAGTCTGAATTTTAGACATCATGGTGTAGACCGGCGCGATAACGGTAATCATGAGCCCGCCCACAATCACGCCCACACCGACAATCAGGAGCGGCTCGACCAGGCTGCTGAGCGATTTCAGGGTGGTGCTGGCCTGCTCGTCGAAGTGCTCGGCCAGGCGCTGCAAGGTCTGCTCCAGAGTGCCGGAAGCTTCAGCAGTCTCTAACGAGCGAGCCATGAGCGGCGGAATCACGCCCTTGTACTTGCGCAGGCCCGTAGCCAGCGGCTTGCCAGCGGCGATGCTGTGCTGCATCTCGCTGACCACGGCGGCAATTTCTTTCTTTTGTACGGTGCGCCGGGCGAGCGTCAGCGTTTCTTCGATTGGTACGCCCGCTTTCAGGAGTAGCGTCAGGCTACGCGTCAGCCGCGCGAGATCGATCGTAATGCCCAGGCGCTTGAGCCCCGGCAAACTCAGGATAAAGCGGCCGATTGCGCGCTTGTAGGTGCGGATCATAAACACCAGCAAGGCCACGGCGGCCACAATCGTAAGTACGATGATCGGCCAGTGGTGTAAAAAGTCGGTCGACGCCCGCGTAAGTATCTGCGTAGCCAGCGGTTTTTTGACATGCAGCGTGGTGAACACGGTGTTGATCCGCGGGATCACGAACGTGAGCAGCATGATCAAGATGCCGGTGAAGATGGTCATCACAAATGCCGGGTAAATCATGGCCGTGCGCAGATCGCTGCTAAAGCTGACCTGTTTTTGGATAGTGCGCACGATGTCGCCCAGCGTTTCTTCCAGCGTACCGCCGGCTTCGGCGGCGCGCATTAGGTTGATGGTCACCGGCTCAAAAGCTTCTGGGAAGCGAGCCATGGCGCTGGCCATGGTGTCGCCGTTTTCCAGGGCTCGTTTTAGTTCTTGCAGAATTTTTTTGAGGGTGCCTTTGGCGTCTGGTTCGAGCAGCTCCAGCGCTTCTAAAAGCGGGATGCCAGCGCCCAACATGGTGGCGAGGTCGGTAAACAGCGCCAGCTGCTCCTTACTTTTAAGCCGCAGTTTGGCCGTTTGTGCCATACCATCCCTTTGTAACGCGTAAGACTTCGCTGAGTGTGGTTTTGCCGGCGACCACTTTTTGCAGGCCGTCTTCGGTCATGGTGATCATGCCGTCTTTGATGGCTTGGGCCTGCAATGTATCGCTGTCGGCCTTGGCGCCGATCAGCTGGGCCAATTTGGGCGTAATTTCTAGCAGCTCAAAGATGCCGAATCTCCCCTGGTAACCGGTATCGTGACAGGCACCGCAGCCCTTGCCGCGGTAAACCCGGACGCTGCTCTTTTTGCCAAAATGCTTGGCGACCGCCTGCGCGTCAAAGCTGCTGAGCAGCCCGCTTTCGGTGCTGTCCCCTGCCCAGCCTTTGGGCGTGTGGGTGAGCTCGACGCTGACTTTGCAGTGCTCGCAAATCTGGCGCACCAGCCGCTGGCCAACAATTAAGCTAACCGTGGAGGCTGCCAAAAATGGCTCAATCTGCATGTCCACCAGCCGTGGCAAAGTGGTGATGGCGTCGTTGGTGTGCATGGTGCTCAGCACCAGATGGCCGGTCATAGCGGCGTTGACCGCAATGTCGGCGGTTTCTTCGTCGCGGATTTCGCCCACAAACAGCACATCCGGGTCTTGGCGCAGCAGCGAGCGCAGTCCGCTGCTAAAGGTTAGGTCGGTTTTGGTGTTGGCCTGAATTTGGTTCACGCCGCTCAAGAGATACTCGATAGGGTCCTCGATAGTGGCGATGTTGCGGTTGCGCGTATTCAGAATCTTGAGAATGGCGTAGATGGTGGTGGTTTTGCCGGAGCCGGTTGGCCCGGTGGACAAAATCATGCCGTACGGGCGGCTAAAGCCGTGCTGCAATTTGTCGAGATCGGCCGGGTTCATGCCCAGATCAGTCAGACTGTACTGGCGCATGTGTTTGGCCAGCAAGCGCATCACCACCTTTTCGCCGGTGATGGTGGGGACAATGGAAATACGCACCGACAGCTCTTCGGCGCCGTTGACCGTGACGCGCAAGCGCCCGTCCTGGGCGCGCAGGTGTTCGTCGGTGCGCAGCCGGCCCATGACTTTTAGGCGGTTGACGATCTGCTCGTGCACGCTCTTGGGGAAAGTCACTTGGTCGTGCAGCACGCCGTCGATGCGAAAGCGCACCACGGTGTGGTCTTCTTGCGGCTCGACGTGTAGGTCCGAGGCGTGGGCGTCGTAGGCGTACTCAAACAGCATGGTGATGATGTCGTTGACTTGCGTCCCTGCCCCGCCGCGGGCCAGCAACTCCTCGAACACCGTTTGCAGCTTTTGTTTGTATAGATGGAGCGCGGCGCTAATGCCCGCCTCTGTGGCGTAGGAAACGTGGCATTGGCCAGTCCCGGCTTTTTTGGCCAGCATATCGAAGAGATCAGCTGCGTCCGGGCGGCTGGTAGCGATGTGCAACCCGTCGGCGCTCAGCTCGTACGGAATAGTGCGGTAGCGTTCGGCCACGGTTTTAGGCAGCAAACGCAGCAGGTCGTCGGCAATCGCGACGTTACTGAGCGAGACGTACGGCAGCTGGTAGTGGTAGGCCAGCACTTTGCCGAGTTCGTCGTCGCTCAGATAGTCGTGCTGAACTAACACCTCGCGCAGCGAGGTTTTCTCGGTCTGCGCCTGTGCTTCGGCGGCCTGCAGCCTGGCGGCCGGCAGGTACTTTAGTTCGGTCAGAATGTCTACTAACTCTGTATCAGTTGGTCCCATACGGCACCTTACGTGCCCACCCGTTGTTACCTCTAAGCTTACGCTTATTCTAACAGTGCGTTCGGTTTTTTGCTACGAGTTTTCGCTTGTTGTTTGTTCGCAGCGATTTCTGTCCAGATGCACAAGATGAGTCGCCGCTCAATTTGTGCTATGCTGAAGCTAGAAAGCGAACAGCAGCACCATGACTTCACCGAAGAACAAAACCGTCTTGGTGGCAGACGACGATCACTTTATTACCGTTGCCTACAAGGCCGGGCTGGAGCATGCTGGCTACAATGTGCTGATCGCCGAGGACGGCGAGCAGGCCATCGCGCTTATTGACCTGCACGTGCCGGATGTGGTGCTGCTGGACATCATCATGCCCAAGCTTAACGGCTTTGAGGTGTTGCAGGCCGTCAAGGCCAAAGCGCACGCCGCGCACGTCCCTATCTTGGTACTGACCAACTTAAGCCAGCCGTCGGACCAAAAAACCGCGCTGGACTACGGCGCCAACGGCGTGCTCATTAAGGCCAACGTGTCTTTTAGAGACATATTGGCGCATATTGAGCGATTGATAACCGTTTCGTAGTTGTAGTTGTAGATATTGACATACCATAATGTTTATGGTATTATGTTGCTCGTGCTTTGTTTGAAGGAATGAAGCAAGTGTAGAAACGAGATTCCCTAGCGTGAAACCGGCGTTACGCGCCCGGGAATCTCGTTTCTACGAAATTTGTAGACTACTGGATGGACCAGTTAGTATCCCCCCAAGGGATAACGAGATCGTTACACGGAGGTTCTGCATGTTCGGTCGGACCGCGCGCCCGCGTCGTCAGGTCAACACCCCGGCTCCGGTCGCGGCGTACACCGCACACGACATGGTCATGGCGCAGCGTCAGGTGGCGCAGCAGTACGAGAACGCCATCGCTGGCGCGCTCGCTGCGGTGCTGAACCTGGCGCCCCGGCTCCTCGAGCAGCTCAAGATCAACCCGCTGCACATCGTCGGCGTCCCCACGTCCGACGGTCGCACGGCGACCTTCGCGGCCGGTGAGCTGTTCACGCTCCAGATCAACCCGTTCGACGGGCAGATCACGTTGGGCGCGAACAAGGTCATGGCCAAGCCCGTCGAGGTTTGGTACAAGGACCCCAAGACCGGCGAAATCACCGGTCTGTCCGCGAACGACTACCTCCTCCTCTACGGCTTCATCGCCGTCGTCGAGAGCGGGCTCAACCTCAAGACCCACACCGAAGAGCTGCTCGCCAGCCTCGGCCTCTCCCGCGAGGAGACCGCCGAGCCGGCGATCGCCGCTCAGAACGGGCACCGCGAGCGCACCAAGCTCGAGGTGATCTGACCAACCAGTAGCCAGCTCCATCCCCGGAGCCTAACCCCGCTGCACAGCGGACACAACCAGCACTGCGTCGCATAGCGACGCGACGCATACGGTTCGTGTGGGGACGTGACGTGGCACGTAGCGCGGGCGATCGCAACTTCGCAAGAGATGCGACCGCCCGCGCACCACCCGTGCGCTTCAGAGTTGTTTAGATGTAAGGATCCTTCCTTACGCCAATCTAACCTTCAACAACTCTGACGCACCACCCAAGAGAACAGTTTCTTCGCACCTGCGCTTATCTCGATAAGCTCACATGCGAGCAAACAAAGCACCTGCTGACCGGCAGGTGTTTTTTGTATGTAACAGAGGAATAGTAGTTGATAATAAATGAGTTTTATGCTATAATCGCACAGTAAGCGCAAGTTGCTTACTGTTCCCTGTCCGAACGTTAAAAGAATGGGGGATCTCCATGGAGATCACCAACAACGGAACCGGTCGCCGGTACAACGACTGGCGGAACACCCGCGTGCCGTGGTACATCACCTGGCCTCTGGCCGGTGCTGTGCTCGCGGCCGTACTCGCGATCGCACTGTAGAGGAGGCCACCAGTGTCTTCCTACTACGTGCTGAAGTACCGCATCGGTCAGTTCCTGCGCGAGCACAAGACCGGTCTGGAGTTGACCGCCTTCGGCCTGGTGCTGCTGGCCATTTTGGCAGCGGTGACGATCATGATCGTTGTGGCCAAGACCACCCCGCGCTACCTCTCGGGGTACACGCGTCCGGGGCACACCGTCACTGGCGACAACATCCAGGCCCTCGGTAACGCTCACCACGACGCCATCACCGGCGGTGCGTACTACAGCGCCTACCAAGGCCTGTACGACGCGCACGGGGTTCCCAGCCCCACGCAGGTGGTGTCGCACTGTGGTGCACTGGAGCACGCGCTCGGATCCGATCCGGATCCCAAGCGTCTCGTGCTCGTTCTGGACACCTACGTCATGCAGCTCCACCGGGCCACCAGCGATCTGGTTGCCATGGTCTGCATGTCGAGTGTCCCGAACGCGGTGCGCGCCCTCACCGAAGACTCCTTGCGGGTCACGGTGTCGGGTGACATTTCCCAGGCGCTGGCAGCGATGCTGGCGATTGGGTCCATGTACCACATTCAGGTCTAGGGGAACAAAGGCAGTCGGAAGCCTACCAATTCGGGCAAAATCCTGGGAACAGGTCGGTAGAACTACCGTTCGTGGTTTCTAACCGCGATAGCCGTAGCTCTACCGGAGCGCCTTGTACATTGTCGAGTCCTTTTAAAGGATTCCAACTGTACAACGCCGCTCGCTTTCCACAAATTAGGTATTTGTGCTGATGAGCTCTAAAAGAGCGAAAAAGCGAGCAATACAAATAAAATAGACATAACAATAATTGAGAGAGTCCCATGAATATGGTATAATCTATACGCTCTTCACAACATGGTGTTGAGTGAACGTTCCCTGCTACAGAAGTGCGAGGCAAGTACATGTCCAACGATTCGGCCGAGATGGCCGCGTCCACGCTCGCTGCGGATCAGCCCCAGGCCTCCCGGCGGCGTGTGTCGTGGCCCCTGTGGGGATTCACTGCAGTGGCGTTGCTGCTGGTGCTGCTCCTTGCGGTCGTCGGCGCCAACGCTATCCTGCACAGCGGCGATCAGCCGGTGCTCGCGTCCTCCCGGACGCACAGCATGCAGGACGTCGGCAAGCTGCCGGCAAACTATCAGACCCACGGCGTGTACTACGCCGCTTACCAGGGTCTGTACGACTACGATGGCACACCGCTGCCGGAGAACGTGTCGTACCAGTGTCCGCTCCTGGAGTGGGCGCTGCAGTCCGGCGCTGACCCCGACCCCGCGCCGCGGGTTCTGCCGCAGCTCGACGCTCTGTTCGCGCAGCTCCACCAGGCCACCAAGGACCTGACGGACATCAACTGCGCGCCCAGCGCCACCTACGTGCCGCGTTCGTTCACCCACGAGACCTTCCGGGACTCGGTGGTGCACGACATCACGCAGGCGACCGCCGCCATGGTGGCTATCGGCCAGTTCTACGGCCTGCGCGTCTGATGGAACACTTCAAGGCAGTCACGGCCTCCAACGCTGACAAAATCCTGGGAACAGGTCGGTAGAACTACCACCCACAAGTCGAAAGACTACTGGGAAGTCGTAGCTTCTGCCGGGGCGACGTATGTGCCAGACTCCTTTTTAGGAATCCACCACACATACACTGCCCGCTTTCCATGAATGTGTATTCATGCTGATGAGCTCTGAGAGAGCGAAAAAGCGAATAATTGATAAGCACCGACAGTTGTGGTATGGTAATTCTCTGCTCATGTTTTACTTGAGTAGTAAGTTCCCAACGAGTAACTGGAGGTGTACATGTGGTACGTCTTGAGGTACCGCATGAAGGAGCTGATTCGTGAACAGCTCAAGGTCCCGCTGATCGTGTTGGCGGCTGCCTTCCTGGCGCTGCCGGTGATCTCGGTGTTGCCGGATCACATTCACTTCAGTGGCTGGGATACGCCGCAGCCATCGGTGGTGTCGCTGGACAACGTTCGGACTCTGAACGACGCTCCGGTCGACCCACACACCGGCGGTGTGTACTGGTTGGCGTATCAGGGCCTGTACGACAACAACGGCATGCCCCGGACCGATCAGGTGCACTTCAACTGCGGTCTGCTGGAGCGGGCGCTGGGATTCAACCTTATGCATGAGGGCGGATATTCGGCGTACTACTTCGACGATCTCTGGAATCAGACCCAGGACCTGTTCATGACCAGCTGTCCTCGGGGGAGCACGTACGTACCGCGGTGGTCTCCTGATAGCGCACCGGTGGGATACGCCGACGGAGACATTCTCTTCGCTGTGGGCGATCTGATGCAGATCGGCGTAGATGAGAGTGTACGCGCGTAGTGACGAACGAAGGCAGTCCGTAAGCCTCCAATTCGGATAAAATCCTGGGAACAGGTCGGTAGAACTACCATTTGCGGTCCTTGGACCTCAAACAGCCGTATTTCTACCGTAACGACGGGAGTACACCGCTGATCCTTTTAGGATTCCAGCCGTACTGACCGTCGTTTTCATTTGAGGTGCCTCATCTGTGAATTGTGCTTGACTTGTGTATATTTGTATTATATATTAACACCTACTTTGTTGAGCAATTTGATCTGTTCCAAAGTACCTTAGCAGATCATGAGTACAAAGGATGTGAGCTGTGGGTAGATAAGTTTTGTCTATCGGCAGCTCACATCCGTGGGTAATTCCATTTTGCAGCCCGCTGGGACGCGGCTGCTCGCACCGAAGGAGGCAGGTCTATGATCACCATCATAGACTCCGACACGGCTTCGTCCGTGCCGGCGGCAACAGCTCCGACGCACCAGGGCACAACCAGTGTCCGGGTGACGCCTCCGAACTACCGTGTCGACCTCTCCGCATTCCGCGTGCGCCAACCGCTGCGCGGACTGGCACACAGCCAATTCCGTGATCAAATCGGTTGGCTGTTCGCCCAGTACGGGGTGATCGACAACAAAACCTGCTGGACGGGCACCAACTCGTACGTCGAGTTCGTCTTCGGCGAAATCGACTTCGACACCGACGAGAGCGGCCAGCTCTCTCCCAGGGCGATGGACGATTTCCTGGCTCGCTTTGAGCAGGACCTTCGCGCCATCTACCAGGGCTTCCACCGCCCGCGCCTGTGGGTGGTGACCGAGTTCGGTGTCATCGCATGTGAGTAGGTCTGACGGCCTGGCCGGGGCCGTTTCATAACGGACAGCGAGCAGCGTGAGATGGCATACTGGCAGGGGCTGGTCGGTTGTCACGCTTCCGCGTGATCTAAAACCCACCCCCTTCCCGTACTCATGTCTGCTTGCTGTTCCACAAATGTGTATTTGTGCTGATGAGCTCCGGAACGAGGAAGGTAGATTCGAACTTGTTCGAAGATACCTCCCGAGCGATGGAGGTCATACCGAAAGGTATGAGCGCCAAAAGGCCGAAAACAGCGGAAGCGAAACATAAGAGATATTGACACAAGCACTATAAAGTGCTATAATCTATACACTTTGGTAAGTAAGATTTCCAAAGTACTTTAGCAGACATACAGAGATAGATATGGATTCTAGCCTGTTATGAGCTGAGAGGAGACAACTTTTGCCTCTTGCCAGCTCGTAACAAGGCGAGCCCTCACTGGGAGGTTCCACCATGTCGCAGACGACCCTGACCGACCTCGACCTCGACCGCCACCTCGGCGCGTCGTGGAAGCCCCGCTTCCGGTCCGGCACGGTCAACCCGTCGCTCGACGACTTCGACCTGATCGACACGACCACCACCAAGGTGGGCCCGACGGTCAAGCGCGGCTTCTTCTCGACGACCACCGCCGAGACCACCGCGAAGAAGTACACCTTTGTCGACTGGCGCGACGCGTCCGTGATCGAGCTGACGCTCGTCATCGGCACGGCCACCACCGACGACTACCTCACCGACGACACCGTCAAGACCACCGTCATCACCGTGCTCGTGAAGACGAGCGACGTCGAGGACTACATCCTCGAGATGATCTGAGGTCGGCGGCTGCAAGGTCGCACAGGTAGCCCGCAGTAAGCGGTGTGGACCCAGTGATGTGGCTCGGATTCGTTGCCTTCCGGCGACCAATCTTTTCTACCCCCCATATCTGTTCTCTGTGTCTGCCCCGCTCCACAAATGCGTATTTGTGCTGACGAGCTCTAAAGAGCGAAAGCGGGAACCACTTATATTATTGATATTATCTCAGTTATATTGTACTGTAGACTAGCTTTAAGCTATGCGCTGTAAAGTACTTTAGCAGTACCGATAGTTTGAGAGGTGTGCGAGCCGCCAGCAGAGAGACGTATGGTTGTCTTTTGGCGGCTCGCACACACGTGTTGGGCATCGCAACGAATGCTAAGGAGGCGAACATGGAGGAGCCAACTGCCGACATGTTCCAGGTTACGCCCCTGTCCGGCTCGGATACGGGCATCAGTGTCAGTGGTCTGGAACGGCTTGCCATCCCGGCCCGCATCGAGATGCTCGAGGTACTGGACGCCCTGCCCGGGCTGCACCTGAACGTATCGGAGTCGACCGCGCAGGACGTTCGTTTCGACGCGGACGACCCCACGCAGCGCGACGCGCTCATCCAGGACGTCCAGGCCGTGGTGCATGGGCTCATGGATGTGTCGGCGGACGCTGGCAAGCAGTTTCTGGCGGAGATCAACCTCCCCGGCGATGCTGGCGAGGCCGTCATGCTGGCGGTGCGCGACAGCATCGCCGCAGTGCCCGGCGTCTCCCTGACGCTGGTGGTCAACCGGCCGAAGTTCACCGGCGAGGACAACGTGGAGGTGCTCCCGGACATCATGGGAGCCACGCTGGTCATCGACACGCCGGTCAGTTTCTACCTCTTCGGTGACCCGGAGGTCGCTACCCTCGCCCACATCGGCGAGGTGGCCCAGACCAAGGTCAACGAGCTGCTGGGCATCGACGTTCAGCAGTAGCCGGCCCAAACGGTAACCGCAGTAAGCAAGCGCATGAAGTATGCGATGTGGACTGCGGTTGTCGCCCCCGCGACTGCCAACCCCCACTCTCTTACTTCTGTACTCGCTTACTGCTCCACAAATACAATTGTTGTGCTGATGAGCTCTATGGAGAGCGAAAGCGGTAGGTAGAAAAATTAGAGTTTTCATGTTAGAATAAGCTGTCTTTCTCGGGTTTCGAGACGGGCCGCTAGGGTAATCCCTTAGTGCAGTTTTACGTTCGGATAGGAGTACAGTGTCGACGATCATCGACATTCGTCAGACCAGGTGGGACCGCAAGCACTACGGCGACCCCGAGGCCAACGTGGTCACGGAGTCCAACGAGGGCTTCCTGACTGCCGTGCTGGGTACGCCGCAGCGCCTGCACTACACCAGCCGTGACAAGCTGGCCGTGGCCTACGTGGACGAGTACGGTCGTAACGAAGCGAGCTACGGCGTCCCGACCACCAGCCTGCTGGTGCAGACGGTGCACGGTTGCTTCGCGGCCCACCAGCCGCTCAGCCTGCGGCCGGACAGCGTGTGGTACATGGTGATTCACCAGGTGGCGGAGCACGTTCGGCAGAACGCCGATCACTACGCCCACCTGTTCACCGACACGCCCGGAAAGCAGCAGGAGCTCGTTGTCCGCGACCACGGACAGGGCTGGGACCGGATCATTCCGCTCTTCGAGGCGCGCCTGCGGGAGCGCATCGGCGACCGGATGGTCGATCGGTTCCTGCCACGGTTCTCGACCACCACGGACGAGGACGCCGTGGCGACGCTGGTGGCGTTCATGGACGCCGTCAGCCCGTACTACAAGTTCACGGTCGAGACGCTGTGTCACATCCCCCAGGTCCGCCTGGAGGGTACGGCCGAGGACTGGCAGCGGCTGTACGACGGCGTGGACGAGCTGGGCAAGCACATCGACCGGCTGTCCGGCTACTTCGCCGGCCTGCTGCCGGTGCTGCAGAAGATCGCCCAGCGGGCGGCCGGCAGCATCGACTGGGACGACGAGGAGGAGTTCTGGCCCTCTCTGTACAAGTTCATGGAGGGCTCGGGCGACGACGCGGTCTCCGGCTGGATTAACGCCTTCTTCGCGTACCTGTACACGAAGGACGGCCCCAAGCTCAAGTCGGAGTTCGGCTGGCGACTGTACAGTACCATCGAGGTGCCGACCAACCAGTTCCCGTCGCACGTCTCGGCTGTGCCGTTCGAGTACAAGATCGGCGAGCTGACGATCGACATGACCTTCGCTGGCGGCATCATCGGCGTCGACCACCACGAGACCTTCTTGGTCCCGCGCTTGGGCTTCGCCGTCGCCGAACGCTGACCCACCTCTGAACCAAAGACGAAACCCTACGCACATCCGTGCCTAGGTCGGCCAGGAGAATTCCTGATAAGCTGCAAGGTATCCCCTTGCCCTTATCTTGACAATTCTCCTGGCCGTTCGACTATATTGATATTATTGTGCGTACATTTTATAATATAGCTACTTGGTAGTTTTCTGCTAAGTACTTTAGCAGACATGAGTTTTGATAGTACCAGTGTGAGCCGGGAGCGGATGCGCCAACAAGCCGTCCTTTGCCGGCTCACACTGGGTGAGTGGCACCACAAGTGACAGGAGTCACGATGAGGCAAGATATCGAGGAAGTTCTCGATGCTGCGATCAACACCCGCGTGGCCAACCGGTTTGCGCCGTTCGGTGGCACCTACAAGGTGATGCCGGCCGACGCACCGGAGACCATCAAAGTGGTCGTGGCCGGCGGCCAGCTGATCCACACGCAGGCTTGGGCTCTGGACAACCTGCTGCGCGCCATCGACGGCGTGCAGGCGGTGGTCTGGCACACCGACCCCTATGACCTGCAGGAGCAGACTGCCTGGGCTCACGTCGGCTATGCCACTAGCGTCCGGGCGAACCAGGTCGTGCTCGACGCGGCCATCGCCACCATCACGGTGGCGGACGCGGCGCAGCGGGACGCGATCGTCTCGGTGCTGACCGAGGTCGTTCAGGACATCCTGACGCTCGGCACGGTCGATCTGGTGGCCATGGAGCTGCCGGTCGCCCTGACCAACGAGGAGACCGCCATGCTGGGCGAGCGGCTGGACGCTCTGCCGATGGTGCGTCGGGCGCTCGCCAAGGTGCGCACCGATTTCCCGGATGCCGACATCCGTCGCCTCTTCGGCTACGATGCCTGCACGCCGATCGGTGTGTTCATCGACACCACCTCCGGACCGGAGATCATGGCCGACATCAAGGCCGCGATGATCCAGTTCGCCGAGGACGTCGATGCCGCCCGCAGTGCCGCCGAGATCGTTGCTGAGCAGCAGCAGGCGGACGCACTCCACCAGGAGCTCTTCGGCGACGACCCGGGGCCCGACCTCAGCGGCGGCGACATCCTCGCTTCGCTGCGCGGTTACCGACTGTTCTAGGTCGAGCCGCGGGTCATCTGCGCTGGTCGTCCGTAGCGGCGGTAAAGCATTCACAGGTTGTGGATGCGTCAGTTGCCCTCGGCAGCTACCTTCTATCAAATCCTGTGTCTGCTTTACCGCTCCACAAATACAATTGTTGTGCTGATGAGCTCTAAAGAGCGAAAGCGGCCGGAGTAAAGAATATTGATATCGGCAGCAATAAATGGTATCGTATGCACAACTTTGTGCGGGCCGGTTTACTGTTGCCTGGCAAAGTACCTTAGCAGACACAATTTGTTTTAGTTAGGTTGCGATACGAGCTACCAGGAGGCAAAGCTTGCCTTTTGCTAGCTCGTATCGTGCGAGTGAAACACCTTCAACGAGTGACGGGAGTCACGAAATGCCGATTCTCGACGGCACCACGCCGTCCGACCCGGGGCAGTTGAGCAACCACAACCACCGGTTCGACGGCACGGTCGAGGCCGACCACGGCTTCGCCGACGACAAGTTCATCATGCTGGTGACCCGCAAGCCGCAGTGCGCGTGCCAGACGTCAGACCTGGTGGCTGTCCTGCAGGGCGTTGACGGCATCGCGTCCCACCAGTGGATCGGGTTCGATAGCTTCATCCACTGCGGGGTCACGGTCAGCGACACGTCCCGGCGGGACGAGATCATGGCCGAAGCGCTGCGGCTGGTCAAGGCGGTGCTGGGCATCGCCGAGGACTGTCGGTTCGAGAGCGGCCTGCCGCTGCTCGTGCCGACCGACGAGCAGATCGCCGCTCTGCACCAGCAGGTCGGTGCCCTGCCTACGGTCCGTCACATGTTCGTGACGGACGTGGCCGCCGGTAGCCCCGAGGCCAATGCCCAGGCCCTCAACCTGCTCAAGCAGGGCGTGCCGATGGACGTGGTGCGGGAGTTGGTCGGACCGTTCACGGTCAAGCTGGCCAACTTCGTCATCAACGCCACCGACGACGCCCAGGCGGAGCAGATCCGAGGCGACATCGGCGCGGTCTACCTGCAGGTCATGTCGTCGGGCGACGCGTCTGCGGACTCGTCGGACGACGACCAGCCCCGGTTCGGATCGTGATCATCTAGACCAGCCCTCAGTCCGTTCACGCGGATCAAGCTCGCCTAGAAAAGGCGGTAGAGCATTCACAGGAGGTTGTCTCGGTGGGTGCATCTGTTTTGGTCCCTTGGGCCAAAACAAAACCACTCCCTAACTACAAACCTCCCGTGTCTGCTTTACCGCTCCACAAATGTGTATTTGTGCTGATGAGCGCCAAAAGGCCGAAAGCGGATGCAAGCTACAATTGACAGATGTGCCATTAGATGATACTATCTATGCGACTTTGTGAATTTTCTGCGCGCATAGCGTAGGTTCTACGAAGTACCTTAGCAGATAGTAGATTAGTTTTAGTTTGGCAGTACCAGTGTGAGCTACCAGAAGATAACAGCGGTTGTCTTTTTGTAGCTCACACTGGGTGAGTGATCCAAAAACGTGACAGGAGTCACACATGTCGATCACCGACACGCAGCCCGTCGAGGCCGTCGAGACCGCCGAGGTCGAGCCGACCATCGGTGACTTCTACCCGCCGTTCACCGGCACGGTCAAGGTCACCGCCGACGAGGCCACGCACACCGTGACCATCGACATCGACGACGAGCTGGCCGACGACGCCCAGGCGGTCGCCCTCGCGAAGACCGTGGGCGCCATCCCCGGCGTCAGCGTCGAGTGGGACGTCCAGGTCGACCCGACGATCCGCATCGTCGGCGTCGTCACCATCGACCCGGCCCACTGGGACGAGTCGAGCGTGCTGGTCGAGCCCGTGGTCAACGACGCCCTCGGCGTCGGCGACAACGTGGTGTGCAAGCCGCTCCGGCAGTCGACCTTCGTGTCGCCCGAGCAGGTCAACGAGCTGCGCACGCGGTTCGGCGCGCTGCCGGGCATCGGACGGGTGCTCGTCACGGTCACCGGCGACCAGGAGGCCTACAAGGAGGCCCTGGCCAACCGGCCGTCCGACCTGCCGCTGGAGTTCGCCAAGCGGATCCTCAAGGCGACGGGCATGATGCCCACGACCACGATCTACGTGTTCGTGGACCGCGGGCTCGCCAATGCCGATCTGGAGGCGCTGAGCGGGCAGCTGGAGGCGATCTGGGAGCAGGTCGTCGCGGACGACACCGTCACCGACGAGGTCGGCGGTGCCACTGCCACGTCCCCGGAGCCGGCCGAGCCCGACTTCGTCTAGTCTTCGGACTAGCCTCTACGGCGCGCGGCACCCATGCTGCTAACCGTTAGAGGGTGACGACCGGAGGGCTGCTCACGCTCACCAAGCAATACGAGTCGTGGGCAGCCCTCACCGGCGGCGCAGCATTCACGGAGAAGTTCGTGGATGTGTCGCTTCGGTCCTTCGGACTCGAACAAACCCTCCCAAACTAAACTTCTCTACTGTCTGCTGCACCGCTCCATGAATGCGTGTTCATGCTGATGAGCTCTAAAGAGCGAAAGCGGTACGATAATTGACCAAATAGTGTTAAGATTATATAATACAACCACTCCGTGGGTTGTTTTTTGCAGCCCATAGAGCACCTTAGCAGACATTTAGAACTATATAGTAGTATCCGGTGTGAGCTACTAGGGCGGCAATCCTTGCGTTGCCCCCTGCTAGCTCACACTGGGTGAGTGAACCAGAAAACCGAGGAGTCCTTATGCATCCTCTGGACAGTCTGCGTGGCGTCCCCCTGACGCCGCCGGCAGTTCCACCGGTTCCGCAGTTCACGGTCAGCCGTGGCCGGAACCGCAACACGATCGTTGTCCGAATCATTGGTCCGCTCGCGGACAAACGGCGGCCCGATGTCGAGCATGTGCTCGAGACTGTGACCGGCGTTGTGTCCGTCGACTGGACGACCAGCCTCGCCTGGCTGGACTACGGCCGCCGGGCACGGGCTGTCGTGACCCTGATTGGCGGCGCCAAGCGGGACGAGATCATGGTCACCGTGCGGACCCTCATCGAGGCCGCGCTTGGCCTGAGCCAGGAGCTGCACGTCGCCGAGTACTACCTGCCTCTGGTCATCCCGACCGAGGCCGAGCTTGCGGTGCTGCGGGCGCTGCTTCAGCAGATCCCTGGCGTGCGTCACAGCTACGTCATTCCGCTGCTCGGTACCTACCGGGACGAGAGTTACGACATCGACGCCCGCAGGATCTTCCTGCTGGGTGCTCCGTTGTCTCTCCTGCTCGACCCCAAGCGGTATCAGCCGACACCAACCGTCAAGTGCATCAGTCTGATCACCGACGGAACGGACAAGGCGTACCAGGAGGCGCACGAGGCGTACAGCGAGTTCGTTGCCCACATGGCAGCCAACGCGGCGTAACTGCCCGATCGGGCGGTAAAGCACCCACAGGAATGTGGATGCTGGCGACCGCTTCTTGGTCTCTAACTTCTACTATATATGTTCCTGTGTCTGCTTTACCGCTCCACAAATACAATTGTTGTGCTGACGAGCTCTATGGAGAGCGAAAGTGGTTACGTTGTTGCTATAACTACGTCTGTATGGTATAATATACACGGCTTTGAGAGCTTCTTTTGAGGTCTAGCAAAGCACCTTAGCAGACATAGGAAGAAGAGAAGATATTAGCAAGTGCGAGCTGCAGCAAGATACACAATTGTCTTGCGCCAGCTCGTACTTCGCGAGCCTGATTCAGGGAGCGATCCATGAACAACGGCACCACTCAGGACACACAGCTGGCGATCCGTCCGGCGGACGACAACCCCTCGCGGATCTTGGTCCAGCTGGGCCGGGAGACAACGGTGGCGCAGTACCACACGGCGCTGACGCTCCTCCACGACATGGTGGGGGACGTCCGCTACGTCCAGCAGTTGGCCGCACCCGGCCAGTTGCTGATCGGGCTGAGCGGTCCGGACCACGACGGCAGCAGCTTGGCGCGCATCACGCGTGCCTTGTCGGCCATCGTCACGCCGAACGACAGCGCCCAGGTCGTACACGACACTGTGTACGCCACCATCTTTCAGCGGCAGGCCGACGAGGTCCGCTACCTGCTGATGGAGCTGCCCGGCGTCCACGACGTCTTCAGTGTGCTGAGCCCCAGCTACACCGTGGACCAGCCGTCTGGTGACGCTGGCGCCTGGAGCCTCATGCGGGTGCGCATCGTCGTCATCGGCAACAGCTCGGTCTCGGCCGACGCGGTCAGCGCCGCCATCGCCGAGTGCAACCTGCTGCCCGCCGAGGCGTACGCCTGACCGAGCAGCGGCTACTGAAGACAGCAGCGGGCCGGCATGGAACGAGATACGTCGCGCGAGCCGCGTGACAAATCTCTATCTTCACTTCTTCCATGTCTGCCCGCTGTTCCACAAATGTGTATTTGTGCCGACGAGTCCAAAAGGACGAAAACAGCTTATTTATGATAGGGCTGCCCAGCCGCGATGGTGCTGGCGCGGTAGAGCGCCTCGGCCAAGACGACCATGGCTAGGTCGTGCGGGAAGGTCAGCTTGGACAATCCAAGCTGGTAGTTTGCGCGTTCGATAACTGGCGGCGGCAGCCCCTCTGGCCCGCCGATTACAAAGCATACTTCCCGGGCCTCCAGGGCGCGCTTGTCTAAGAACTGTGCCAGCTCGGGGCTGGTGAGCTGTGTGCCGCCAATAACGAGCGCTACCAAATATGCGTCGCTGGCAGTTTCCAGCAAGTGGCTCGCATCGTACGCCCATTTATCCGCCACGTGTGTAATTCGCAGCTGATGATAATGCCGCAGCCGGTCGGTATATTCTTGCCAGCCGGCTTTGGCATATGCCAGCTTTGGCTCGCCCACGGTCACAATATGCAACTTCATACTTCTATGATGGCGATGTTGTGAGCAACGCGCAAGTTCGCTGGCGGCTGGCCGCGAAAAAAGTCGTGTACCGCAGCGGTGACGCCGGGCAGCGCCTCGCGCTGGTAATCGTCGATCAGCACGCGGCCGCCAGGGCTCATTCGCGGCCAGACCAGTTTGAGCGAATCCATAATTGAGTCATAAAAATCGCCGTCCAGGAACGCGAAGGCGATCTGGGCTGGCACGTTGTCGGCCGTTAGATCGTGGAACCAAGCTTTGTGAATAATTGGTGGCTGCAAATGCGCTGTTTGAAAAGCGGCGAGCAGCGCCTTTTTGCTGACCGCGAGCTCGCCTGGCCGAAAATCGACGCCGGCGGCGCTTTGGTCTTGCTTGGCTTTTTGAGGTAGGCCTGCAAATGAATCGTAGACATGGAATGCTGGTTCGCGGGGTGAGGGCGATGGCTGGGAGTCGGGGTCCTGTCGAGCAAGACTTCCCCCACGGTGCTCACTTCGTTCCGCGCCGCGGGGGTCCCCCCATGCTCGCCGCCCCTGGGCCTGCGTGAAGACGTCGAGCGCGCGGCGGATAAATAGGCTCGTGGTGCCGATGTAGCAGCCAAATTCCACGATATCGCCCGGCGTGCCGGCGCGCAGCGTTTTTTCTAGTTCAGTCAATATCAACCGAACATCTTGGGCGCTGACTTGGTCGGAAATAAGCGGGTGGCCGTCAAGCTCCTCTCTGTTAGTGCGGTTCATGATCGTCATTGTAGCACGGCCGATTGACCGCCGCTGAGCAAACCCTCATACTGTAAGTACATAATAAGCACAAGCACGTAAGGAGGGGTATGAAGAAATTTGCAATCGTTCCAGCGGCAGTCGGCGTAGTCGCTGGCTTGGTACTTGGCGTAAGTGGCGGCCTGGTGACGGCCGATAACGGCAATGGCAACGGTGGTAACATCGTTGGTGTGTGGGAAGTAGACGCTGCGGCGCCCTACCGTCCGCACTTGTTTACGTTTAACGCCGATGGCACCATGATTAGCGCTAACCCAACTAACGTGCAGGAAAGCCCGAACGCCCCGCACGGCGGCACCAACGATAGCCTCGGCCAAGGCGTTTGGACTACGGTGAATGTGGCCGGCACCAAGTACGTCGAAGGTACGTTTGAGGAGCTTAACGCCTTTGCCGACAATCACCAGCCGACCGATACGTTGTCGGTTAGCTTCAAGTTACAGATGACCAACAACGACCAAGGTTTTGATGGCCCGGCTTCGGCTACGCTAGCCGGTCAGACTTTCCCGTCGCACCTGACTGGTGTACGGGTGAACATCGACCAAGCGGCGGTCGACGCGCTGTAAGTTTAGGGAGCCGGTCCCACCCAGCAGTGGGGTGCTCGGGAGCACACTTTTTTAAAAGACCTCCACTGGAGGTCTTTTAAAGCGTTCGGCTGAAATCGGTTTTGGACCGATTTCACAGTCTCCCGAGCACCCCACTGCTGGGTGGGACCCTCCTATCTTCTATGTCTTAATGCGCGCTTCCGGCAGTTCATCCCAGGACGACACATAGCGCGGCGAGCGCGTTTGGCGTTTGGGCTGCCAACTCTTGCCCAAATCTTCTGCGGCATAGTACACACGGCCTTTGCCGTGGCGCTTGTTGATGGCGTCCAGCGCCTGCATTCGCGCGGCGGAGCGGTCGTGGCCAGCGGTGCTCACCTGCCCCAAAAGGTCGGTTTGGAGCGCATCCTCTGGAATAAAATCGTAGAGGTACACGCCCAGGCGGTGGTAGCGCTGCGCGGGGTTAAAGATTTTACCCAGTTCGTCCACCAATAACGTAATCACCTGCCCAGTGTCGTTGGTCGGCTGGTGGAGTTTTATGTCTTGCACCCAGTGGCGATAACCGGGCTTGTGACGGTTGGTGTTGGTGGCAAAACCGATACGGCGCGCCAGCAGTCCTTCGCGCCGCAGTGCGAAACACGCCGCTGCGGCCATGGTGGCGATGGCCGATTCCAGCACATGCGCCTCCGAGGTGTCCTCGCCAAAGGTACGACCGCGCATAATGCTTTTGGACAAGGCGTGCTCGCGGGTCAGCCCGTAACAGGCCGTGCCGTTTAGCTCGTACACCATTTGCCGGCCGTGGATACCCATCAGCTGCTGGGCGCGCTGCGGGCGGAGTTCGGCCAGCGCCAGCGCCGTGCCAACGCCCTCGGCGCGCAATTTGGGCGAGAGTTGGCGGCCAACGCCCCACACGTCGCGGATCGGCACGCTGTTCAGCGCCTCACGTTTGGCGCTCGCGCTCATGTGCACAAAATCCACCACCCCGCCGGTCGTCTCATCCTTTTTGGCGATCTCGGTACCCAATTTAGCCAGCGTTTTGCTGGTGGCAATGCCAATGCTCACCGGTATGCCGATGTGCTTGAGGATGGTAGCCCGCACCAGCTTGCCCCACGCCAGGTAATCGGTAATGGGCAGCGTGGACAAATCCAAAAACGACTCGTCCACCGAATAGATCTCGATGCGCGGCGTAATAGTGGTGAGCACCGCCGTAATGCGTTTAGACACGTCGCCGTAAATTTCAAAGTTAGCCGAAAAGGTCACCACCTTTTCTCTTTGGAAGGTGTCGCGCCACTGAAAGGCCGGCGCGCCCATGGGAATACCGAGTTTTTTGACCTCGTTGCTGCGGGCGACGATGCAACCGTCGTTGCTGCTGAGCACCGCCACCGGCCGGCCTTCCAGATCCGGCCGAAATAGCCGTTCGCAGCTCACAAAAAAGTTATTGCAGTCGATGAGCGCAAAGATTTTTGGTTGGTCAGCCACGTTTGCCCCGTAGTTCGTGGATGGTGGCGGTCACGACTCCCCAGCAAGCGGCGTCTGGCGGCATGGCGTGGTGCCGAGACATAGCAAACTCGCCTGCTTGCCCCTCCCACCAGAGCACGATATCGTTTTTGCGCGGATCCAGGCCACGGTCGATCACCGCAATGTCACCGTCAAACACGCCCTGCCCCTCCCACTCGTTACCGCGCACGCGGAACAAATAGGTGCTGGCCGGGTGCTGCACCAGCAGTTTGTTGATGTCCAGCCCGTGCAGGCTCTTATCCGCCGCCGGATTGGGAAAACCGGTGTGCACGCTGACGCCGTCTGGCGTTTGTTCGTCCTCTTGCATGGTAGATTCAATTATACCGCTTCGCAAAAAGCCGGCATTGTTCAGTCAGCCTGATCATTGTATAATATGCATAAGACCAGATGGGTGGTCTTGATGATGTGTCACCCAACCCCGAACTTATGAAAGGAGGTGGTTGCGGTGGATCCGTTGGAGACGAACGACACGCCGTCCGACACCAGCTTCGAGGCTCGCACTGGGCTGAGGAAACTGAGCGGCGCTGCGTCCGGACTCGGCATGCTGGCTTCTACCTTGGCCGGAGTGAGCACAGTACAGTCCATCCAGCACAACTCGTACGCGTTGATGGTCTACATCATCGCGTTGGCCTTCAACCTCGGCACGGCGAGAATGTTCCAAGTTGTCGCCAAACGAGAAAAGGCTGTTGCATGGTGGGGTTGGCACCAGCGGCGGAAGCATGCCTGGTTCCAGGCTGGGTTCTTCCTGGCGCTGGCTGTCGGTGTCACGATCATGTACAGTTTCGTCGCCTAGCCGGCCGTCCCACAACATCATCCTTAAAGGCTCCGGGAGAATAGCCTCCAACTCCTACGGAGAATGCCGTGTATGGGTCGCCCCGCGCGACAAACTAAAAAACCATACCTGCATTCTCCGTCTACCAAGCTTTTTGGCCCTCTCGTACTCGAGAGGGCTTATTTGATGGTGTTTAAAAAGTCGACCAGCTCGCGCGGAGTGATTTCGGCTTTGACCAAATAGGCGTCGGCGCTTTTTTCGATGTCGGCGCGGACTTCGTCGCGCTGCTCCAGATTGGTGGTAATGACAATTTTGCTCTTGAGTGCCGGCGCGCCCGGGCCGCGCAATTGGCGCAGCACCTCGATGCCGGTGATCGTGGGCAGCATGAGATCAAGCAGGATGATGTCGAATTGATTGGTTTTGGCCAGGCCCAGGCCTTTGCCGCCGTCGACTTCGACGGTCACTTTGTAGCCGGCGCGGGTGAGCGCGCGGACGTACAGCTCGCTAATAAAATGCTCGTCTTCGACGATTAACACGCTGCGACCGGTTGATGGAGTTATGTCTGCCACGTAAGTTACCTGCTGTATAAGGAGTGATTTTTGATCCAGCCGTGGGCGCCACGGCTTATGTCGTTATTATCGCCGTTTTTTTGCTTGTCGGCAAGTTTGCCATACGGCAGCACGCTAAAACCAAAGACGCTGCCTTGGCCCTCCCGGCTTTTAACCCAAATATGCCCGCCGTGGGCGTCAACAATCGCTTTGGACAGATACAGCCCCAGGCCGGTGCCGCCCACTTGGTTACGACTGCGGTGGCTGCGGTAAAACTTCTCGAACAAATTAGGCAGAATACCGGCCGGAATGCCAGCGCCATCGTCTTGCACCACGGTTTCTACCAAGCCTTCGGCGTTCATGTAGCTGCGGATGGCGATTTTTTTGCGGCTGTTTGGTGGTGTGTACTTGATGGCGTTGTCGATGAGGTTCATGAGGACCTCGTACATGCTGACGCGGTCCACGCCCACGGTCGGCAGGTTGGGCGCTACTTCCGCCACCAACTGCACGCCCTGAATACGAGCATGCAGCGCTTGGTCGTTGATAGCAGCTTGCACAATGCCCGGCCACTGCTCCTCGTGCAACTTCAGCACCAGCTGGTCGTCTTCCACCCGCGCTACGTTGAGCATGTTGTTGATGAAGGTGGTCAGGCTTTGGGCCGAAGCTTTCATTTTGTGGATAAAGCCGCGAGTTTCGTCGTCTAGTTTTTTGTCCAGGTCTTCTTCTAGAGCTTCGATGTAGCCGCGCATGAGCGTGATCGGCGTGCGCAGCTCGTGCACGGCCAGCGCCACAAAGCTGAGCGCTTGGTCGTCTTGGCTGTAGGATACAGTGTGGTCAAACAGCACCAGCATAGTCTCAAAACCTTCGGGATTATTGCGATTGTAATAGGCCGCTAGGTCTAGCTGTTTTACGCTGTTGTCGGCTGGAATATGCAGCCGCACGCGCTCCCACGTTTTGGTGGCTACGGCGGCCTTGGCTCTGGCCTGCTCCAGCCAGACGTCCAGCGTCTCGGTGTTTACAAACGACAGATCGAGCACTGAGTACACATTTTGTCCAATGGTCTCGGCGCTGGTGCGCTGCAGGTAATCGCACATCGCCTTGTTGGCAAACAAAATCGTCTGGTTCTTGTCCAGCACCGCAAGCGGCAGCGGCAGGCTGCTGGCCACAAAATTATTCTTCAGATTGGTCTGTTTTTGCTGAGCGACGCGCTCCACGCCTTGGGCGACATTGGCCAGTTGGTAGACGTGACCGATAAGGTTGGTGACCATGTCGCGGCCCACTTTTAGCGCTTTGACGTTCGGCGCCGGCACATTAGCGGCGTCGGGCGCGATGTGTAGAATCGCCTGCCAAATCATTCTGGTTGGTTCGGTTATGAGCCGGGTGCTCACCCAGGGCAGAATGGTGAGGCTGACCAGCGAAATAACAATCAGCGTCAGCAGCAATTGGTCGGCGTTGAGCTTGAGGACGTGTTCGGCCAGCCACCAATCGCCCACCAGCAGGATGTTATCAACCACCAACACCGTAAACAGCCGGCTGCGGACTTGGGTAATGTATTTCTGAAAATTATCCATGCTGCTTACGGTTTGTAGGCTACATTTGCGGCGCTAGAAACAATCGTGATCCAGGTTTGACCGGCGTTCAGCGCCAGTGGCTGACCGTTACTGGCCGTAAAAGTAAACTGCGCGTTACTGGAGGTCTTTTGCCAGGTGCCGGCAGTGACCGCGCCGTCCTGGAAAATGTACATTGAACCGCTGCCGATGGTGGCGTAGCTGGTGTGTAGGTCGTCGGCCTCAATGCCCTGGTTCATGACCAGCGCCACCACTACTTTGGGCTGCAGCTGGCTGACTGTGCCGCTTTGGTCGATTTCGTCGTGCGGGGCGCCGCCCTCGTTGCGCAGATAGGCGTTGGTGGCTTTGTCGTAATCGTAATGCACGTTGTAGTCGCTGCTGCTGATGGTAAAGTCGATGCTGCTGGCGCTGGGCGTGGCCAAGGGAGCTTCCTTTTTGCGCAAAAAGCCGGTGTAGTTGGCTTTGCCGTAGCCTTTTTGGGTTTCTAACTGGTTGAGCTGTGTGGTGCTGGTGTAGACGTTGTGCGGCGCCACGCGGCTGCTAATGCGCTGGTAGAAATCGCCGTTATAGAATTGGTCGAGATCTTTGACGTTCCAGGCCTTCATGTCGTCCAGGGCCTCTGGGCTGCCGCCAACGTGAGCAATCGCGGCGTCAAAGCCGAGCGCCCACTGAATGTAATATGGCCGCACGCTGCGCACTGGCCCCAGGTACGGCGAGGCGCTGTCTTGGTACAAAGCCAGAAAGCGAGTAATGCCGCCCTCGGCCACAGCCTCAAATACCACGCCGGCGTTGTTGAGGCCGGATTGCGGGCGCGCCAGCGTGCTATTTTCGATCATCACGCCAGTGACTGGCAGTTGGTTGACGCTGGGGTCGACTTGCAGGCCAGTTAAGGTGGAGGCCACAGTGGTTGGCACAACTGGCTTGGGCTTGGGTTTAGGCTTGGTAACCGTGGCTACCGGGGTAGCCTTGGGATGATGCAACAGCGCATAGGCTGCGCCGCCACCGCCTAACAGCAATACAGCCACTACGCCGATAATAATCCACTGTTTTTTGCTCAATCCCCGCAGCCGTTTAAAGAAAGACCTGTGGGTTTTTACCAGTGGCGCAGCCGTGGTCGTTTGGGGATGTGTTTCTTCGCTGTCGGCAATAGTCTCGGGCGGCGAGAATGGTTCGGTGGCTGGCTCGTCCTCGCCATCGGTGTTGATAATCACCGGATCATGCTCCGTTTCCGACGCATGACTGGTCCGCAACCGGTGCCGGATGTCGTCAATCATAAGCTCTATTGTAGCAGCTTGTGGCGTTGGGAGAAGACCAGTCACCCACAATAAATTAGTTGACCATACCAAGCATAAGTGATATAATATACGGGTTATGTTCTTCGTTTCGACAGATCATGCCAAGCGTAACCTAGCCTTCGAGCGCTCGGTTGACTTTACGCTGGACGCCATCGCCAACGGCCCCGAGGATATGTGTCTGGGCGAAGATTTGCGCAGTTTGGCCGAAAATGCGTTTTTACCGAATATCGACGCCTCTGGCCGCGCCACTGTCCCGCCGTCGCTGCTCGGCCAGACTGGGCGAGTTGCCTTACTGCCGCTTGCTGCTGCGGAAATGTACGACGACAGCGTTGACATTGCCCCAATACTTACCCATTTTGAGCCGGTGCAACCGTTCCAAGCTGTCGGCTATTCCCCTGTGCACGGCCGGCTGTTGGAGCCTGAAGACGGCTATATATTACTTGGTCACCTTAATACCGGGATTGGCGATATTACCAGAATGCCTCATGTGAGTGCGCGCCTCGATGGTAGGCCGTTGAAGGCAGTAACTTCTATGCAACTCGACCTGGACGGTAACCGCTTCCGAAGAGCGACGCCCGCTATATGTTTTGATGCGCGCTACCTTACTAACTATAGCCCGGAAGAGAATGGGGCGGTTATGCTCCACGAATTCACGCACCTAGCAGATAGCCGGCGTGTTGGCCCGCTGCATGACACCTCACACGGCGCAGCCGCGACGGAGTTCCGTGCATACGAGGTCACGCGACGAGCGCTGAGTGGTGTTACCAGTACACTTCTCGCCTCCGTTGAGGACGTAGAAGCCATACGCGTAGCCCATTCCGTGCCCGGCAACCCGTATGTTGCTACAGATACAGGCGTGTTAGCTATGCGCGCTGCCGGATATATAGACAGGTAGCAAACGTGTACTTCCTATCTTCAGAGCAGCACGAGCGCACCCAGGCCTTTGACCGGCTGATTGCCGATACGCGCCTGGGGCTGCAGGATCCGGAAGTCCAGCTGCCGCCGGACTCTCCCGATTTCGAGCAAATGCTGGAAAATTGTTTTTTGCCTAATATCCGAGGTCGCCGAGCAACTATCCCGCGCGAGCTGCGCGGCGACTTTGGCCGGATTGCGCTCCTGCCGATGAACACCGAAGAGGCAAACACTGGCCTACGCATTGGCGCTCTCGTGTGCCGCCTTGGGCCGGCACAGCCTATACCGTCAGCTCATACCGACACGGTACGAGGCCTGCCGCTACTCTGCAAAGACGAAGTTGCCGCCGCAGTCGCAAAAGTAGATGAGGGAACGCTACGTAATGGCGGCGTGTTTGGCATCAAGCGCAGGTGGGCCGCCAGGGATATGGGCGCCATAGAAGCCGATGCGGGAGCAGTGACTGTTACCAGCCAAAAGACAAGTCTACGGCACGGCAAGTACCGCGTGAGCGTGCCGGTCATTCAGTACCGAGCCGATGACCTAGCTGTCCAGGATCCGCTCCAGGTTGCGTCGGTGCTGCTCCACGAGCAGCAGCACGTCGCCGATCTATGGGAGTGGGGGCCGGTGTTCGGTACCGAGCGTGGACAAACTGCGACAGAACTAAAAGCCTATGCCGTGATGCGCGGCGTGCTCCAGAGCAAATACCCCAACTGGTACACGGCGCAAGCTGCCCATCACGTCGGTCAGTTAGAAGCTTCGTGTAGTAAATATGAGCCACAGGACCTTAGCCTGGCAGTACGAAGACTTATCGTACAAATGAAGCAAAACAGCTACATATAGCCGTTGATTGTTGCACGTTATTATGATATAATATAGATATTATGTACTTCGTTTCCTCGGAGCAAGCGGAACGCAGTGAAGCCTTTGACCGCTACGTCGGTCTGACTCTTGACGCCCTCAGTGATGACGCCGTACAAGACCCAAGCTTGCGCGCCGAATTACAAGCGGCGGCGGAAGGTTTATACCTGCCGAATGTCGTGCACGACCGCGTGCTTACGCCGCAGTCCATAGGGTCCGTCCATGGCCGTGTAGCCCTACTCCCCCTTACTGAGTATGAGGCCAGCGCAAATTGCTTAAATCTAGCCCCAATTGCAGTCAATCTTGGCCCTTGCAGGCCGATAATCGACAGCGGCTATTCCGAAGTGCATGGCCGGTCGCTGGATAGGGCTGAATTTCACGCGCTGCTGCAACCGTACGACCGCGGCATCGCCCTTACATCCGACTACGAAGTGTACATGACCAGCTTCTCGCCGGATATTGATGCCAGCACCGATTGCGCGATGAAGATAGATTTACGGACACGACAATATCGTATTGGCAGACAGATTGTGCAGATTCGTTCGAATTTACTTGATACCCAGCCGCCACGCGTAGGCGCTACGATAATGGCGCACGAGCTCGTCCACGTTGTCGATCTCAACCGCATGGGGCCGCTCTACGTCACCGCTAGCGGTGCCACAGCGACTGAGCTGCGGGCCTATGACATTCAGTCGCAGGTGCTAGGCGACGATTACCCAGACAGCGATGCGGCGAAGGTAGTGGCCGACATCGCTCGTCTGCGCAGCCTGCACTGTCCGCCCGATAAACCCTACTTTGCCAATGACGCTATTGTGCAGGCTATGCTGGCTGCCAGATATGTGGAGAAATAGCCATGTATTTTGTTTCATCCGATCAGCACGTCCGTTCCCAAGCTTTTGATAGGCTCATCAGTGAAACCGCAGTCGGCCTGAGTGATCCTTTAGTCCAGCTTCCCGAAGGCAGCCCGGACTTTGAAGCCATGCTGGCGGCCTGCTACCTGCCAAATATTACGCACAACCAAGCTACAATCCCGCTCGATGTACAGGGAGAAACTGGCCGGATTGCGCTGATACCGATCACACACGAGGAAGCGACTACCGGCCTAGAAGTCGGCCAGTTGCTTGACGTGTACGATCCGCCAGAGGACATCGACCTGGACATGTACACAGAAATATGCGGCCGCACGGTGACCAGCGACGAGGCACTGCAGAAAATGCTTAGTGGTTTTGATGGTGACAACCTGGCTACCCAGCCAGCCGCGCGTCCGTGCACTCGGCCGTTTTCTCAGAGTCTTGAAGCACTTACGCTCACCCGCCACCGAGCCGGCCTGGCGGAGCGGCAGTTTCGCCTTTCCACGCCGGTAGTCCAATACCGCGCCGGCCGATTGAGTGTGTATCTTGCCATACATACCGCAGCGCTCATGACGCACGAACTTCGCCACGTCGCCGATGCCCGGCGTTGGGGCCCGTTCTATTGCACCAACTCTGGCGTAACCGCTACTGAGCTGGCAGGCTATGCCACCACCCGCGCCGTTTTAGCTGGTCGACATCCCCATTGGGGCGTGGCCAAAGCTGCCCAGGAGGTGGCGAACCTCCAGAGGGCGCTCGGCGCCGCTCCTGATAAACCCCATCAGGCTAACCCAGCGTTGGTAAAATCTATGAAGGAGAAGGGCTACGTCATCTAGCCGCTGTAGGAGCCGCTTATGTCCAACCCTTTTCTAGCCCGCAGACGAGCTAAAGCCGGTGACACTGGTATGCGGTTCATGGTTAATACGGGACATGTAGAGAACTAGCTATGTATTTTATTTCTTCTGACCAACACGCACGCAGTCAAGCTTTCGATAGGCTTATCGCCTGCACCGAGGATGCCCTCGCCGACCCTACCGTTGTATTGCCGGATGACGCCCCAGACTTCCGGGCCATGCTGGCGCAAACCTATTTGCCTAATATCGCCTGCCGGCGGATAACAACTCCCGATGCGCTGAAGGCTGATTTTGGTCGCATCGCGCTCTTGCCCATAACCGAGATTGAGGCAGCACGAGGGATCAATGTAGCCCCAGTGATCTACCAATACGACGCACCCCGGGAAATTGATGTGAGCTATTATGAAGAGATGTGCGGGCAGCCAGTGCCGGCTGGCGATTTGGCACGTATCTCTTGGACACGCAACGATGGAGATCTGGGAGGCGCCAAGTGGACCATCGAAGATTACTCGCGCTTCTCGAGCAGCACTCAGGCTATGGCGCTAACTTCCATGCGGCTGTCGCTGGCTGATAGAAAATTTCGACCTGGTTCGTACCTAATTCAATATCCAGCAGAGCGGCTCGACAACTATGACCCACTCTGCGCCGCAGCAAATATGCTGCATGAGTATCAACACGTAGCCGATATACGGCGTTGGGGAGCGCTCCGCCGCACGCGCTACGGCTCAACGGCCACCGAGCTCAAAGCCTACGAGATTACCCGCGCGGTGCTCCAGGGTCGACATAAGGATTGGGGCGTCGCCCAGGTTGCTGAGCAGGTTGCCGAGCTACAGCGTTTCTATGGCGCTTGGCGGAATCCGCGGTATGCCACCGACTCGCTGGTTAATCGCATGGAAGGTTACGGCTACGCGTAAAACGGGCGGTTTATATGGCAAACCCTTTTTTAGTCCGCAGCCGAGCTAAGGCCTTTGACGCGATCATCGAGGCGTCTCAGGACGCGCTCACTTATCCGCTGCTCGCCAGTCGGCTCGGGCCGCTGGCCACCAAGCTGACGGACATTAATAGCCGCTGTTTCTTGCCCAACGTGCGAAGCGGCCGGGCCGTTCTACCAGATGGGTATGGTGATACGCACGGCAACATACCGCTGCTGCCGGTGACCGACAGCGAGGCCAGTCGCCTGAGCGAAGTCATCCAACCGCTTGCCGCTTGGCTTGGCCCATTGACGCTGTTGCCGCGCAAACGCTATTCATTTGCCCATGACCGCGACGTCGACAGCGATGAGTTGTACGGCATGATCTTTGGCCGCCCGTCGCCTGCCGTGGAGACCGGAGCGCAAACAGTCTATGGTATGCAAATTCACGAGCCGGGCCGCACCACCACTGCCTTTGAACTGCACCGCGGCGGTTATCGGCTGGGCATACCGATCATTTCCTATCGCCTATCGTATGAGGGCACCAAGGATCATAGCTTACTGCCGCTCGTTTCGCTCCACGAATACCAGCATGCACACACGCGCCTCGCGCTGGGACCGCTAGCGCTGACGCGCGAAGGCCGCGCCGCTGACGAGTTACGGGCCTTCGCCATCACCCGCGAAGTGCACCAAAACTACTGTCCGCACGCTCGAGTCGAGGGCGCACCCCTCGTGGCCCTGGAGTTGCAGCAACGCTACGGTGATCCAGCCCGTCCCTTTTATATGCCGCCGGCATTGACCGATGCGCTGGAAGAAACCGGAATTATTTAGCGTGTGGTAGTTGATCAAACAGCGTAAAAGTGGTATAATAACAGGATTATGTATCTAATTGCTTCGGATCAGCACGAACGCACCCGCGCGTTTGACGACCTTGTGGCCGATACCAAAATCGGCTATGAAGAACGCCGCGAGGCCTTGGCCGCGACTGGCTATGCTTTTGATGAGCTGATTGATTCCCTGTATCTGCCTAATGTAGTCGACGGTCGTGTACAGCCCACTGCCCAGAGCGCTGAGCTGGGCAAAATCGCCCTGGTGCCCGTTAGTGGAGCTGAAGCCTATAAGGGCGTAGATCTTGCCCCGGTCGCCTTTCGCCTTGGGGCGCTGCAGGATATTCGGGTTGGCTATTCCGAGCTCTATGGCCGCGAGCTGACCTACGACGAGCTGCAAGACATACTGCGCCCCTTAGGCGGCGGCAACCTGGAGGATGAAGCAGACTGGCGAGAATTCCGGATAGGTCTGTCCAAAGCCGATGGCGCCCAGACTCAATTCCCCCATAAGCTTAGCCGAGAGCAAATGAAGTATCGGGCGGGTTCGCCGGTTATCGTTTACCCTGCCCAGCGCATACGGACGCTTTCGGATGAGCTGATGACCGCATCTGTCGTGCTGCACGAATTAGCGCACGCCCAGGACATACGAAAAGCGGGGATTCTGGCGCTTACCCACGCTGGTGTAGTGGCCATTGAGCTGCGCGGCTACAACGTGTCCGACATTACGCTTGCCGAAGTGACCGATGACAACTTTACCGCCTGGACGGCTAGCCTGTCGGCACGGCACGTCCGCGCGCTACGGGAACGACATGGCTCCCCCGACCAACCGTTTGCGCCGACCGAGCGACTAACCCAAGAGATGTATGCCGCGGGCTACGCGAGGTCATAGCGATGTACTTTATTTCGTCCGGCCAGCGAGAACGCAGTAACGTCTTTGACCAACTGTACGCCGCCACCGAAGACGCCCTGCGCGACCCGGCGGTGCAGGCCCTTGGCCTGGACCCGGCAATTACGGATCTGCTCGATAAGTTGTATCTGCCAAATATGAGCGGCGGAAAATTTGTGCCAACAGAAGCTGGGCGAGCCTGCGGCCGCATTGCGCTGGTGCCGGTGACTGATGAACAGGCCTATGCGGGCGTCGACATTAGCGCTATAGCGTACCAGTTTGGCGAAACGCAGCGGGTGCCGAGAAAGATAGAATCGGACATTTATGGCGGTGTGCTTCGCGGTAAACGCCTAGCCGCGTTGCTAAAAAGATACCACGATGGCCCACTCGACGGCGCCGAGCCAATCGGTGGCTTTCTCCCTTGTGTACTCTACCTGCCGGACGGGCTGAACGCGCAAACCTGCATGACGTCCCAATTGGATGCCAACAGTCGGCGATATCGGCAAGGCCCGTCGACGATTGCGTACCGGATCTCTAACCTGGTTGAGTATCCCTACCGAGTGAACGCTGCAACCATGCTGCATGAGTTCACACATGTGAACGATAACCAGCGCGATGGCGTGCTCGCCCGTACTCGGATATCCAGGGCCGCGTCCGAACTCCGCGCCTATAAAACGACCAGAGATGTACTGGGAGACCAATACGAGGATATAAACATAGCGAAAACAGCAAAACACGCTGCCGAATTACAAGAGGTATACGCGCTGAAAAGCAAACCGCGCGTCGTAACTGAGGGACTGGCCGATGCCATGATGGCACACGGCCTTGTCTCGCTTGGTAGATAGCCTATGTATTTTGTGTCTTCCGATCAAGCGGGTCGCAACCGAGCGTTTGAGCAGCTGATTGCCGACACGGAGGCTGGATTAAACGATCCTGCGACCCGCTTGCCCGCCGACGCGCCAGATTTCCGGCAGATGCTCGCCGATAGCTTCTTGCCCAACGTCAAAGACGGCCGGGCCACTATTCCCCCCAGTCTGCAGCAAGCGGCGGGGCGTATCGCCGTGCTACCAATGACGCGCTGGGAGATCCAGTCGGGAATCGATGTAACGCCAGTTATTTACCACTACGGGTTACGGCAAGCTATTGATACGGCAATGTACGAAGAAATATGCGGCATGCGCATAACAGACGATGTCCTACTACGGGGCGTGCTCCGCGAACACGACAGTAGGAACCTAAAGGACGAGAGATCGCTAAAACCTCAGAAACAGCCGTTTGAGGCCACGACCGAAGCAAGGGCCTACGCTATCCACAAGATTTCGCTCAAAGACGAAGCCTTTCGAGCTGGTGTACCGATTATCCAGTACCAAGCGGAGAAGCTTACACTCTACGACTGCGTATGCACCGCCGCTGTGGCGCTCCACGAGTATCAGCACGTGGCTGACGCCCAGCGGTGGGGTGCATTCTTTCGGACGCGACCTGCCCTCACTGCTACCGAGCTGAAGGCTTACGAAACATCGCGCTATGTTCTAAACGGCCGCTATCCAGATTGGGGTGTTGCTCGGTCGGCCACACAGGTTGCCATGATCCAGGGGATGTACGGACCTCGAGCAAATCTTCGCCACGCCAATCCGGCCGTGATGGCCAAGATGCGTGAAGCCGGCTTTGTAAAGCCCGGCTCACGCTAGGCGCTACCCAAGGCTACGATTGGCCTGCTGGAGCCAGACTGGCAAGCATAGCGTCGATGCGGCGCAGCGAGGTGTCTTTGCCAAGCACGGCCAGCGTGCCGGCCAGCGGCGGGCTGGCAGGCGCCTCAGTAGTGGCGATGCGAATTAAGCTAAACAGCACACCAGGCTTTTGGCCGGTTTGCTCCAGCAAATTGTTGAGGCGTTCGGTCAGGTCATCTACCGAGAAATCGCTCGCAGCCAGCGCCGCCCTGCCCTGTTCCAGAAGTGATCTGAGTTCGCTCGGCTCAAGTTTTTTGAGCTGCTTGTTGTCTTGCCATAGGGCCGGGTTGAGCGGTAGATCCTGGAAGAAAAAGTTGGTCAGCTCCGGTAATTCGGCAAAAAATTTGAGGCGTTCCTGCACCAGTGCGAGGACGCTTTTTTTGTAAGCGTCGTCTTGGCCTGCGGCTTCAGCCGGCCAGAACGTACGGCTGCGTTCGTATAGGGTATCAAGGCTCAACTTCCGGATGTGTAAGCCATTCAGCCACACCAGCCGCTGTTCGTTAAAGATGCCGCCGCTGCGGTGTACGCGCTCCAAGCTAAATTTTTGGATGAGCTCATCAACGGTAAAGCTCTCTTGCTCGGTGCCGTCATTCCAGCCGATGGTGGCCAGAAAATCAAGCATGGCTTCCGGCAAAAAACCTTGATCGCGGTAGTGCAGCACGGGCTTGGCGCCTTTGCGTTTGCTGAGCTTGGCGCGGCCCGTCTCGTCCATCACTTGGGGCAGCGTGGCGTTGATAGGCGGCGTAAGACCTAACGCTTCGTGGGCGGCCAAGAATTTAGGGATGGAACTGATGAATTCCTGGCTACGCATGACGTGGGTAATCTTCATGAGATAGTCATCTATGATGTGACAGAAGTTGTAGGTTGGGAAGCCGTCGGCCTTGATGATAATGTAGTCGTCGATCATCTCTGGGCCAAGGCTAACGTCGCCCATTACCGCGTCGTGCCAGCTCCAGGCTTTGGGCTCCAGCTTGATGCGCAGCGGTTGGCTGCCGTCCCAAGCTGGCGGGTTTTCTGGACGATAATCGCGGAATAAAAACGGGCGCTTTTCGGCTTTGGCTTTTTCGCGCAGCGCCTCTAGTTCTTCCTTGGAATGCGGATCGGCGTACGCTAGGCCCTTGTCGAGCAGTTCTTGAGCGTATTCTTTGTAGATAGCTAACCGCTGCGACTGAATGTACGGTGCGTAGGGGCCACCGATGTCCGGGCCTTCGTCCCAGTTGAGGCCGAGCCAGCGCAGCGTTTCCTTGATATTCTCCAAGCCGCCTTCTACCTCGCGTTTTTGGTCAGTGTCTTCAATGCGCAGCAAAAATTGGCCGTCACTCTGCTTGGCCAGTAGCCAGGCATATAAGGCGGTGCGGACAACGCCGCAGTGCAGTGCGCCGGTTGGGCTGGGAGCAAAACGAGTTCGAGCTGGTTTCATGAGCGGCATTATAGAGGAAAAACAGCGTTTCTTCTAGGGCGCCCAGGTAAAGCGTGCAAGCAGTGGCGCGTGGTCCGAGGGACTGCGCGGCAGCACGCGGAAGCTGTGCAGCTGCAGCTCACTGGCTTTGGGCCAGAAAACGTGATCGTAATTGGCCTGAATGATCGGTGTAAAACCACCAAGCCGCCAGGTAGGCCGCAGGACATTGCCGGTGCGCCGTTGGTACATTTGGTGGGCGCCCCAGAGTTTGGGCATGAACTTGAACTGGTTAAAATCACCGCCCATGATGAGATTGTCGCGGGCGCTATCGGCAATAATTTCTTTGAACGATTTGAGGTGGGTGAGGTGCGTTTTCCAGTTGTACGGCACCAAATGTGCCAGATGATTGACGATAATAGTCACTGGCCGGCCAGCGTACTCAATCTGCGCTTTAATGAGCCGCACTTCGTGCCCGGCAAAGCCGCGGCGGGCGGCGGCAGTGTCGGGACCCAGCACGTGGCTGCTGATGTCGGCTGGTTGGTCGCGGGTAGCCACTGCCGAACCAATAAACTGACCGCTATCCTCTGGGCTGAATGGTTCAAAATGCGTGTGGTAGCCCTGCTCTTCCAAAAAGGCCAGCACCGGCGGATGGCTATTCTTGACACCGGCGAGCACTTCGTTGAGGCCGATGGCGTGCGGCTGATATTGTTCGATAAGTCGCCCGAGACGCCGCCGGAGCACGTCAAGCCGTTTGGCGGTTAGCTGATTTTGAATCCAAATGTTCCAAAATAAAACAGTCAGTGGTTCGCTCGCAGACATCTGTCCTTATTATGCACATGAAGTAAGCGACTGTGCAATAAATTAGAGGCTGCTGGCCAGCCGGCTGATGTCCGACATGTCGAGATGCGCATTGCCGACGACGTCGTAGCGCACATTACCGGTCACCCAAACGGCGTTATTCTGGCCATAAATGAAGACGGTTCGCCCGGCGGCCTCGATGGTTTGGTGTGCGCCTTGGAGAGCAAGCGTGTTATCGAGCAGGGTTTGGTTGTCCCAGTTGGACGGCTGTTCGGTGAGGTTGTAGTTGCTGCTGCCGGCATGGAACGCCATGCTGACGGTATTGCCAGTACGCTTCACACCGCCGGTCATGGCGTAGCCGACCGGTATGTAACTGGGAATAGCGGCCTTAAAACCAGCCTGGATGGAAGCAACGTGCAGCTGGATATTGGGCATGTTTAAGAAGGCGATGAAAGCCGCAATCACCAAAAAAGCGGTACTGCCAGCCAGCGTGTTCATGAGCTTGCGCTGCCGCGACCGGCGCAAGCGGTGGGTGGGCTGTTGGTGGCTGGTGGCGTGAGCGATCGCCGCCTCAAAAATGTCGTCTTGTGGTGCCCTTGGTTGTTTAGGCGCGGTAGCGGGCGTGAGGTGCGCAGTTAGAGGAGCGGGCTGTACGGTTAGCTTGGGGGTAATCTTGGTGACCAGGGCGTGCGCTTGGGCAAAGTGCCGCACGGCGTGGTGTCGCTGTACCTGATGGGCGCGGGCGAGTCGCTGCGGATCAACGCTTATGGCACTCGGTTTGGACACCAGCGACGACATACCCACTCGTGCCACTGCCACCGGCGACTGCGGTTTGATAGCCGGCTTGAGGTGGATCTCTGGTTTGTGCACGGCGTGGCGCATCAGTGTTTTGCTGTGCTCGGGTTGGTGGGCGGCGGCGTGCCTAGCGGAACGAGTTTGCCGCTTGGCAGGTGCAGGTTCTGTTTTCGTGAGTTTTGTATCGGCCGCGGGTTTGTCATTGGCGGTTTTGGCTATTTCTACTTCTGTGGTGCTGCTTGGCTTGATGGCTGGATTTGGCAGAATCTCGGCGTTCAAGAGCTCTTCAATGGGGTCGGCTGAGGCATTCGGTACGGCGGTGGTGACGGCTGAAGCTGGGCTCGGCTCCGGCTGAGAGGCAGGTGCAGGCGTGGCAGCTGGTGCCGTCTTGGGTGCGGCTTTCGCGCGCGAGGGCGTAACGTCCATTACGCGGTGTTTGGTGTGAGCGGCCGGGGCAATGGCATGCGGCTTATTGTTGGCTGCTGCGCTGCTGGCCACAGCCGCCGGTGCAGCGCTTTTGCGCACCACGCCGTCAATCGCCGTACCTTTGTGGTGCGGTTTCTTGGGCGCCGCCATGGGCGTAGTTTGGCTCTCCCCCAAATAAGCGCCGGTGAGCGCATCATAGCGCTTGCCATTGAGCTCGATGACGTTTTTGTTCACGTTAGTTACCCTCTAAACCTTACGCGGACGTAAGCAATATCTGTATAGTACCGCCTCGCGCCGCCGCGTGCAAGGTCGCTGTTGCAGGGCCGGCGCGTTTATTTTATAATCGCGCTATGCAAACAGAAATACACGTGCGAGACGTGCCCGAGGACGCCCCGGAGAACTACTACGACAGTCGCTACGACGACGGCACCACCTATAATTGCGGCGCAGAATTAGTCGAGATCCCCGGCCTTCCCTACAAATGGCCAAAATCGAGTCCCTGGCGGGCGCAGTACATCGGCTGGCGGGCCGCTTCGCTTGGCGCTCTGATCCAAGAGGAGGCTGATGCCGGCCATCCTCTAGACTCAGACATAGTCGAACAGCTCGTACGCCAGCAAGATAGAGATGGGCGTGTTGCCGATCCAGAATTGGCTCACCAGATGGCTCACTATGTAGACGTCGTGTATTGTGGACTGCCAGCCGCCCGTGTGGCAATGCATGGCGCACGGGCCGCGCTCAATCGTTTCCATGAAGAACATGGCGACCCCTATGATTTTTGGGTCGTCAAAAATACGATTATGTCATCCGACGAGCGGCGAGCCAGCAACGAAGCGTACGCCGCGCATGTGGGGCCCAAAGCGTCTGTTGCACTACTGGGGCTGGAAAAGAATTATCGGAATACGGACGGCTTGCTAAAAGACATGGTCGCAACCTTGTATGAGTACATCTGGCAAGCCGAGCAAGACTATGTCGCCGGCATCGACCAAACCGAGCAACTCCGCGCTGCTGCACTCAGGCGTTTTGCGCTGTAGCTCTCGGACTTGCCAAGAGGGGGTGCCGAGGGCGTATAATGGTCGGTAGCGCGTATGGATTTTCTCGATCCCAAAAAACAAAAAGCTCATAGCATTCGCATTATTGTCGGATATGCTTTGATTGGCATACTGCTGCTGCTTAGCACAATCATTTTGTTGTATCAGTCGTACGGCTTTGGTATTGACCGTAATGGCCAAGTTATCCAAAACGGCCTGGTGTTTTTCTCATCGCAGCCGGCTGGCGCCAATATAGTGGTGGATGGGCAGGATAAGGGTACGACCAACGCGCGGCTGGTCCTGACAGGCGGCAATTACACCGTGCAACTACAACGCACCGGTTACCGCACTTGGCAGCGGGCGGTAACAGTTGAGGGTGGCAGCGTGGAGCGCTTTGACTATCCGCTGCTCTTCCCCACCTCGCTCAGAACAATCGTCGCCAAGGCCTATGCCGCAGCGCCGCTTTTGGCTACGCAGAGTACGGATCGGCGCTGGTTGCTGGTGCAGTCCGACTCGGCTGACCAGTTCGACCTCATCGACCTAAACCAAGCTCCCCTGCAGCCTCGGCCGCTCGTCGTGCCGAGCGACATGCTGGCCGCAGGCACTACCACCACTGGCTGGCAAGCAATTAGCTGGGCGGATGATAATCGCCATGTGCTCCTGAAGCGCACATACCAAAAAGCCGGCAAGCCCGGCTCGGAAATTATTTTGTTTGATCGGCAGGAGCCGGCACAGTCCCAGAATCTAAGCGTGCTGTTTGGCTTTACGCCGACCACTATCGCCTATCAAGATAACCATTATGATCAGTATTATTTATATGACCAAAACGCGGCGCAACTACTGACCGCTACCCTTAAGAAACCCACACCATTGCCGTTCGTCCAGGACGTGGCCAGCTTTGCGGCCGATGGCGATTCTCTATTGTATATAACGCCAGACGGTGCGGCCGCGGGCAATGTTACTGTGCGCATGCAGAAGGGCCAGAAAACGTACGCGCTGCGTCAAATTCCAGCTTCCAGTTCTTATGCCTTGGATCTCGCGGTCTACAAAAATGTCCGCCTGGTTGCCGCCGGCAGCGAGGCGGACGGCCGCGTCTATGTCTACCGCGACCCGGCAACCGTGCTGGACAACAAACAGGTGCTAGTGCCGTCGCAAATCCTCAAAGTCCCCAACGTGACGACCACACAATTCTCTACTGACGCCCGTTTTGTGATGGCCGAAAACGCTACCCAGTTTGCTGTCTACGACGCCGAGATCGATAAAGGCTACGCCTACAACCTTACTCAGCCATTGGATGCGCCACAAGTACACGCTGTATGGATAGATGGCGCCCACCTTAGTTATAGTAGCGGCGGTAAACTGCAAGTGTTTGACTACGATGGTTCGAACCTTCAGGGCTTAAATGCCGCCAACCCGCAGTATCTGCCCTTTTTTGGCCCGAACTACCATACGCTTTTCACGCTGAACGCTGAGAATATTCTCACTCAAACCTCCCTGCTGGCAACCATCCAGTAATAAGATGCCGCATAATATAGCTATGGTGATGACAAGAGAATGATATAGTATGTAGATGTCGGAGCTGGACCCGCTTGATCTAGAAGCACAGGTGGTCCCGTTTGTCGCGCCAGAGCCAGCCGCAGCGGTAGACCTCTCGCCGGCCCAACAGTTTGCACGTATGGTGTTTGGCGAGGATGCGCGATTGGACGGCAATGAGCAGCTGGCACGCCGACTTGTCGCCCGGGTTATTGAGATAGACCGTAGTATCGGGCGTCAAGGTAAGCCGCATGCGAAACAAGAGGCAGCCCGCATCGGGCGATTGCTGCTTGAAGACTACGCCCTGCGCGACCACGCTATTGATGATCTGGCGAAAGAGTACCACGTTGACGGTGATACCATACACGGTCTTATGGCTGCGGTTGCGTACAGAATGCACCACGCGGCGCTGCCTCTGCGCGGCAGCTCGTTCGAGCGGTATACTCCGCGGACGATACTCGATGACTTTTTCGCGGAACAAGCACTACGCGGCCAGGCGTCGCGTCCAACAATTACGTCGCCGGCAGCTGCAGTGGCTCCTCCACCGCCCGCTCCGCCACCTGAGCAACCCGCGCCACAAACCCACGAAGCGCGCCGGCCGGAGCGCGCCGAGGAGCTGATTATCGCCAGCGTGTCACCACACTGGACGACCGCGAGCCGCAAAGCAAGCAGCTACCAAGAGTTGACGATTTCCGATAATGATACGCTCATCCTGCCGGACGGCGACTTCGTACTGCTAGACGACGAGATTACGCTCGTCAACGAGCTGCTTAAATTCCCGCGCGGCGCCTGGACAAGCGGCGAAGAAATTATGGAGCGGCTGTACAGCGAAGGTACCGTGCGCGAGTTCCGGCTGATGTATCGTGCAACGCATGGCCGTATGGATACGCTCATGGCCAATGACCGTGCGGGCGCACTGCTCACCAAAGGTATCCTAGAGCGCCAAATTCCCAGCGGATTCGACCAAGTGAAGCGCAAACTCCGCGGCGAAAAGGAGTTTTGGCCGGAGTGGCGCCTGAATCCGTCGCTACTACTACGCGACCAACGCCAGGAACTGGCGGAGCAAGAAGCGATGCGCACTTATGGCAGCCCGGAGGAAGCTATCCTGGAGGCTCATCGCCTGCTGAGCGAGCAAGGCTGGGCCTACCTGCCAATCGCTGCCCTCGGGCTCGGGGCCAATTTGCACGCTGGACTGACGCGTATTTTTGACTCCGAAGATGTGCGGCGCGTTGCGGGCGACGTACCAGCCACACGCGAACGGGGGCGTGATGCGCATCTTGTCCGCTATTTCCGCGAGCGCGGTCCGCTGGCCGGTTCTGGGCTGGAGGCCATGATTCCCGTTGCGGATGGCTATATTCATTTGCGGGAACTTGCAGATTTGAGCGTCCAGCGCCAGGTTAACAGCAATATTGGCAAAGATCGACCGCCCTATCCTCACGTTCATACGTTCGAACATACTGAAGTAGCTCGTTTGCTGGCCACATTTGCCGCACTGGCGCCGCCCAATATGCGACAGCACATTGGTGAGCTGGGCGCTAACTATTTCCGTACCTATGACACCGTGGTGGAGCGGCCGCATAGCGACGGCGAAGATCTGGTAGGCATTTATGTCCACAGCAAAACAGGCCATGGTGCGCGCACCCGGCTGTATGGCGACTGGAACCCACGGAACGGGCTCTTCAGTCGGCCGCGCGTGTCCAAAGAGATTAAACCTGGCTGGCTGCTGGTATTTCGCGACCTCAACCTGCACCGCCACGATGTCACGCCGCTCATCCGTGATGAGCACGGCCACACAAAACGCGAAGCAGTCATTATGACGCTCAGCTTCCGCAGCCTAGTCTCTACCAGAACTTAACGTAGTTCCAAAATTTTGACCACAGGCTGGGGCCGTTACCCGCAATCTCGGTGGGCTGTGCGATGCTCGGTGCGGGCGCGCCAGCGTTGACGTTTGGATCAGGGCTGATTTGGTCGCCCCACACCACCAAGCGATTGCGGCTGGTGCCGGGCGGATCACAGGTAATCAGGGTCGCCGTGGCGGTATGCCCCGCGACTGGGTTTAGCACCCACGTTTGGCTCGGCGCGACCACCTTCATGTCGTAGACTTTGTAGGTGTAGACCTTGTTGTTGTAGGTCAGGTAAAAAATGTCGCCCGGCACTAAGGTGTGCAGCAGCACAAAGGCAAACTTGTAGTTGCCGGCGCTAAAAATATTGTTACTGGAGTGGCCAAAGACCGCCACATTGCCCTGCTGCCCCGGCACGGAGGTGCTGGGATAGTGGATGACGCCGTCTTGCAGCGAGTTCTCGATGTCGTTTTCGTTAACCGACGTGCCGTAAATGGTTGGCAGCTCCACGTTAATCTTCGGAATAATAACTTCCGGATTAGGCGACGGTGCGGCATCGCTGCTGCTTAAGATAATCGGTGTGGCGTTGGCATGGCCAGGTTGGATAAATGGCGTAATAACGACTTCGTTAAAAAAACCAAATAAAAACACTAATAGCACCAACGCGCCGCTGCTAATGCCAAAAACCAGCGATTGCAGGTGCCGCTTGGCTTTGAGCTGGGCTTCGTTGCTCAGCCGCACTTTGTGGAGCACTTGTTTTTTGATGCTGGCTACGCTGCGTTGGTCGCTGGGCCTCAGTTTGTGCCGGGCGGTATGAACTACCGGCGCGCTCGCGTGCTCGCTCACCACCACGTGCGAGCGTTGTTCGGTAGCCGGCTCGGCGCGCGGCAGCTTGGCTGTTTTGGGCTGCTCACCGGCCTGTGCCATATCCGGCGGGTGCCCTGCAGGCTGATGACTGTTAGCCGCGTAGAATTCCTGCCAGACCTCTTGTTTCTCGTGGTCCGGCAGCGCTGCGTAGTGTTGGTGCCAGGCGGTCTGAATCTCTGCCAGTGATTTGCCAGAGGTGCTCAAGTCGTGCATGAAGCGTTGGTGTTTGGAATGTGGTTTTGGCGCGGCGGCTTCGGCGGTCAGTTCCGCTTTGGCGCTGGGTTCGTCGGCAAACAGCGCATCAATTTTACTGCGAATGAGGTCGGCCGCGGGGTTGGCTTCATGCTTTTCGGGCTGGCGCAAGCTGAGCGGCTCAATCTTCCGGCCCTGAGAGGAATTCGGCAGCACGTAGCCGCCGTCCTGAGGCTTGGTTGGATCGCCCGGATCAGTTGGGAACAACGGATTCATTTTAGCTTATGCTCGCCATGTCTCTCTGATTATAGTACAATACACGCTGACTCTACCAATGGCGTAAGTTACGGGCGAGTGGCGGAATTGGTAGACGCGCTGGACTCAAAATCCTGTGAGAGCAATCTCGTGAGGGTTCGATTCCCTCCTTGCCCACCAAAATAAAAGAACCTTGCGACGAGCAGGTTCTCTTATTTTTTGTTAAAGATGTTATAGTAGCAGACAATATGCCAGAGTTAGGTTCATCATTAGTTAATTCTTACGTTAACGAGCTGCCCGAGAAGTGCCGCACCTGCCCGGTCATAGAGGCTTGCATACGAGTAGCCAACGCCAACGAGCGTGACGCCGAAGATGCGGTCGACTTATTGCGGCGAATGGAAGAGCGCGATCCTTTGCAGGAGAGTCCCCTTTGTAACGTGCTGCGCAGCGTCGGCCGCGAGCTGCTGACCTTGTCTACAGATGACGAGGTGGCCGCCGCCGCGCGCCTCAAGCGCTTGGCCCAAGACGGACAGACGTGCCCCGGCCCGCGCCGCGGCGCGCCAATTGGCGCTTCGCTGCTGTGGCGTATCCAAGCCTACGTAGCCGGCGACCAGATCTGCCAGCACCCCAACCCTTTCGGTGACAAAGAATAGTGGTGTTTGCTGCGCTGCCAGTACTTGCTAAATAGTTTATAATAGTTCTATCAACCTCCGAGAAACAGCCTTCCAGCAACTAACCGACGCCGCCCAGGTGCAGCACCAAAACGGCGAATACACCATCGCCATTGATAACTGGCGTTCGGCGGTACGCGTGGCGTCATCGCTCGAGCAAACTGGCCAGGCGCTACGCGGCCAAGCGTCGAGCACCTTTCGCCGCGGTGGCCCAAACGACAACGAAGAAGCTGACGATCTCGCCATGCGCGCGCTATCGGCGCATCAAAAAATGCCGGAGAATTCCGGTGACGGCCCATATCTTGGGCAACGCCAAATTCTAGAAAGTGCGCGGGTGTTGGCGCGCATCCGTCTGCTGCCGCTTTTGCGGCAGGAGGTTCAGACCAGGCAGCCATCGCAGTACCAGCTAGCGGCCGTACGTGATTTGCTCATCGAGAGCGCTGACCCGGCAGCCGATTTTTTGGCTGCTTTGCGTGAGGCTGGTCCGCCAGATCAACACGAGATCAACTACTATCCCCTACGGTCAATGATCGAAGCCTTGGCGCCAAACGGTAGTCGCGCGGCCGCCAAGCACTACGCCCGCTTGGCCGGCCGGCTGGCGACGCGATCCGAGGATTTGTCGCTGCCCACTGCTGCCGGTATCTCGCCGGAATATGCCGCCAAAGCCAACCGCGCAGCGCGCGTGCGTGCCGCGGGTGCGTGGCTGGTGGCACGACTCGCCACTCCTGGGCCTGGCGCGCGTCGGCGGGCGGCACTATGGGTGGCAACTCGAGACAAGCTGCTTTAAAGCCCGGCGTAGATGCTAGCGGTAATCGCCTCAAATGGCTGGCCAGGATTCTGCAGCCACCAGACGCTGGCACGCGTGGCAACCGGCAACCGCCAGATCTGTAAGGTGTGCTCGAGCTTCGTGCTGCTTACTCGCCCGTGTACGGCCACGCACAGTTGATCGAGGTGTTTGACGACGATGTACGGCGCCACACTCAGCGTAAAATCATGCAGCCATTCCACCAGTTGCAAAAGGTCCATGCTGAATTTGACCGGACGCGGGAATTTGGCAGCGGTACCAAATCGCTGCAGCTGACTCAAACTGAGCACCAGCAGTGTTTCGGGACGACGTAGCACTGAGTGCGGCGCGCTCACCGCATAATCGACCGCGTCTTTGGTGATGGTTACGGCTTGCGACATTTTGCTCAGGAATTTTTCTAGCGCCACCGCGGTCTCGCTGTTGCGGCCGAGGTCGCCAGCCAGCAGCACCCCATCGGCCCAATAGCCGTAAAACAGTAATTCTTCCAGGGCTTTTTGGCTGAAGCTGCCGCTCGGCGTGCTGGGTGCAAACTCGCCATTCTCTAGCACGCGGCCGACAATCTTTTGCAGCGCACTTGGCAACAGGACGCGCGCGGTGCCGATGCCCGCCTTGGCAGCCTCGACGTAGGCTTCGGCTGGCGCGGCAAAACCGTGCAGGTTGCCACCAATAATGAGTAATTTGCCAGCTTGTTGTTTATTCTCCGGTCGGCTCCAGGCCAGATCCGGAAACAACGGCTTGCCAGCCGACTGCCGCAACCAATAGTCTCGTTCCATAGTAGTTATTGTATAACAGTTAGATACCGCTCGGGGTGCAGCCAGAGGTCGTCGTGCTGTCCTGGCAAGCCCACATACTGCGGCTGATGGCTAAACGGCAAGCTGGCCAGGTATGGCGTGCAAAAGCTGTCCTCGGCGTTGCGTACCAGCGTCAGATGCGGTGTGTGCCAGAAGTCGCCGCGCTGCAGCTCACGCAACATGCGCAGATTGTGCCGCATGTTCCAAAAGTAGATCATATTCCAGCTAAATTTTTGCAGCCACACGTTCCCAGCGCGTTCGTGACGGTGGTGCAGTAGGTCGTTCCAATTCTTCTGTATCAGCGACCACAGGATGCTTTTGCCTGGCCAGTGCGTCAGGCCGATCATGATAACACGCGTCTGCTTGGGAAGATCTTGCGGCACGAGTAAACAGCCGCCGGAATGGGCGATGACAACATCGGCCGCGTACGGATCATCGGTGATGGTGTGGCCAGCCTCGCGTAGCACGGCGAGCATCTTGCCAGCTAAACGCGGCCCTTCGCAGAAGCCGTAGATGAAACAAATCCGGTGCGCGTGGTCGGCCATTACGTTATAAGTTCTTTTTCTTGTGGTGCAGCTTGGCGTCCAGCCAGGCCTGGTGATTCTCGGCCGGGGTTTTGTGCTGGAAGTTTTCGGCTGGATATTTTTTGGCCGAGGCCGCGAGTTTTTGGCGGATGGCGGCGTCGATAGCAATACCTTCGGCCTGCGCAAATTCGAAGGCATAGATAAAAATGTCGGCTAGCTCGGCGGCCAGATCCTCTTTGCTACCGACCGACTGGTCGCCCCACTGGTAATGCTCGAGCAGTTCGCTGGCTTCCAGTGCAATCGATATGGCCAGCCCGCGCGGCGGATTGTGGTGCCAGCCCCGCGCTCTCGCGTGCTCCCAAATGAGCTGGCTGATTTCTTGAAACGTGCCTGGCTGTTCGACGGGTTCCATTATTCGTCTATCCTGTGGACCGGCGTAAAGCTATGCTGCACCAGCTTCTCGCCGTTAAAAGTGATGCGACCGGTCAGTAACGCGCCGGCTAACACTTCCGGAATCCACAAGCGGTCGGCGGCCCACATGTCGGTATACGGCACCGCTGCCTGCGCGAACCACTGCGGGCGCATTTCTTCGGTTTCGTGCGGATCGCCGTCCCAGCTTTTGCTGGTGAAGACGGAGGCTTGGTGGTGAAAGCCTGGGTCAGCTTGGTCAAAGAAATCCAGTTTGGCGACGAGCTTCGGTGTGTGCGGGGTGACGCCGATCTCTTCTTGGCACTCACGCACCGCCGCTTGTGCTGCTGTTTCACCGTCCTCGACCTTGCCGCCCACGCCGTTCCACTTGCCTACGCCAAAGCCGCGCTTTTTCATGGCCAACAGTACTTGGTCGTCCTTTTGCAAAAAGAGTATCGTCACCCGCTTCATATGCGTATTGTAGGTTGCGGCTTAGGCGTTTGGCAATAACTCATGGCAGTCGATAATCGGCCAGCCGAGGCTTTCGGCCGCGGCACGTAGCGCCATATCCGGGTTCACGGCATGTGGGTGCGCGCTGGCGATGAGCATTGGTAAGTCTTGACTCGTGTCCCCGTAGGCGGCGTAGGGCGTGCCGCCGAGACTTTCGCACATGCCCAGGAGTACATCGTCTTTAGCGGGCAGCCCGCGCGCCGGCTTCGAGTGGTGGATCGCGCCGCCCTGGGTATAAAATCGTGAGCCGGTCACCGCAGCGGCGCCGAGTCGCCGCCCAAAAGCGCGCACAAAAATGTCCATCGAGCCAGAAATCAGCACCAGCGCTTGGTTGGGTCGCCGGGCCCGGGCCAGAGCGCCTTTCATCTCGGGATAGATCAGTTCGTAATCGGCTTCGGCACGCTCGGCGGCCATCCGGCGGAGCGTCTGCACCGGAATCCCGCGCGTGCCCTCAACAATCGCCGCCACAATGTCCACAGCGTAGTCGTGATCCGGTCGAACAGTTTCTTCAAAACGCTGCCGCCACGCGGCCAGCGTGGCCACGCGGTCGTCGGATAAGCGCAGCTCGCCCATTTCGGCTAGATGCCAAAAAGCTCGCTCGGTCAGCGAGCCAGGCACCAAGGTGCCGTCAAGATCAAAGGCGTGGACGCGGCGTTTAGTCATGCGTAGAGAGTATATCAGATGTTGAGCACGAGGCTCACCGGACAGTGGTCGGAACCCATAATCTGCGGGTGAATGTCGGCCTGTGTAATGCTATCTTTGAGCGCGCCGGACGCTAATACGTAATCAATACGCCAACCAACGTTCCGCGCCCGGGCATTGGCCCAATGCGTCCACCAGGTGTACTGGCCGTTGCCTGCGTGAAACAAACGGAAGGTATCCACAAAGCCGGCGTCAATGAAGGCTTGGAAGCCGGCGCGCTCGGCGTCGGTAAAGCCGTGGGTTTGGTGGTTGGAATCGGGATTGGCGAGGTCGAGTTCGGTATGGGCGACATTCAGATCGCCGCAGAAAATCACCGGTTTTTTTTGCTCCAGCTGTTTGAGATAAGCCAGAAACGCCGGATCCCAGTGCTTTTCGCGCATATCCAGCCGGCTGAGTTCGCGTTTGCTGTTCGGTGTGTACACGGTGACCACATAGAATTTGTCAAACTCGGCGGCCATGACCCGGCCCTCTTTATTGGGGTCGCCAAAGGTGTCGCCGGTGACTTGGTATTTTTTGACGATGTCTTCTGGCAAACCATTGATTGCGGCCAGCGGCTTGATCTTAGTAAAAATGGCCGTGCCGCTGTAACCCTTCTTCTCGGCCGAGTTCCAGAATTCTTCGTAGCCGGCGAGGTCAACCTCGGCCTGGCCTTGCTCGGCTTTGGTTTCTTGGAGACATAAAATGTCCGGCTGTTCGGCGTCAATGAACGGTTTAAATAACTCCTTGCGCACCACGGCGCGGATGCCGTTGACGTTCCAGGAATAAATTTTGATCATGATTGTCCTCTCATTTCTAAGATGGTTACGCGGCGTTCAACATCGTGGAGCTCTTTGTTGGTGTCAATGACCGCGGCCTTAATGGTTTTGACGTCAGCTTTAACTTCTTCTAGACCCGCGCGTATAGCAGGAATGTGTCGTACTTGATCACGCATGATGCTCACCGCTTCCAAAGTCGCGTCATTCTGGTCAATAACATGCTCAATTAAGACGCCAAGCTGGCGAATGTCGGTTGCTATATCGTCGATGGTGGTTGTGGTTTGTTTCATAGTGGGCTGATTCTAGCATTCCCTGGCCCTAATAGTGTACACTTTTTCCAACATGTATAAACGCGTGCTGCTGAAGATTTCGGGCGAGCAACTGGCTGGTAAGCACGAGTTTGGTGTTGATCCAGATGTGGGCCATTATCTTGCGACAGAGTGTCTAAAGGTGGCGCAGGCTGGCTGCCAGCTGATCTTGGTGGTTGGCGGCGGCAATATGGTGCGCGGCGCGGAGGTGGCCGGCAATGGCATTCGGCGGGTGACTGCCGACCAAATGGGCATGCTGAGCGGCCTGATGAACGCCATGGCGCTGACCGACATCTTTGAGAGCGAAGGCGTGAGTACACGCTGCATGAGCAACATTTTTGCCGCCCAAGTCGCGGAATCGTATTCGTATCGTTTGGCCGAGAAACACCTGGAAAGCGGCCGCGTGCTCGTCCTTGGCGGCGGCACTGCCCGGCCGTACGTGACGCACGACACCGCTGGCGTCAGTTTTGCGCTGGAGCTAGACTGCGAGGTTGTGCTCAAGGCCACCAAAGTGGATGGCGTCTACGACAAAGATCCCGCGCAGTTCCCAGACGCCAAGAAGCTCGACAAAGTCAACTACCAGACCGCGCTACAAAACGGCGCTATTAAAGTCATGGACAAGGCCGCGCTGGGCCTCGCTATGGAACAGCACATGCCCGTTATCGTGTTTAACCCTATGACCCCAGACAGTTTGCTGAAGGCTGTACGGCAAGAGCCGATCGGCTCATATATTTCTAACTAAATCTCTTTTGATTCACCGGGCTCAAGCGCAAACCACGTAATGCCATGCTTCTCGCAGGTTTGCTGGGTCCAGGCTTCGTACATCTGTTTGCCACCCGCTGAGAGCATGCCGTCGTGCGTGGGAAAAGTAGACGTTGGCTTAACCGCGTCTAGATAGTCGATCACCTCGCCGGTTTTGAGCCACGGCCCGCTAATTGGTAGCGCCAAAGTTTTGACTGGCACACCGGGTTTGGTAAACGAATCGCCTGGGAAGTAGAAGTTGTCGTTCACTAGCACGCCCACGTTGTCGCACATCGGGACGTGTTCGTGCACCTCGGCGTGCTTTTCGCCGTAAAAGACGAGTTGAAACGGACCAACCTGGAGCTTGTCGCCAGCCTTGACCGTGGTAGCCGGCAGACCCTGGAGCTTTTTGGCGGCGTCGCTTGGGGTGAATATTTTGACATCGGGATTGGCCTGCGCGACCTGCGCCAGATGCGCAAGGTTTAGGTGGTCGGCGTGCTCGTGGGTTACTACCACCGCGACGATATCATTCACCTCGCCGATGTTCGGCGTCATCACGCCCGGGTCAATGAGCAGCTTTTTACTCTGCTCTTCTAGGGTCATGCAGGCGTGGCCGTACTTGGTGAGTTTCATATTTCTAGTATACAAGCTGAGGCTAGGCCCCGGCTAGTCAGGCGAGCCGCGCGGCGTAGGCGTCGATAACTTCCCAATCGGGGTCCATGAGGTCGAACTGGTGGCGCAGCGCTGGGTCGATCCACTGAGCGTCGTCGTGCTCGTCGCTCAGCGTCAGCGTGTTGCTTTTGGCTTCGCAAACCACAAACACGGCGATAATTTGGTGCGGCACATCTTTGATAACCGGCCGCCACTCACCCACGAAGACGGGATAGAGGTGCTCGACCTCCAAACCTACTTCCTCGTGAACTTCGCGCTTCAGTCCGTCGTAAAATCGTTCGCCCAGCTCTAGCCGGCCGCCGGGCAAGCCGTAGCGGCCGAGCTGCGTGCCGTCGCCGTAGGTATTGGCTTCGCGGACAATCAGGACTTTGCCGTTTTTCACGATTACGGCTTTGGCGGCAACACGGAGCGTCGGTGGCATAATTTGGGACCCTCTTTCAAGCTGTAAAACGTTATTGGCGGAGAGGGAGGGATTCGAACCCTCGACAGAGTCACCCCTGTACTCGCCTTCCAAGCGAGCGCACTAGACCAGCTATGCGACCTCTCCTTTTTGATGGGACGAGAGCATTATACCGCAAAAATTACCACAGACTCTAGCTTGCGGCCGGACTTACTCCGAGGGTACACTGGAGTAAATGCCAATTATCGAACTACAGAACGTTAGTAAGTTATATGGCTTCGGCGACGCGACTACCCTGGCGCTCGACGAGGTCAATTTACAGATCGACGAAGGCGAGTTTGTGGCGGTGATGGGCCCCAGCGGCTGTGGTAAATCCACGCTCATGAACGTCATCGGTCTGCTCGATAGGCCCACGCACGGCGAATACACGTTGTATAACAAACCGGCAGCCCGGCTCCGGCCAGCGCGGCGGGCGCGCATGCGGCGAGACAGCATTGGTTTTGTGTTTCAGTTTTTTAATTTGCTGCCGCGGCTGACGGTCTTAGAGAATGTGGCTTTGCCGCTTGCCTACAAAGGTCTATCGGCCCGTCGGCGGATGAAGCAAGCGGTAGCGATGCTGGAGCGTGTGGGCCTGACTGGCCGCGAGTTTTTCTATCCTAGGCATCTAAGCGGCGGACAGGCCCAATGCGTGGCCATTGCCCGGGCGCTCGTTAATAATCCGAAAATTATTATCGCCGACGAGCCGACCGGCAACCTGGACAGCGCCAGCTCGCGCCTGGTTATGGAGCTGCTTAGCGAAATTCATAAATCTGGCAACACCATTTTGTTTGTGACGCACAACCCGGAACTCACCCGCTACGCCACGCGCGTCGTCTACATGCACGACGGTGAGATTGTTCAGGACGAGCAAACCAGCATCGGCCAAATCGCCCGCACCGCTCGGGCCAGCATGTACAAGCTGCCAGTCTCAACCGAGGAGGATGACTTAGCAGGCGTGTCGACACTTATGAAAGCTGTACCCGGTAACGCCAAACTACGCACCACCACAGCGCCCAAAAAGAAATCTGCCCGCAAGCCAGCCAAGACGAGAACAAAACGCCAGAACACCCGGAGTCAAACATGAGCTCCATAGTACGCGGCAATATTCGTATGGCGCTTAGTAGTGTGCGGAGTGCCAAATGGCGGAGCGTACTCACCATGCTGGGTGTGGTGGTGGGTATTGTGTCGGTGGTGACGGTGGTGGGCATTGGCGAAGGCGTCAAGCGGCAAATCGCCGGGCAATTGACGCATTTCGGCGGCAGTATAATCACTGTGCGTCCGGGCAGCGCTGCGAACCAGTCCATCCTCTCGGCACCCAAAAATAGCAGCTTGTTGTTTGGGTTGGGCACGTCGGCTGGCCTTACGACCAACGACGTCGGCAAAGTGGAGCAAACCCCCGGCGTGGCCGAGGCGGCACCGCTTGGTCTCGCGGCCGGCACCATTCGGGCGGATGACGACGGCTCTGTGTTAAGTCCACCGATACTCATTACCAATTCCCACTTGGCCACTGTACTTAAGCAAGCGATGACATCGGGGTCGTTTTGGGACGATACTGATGACGATGCGCATGTAGCGGTCATTGGCTCCAAAGCGGCGCTTAGCTTGTTTGGGCAGCCCGTGCCGCTCGGCCACAGCTTGCTGTTCCGGGGGCAGGCGTTTGTGGTGCGTGGCGTGTTTGCACCGTTCCGAGCTGCTCCTTTCTCCGGCGCCACGAATTTTGACAACGCGATTTTTCTGCCCTACAAAGCCACCGCTGCGCTTACTGGCAATTCATCAGGCATTTTTGTGATTTTGGCGCAAAGCAGCCACGACCAAGTCGCGAGCACGGTTACCGCGCTCACCAGCAACCTGAAGGCTGCTCACGGCGGTCTGCAAGATTTTAGCGTACTTAGCCCCAAACAGGCAGCAACCCAAACCAATGCTGCCGTGCGCGTGCTGAGCGAGTGGATTATAGCGGTGGCAGCCATTTCTCTGCTGATTGGCGGCGTGGGCATTATGAATATCATGCTGCTGAGCGTAACCGAACGTATGCACGAGATCGGCGTGCGAAAAGCAATTGGCGCCAGCTCGCGCCAGGTTTTGGGCCAGTTTATAACCGAAGCCACGGTCTTGAGCCTAGTCGGCGGCGTGGTTGGGATAGCGTTGTCGCTGGCTGTGGACGGTCTGCTGTACCTCTACACCAACTTCAAACCGGTTATCTCTTGGCGAGCGATGGTGGTGGCCACGCTGGTATCGTTGGCTGTGGGGGTTATCTTTGGCACGGCACCGGCCGTAAAGGCCGCGCGCAAAGATCCGATCGAAGCGCTGCGCCATGAGTAATCCGTCCCAGCACTCGCAAAATTTTTTGCGTGATCCACGTTTGGTGGCTGCACTGCTGGCAAAGACGAATATCGGCAAGGACGACGTAGTCTACGACATCGGCGCGGGCAAAGGCATTATCAGCGCGGTGTTAGCTGGCGTCTGCCGCAAAGTGGTGAGCGTGGAGGCCGACCCGGCGCTGGTCCAGAAGTTGCGCGCCAACACTGCCCAGCAGGCCAATGTAACAATTGTGCCGGCGGATTTTTTGACCCTCAACCTGCCCGCGGCGCCGTACAAAGTTTTTGCCAACATTCCGTTTGACCAAAGCGCCGCTATTTTACACAAACTCACTGACACAGCGCGGGCGCCGAGCTCGTGCTATCTAATTGCCCAAAAAGAATTTGCCCAGAAGCTGACCGTAAACAGTAGTGCTCGCGTGAGCCAGCTGGCGATCAAGCTGGCGGTACGCTTTGAGACGCGCATCCTCAGCCCAATTTCAGCGGAGGCATTTTATCCGCGTCCGCGGGTCCGAATTGTCTTGCTAGACGTAGAACAGCGCCGTGAGCCGCTGGTGGCGGCCGCCGACCAGCAGCTGTTTTATGATTTTGTAACCTACGTTTTTAATGCCACGAACCCATCATTGCAAGTAACGCTGGCGCCGCTCATTCCGAGTGCGCAGCTGGCCGAGCAATTACAGATTACGGCGCCTACCAAGCCGTCGCAGCTGCCGGCCGACAAGTGGACCATGCTGTTTAGACTGCTGCTACAAAAACGCCGCGAGCTGGTTCGCTTAGTTGGCGGCTACGAAGCACGGCTGGCTGCCAAGCACGCCGGCCACACCAAACTCCACCGTACTAGATAACCGAAAAAATTGCCGCTACGCTTGCGGCGCTCATCAGGGCAAACGTCAGCCAGCCGACCGCTGTAGTGAGCGGCTTATTCTTCCAGGCGCCCATAAACTTACGGTTGCTAGAAATGCGAATGATGCAAAACAGCACCACGGGCGCCACAATAGCATTACCAACTGCCGCGTAAATCAGGGCTTTGATCGGGTCGAGCCCAATAAAGTTAATCGACAGCCCAACCAGCATGGAGATAATGATGACACCGTAAAACGCTCGCGCTTGTTCCAGATTACGGTAGAGCCCTTCGCGCCAGCGGAAACTTTCGGCCAGTGCGTAACTGCTGGAGCCAGCCAGCACAGGAATGGCCAGCAACCCGGTGCCAATCAGCCCAATGGCAAACAAAAAGTAAGTGGCGTTGCCGGCAAACGGCCGCAGCGCCTCCGCGGCCTGCGCTGCGGTTTGGATGTGCGTAATACCGTGCGGAAATAAAATACCGCCGCTGGCGGCGATGATGAAGAACATCACCATGTTACTGAGGAGCATGCCGCTCCAGACGTCGATACGCATGGCTTTCACGGGCCCGGCGTCACTGCCCTTGCGTTCTTCTACCGTCAGCTTGCCCTCCAGCACTTGCTCTTCTACTTCCTGGCTGGTCTGCCAAAAGAACAAGTACGGCGAGATAGTAGTTCCCAGAATGGCACACAGCAAAATAATCTCGTCTTTATTAAATGTCAGGTGCGGGATGACGGCGTTCGATAACACCGTATGCCAGTTGAGGTGCGCCAGTATGGCCGATAAAATGTAGGACAGCAAAATGAGCGCCAGCCACTTCAGGTATTTGGCGTAGCGCACGTACGGTGTAAAGATTTGGAGCAGCAAACTAAAAGCCGTAAAACCAACCACCAGCCAGCCGAAGTTTAGCCGACCGTTCAGCAGCTGTACGGCTTTGGCCATGGCACCCAAGTCGGCACCGATGTTAAAAGCGTTGGCGGCAAACAGCAAAAGCGTACAGATATATAAGACGCGGCGATTGTAGAAGACGCGGATGTTGCCGGCTAGTCCCCTGCCCGTCACCAGCCCGATACGTGCACACATTTCTTGTACAGTCGCCATCAGCGGCAGCGTCCAAATCGACAGCCACAGCAATCCAAAGCCATATTGTGCGCCGGCTTGCGAATAGGTGGCGATACCCGACGGGTCGTCGTCGCTGGCACCAGTGGTCAGGCCGGGGCCAAGCATCAGCCAGTAGTCGTGCGTTTTCTTGACCACTTTGTTGTTCATGCTGGCGTCGCGTACGACCTGGGTCATCAGCACGGCACGGCCCAACATCTCGGCGGGTGCTTCGGCAGTTTTGGTAAGTATTTTTTGTGAGCGCGACGTCATGCTCGTTCCTAGCCGTATTGTAGCAGAAAAGCATGAGAAGTTTGCATTATCTGACTACCGCCCATTTTGTCTGGCCGGCGGTCAGCTAGATATGCAAATGTTGGCCGTAGTAATACCAGAAGTGTTTGAGGATGAGGCCGGCGATAACGAGTAGCCACAAGACGAGAATGTCCAAGTGGTGCTGGCGCATAAACGTGGCAATGGGATGCAGAGTTCTTGGGAGTCGAATATTGCCGGCCTCAATGTTATACAGTGTGGTGTACCAGAAAGCAGTAGTCGTGACTACCCACACCGCCATGCAGTACGGGCAGAGCGCATGAATGCGGTACACGCTTTCAAAAAATAACCAGTGCACAAAGCACAGGCCAAAAATCGTACCGGCTTCCAGGCCCAGCCAAATCCAGCGTTTGGTGATCTTCACGCCGTTTAGCAGCAGCACGCCCAAGGTAATAAGCACCGGGAAGGCCATCAGTCCAATAAACGGATTGGGGAAGCCAAAGGCGTGCGCCTGCTTGGACTGCATGACCGAGCCGCAGCTGATGACCGGGTTAAGGTCGCAGTTGGGGCGGAAATTATGGTTTTGCAGCAGTTTAATCTCATCAAAGGCGATGATGAACGAGCAGATAAGGCCAATGACGCCGCCAACCAGGAGAATCCAGGGCAACGCTTTTTTGAGTGTGGCTTTTTGGAACAGTTTCATATGCCTAGTATAGCGCACTGGCTAAGCGCTTGTTCGCAGATTATACGGACTACACGGCGCAGGAACCGGTGCTAACCGACTTGGTGGCGTTCCGCGCAGCGGTAATGCCAGGGCTGGCTTGCTTGGCAGTGAGGGCGTAGCCGACTTGGTCGTAGGTGGTGGATTTGGCAAACATGATGCCGAGTACCGAACCGTCGGCACCGATAAGCGGCCCACCGGAGTTCCCTTCTTCCACCTCACCTTGCAGCGCATATACTTGGCGCACGGTTTGTTCGCGGTCGTAGATATTGAGGCCGACGGCCGTAAACGTTTGGTTGATCACGCCGGGCTTGGCGGTAAAATCGCCACCGCCGGGGAAGCCGACGATTGCCGCGGGCGTGCCATCCTCGGCGAGAGTGGTGTTTAAAGCGAGCGCCGGGTGGTCAAGGCTGGAGACGCGCAGCACAGCCAGGTCGACATTGGGATCAAACCATACTACGGTTGCCAAATGACTGCCCCGCGTGTCGACCACAAATGGCTTAGCCACGCCGGCCACCACGTGGGCGCTGGTGGCTACTTCGTCCCTGGCTACCATAAAGCCGGTGCCCTCCACGATGCCGCCGCAGCCGTGCCCAACCACCTGGACGATCGACGGGGCGTCCTTGGCGACACCGGCCGTCAAGACGCCAATATCCGGCAATGCGTGCGACGATATGGTAGTTGGCTCCACGCCGGCAAAGACTTGCGGAAAGCCGTTGGGGCTAATGAGATTACCGAGGCTGGTCAGAATATTGGGTGCCTCTGGCAACCGCTCGTCCAAAAACGCGACAACGCTTGATGTATTGATCTGGCGCTGCAAAGAAGCATCCGGCAGCGTGCGCACCACCGACCCGGCCAGCCACACGACTGCCAGCAGCGTAATGCCCGCCAGCACACCGCCAAGAATGCGGTCGGTCTGGTCGAGCGCGCGGGTCATACGCAGTTTGAATTTCAGGCGCAGTCCAATAAACTCGCCCAGCGCCATAAACCCAAAACCCAGTCCTAGCGTAATCAGTATGGTGGCTAGCCCGCGCTGCCGTGTGCTATTAAGGTGGCCCAGCAGCAGCACCTCTAACCACAAGGCCACTAGTAGCCCCGAAATAAAGCCAACAGTCGAGAAAAACTGCCGGGCAAAGCCTACTTCGTTGCCGCGGACTACCGAGGCCGCTAGCATGACCAGGATGAATAAATCCAGCCAGTTCATTAGTCGTCTGCCTTTCGTGCGGTAGGTGTGACCCCCAATTTTTTTCGTGCGTGTAACGATAGCACCAGCACAAATAATATGCCGAGGAACAGCAAATAGACTGCTCGATCAATAACGTTGGCCGCCACAATAGCGCCGGCGGCAATGTGATGCAGCTTGGTGCTAAAAAGCAGAAAGGTCTCGCGAATACCAATGGCGCCTGGCGTGAGCGCCACGAATATCGAGAAATTGGCTACTCCGGTATACGCCAGCACTTGTGCGATGCTCGCGTGCGCACCCACCGCTCGCAGCTCAGTGCCAAAAGCGAGGGCCAAGGTGATTATTTGGAGTAAGGTTGCCAAAAAAAGTAGCCCTATGGTCGTGGGCCGGAAGACGTGGCTGTCAGCCAGGTGCGCACGCCGTTGGTAACGTCGCATGAACCAGGCACAGCCGGCTCCAACCGCCAGCAAAGCGAGCAGCGTCTGCCACCACGGCCGCGCGCCGGCCAACATGCACAGCACGCTGAGCAGCGCGTAGAAAGCGTAATAGAGTAGCACGACATAGGTATATTTTTTGATCGGCAGCCCATGCCGTTTCTTCAGATATGCGCCGCGAAAGATGACGCCACTCTGCCCCGGGCCAAAGAAATTGATCAGCGCGGAGTAGGCATTGAACAATATATTTTCCTGAGCGGATAACTTTTTGTGATAGGCGTGCAATGAGGCTCGCGCTACCAATACAAGCGCCAAAAAACCAACCGCATCAAGTAACAGCAAGCCGGCAATCGTACTAACCGACAAGTGTCGCAAGCTCTGCAGGCTGGCAGGATGCTGGGCGGCGTAGTATGCAAACGTTCCCATGGTGCCCACGACAATTACAGGGCCCAAGAGTAATCGTAGCGTGCGCTTCATCTGATAAAAGTATACCACTTTCAGCCGAGCCACAGGCGACGCTGTATAATAGGAGGTAACGGATGTCACAGGTTACACGCAAGCTCAGCCACCTTCTCGCCACGCACGGTTTTTTGCGGGCTACACTGCTGTTTTTTGGTCTAGAGAGCGTCTGGATCGCCCTGTCGGCCCGCTACCCGATGGCTTTCGACGAAGACTTTCATTTCGGCATCATCAAGATCTATAGCCACCATTGGCTACCGTTCCTCGGGTCACAACCAGCGGAGACTAGCACATTTGGCGCGGTGGCACGCGACCCGTCGTATTTCTACCACTATCTTATGAGTTTCCCCTATCGTTTGATTGAGCTGTGTACGAGCAGCCAAACGGCGCAGATTATTGTGCTGAGGCTCCTGAATGTGATGTTGTTTGGTTTGGGGCTTTGGCTGTTTCATCGGCTGATGCTGCGCGTCGGTGCTTCGCCGCTGCTCAGCAATGTGTCACTGGCGTTTTTTGTACTAATCCCAATCGTGCCGCTGCTGGCCGGTCAAATCAATTATGACAATCTGTTGATGCCGGTCGTGGCTGCTTCGTGTTTGCTTACTTTGTCGATTGCCGACGGGCTGCGCCACAAAAGGCTCGTGTTGCGTGACGTCGTACTGCTGGCCGCGCTGTGTCTTATGGGCAGCATCATTAAGTATGCCTTCTTGCCGATTGCGTTCGCGATTGGTGTATTTCTGCTGTGGACGGCGTGGCGCGCCGTTGGCTGGAGGGCCTTGTGGCCGGTGGTTCGGGATGCCTACCAACGCTGCACGACTACTGCCAAACTGTGGTTGCTGGCTGCGCTGGTGGTGAGCTTTGGCCTGTTTGCCCAGCGTTATGTGGTGAACGTACTCACCTACCATGCGCCAATTCCAGATTGCGCCAAAGTGCTGAGTGAAGACGCCTGCATGAGCTATGGCCCGTGGGCGCGTGACTATCAATATAAGCAGACCAAACTCGACTTTGCGCCCAATCCGCTTGTCTACACCCCGCAGTGGCTGGAAGGACTGCACTACCGCCTTTTCTTTATGATTAGCGGCCCGAGCAATCAATATCAAAATTATCCGCCGCTCCTGCTGCCGAGCGCTGCTTTTGTAGTGCTATTTGTAATTGGGCTGCTGGCGATTATATTTTATGCGCGGGAAACCTTCCGCGGACAAAGCGCGCTGGCGTTTCTATTACTTTGTTCGGCACTCTACCTAACTATTTTGTGGGCCGATAACTTTGCGGAGTACGGACGCACCGGCGTGGTAGCGGCGGTCAACGGTCGCTATTTGCTGCCAATCTTGTTGCTACTGGCTGCTGTGGCGGGCCGGGCGCTGACTGTTGCCTTTCGGCATTTTCCGCGGCTAGGTAGTGTCCTGCTGTTGGTTGCGCTGCTTTGTTTTGTAGATGGCGGCGGCGTATTTAGCTTTATGGCGCGTAGCGACAGCACGTGGTATTGGCCGAACCGCGCGGTCACCAGTGTCAATACTGCCGCCCATAATCTGGTAGCGCCGCTGGTGGTGCGCACGCCAAACGAATACTAGCGGCTAGCGGCCAAACCGCGATAGCTTAATTTGCTCCAGCTGCTCTTCGATCAGTGAACGATTAATACGAATCAGGTCGGCAATTACGCCGAGCGTAAAGGCGATAAACGCTGCCACCAGCAGCACGCTGCCAATAATCAGCGACTGCAAATGGCGAATGCCGTGGGTGTGATCAATAAATGTCAGATACAAAAATCGCGTGAACGGTATCATCCCCAGCAATAGCAAAATGAGCCCGAGCGTATTAAAGAGCATATACGGCCGATACATAACAAAGCCGCGGGCAATGGCCAGTGCACTTTTGCGCATGTGCTCCCAGGAAGATTTAAACAGCCGCGATTCGCGCGTTTTGGGGTTGGTCGCTACCGGCACGGTAGCAATTGCAATGCGTTTATTACCAGCTTGGATGAGCGTTTCCATGGTGTAGCTAAATTTGGTAACCACGTTGAGCTGCATGGCTGCTTGCTTGCTGTAGGCGCGGAAGCCGCTGGGTGCGTCGGGAATTTTGGTACCAGCCGCAGCGTTCAGCACGTGCGTGCCAAACCGTTGAAATAACTTTTTGGCGGGCGAGAAATGCTCAATTTTGTGCGTTTGGCGGTCGGCGATGACCATGTCGGCCTGCATATCCAGAATTGGCTGGATAAGATCGGGGATGCGCGCCTGCGGGTATTGGTTGTCGCCGTCGGTATGCACGATAATATCGGCGCCGAGCTCCAGTGAACGATTCAGGCCGTTCTTGAAGCCAGTGGCCAGTCCCTTCCATTGACGATGAAAAACAAACTGCTGCACGCCCAGTTTCTTGGCCACCTCCACGGTGCGATCGGTGCAGCCGTCGTCAATAATAAGAATTTCGATTTCGTCGATGCCGGCGATCTTTTTAGGGATGCTTTTAAGCACCGCCGGCAGGGTCTTTTCTTCATTCAAACACGCGATTTGTACAACTAACTTCACAATAACAACGCCTCGTTTCTCTGTTCTACAGTATAGTGTAGCAAACCTGTAGATCAGTTGCATAAGTTTTAGTGACCTGTTTTTATTTTGACAATTTGCTGATATAATGCCATACATGAAAATTGCAATTATTGGCACTGGCTACGCCGGCCTGGTGAGCGGCACGTGCTTTGCCGATTTGGGCCACGACGTAACCTGCGTGGATGTGGTTGAGGAAAAAATCGCTGGGCTGAAGCGGGGTGTCGTACCGATTTACGAGCCTGGTCTGGAAGAACTCTGCAAGCGCAACACCCAGGAAGGTCGCCTGCATTTTACAACCGATCTCGCCGACGCCGTGCGCGAAGCCGACGCCGTGTTTTTGGCTTTGCCCACGCCGCAGGGCGAAGACGGCTCCGCCGACCTGAGCTACGTGCTCGACGTGGCTGATAAGCTCGGGCCGCTCATCAAAGCCGGTGCGGTGATTGTCGATAAAAGTACCGTGCCGGTTGGTACCGCGGAACTGGTGCGCGAACATATTGCCCGAGGCGCCACGGAACAATTCGATGTTGTGTCCAACCCCGAATTTCTGCGCGAGGGCGACGCCATCCGCGACTTTTTGCAGCCGGACCGCATCGTGGTCGGCGTGAGCTCCAAGCGCGCCCGCAAAATTATGGAAGAGCTGTACTCGCCGCTGGTGCGCGCCGGTTATAAGTTGCTGATTATGGACGAGCGTTCTGCCGAGCTGACTAAGTACGCCGCCAACTCATTCTTGGCACTAAAAATCAATTACATCAACGAGATCGCTAACATTTGCGAACGCGTTGGCGCGGATGTGGAGGCTGTTCGCCAGGGCCTTGGCAGCGACGAGCGCATCGGCATGCGTTTTTTGAATCCCAGCATTGGTTATGGCGGCAGTTGTTTTCCAAAAGATTCGCAAGCCTTGGTGCTAACGGCGCAGCAGCATGGTTATGATTTTTCGATGCTGCAAATGGTCATCGACCACAACAAAGCTCGGCCACAGCTGATGACCGAGCGCCTCGCGGCCTATTTTGGTGGTCACGAGCAGCTGCGCGATAAGACGATTGCCCTCTGGGGCCTGGCGTTTAAAGCCGAGACTGACGACATCCGCCAGTCGCCAGCTGTCGCAGTGGCGCAAGCCTTGATTGCCGCCGGTGCGCGCGTGCAAGCCTACGATCCAGAGGCTGTCGAAAACACCAAGCGTCAACTTGGCGAGCAACCGCTCCTCACCTACGCGCCCGATGAATTTACCGCGCTGCGGGGTGCCGACGCCTTGGTGGTGGCCACCGAATGGCCGCAGTTTAGCGCCGTGTCGCTGGCGCAGGTCAAGCAAGCGCTAAAGAATCCGGTCATTTTTGACGGCCGTAACATGTTCGGCCTGGAAGCAATGCAGGCCGCCGGCTTTTACTACGAGAGCATTGGCCGCAAAACTATTCGTCCAACCGCCTAGTGATAATTGTCGCCTGGGTTGGTGATGAATAGATCATGCGGGTGGCTCTCGGTCAGCGAGGCCTGGGTGATTTGTACAAATTCTGTGGACTCCCAGAGGCCAGGAATCGTTTTGCAGCCAACATAGTACATGCCCGAGTGGACGCCGCCCAGCAGCTGGGCCACCAGATCCTGAACACTTCCGGTGCACGGCACCAAACCTTCTACGCCCTCGGCGATCAAGACGTCGCCTTGGTAGCTTTTGCCGTGGAATTCGTCTTCCGAGCTGATCTCAATGCCGCGCCGCATGGCCGCCACCGAACCCATGCCACGATATTCTTTAAATCGGTAACTTTTCGCGCCGTTGATAATGCTTTGGAAACGCGCCGGCACCTCATGTGGTGTTAATTCTACTACGTTGCCCGGCGCCTCGGTGGTTGCAGCAAATAGGCGGCCGAGCATCACGGCGCTGGCGCCGGCCGCCAGAGCTTTGGTTATATCGCCAGAGTAATTAATGCCACCGTCAGCGATAATTGGCACATTGTGGTGCCGCGCTACCCGCGCCGTTTCCAGAATCGCAGTTAGCTGCGGGACGCCCATGCCCGAAACAATGCGCGTCGAACAAATGGCGCCCGGCCCCATGCCCACTCGCAGCGCATGCGCGCCGGCCGTGATGAGCGCCTTGGCACCTTCGGCCGTGGCCACATTCCCCGCAATGACGTCGACTGCATAATTACTGGTTATGTGCCCAACCGCACTTATTACTTTGAGCGCATGGCCATGAGCCGAATCCACCACCAGCACGTCCGCTCCAGCTGCAACCAGCGCTTTTACTCGTTTCTCGTAGCCGTCGCTTGAACCAATGGCTGCGCCAACTGGCAGTCCGTGTTTCTTAACTTTGCGCACTTCCTCGGCTTGAGCATCCACGGTCAGATTGCGGTGGATAATGCCCAGCCCGCCGGCTTTGGACAGAGCGATGGCTAGCTCGCTTTCGGTAACGGTGTCCATGGGGGCCGAAATAAGCGGCGCTTGCAAGCGAATTCGCGGTGTCAACTGCACGCCGACATCAATTTCACTACGCAAAAACCCCGCGTACCGGGGCTTTAGTAAAACGTCGTCGAAGGTCAGTGCGAGAGAAAATCTATCCATACTCAATTGTAACGAGAGACTAGCTGTAATGTCAAAAACGGTTTGATTGTAAGGCAGCTAACGGTAAATCCAGGCGCACGCCGCTACACTACTACCATGCTCTGGACCGGATCCACCAGAGCATACCAGAAATGCCGAAGGAGGAAGCATGGAACGATCAGCCAATTTGGCAACTACTGCGTTTGAACAGCAGCGCGACCAACGGGCGCAAGCTGAACGACGGCGCTGGCACCTGCGTCGAGCGATGGAGAGCCGCACCGGCCTACTCACGTCGCTGATCTTGGCGCGCTGGACTATTTCGCTTGCCGCACGCAGCGAGGGCGACCCCGAGGTGCGCCGTATGCGCCGCAATATTCTTATGGAACGCTGGAGCCGCTACATGGGCAGCATCACCAATACGCCGCTAGGCGCCTTCCGCATTTAAACGACAGTGTCCAGCACTTGGCGTTGGGCCGCGAGCGTTTCGCGCAGCCGCGCCAGCTCGGTAATGTCTTGCACGATAACAGCGATATGCACACAGACACCCATACTATTAACAATTGGAATAAATTTGGCCTGTAGACTGCGCCTGCCAGCCGGCAGACGTATCCACTGCGTGGTCTTGAATGGCTTATGAGAGGCAATTACCTTGCGATAATGGCGATCCAGCACCTGAAATCTCTCGGGAGTGACCACGTCGGCTATCCGTTTGCCGATCGCGTCTGCGCTATAGCCACAGAGCTTGAGCAAGCGCTTATTGGCGAGCGTTAGCCGATACTCAAAATTGGGCTCCACGGTAACCAGCACCACCCCATCGTCGATCTCGTCGAACACGGTCGTTAAGTAGTTAAGGAATATAAGCGAAGCACCATGTGTCATAACTCTCTATCTAGCATACACGACACGTAAAATTATTGTCTAAAGATTTGTCAGCACCAGCCGACAAACATTGCGATTGATTGGCAGGAACTTTACAATGGAACAAATGGCGTACGAACCAGGCTTATATGCAAACACCCGCGTCCGGCCGCAACAAGCACGCGGTAAAGCACGTGTGCGGGCGATTTTGTCCGTAGCTTTGGAATTGTTCAGGGTGCGCGGCTTAGACGTGGTCACCACGAACGATATCGCCAAGGGGGCGAACATCCCAATCGGCTCACTGTACCGTTACTTCCCGAACAAGGACGCTATTATTAGCGCCCTAACTCAGATGTACGTGACCGACATTAGTGCTTTATTCCGCGAGATTGGCAAGAATCCTATGCTGCCGCACATGTCGTGGGACGAGGTGCTCACGCTACTTTTGGAGGCTTGGATTCAATACGCCCAGTTAAACGGCCCGTTTGCGCTGCTCTATTCGGAACGGGCGAATCCGCGGCTGCGCGAACTGAGTAATGTGCATTGGCAGCAGTTTCTAAAAGCATTCGGCAATGTGTTGGCAAAACGCTGCCCGGAAATTACCGAACAGCAAAAGCTGGTGAGCTTGCAGATGGCGCTTGGTACCAGCGAGCTGGCACTCAATACCGAATACCAGGATCAAAATCCGACGCTGTACTATGAGGCAATCGGCGCAATCGCTGCCTATTTGCAGAAGTCCTGCATGCTGCACGCGCATCACCGATAGGCGTTGCAGAACATTTTACGAATCTCTACAATACAAGTAACATGCGGGCAATACGGCAACGAGCGGTATCATTGGGGCTGGCTGTGCTGTGTCTGGTGCTACTGGCCAGCAATGTGTATTGGTTCCATACCGCGCGATCAAATGCGGGTACTGGCTCTAAGACCTATCCTCTCCTCTCACGCCGCGCCCAAACCAACCAGCAGACGAATATTCTGATCAACTTTGTGCCACTGCGCAAAGAGCTGCAAAGCGAATTCAACCAGCTCAACGTGCAGCACAGTTTTTATTTTGAGTATCTACCGAGTGGCACTTCCATTAAGATTGGTGCCGATAATGAGTTGGTGGCCGCCTCGCTTATCAAGGTGCCGCTCGTTATGAATCTCTATAAAGCGGTTGAGCTCGGCAAGCTGCGTTTGGATCAGAAAGTGACCATTACGGCTAGCGAACTCGATGACGCGTACGGCACGCTCTACCAACGAGGGGCTGGCACCTCAATTACGTTGCAACAGGCGGCGCAATACGCCCTGGAGCAATCGGACAATACCGCGGCCCATGTCATTTACGACCATGTGCAGAATCTATTGACCGACGATCAGCAGTCGCTCGCCCAGCTAGACATCGATCAAACTATTCAGAACGGTCAGGCGGTGATCGACGCCAAATCGTACGCTTCAATTCTGAACAGCTTGTATTTGTCGTCGTATTTAAAACCGCAGGATTCGCAGGCCATCCTTTCCGATTTGACCTTGTCTAATGCTACGAATCGTTTGACAGCTGAGTTGCCGAAAACTCTGGTGGTGGCGCACAAAATTGGCGTGTATAACGCTACGTGGTCGGAGAGTGACTGCGGTATCGTCTATGTGCCGAACCGGCCATATATCATTTGCGTGATGGTCGGACTGCCAGACGACCAGGCGAACACGTTTATCGCCAAGGTTTCCAAGCAGGTCTACGATTACGTGAGCCACCAATAGCGGCCTTATCGAACTGCGGCGCGGCTTATAGATTGGTTGCCGACGCTTGCACCTGCTGAACGGTTAGGCTGTACGACGCGCCGGTTGTCATGGAAACGCCTACTTTTAGCCCGGCAGTCGTGTCGTCGAATGTGCCAGAGGTAACGTTGCTTACTTTTGAGGCTGAGGTAGTATCGAAGCCCGTAGTGGCCAAGTTATGTGACATTAGATAATTGCCGGCCCAGGTGGCGGTGGAGCTTACGGAGCGTACGGTTGCGGTAATCACCACCACCGCGGTGTCAACGACACCGGTTTCGGTACCCATAGTAAACGACAAGCGTGACGTGTCGGCGGTCGTGCCGTTGGTGCCGATGCGTACATCAAAGGTGTTGGCCACGGTCCCCGCGCCAGTCTTTGACACGGTTATATACCACTTAAACGTGGTGCCAACATGGACACCGCCCGAAGGGATATTCAGCAGCGACCCGGTGAGGTAGGCGGTAGTTGATGCGCCGATAGCTTGGTCGGCGGTTGAGGCGTTGGTCGGTTGGATACAGTCGATCCACACGGAGTTTTCGTCGCAGCGGAACTTGTTGTTGGCACTGTTGTAATACTCGCCGCCGGTGACGCTGGTCGGGTCGCCAGTAGAGTTCTTGGTGTCAAAGACTAACACAAAAGCGGTGCCGTCGGCGGTCGGGTTGCCTATATACAAGCGGTTGTTGGTGGAATCTAACTGTAGATAGACCGCGCCCGATGCGCCTTGCACATTAAACACGTTGGTGCCCCCACCGACTAAGTGGGCAATAGCGGTTGCGCCCGTAATGTTACCAATGGTAATGGTTTTGGCGTTGCTGCCAGTGCCGAGGTTCACGCCGCCTGTAGTGCCCGAGTCGAGCGTGAGCGCGTTGCTAGTGGCGCTGTTGATACTCAGCGCACCGTTGGCGTTCAGCACGGTGCTAGACCCCAGGCTCACCGTGCCGCCGCCGGCTTGAATGGTGAGCGTGCCCGCCGACGTACTCCAGGTGGCCGCCGCCGCTGAGGTAATGGTTAACGCCCCAGCCGACGTACTCCAGGTGGAAGCCGCACCGCCGGTCAAGGTGAGCGCATTGCTGCCGTTGCTGCTCACGGTAAGCGCGCCGGCCGATGAAGGCTGGATCGTGCTGCCCAGCGTTACGCCGTTCACTGCCCCGGACGTTATCGTACCTGAGATATTCAGGTTACCGCTCTGCTGCGATCCAGGTGACAGTTGGATGAAACCAGCTGAATCGATGCCGTCTAGTTTGTCGGCGTTAAACGCCTGCGGCACGGCATTGAACGGTATACGCGGTGTCATCTCGGCATCACTGCCAACCTTTACGGCCAAAAACAGTGGGCTGTTGTTGAAGTTCACACTGCTCGTAAGGGTGTTGTTAACGCTGCCCAGCTGGACAGAAAAGAGGCCGCCGGTAACCGTGACTGTTTGGGTTTCGGACCAAACGTTTGTGCCGCCGCCGCTGGTGGTGCCGCCATCGTAAATGGTGAACAGGATGCTGTAGCTGCCATCGGTGACGTTGGTGCCGTCGGGGTTAGTGAGTTTGCCTTGGAAGCTGATCTGGGTGTTAATGCTGGCACTAGCCGGTTTGGCAAAACCAAATACGGCTAAGCAGCTCGCGACCAATAGAAGAACGGCGACGAGCTTGATGTGCCTCATGAGCGCGTCTTTCTGCCCGCGAACAACTTGGCGCCAGGCCGCAGTAAACCTACTATGATCCCACGAAGCACATAGCCTAACGCGAGAACCGCCGCTAGCAGTATCAGCACGTGCCACCACGCAATGTATAACACACGGGCGGTTACGCTGGTTGCGGGCTGGTTGCCGCCTAGTCCGTAGCTCAACGTGGCGGTGTACATGCCTGGCCAGTGGGCGCTGCGCAAGCTCGTAAGCTGGGCCGGCAGCTGGGTGCTGCTGCCCGGGCTCACGGCCATCGACGCCATGTTGATAACGCCGCGGCTCACAATGCGACCATTTGGCGCTTGTAGCGTCACGTAGCCGTGAGGAATAGCCAGCATGTTGCCGGTGTTGTGCAACGAGGCGGTAACAGCCGTCGGCAGCTGCCAGCTAAAATGGTTCAATGATAGGTGGCCTTGTCCGAGCTTCTGTACCGCCCCAGCCTGTTTGATAGTCAACACGGTGAGCGTCATGGCCGCGCCAATACTCACGTGCGCGCCACTACCCACCGCCTGGGTAACCACGATGTTAGCCAGTTGGCTGCCGGGTGCAAGCTGGCTGTTGTCGCGTAGTGTCACGGTTTCGGTGGCGGTTTGGCTAGGTGCTAAGGTAAGATCGGTGTGGTCGAGAGATAGATTAGCGGTGACATCGTGGACAGTCTGGATGTTGGCTGCGGCTTTTTTAACGCTCAACTGCAGGTCAATAGGCGTGCTATACGTATTGGTGAGCGTAAAGCTTTGACTAGCTGTTGGCGCGCCTGGCGCCAGACTGATCAACAAAGACGCGGGCGTAACCATTACTCCGCCGCCAGCGGCTGCCGCGTGCATGACAGGCACCAAGCTTACACACAACACAGCTGCTGTGCTATAGGCCAGACGGAACCAGTTATACTTTAGACCGCCGCGCGGCATATCGTTTTACCTTTTTCGTTCCTTTAAATAGTAGCCAGCCCCAGCCGACCACCCCAGTTAACAGCACAATAAGCAGCAAAATGCCGCTAATGAGCAGCCACCACGGAATCACCCAGAAGCTTGTACTGGCGATGAGCGGAATATCCTGTTGGCCATTGCTGTATACCACCACGGCTTTGGCGACATATTTGCCAAAGCGAAATTCGCCGATATGTTTGAGGTTCCAGTTAAGATGTACACTCGTTTTGCCATTTGCAGTGGTCGAGACATAGACCGGGAAGCCGCTGGCCCAGCTGGTGCTAAAGGTGCGTGATTGTCCCGGTAGGATGTACCCGTGCCGCGGATTAATGGGCAGCGCAGCTATCGGCGTGGCGCTGTCGAAGGCCCGCTGGATAAAAATGGTACCTCCGGGTTGCGATATAACATTGCCGGTATTCTTGACTGACAACGCAAAGCTAACGGGCAAAAATGTATAGTGTGTTTTGTCGGTGCGGAGTTGTCCGAGCTCGAGCGTGCTGGTAGCGTCTGAACGGTTGATGTTTGCCAGGCAAAATACAGCGATGCTCGCATGTAGCTGTGCGCCAACGGTGTTCAAAGGAGCGGCGGCGTCAGCCCGGCTGAGCACAACGGCGAAGGCGTAGCTAAAACCAACGTCCGTTGGGGTGGCAAAGTGTATGCTGAGCGTAGTGCTCTGTCCAGCTCCCAGGGCAATAGTCGGCTTGTCGAACGAGACCCATGCCGCTAAGTTACCGGGAGTGTCGTCGGTGAAATTGATCTCCTGTTGGTGGCCAAGCGTAAAGCCGCTCAGTTTAACGCGCAGTGTTTCGCTGTGGGTGCTAAAGTTGCGCACCGTAATGGTGGTAGTTTGCGCCTGACCGGGCGTAAGCGTGAGCACCAGCGGCGACGGCGATACCTGCACGTTAAAATCTTGATCCCCCGGACCAGTTGCGCCGCCGTGCATGGGGGGTAGTAATAGCAGTAATAGGGCTGCTATAGACAGCACCCCTATTACGCGTTTTCTAGTGTTAACCCACCTACTCTCCAGGCTGGCTCCCATACTCATAAAACTCTCTCAACGTTAACAAAAAGGACAGATAAAGAACTAGAACAAAGCTGCGCCGGTGATTGTTTCGGCGTCACTATAGTCGGTGGCGGCAGTGGTTAGCGTGCCGATGGCGACGTTGTTCTTCAAGGTGAGTACCGCGTTGCTGGCAGTACCACTTGAACTGGCTAGCAAGCGCGGTGTCGTGTCAAGGCCACCACCCTGCCCAGCTGAAGCGCCGTTAAAGCCGTTGGCGATAGATAGAGTGCCCGATCCGCCGCTCTGTGAGCCGGTGACGCCAAGGTTATAGCCTGGCGTTCCAGCGCTGAGCGTTGTGCTGTTGGTTGTACCGGCGGTAGGTGAATCAGGGATAGCACTACCGGTCGATCCTGATTTAAGGCCCAGGCCAAGATCACTTCCCCACACCATAAAGCCATTAGCGGCGTTGGTGTTGACGGTAACAGTGTTGCCCGGCGAGCTGCTGATAACCGAGCCAGTGCTCAGGGTGCCGAGTGCGTCGCTGCTACCGCCGCTGCTCGCGGTAAGCGATAAGCTAAAAGTCTGCGGTACGGTGGCAGAGACGTTAATTTGGTCGCTGCTGAGACTAACGGCGTCGTATGAAGCAGTATCAATGTTAGTCGGTGTGCTCGTACGCGTAGTAACAGTACCGGTGTTGCTGGCGCTGACGCTCGCGGTAACGCTTAGCGCGGCAGTACTGTTCCAGTTAAAGCAGTACAAGGTGCCAACAGTCAGGTCGCCACTGGGGAACGTGACCGTCTGTGAGGTGACGTTCGTGGCCGCGGCAATGCTCGGCCATGCTACTGCACCACCTGGCCAGCCTGTGGTCGTGGCCGTACTTACGGTCCAGTTGCCTACAGCGTTGACCGTGTAACCAGTTGGGAATACGACCTGTACTGAGGCTTCGGTCGCCGTAGTAGCTGGCTTGGCGCAAACTACTCCAGTTGTTGGTTGCGAGGTTTGCAATCGGTCAAACCGGACCATTACCTCACTTAATGTTGCCGCATGTGCCCTCCCAGCTATGGCCCCACCTGCCCCGAGCATGATGGCGAGCGCTAGAACTGAGTAAAGACTCGCCTTTCTGAGTCGAGATAAGATAGTTCGCTGAAATTTCATGCATATCCCCTTATTGCTAACAGTTATGATTAGCGCTTATGTATCTGCAGATAGTATCACGCAGCCTGCCAGCAAATGCAAGCAAAAATAGTACCTTTTTCGTACCAAAGATGTAAAACTCATGAAATGCTAAAAGAGCGGCGCCGCGACGAACACCAGCGTGTCACTGTAGTCGGCCGCTGCTGGTACGGCGATGTCGGCCTTGCCGAGCAGTTTGAGGGTCAGGCTGCCGCCGGTCAGCGGGCTTGTAAAGCTGGCGAGCGGCTGGAACAGCGTCGTTAGGGCGCCAACGTTATTGCCACTGCCGTTATACGGACTGCTGCCGACCAGTGGGCCGCCGCTGGTTTGGCTGGTGGCGGTGATCTGGGCGCCGTAGCCGCGCGCAGAAGTTAAATCGGCGGTAGCCGAGCTGAGCGTGTAACTTTCGAGCGTGCTTTTGAGCCCTCCAAATTGGTCGGCGAGCAGCACCTGCCCACCGTTAAGCGCGTTGGTGGTGAGCGTAGCGGTCACCGTTGCATCACCGGTTACTACCGAGCCTGGCGTCAGGCTGGTAAAGGTACTGCTAAATGGCGGTGTGGAAGTGAGCGACGTGGACAGCCCAAAAGTTAGTGATGGCTGCACCGTGCTGGCCGAAGCCGTCGGCCCAAAGCCGCTGCCGGTGCCACTGCCCTGCAACGCGGCCACTTTTACCTTATAGGTAGTGCCCGGGCTCAGGCCGAGCACCGAGAATCCACTGGCGCCGCCCCAGGCGGTATAGGTTTGATAGTTGGCGAGCACATGCGCCGTGCCAACGGTGTCGTCTAACTGCACGTAATTGGTCGTAGTGAAGTTGTCGCTGCTAATAGCGATGAGATAGGTTGTGTCAGAGGCAAAGCCGCTCACACTAAGCGTGAGGTGCAGCCGGTCGTAGTTGTTCGCTGCATTGGTGAAGGTCGGCGCCGGCGGCGTTGGCACGGTGGTCGAGGCTTTCACGCCTGCCGGCAGCCCATACGAGCTGCTGCTGAGTGTGCCGCTAGTGCCGCCAGCTTCTCCGCTCACAGTGTAGTTGGTGCTCGACCCGCTGCCAGAGCCGCTGCCCACATCATAGGCCTTGAGCACGTAATTGGTGCTTGTCGGCGAACTGGCAAACAACAGCGGTATCATAGTGAACAGCCACAAGCGGTGCATATGCTTACTATAGCACGCTAAGCGAACAGTTTGCGCTCAGCAGGAAGTACTGCACGCGGCTAGTGGCCGCTACTGCCTGCCCCGCTGCTACTGGATTTAGTAGTGGAAGTCGACGCGCCGCTACTCGTGGTACTCGGCGGCGTCAGTAGTTGGTCGACGTACGTCTGGATGTCGCTGTAATCGTCCAGGCCAGCGGCCGGAATCAGTGCGCTAGCACCGTTGCTGGCGGTGTAGTTGGCTAGTAGGTTCGTGCCACCCGCATCGTTGAGGCCGGCAGAGGTAATGCTGCTATCTTTTATGTTTTTAGCCAGCTGATAGAGCCGCTTCACATCGCCAAGCGTGAGATCGGTGTGCACGTTGTTGCCTATCGAGTCAAACAAATCACCCAGCTTGACGGGATTGGCGAGCGTGGAGAGGCTGGTAGCTTTGTCTTTGAGCGCCAGCAAAATCAGGCGCTGGTTTTGAGCGCGCGTAAAGTCGCTGAGCGCGTAGCCGTAGGAGTAGTACGAATCACCGCGCGCCCGGGCCAGGCCCAAAGCCTGCACGCCGTTGAGGGTATTGGGGCCGTTGGGCAGTTTGACGAGTGGTTTGTAATTGTTGTTGAGGTCGGGGCTGGGATCGTAGAGGCCGCGCGGGTCGTCGCTTTGGATGTTCACGGTGATGCCGCCAACGGCGTCTACCGCTTGGCGCACGGCTGCGTAGTCCACGAGCGAGTAGTAATTCAAAGTAATGCCCAGGTTTTGGCTTACCACTTCTTCTAGTAGACCCATGCCGCCGGTGGCGTAGCCGGGCTGGTTGAAGTGGTCGGCTTGGCCATCTTCGTAGACTTCGTTGATTTTGCCGTAGCCGTGGTTTGGAATTTTGACATACAAATCACGCGGTACGCTGAGCATAAAGGCGGTGTTGTTCCTAGTGTTGATGCTGACCACCATGATGGAGTCGGTGAGATTGGCGCCGTCGTGCCCCGGGTCGTCGGCGGAGTTGCCGGCTAGCAGAATGTTGACGTGCCCGGTGTCCTCGCCTTTGAGCTTGGTGGATTGCACCAGGCTGACGAGCCCCTTCCAGCCAAAGATCTTGAGCTCGTTATGCAGAATCTTCCAGCCCACCCAGCCACCGGTTAGCAAGAAAAGCGCTAGCAGCGTCAGTGCCGAGCGCTTAAAAATCTTTTTCCAATGAATCTCGCGTTTTGGCTTGGGCGTTTCCTGGCCGGGCACGAGCGGCTGGGCGCCAGGCTCGGCTAAGCGCTGCTGCAGGTTCGGCTGATAGGTATAGCTTTGCAAACTCCGGTTTAAATCAAGGAGATTTTCCGGCCGTTTGCGCGGCGCAAAGCCGTCGACGTTTTTGGGCGGTTTACGGTGCTTCATTCTCAAGTATTATATGTTTTTGGCTGGAGATCTTCTGTATAAAATAGCGTGTTTTTTACCACAGTATTCAGTGTAACATGCTGGTGACTCCAGCGAAAGATCATCGCCGCACACGCCTAGCCGTGCTTCGGAAGGTTCAGAATAAACGTGGTGCCCTGGTTCTCGACAGAGGTGAAGCTGACGCTGCCGCGGTGCCGCTGGAAGACCTCTTTTACCAGATATAAGCCAAGTCCGGTGCCGGGAATATCGCTGGCCACCGCGTTGCTGGCCCGGTAAAAGCCGCGCCACACTTTAGCTTGTTCAGCTTCGGGAATGCCAATGCCCTGATCGCTGACCAAAATTTGGTGCATTTTGCCCGCGTCTTTGTAGGCGATGGTGACCGGGCTGTTAGCCTTAGTGTATTTGACGGCGTTGCTGACCACGTTGTGCATGGCGCGTTTGATTTGGTCGACATCGCAGTCAATCAGCAGCTGCGGCGGCCAGCTAGGCGTGAGCGTAATAGCTACGCCTTTTTGCTGGGCGCTGAGCATTTGGGTGTCGATGATCTCTTGCATGAGCTGAGTCATATCCACCGGCGTGACGTTGAGCTTGCGCTGGTTCATGGCGTGCGATAGTTCCAGGATATCGTCGGTGCTGGCCTGTAATTTGACCGCGCTTTTATAGATGGCATTGGCCATCTTAATGGCTAGCTGGTTGTCCGCGACCATTTTTTGCAGGCTATTGCTGGCCCAGCGGATACCGGTGATGGGATTGCGCAGCTCATGCGAGGCAACCGAGACAAGCTCCGAGCGGAGCCCCAGCAGCTGCAAATTACGCCGGCGAATAACCTCAAAGATAACGATGATCATGCTCAGCGTTAGGCCCACCGCCACTGGCGCAGCCGCGGCGTAGAGCACGCGGCGGGTGTAGGTGCTGGCGTCAAAATCGATGCCCAGCACGGTGAGCACTTGTTGGCTGCCAGGCTTGTCGATGGGCGCTAGGCCCGAGAAAAAGGTGCCGTATTCGTCGGTGGCCGGGCCTTCGACAAAGGCTTTATCATTGGTAAAAACGGCGTGGTCGGCCTGGGTGCCGTCGTCGTACCAGTCGCCGGCTGGTGAGTACTGACTGCTCGTCGGTTTCTCGGAATCCACAAAAAAGAATAACCGGCCGCCGCGGCTGCCCATCAGGTAGACGCTGCGCGCGTCGGGGTTGGCGGCTTTGACGTTGGCCAGCTGGGCTTTGAGCGTGTTGTAGACGGGTACGTTTTGGTCGGCTGACGTGCCGCTCAACTGTTCGACCAACAGCGGGTCAAGGGCGGCGGCTGCGCCCTCGCTGCGTTCGCTCAGCTCGGTACGGATGCTTGCGCCAGCGTTTTTGCCGAGCTGCCAACCTAGCACGCCACTAGCGGCCATTACCAGTGCAATTAACAGATAGCTTAAGTAGCGCAGTTTATCTTGGGTATGGGGAGTCAATCGCATAAGTTTTTAGAGCTTACGCTTAGCATACAAGGTTCCAACGCCAGCGTCTAGATCAGGCTAGCAGTTGGTTATCGTAATGCTGGTGCTCGTGCTACTGTTATTTGCAGCGCTGCCGCTAGTAGCCGACGGTCCGCTAGCGCTTCCAGAGCTGGCGGTTTGGCTGGTTGAATTATTGACGGTAATTGTGGTATTGGAGCTATCGCAGCCTTGTTTGTGAAGCTTGGCGGTCAAAATAGTATTGCCCGGCAACATCGCTGTGCTATGGAGTGCGGCCTGCACTGGCTGGGCTAGACCGAAGGATACAACTACCGCTAGCGCCACGCAAGCTTTCGTGGCCATAGCCCGATAGTTTGGCGGCGCCCGCCTCGCGCGCAGCCGCGCTTCCATACCCGGCGCAAAGTACGGCCGCTCTTTTTTATAGGCGGCGCTCAGACGGCGCATCTCCGAGAATAAAATGCTGAGCGCTGGCACATATATAAGAATAAGTAGCCCTACGGGCCTACGAGCAAAATCCAGCGCCCGTCCAGCGTAGCGGACATGAGCCCGTACCCGACCAATAACCGACGAGGCGTTAAAGGTGGGGTCGGCCACGGCGTTGGCATCGCCTTTGGTGGTGATTTGCTGGCTGGTAATGCGAATTATCCGGTGTGTTATGGTTTTGTGCGGATTAGTTGGTGAGGCGTACGTAACAACGTCCCCGACGGCTAGTTGCCGTGCGGGGACGCGCGTTACGACCACCATGTCGCCTTTATCGATAATGGGCGTCATGCTGCCGGTTTGCACGCTTAGCAGCTGTCCGCCGTGCGCGTGCAGCCACACCGCACTCAAGCCCACCGCCAGAGCAGCGGTAAGGGCAAGTGCGTTTAAGCTGTGACGCGCCAGGCGCAGGAGCATCGGGTAAGCTCCAACCTACGACTGCGTGCCGGTCAGCTCAATGTTGAAGCTGCCGACGCCGGCCTGCGAACCAGTGATGGCCGCCGGTGCGATGTCGAAGTGAATGGTGTAGTTGCCAGCGTGGCCAGCGCTGTTAGAATCGCCGGCGTCGCCGGGCTGCATGGCGCAGGGCAAAGCCACCTGGCCAGCGTTTAAGGCCAGCATGTTGGTGTGGAGTACCGGGTCGCTGCAGCCGTCTCCGGTTACGTCGATCTTGAGGTTGTCAAAACCGCTAAAGCCGTAGTTGCCCGAAGTCGGCACACCCGGCAAGGTCGGCACATGCGCGGCCACCGTCAGCGGCACTTGCCCATCGTTCTGTAGGTAAAAATGCTCGGTCACGCCCGTTCCCGGCACCAGACCCGTAATGTGAAAGCCCTGCCCCGTCGTCTCATATTGGCCGTCGTTAAAGTTAAAGACCTTTAAGCTGGCGGTCGCGCTGTCGATGGTGCTATCGGCCAGCACCGCCGTGTTAGAGGTCAGCGCCGCATAGGTCACCCCACCTGCAATTATCGCCACAGCACTCATGACACCCACCGCACGCAGCGTCGGGCTTACTTTGTGTATGCCTAACATACTCTCCCCCTCCTTAGTTGTACTTTCATTCTGCGCGCTCGACCATGACGATGAAGTAAACTTTTTCACCATTCTGCTTATGGTTATAAACATATATCTAGCCTCCGGCGGCTCGCTGCCACTCCAAAAATGCCGTAACCGGCAGAGCCGACAACACTTTTGGAGGCCTCGACAGCGAGCCGCCGTAGCCGCTGCCGCCATGTGCTATTATCAGAGAAGAACTATGACGTTCCGCCTGCTTGATCCGGCTTTATTCTGGCGAAAATTGGTTGCGCTCGTGACGGCCACGGTGCTGCTGGCGCCCCTGCTCTATTATCGCTGGGAGGTGCCGGCGGCGCTGTTCGCGGGCGGGCTTCTGGTGCTGCACGCCGCCTTTTTGTATCTATACTTTTGGCGGGTGCCTTGGCGGCGGCTGCTGAAACACAAAGCTGAACTGATGGTGCGCCTCATGGGCGTGGGCTTTTTCGTGTACTTACTGAGCTTAATTACAGTGGGCGGGAGCCCCGGTGTAGCGATTTTTAAACTGTGCCTGGCGACCGTTGTCCATGCGGCGGTGCTGACCGCCATGATGCTCGTGCGTGTGGAAGAGGGGGAACAGTATGGACGAATCTGACGTAACGCCACCAACGGCCGCTCCGGACACACCGCCACAGCCGGCAGTTGCGCCGCAAACCTCAGGCCCAAGCGATGGCTACCGCTTGCCGCCCCTGCCGCCGAGCCAACACCAGCCTGCTAAGTGGCTGGTTATTGCTGGCGTGCTCGTGCTGGTGGCGGCCGCTGCCGGCACTGCATTTTGGCTGCTAACTCATCGTCAGAGCGCGGTGCCGGCAGCGCAGTCGGCGGTGCCTACAAAGTCCGCGGCGGGTGCCGCGTCGCAGCAAACACCGGTGTCAAGCGCCCAGGGTCTGCAACTCGACACTGCCAAAAGCTACGGTAACAAGTACGCCAGCGGCATCTTGCCCGTCGGCGATAGCCACTATTCTTCCAGCGGCGCCAAGCAAGGCTCCATATATGCCTGTAGCACCTACGTTGGTGCGCTCAGCTCCGGCCAAGGTGGTGCCAGCGTTCGCGGCCCGTGGTTCACTAGTAACAACACCGAGTATGATCTAAACAAGAAGACTCACGTGCAAGGTAGCAGTATGTGGCAAGCCAGCTTTAGTAATACGGTGAGTGGCGCTACGCGCACGATTGTAACCAACGATCTGCCCACGCATCCGACCGGCATCTTCCCGATCACCAGCAGCGACCCAGCGTATGCGTACGACAAAAACCCGAACACCATTAAAAGCCAAGCGCTCAGCTACGCCTTGAACGCCGCGCCAACCTATGGCAGCCCGCAGTGCATGGGTGGCCAATCCGGCGTGATGCTGACCGGCGTGGCGTTGTTTAATGCCTTTGACGCCGCCGGCCGCGACGCTGGGGCGTGGGAAGTCCAAGACGCCTGCAGCGGCCACCCCGAGAGTCAGGGCGAGTATCACTACCACACGCTCAGCAGCTGCATTAAAGATATCAGCGTGCACACGGTGATTGGCTTTGCGCTGGACGGCTTCCCGATCACTGGCCCGCAAGTCAGTACCAGCAGTATCTTAACGACGGCCGATCTGGACGAATGCCACGGCCTCACCAGCCAGATTATTCTAGATGGCAAGAGTGTAACGATATACCACTATGTAATGACCCAAGATTTCCCCTACTCGGTCAGCTGTTTTAGGAGCACCGCCATCCAGCCGCCCGGCCTGCAAGCCGGCAGCCAGCAAGGTGCGCAAGGTGGCCAGCAGCACCAAGGCCCACCACCAAACCAACCGCAGTCCCCTTAACAGTTATTAATTAAGAGCTACCTGGTGATCTCTAAAGAAAACGAGCAGTATAGTATGTACTGTATCTCTCTGCTCAGGCCTGCTTTCAGCTACTACACGGGCGATTTCGTAAAGACCTAGTGGCGTTACGTCAATCCAGCGCTTGTTAACGAAGAAGAACAAGGTGGTGAGGGTGACAGCCATTCGCTTATTGCCGTTAGTAAAACAGTGATTCTTGGTAATGAGATAAAACAGCACCGCTGCCTTTTCGGCGAAGGTTCTATATAGAAACTTACCGTCAAAAGTTTGAAATGGTTGAGCCAGTGAGCTTTCCAACTTACCGGGGTAGCGAGTGTTGAACGGTGGGATTGGCTCGCTGTCTGAATTCATTAGCTCAACTGCGAGTGCGTGAGCAATATACTCGGCCTCGACAAGAGCTAGGGGGCGGATTGTCATGTTTTTGCGAGGAGCTGAAGCGTTTTCTTATACTGCTTAACCGTTTTCTTGACGCCGGCAGTCAGCTCGCTTTTTTGGCGAGCGGTGAGGATCTTTTTAGGAAGACGCTTATTCATAACATTATCATATCACGGTCGGCCCTTCCCGAGCAGACATGCCGAACGTTAGGCTTTAGGTTGCAACATGCCGAAGACGTTGCCTTCGCTGTCTTCACCGTAGACAAAGTCGCCGACGCCCGGGATGGTGTCTTTGTCGCGGGTGATTTTGCCGCCGGCGGCTTTGACTTTCTCGATCATCTCGTCTAGGTTGTCAACCTCTATGGTGTTAATGATAGCTTGGGTGTTGTAGCTGCGCGGCATAATTGCGCCGTCGATGCCGTCGCCGCTGCCGGTTTTGGCCAGCCAGTACTCGCCGCCGGGCATGTGGGCGTCTTCTATCTTCCAACCGAAGATCTCGTAGAACTTTTTGGCGCGCTCGACGTCGTCGGCGCTGATTTCAAAGTGAATAACTCGGCCCATAGTACCTCCTTTAGGTGTCTTCTTAGTGTACGCTGCCGACGCAGGACGGTGCAAACTGGGACGTTTCTTGCTACACTGTAGCCAAGGAGTTATCACTATGGCAGAAACAGGCCCCCTGTCCGGTTTTCGCGACATGCTGGCGGAACAAATGATTCCGCGCAAAGCCATGCTGGCGACCATCGAAGGCGTCTACGAGCGCTACGGCTTCACGCCGCTCAAAACGCCGGCCATTGAACGCCTGGCGACGCTCACCGGCAAGTACGGCGAAGAAGGCGACAAGCTGATGTATAAGTTTAAGGATAACGGCGAGCGCGACGTGGCGCTGCGTTATGATTTGACTGTGCCGCTGGCCCGGATTGTGGCCCAGCACAACGGTGAGCTGCCGCACCCCTACAAACGTTACGCCGTGGGCGAAGTCTGGCGCGGCGAAAGTCCGCAGGCTGGTCGCTACCGCGAATTTACTCAGTTCGACGCCGACATTGTGGGCGCCAGCAGCCCGCTGGCCGACGCCGAAATTGTCTGCATGATGTCCGACACCATACAAACGCTCGGCGCTGACGCCCTGGTGCGCGTCAACAATCGCCGCATCCTGGACGCGCTGGTCGACAAAGCCGGCGTGCAGGAAGAATTGGCCCGCCGGCGGTTTATCGGTATCATCGACAAAGTCGAAAAAGTGGGCGTCGACGCTGTGCTCCAAGAAATTACCGCCAACTACAACGCTGACGCGGCGGCGTTAGTACGTGATTATCTGTCGACCGCGGGCAGCTCGCTGGAGCGCCTGGAGCGGATTCGGGCGCTGCTCGGCGAATCAGACGCTGCAGCTGAGGGTATCGGCAACCTAGAACAGGTCTTTGGGCTGGTAGAAGCCGCTGGCTACGAGGGCGACAAAGTAGCGTTCGACCCGACCATCGCCCGCGGCCTGGACTACTACACCGGCATTATTTACGAAACACAGCTGAAAGGCGCGCCCGAACTTGGCAGCGTTTGCAGCGGCGGTCGCTACGATAAACTGGTTGGCCTGATGGGCGGGCCGGACTTGCCGGCTGTAGGCACCTCGATTGGCGTAGACCGCCTGTACGACGGCCTCAAAAAACTCAATTTACTCAAGGAAGCGCGCACCAACACCCAAGTGCTCATCACCAATTTTGCCGCCGAGGAAGCCAAGCGCTACCTTGGCCTCGCCGAGCAGCTACGCCGTGCCGGTATTCCGACCGAAGTGTATTACGAAACGACTAAACTTGCGAAGCAGCTCAGTTTTGCCAATCGCCAGGGCATTCCCTATGTGGTGGTCGTGGGCCCGCAAGAGGTCGAGAAGAACGTGGCTGTTATTAAATCTATGGCTACTGGCGAACAGACCGAAGCGCCGCTCGATAATCTGGCTGACGCATTCAAGAAATTGGCCGTTTAGCTGGTTGCGGCGGCTTGATAGATTTGCCAGCCCAGGCGAATCACGTCTTCGTCGCTGGAATGCAGCGCCGCAATCTCGTCGATACCAAACGCTCGGCTGGTGATAATCTCGTCCACCGCGGTGTGCGGCACCAGCGGCCTATTGGTGGTGGCCAGATAGTAGACCAAATAGCTTACCGGGAACGGATAGGTTTGGCCCGGCCGCTGGTGGGGCTGTGGCTGCTTGGCAGTGACCTTGCGCACGGCAAAGGGTTGCCAGGTTTCGGCCTGGTAGCCGCCTTCTTCCATAAGTTCGCGGTGCAGCGTTTGCTCCAACGTTTCGTTAGCTTCAATGTGACCGCCTAGCACGCCCCAGCCGCGCGTGCCCTGAGCTAAAATAACCTTGCCATCGCTGATAGCCACGCACAGGACGGCGGTGCACAGTTCGGCTGGCGGCAGCTCGTTGGTTTGCAGCAGCTCCCACGACAAGTTGTCGGTCCAAGCCCATTTGCCGGTGCTAATAACTGTCGCATTCACCGCTGTAGTATAGCAGGTTGGCGTGTCAGGAGCGTCAGCAGCCAGACGCGGCGGTAAACGCGCAGTTCGGAGGTGCGCCGCTGGTGGGCCGCCCACTGCTCGAACAGCAGCGATCCATACGGCGGCACGCTGGCCAGCAGCGCCACAAATGCTCGCCCGCGCGACCAGCGTAAATTTGGGTACAGCCCGAGCGCCGCCAGCATGTAACCAAGGAACAGCATGCCGTGGAGCTGCCCGGCGATCAGCACCGGCCCGTTATTGCCGTGCAGCACAAACTGCTTCAGAAACATGCCGAGTAGTAAAAGTGTCCAACCGCCGGCTTCGGCGTAGGCGCTCAGGCGAAACAGCATCCAAGCCTCTTGTTCCGTAAACACTTGATTGTGCTCAAATTTCTGCAGAACGGACGGAAGGACAGCACGCATACTTTATTAGTATACCAACGGCTGCTTGGTTACAGCAGCTAAGAGAATAGATGTGTGATTAGCTGAAGTTTCGGATATACTCCTCCACCAGCTCCCGTGCCTGCCGATCTTCGATCTGTTTTGGCGGATGTTTTTGGAAGTAGGCGGCCGGTTCGATGATCGCGCCCTTTAGCCCGTTATCTAGCGCCAGCTTCAGGCAGCGGATGGAGTCGATGGCCACGCCCGCGGAGTTAGGCGAATCCTCCACGCTCAAACGCAGCTCCAAGTTCATCGGCACGTCGCCAAAGTGGCGGCTCTCGATGCGCAGGAAGCAAATCTTGTTGTCTTTTTGCCACGGCACAAAGTCCGACGGGCCGACGTGGATGTCGTCGTCGGCGATGGTTTGGCCGCGGGCCTCAATCTGAGAGCGTACCGCCTCGGTTTTAGAAATTTTTTTGTGGGTGAGCCGCTCGCGCTCCAACATGTTCAAAAAGTCGGTGTTGCCGCCGGTGTTTAGCTGGTAAGTGCGCTCAATTTTCATGCCGCGGTCCAAGAACAGGTTGACCAGCGTGCGGTGGACGATGGTGGCGCCCACTTGGGCTTTGATGTCGTCGCCAATCACTGGCAGCCCGGCTGTCTCAAACCTCTTGGCCCACTTCGGGTCGGAGGCGATGAACACCGGGATGCAGTTGACAAAGCCGCAGCCGGCGTCGATGGCCGCCTGGGCGTAAAACTCGGTGGCTTGCTGCGAGCCGACCGGCAGGTAGTTGATGACCACCTCTGCCCCGCTCTGTTTGAGTACCTTGACTACGTCGACTGGCTTGGCCTTTTTATCTACCGGCACCACCGGCGCGGTGTACATGTTAACGCCATCCAGCTCTGGGCCGCGCGACACTTTAACGCCCAGCTTTGGCACCTTGGCAAACACCGCGGTGTTGTTTGGCGCGGCATAAATGGCTTCGGCCACGTCTTTGCCCACCTTGTTGGTGTTGACGTCAAAAGCGGCCACTACTTCGATGTCGCGGATGTGATACCCGCCAAAATTTACGTGCATCACGCCTGGCACAAACTCGTCGTCCTTGGCGTTTTTGTAATATTCGATGCCCTGCACTAGCGACGACGCGCAGTTGCCGACGCCCACAATCGCAACCTTAATTTTACCCTTACTAACCATAAACCCTCCTTATAGTTCTTATTAATTTTATTGATAGACGTTCATAATGTAAATGGATATAACGCAGCCTGTGTATAATTACTAGTTATGGAAGAGCGGTTACGGAAGTTTGCGTTTTTGGTGGACGCCGGCAGTTATACCAAGGCGGCTGGACAGCTGAGCGTGTCGCAGCCGGCACTATCTGCGGCGATTAGCAAGTTGGAGCAGGAGTTGCATGTCAAATTGTTGGTGCGCGGCTCGCGCAGCTTACAACTCACCCCAGCGGGCAAACTGGCTTACACCGCGGCCAAGGCGCTGCTGGCCAGTACGGCCAACTTGCGCGCGCGACTAGCGTCGCTGGCCAGCGAGCGAACCACGCTGGCGGTAGGCATGATCGACAGCGTGGCGGACGTGGTTTTTGCCTCTAAAATCAATTTGAGCGATATCGACGACACGTTGCAGCTGTCGACCGTGGTCGATAACTCCCGCCTGCTGCTCCGCGCCCTAGAAAAAGAAGAGCTAGACGTCGCTTTTGTAACTGAGCAGCCGCGCACCCTACACAGCCCGTTCAAGCTGCGGCACGTGGCGACCGAGCCGCTGGTGCTGGTGGCGCATCCGCAAGCGACTATCCAGGATGCCGACCTGCTCCCGAAATTTATAGCCTACGACCAAGCCTCGGCTACCTATCAATTAGTGGCCGATACGCTCAAACGCCGCGGACTCCAGACGCAGCCAATTGGCTATTCGGCCAGTCCGCATAGCATGCTGCGGCTGCTGCAGCAGCAGAAAGGCACGGCCGCCTTGCCATATGGGTTGGTGCGTGAGGCGCTCCGGGCGGGCGACCTCAAGCTGGTAACCACTCGCCGGCCGCTGCTGATTGGGCGGCGCATCGATATGGCCCGTCTGCACAGTAGCGAGCCGCGCCTGCTGTTTGGCAAGCTGCGCCGCCAGATCGCCCATTCCCTGGACGACCTGATGGACGAAGCGCACGAACTGGTCTACGGCCTGCCGCGGCTATAGTTTATTGAGCAAACAAAAACCGGCCGCGCGGGCCGGTCGCATATCAATAATCAGGGGGTGGAGCGACAAGCGAGTGGTGCGGAGAGAGATGAGGAAGGTGGGGTGGATCACGCACTGGGCGTGGCACGGGTAGCTTGATGTGCCACGCCCAGTTTGTGGTGATCCGGACCCGAGGTCAGCGCTCGAAGACATCCATGACGCCGCTGCCCTCGTCGTCATCGTCGTCCTCGTCGTCCTCGAAGCCGTACTTGCCGGCCGCCTTGCCCGCGTGGAACAGGGCGAGCGCCGCGTTGACGAGCTCGTCCGACGGGATGACGTCGGCCGGGATGACGTTGGGGTTGGCGCCGTGCACCAGGCGCGCGTAGCGCACCAGGAGCTCCAGCGACACCGCCCCGCCGATCACTCCGTCGAGGGAGTAGTCGATGTCGACGCTGAAGAGGACCACCGTCACCCGAACGATGTCGTTCATCGCCTTGCGGATGATCTCCGCCGGCGTGGAGTCGTCGGACACGGTGCCGCCCTCGGCCACGTACTGGCCGAACAGCGTCTTGGCGGCCTGCTCGATGAGCTGGACACCGACGCCGGTGTCGAGGATGTAGTCCACGACGAAGCGGCGGATGACGTCCGCGTTGGCCTCCAGGAGGGCGCGGTTCGGGTCCTCGACCACGGTGGCGTCGATGACGTCGCCGTCGGTCACGCTGACCTCGTAGGGGACGACGCGCTCGACGGTGACGGTCTCGGGCCCGCCGTGCAGTTCCAGATCCTTGTCCATGACGGACATTCCTTTCCTGCCTCATCTCTAGCACGACTCTGCTCTGGCTGTTTAGGCCAGGGTGTTACTTCGTATAGCTTTCGCCACACGAAGCTGTGCTCTCTTTTGCACCAACACACAAGATGAGGAGCCAGCGCGCGCCTTCACGCGCTCGCTTCCCATCTTGTGGTTGTACTCGCTTGTCAAAGTACTTTGGCCAGAATATCTGGCAAAGTGGCCATATTCTACCATTTTTGTAGCAGATCAGCAATACTTTTGTCCTTATAACCAAGGCGTGTTATAAAACTATCTGTATGACACGTGAAGTAGGCATAGACATTGCTCCCTATCTTAATCCCGATTACTGGGGTGGGCACACGCTTGGCGTAGGGCCAACAGAGGAGACGACCCTCGCGCATTTCCCTTCCCGCGAAGAACGCCGGTTTGCTGAGCAAGCCATGCGTGCCGGTGTGCGCGGCCGAGAGCTAGTGCCGCTGCACACGTTTTACGCCGGCGATACCTTTAACCCCGGCGACCACCGGCCGGGCACAGTGGTGCTGTTTCGCCAAGAGCGGCTGCTCGGCGAGCATGTAGCCACGGACTACTCTTTGGACGAGCTGCGAGCGCAGCCGCTCCCCGTGCGGCAAACCACTACGTCGCCGGCCTTCGGCGTCGACACGCCAGTTATTATCGCCAAGGATGGCAAACGTCATTATATGAATCAGCTGCGCTGGGGCGTGATACCCGAGAAATATGCCGGTTATATCTTTTCGGTGGCAGCGCTCGGCGTGTTTGATGATCCACGCGGCGCCCGCGTGCTTATGCCCTGGATAGACACCGAAACGCCCATCAACATTGGCGAAGTACAGCACACGGCACGCCGGCGGGTAGCCGCCTCAGACTATCTGCGCCGCATTAACGTGCTACATATTGTTACCAGCGGTGCGCCAGAGACGCGTAGGGGCAGAAAGTTCCGTTTCTTGCCCCGCCCGCTTTCGGCGAGGCCAGTTAGTTACCCAGTTGCCCGCCCTTTGCAATGAGGGTGAAGATTGTGCCCGTTGGCGTTTTGTTGTATAATAACAGATGTTTTGCTTCGGCTGAACATTAGCAGTAACAGAGTGGTCTTGCCACATCGTGTAGCAGACGCGACGTCTGCTGCCTACCCAGGGAGAAGCGATGTATTTCGCGCCCGCCTTTCTCAGCACCATGCTGGGGATTGGCACTTTGCTCGCGGGAGCGTACAGCTTCCTCGAGTACCGTAAGTCCCAGGTGGTGTTTTTGTGCCTGGGTGCTGGGCTCATGCTGCTCGGCAACGGTGTCGACCTAGCCAATTACGCCTACCATGTGCGTAATTACCGGGCCATCACCAGCCCGACCCAGGCCATGCCGCTGCCGGACGGTTTCCTGACGGCCTTCATCCCGATCACCCTCGTGGCTTGCGGGCTTGGCTTCTGGTTCGCCCACCAGGCTGGCTACTGGCTGCAGGCATGGCTGTGGTACGGCCCGGCCGCGATCAGTCAATTGGCCTGTGCCTTTGAGCTGGAAACGGTGCTCTACCGGAGCTCGGCCTGGGCGACCATGGCTGAGTTGCTCACCGTGGCCACCATCGGCGCAGCCGCCATCGGCCCGGTGGTCCAGTGTGCCAAGCGCCACCACCTCACGGCCGCCGCTGCGTGAGCAGTCGCAGCCTTGCCCGGTGGGCGCCTATCGACACGGCGCCCACCTTCGGCAAAACCACTCTGTTACATCTCATCATCGTATGGACGCCGGGCCGCTGCCCGGTTTTTGTTTGTTTATGCATTCCGACAACGGACGCGCGGCAGTATAATGGTGCTAATGCCTACCCTTGGTTTTCTTAAGCGCAGTCTGCTGACTTTAGCCGGCAGCTTGCTGGTAGTGTTTGCGCTGCCACACATGGCCGCGGCCACACCTTACGGCGTGGGCGCGTACGGCAGCTGTTCGTATAAGGGCTGCGCGGCACCGACTTCCACCCAAACCACTACCCCGTCGGGCCTGCAGATCTCTGTGAACTTGGTGGAAGGTCAGAGTATCCCGTCCGACGGCTACACCATTGTGGTCACGCCGCTGAACGGCGCCGGCTCGTCGTTTACTACCGCGGATTTTTATATCAACGGCCAGTTGATACAGAGTGTCACGCCAGACGAAACCGGCACGGCGCGCTGGTTTTGGGACCCGCAACAGCATCCCGGTAACGACGTGAAGATAGTGGTCACCGATGGAACCGGCGCCACGGCCACCCAGGAGTTCCATGTGACGGTGCAATCGGCGCCGCAGCCCAGCCCAACGCCGCCAAAATCAGCCAGTAGTGCCAGTGTGCTGCAGAAGGTGTATACCAGCGCCAAGAAATTTGTCGCTAATTTGCCCAAGCCAGTGGTCTACAGCTTCCCGTACATTTTGCTGGTGCTGCTTGGCGCCAATGTGGCGTTGCTGCTGCTCCAAACCTGGCGAGAACTGAAAGGCTACCGCGAGCTGCAGGCCTTTGTGGCGCGCGAGCGCACGGCGGCCGAGGCCAAGACCACGCTTATGGAACTCATTGCTCACTACTTCCGCACGCCGCTGACCATTCTGCTGGGCGGCATCGACATGATCGACCCGAAAGCATCCGGCCCAATTGCGGCCAGTATGAAAACTGTAGCCGAACATCTGCGTGTTTCGGTTGAGCAATTGCTCGGTCAAACGCGCCTCGCTGCCGAAGCCAACGTTACAGCGGGTGGCGAGGCGCCGGGGGCCCCGAGTGCCGCAATCTGGCGCCAGCCCGGCCTGATTATCCCGTTGATTTTAATCGCCGTCATTATTGTGCCGTTTGATTTGATCGTACGTGGCGCCCAAAATTTGAACCTGTCGCAGCTGAACGTGGTCATTCAGGTCATTCTGTACGCCTTTATGGTGCTGACCACCTACCAAGTGTTCCGGCGGCTGCAGCTGCGCCGCCGCGAACGGCGCGATTTGCAGGTTATCACCACCGATGAGCAGTCGACTGTCCGCGCCCGCGACGAGCTGCTTGGTAGCGCCACCAGCGCGCTCGGGGCGGATATTGCCCAACTAGACCAACTGATCGCCAGCCTGCCGCCGAGCCAAGCGCGTGACTTTATCGTGAACGGCCAAACGCGTTTCCACGATTTGCTAACCAAGCTAGCCGCTGCCTCCCAGCTGCGCGGCGGACACGCCAGCGAACCGCCGCAAACGGTCAAGCTGAGCGAGCTGCTCGCCCGGGCGCTGCAAACCCTCTCCGATACGGCCAGCAAGCGTGGCATCAAAATTGAAGCCAGCGAAGACGTCGCCTACACCACTACGAACCCGGAATTACTAGCCTTTGTGCTGCGCAGCCTGCTGGATAACGCCGTTGCCTACAGCAAAGACAACAGCGTGATTCGCGTCGATTCCCAAGCCACGGCCAGCGGCGAAGACATAACCGTGACCGACACCGGCAGCGGCATCCCCGCCGAAAAAATGGCCTTGCTCTTCCAGCCGTTCTCGCGCGCCGAAGGCGCCGAGGTGTTCACCCACGAGGGCATGGGCTTTAGCCTGTACCTCGATAACTTGATTATGACCTATCTGGGCGGCACCATCTCGCTCGATTCCGAGCTTGGCCGCGGCACTGTTGTGCATCTGCACGTACCAGCTGTGCCGGAGGTTACTCTGCAGCCGGGCACGATCATCCAAGCTACGCCAGCTGCCGCTTAACAGGGGTAATCATGTTGCGGATAAGCTGCAGTTGTGATATAAAAGTATAGGTGACAGCAGTCACTATGTTATGAGGACCACTTGGAGGTGGTTTCTGTGTCGGAAGGCACATTTGCAAGCGGCACGGCGACGGCGCATGCGCCGTTGCTGCAGCTCCACGCCGCGGACAACGGCCAGTCGGTCGTTCGCCTGACCTGGACGCCGAGCTCGCTGCTCGCCGCCCAGATCGCCACCTACGGCATGGCCAAGCCCTATTTGGCTATCGCCGTGCGGAGCGAGTACCAGGCGGAAGGCGAAGACACTGATCAGCTGGACATCGGTTCCAACCGCTGGTACGAGACCAAGTCCTACTTGGTGCCACTCGACCGCGGTGTCCAGTACATCAGCTGCTCGACGCCGGGATCCAACGAGATCCGAGCGATCGTCGTGGATATGGTGAACGGCGAAGTCGTGCACCGGCTCCACCGCGGTCGTAGGGACAAGGATTTCTTCGAGGCCGGTGGCCAGTTCGGCTACCGGAACGCGATGGGTCTCGACCTGAGCGACTCGGAGTACGAGCACGGTTTCTACGTGCCGTACATCGAGGCCAGCAACACGGCGATCATGCACGACGTCGCTGCGGAGAACTTCGCCGCTGAGCCCAGCCGCTTCACGCGCTGGATGATCGGCAAGTTCTACACCACGCGCGGTTTCGACCAGTGCAACAAGCGCTGGCGGTTGACCGTTAGCCTGGTGGGAGCATTCCTGGCCTGCACCTTCGGCATGATCCTCCGGTCGGTGGTGTTCCTGGCCAGCCTGGCGGTTGGTCGGCGCAACATCCCGTGGAAGGGCTTCAATCCCTTCAACTGGGACGAAGCCCCGTGGGGTCGGTCGGAGTCCGTGTGGCGTACTGACGCCCGCGGCAAGACCGACCTGCGCCGGTTCCCGCTGTGGTTGTTGAACCCGCTCACCTTGATCGGCCTGCCGATCATCGTCTTCGGGATCAGCTCCATCCCGGAGCATCACGGCAACAGCCGCCAGACCTACCCGGTCATCGGGTGGGGCTTCTGGCAGACGTTCACCTACGTCGACGTCACGCTGTTCACGCTGGCGATCGTGGCCATACTGGCCTTTGTGGTCGTCGGCCTGGGGAGCCTCGGAGTTACCAAGCTCCGTGGCACGAGCAAGCTGGCCGACATCCAGACCAGTCGCAGCGAGCGCAAGCAAGAGGATCGCCGCAACGAGGCCCTGGCCGTCGCCGCCCGCCTGGGCGCCCTGGCCACCGCTGGCACGACCACTGCTCCGGCGAGCAAGCGCTCGCTGGCGCTGGCCTTCCAGTGGACCAAGGCCAAGGTCTGCAGGCCGTATCCCCAGAGTCGCAAGACCTACTGGCGCTGGTGATCCGGCTAAACAACTAGTGGCCCTGAGAGGATTCCCGTCCCGGGAATAGGCCACCGAAACCTCTCACGGAGAGGCACATGAGCTGTGTCGCGTAAGCGATACAACACCCATGCTGCCTCTCCGTCTCACCCCCATGGAGCTATCTGAGGATAGCGCTGTAGGGCTGAGACGGAACCGCTACGAATCCGGGCGATAGACGATCAGTTCGTGCACACAGAGCTGTTCGCGGAAGCGCGGGCCGGGGCCAACGATGGCGATGCCGGGTATGTCCCGGGGAATGGCGTACGACCGCACAGCCGTTTCGCCGATGATCGTGACATTGGGAACGGGCGTCGCGACCTCGAGCGCGGCTGAGTCGGCTTGCACGGGCATCATATCCATGACCACCGGCCCATCGGCGACAGTTCTGGACATAAAATAGCGGAATAATGGCCGCCGCCAGTAATATGGCGTAATATCCCGAGTGTCCACCGGCACCTCGGTTGGTTCTATAGAATAGACCTCCATAAGCTGGCGCAGCCGTTCTGGATCGGCGCCGTACTCACTTTTATCAATCGGCATGCCGAACATTTCTAAGGCCGAATAACGAACGATGCGCATAGAAAATCATATTATCACACTAATTGCTAAAGTCACGCCACATGATAGAGCTGGTGGGCGTGAATGTAGGCCTGGACGGGCTGACTGAGTAATGTATCGCTGTCTGCACCAGCTTGTAATACCTGGCGCGTCTGCGTGGAGGAAATGGCGGTCATGCCGTTGATACGCAGCGGCCTAATGCCGGGCCGGCTGGGCAGCGGCTCGGTGCCGCGGTTGATAATGACCAGTTTGAGCGTCGCTTGCAGACGCGCGCCGTCTGGCCAATGCGGCATATCGTAGTAAGAATCGGTGCCAAATACAAACCAGAACTCGTGCGCTGGATAGGTTGTCTCCAGGGCGGCTACGGTGCGGGCGGTGGCGCTGGGTGCCGGCAGCTGGAGTTCAAAATCAGAGATACGCAGGCGCGGGTCGCTATGGAAAATCTCGCGCTGGACCGCTTCCAGCATCGCCAGGCGGTGCTGGCCGCTCACGCCGATTTGCTTGTCGGTGCGATCGGCCGACGGCATCACCCACAGCTCAGCAAAGCCCGGCAGCGCCAGGCAGCCGCCGATAATTGCTTCGTGCGCCAAGGTGGGCGGGCTAAAACTGCCGCCAAAAACTAAGATGCGCGCCATAGTGCTAGTATAGCGCGCCAGCGTTGTTTATTGGTTGGTCCGGAAGTCCGCGAGGTCGACTGTCAAGTCAAAGTACCGTACGCGCCGCCCGTGGGGCTCGCCGGTTTCGTTTGGGAAAGTCGCTTCAAACTGAGAGAGTCTTTGCTGGTTGCGGTCATGTTGGTCGGCGTAGCGCAGCGCGCTGTCGCTCACACCCAGATCGCGGCTGAGCTGGTCGTAGAGCTCACGCGACGCGGTAAAGCTACCGGTAGCCAGGAAGGCGAGCTGGCGCAAGTGGCGCTGTGCCCCCAAGATATCGCCCACAAACATCTTCCCCGCATGCTGCGCGCGGTAAGACTCCAAGTTACGCATCTCATCGCCCAATTTATCTATGGCGTCAGTAAACTGCCCGCAGAGATCGTCGGATGCCAGCGCGTTGCCAGCCGCGGTACGCACGGCGACAGCAAACCGGCTATACCGAAACATGTCTTGGTAACTGGTGACGTGGCCGAGATCGTGATCGTGCTGTTCGTGGTCAGCGTCGGCAATCGGGATAAGGCCTTGGCTGAAGTACTTGGTGAATTCGCGGGCTGGGATGTAGTTGGCCTCTTGGCCAGCGGGCCGGCGGTCGATTACAAAGCGGAAGCCGTTACTAAGCGGCGGCATCTCGCCGCGGGCAATTTGCTCGCGCACCTGCTGCTGACGCATATAGAGGGTCACGGGGCCGCTCTCGTAAGACACCTCCTGAACAATGTTTTTTGTTTCTATGTATTCTGTTTGCGGTCTCTCGATCTCAGGATTTGCCAACTGCGCCAGCGTATCGTACAGCAGCACAGCGCCTAAGGTGCCTTTTGGCTGGCGTGGTGGAAACGCCGCGGGCTTTGGGTTAGTCACGGCAGGTACTGCAGGCCAAGGATACTCTGATAGATCAGGTATTTCGTTTGACATAGGTATATTATAGCATATTTTGGTTAGGATAGGAATCTGTTGCTAGATCGGGCGAGCGTTCTTAGACGACAAGGTGTCTGCTACTCCCCTGCAAGCTGCTGCAAGCGATCTTTGAGCGCCGTGATAACTCGGTCGTAATCAAAGAGATTGTCGTCGGTCAGCATAATATCGGGTGTGTGCTGTTCCCGGAAGCGAGCAATATGCACCTCGTGCTCGTCAAAAATGGTCAGCATGCGCTCCAGGCTGGTGGTGGCTTTGTTGCCGCGCTTTTGTAGCAATTCGATACGTTTGCCGCGTGACACGTCGTAGCCAACGATAAATACCGAATAGCCCTGCTGCTCAAATATTGGCAGAATTCGTTCGTAGTACCAATCAATAACGCCGTCGCGCACCAGTAGCCCATTTGGGGTAAGCTCGCCCAGCCGTGCATACAGATCCATGCTGTAACGCCAGGTGAGAGTGTTGAGGTCTTCCCTGCTAATGCCAGAATTCCACTGGAGTAAACAGGTTTTAATGGCGTCATTCTCGAGCACCAGCGCCTGCAAATCCCGCTGTATGCGTTTGGACAAGCTGGTCTTGCCCACGCCGTTGCCAGCGGAGAAGACAATCAGCAGCTTGGGATGGGCGACGTCTAAGAATGGTAGCCGACGCAAGAAATGCGCGTCCAGGTAATCGCGTACATCCGGCGGTAGTCCGTCGGTAGTGTCGTCGCGGTAGTGTGGCGAGCGCGCTCGGCTTTGTCGTCCGGTTGGTGGCATGCCACCATTGTAGCGCCTCGTACCTTTAGGCGACAACCAGCGGTGCTGTGGGTATAGTGCGTGTTGCCAGGCCGTTGCCAGGTCCGAACGTGAAATACAGGTCGCTATCGGCCGTGCTGCACAGCTCACGAATGGCCGCCAGCCCTTCATCGGTGGGGTCGACAATGGTTTGGGAGAATTCAATATTCGAAGTCTCGCCAGCCACTGCTCTGGCGAGAGATCGAGCTTTGGTAGCGAGATCAGTCCGTGCCCCATCCACTGCCCATGAGCCGAGCGGCGCTAGCAGCGTCTCCAATGGTGGCCGTGGCACCCCGATTTCGTTATCAAAACTGTGGGCTGAGACGTCAAATTTGTCCGGGGTCCACATGCGTATGCTTACGTGACCGAGTGGGTAGCAGCGTTGCCAAAAGTCTGATTCCGGCGCTGATAGGCATTCGACGTGCAGCTCGTGGCCGGCGATACCATCGGCCTCGGCTCGGCCGCGAAGGTACAGGGCAAACGGCGTGCCGCCGGTGTTAATCATTTTGCCCAGGCCAAGATAACGGACCCAGTGCTTATCTATACCCCACAAGCGGGCAATGTCCCTGGTTTGCCTGGCGGGCAGTTGTTGTTCATGTTGCTGGAGGCGTTCGCTTAGTTCTTGGAAGCGACTAGTAACTGCAGATGATGTAGACATGCGCATACTATATCATATTATGCGGTTCAAGCCTAGGCACTAGCGCTCGCCTGCTGCATGGGCACGCAGCTCACGGAGGCCAAAACTGGCCAAGTCGCTCAAACTGCTGGCGACGTGCACAGGCAGCGCTGGGAAATCCTCACGCAAACGGTCCAAGTGTTCAAACGCTAGGCGACGGGTGCGGTTGGTCGCCGACTTTTCGTCGCTGCCGTGCATCTCCAGATAAATGCCGACTGATTGGCCGGCCAAGTGCGCATACAGCAAGCGCGGGCCGAGTTCCGCCAGGGCGCCCAGGCTGTCGGTTTCCCCAGTAATGGCAATGAGCTGGACGGCGTCACCGCATTTATGCGTCAGTTCGGCGGCAGCGGTTTGCTCATCCCAGCCGTGTGGGAGGTAGCTGTCGTTGACCGTTATATCGGAACCAGTCAGCATATCCCTGACAGTATCCAGCCACGCCGGCCGAGATGAGCCGGCGGTGCCGGACAAATAAATCTGCGGCGCAAGCGCCGCGGGCTGCTCGGAAATGCGCTCCGCTGCGCGGTGGCTCGGTGCTAATTCGGCCGGCGCCAAACGGCGCTGTAGGGCGGCGCAGGCTTGGTGAGCCAGCTCCGCAACGGTCGGCGCTAGAATGCACACCTGGTGCATGTTGTTGGCGGTTTTGAGCGCTAGCCGGGCCAGATAGCGCGGCATGGAGGTGCTGCCCACTCGTTCGTTCATACAGATAATAACATCCTGGCCACGCAGCATACCGCCGTAGGCCAGCATACCGGCTTCCATGAGGCTGGCGGGGCTTTCCTGCTGCTCGGCTACGTGAATGGCCAGCACGCCAGCCCGAGCCGCGACGATGCTTTCTAGGCGCGCCATGGACGGATCCCAGCGTGTCACTACGGGACTCCAAACCTGGTCGGCCAGCGCGTAACGCTCGGCGACCGGCAGGAACTGTGTTTCCCGCCACGGAATGTAATCGGCCGCGGCCGGGTTGCCGCAGGTGCCAAGCGCGGCGATGTATGGCAACGCCTGGGAGCCAAGCCGGTCAGCGAGAGCCAGGCCGGTGTCGGTTATGTGCAGCGGTTGCCAGTTGTGTGTATCGACAGGTGGATTTGGTCGCATAAGATAGAAAGTACGCAAAGCGAATATGACAAGCAGACAGGTAATGGAAAACACACGGCGAGCCGTGGCCTCACGGTCTGCCCGCTTGTCATAGTCGCTTAGAGCATGAGCGTCGTCACAGCCGACGAGTACGCGCGGCGTGGCCGAGCGTCAACGGCGGTATGGCGGGCGGCGAGGTGGCGTCATCCGACCGAGTGGGCAGAATGCCGCCAGCCAGCTGGAACTGCCAGCCGCGGACGATCATCGCCGCCACGCACTGGTCGTAGTTTTCCTCGCTGCCGATCCGCACCGGGAAGAGCTTACCGCGAACGCGGTGCACTCCGTCCATCATGCGGAAGAGCTCTTCGCCCGGCAGGAGCCGAGCGATGGCCGCGCGGTAGCCGTCATCGACGGTCACACCGAGCAGCCGGTAGCGGAAGCCGGAATCGGTGGTGACGTACTCCGGCGGTTGCTGCTGGATCTTCTTGCGGCGGCGCCACAAGAGTATCACGGCGAGCCTCCTTTCCCCATCTCTGGCCGAGACGCCACTCACAGATGTGAGCGTGTGTTTTTCCAAAACACACAAGGTGGGAAGCAAACGCACCGGCCTGCGCTTGCTCCCCATCTTGTGCTTGTCTGCTTGTCAAAGTACTTCGGAGCGGGCTCGCTTCAAAGACAATATATTTTAGCAATAATTATAACGATATTGCAATATCTTCCCCAGATTCGCTTTTTCGCTGTGTCCAGCTCGTCGGCATGAGGTATACACTCATGGAAAGCGAATATGACAAGCAGGCAGGATAGAAAACACGGTGAGCCGTGACGCCGCGCCTGGCCACTTGCCATATTCGCTTTGTCGCTCGGGCGTGCCGGCTACTTCGTCTTGCGGAACGCCTTGTCGCTCAGCGACACGTGGAACGTGTTTTGTGAGGTAATGAAGAAGCCCCGGCGCCCGAAGAGACGCAGGATCACATGCCCCACAATGAGCAGCGGCGATAGGTAGACGAACATCGCCACCGTGGTCACGATGATGAGTACCCGCAGCAGCGGATTCTCCACCTCGTGACCGTTGAACTCCACGCTAGTCGAGCGCTTCCGGCGCGTTGGTGCCGGGGCCGGCGGCTTTTTGACCACGAAGTGCGGTTGGCCATCCTGGAGCAGGTCGGCCCACAGCTCGCGCTGCAGGGTGTAAGCCACCTGTTCGGTCGCCAGACCGAGCAGCAGGAGCTTCTCGGTGGTTCCTTGGTCGGTCGACCACTCGTTGCCGTGGCGGTCGACACGGGCGTTGGCGAAGCTAGCGCCGTTGCCACGACCCTCGTGGAACTCGCCGGGCAGCTCCGCCAGCAATGCGGCGATCTCTTGCCGGTGCGACTCTAGCCGCCCGGGGTGGAACTCAGCGATCCGGCTGACGCCCTCGGCCGTTACCGGCTGGGTGGCCGCATCGCTGACGCGGGTCAGACTGTCCGCGAAGATCTCGCGGACGCGCTCGGCACTCAGGCCGACGTCGTCGTCCATCTTGGGACCCATCTCCTCATCTGCCAGCGTTAGCAACGGTTGCTAACCGTGTATCTCTACACAAGATGAGGAGCGAGCGCACCACCCGCGCGCTGGCTGCTCATCTTGTGCTTGTCTGCTTGTCAAGGTACTTCGGAGCCAGAAGCTCAACGAAGAAAGTATATTCTAACAATACTTTGCTACCCAGAGCAATGGACGGCAGCAGTCTACAGCGTGCCGGCTGCTATTTAGATGATGCGGGCGGCGCTTGGTTGGTGGTGCAGGTCGATTGCGGCCCGGGTGTTGATAAGCAGTTCGCGCGGCGAGATATACGGCGCCGCTAGCCCGAGTACACTATGCAAAAAGTGGCGATTCGTTTCTGCAAAACGCTCGGCGTAGGCGGTTTTGTAGGCGGGGCTGTGGCGCTCATACACCGCGTCACCGATGCGTAGGCTGGCGGTGGCGGTGTGCAGGTCGACACGCAGCTCACCGTTTTCAAAGGCGATGCACATATCTTCGGGATAAATTGATTCGTCGCGGTGGCGGGCGCCGGTAAAGTCAAAGGCAATGCCGTCTTGGCGCTTGCCAGTCACTCGGAACTCGGTGGCGCTGTCGTAGTGCTTGGTGGCGGCCGCGATGTCGCTGACGCCAAACAAGAAGTGCATGGCGTCGACTTCGTGGTTGAGGTGGTCGAACATCAGCGAGGTGTGCAAGCCCTGTTTGCTGGGCCGGTGGTAATTGAAGTTAAACAAAAACGCGGTTACCTGGCCCAGCTCGCCGCGGGCGCCAAAGTCGCGCCGCAGCCGGTCAGGATCTGCTAGGTAATTCTTGACCGTTATGAAGGGCGGATCGAAGCGCCGCGGATGGCAGGTGGTGAGCTCCAAGCCTTGCCGCTCGGCGCTATCAAAGGTGACTTCCAGGGCGCCCAGTTCGGCTTTGTCCTGCGCTAGCGGCTTCTCGCAAAAGACGTGTTTACCGAGGGCGATTCCCGCAACGAGCTGCGGCGTGTGGAAGCGGTCGGGAGTCATAATGAGTACGGCGTCAACGTCGCCGTCTTCGAGTAGCTCTTGCCCGTCGGTAAATTCTTCGGCACCAAAGCCGTAGGTGGCGTTGGCGTGCTTGACGCGCTCGGGGTTTAAGTCGGCCAGCGCCGTTACGGTGCAGAGCTCTGCCATATCAGCGACGTAGCGGAGGTGTGACAGGTCGCTGTGATCGCCCAGGCCAATCACACCAAGGTTAACTGTGTCGCCAGACGATCTGCGGTGCATGTGCTACTAACATAGCACAAAATACGCCTTTTGGCGAACGCTGGGTGGCTTGCAGTTCCCTGAAAATCACAAAGTCTGGTCCTTAGGGAACTGCCAGAGGAGTAGAAAACGAAGTGAGCGCACGTGGCGTGCACAAGACTTGTTCTCTACCCTCTGGGCAGCTCTCCGGCTACTACTTGTCGGACTCGGCGGCGTCGGACTCGGCGTCCGTCTTGGCGGCCGGCTCGTCCTGTGAGGGGTAGATGATGGCTCCGTCGCAGGAGCCGTTGCAGCGGCCCGATACCAAGTCGTCGAACCACTCGTTCAGTTCTTCGAGGTCCGTGTCCTGGCCACCAGTCACCACGATGCGCTGGAGGGGCGCGCCCCCTTTCTTGTAGCGCTGTACGCGGGCGGTGATGTCACCGTTACTGTAGTGGCCGTCGTCCGCCATGGTCAGCGGCGACTCCTCGTCCACCAGCTTGATGGCCCACATGGGCATGTCCTGCAGCTGGCGGGGCATGGTTTCGGCGCGGCCGTCGAGGACGATAACGTCGCAGCCCTCGAACTCGTCGAACTGCACGCGGTAGCTGCGCAGGTAGGCGCTAACCAAACCCTGCTCCACGCCCAGGTGATTCCGTGTGGCGGCGATGCCCTTGAGCTCCTCGCTGCCGCTCCAAGCAGGAACCAGCACGGTTTTGATCATGGCTTTCCCTTCATATAGTAGGGTGCTTTCCGTAGTAGTACCGGAGAGCTGCCTGCCGGTAATGATTTACAGGTAGACAGCTCTCCGCTAAATAGATTGTAAAAGTGCTTTTGCCCGTTTAAAGACCTGGAACTACCGGGTGGAACAGGATGAAACGCTCGCGCGCATAATCATCCCGTCCACCCGGCGGCTCGTTCAGCTGTTGCTGCAACTCAGTTTGATGCGGTCGCCGATGTGGAATTGCTCCCACCGTCCCGCGGTGAGCGAGATCCACTCGTAGCGGATTTCGCCGGCCATGGTCAGGCCTTCGATGCAGAGCTTCCACTCCAGGGGCAAGCGGCCGCCACCATAGGTGCTCTTGTCGGCGACCAGGCCGCTGCACACGTGGCGGAAGTACTTGTAAAACTTTTTGTACCCGTGCGTTGCCGCCACGATGCCGAACGCCAGCAGCGGCATGTAGTGATACCAGCGGATGCCGGTGTACGGGTTGTACACGAACGTGCCGGCGCTCGGATCCCACTGGCTGTAGCCGGTGCTGGGGTCCATCACGTCGACCCAGATGTGATACCCGAGCACGACAACGCCGGAGGCGATCAGCAGGGCACCGACCGCGATCTCCACCTGCAGCAGGCGGGCGCTGGGGAGACGATCGGTGGGCTTGGCATGTGCCATTGGTGCTCACTCCTAGATGAGTTGGTGCAGTGCTTTAACGAGCTTGCACTATAGAGAAACTCCACAGCGCGTGCATATTATACCACAGATACGTGTCATCGTCCACAGGCTTTTCTCTGTTAGTAGGTGTCTTGTAGTAGTGGCTTCAAGAGAATTATTGCCGCAATCGTCCCTACAGTTCTTGCAGGAAGCGCTCCATTGCCGGAGACGCATGGATAAAGCGCATTTGGGTAATTGTCAGCTCGTCAGGATTCCACCCCTGCTCCATAGCCACGGTTTTTATGATGTCGTTGTAACTCTGTTGCTGGCGCAGGCTATTGGGAAGCGGTTCAGTTGTCTCGGCTGTGGCCAGAGTACCCAGAGCCTTTAAATGATTAACTGCCTCTGTCCCCCAGAAACGCTCGATGCCGCGGGCCGTAACTTCTTGGGCGGCGCTGCGGATTCTGGCCATGGAAGCCGCAATATCGGCTTGGACCTCGGGGTCGTGCAGTAGCATCTCGGTGGTCAGGGCTTCCTCGGTGGCGTAATCGGCGGCGGCTAGCCGGCCGGCATCGACCTCGGCCTGCAGCATGGAAGCAACCAGCAGCTTGATGTTAGTTAGAAAGGCGTCTTTGTTGAACTTTTCCAGTTGCGCAGCGGTGCGAGCGGCGTATTCCTCAGGCGTCCCGTAGGAAGATCGAGCATATTCGGCGTACAAATTGTCAGAAGAAAAAACCTCGCAGATCTCGGCGCCATGGGCGTCGGCAATCGCTTGGGCGGCAGCCAGGCTGCGGCGCAGACTTTCCTGCGCGTTGGTGTCACTGGCAAATTGGTCGTACAAGGTGCGTACCTGGATATCAACCATCGTCCGAATGCGGGTAATGCCCTCCGGCGTAGGCTCTCGGTTCTGGCTGCGCAGCATACTTGCGATAGTAGTGTCGTCAATAGTCCCCATTACCAAGCCCGGCACGTCTATGACCGCCTCGGGGTCTTCTAGCGCTCGGAGCATGGCGACGGTGGCGCTGGTTTGAATGGTCTGAGCCACTTCAGTCGGTGGCGCTGGCGGCACGGGCAGGCTTTGTGCCAGTACTGACTGGTGCCACTGCTGTTCGCGTATGCTCCGCTGGGCCATGCTGGCGGCGAGGGCTAATAGTTCTTCCGGCGAACGCTCGCCTATATCAAGGTATTCACTCATATTTACCGAATGTAACACAAGTATGGCAGTTGGGCAAAGATTTGGTCTGAATACCGTTTGGGCAGGCCGCCACCCTCACAGGCTAAGCAGCTAGAAGTCGGCGATTACCAGCTTTTTCATCTCCATCAATTTGGCAAAGGCATTCGGCCGCTTCATGAGTTCGGCCATATTCTCTGGCACAATTTGCCAACTGACGCCGTACTTGTCTTTGCACCAGCCGCACTGTTCGGATTCCGGTACGGCCGACAGCTTTTCCCAGAAGGCGTCGATCTCGGCCTGGTCTTTGCAGGCCACCGACAGCGAAATCGCTTCGTTAAAGCTAAAGTCTTTTTCGACCCCCGAATCCATGGCCGCAAACCACTGCCCGGCCAGCATAAAATCGGCAAACATCAGCGAGCCGGCTTTGGCCGGGCCGGTGTCGTCGGTATAGGGCGCCATGGTGCCGAGTTTGGTGTCCGGGAACAGCGAGACGTAGAACTTGATGGCTGCTTCGGCGTGATTGGTGTTTTGCCCAGTGAACATCAGCGACGGGACGATCATCGGCCGCGGTTCACCGTCTGGATTGGTCAGGATAAGCTGCCACGTCAGCCCATAGCGGTCTTTGACCCAGCCGTAGCGTTTGCTGAAGGGATAGCTGTTGAGCGCCATGAGCGCCTCGCCGCTGTCAATCAGTTTGTCCCATAGCTCGTCTAGGTGTTCCTGCGCTTGGTCGTCCTGCGAGGGGTCGAAGTTCACCATAAACGATATCGACGGGTTGACCTTGAACTCCGGCCCGGCGTTAATGGCCGAAAAGCCCAGCCCGCCCAGCGTGAATTCTATCGTGAGTTCTTTGCCGGCCATGTTTTGCTGGAAGTCGGCCAGACCCTCCTCGGCACTTTTGGGATAGTAAGCGGTGGAAGCGATTTTGCTGTTTGGGAACAGACTGGTGTAAAAATCGACCGCCTCTTTGGCGTTGCCATCGAACCAGACGTTTGGGGTAATTTTCTGCGACACGTTGTTCTCCTTAGCTATATGTTTAGATTATAAACCCTTTGTGTTCTTAGGTATCGGCCGGATTGCACAACAGGCCTGACTCAACTTTGCTTTTCAGGCGGCGGAATGCAACAATGACAGATGTAGTAGTGATAAGGAGGTTTACATGAGCAAGCTAGCAGTTAATCCGTACATCAACTTTGGCGGCAAGGCGCGAGAAGCCTTCGAGTTTTATCAGAAAGCACTGGGCGGCAAGCTGGAGCTGTCGGCGTTCACCGCTGACGGCGCACCCAAGCCAGCCGGCCCGGACGACAAAATCATGCACGGCACGCTGACTCTAGAAGACGGCGTGGTCATTATGGGCACCGACGGCATGGCCGAGTACGCGGCCAAGGTCGGCGATAATTTTGCGGTCGCGCTCAGCGGCAACGACCGTGCGAGTCTCACCAAAGCCTTTGAAATGCTCGGCGAGGGCGGCAACATCAAACAGCCGTTGCAGGACGCGGCTTGGGGCGACACCTTTGGTTGGCTGGAAGACAAATTCGGCATCAACTGGATGGTGAATATCTCTAAGGACTAAGCCAGGGACGCTTAATCGGATATGGCAACGGCAAAAGAGAGGTTTAAGCTCATTCCTGCCGTCTATTTAGTGCTCAGAAAAGACAACCAAGTGCTGCTGCTTCGCCGGGCCAATACCGGATATCAAGACGGCAAGTACGGTTTGGTGGCCGGCCACCTGGACGGCGACGAGCTGGGCAGTGCCGGTATAGCTCGTGAAGCCAAAGAGGAGGCTGGGATTGAGGTGGATCCGGCGAAGCTGCAATTCGTGCACGTAGCGCATCGCCTCAGCCGCAACCAGGTGGGCCAGGAGCGGGTTGATTTGTTCTACGAACTGCGGGAGTGGGTCGGGCGCGTGGTAAACGTCGAGCCGGAAAAGTGCGACGATCTATCGTGGTTCGACCTTGATAATCTGCCCGAAAATATGCTGCCGTTTGTAAAGCGAGTGCTCAGAGACATCGCCAGCGGTATTCGCTACTCGGAATACCTGGTTGAGCCAACCGACTAGTCGGCTATTTCGGCCCATCCGACGGATGCGTATCGTTACGGTCTGCCCTCTGGGAAAAAGATGTCCAGGCTTTCTTCTATTCGCTGCGCCAGCTGTCGATCAGCGTAACCGCTCGTCCAGACGCATCCAAAGGCAAAGCGCCAGTTTTTCTGCTGCCGAGCTCGGGTAAGGATTTCATCAAAATAACGTGCGCCTTGCTTGGACCCAAGCAGGTTTTCGAGCGGCCCGGCTCCTAGTTGGGCGAGGATTTTTAGGTCCGACGTTTGCTCGACAATCTGATCCATGATGTGTAAAGCGTCCGATGGGCAGCTGTGTATCATGTCGTCCAGTGTTTCTATGGCTTCGCCGCCCGAGTCATGTTCGGTCCGCTTTGGTTTTTGCCAATAACGAATCCAGGCCTCTGCCAGTTTAACTGGGTCGATCATGCATCCCTTCTCTGCGTCGAGAGATCGGTCGGTACTGTATCTCTACTGTATCGGCGGGCGGTGGCATTGGCAAAAATGGCGCGCTGGCCGTACTCCGGTTTGTTGGCTTTGTACTGTACGATCCAAACCTGGTGCTCGGGAATATACGCCCACAGCTGGCCGCCGGGCTGCGTGAATGTTACGTCGCCGCGCAGCAAGCTGATGACCACCCACACACTTTCAAATGCTTCCAACATGAACTCCCGTTTTGTATGCAGGCGTGGTTCCAGTATCTCCACAGTGGCTGGCGGGAAGCTCGTGCCGCTGTAGGCGTCTACGTCGGCCATGTAGACATGCAGCTCCCCGTCCTTCTCGTGGAAGGTCTCCAGCTCAAGCGAGAGGGTAATGCGCGCGTGCTTGGAACGGAGTGTCTGCCGCAGGCTGGTGCACTGTATGGTATCTGCTTGATCGGGTTGTGTGCCGCTAGAGGCCTTTGACTCGCTTATGTGTAATGTGCCCTGTTTGGCGTCAGCGAGCCGCGCCAGACGGAGGCCGAGCTCGTTAAACGCATTAAGAAAGTCATCTTTGGTGTCAGCCTCTTTCCAGACCTCGTTGGGCAGGTCCTGAATTTCTAATGGGCGTCGCGGGTCGTGGCGTAGCCTAGCCCAGAGCCAAGCGTACACCCGCGGCGTGAGAAAGAATATGAGTAGACAAATGATCCCGGGAGACAAAAGTATCACAAGCACCACCGCAAACAGGTAGGCACAGGTGTTGCCAATCGCCGCCAAGGTTTTCTTCATGGCCTAACTATAGCAAAATATGACGAAGCTAGCGGGCGGTGCGTGCTGCAATGACATTGTGCGGTAAGATAGATATATGACCAAACAAAAGCTATCTGGCGGTACGGTGCACACTATGCCAGCCGATTTAGGCACGGCGCTCGCCGCTAATCCCAAAACGCTAAGGATTTGGGAGAGTCTGACGCCGCTGGCGCGTAACGAGTGGATCTGCTGGACGATAACCGTCAAGCAAGCAGCGACCCGGAAGAATCATATTGAACGAACCGTTTCCGAGCTGCTGGAGGGCATGCGCCGTCCCTGCTGCTGGATAGGCTGCATCCACCGCAAGGACAAATCCATAAGCCCGTCAGTCCAGTGGGTGCTCGGCAGACGGTCCGCGTCCAAGTAAACAGGCTTTGGTTACCGGGCGCTTCTTTTGGTGATGCTTGCTAAGCGGCTGCGTATAGAGCGAAGATATACCCCGCGCCGCGCCGGCTTGTCTTCATGTACTACTGCGCCAGTCGTGAGGTCGAGAACTATACGCACCTTCTCGTCAATATCACGCAGTGAGAATCCGGTGCACCGTATGCTGTTGCCCTCGATGGCCGTTATGGCCAGGTCGTCGTCAACGAGACCAGGAGCCTGCCAGCGAATACCCGAGCTATCTAGTGCCATGACACCGAAGTAGTCATGCAGTAGCAACATTCCACGCTCTTTAACCGGCCGCACCTGTAATCCGTACTGCTTGATCTGGATTACCGATTCTGGATCCTTGACGGATACATACAGCAGCCCTTCCAACCCAACGATTAGTATTCGATCGGGGTCAGGGGTGGCCCAGACTTCGGAATTTTCTGTGGACGCAACATGCCACACCTGCCACGCATCACCAATTTTGAGCTTAAGAATGAGATGCCCGCCGATTGGCCTCGGCTTGAACCCATGGGGCACGTATACCTCGGTAATTCCCCAGTTGCCGGTGCCGGGCAGCTCAGGATTAACGACGATCTCGTAATTGGTTGAAAAATCGGTAAACAGCATAGTAATTAGTATGGGCAGGCTTTGGTCACGGTTTGCAGCTGCAAGGCTTGGCTGTCCAAGATGAGCGCGTGATTCGACCAGTAAGGCTTGCTTTCGGCGGTCTCGTTTTTGCTTCCCGGCCGCGGCGGCGTAAGGCGGCCGATCCAGACGTCGGATAACTCATAGTTGTTGTCGCTGGTTTTTGATAACGTGACCGTCAGGTAGCTGGTGGACAAGGGCTTGCCGTTTTTGACAAAACGGGTATAGACGTCGTCTTTTAGTAGTAGCGCGTAAAAAACGGAGTCTTTGTCGGCCGTTTCGATAGTGTAGCTGTAACCAATCGGACGCTCCATGTCGTACTCCATGCTTATTTCGTAATCATAGAGTGATACCGTTGCCAGCATTTCTTTGGCCAGCGACAGAAGCTGCGGTTGCCGGGCGATGCGCTGTCCGGCTGGCGAGCCGATAAGTTGGGCGTACACCTGCACCCCGTTACGAGTCTCTCCGACGTGATGCTTCACGGTATCTCCTTTACCCTATACTATACGCCCTTGCGGCATCGGAGGCTACTAGAGCCGGAAAGGACGACGCAGTGGCGCGTGCATTGTTTATTATGGATTCCAGAAATAGACGGGCGACATCAACGACCGGACCGTTGCTTGGGGCGTGAAACCATTTGAACCCGGGCATAGTGTTGATTTCCAGGATGTAGGCGCAGCCCTGAGCGTCGATCAGATAGTCAACGGCCGCGAACTTGAGGTCAAACATATCGGCGATGCGCAGCGACAAATCACAGAGCGCCGGACTCCACATGTTTCGCGGGTACGAAATGCGCTGCAATGGCCTGTCCGCGGCAACAGAGGTGCCGTAATCGCTCCGGTGCACGGCAATGACCTCATCGTTTAGTACCAAGTAGCGTATTTCTTTACCGGCAATGTACTTCTCGAGTATAAAGCTGTTTATATCAAGCGCCCTGAGCTGCGCTTGCGCGGTAACAATATGAATATTGTACGCGCCTGCGCCAGTAACCGGTTTGGCAATTATGGTGCCGTGTTGGCTCAGGAATGCCGCGGCCTCGCTTTGGGTACGCGGCAGCGTGAACGGTATGTTTTGCAGATTGTGCCGTTCCAAAATTTGCCGCGCGACATATTTATTTCTGGCGAGGGCCGCACTGGCCTCCGAGTTGAGCGGGCTGCGTGCCAGGTTTACATACCGTTCACATCCATCCACCGTGATGGCAAATGTATCAAGCGGCGTCACCCATACGGGCACCAGACCCATGTGCTGGGCGCACCTGAATAACAGCTCAGCAGTGCTAAGCTTTTGTTGTGCCATGAAGTTTAACGACGCTGGAAGCCGCCGCGGAAACCTTGTCCGCTGTTGCTCTGCGGCCGATCTTCGCGCGGTCGGGCGACGCTGACTACGATAGTGTGGCCTTCGAACTCTTTGCCATCGAGGGCGTTAATTGCTGCCTGGGCAGCCGCTTGGTCTTCCATCTCCACAAAACCAAAGCCTTTTGACTGGTTGGTGCTGCGGTCGACGATGATCTGCGCGCTTACGACGGTGCCGTGCTGCGCGAAGAGCGCTTGCAAGCTGTCATTAGTGGTATCGAAAGACAATTTGCCGACGAATAATTTAGTTGCCATTGTGTTTGAAGCCTTTCTATAAGCTAGTATTACGGCGAGACAGGGTCTTCGCTATAGCCGAGAATAAGAGTTTTGCTACGGCTCACTATAAAAGGTATAGGGTTGAATAACTTGCTAATTACGTATTATAGCACGTAGCCGCGTTATATCCTAATCGATAACGTGGACGAAGCTATTTATCCGGCCTCTAACGTCTACGTGTGCGGCAAACCGTGATTGCAGACCTGTGTAAAAGTTTTGACGCACCGCAGCATAACCGGCATACTACTAGGTAATACCAAGTGGGCTTCTAGGGGTGAGCGTATATGGGGTGGAGGTTTTTGGGTCGCCAAGGTCGTGCCAAGACTCGGGCGTATACCAGGCGGCTATTGTTCGTGGGCGTGGGCGTCAGTATGGTGGCGGCGCAGGCCGGTTTTGTGGTGCGGTTTGCGCCGCGGGCCTACGCCCAGGAGCAGAGTTCGTACTCATTCCCGAATTCGCGGTCGTTTAGCGACGGCACACAAACCAGCGTGGAAGTGGGGCGCGGCGACAATCAAACCGTCGGCCTAGGCGGCACCACGGCACCTGACCAAGACCGCTACCAGCGCACCATAACCATCGACAACACGGCGAACGTCAGCGCTACGACCAACACAACCTATTCGTTCACCCTCAATACCCAGGCGCTGATTACCGGCGGCAAAATGCAGAGCGACTGCGGCGATATTCGTTTTCGTGACCACGACCAAACAACCGACTTGCGCCTGCTGCACATAGCGGGCTGCAACACCACCAGCACCACGGTCACAGTGTTTGTGCCCAGCGTGACGGCCGCGCAAACCTACACAATTTTTATGTACTACGGCTCGCCGACGCATCAGGCGAGCGAGAGCATTCCCCTCACTAACACATCGTTTACCGACGCCATGACCACGGCCCCGCCGGTAGGCACCTTTAATAACATCGCTACCTACGACGCAGTGAACCAGTACGCTCGGCTGACCCCGGCGATCAACGGCGTCAACGGCGAGCTGAACTACCCGCTTAACCCCGGCAGCAGCTTCGATGCGACCTTCCAGTTTTGGGCCGGCGGCGGCAACGGCGCGGACTCAACCTACTTGTACGCCTACTGCGATGAGGTGGCCACTCAGGAGGACTTGACGTGCAACAACGGCTATATTATTGCCTACGACGAATACCACGCACAGTACCAAGTTTTTTACGACGGCACCCTGGTGGCTGCCACGCCTACTTCCACCGTTGGCAACAGCACTTGGCATGATGCCGAGATCGTCAAGGTCGGCACCCGAATCAAAATGTATGACAACAGTGCACTCGTGCTGGACTACACCGACAGTGCGCGCAATATCTCTGGCGACTTCTTTGGGCTGGGCGGGCGCACCGGCGGTCTGAATAACGAGCACCGGGTGCGCAATTTTGCCGTGACTCATGACTACACCGCTCCCGGCACGGCGCCGGGTGTGGCAGTGGGCAGCGAATCGGCCGTGTCGCCCACCTATGACGCCCTGGGTACCTGGGAAAGCCAGCAGATCGATCTGGGCGACGTTTTGGATTGGGGCGACGGCAGTAGCGGCAGCACCGCTGTGCAAGTCGCCTACGCTCTTGCGTCGGCCAACGATACGCTTCAGCTGGAGGTGCGCACCGGCGCCACCAACGGCGATCTTAGCGCGGCCAGCTACCAAACGATCGCGACCCTGACCTCCGGTTCCAGTTTGACGCTCACCAAGGCCGATCTGGTAGGCGCCAGCCTGACGCCCGCCCGCTTCTTCCAGTTGCGAGCTACGCTGTCGCAAACCGACAACACCACGCCGCTCTTAAAGTCGTTTACCATTAACACCTACCGGGCTACGCCGCCCGACGCTCCCACCAGTCTAACGGCTACGGGCGACTACAACACCGGCGTGAGTCTGCACTGGAGCGCGCCGGCCAACAGTAACGGCGACCCCGTGTCGAGCTATAACGTGTATTACAAGCTCCACAGTAGCGCCGACTGGATCGGGGTGGCTAACACGGCGAGCCTAACCTATAACTTTGCGGTCGGCGCCTTGCGCCCCAGCACGGCCTACGATTTTAAAGTGACCTCCATAAACGGGTCGGGCGAAGGTCCTGGTACCACCACCTCCCTGAGCACCACCTCCTCACCCCGCTTGGGTATCAGCAGCTGCACCGACTTGCAAAATATGGATAACGGCGACGTGTTCGGTGAGTACTACTTGACGCAGAACATTGACTGCTCGGACACCGTCAACTGGAATAATAACGAGGGTTTCATGCCCATCGGCAGCAGCCTAACTGGCGGCTATTTTAAGGGGACGCTGGACGGCAACGGTTTCAGCATCGACCACCTATATATCTTTGAGATTACCACCTGCAACCAAGGCTTGTTTTCACGCCTGTACGACGCCACCGTTACCAACCTAACGCTGAACGACGTGCAAATGACCGGCTTTAGCTGTAACGTCGGCGCCGTGGCCGGATCGGCGCAGGGTTCGAGCATTTCGTACGTGACGGCTAATGGCAGCGTAGAAGGCTTTGCGGCCGAGGGCCTCGGTGGATTGGTGGGCGATACCGACGCCGATGGCAACGGTACCCCCACAGGTATCAGCAACAGTTCATTCACAGGCGACGTGATCAACCAGTTCGGCCCGTTTAATATAGGTACCGGCGGCCTGGTTGGTATGTCGAATGTCGCAGTCATCAGTAACAGTTATATGAACGGCGATGTGGAAGGCAATCTTCAAGCCGGCGGCCTGATCGGCGAGATCAACAGCAGCAGCCATACCACTATCTCGAACAGTTACGCGGCTGGCTCGGTTGGGTCTTGTAATGAGGGCGGTGGTTTGGTGGGCGAAGAAAGTGGCGCCGAGATCCTCAACAGTTTTGCGACCAACATTGTCGGCGGGCGGACCGGCTGCGGCAGCGGGTTCGGCCTCGGCGGCTTGGTTGGCGCGGATTTTGGCTCCGGCGCCACCTTGCCTATCATCACCAACGACTTTTATGACCAAACGCTGAGCGGCCAGGCTGACTGTTTCTTCACGGTGAGCGCCAGTGTTGATTGCACCGCCGTTAATACCAGCGGCTCACCTGCCCCCAATTATTTCTTTGGTAATAGCACGAGCGCCCCGCTCGACCAGTGGGATTTTACACACACCTGGCAAACGAAGACCGGCGATTATCCAATCCTGCGCCCCGCGGCCTCGCACCGTACGCAGCCGGTCATCGTGCTGGTGGGCACCAGCCCGTATTACGTCACCCAAGGCAGCGCCTTTGTTGACCCTGGCGCCATCGCTACCGACACCGATCACAGCATCCAGATGCAGCAAATCCAACAGACCGGCAGCGTGAACACCGCGGTGCTTGGCACCTACACCATCACCTACACGGTTTCCGACAATTACGGCAATGCAGCGACGCCGGTAACGCGCACGGTTATCGTGGTGCCGCCCACCGCATCTGGCTCGGCCAAGAAAGCTGCAGCCACCCTGACAGTGCCCGCCGATACCACAACTGGGGAGCAGACCATCAACCTGGACGACTTTGCCGATTTTGTCGATGGCTCTGGCCACCAGCTGACGGTTAAACCCGGCCAGATATATACCTTTACCGTCACCGATGCGCACGGAGTTACCACGACGCACACGCTCACCATCGGCGCGATTGATTTCTCCAACCCAAACAAGCCAACCATTACCCTCACCTTGCAATCGACTGCCCAGACGTTTAGCCTGCACGTCGGTCAAACGGTCACCAGGAGCGTCGTGGGCGGCCCGGCCAATATCGGGCTGACCGCCAACACGATTAGCGCCGACCAAGCCACGCTCACGGTGTGGCATATCGCCCCTCCGGCGGCTACTCAAAACGCTGCTACCTCTGTCAAGCCGACCGCTTCATCTAGCCATACCGGTTGGTGGTACGCATTAGTCGGCGCGGTGCTGGTTGGCGGCCTCGTCTGGTTCCTGCGCAGTCGAAGGAGAAGCGTAGAGTAGCTACAGCTTAATGAAGGCGCGGGTGTAGACTTCGGCTTCGTTGTCGTCAAAGATCTTTAATGCTTCAACCTCCAGAGTCGTCTTGCCCGCTTCGAGTGTGAGTTTACGCACGGCGACCTTGCCAAAGTACCGATGATTTTCGTCGCAGATTTCAATTGGGATATTCAGCGGATAAGGACGCTCGCCATTTTTTACTAGCGAAAAATGCTCGCCAACCTTGAGCGTCGACAAATCGAGATCTGTGCTTGAGACAGTCAGTAAACAATTGAAGATAATCGGATAGCCCATGGACGAAGTATAGCAAAAAAGCCAACGGCTTATTTCTCGACATATCCGAGTATAGTATCCGCCACCATATCAGGCGACACGGAACTATCAACTATGATCGTGCCGTTCGAGATACAGAATTCTCTGAACTTTTCATTCCACTCTAGGCCACGTTGTAGCTCGGCGGAGCCGTTGACCCAGCGTTCGGGCTCTCTTGGTTGTAGCCGCGCTACTAATGTGGCGCTGTCAACGCAGAGACCAAATCGTTTTTCAAATGAGCCGTAGAAGTCCTTTTCATTAAAGGCACCACCACAGAAGAATACTATCTCGCCGCCAACACTAGTAAGTAATTCGTTCATTCTGTTCTTATCCCATAACCAGTCGTGGGTGGTTACCCATGCTTTAGGATAAGGTTGTGTTGGCATTTGGGTAACTCTCTCGCCGGTGTTGTTGTACCAGCCGCTCAAACCGTCTTCAAAGTCAGTTTCAATAATTCTATAGCCCCGTTGTTGTAGAACTCTAGCGACGGTGCTTTTACCCGACCCAGACGGACCAGAAATATGATATGCAGGCATAATCATTTATATTGCCATAAGTTGATTGATCGGCAAATCTTACATAATTACCTTTCTAGCCTGCCTATATAAAAAGTCAGAACTGCCGTTTAGCTAGGTCTTACAGCTCAGCGAGCTTCTGCCCCAGGAGTTTAATCGCCGCATCCTGATATGCAGGCTCTTTTTGTTCGTTACGGTAGCTGTGGTCGGCTTTTGGAACTTCTATTGTCGCGGCCTCAACACCGTGCCCGGCCAGCTCCTCTTTAACCGCTTCGGCGTTACCAAAGCGGTCGTTCTCGCCCTGGATGACTAGGCGTAGTTTGCCCTGCAGGGCTTCAGTTTTGACGCTTCCGATGACATAGCCAAGCACTACTACTTCGACGTTTTCCTCAGCGTGTTGCGCGAGCCAATAGCTAGTAGTGATACCGCCCAATGATTTAGCGACAATAACAATCTTCTCGTAGCCTTCACTGCGCAAGAACTGTACAACTTTATCGAGTGCAGCGATTTCTTCCGTCAGCTCTTCGCCACTGGAGCTTTCTTCGCCGCGTTCACAGTACGGGAAGTTAAAACCGAACACGCTATTGCCAGTGTCAGTAAGCGCGTTGATGATGTTTGAGATGAACGGCGTTTCGATGCCTTCCGGCCCGCCGCCATGCAAGACTAAGTAAACAGTCTTGGCGTTACGTTTCTGGTAATACTTGTAGCTCAGGTCTGGTAGCATGTATTCTTCTCTTTCTGGTTATTGTAGCAGGCTAAGCTTTGGCCACCCTTCCAGGACGTAATGCTTAGTGCCAGACGCCGCCGGTCCATAATATTGGATTAACCTAATTATGGCTCAGCTGGCCGGTTTTGAACCTCGCTCAAGATATTCACTGAGGCGCGTGATCACTTCTCTGTCCTTTTTCCCACGCACATCTTTTCTGTAGCCATCCCGTTCGCTGAACTCATAGGCCTTCTTGAATAACTCGGGTTTGAGAGTGCATATTTTTGAATTACCAATTGTAAACGTCTCCAGTATGTCGTCGAGTGATTGAGCAATGCCATCTCTTTTTAGGATTTCTTTGTCGGCAAATGCTACATGGATATTGTCCGCGTTAATAAATTCGTGCTCGTGCTCGTCTTGCAGTGCAAAGCTCAGCCCGGACATAATTGTAATTAATTCTTGCCAATCTTTAAGCACCCACCGATTATCAACCAGCAAATCAATATCACCGAATTCTTTGAAGGCGCCGAGATACAACGAGACTCCCTGGGAGCCATAAAGAATTGAGTCAACACCGGCATTCTGTAAGGCAGTAATGAGTCGTATAGTCGGTGACGGTAGCTTGGGCATGTGCATATTTTAACAAAAGAAAGATCCAGCCGCATAAATGCTTACTGAATTTAATCTCGACTTCGTACGGGTGATTAGTTTGGCTCCCACTAGTGGACGTACTTCGCAACCTCAAGACCGGCGATACGCTAGCTGTCAAAAATAACTTCGGTCAGCTTCTCTGTCTTGTTGTAAGAAGGGCTTAGATTGAGCCCCATAAACTCATCCTTAGTAAACCATTTTTATTCTGCGACTTCAGTGGTTTTGCCGATTAGATCGCTTGGCAATGTAACTCTATAGAATAAATTCATGCGCGGAATCCCATTTGAAACGCCCCCGATGGTGTAGTGAGCGATCTCAAAGTCGCATGAAATCTCTCTGGCCGGCACTCCAAGCTCTTCTTCTACCTCTCGGGCCAAGGCAGCTTCGACTGTTTCGCCATGGCCTATGCCCCCACCCGGGAAGCCCCACCACATCTCAGGAATCTCCTTTACGAGGAGTAGCTTGTCATTTTGGAGAATAATTAGTTTTGTTGCAACACGGTAGAGGCAATCATCAATGGCGTTTAGCCGTGGGTCTATTTGCATGTGCTAACTATATCGTATGAGTTCGAGAATCGTCCACTACCCCTATACAAAGAGTCAGAACTGAATTAACAGTTCTGACTTAGTCTATTACGGTTTGGCTCACCACAATAGAGGAAGTAATAACTGTGACAAAGTCTGAACTACAGCGGATGTAGGCCTACTACAGCAATATAGCTACAGACCTTTAACATTTACAATCTGGTGAAAGGTGTGTTTGATCTCAATAAGATCCTTAGCATCCTCCATGACTACATCGATGTCTTTATAGGCCGCAGGGATTTCATCGAGGAATGCCTCTGAACGCTTATATTCGATTCCAACCATCGCTTTATCCATATCTTCTATGGTGAAATGTCGCTGAGCTGCTCGTCTTGCCCAGACACGTCCCGCTCCGTGCGGTGCCGAATTGTACGATGGCGCAAAACCTTTTCCTTCAACTACATAGCTTGCCGTTCCCATAGATCCAGGTATGAGACCCTTTTGACCCTTATTTGCCTGTATAGCACCCTTACGGCTCAACCAGACATCGCGTCCCATATGATGTTCTTTCTGGGTAAAGTTGTGGTGGCAATTAATGCGTTCTTTTTCTTTAATCTGAACACCAGTAAAGTACATGAAGTCTTTTACGACCCTATCCATCATTTCTTCACGGTTCAGCAAAGCAAAGTGCTGAGCCCATATAAGATCGGTTATATACTCATTAAACTCTGGCGTCCCCTCAACGAGGTAGGCTAGGTCATCGTCTTCGAGTTTTATATAGTTTTTCTTTACGTATGCCTGCGCTATTTTGATGTGATGCGTGGCAATCGCGTTGCCAATGCCACGGCTCCCGCTGTGTAGAAATAGCCAGATCGTATCTTCTTCGTCGACGGTTACCTCAATAAAGTGATTGCCTGAACCCAGCGTTCCTAATTGTAGTGACCAGTGGGTGCGGGTGAGTTTGTCATAGAATGGTTTTCGATCACCAGCCATTTTTTCTAGCTCACTTGCGCGAGGTTTTACTGATTCTGTAAGCTTCGAATTAAAGCTACCAGCAGACAACGGTATTGACCGTTCAATGCTGTGACGCAACGCCGCCAAATCCTTCCCCTCAATATCTTTGGTTGTGAACTGAGTCTTGACAGCTATCATACCGCAGCCAATATCTACACCAACGGCAGCAGGCATGATAGCGCCAATGGTCGGTATGACCGAGCCGACAGTTGCACCAGCACCCATATGTGCATCAGGCATCAAGGCTAAGTGAGGAACGACAAAGGGCATCTTTGACGTTCTCTCCGCTTGTTCTTTTGTGTTTTCATCGATTATTGATGCCCAGTTGTATAGTTTGTTTGTAAGCTTTTTCATGTTCTATCCTTTCGCATCGAATGCTACATTAATTGCCTTAGCTTTTAAGATCCCTTGCAGGTCGTAAGCCAACCGCTTACTTGGCGACAAAAATCTTTATGTCGTACTTCAGTCGTGCTGATTAAACGTAGAATAGTTCGTTGCAAAATAAAAAACTAGTAAAAACATTTTTACCTAAAATCGCCTAGGCTGGGCTACTGTATAATAACCAGTATGATCATGCCCTTTAACGACCATCATCTGCAAGACAAAATTGTTGCTGCACTGGTTGAGGGAAAGAAACGATTTTCGGACCTTGTCCCAGAAGGGCTAGAAAATAGCATGTTTATGTACCACATGAATAAGCTGCTAAAGAAAGGCATTGTTCAAAAAAATGGCGATCTCTATTCACTAACAGATGTCGGTGCCAAGAAATATAATGCAAGATTTCGATTGCGAGATCCGCTTGAACTGCCAACTCTTTTAGTACAGTATCTTGTGATTAAAGACGAAGCAGTACTGGTGTCACACCGAAGAACTACGCTGAGCGAGAATCTAAACGAGTATATGTTGCCAGGAGGTAGTCATTTTTTCTTGAGTTCAAGTCGTGCAAGTGCTATGAAAAATGCAAGAATACGAGGATTAGAGGCGGGCGAGTTTCTTTTTAGTGTTGAAACTATTGCAAAGCCTATGCTGTTTCACGGACTTATCGACGTGTACAGCGCTACATTGAAAGCCGGCTTACAGATGAAACACGAGTATGAACAGCTTTGGTTGCCCATTGAGACAGTGCTGAACATGTCATTTGAACAAGCGGGTTCCGCTGCATTTATACTAAAAGCGTACTTATCAGAAGAAAAATCAACACGATTTACGAATATTGTTAGCTAGTATCCGAATACTCTGTGAACCCAAATAAAAAAGCCGGGCATAAGTGCCCGACGTTTTATTTGGCTCAGCACGATAGAGGAAGTTATAACTATAATAAAAGCTGATTCGTCGCTGGCCCTCTTCTAGGCAAGCATTTGCATATATATCTTGTTGCCTTCGCCTATGGAAATATTAAGAAGTTCAAAGTTGCCTTTTAAGAGCCACTTAATCACAGACTCCTTATCTAAAGTATCTTCGATGTTAATCTGACTTAAATCTGACTTTTCGTCCACAGCCCTTGCCATAACTAGTCCACCATCATCACGGTATAGACCCCTAGTGGGCGACGCAGCTTCACTTATCTCATGCATACCTGCTATGCCATACTCAGTCTTTATAAATGCTTTGAATTTGCTAACTAATTTAATTGTTTCGGAAGGCTTAGAAGCTGGCGATTCGCCCTCATGCATATGACGGTTCCTGATGTTATTGCCAGTCAAAGGGTCTACATGCTGAAAAAAGAAGTTATGCAAATCTTCACCAATAATCTGTTTGAGTCTTGGCCGGTCGAGCTTCTTTATGCCATTACCCTCCTCGATTTTCCCTGCAAGTGATTCTGCCGCAAGGATCAAATATTTTTCGTAGGCATTTTGTGTCTCGGGTGCATCTGTTAGTAGTGCCATTTTGAAGTTATATAGGAAATTTTTTAGCCTTTCATCTTCGTTGCTTCTCTCAATGAGTAGGTTGATGTTATCCGCCTCATTCTGGCTATAGATTCCTATAGCTGTTCCGTATGTACGAGAAAAAGTAGAAATTAAAGCAACGCTAAAGTTATTATCTATGACCAAGTTCCTCCAGTCATGAAATGCCAAATAACTACTTGTATAAAAACTCATGGCACGAATAAACTGTTCCACCTCATTGTAAAAATCTTGCCAAGCAATTTGTAGGTTTGCTGCATCGCACTCATATGTCACTATATGCTCTACGCCCCCATGTCTCTCTGGGCTTTTAAAACTTAAATTTGGGGAGATGTTTTTTGCAGTGGTTGCACTAAAAAGCCAGCCAGAGGGTGAAACAATAACCGATTGTATTTTAAATCTAGGCACAGTCATCGTTCTCTTTTAGTACAGCTTTGCTAGCTTTTCGCCCTGCTGCCTATCTTGCTTGATAATCGTGTCGTATCTTTGGGCGAAGTTACGGTTCAACGCGCTGTCGGTGCCTAGTTCCGCCTCATAATCTTTCAGCGCTTTGCATACTAGATCGTAAAATGGCGGCACATTTAGTATGGGTACGCTGTTCTCCTTGAGTAACATCTCGTCAATGTCAAAGTCCATGCTAACGCCACCGAATGCAGGTGACCATTGATGTGCTAAGCCGTGCCTGAACACGGTGTAAAACTGTTTTGAAAAGTTGGTATCGGAAAATCGCTGGTCGTGTCGTGCAAAATAATGCGTAATAAAACTAGCTATGTCATTGGTGCTCGGCTTGCTCCCTTTGTGAAACCCTGCACAAAAATCAATTACTGATAGCGTTATGAGCGCGGCGGTAAAGTTCTGGCCGCCTTGTCCACCGCTTGACCTTGCTCTACGTGCCGATTCAAAGCAAGACTCCATGTCATGGGCGTAATAATCCCAGACTTGATGCTCGAAAACCGCTTTATATCTGTTGTCCATCTTATTAACTATATCAAGGAACTTGTTGCTAAAGGTCTCACTCGATGACTTTGCCAGTATCGTCCAATAGCGGCAGGGAGACTTCCATCACCGTCTGGCGGTACTTATCGAAGTATGAAGTGGCCGCAGCAGTGACGGTCGCAGATGTCGATTCACCCACAAGCCTCTCTGTACAGGTGACTATGTTGGCATAGGCTTTGAGGCTTGCCACGACTGCTTTATTTGCCAAAATAATGCGGTGGCTAGGCACATTAAGTAATGCCCGTGCTGCCGTGCTGTGTATATAGTTGCAGAAATCAGCATACTCACCGTAGTACAAGGCTCTGGCTGCTTTACCGGCTTCTTTTGCTCGACTGGCTACATTCTTGCCGTCAAGTTCATGCTTTTGAGCATTTGTGTCATTGGAAATCTTGAACCAGTCGATTGCAACGGCGATTCGTGCTGCTGCATCTGGCCTAGATTCGAGATAATGAACATTTATCGTATCTTCAAGCAGTACACGAACACCGCTCATTGCAAGCAGCACTGCATCGTTATGAGCCGCTCGTAAGATGTCGTCGCATAAACAGCCGCTGTTGATCGGAAAATCCTTTAGATACCCATAGTATGAAGTCGTATCTTCTGACGGGCGTTCAAGCGTGTCTACTCCATCAACAAGCTCCTTAGCTCGTTGCAGTAAAACATTCATTAGGTCTTTCGAGTCTTGGGCGAATTGGTCTTGGTTCATTAGAATACCACGATCACTCGGTTGCGTCTTTTCGTATATCAATAAAATTGTCGTTCACTTTGCTGTCGTCATTCATCCAGATTTGCTCAGGCACAAATTTATAAATGCGGCGTGGGTAGTCGCCTAGATACTGCTTGCCGTCTGATGGGTTATAGGGGTCACCTTTGAAGACAAGTGCTGCTTGCATCACTTCCCGTTCGTCGGTTAGCTCGAATGCTCGGCCTTGCATGTATACACCAGCAGAGGGCTGTCCGCTGGCCGGTGTTGAATCGTACACCACCACGAATGCTTTGCCATTAGCGCGTACATTCTTTGAGTGCTGGTTGTCCTGCCATGATGCCCAGTAAAACGTGTAATCGTCATCAAATCTAAAACTGGCAACAGGAGTGTTCCACGGTTCACCGCTATCACCTACTGTGGCGATGGTAATGTAGTTGATCGCACTGAGTACCTTCTTAGCCTTTTCGTTGGGCAGCATTATTTTGCCTCGACCTTCTTAACCCAAGCCTCGTACAGTCCCCGCGCTTCATCAAGCAAGGTATCGTCTTGTATGGCAGTAATCGGTGTGTTGAACTGCTCAGTGCGATCTTGCATGGGCAGAGCGTCCTCATAAGCGTAAAGCGTGTTTGTCTTTTCCTTTGGAATAACAAAATGCACCTCGGCAATACCAGCCCAATACATCTTCGCCGAACACATGAGGCACGATTCCATAGAACTGTATATAACCGCACCTGTGAGCGGATAGCCCTCAGCCTTAATAGCCTTGTCTATGACCATGCACTCACCGTGATAATGTGGCAAAGACGGATCGCTCTCATAAACATTGCCAGACTTTGTTACCAGCACCGCGCCTGCCGGAAACTCACCCGCTTCAAATGATTTGCGGGATAGGTCTACGGCTTGCTTTAGATAATCACTCATCAGGATTCTTTCCGTGTCGCTATCTCATAACAGAACGCACCAGCTGGGTCTTGCACGAAGGCATAACGAAGTATTACACCCTCTGTGACAGGGATAACAACCTTGTAGCCACTATCTACGAGTTGTTGCACGTCGTTTTCTAGATCGTCTGAATAAATAGCAACGTGGCTGCGGATAAAAGCGACTTGTGGGTGGTCCTTGTCTTCAAACTGCCACAGCTCAAACGCGGTGTCATCGTTTTTGACGGTTGCTACCTTTGCTTTCGGCTCGGGTTTGTCGAACTCGTTAGCTACCTCGAAACCGAGGTTTCTGTATAACTCAATCGACTTTGCTAGATCGGCAACTTCAATGCCAGTGTGCAGTACGTTTTTAAGCATTTGGCCTCCATTCTTGGCGTGGGTTATCTGGGAAATTCACACCATCAAAGATTACAAACAGCTCCGGCTTAATTCTGTAAAACTTGTGAGGGCGTTCAGCATGACCCATGAGTTCCTTAACCCGTTCCTCGGTAAAGATACGTCCCATGTAGACGCTCTTAGCTTTAGCTATGTCGGCCTCGTCTGTCAGCATCTCGGCTACACCCTCAAACTGCATTCCCCAGTCACCATTCTTGGCAGGGTCGTTAGCTAGGCACATTGAACCGGCTACATGGCTGTCTTTGGCGACTTCTTGGGAGTGTCGCCGCGTCACAGATGAAAACCAGTAGATATTAAAATCTTCGTCAGCAGCGAACCAGACGTTACAGACCCAGGGCTTACCATCGGCAACGGTAGCGAGGTGCATCATTTTGGCGTCTTGTAGGTAATGTTTTACGAGTTGTTCTACAGTCATAGCATCATCATACTCTATCTGTTATCCCAACGCCTAGATGTACCGTACCGTCAAATCAAACCCTGCTTCCGAAAACTAAAGTATCCACTCCTGGTAACTATGAAGTGATCCTGTAACGGTAGGCCGAGTAGTATCCCCGCTGCCACAAGTTGCTGCGTCGTCTTAATATCTTCGTCACTCGGCTCCGCCTCCCCTGACGGGTGATTATGAGCTATGATAACTGCCGCAGCGCGATCTACGAGCGGCCCCGCAAACATCTCACGTGGGTGCACCAAGCTGCTGGTTAGCAATCCTATCGTGACTACGCGTCGCTTTATGAGCCTCCCTCCGCTGTCTATAGATAACGTGACAAAGTACTCCTGCCGCTTATCTCTGAATGGCTGGAGACAAGCCAAGATGTCTTTGGTCGAGCGTAGTGGCTTCGTGATGTCCGGCTGCTGGCAGACAGGGCATGAACTTCCCTTGTTCCCTTTGTAGGAGAGTCGCTTCTTTCGGCGACTCCCCATTTCCGTTAGGCTCCTACACCGGAGCTGTCAGGTGGATCAGCCATATTAAATCTGGGGCGGTACTTTCCTTAATGCTTGCCGTTAATAACGGGTAAAATTGCTGTGATTAGTTCTTCGTCGTCCTTCGATAGCTTTGGGCGTCGAGCTTGAACCTTTGTTTTCCGCGGCATAGAACCCGCTCTGCTTTCTCTCACAATCCCCCACAATGCTCCCACGATGAAAAATACTATCACCACAGGAGTAAAGATAAATGCAAGTGGGATGCCGACAACAATCAGCAGAAAAACCGAACCCTTAATTTGGGCTTTCATGCCTCGCGTCATTCTCTTACCTTGGAGACTTTGTAGTTACTGAGGAAGCGGTAAAACCAAGTGGCAAAAACCAAAGTCAGCACAATGCCTATAGTGAACAAAGTGATTGTGGTAGCCCCACCACCGTTGATCTTCTCCATGCCGTGAGCATCCTTGGTATAGCCAAGAATCTTACCGGCTATCGATGATCCCGCCACCATAACCAAGGTTAAAACTACTATTGACAGCACCATGTCCAAAACGATTTTTAATACCTTATTTTTCATAGAACTCCTGCCGCCACTGGCAACGTTATGGTTAGTGATGTTTTGGCGGCAATCAAAAAGCCCGCCACGAGCGATGACCTTTCGGCCACCCACAAACCTTTCGGAATGCGGCCACAAAGAGACGACTCATGACGAGCTGTTTCTCTTTGTGGACTTGATGACCATACCTTCTCTTACGAGTGGCTTTAGGTCGTAGGCGATAAATCGCTTAGTGCTTACTATACAACAATTACAGGAGTAAATGTAACCATTTATCGTCTCAACACCCCAAGACCAGCTGGAGAGCTTCCAGAGAGCCTACAGAGGGTATAAAAAGCCCTTTCACTTTTTGCTTCCAGGATGTGCTTAAGAATGCTACGGGAATTTTTTTCTCAGATTTTCGACCCCCTAACTCCGATTTTCATGGAAACAAGCATGGAATTTAGTTACACCGATTTTGTTGAAGACTCAGCAAAAGCATGTGAGTTGACTAACGCAATGTAACAAAATTAAAGCTCACTTGATTTTGATTTTCTTTTGCTGCGGTGATCTCTTTTGCGAACATCTCACTACCATTCAAATGTCTGTAAAAAGTTACTCTCGAAACGCCAGCATACTTGCACGCGTCACTGATGGTATAGTTGTGCGAAATTGAATCGGTTAATTTGTAGATCACTTTGAAGTTCACTTTTGGTGGGCGGCCGACAGTGCCTTTGATTGCCATTACAATTACTCTTATTTCTGTAACTTGCCTCTATATATAAGTATATAGAGTTGCGCATTTGAGAGGCGTTGCATCATCTGATTACTGATGACATATAATGTTAATCAACCATATGGAAGCAGCAAATCAGCCCACTAGTAGCAATGACTACGCAGTAGCAAAAGCACTGAACGAATCAATCATGGGAATAATCATACTTGTTGTTATTGCTAAAGTTGTCGATGCCCCTGAAGATCATGAAATAGAAGAAATTAACCGTGCATACATCCTTCTGGCGCACGAACTGCAAACATTATACGATCGTAACCCTGGATTGGCTGCCATTAAGCCAGAGCCTATCTGGAAACATTTCGACGTTATCAAAACGTCTTCGTGGAACATAAATGAGCACTTGAATAATCCCGACAATGACTTTGGGAACGCCCATAATGCCAGGGTCGAAAAGCTGTGTATCATAACCGGCAAAGAAACTCCTGATTTCTCACCTGAGCAGAAGAAACTGATTGATCACGCTGAATCAATTATTTATAAACACGGCAAAATGCTTGATAAATTCAGTGCCAATTGGAGAGCCAAAAGAGAAAATAACTGGTACATACCAGAGTACGCTCTTACTTATAAACCAGACGGCACAATTCTTATAAACGACGTTCTTAGATTAAAGAAAGCTCATGCTGGCTCAACGACCGAACGGCTACTGGAGCAAGCTCTAAAGAATCCAGACACGCTGTTCAAGCCTGACTTGGGACAAACAGCACGTAACATAAGCACCGTACTTAACAGTGCTGGCTTTACCCCTGTACTCAGGCAATTATTCTTCCCGACCGTCAGCAAAAGCAACGGTATAGTCTTTCGTCCTGTTATTACTCGTGATCAAGCTGATGCCGACAATATAAACACCAAAGAGCTGGACTTGGCGCTTAAAGAATTAGGCGCTGTCACCAAACCGAAATCATCGAATTAGCACCGATTTGAAACCGAAAAAGCGTTAAATTGCACAACTTCATTACGACATAAAACCCATACGACGACAAGAAGCCTCTGCACATCTTTAATGATGGCTAGGACGAATAATTGAAGTTCACCTAGCATTAAATCGTCCCGCTAGGCGAACTTCCGTCGAGGTTAGACATGTCCTTAAGTAAAGAACTGGTAGAACGCTTTCAGGCGATCTACGTCAATAAAAATGGCGAGATTATCGGCTACGCCGAAGCCGAGTCGCAGCTCAAAGAGCTTGCAGAGCTCGTACGCTTAACTAGCGCAATGCAGGAGGTCAAATAACATGGCCAAATCATTCACGGTTGAAGCACAGGTCCATATGCCTATTCCACAAGGCTACCGCGTAAAGGTGTCGGTACTTGACATAGGTATGTATATAAACGGGATGGTGGTAATGCCGCC
>DATIIL010000004.1:0-20590 GCA_035479655.1 Saccharimonadales bacterium (SeqCode)
GCTAAAGGGAGTGTTCGGCCAAAGTGGCGTAAAAATTGTACACAGCGATTTTTTAGTAGCTAGCCAAAAGCTAGCAGATAGCGGACAACAGTTCGACCTCATACTGGCCGACTTGGGCGTTTCATCACCGCACCTTAACCAGGCGAGTCGTGGTTTTTCCATCCAAAAAGATGGACCGCTCGACATGCGCATGGACACCATGCAGGAACTAACCGCGGAAACGGTGATAAACACCTATCCAGAGGAGGAACTTGCGGATATCCTAAAGCGCTATGGAGAGGAGCCGAAAGCTCGGCAAATCGCGTCACTCATCGTGCGGGAGCGCCCGATATATTCCACGAATGTTCTCGCCAATCTCGTCGCCAAGGCCTGGCCAGGGCACAGCAAAGTTCATCCAGCTACGCGGACGTTTCAAGCGCTCCGCGTAGCGGTGAACGATGAGCTTCGTCTGCTTGAAGCAGCGTTGCCCATCTGGATATATGACTTGCTGGCGCCCGGTGGGCGGATTGCCGTTATTAGCTTCCACAGCTTGGAAGACCGTTTGGTCAAACAAGCCCTTGCCGAAGCCAGCGGCAACCGTTATGATGCTATCCTACAGCTCTTGACCAAGCATCCAGTCGTGGCCGACGACCATGAAATCGTTTTTAATCCGCGTGCTCGGAGCGCCAAGCTCCGCGCCGCAGCGAAACAAACATAAAAAAGAAGGGGGCTGATAGTGCCAGTAGTAATCACTGACCGAAGCCACCGAGCTGTTAAGATCACAGTACGACGGGTTGTGGAAGCACAACCTGTGCGCGCAGTCTAGCGGCCAGGCGAGGGTAGTGCTGCACTGCAGCACTACCCAAGCTAGTAACAATAAGCGGTGTGCCACATACGGCATACCAGAAACAAAAACAAACATGCGAGAAAAAATAACACATGACGTATTCAAGCTCCTTAGCACTCGGCCGCAAGACGGCTTTACTGCCCGCGCGTAATCAAAATAACGTAGTCTTCCGCACCCAGGAACGGGCGCTCGGACCGGTTAGCAACACTGTTATTTTGATAGTGCTCGCGTTGGTGCTAGGCATGCTGTATCTTACTCAGGTGACCAAGACCAACGCCTACGGCTATCAGATTAACGGCCTGCAGCAACAACAAGCCCAGCTGACTGCCCAGCGCAGCGATCTGGAAGTAGCTGCCGCCCGCGCTCAGGCCGTAGCCCGCGTCCAAAACAGCGACCAGGCGAAAGCTCTGGTGGCCGTCGCACCGAGCGAGACCGTAACACGCTAAGCACGCGGTATAATCCTACAGTATGCAGCAGACCGGACAACAAACCGCGTACGCCATTCGGCGCGCGCAATGGTGTTTTGCCGCCGTAGCCATCATCTTCGGCGTTTTTTTGGTGCGTCTGTTCTATGTGCAGGTGATCCGCTACGATTTTTACCACAAGGCGGCACTCGCTGATCAGCTTAAAGAATATGCTATCCCAGCTACGCGCGGTTTAATTGAGGCGCATAGCGGTGATAGCATTGTGCCGATTGTGCTCAACCAGGATCTCTACACGCTGTTTGCCGATCCAAGCCTAGTGAAGAACGCTGGCCAGGTGGCGGACGCTTTGGCGGCGGAGCTCGGCGGCAACGCGAGCGACTACCAAACCGAGCTCCAGACGCCTAACACCCGCTACGTGGTCCTGGCCAAAAAACTGACTACCGACCAGCAAAAACAGATCCTGAGTCACAAGTTCCCAGGCATCGCCACGCAGAAGATAACTTATCGGACGTATCCAGACGGCTCACTTGCCGCGCAACTACTCGGCTTTGTGAATGACGATGGCATCGGCACGTACGGTGTGGAGCAAGACCTCAATACGACGCTTGCCGGCAAGCAAGGGCTGCTGAAGGCACTCACCGACATTAACGGCGTGCCGCTGGCCGCCAATGGCAGCAATGTAGATATCGCCCCCACTCCAGGCAAGAATGTCGTGCTGACCGTTGACATGGCCATGCAGCAGCAGCTGGAGGCCATTCTGGCGAAGGGTCTCCAAAACGCCAAGTCTAGTTCTGGTAGCGCGCTCATTTTGGACGCCAACAGCGGCGCCATCAAAGCCATGGCCAACTTTCCAACTTACGACCCCACAAATTACGCGGCCGTCAGCGACCCAAGCGTGTTTAATAACGCGGCGGTCAGCTCACCGCTAGAAGTCGGTTCGATTATGAAGACGCTGACGACCGCGGCCGCGCTTGACCAAGGTGTGATTCAGCCCAACCAAACGTACAATGATCCCTACGTCTGGACCGTTGATGGCTATAAGATTACCAACATCGAGGAAGATGGGGTTTCCGGCGTCAAAAGCATCGCCGACATTTTAAACCTTTCACTTAATACCGGCGCGACGTGGGAGCTAATGCAAATGGGCCAGCCCGGCAGCACACAAATTACCGCCAAGGGCCGACAAGCCTGGTACGACTACATGACCAAACATTTTCGTTTGGGCCAGCCGACTGGGGTAGAGCAGGGGTACGAAGCGTCTGGTTATATTCCCAACCCCAACACTGGTTATGGCCTGGACCTGACGTATGCCAACACAGCATTTGGCCAAGGGATGACCGCGACGCCACTGCAAATGGCGGCGGCCTTTGCGGCCGTTATAAACGGGGGTACGTACTACCAGCCGCGGCTGATTGATCAAGAGATCGCTGCCGATGGCAAAGTAACCACGCTGCAACCTAAGATCGTGGCGCAGAACGTCGTTTCGCCCAGGACCAGCCAAGAGATAATCCCCATGCTCCAGTATGTTGTCCAACAGCACTATCTGTCGCCGCCGTTCAATCAAAATCAATATACGGTCGGCGGCAAAACAGGTACGGCCCAGATTGCCAAGCCTGGCGGCGGCTACCTAGAGAACGACTTTAACGGCACGTATTTGGGCTTTGTCGGTGGTGACCACCCCCAGTATGTGATCATGGTGCGCGTCAACGACCCCAAGAACGGCGGCTACGCCGGTACCGCGGCGGCTCAGCCCATCTTTGCGAGCCTGGGCCATATGCTGATTGATAATTTTGGTGTTACGCCAAGGAACTAGGGTGCTATACTTAGCAACAGAAGATAAGCATTTACGAGGGAAACATGCATACAACAGTCCTTATATCCGTTGAGACAGACACTCTAATACGGATTTTATTACTCGGGTTCTTGGGTTTCTTGGTTAGTATGTTGCTTACGCCGCTTTATACCACCATCGCCTACAAAAAGGAGTGGTGGAAGAAGCCGCGTACGCAGGCAACCACCGGCGAAAAAGCCACTATGTTTATGAAGCTGCATGGCGAGAAGCACAAGCGGCTGATCCCAACTATGGCCGGCCTGGTGTTTGTGATATCGGCGGCAATCGTCACCTTAGGATTTAATCTTGGGCGTACCCAAACGTGGTTGCCGCTGGCGGCGTTCTTGGGGGCGGCCTGCGTTGGGCTGTTAGATGACGTTATAAATATTTATGGCAACGGTACGGGTGTGGCCGGCTTGCGCGCCAAGATTAAGCTGGCGCTGACCACGCTAGTGGCACTGATGGGCGGCCTCTATTTCTACTACAAACTAGACGTCACCTCTATTCACATTCCACTTATGCAGTCGCAGCTGCATATCGGTTGGCTGGTGGTGCCGTTGTTTGTATTGGTAGTGGTGGCTACGGCTAACGCGGTAAATATCAGCGACGGTGAGGACGGCCTGGCTGGTGGCCTGACTTCCACCGCCTTTGGCATATATGCCATTATCGCGGCGCTTGAGGGACGTTTTGGCGTGGCCGGCTTTTGCTTGACTATTGTAGGTACGCTCCTAAGCTATACTTGGTTTAATATTTTCCCAGCCCGGTTCTTTATGGGTGATGTCGGCTCGTTTGCTTTGGGGACGGCGCTCGGTGTGGTGGCGATGATTACCGATACCGTGTTGATTCTGCCAGTTATTGGTCTGGTGTTTGTGGCCGAGGCAGGCAGCAGCGCTATCCAAATCTTAAGTAAGAAGCTGCGCCACGGCAAAAAAGTCTTCAAGATTGCGCCAATCCACCACCATTTTGAAGCCAGCGGCTGGCCAGAGACCAAAGTGACCATGCGTTTTTGGATCATTGGACAGGTTTGCGGCGTACTGGGTCTCATCATTTTCTTGATTGGGCGATACGTGTAGCCTATGGAGTGTGTCGGCCAGGGGAGCAAACGATAACATGGGCGCGGTAACGCGCCGGAGTTCGCTTTTGTTCCAACCGCAGGGCAGTCGGCGGCACAGGCCAGACTATTGGCTACTCATGTTAAGCGTTATGCTGCTGGCGATTGGGCTGATCGTGGTCTACGCCATTAGCCCAGGTCTGGCGGTGGAGAACCATGTAAGCGGCAGCTTTTACGTAACGCGGCAGTGTATCGCGATTGTGCTGGGTGTGATAGCCTTTGGCATAACCTCGGTCATTCCAACCGAGCGCTGGCGGCAGTGGCAGATGCCGCTGCTCGGTCTGGCAGGCGTACTGACGCTGTTTGCGTTGGTGTTGCCTACCAATCCAGAGTATCCGGCGCATCGCTGGATTCGGGTAGGTGGGCTGTCTTTTCAATCGGTGGAATTGCTCAAGTTCGCGTTGCTCATTTGGCTCTCTGGTATGCTGGCTGAACGGATAAGCGATGGCAGCATCCAGAACCTCAAACGCACACTTAAGCCGCTTGGGATTGCATTTGGAGTAATCGGCCTGGTGGTAGCCGGAGTGCAAAGTGATTTTGGCTCGATGATGGTGATTACCGCCATGATGACGGCGATGGTTTTTGTGGCCGGCATGCCTATGAAGCGTTTACTGCTGCTCGGCGTGGCGCTGGTGCTGCTGGGTACGCTGGCTGTCTCGGCGGTGCCGTATCGCCGGGCGCGGCTGGCGGCCTATTTTCACCAGGGCAGCACGACGAACTGCGCCAGCCTGGCGACCGGCTACCAGGCTTGCCAGGCGCTTATTGCGGTGGGCTCCGGAGGTATGATCGGTTTGGGGCTGGGTAAAAGTGTACAGGCCTTTGGCTATCTGCCAGAAGCAGAGAACGACTCCATATTTGCCATCTATGCCGAGAAGTTCGGCTTTATCGGCGCAGGCGTGCTGCTCGGGTTGTTCCTGGCCTTTTTTGCGCGGCTGAAGCGGGTGATGGAGCGCGCTCCAGACGATTTTACCCGTTTGGTGACCACCGGTGTGTTTGCGTGGCTCACCGCGCAGTCGCTGATCAACATCGGCGCGATGATCGGCGTATTACCGCTCAAAGGCATTACGCTGCCATTCATCAGTTACGGCGGCACAAGTGTGCTGTTTGTGATGGCGGCGGTGGGCCTGGTGTTTAACATTTCACGCTATACTGTATTTAGTCTACCCAGAGTAACAGAGAAGAGGAGCGGCTATGAACATAGTGGTGACCGGCGGCGGCAGCGGGGGACATATCACCCCACTGTTGGCGGTCGCGCATGAGCTCAAGCAGCTAAAATCCGATGTCACGATACAGTACATTGGACAGACCGGCGACGCACTGGGTGATGTGCCCGAGCAAGACGCCAATATCGACCATGTCTACACCGTGCGGGCAGGGAAGTTTCGCCGCTATCATGGGGAAGGGCTCAAGCAGCTGCTCGATCTTGATACGTTGTATAAAAATCTACGAGATCTCGTCTGGGTAGCGATAGGCCTGTGGCAGAGCTTCTGGTTGCTCGGTAAATTGCGGCCAGATGTCGTTTTTATCAAGGGCGGCTTTGTAGGTGTGCCGGTGGGCCTGGCGGCCGCTCTGCGCCGCATTCCGTATGTCACGCACGACTCTGATGCGCTGCCAGGGCTCGCCAACCGTATCGTAGCGCCCTGGGCGCGAGTCCACGCCGTCGCGTTGCCTAAAAGCATTTATCGCTACCCGCCCGGCAGGACAGTGACGGTTGGAGTGCCCATTGCGCGGTTCTTCAAGCCGGTTAGTCGTGCGGCGCAGATCGACTTTCGCACGAAATTGCACGAGCAAGAAGCCGAGCAGCTAATCCTCGTGACCGGCGGCGGCAATGGCGCGCAGCGCTTGAATGAAGCCGTTATAGCTTGTGCCGCGGAGCTGCTAACACGTTATCCGGGCCTGCACATTGCGCACATCGCCGGTCGGCTTGAAGAGGCTGACGTCCGCCAAAAATACAAGACCGAGTTGTCCCCGAAAGACCAGCACCGAGTACTGGTCAAAGGCTTTATAACCAACCTCCACGAATATAGCGGCGCGGCTGACATGATCATTACGCGTGCCGGCGGCACCTCTATGGCCGAGTTTGCCGCGCAAGCCAAGCCATGCGTGGTGGTGCCCAACCCGCAGCTCACCGGCGGCCATCAGCTTAAGAATGCTCAGGTGCTAGCGGACCGCAAAGCTATTAAACTGGTAAGCGAGGCAATCTTGGCCTCCGATCACCACGCCCTCATGCCAGCTATTACCGAGCTGCTCGATCACCCCGACAAAGCAACGGCGCTCGGTAAAAGGTTGCACGAACTGGCACACCCCAACGCTGCGCATCTGCTGGCAGTGTTATTATTAGAGGTAGCAACCGGCAAGCCAATTAGCCAGGCAACCAGCAGCTAATCGAAATAAACATGTTTAAACGTCCCAAAGCACCGCCCAAACCTCAGACTGCTCCTGTGGAGCAGCGTCAGCCAGTGCCCACGCGTATGGGACGCGGCACAACCGCCGTGTTTTCGTATAATAATGCCACTTCAGCAGCTGGCAGCGGGCGTCGGCCAGGCCGGGAGCGGCCGGATCTCAGCCGTTCTGCCAAAGTGCTGCGCACTAGGCGCCCGAACTGGCTCAGCCGCGGCCCGCTGCTTGCGATTGGCTGTCTGGTGGTTATTTTATTGCTGGCTGACTGCGTAGTCGGCCAACATCCGAGGATTGCAGTCGTGGGTAGCGAAAGCGGTCAAATCTTCCTACGGCCGCCAGCAACCTATCAGCAAGCCGTCCAAACAGCGCTTGGCCGCTCGATACTTAATCGGACTCGGTTCACGCTCGACACTGGTGGGATAGCCCGTACGCTGCAGACGCAGTATCCGGAGCTTGCGACGGTTCGGGTGAGTCTCCCGCTTATCGGCAATCAACCTGTAGTAATAGTGGAGCCGGCTGTGCCTACGCTGATATTACAGACCATTGCCGGCAATGCGTATGTGATAGACGATCGCGGGCGGGCGCTGCTGCCCGCTAGTCAGGTGCCGCAGATCAGTAAACTGAGCTTGCCAACGGTAACGGACCAGAGTGGTCTCAGTATCGCGCTCGGCAAGGTGGCGCTGCCCAGCAGCAGCGTCACATACATAACGGAGGTAGTCGGGCAGTTACGTGCGCAGCAGTTGGCCATTGCCGCGCTGACGCTGCCTGCGGCATCAAGCGAGCTGGATGTGCGGGTGAGCGGGGCACCGTATACTATAAGATTTAATCTGCAGGGCAACGCCAGGGCAGAGGCCGGCACGTACCTGGCTGCTATCGCGCAGTTAAACCGTGAACATAAGGTGCCTAGCACCTATATCGATGTTCGTGTTGATGAGCGGGCATACTACAAATGACGCCCGCTCTACCCTTATAGTTCGTTTTTTGTTCGTACTCTATAGGGATAGCTTATCTGTTCTGTAGAAAAACATATAAACGTATACGTTTTGTGCTTTGTCAAATATTGCCAACAGAGCAGAGGTAGCGGGGAAATATATAAAAATATCGAAAACCATAAAAAGCAAATACTTTCACATTGGTTCTGTGGAAAAGTCAAATATTTCACATTTCACAACGTGGTAGCGTAGCGATGCGATTATTTCACATTTCACAACGTGGTAGCGTAGCGATGCGATGCAGGACACTAGGCGATCTACAGGCGGCTGGGAGGATTAGCCGTGAACCGACTGACATGGCGGCCGACACCAGCACTGAACGCAGCCGCAACAAAAGCACTGGACCTAGTTATTGCAGAGCTCGGCAGGCCAACTCCCCTGCAGAAGACGCATGCTCTATCGTCTTACTGTAGTTGCTGTCAGTCGTAAAATATACATTGTGCGACATCATGTCACTGCCTGCCATGCTGTGTTGCTTCGGCTTGCTTGCTGGCTCTACCCAAGCGATTCCACCTTCTTTGCTGCTTTTTCCTACACTCGCCCTGCCGTTTCTACTGCACAAGAATCTTTTGTCCTGAATGTGCCTGCTTTGCCATAACCTCGTATATGCGTCAACCAGCAGATACGACACGTATTCATTGTTCGTATTCTGTACGCTCTGTCATTCGGGCCATCAGCCCGTACACCGCTCTTTGCCATAAGGGTACACCGCGGTGATACACCGCTGTTGACGCCTTGCTGGTAAGACCGAATCGACGTGCATGCTCCTGGTTATATATGAGGTTGCCCGTAAACAGCGGATTGCGCAGCCTGAGCTTGCCAACGGTTGTGTGTTCAAGCCAAGGGTCGACATCATGTATGTACACCGGACTCTCAGGGTCATCCGGCCGTGTGACAGTACAGTTAGCCGTCTGCCAGAGGTCGTATAGGAATTCACGGCGTTTCGTGTCAATGATCCAGCGGTAGTACTCGCTCATGCCCGTGATATAGGGTGCGTGGTGCGCCTGGCGGTGTTTGGGGGTGTCTAGTAGGCTTGTGCCGCCTAAGTGGCGCACCACTGTCAGTAGCTCGAAGTCTGGCTCATATTCGTTCCCCTGCTGTCTGTCACGCAGAATATAGCGAAGATCCGGCACCTGTAGCCCAGCTTCGTGTATTACTCCCCAATGCTCAATGGCCGTAGCGACTGCGTTCTGCGCTTCTGACATGTTTCCCAGAATGTGGCCGCCAAAACGCAGTACCGCTTTGTACGGCTTGGGTGCATCAATGACGCTCATGCTGGTGTACTGCGACGGTGATTGCCCGCTTTGCGCACGGCGCCACATCTCGTGGAGATCAAGACCTGCTAGATAAACGGTTGGCGGCAGGCCACTTTGATCCCCGAAGGTGTACTCGTAAGTGGCCATAACTTGCCTGCCAGAGAGGGTCTTTTACTCGGCGACTGGTGCTTCGTCGAGCGTGTACGTGGCTTTGGCCACGCGTTTGAACTGCGTCTTGCCTTGCAGATTGAGCAGGATAGTAGTTTCTTTGACAAAGCGGCTCTGCAACACGCGGCGGACGATCTCGTCGCGGTGCAGCGGCTCGCCGGCTTGCTTGAGGACTTCGGTGATAATGTCGGCGACCGTACCCTTGCTGTAGCCCCACTCTTTGAGGGCGTAGATACCGCGGCCAATCAGCACAAAACGCTTGTCTTTGATAAGTTCGTTGTGGATGGCCTGGGTGGTCACGTCTTTACGCTTAAAATCACTCTTCTTGATAGCTTCGGCAATTTCGTTGAAGTGCATGTGCTTGCCGTTTTCCTTGAGGATAACGTAGATTTTGTCGCGGATGTTCTTGGGGTTGACCATAGGCCACTTAATAAGGCCCCAGTGGCTGTTCAGGGTGGCCAGACTCTTGGAGATGCTAAGCAGCGCGTTGGTCTGCGCGAGGTCGTCCAGGCCGGTGGCCTTCATGGCGTCGCTTGTAGTTAGCGGCTTGCCGGCTTTCTCGATGGCTGTTTGCAGCTTTACGATGTCGGCTTTCATGGCGCTACTGTCGCGCACACCTTTTACGCCCACTGCCTGGAAGTACTGCTCATCTTCCTCGACAATGCTCAACCGTGGGCAGAGCATAGCCAGGAAAACTACCCGTGATTGGTCAGTCTTACTGTTTTCTGCGGTGACTGCGGCGCTGAGGTCGCTGATGCGGGCAGCCTCGCCCATCTGGTGCAGTTGGCGCAGCAGTGTAGTCTCCACGTCCTTGATATGCGGGAGATCCCCCTGCTCTGCTGTAGCTTTAAAGCGCGCCACAACTGATTTCTCCAGCTGACGCACGCGTTCGCGGGTGATGCCGAGCAGCTCACCGATCTGTTCGAGCGTTTCGCGTCGGTCAAACAGACCAAAGCGGCGCGCAACAATCTCACGCTCGCGGTCTCGATCGACGCTGCGTAGGATATCTTGAACGAATTTTTCGGTGTCAAGCACGTTGCTGCTTGCTGCTTGGTTAGTTGCCATTTCTTGTCCCATCTGTTAATACTATACCAATTAGATATAACTATAAAACTAACGAGTCTAAAAGTCAATACCTCGTTTGCACAAAATTATTGTAGCACGTAATAGACAGTAAAACCTACTATATGGTGTGGGGATATCGCGACAAAATATCTTGTTTAAGATACAAGTTTGTGGAAAAGTTAAGCGTTTTAATTACATCAATATGAAATTTGCGCTTATGACTGTTTGGCGCGCCGCCGTGGGAAGCGTTTGCCTTTGGCCGGAGCTTCGGCAAGTAGTTTTTGCGCTTGGGCTTCGGTCAGCTTTTTGGGGTCCGTCTCTTTGGGAATCTTGGCATTTTTCTTGCCATCGGTGACATACGGGCCGTACATGCCATTGAGCACCTGAATACCACTCTTCTCAAACGTTTGGATGTGCTTGCTGGCTTCTTTCTTGAGTTTATCAGCGTAGAGTTTGCGAGCTTCTTTTTCGGTTATCTCGAACGGACTAGTTGGTTTGATACTTACAAATGTTTTAGCTACTTGAATGTAGGGGCCAAAGCGACCAATGTTGGCAGTTATCTCTTGGCCGTCAGTGGTGGTTCCGACGTGGCGCGGCAGCTCGAACATCTTGAGAGCCTGTTTGAGCGTGACGTCTTCCATAGTCGTGCCGTCTGGTAACGGCGCAAACGAGGGTTTCTCATCGCTGTCAGTATCGCCGCGTTGCAACATAGGGCCATAGCGGCCAAAACGGGCCAAAACCGGCTTACCGGTCTTTGGGTCGGTGCCCAGCTCGCGGGCTTGAGACACTTCTTCGCGCGAGGCTTTTTCGGACTTGCCGATCAGCGGGTGGAAGTCTTTATAGAAGCTGGCGATCATCTTCTGCCAGGTTTCTTTGCCTTCGGCCACGAGGTCAAAGTCGTTTTCTACGTTGGCGGTAAAGTCGTAGTCGACGATGCTCGGAAAATATTTCACCAAGAAATCAGTTGTTATCTCAGCCACCGGTGTTGGGATGAGCTTGCCGCGGTCGGCGCCGGTGAGCTCGGTCGTTTCGGCTTCGGCGATCTTCTCCTTTTGCAGCGTGAGCGTTTGGAGCGTACGCTCGGTGCCCTCGAGATCCTTTTTCTCGACGTATTCGCGGGTCTGGATAGTTGAAATAGTCGGCGCGTAAGTACTCGGGCGGCCAATGCCAAGCTCTTCGAGCTGTTTAACGAGCGTAGCTTCGCTGTAGCGGGCCGGCGGACGGCTAAAGGTCTCGGTAGCCGTCATGGAGTGCAGCGGCAGCTCTTGGCCGTTCTCTACGGCCGGCAGCAGCGTGTCGTCTTTCCCGCCGCCGTAGACTTTCAGGAAGCCGTCGAACTGCAGCACCTCGCCTTTCGCCACCAATTTTTCGGCGCGGGTGGAAATGCCGATAGTTACCTCTGTCCGTTCAGTCTGGGCCGGTGTCATCTGGCTGGCGATGGCGCGCTGCCAGATCAGCTGGTAGAGCTTTTGCTGGCCAGGTTCCGTCCCGGCCTTGAGGCGGCCAAAATGCGTCGGCCGGATGGCTTCGTGCGCTTCCTGGGCGCTTTCGTTCTTGGTTTGGTACTGACGGCGCTGCCAGTATTGCTCGCCGTACTCTTGCTTGATGAACTTTTCGGCGGCGCCGAGGGCAAAACCCGATAGGATGGTGCTGTCGGTGCGCATGTAGGTGATGTTCCCTTCCTCGTACAAGCGTTGGGCTAAGGTCATCGTTTGCTTAACGCTGAAACCTAAGCGGCGGGCCGCCTCTTGCTGCAGGGTGCTGGTCGTAAATGGTGCACCAGGGTTGCGGCTGCCAGGCTTTTGAGCAATGTCCTCGACGGTAAACGTCGCTTTGGCGGCGTCTTTTAGGAATTTGTGAGCGTCGTCTTTTTGGCTGATCTTATCCGGCAGCTCGGCCTTAAGATCCTGTTTTTTGACGGTGAAGATAGCCTGGATCTTGTAGGCGCTTTCGGCGTTAAAGTCGCGAATCTCGCGTTCGCGGTCCACAATCAGGCGCACCGCTACTGACTGCACCCGCCCGGCGCTTAAGCCAGTACGCACCTTTTTCCAGAGCACCGGTGAGAGTTCGTAGCCTACCAGGCGGTCCAGCACGCGCCGCGCTTGCTGGGCGTCGACTAGCTTGAGGTCAACGGTGCGCGGATTCTTGATGGCTTCCTCGATCGCACTTTTGGTGATCTCGTGAAAAACAATGCGTTTGGTCTTTTTTGGGTCGAGCTTGAGCGCTTGCGTTAAGTGCCAGGCAATGGCCTCGCCCTCACGGTCTTCATCGCTGGCCAGCCAGATGTCAGCGCCTTTGGCGGCGGCGCGCAGTTCGCTAACCACCTTCTTTTTATCGGGATTTATCTCGTAGGTTGGCGCGAAATTATGCTCAATATCAATGTTCAAACCCTTTTTCGGAAGATCACGAATATGACCAAAACTACTCTTTACGGTGTAGCCTTTGCCTAAAAACTTTTCGATAGTCTTAGCTTTGGCCGGACTTTCGACAATGACGAGGTTCTTGCTCATGTTTACTCACGTTAGCTTATACGCTAGCGCCCATAATACGCAAGTGGTGTGGATAAAAGCAAGTTGATTCATGATTTTTTCAGAAAAAGTCTTGACTTGCTATGCATAACGGCGTAAAACGATATACGAGTGTGATATACGTCACATCCAAAATAAACTAACATACAGGCAAGACGCTGAATAGACAGCCGCTACCTAACACTTTAGGAAGCGGTTTTTATTTTGGCGTGTTGCCAAGAGGAGCCACATCTATGGGTACAGAAAGTTACGACGGTCGCAGCACTGGCGAGCCAGAAATTATGCCAGAGCGTGATGCGCGCCGCTGGGCGTTTGTAGGCCAGTATGCGTTGCTACCTGGCCGTTTAGTCGAGCAAGTGAGCGAGGCCATCGCTTTTTACGACGCTCAGCTGGCGTAGGTATTTCGAAAGGTCATAAAGCAGCCCTGGGCGCCTAGGGCTGCTTTATATATTTTGGCCGAGCTTGTAGCCAGCGTAGATGCCCAAGAAGCTGCCCAGAGTCGTTCCAACGATACTCTGCCAGCTAAACCAATTGCCGCTTGAAATGAGCGAGCCTAACCAGCCTCCCAGCGTGCCGCCAATAGTCAGCCCGAGCCAAATAAGCGTCTTCATACGACTTATTGTAAGCCCCACTGATTATTGCCCAAAGCCCGAATCTGCCCGCGTATCTCCAGCATAGTCAGCGCTTGGTTGAACTGGCTGACTTCCATGCGGCTTTCTGTCAGCAGCGTGGCGCCGTCGCATATCCCGCTTACCAGCAAGTCTAAAATGCCCTGTTCGTTCGGCGTAGCGCCTTTTGGCGCGGTTCTGTCCTTGGCCGCGGGTTCGAGGCCAAGCGCTTGCAGCACATCTTCCACGCACGTTACCGGCGCGGCCCCCGTCTTTATAAGATTGTTCGTGCCGGCGCTGGTTGGACTCGTGATATTGCCCGGAACGGCTAGAACGGGCTTGCCCTGCTCCAGCGCAAAGCCGGCAGTATGCAGTGTGCCGCTCTTTTCTGCTGCCTCGGTGATAAGCAGCACGTCGCAGCAAGCTGCAGCAATGCGATTACGCGCAATAAAGTTCATTGGGTAGAGGCTTGCCCCCGGCGGGTACTCGCTCAGCAGTGCCCCACCCTGCCTGACGATCCGTTCTGCCAAGCCGAGGTGACTTCTTGGGTATATTTGGTTGAGCGGCGAAGGCAACACTGCTAGAGTGACACCGCCGGCATCCAGCGCGGCTTGGTGGGCGATGCTATCGACACCAAGTGCCAAACCGCTTATAATTACAATCCCTGCCCTAGCTAATTCTCCTGCCAATTTGGCAGTTACCTGCCGGCCATAGGCAGACACTTTGCGGCTACCAACGATCGTTATGCAAGGGCGCAAAAGCAGCTCGTTAACATTACAACCATGTACAAACAGCTTGTCTGGTGGTTGCGAGATGTTCCGAATTTTGTGGGGAACAACAGAGGTAGCTATCACATATTCTTTGACTGACATACAAAATCATGTAAAAAGTGTTGACACAAACGGAACATAATGCTAAAATTGCTGACTGTAAACGTCTATAAGGCGTTTTACGCACCTTATATCCCCCATTCTAACAACATGTTAGATTGTTTTAGAACGTGCCACCAAGACGAGTTGTTACCCTCCACTTATCTTTTTTGGCGCTTGCCTTCGTCAGCTTCGGCTGTCAGCAGACACGCGTTCTAAAACATACTAACCCCTTTAACTAGCTAGCGGCTGATTCGTCTACCGGCTAGCAACCCCTGGAGTAATCCAGAGGCCCTTCGTGGGTCAGTGAGTCCTAAAGATGGCCAACCGGCCGGCACACCGCTTTATGGAGTTTTAGCGCGTGATGCTTCACTGGGGTGGGTTGAAGGGTGTCAGGGGAGATTCCTCGGAATGTCCCCAGAAATTGGCCGGCGAGCGGTGCCCACCCCCTCTCGTCGGCCTATTTTTGTGGGTAATGGACAACCCCTAAAGGGGTTTTCCATCGCCTTCGGCTGCCTTTCCTATCAGCGGATAAAAATACCTGAAATGAATTCAGGTATTTTTGATTCTTAATGCTGCGCACTAGCGGGCGCGGCATTGTTGTACCATAGGTTGCCTCGGCTGGAAAGCCCTTTTTAGACCAGAAAGCTGCGGGTTTCGGCCAGGAGTTGGCCGTCGCCGTAGGCGTATTCGCTGAGCACCGCGTTTACCTCGCGCAGCAGATTGGGCAGGTTTTTTTGTTGATCTTTGGAGAACGGGGCGAGCACGAAATCGGCGCTGTCCATTGGCTCTGGAGTCTTAGGGCCGATGCCGATGCGCACCCGGCCAAAACCTTCGCCGACATGCTGAATAATAGACTTTAGACCGTTGTGGCCGGCACTGCTGCCCCCTTTTCGCAAGCGTAGCTGGCCGAATGGAATGTCTAGCTCATCGTGCACCACCACGATTCGCTCGGCGGGTACCTTGTAGAAGTTGGCTACCGCCTGCACTGCCTCGCCGCTTACATTCATGAAAGTCATTGGCTTCACCAGGATGGTACGCGTGTCGCCAAGGGTGGCGCTGGCTATGTGGCACTTGAAGTCTTTTTTATCGATCCACGGGTCGAACTCACTGGCTTTGGCAAAGGCGTCTAGGCACGCAAAACCGATGTTGTGCCGCGTGCCGTCGTACTCCTTGCCGGGGTTACCAAGGCCCACAATAATGACCGTTTTAGTTTGGCCGAAAGTGTAATACTGGATTGTGTCGCCCACTTGCGGACGGCGCTGAAAGAGTCCCATAGGTTTGGATTATAGCGCAGCTTGCCGGGCGACCAAAGCGGACTATTCTGGGATACGGCCCCAAACTGGCAACGCTGGGCAGCCGGCCCGAATGGAGAAGTCCACAAATGTAGAAGGCAGAATATTGCTATAAGGACTGTGATGATTGGTGCACAACGCTCTCCAGGTGTGTGGGCCCACCACGCCGTCGACCTCGATTTTGTAGGCGGCCTGAACTCGTTTAACACCCTGATCGGTGAGCGGTCCAAAGCTGCCGTCCCCGGTGATAGATTGGCTAGCTGGCAAGTGGTAATCCACTAGCATCTGTATGTCTTGCACACACCCACCGCGCGAACCGCGGCCGTAGCTAAACACGCCGTAGATACAAGAGGTAGCGTTACTCTTCACTAGTAAGAAGGCGCCGACACTACCGAAGGCTACGACTATAAAAGCAATACTCAACACTTGTGCTTTGCTCCATTTTCGGAGTTTAGCTGGAGCGCGTTTCATGATGTCTTCCTATCTTGTTAGTGCTTATTCTGTATTATACTGTAAGTTAGATGTTGTCGACGTGCAAATACAAAGAATTACACTCAAATAAACGTTTACTTCAGTGTAGGGTCTAGGCCTATGCTACAACAGCTTGCCGAGCGATTGGGTATAACGTCTTACGATAAGCGGCTGCTGCGGCTGCTACTGCTACCGTCGTGGGTGAGCGGCTGTCTCTGTGTGGTTGTGGCTTTGGGCACTGCGGTGGGAGTGATCATCAGCAGCAATTATGAGGGTAGCTTGCTCGAGCAACAGATTCATTACTGGCGGTCACTCCATACCTCAAGCGACGTGGCGTACGACGCTTCCAGCAGCTTTACTCTAGGCAATGTGTTTAACACGGCGGCGTTGTTTGTGCTCTGGGCATTGTTTGGATTGGTTTTATACTTGACGGTGGCCGGCTTGCTGGCGGCGCTGCGGTCGGCACACGAAGTAGCGGAAGAAACGCACTACGTGCACGCCACGCGCCGCAGCGTGCTCATTACTGTTGGCCTACATCTGGTAGTGCGAGTAGGCATCGTGGCTGGGTGGTTTGCCTATCTGCGTTTTTTCTTTGGTGTGATATTGCTCCACAGCTTATCCTGGCTATATGCCGCGGCCGCGAATCCTACCACCGCCGCCGGGGTCGGCAATGCCGTGTTGGCGGTGGTTGTGTTAACCGTAAGCCTGCACGCACATGTGGTTTTGCTCCGTTTGCTACTGTTACGCGTCCGTGTGTTTAACAGCGGAGAGTATTTATAGATCTATGATTGTATGTTATGATAGTCGTAGTTATGAGCGAATCTCTGCGCCAAAGAGTTCAGTGGGCAATCGATAGTTCCGCCGAAACGCCAAATCTGGCCGAAACATTAGATCCGGGAATACCGGCTAATTTGGCAGAAGACGCCCCGCTGTATTATCCACCGTTTGATGGCCTGCCCGAGCCGGAGCCAGGAGAGATTTATGTGGAGCAAGGCCAGTTCCCCGAACTACTGGAGCTTTTGCGAGTACTCGACATTGATCCTACGAACAGTAAACGCGTGCCGCGGACGATTAGCCACGAGAATGACCATGCCGAGATACTTTTAGGCTTTGGCGCCGAACAGGTACTGCAGGGTGTCCAGTTGCGTAGCCTCGGACTCGACAGCACAGGAGAGCATAAGACAGCAGTCTCTTGCTACTTTACCGCTGCTGGCGGGCTGGTGCTGCCACTACTAGGCCTTGTGGCAACGCACCTGTATCCACTGCACAGCAGAAAGCGAGACAACGGTGGTCCCTCAGGCGGTGATCTCCGCGTGGTTACTGGTTTGGGTTTTCCGGGCGGCGTAGAGGCCAATGCAAAGCGGATTGAAGCGTGGAATCAAGCCGGCAAAGAGCCGTATATACCCCTGCCCCGAACCTACCAGCTCTCTGCCTAGTGGGAGCCTATTTGCGTACTTCTTTGGTGGGGCTGACGCCGTGCTTGTGGGTCTCGTGTTTTTCGATGAACCACAGCTGCACGGGCGTGCCCTCGTAGTGGTAGCGTTCGCGCAAGCTTCGTTCCAGATAGCGCTTGTAGCTCCAGTGCAGAAACTTAGTGTGTGAACCAAAGATTTTGAAGGCCGGGATAGGGTTGTCGTCTTCCTGAGTGATGTAGTTGAGCTTGGGCAGACGGTTCTTGAGGCCAGCTGGCGGGTGGCGGTCGACCATTTCGCGCAGCCAGCGGTTGAGCTCGGAGGTAGAGAAACGCTGGGTGCGGCGCTCGGCAATCTCCATGGCTAGTTCAAAGATTTTGGTAACATTTTGACCGGTCACGCTGCTGGTAAAAATGAGCGGCGCCCAAGGTACAAAATCGTAGGTGCCGGCGATTTGCGGCGCCAGTGCGTCACGAGTAAAGGCGTCCCTGCCCTCCACGGCGTCCCATTTGCTAACCACCAGGATCAAGCCCTTGCCTGCTTCTTTGATCATGCCCGCAATTTTTTGGTCTAGGCCAACGTTTAGTTCGCTGGCGTCCATCAGCAGCAAACAGACATCGGCTTGCTCAATGGCGCTGAGCGAGCGCAGCACGCTAAAATACTCCACGCCCTTTTCTATCTTGCCGGAGCGGCGAATGCCGGCAGTGTCCATTAGCTCAATTTCTCTGCCCTCGTAGCGCACGATAGCGCGGTTAATGTCGCGGGTGGTGCCGGCGCGGTCGGCGACGATTGCCTGCTGCTTTTTGGCCAGGGTGTTAAACAGATATGACTTGCCGACGTTGGGGCGGCCGAGCAAGGCCAGGCGCAGCCGGTTGCTGTCTTGTTTGATACTGGCTTTGGGGATGTGGGCGACGAGCGTGTCCAGTAGCTCGCTAAGGCCGCGGTGTTGACTGACGCTGGTGTGGACGATGGGCTTGATGCCAAGCCGCTGGAATAGCTCGAGATTAACGCCCTTAGCTTTGTCGATTTTATTGACCACCAAGAACACTGGCTTGCGACTTTTGAGCGCCATCTTGGCGACCCGGCGGTCTTCGTCGCTAATCGCGGCGTCGGCTTCTACCACCACCCAGATGACGTCGGCGCTTTCGGCGGCCTGTTGGATTTGCTCCTGAATGGTAAATTCAAAATCGTCTTCGGCGGTCTTGACGCCAGCGGTGTCGACCAGCCAAAAATCCTGACCGTTCCAGCTGGCACGGGCGGTAATGCTGTCGCGCGTGGTGCCCGGAGTGCTGGAAACAATTGCTTCGCGCCTAGATAGGACCGCGTTGAACAAGCTGGACTTGCCAACGTTGGCTCGCCCGACGATTGCGACAATCGGTACTGCTCCGGTACTCATTGTTGTTATTATAACAGATGAAGTGCTATTGACATACACTAATACTCAGTTTATAGTCTGCCGCACATGTCAAAAGCAAAGTCTACCTCTATAGAAAAGAACCCGCTCTTTGATGAATATCTGGCCGGCGAAGTCACGGCGCAAGCGCTGTTTCGCACGGCTGCAGGGCTTATCGTAGCTAAGGCTGTAGACCACCACGAAAAGCTCCGCCTTAACGGTTCATCTTGGCGCCGTACCGTCACGCGCTATGGCCGCGTGGCTGTGCCGGTCCACACCGTGAGCACGCAACAGATTGAGCTGCAAGCAACGGTCGTTGCCGAGCAGGCCGCACCGGACGCCCCGAGCCTAGTAACCGAGAAATATGCTTTGCGCGTCCTAAGCGGTAAAAAGCTAGAAGAAAGCTATGTTCGGCCAGCGCTCATTCACTGGGAATTCAGCGCCAACGACCGCAGCCGGCGCATATTTGCCGAGCCGGAAGCGCTGACAACGCTGGGTGGCGACGACCCGCTTATTAGCCGTCAGGCTGAATACGTCGACTATTTACGCCGCGTCATCCGGGTGCTAGATCCGGTGTAGCTCTCCGCTCGCCAAGCCGGCCAGCTGGTAGTCGCCAAACTGGGTGCGGTGCAGCTTCTGTACGTCGTAGCCAAGCGCAGCGAAGGTGCGGCGGATTTGGCGGTTGCGGCCCTCGTGCATGATAACTCGCCAGGCAGTTGCGCTCTGGTCTAGCTTTTCGAGTGCGAGCTTGCTTGGCCCGTCTTCCAGCGTAACGCCAATATCGCATATCAGCTGGTGGTGCAGCGCGGCTAACGGTTTGTCGAGCAGTACCTCATAGATTTTTATTTTTTGGAAGCTGGGATGCGTCAGCTGGTAGGCGAGCTGACCGTCGTTTGTAAACAGTAAAAGCCCAGAGGAGTTCTTGTCGAGCCGGCCGATGGGCTGCAGTTGTTGGAGGTCGGCGGGCAGGAGCTCGTAGACCGTTTTGCTTCCCTGCCCCTCGCGGCTTACCACGTAGCCAATTGGTTTGTTGAGCATGATGGTCTGGGGTGGTGCGGCGGCTGCGAGCGGCTGTCCTTTTAGTAGAACGATATCGCCTTCGCCGACATCTTGGCCGGGGCTGGCCGGCTGGCCATTCACCTGCACTTGGCCGTTGGCGATAGCTTGATCCGCAGCGCGCCGCGATAAGCTGCTATGCAGTGCGATGAATTTATTGATGCGCATGCCGCTATTATAGCGCGATGCTGTTCGGGTCTACGGGCTGGCCGTTGGCGTCGGTAGCATTTGGCGAAATGACATGGCCAGGTGCGTGCTGCATTGGCTGCGTGCCGGGCAACGCCGCACTCGTAGCGGAGTTTTGTTCGGGTGTGTCCATGTCGGTGATGCCTTCTTTGGCAAGCAGTGCATGTAGGTCGTCGGAGCTGCTTTTGCCGTCGCTCGGGATAGGCTCGATAACCTTTTTACGGGTAGTATCGTCGCCGGCCGGAGCTGGAACCGTGGGGGCTGGCATGGGTGCAGCCGGAGCGGCAGCAACCACTGGTGCCACAGGAGGTACCGCTGGCGGCGGTGTCACGGGCAATGGTGCGGGTGCTGGAGGAGCCGGCGCTGGTGGCGGCATGACGGGAGCGGCAACGACTGGCGGCGCGGCAGGCGCAGGTTGGGCTAGTGGCGTTGGTGCCGGGGCTGGCGCGGGTGCTGCTGGCGCAGAAACTGGAGGTGCGGTGCTGGCCACTAGGTCATTTACGGCTGTAGCCATAACTTGGTCGGCAGTAGGCGTTGGCGCAGCTGGTGCGAGCGGCGCAGGTGCAGCCGGAGCGGCAGCAACCACTGGTGCCACAGGAGGTACCGCTGGCGGCGGTGTCACGGGCAATGGTGCGGGTGCTGGAGGAGCCGGCGCTGGTGGCGGCATGACGGGAGCGGCAACGACTGGCGGCGCGGCA
>DATIIL010000005.1:0-308728 GCA_035479655.1 Saccharimonadales bacterium (SeqCode)
CGCGGAGAGCCACTGACCACCGCGCCCGGCAGCTCGCTGGCTACGACGCCTTGTCGTTCTTGGCGATCGGCGTCACACCGGCGAGGGGCTTGGCCTGCTTGGACTGCTGGGACTTCTGCCGCTTGTCGGCGACGTAGTTCCACAGCAAGGCCGCAGCGGTGAGGCCCACGATGGCGATCGCCACCCAGGTTGCGCCGGTGCTCAGGTCGTCCCAGGCTTGCGTCTTCGGTGCGCCGTTGAGGACGTAGAAGAAAGCCCTGAAGCCGACCGCGGCATACAGCACGGTGATGAGCCCCTTGACAGCCATGAACACAAACTTCCTGCCCGCCATCTTGAAGACCGTCCACACGAAGTAGAGGATCGCCAGAAGCAGCATGACCCCGCCAAGGAATCCCACCAGCTTCGGGACGAGGTACTCGTGCACCCAGAACAGGATGCACAACACCAACGTGACGAAGGTGGCGAGGGCGGAGATGAAGCCGTGCACGTTGCCGTCGAGACTGTCGTACTTATCCGGATTGGCGTAGTAGTACCACGCCGTACCGAACAGAAGCACGAGCAGCACGCCGGCGGCCAAGGCTGCGATGACAGTCGATGACACGACTATCACTCCAATCTTTTGAATCTCGTTCTTACTCTAGCCATAAGCGCGGATGCGCCAGACTTGGCGATACTTTATCATGTTACGGGTATTATTGCAAGATAAACCTCAATCGCGACCTCTGTTACAATAGAACTGTTCTACAGTGGTTATTACTATGCGCACGCCGTTCCATAAGCTCAAAAAACACACCGTATTGCCCCGTAAACCGGTGCACCTTATTAAGCGCGTGGCCAAGCACCCGGCCTTTACGGTGCCGCTGGTTACAGTTGGCTCGCTGGCACTGCTGACTGTGGTGGTGATACTGGCCTTTAACGGCGGCAGCCCGCGGCTGCTATCTAGCGACACGCACATCGTGATTATTACCCACGACCACAAGGAGCAGACCTTGCCCACACGGGCGGCAACCGTCGCCGAGGCACTCAAAAAAGCCAACATTACGCTGGGGCAGGGCGACGTGGTCGAACCTGACGCCAGCACCCAGATCGTAACCGACAACTTCCGGATTAACGTTTACCGCGCGCTGCCGGTAACGATTGTTGACGGCCAGAGCAAGACCTTTGCCTATTCGGCGGCCACCACGCCGCGCAGCATTGTTGGGCAGATAGGCATCCAGGTGTATCCGGAAGATACGCTGCAGCTGCTGCCCGCCGATAATTTTTTGACTGAGGGCAGCATTGGCGAGCGTGTGGTGATCTCGCGCGCCACGCCGGTGAATGTCAGCATTTACGGCACACCGGTAGTTATTCGCACCCACGCCAAAACGGTCAGCGAGCTCATGACCGATCGCGGCCTCAAACTCCAACCCAGCGATACGCTCCAACCCAGCGGCAATACGCCCATCACCGCCAACATGCAGATCTTTTTGCTCCGCCGGGGCACTACGGTGGTAACCGAGACCGTAGCCATCCCGCACGACACGCAAACGGTGCAGGATAATAGCCTGTCCTTCGGCACGACGGCCGTACGCCAGCAGGGCAGTGATGGCGCGAAGTTGGTGACCTACGAGGTGCAGCTGATTAACGGCCAGGAAGTATCGCGCAAGGAGATCCAGGAGGTTATCACTACGCAGTCAGTGACGCAGATTATTGCCCGCGGCCAGGCGGTAAGCATTCCGGCCGACAAGCAGGCGGTGATGGCGCAGGCTGGCATTTCCCCGAACGATTATAAATATGTTGATTACATCGCCAGCCGTGAGGGTGGCTGGTGCCCGACCAAGATCCAAGGCACGCACGAATGCCCGCCGTATATGAACCCATCCGACGTCCCCTCCTACGGCGGTTATGGTATTTTCCAGGCGACGCCGGGCAATAAAATGGCATCGGCTGGTAGTGACTGGGCGACCAACGCGGTCACCCAAATCCGCTGGGCGACAGGCTACGCAGAGGCCCGTTACGGGAGCTGGGAAGGGGCGTACAACTACTGGTACGCACACCACAACTGGTAAAATAGTTGGCTATGGATACGCCTTACGCCAAGAAATCCCTGGGCCAGCACTGGCTGCACGACGACGCTAGCCTGCAGGCGATGTGCGACGCGGCGCAGATTGGGCCGCAGGATACGGTGCTGGAAATCGGCCCCGGCCTCGGCACGCTGACCGCTAAGCTTGTCGCCCGCGCCCGGCAAGTAGTTGCCGTAGAATTTGACGCAGAGTTAGCCCGCGCACTCCCGTCCCGTGTGCCAGCCACCAACCTGCAGGTACTGCAGCAAGACATCCTGCGTTTTGACCTGCGCAGTTTGCCGACTGGTTTTAAAATTGCCGCCAACATTCCCTATTACCTCACGAGCAACCTACTGCGCGTACTGTGCGAATCACCAAATCATTTCTCGCATGCCGCGCTGCTTGTGCAAAAGGAAGTTGCCGAACGCGTGTGTGCCGCGCCTGGCGACATGAGCATCCTAAGTGTTAGCGTGCAGTATTACTGCGAGGCCAGCCTGGGCGCTGCAGTGCCAGCCGAGCTGTTTACGCCGCCGCCCAAGGTGGATTCGCAAATCCTCGTGCTGCAATATCGCACCCAGCCGCTGTTTATAGATGTCGATACCAAGCGGTTCTTTCGTCTGGTCAAGGCAGGTTTCGCCCAGCGCCGCAAGACCCTGCTTAATTCACTCAGCAGCGGCTTGCAGCTGAGTCGTGACGAGACTGCGAACACGTTGGAGCAGGCGAGCATCACACCCAATACCCGCGCCCAAGACTTGAGCCTGGAGCAGTGGCATCTCTTGTATCAGCGAATGTTTTAGCGTATACTTGCGGTGAACTTTGTGGGAAATAAGTACTGGCAAGAAGAACACTTGACGTGTTAAGTGTTCTAGCCTATGCTGGTAGATAAGGAGAAGCGAACTATGGGACCAGTCTTGACTGCTGGTTATTTGCTCACGCACAACGCTACTATTTTGCTCCGTCAGTCTGACCAAATACTGCAGGAGCGACTCGGTATCGGTATGTCGCAGCTCAAGCTGTTGCTCATGCTCAAGAACAATCCCAACGTCCAACAGCGTAAACTAGCCGAGTGCTTGGGCCAGACCGAAGCGAGCATTAGCCGTCAAATTAAGTTACTAAGCGAAAAAAACTTTCTGACCATCCGCGTAAACCCTAAAAGCCGGCGCGAGCACATCACCATCCCAACCCCAAAAGGGCTCAAAATGACTGACGCCGCTATGGAAGTACTGGAGCAGTACCACATGCCGATGTTCAAGCTTTTAAGCGATAAGCAACTGCAGCAGTTCATCGAAGTATGTGGTAAGTTCCACGACTACATCTGCACACCTGGCAAACCGTTTGCCTGTGACCACCCATTTGGGATGTAGCAATAGAGGAGCAACACTTTACAGCGACCATGCAAAGCGATATGCTTAAGCTAAGCTTAGAGAAATAGCGTTGGCATGCGCACTAAAAAACAAAAACTACGTATCTATCGATTATGGCGTCCGGTTGGTGTGGCAACCATGGCTATGCTGTGCGCCGTTGGCGTGTACACCCTGTGGGCGGTGCATCTCGCCCAGCCAGAGCAGTCGACCTCGCGGGCGGCTAGTTGTAGCGTAAGTACCACGCTGGTAAATTCCTGCCGGCCTTGGCTGGCGGCCGTGGTGAACAAATACCCGGCGCCGGTGGGGGCAGATAAAAAGTCGCAAGCCTTGGCGCACGAACAGCGCATTGGCCGGCAGCTGGACGCGCTCAAGGTTTACCATACCGCTGGCCAGACGCTCGATTCCGATGATACATACTTTACGACGCGGGCCAACACATTTTTGATGCTCAACTGGAAGCCGGTTGGTAAGTGGGCGGACGCCAACGCTGGCAACGGCACGGCCAATCAATCTATTGACGCCATGGCCAACAGTATTAAATCGGTAGCGCCGCACACCATATTCTTAACGCTTTGGCACGAGCCGGAGAACGATGTATCAACCGGCGCCACTTGCACGACACTGAAAGGCGGCGCTGGCTCGCCAACAGACTATATCAACATGTGGCATTATGTGCGGCAACGCTTCAACGCCGACCAAGTGACCAACGTGGTCTGGGCGATTGATTTCATGAACTATCCAACGTGGGATTGTCTGTGGTCGCAGCTGTATCCAGGCGATAGCTACGTGGACTGGATTCTATTTAATGCCTACGGCAATTCCGGCAGCCCCAACTGGAGCGACAATGTAGCGCATTTTTATAACCAACTCAGTTCGCAGAGCAACAGTAGTCATAACTATCTATCAAAACCTTGGGGTATTGCCGAATGGGACGCCGTGAACATGACGAGCGCCCAGGGTATTACCTATTACAATGAGGCGCAGTCAGTGCTGGAGAGCAATGCCTTCCCCAAGCTCAAGATTTACACAGTGTTTGATAGTATTGGCACGGGCGGCACTGAGGACCGCGTGGCTTACGACGTTGGTGGCGTGTATGATCCCGCTAAAATGGCGGCCTATAAAGCGTTTGCCAATAGCTCCGTCTTTGCGGGAGGTGTAGCTCCGGCGCCAGACACCACTCCGCCGGATGTATCCATTCTGAGTCCAGCTAACGGCTCAGCCGTAAGCGGCACGGTTAGTCTAGCGGCGAGCGCTACAGATAACGTCGGTGTCACCAAAGTAGCTTTCTTGGTTGATTCAGTGAACGTCCAAACCGACGCCGACGGGAGTGACGGCTGGTCGGCCCAGTGGTCCAGCGTGAACGTCGGCAACGGCACGCACACCGTCAAAGCAGTGGCCTACGACGCCGCTGGCAACACGGCCACGGCACTGGCGAGCATTGCGGTGAGCAACCAAGGCGCGCCAACCATCCACAGCTTCACCGCCAGCCCCTCGACCATTGCGGGCGGTAACACCACCACCCTGCAGTGGTCGGCCGACAACACCAGCAGCTGTGCTATCGCGCCTGGCGGTCCCGCCAACCTTACGGCCAGTACCTGGACTACCGGCCAGCTCAGTCAATCAACGGAGTTTACGCTTTCTTGCAAGAACAGCGCCGGTGTCACAGCCAGCGCCACCACCGTAGTCACGGTCACCATCAACGGGCAGGCAACCCCAGTACAAGGCGGCTCAGGCGGCGACACCATCCAATCTACTACCGGTCAGACAATAATTGACGGCCAAAACACGGATCGCGCTACCCGGGGCAGCCTGCTGACGCTTGACCCCAACACCGTGAACAATCCGGGCGAAATAGGTGACATTGTGCGCGTTGAATTCTACGACAACGGGCACTTAGTACAAACCCGCACCAAGCCACCATTCGCGCTCGACACCTCGTTGCTTAAGCCTGGCAAACACCAGATTGTGCAGCGGACCTACCTGCGCGACGGGACAACGGTAACCGAATCGCGACTGATTACTATCCTCCCCAAGCCTAGCAAACCGCACACTGTGGCGACACTGCTTACTATTTTTGGCAGTTTGGTGGTTATGGCGGTAGTGGGCTTCATCGTCAGACGCTTCATGGCTGCCCGGCGCACACTACGGGCCATAACCACGCCGAACAGCTTACTGTACGGCGATATTGACCTTCACGATTCGCTGCCCAGAAACAATAGTAATGACTGGCCGCGGCGGCGTTAGCCGCTATACTAAGCATATGCGGAGTTTACGATTACTGCGGGTTCTGCTCCAGCCATCGCTGGCCAGTGCCACTACCTGCCTGTCGGTAGCGCTCGCTGGTCTGGCGATTATGGATTGGGCGTTTTTAACCCATAGCCCGCTGCTGTATAACTATTTCTTCGGTCCTGACGGTCTGGTGACCGAACTGCAGCAGTCTCCAACCAACTTGAGCGGGCTGTGGCATGGCATATTTACGGACCATTTTAGCCGAGCCGCACTCACATATCTGTTTATTCTGCTGATTGCAGTGGTTATTTTTAGCCTGCTGGAAGTACTGGTTCACGTAGCTGGCGGCGTGCGGACATCAATGCAGGAAGCCGCCCAAATGCCGAAACAGTTTGGGCCTGGTGTGCTGCTCGAGACAACGCGGCGCCTCTTGTTACGGCTCGGTGTTGTGGTGGTTTGGTTTGGTTACGGGGTGCTGTTTGTTAAAGTTATCGTGCCGTTCTCGGTAGCTACCTCGCGCTACGGCATCGCTACAATTACGCAGCATCATCAGGGTTGGTATGTGGCGTTGGGCGCCGGGCTACTGGTTGTGGCGCTTCATCTCCATGTGGTATTTACGCGGCTGCTGCTGTTGCGTCTGCGGGTATTTGGCGGGGTGGAGGCCCTGCTGGCCGCCGAACAAAACCATTAGCGCGTTTTAGACCCTTATGGTATAATCGTGTGTACGGGGCTGAAATTATGCTCGACGTTGGACGTTATCGGTTGGATCAGCAGGTCGCTTGTCAGCGTTATAGGCAAACCCATAGTAAACGGCACAAACCGCAAAGCTATGATTGCCGACCTTATGGACAAATTTGTTCCTAAGGCTCAGGCTTTCGCTGTCGCTTAATTTAGCAACAGTCACGTCTACCTGGACACCAGATACAGGTTAGGCGTTCATATTTCTGGGCGCTCAGATAAGACCGCTCAACTTATTTGCTAAGACTAGAGCTTGGCCCTCGTGGTATTTTGGTCATTCACCTATCATGAGAGCGACAACCAGCAAATGACCTAAACCTGTAGGATAGACCAACCAGCTAACCCATCGGACCCGGCGGCAGTTGCCGGCAGCTCCACCATAAGAGACTTATCTTTTTGATAGGTCTTTTTTGTTTGATCGGTGTTTTTTGGCAGCATGAGCGTTATACTAAAGAGGTAACTAATAAAAGGGTACTTCTTATGCAGAAGAAAACACTTTGGATTGTTTTAGCGGTAGTTGTGGTTGTTGCAGCGGCTGCAGCATATTTGGTCATGCACAAGTCTTCCAGCTCTAATGGGTATGGCACGACCGCCAACTCTAGCACGTCTAAGACTTCGAACACCACAGCGAGCGGTGCGATCATCAATACTGTATCGAGCGCCAGCCTCGGCAACTACCTCACCAGTGCCACCGGCGCGCCGCTGTACACTTACGGCGGCGATAAAAGTGGCGTCAGCAATTGTACGGGTTCGTGTTTGTACTCTTGGCCAGCGTATGAAGAGACAAGCTCAAGCGCCAGCTTGCCGACCAACGTCTCGACGATTAAGCGCAGCGACGACGGCAACATGCAATACACCTACAAGGGTATGCCGCTCTATACTTTTACCAGCGATAGCGGTAGTACGCCGACCGGCAACGGCGTGTCCGACTTCCAATTAGCTCGTCCATAATAACGTGAGTGACGAGCCAGCCGCCTTACCTTGTGTCGACAAGCTGGCCTTTGATACACGGTCCGCAGCGCGGACGGCGGCTACGGTTGCCCAGTATCAGCACGGTGCGACGCTCAAGGCCTACCATTGCCGTTATTGTCGGCTGTGGCACCTGAGCAGCGACTTTGGTGAGGTAGACTAATAACATGAGCCGTCGTCAATTCCTTGCCTTGCTGGCTACCATAATCGGCAGCGCGGTAGTTATCCTGGACGGCACAGTGGTTAACATTGCGCTGCCGAGCATCGCCCGCAGCCTGCACGGCAACTTTGCTGATCTGCAGTGGATTGTGGACGGGTATTTGCTTTCGCTGTCGGCGTTTTTGCTGCTGGGCGGCTCTTTGGGCGATATCTTTGGGCGCAAACGGGTCTATTTGCTGGGGCTGGCGGGCTTTGGCACGCTGTCGCTCCTCTGCGGGCTGGCGCCGAATATACAGTTTCTGATTGGCGCGCGTGTTGGGCAAGGCCTGGCAGGCGCCTTACTGGTACCTGGCGCGCTGGCAATTATTAATACTAATTTTGCTAAAGACACCCGCGGTGCGGCCATTGGCCGCTGGTCGGCGTGGTCGGCGCTGGCGGGCGCACTGGGGCCGCTGGTGGGCGGTTACTTGGTGAGTGCCACCTCTTGGCGGTGGATATTTTTCATCAACGTGCCGTTGATTGTAATCTGCATGCTTCTGGCTAGTAGCTGCATTCGTAATACGCGTGACCGCGAACCGCGGCGGCTGGACATTGGCGGCGCGGCGCTCGCCGCTATCGCGCTGGCTGGCATAGTTTACGGCCTGATCGAAGGGCCGGTTGCGCATTGGAATGCAAGAGTACTCGCACCGTTACTACTGGGGCTGCTCGCCAGCGTGGGTTTCATTCTGTATGAGCGGCGGACTATCGACCCGATGGTCAAACTGGACTTGTTCCGCTCGCGCAACTTTACCGGCGCCAACCTCGCTACGCTCTTGATGTATGGCGCGCTTGGCGGCTTTTTGTTTGCGCTGGTGATCTTTTTGCAGACCACACTGCATTATTCGGCCATGAAGGCGGGCTTCAGTACGCTACCCACGGGCTTACTGCTGTTGCTGCTTTCTGGGCGCTTCGGGGCTTTAGCCGGCAAACACGGCGCGCGTTTATTTATGACCGTTGGCCCGCTGCTGTGCGCTGCCGGTATGCTATTACTGCACCGAGCGCACGCTGGCGTGGGTTATGTTTCTGGTATTTTACCGGGCGTCGTGCTGTTTGGCCTGGGCATGGCCACGCTGGTAGCGCCGCTGACTACCACGGTCATGTCGGCAGTGCCAAATGATGAGTCAGGTATTGCCTCGGGCATTAATAACGCTGTTGCCCGGGTGGCAGGTTTATTGGTGGTTGCCGTGCTCGGGTTGTTGGGTGCCAGCCAGGCATACGGATTTGCCACGACACTCTGTGCGAGCCTGGCCGCCGGCAGCGGCATACTCTCATTTCTATATATTCGTAACCCAAAGCGAGCCTAGGATATGGCCGCGGCCCGTGCATGTATACTAGGTAGTAATGAGTAGTCTGTTGTTGATCTTGATTGGCATCGCCGGCGGCGCCGTCAGTGGGTTTGTGGGGTTGGGTGGCGGTATCGTGATCGTGCCGCTGCTTGTCCTGTTGCTCAGCTACAACGAAAAGCTGGCGCAAGGTACTACGCTGGCCATGCTCAGCCTGCCGGTCGCGGCGTTTGCCGCAGTTACCTATCTGCGTGCAGGTTACGTGAACCTAAAAGCGGCGCTGATTATGGCCATTGGTTTTTTGGTAGGCTCGCTGGTGAGCGCCCATTTTGCAGTTAAGCTACCAACCCACACCATTGCCCGCGTTTTTGGCGGAGTACTACTCGTAGCTGCCGTGAAATTACTGTGGTTTGGGCGATAAATCTACAAGCTCTTTAAGCCAGACACGATAGCTTTGGCGTCTTGGTAGGCGGCTTGATTGTCTTGGTGAGCGGTCTGTAGCCTGTTCCGATAGCTGCTGACGATAGCGTGGTCAGCATTGTAATCGCTGGGCTGAAGCGCCAGAGCTTCCACCTCCACGCCGGCGGAGATGGCTTGGGCGGTGGCAATCTGCGTGTTCATATCGGTGAGTTTGGTCTGCAGCGCACTCACATCTTTGCCCTGAGTCTGGGCGGTAGTTAACCGGGCTTGCAGCTTGGTGGCTAGGTCGGTCAGTTTGCTCTCGACCGCTTGTTGGTCGTCGGCAGTTTTGATGAGCTGCACCTTGGGCACGATAAGCGCGTACACTCGGTACTCGGTCACCATACTCTGGACGTCGGCTGCAGCGCCAGCCACCGTTGTCTCGGCATCCAGTTTGGCTTTGAGCGTCGTTAAACCAGTAATCTCGCTCGACACTTCGCTGCTCAACGCCGCTTTATCGCTGGCGCTTAGTTTGGCGGCGGCCGTGATCTTGTCGGTCAGTTTGCTGAGGGCATTGAGCCGGCGAGTAATTTCTTGGTCGCCTTTTTGCTTCATGTTGGTAAGGCGAGTAGCTTGATCGGTGTTGGTGCCGCTGCCTGCAGTGGTACTGTTGGCGACTGCTGGCCGAATGGTAGCGGCAGCGTGCACAACGCTGACGCTGGCAATGGGCGTAAGTAGTCCGAAAGCCATCGGCAGCGTGAGAACGAGACGTTTAATAGTAGTCATAGTTGTATGCTCCTGTTTGCCCCCGTAGCCTAGCGAACCAAGCTGCGGTTACGCTGGAATTTAGTTGGTTGGGACGGCGATTTGATCTTGTGAATCGTTTAGCGCCGTAGACGTGTCGCTTTGGTCCTGGGTGCCCTGGCTCAGGCCGCTGTTTATACTGTTTAGGTCTTGGGTAAGGCTGGCATTGTCGGTGGCATTAGCTGGTGTGCTTGCCGGCGTACTGCTGGGGCTCGTTGGTGAGCTGTGGGACTGCACGACCATGGCTGACTTTTTGCCTGAGCCCCGGCTCATAAGATACCAAGCCGCGCCGGCTAGGAGCAGTACGACAACAGCAGCTAGCACGATCAGCATCATGTGACTGTTCTTGCTGGGCGTCGCCATCGTGGACGGGGTTGTAGGCGCAGGGGAGGACGTAGCTTCTGGAGCAGCAGGGCTGTCGGCGGGCGCTGGTGCAGCGGCGGGGCTAGTCTCATCGGTTACGGCAGGTGAAGCTGCGGTGTCCGCGGCCGGAATCTCCGGCTTTGGCTCGGTGCTAGTCGCGGTCGGCGTAGTTGCCGGCTCGGTTGATGTAGTTTCGGCTGCGCCACCACTCGCCTTATCTTTTGCTTCGATGTCCATTGTATATCCCCTTTACCGTTCCTAGTATATATGAACTGGCAAGTAGGAAAAACAAGCCCCATTCAGCAAATTACATAAGCACTGTACATAAAACACAGGCTATGCTATAATAGAGGCATTGTTTTAATGAATCCGAGTAGTACAGGGAAAAGTTACTTTGGTTTCATTGCGCAATCAGAGTAATAACCATAACTACAAGGATTTTAATGTCTTATACAATGTATTCCTCGCGTCGCACTAGCGGCGCCCGACGTGGCCGTAGCACCGGTGGTGTACGCAGCCAAAAACGCGGACCCAAAAAAGATTATATTCACCCCTCACGCTTTGTGAAGGTGGCTAACCCTGTGGAAGAGGCGGCATACGAAACAACCCACCAATTCCCAGATTTTGGCATGAACCCGCTGCTGCTCGCCAATTTGGCACGCCGCGGCTTTATCAGCCCATCGCCCATTCAGGACCAAGCGATTCCGCTCGGTTTGCAGGGTAAAGATGTCATTGGCATCGCGAACACTGGTACCGGTAAGACGGTCGCCTTTGCTGTGCCAATCTTGGATAAACTGATCGCCGACCCCAAGTCACGGGCCTTAATTATCGCACCGACTCGTGAGCTAGCTCAGCAAATCGAAGAAGAGTGCAAGGTAGTGGGCAAGGGAAGTGGCATATACGGCACGCTGCTTATTGGCGGGGCCAACATGAACCCGCAGCTACGCGATCTTAAAGCCAAGCCGCAAATTGTAATCGGCACGCCAGGCCGCATTAAGGATCACCTTGAGCGCGGTTCACTTAACCTGTCTGATTTTAACCTGGTTGTGCTCGACGAAGTCGACCGCATGCTGGACATGGGTTTCGTAGAAGACGTGAGCGATATTTTGGGCAAGTTAGCCAGCGACCGTCAGTCGTTCTTCTTCTCGGCCACGCTGGACCGCAAGGTGCGCGAACTGATTGACTTCTTTGCCAACGATCCGATAACTGTCTCGGTCAAAACCGGCGAGACTACCGAAAATGTGCACCAAGATATCGTCTGCTACGAAGGCAGCCACGACAAGATCGAACAACTGCACAACTTGCTCAACAAGCAGGAAGTGGCCAAAGCAATTATCTTTGACGACACCCAGCGCGCTGTTGAGCGCCTGAGCCGCGAGCTGCAAAGCCGGGGCTTTAAGGCCGACGACATCCACGGCGGCAAGACCCAAGGTCAGCGCACTCGTGCGCTTAACCGTTTCAAAAAGGGCGATGTGAACATCTTGGTGGCTACCGATGTAGCTGCCCGCGGCATCGACGTCAAAGACATTAGCCACGTTATCAACTACTCCACGCCGCAAACCTACGACACCTACATCCACCGCATCGGCCGCGCTGGCCGTGCTGGCAAGATCGGCCACGCGCTGACCTTTGTTACCGACGAACGGTAATACTACTCCTGCGCGTCGTCTGGGGCCTTAGGGGCCCGGCGGAAGCCTTGTAGCCAGAGCTGCGCGCCCACAGTCAGTAATAGTGTTAGCACGAGGATGCCCGGAATGAGCACCCGTTTGTAGGCAGTGGGCTGGGCGGTCAGCGATACTGCTGTGTCTTTTGGCGGGCTGGTTGCGCGGCTATGTGGCTGCGCTGTTGCGGTGCCGAGTACTTCGCTAGCGCTGACAGCTGGCGTGCTCGTAGACTGGCTTGTAGCCGGAGGCGAATTGCCGGCCGGCGGCTGAGGCGTTGGCTTGGTGCCTTGTGCTAGGGCCTGGATATGTCGTGGCGTAGAACCCGAGGTCGGCGGTGTGCCATCAGTGTCGGTCGTACCGTCTGCATTAATCACGGTAAGCGACAAAATGGTGCCGCCACCGCTGTACGTTTCGCCACCCTGGAGCGCCCAGATATTAGTGCCGCACACCACACCGGCAACCTCAACATCATAAAAACCAGCTTTTAGTGGCCTAAATACGTATTTCCCCAGATAATGGCGGCCGGTGCTATCAGCTTGCAGATCACGCTCCATATATGCGCAGTTAACGTCGTCGGTTGGCTGATAGTCTCGGTACGCCGCGGGTACAATACCTTGCCCGTCGTTAATCGGAAACTCACTACCGTCTGCATCAAAACTGATGAGCGGTAGGTTAACTGGCATTTCATACTTTGGGCCAAAGTCCATCATGGCCACTTTGACGCGTCCATAGGGAGCCCATACAGAATTGACGTACACGGAGATAGTTAGGTCCTGGCCAACCACCGGGTGATTTGTGGAGGGCACGAGCTCAAACGACGCGTCAGTGTGGTCGGCAACAGCCCGGCCGGCCGGCAGGACCAGTAGTGTCGCTACCAGTACTATACCTGCCAAACCTCTATTCATGGCTGCTACACGCTCCATTATCTATAAGCATAACAGGCTCGCGGGTGGATAGAAATATCCTGGCAGCTAAAACCCGAGCGCCTCTTGAACCAAGATAATATCGATACGGCCCGGGGCGGCCTCTTTGTTGAAACGCACGACTTTGTTAATACTGCTGTGGCCGCCGTAGGCCTTGAGGGCGCGAGCGTCTTCCAGAGGGAAGACATGTTCCTGCAAGCGGGCCATAGCTGCTTCCCAGTCGCCAACAATTTTCTGGGCGCCAACTATCCAAATGACGTGTCCTGCCCCGTACACGTCGGGGCTCAGTTGGCTACCCGTTGCCGAAGCAATGAGCACTGTGCCGTCCTCGGTGATAGCGTGTACGCTGCCGACAACAAAGTCAGGCGCGGCACCAAGTTTGCGCTGCTCACGTTTTTTGGACGGGTCGCCCATTAATTGAGCGAGCTTGGGGCGCACCGCGTCGTAATCACCAGACTCATTGATAGCCGCCGCTAGCCCAATATCGTTTACTGTTTGTGAGGTGACGGTGAGCACCTCGGCGCCCTTAGGCAGTAGCTCAAGCGCTTTAGCTTTGGCGTCCTTGCCGCTTGTAACCACTTGCACCGTAAAACCGTTGGCCTCTAATGCCCGCGAAGTTTTGGCCAGTACCTCACCAGGTGCCACAGTCTTAAAATTCGCCATATACGAAACCCCCCACTTCATGCTATATTATATAAAGTATAAGTAACTATAAAGCTATTGCTATACAAAGTAAAGCAAGAAATATGTCAGATCCCTCAAAACCTCGCTGCGGCAATATTGATGCCTGCTTACAAATTATTGGCGACAAATGGTCAGGGCTGATTATCCGCGAATTGACCGGTGGCGCTAAGCGATTTACCGAGCTTGAGCAAACCCTCGGCATTGGCCCGCGTACCTTGTCGCAGCGTCTGGACAACCTGGAGGCGGCCTACATTCTTAGTAAGCACCAATTTGCCGAGGTGCCGCCGCGGGTAGAGTACGCACTCACGCCAAAAGGTGAAGCCCTGCTGCCTATCTTACGCTCCATGGCAAGCTGGGCGTCGACATACGGCAGTCATTGACAGCCGAGCGCGGCAAACCTACACTAAAAGTAATCATTTAACACTGTTAAGTTAGTGGAACAGCATACAGTATGCCAGAAACGCCTTCCGAATTTATTGCGCCGCGCATGAACCAGCGTCAGATTTGGCTAGTAATTACTGGCCTACTACTGGCCATGTTTCTGGCCGTGCTCGATCAAACGGTGGTAAGCACCGCGCTCTACACTATCGTGCGTGATCTCGACCCGACGCATGGCTTAACCCATTTGTCCTGGGTGATTACTTCGTATCTTTTGACTTCGACGGCCAGCCAGCCGCTGTACGGCAAGATGTCTGACCTTTACGGGCGGAAGAAGATCTTTATGCTGTCCATCGTGCTATTTTTGTTTGGCTCGGCGCTGTGCGGCTTGTCGCAGAACTTGACAGAGCTAATTGGCTTTCGGGCGGTGCAGGGGCTTGGCGCGGGCGGCCTTATGAGCCTCGCTATGGCGATTATCGGCGACATGATTCCGCCGCGCGACCGCGGCCGCTACACTGGCATGTTCGGCATTGTCTTTGGCGTGGGCAGCGTGCTTGGCCCGCTGGTTGGCGGTTTTCTGACCGACCCACACGCCTTCTTAGGCCTGACGACCAGCTGGCGCTGGGTGTTTTATATCAACCTGCCGATTGGCCTGCTGGCGCTGGCGGTAATCGAGAAAGTGCTGCACTTGCCCAAAAACGTGCATCAGCACAAGATTGACTATCTCGGTGCGGCATTAATGATCGCCGGCGCCTGCGCCTTACTGCTGCTCACCGAGTGGGGCGGTCAGCACTACGCCTGGCTTAGCCCGGTAATCATTGGCCTGGCCGCGGCCGCGGTAGCATTTACTGGCTTGTTTATTTACCGCGAGCGCCGAGCGGCCGAGCCCATCCTGAGCATGCAGCTCTTCCGGATTGGCGTAGTTAATGTAGCTATGCCGATCCTGTTCATCATGGGTGCGGCACTATTTGGTTCGTTAGTATATATTTCGCTCTACTTCCAGATTGTGAACGGTTTGACGCCAACGGCCGCCGGGCTGCATTTGGTGCCCATGAGCCTCGGCATGATCCCGGTGTCGATGTTTGTTGGGCACTCTATCGCTAAGCACGGCAAGTACAAGAAATTTCCGATTATCGGCATGGCGCTCGTTACGCTGTCGATGGTGCTCTTGGGTGGGCTAACTGTTACGACCTCATCTTGGGCGATTAGCGGCGACCTCTTCCTGCTGGGCATGGGAATGGGCATGGTTATGCAGGTGATCACCATGGCGGTGCAAAACGCCATTCCGCCGCGTGAGATGGGCGCGGGCACAGCCGCTACGGGTTTCTTCCGGTCTTTGGGCGGCGCTATTGGCAGCGCCGGCTTCGGCGCGTTACTCACCAGCCAGTTGACCGCTCGCTTGCACACAGCGACCCACGGCAACGCAACAATCAACATTCAGAACACGGCGGCTATTCATCATTTACCGGCCGCGGTGCAGAAGGTCATTTTTGAGGCCTTTACCAGCTCTACCAATGTCGTATTTCTAGCCGCCGCCTGCCTCTGTTTTATAGCGTTTGTCTTTACCTGGTTTCTGCCAGAAATGCGGTTGCAGTCCCACCAAGACGACAAGGACATGCAGGTAGCGGCCGAAAGCCAAGCTACCGAAATGGTGTAACATGAACGCCCATCCCCAACCGTTCAAAACGGGTGGTCTGGAACGCGACCGCGTAGTGCAAGTCGCCCTTGCCTTACTGCACGAAGTTGGCTACAACGGGCTTACCCTGCGCAAGCTGGCCGACCGCCTAGGCGTAAAGGCAGCTGCATTGTACTGGCATTTCTCGAGCAAGCAGGATTTGGTCGATGCTATGGCGGCGGCTATCATTCTGCAGGAATTTAGCGGGGCGCGGTTTAAAAGCCGGGACTGGCGCGCGGTATTGGCTGCGGTGGCACAGCTCAATCGCCAAGCGTTGCTCCGCTACCGAGATGGCGCACAGGTGGTAGCTCATGCCGACATGCCGCACGACGCCATGCTCAAAGGCCTGGAGCAGCTACTGACGCTGCTCATGACGCAAGGCTTTACCCGCCAGCTAGCTACCGCCAGCTTCTTTACCATTATCCGCTACACCCTTGGCTGTGTGTTCGCAGAGCAAGCCGGCCCGCAGCTGCAGCCGCCGCTATCCAGGCCGCGCCAGGAACGTATCCAGGCACTTACGCTCCGTTATCCCACGCTGGCTAAGAATTTTGGCGAGCACGCCGCCCAGGGTGCAGCCGCCAGCACTCGGCAATTCGAGCACGGTCTCGACCTTATACTGGACGGTATCGCAACTCAACTTGACTCAATCCAGGCGAAGGCCTAGGCTTAAAGTAATGATTGCGAAACGACCCTTCCAGTTTCCATTTTTTAAGGCGCTCCCAGATCTCACGCCAGAAGACGTGCGCATGGCCCGCGCATACATCGCCAGCTATTGGCCCAAACTGGAACGTTTTCACCCCAAAGACGATGAAACGCTCATCGGTTTGCCAAAGCCATATCTGGTGCCATCGTATGCCGAGGGGCACGAGTTTGACTACAATGAGCTGTACTATTGGGACAGCTACTTCATGGTCCAGGGGATGCTGGACCCGGCGCACAAGAATTTGGTGATGGGCATTTTGGAAGATCTCTGTGCTATCTTTAAACGTTTCAAAATCATTCCAAACGGGTCGCGCTTGTATTACGTGAGCCGCTCGCAGCCGCCATTCCTAACCAGTTTTATATTTGACCTCTACGAGGCCTATCACTTAGACAAAGCGTGGCTTAAAACCTATATTGCGATTGCCAAAGACGAATATCAAACCGTGTGGATGGGCACCCGCAAGCCCAATGCCCGCCTGGTCCACGAGGGCCTCAGCCGCTACTACGACTTCAACTACTTAAACGACATTGCCGAAACCGAAAGTGGTTGGGATATGACGCCGCGCTTTGGCCGCAAAGCACTCAACTACCTACCAGTGGATCTGCAGGCGCTGCTCTATAAATATGAAACCGATTTTGCCCGCGCCGCGACCATCCTAGGCGACAAACAAGAAGCCGACGACTGGCAAAAAGCCGCCGCCAAACGCAAAACCGCCGTTGACCGTTTGCTGTGGGACAACGGCAAAGGCATGTACTACGATTACGACTACGTGAAAGAACGCCGCGGGCCGGTGGCGTCGCTCGCCACCTATTACCCGATGTGGGCCGGTATGGCCGACGGCCGTCAGGCGCAAAAATTGGTTCATCAACTGAAGCGCTTCGAAAAGAAGGGCGGCTTGGCCACCACCGATACCTATGCGTTGAGCCAGCGTGTGCCACGGGCCTTGCCGACGCAGTGGGCCTATCCGAACGGCTGGGCGCCACTACAGCTTTTGACCGTCCAAGCCCTGCGTCGCTACGGCTACGAAAAAGACGCGCGCCGTGTGGCTATGAAATGGTTGCGGACTAACCTCTCATGGTTCAACGCCCATAACGAGTTCCTGGAAAAATACAATGTGGTGGAGCCAACTCAGCCGCCAGCCAAAGGCGTCTACCCCAGCCAAACCGGCTTTGGCTGGACCAATGCCGTGTTCGAGCGTTTTTGCCAAGAATTTGTCGATAAAACAGAGTAGATGCTATAATTCAGCGGATATGGGGCTGTAGCTCAGTTGGCTAGAGCGCGGCATTCACATTGCTGAGGTCGGGGGTTCGAGCCCCTCCAGCCCCACCAGGCCTGATATACTCTATGTTATGGCCATCAATAATGCACCAGATATTCACGAGCAGGTAATCTGCGCCAACATTTTTATTCGTAAAGCTGATAAGTACTTAGTACTGCGTCGCTCTCCTTTGAAGAAGTATGCGCCTGGCGTGGTTCATCCAGTCGGCGGCAAGGTCGATATCGGTGAGAACCCGTACGAGGCTGCAGTGCGAGAAGTTCAGGAAGAAGCGGGCGTTAGCGTTGCTAATGTTCGCCTGGAAGCCGTAATCTTGGAGATAAAACCCGTGAAAGATGAGCCATACAACTGGCTCATCTTTCATTTTTCCGCCGATTATGAGAGCGGCGACGTAGCGACTACCGAAGAAGGCGAACTAATCTGGCTAACCAGCGATCAGCTGCGTGGCGAGCAGTTGTTCCCGTCGGTCAAGCTTGTTATTGACCATATCCTGAACCATGAAAAGGGCACTGTCTTTACTACGATAGAGTACGATAGCGAGAAGCAGAATATCGCGAAGCACTCGCTCGCTTTCTGCGTGGTCGGTTAATTAACAGGACAATTACTCTTTAACCATCTGCAGCACGGCATGATTGTTGCCGGCTGGGTCGTTGAAGAAAGCGATGCGCATCATGCCGTAATCGGCCACGCCGTGTTCGTCGGTTTTGGGGTCGTCGTATTGCTCGAAGGTGATGCCGGCGTCACGCATTTCTTTCATTTTGGCGTCTAGGTCGTCCACCGTAAAGTTCAGCAAAGTGTAGGTAGCGGGCTGATGATCTTTTTTCTCATACAACCACGCCTCCAGGCCGTTCATTTTCACTTGCAGCATGCCCTGGCTGTCGTCGACCTCCAGCCCCAACACCTGGCCGTAGAAGTCCTTAGCTTTGTCCAAACTATCTACCGAAAACGTAAGCATTGCTGGTTTGTCGTGTAACATGCGATCTCTCCTTTATCTGCCTAATAGTATAACTCGCAGATCGGGTTCTACTAAATTGCTCTATACTTGGTCCAAAGATAGAGATATTGTTGTAAGTATGAGCATAAGAGATCCAAACTATATCAAGAACTTGCAGCACAAGTCCAGCAATATCTTTATTGCTTGCTCCAAACGCAACTTTTATCAGCGAGCGGCAATTTCGGCCTGGGTACTTAAGGCCGGCTACACGCCAATAAGCCCGTTCATGAATGTGGACTACAATTTGGGCGGCTTGGTTGCTAAGGACTTAATTCGCATCGCCAATAACAGCCTCATTAAGGCCTGCGACGAATTATGGGTATTTGACGAAGTCAGCGACGGAGTATTGCTTGAGATTTATCTGGCCAGAAAGAGTGGCAAGCCCATAAAGTATTTGCAGCACGTAGCCAAAAACGATCAACTTTTTATGTTTATTCCTGAAGAACAGGTGCGCCTGGAGGACGTCTCGCCCTGGCTGTGGGAATGGATGTTGTCCGGCCGCGACCTGACCCGTTGGCACCCGCGCCTACGCTTCCATAAAACCTATCCAGTGGTGTATCCGGCCTACTCCAAGCGCAATTTTTACTGGCAGATGCACATTAGTAAGTTTTGTCTAGAGCAGAAGATGATTCCGCTCAACCCGTTTATGCTCTTCCGTTATTTTTTGGGCGACAGCGTGCCGCGCGAAGAAGTCTATCGCGCCAACGCCGACATTGTGAGTCTGAGCGATGCAGTTTGGACCTTTGGCGAAGTCAGCGACGGCGTGCTAGACGAAGTGGTGCTCAAAAGGAAGTTGGGCGGCGACGTGCGGCACTATCGCATTGAGAACGACAAGCTGGCAAACTTCCGCAAAGTGAGCGCCCGAAGTGTGATGTTTGAAGATCCAGCATTGGAGTCGCGGCGGGCTGAGCTGCTCAGCCGCTAGTTTGCTACACTAAAAGGCATGCAGGAGTTGATCGTCGATTTGCACGTGCATTCGCATTATTCGCGGGCAACGTCTAAAAATTCTGATTTTGAGGGTTTGTACCGCTGGGGCAAGTTGAAAGGCATTACTGTCATTGGCACTGGTGACTGTACGCACCCGGCTTGGTTTGCCGAAATGCGCGACAAGTTAGAGCCGGCCGAGGGTGGATTTTTTAAGTTGAAGGCCGAACTGGCCGAGCCGATTGACAAAAGCTTACCAGCCAGCGTGCGCGACCAACTCATCCGTTTTGTGCCGAGCGTGGAAATTGCCACTATTTACAGCAAAGGCGGCAAAGTGCGCAAGCTCCATCAACTCATTATTATGCCGACGTTTGAGGCTGTCAGCGAACTGAATGCCCGGCTGGAACGCATTGGCAATCTCAAGGCCGACGGCCGGCCGATTTTAGGCCTCGACAGCAAGGAACTGCTGCGCCACTCGCTGGAAGTTGATAGCCGCAGTCTGTATATCCCGGCGCACATTTGGACGCCGTGGTTTGGCATGTTCGGCAGTAAATCTGGCTTTGACTCTATCGAAGAAGCCTACGAGGAATTGGCGCCGGAAATCCACGCCATCGAAACAGGCCTCAGCAGCGACCCAGGCATGAACTGGCGCGTTAAGAATCTGGACAATGTAACAATTACCAGCCATTCCGACGCTCACTCGCCAGGCAAGTTGGGCCGCGAAGCAACTGTAGTCAAAAGCGAGCTAAGTTACGACGCGGTTATTGGCGCCATCAAAACCAACGACCAACGTCTTATCGGCACCATCGAATTCTTCCCAGAAGAAGGTAAGTACCACTATGACGGCCACCGCGACTGCGGTGTGCGCCTCACGCCAGCCGGCACCCGGATGCACGGCGGTTTGTGTCCGGTGTGCGGCAAGCCGCTGGTCGTGGGTGTGGAGAATCGGCTGGAAACCTTGGCCGAACGGCCCGAAGGCTATCTGCCTAAGTATCCGAAACGCGTGGAGTATATCATTCCGCTGGCTGAAATACTGGCCGAGCTCCACAACACCAAAAGTGCCGCCGGCAAAGCCGTAACCGCACAGTATCACCAGGTGCTGGAGCAGCTCGGGAACGAATTTGACGTGCTGCGCAGTGTGCCACTCGATAAGTTTGAAGCCGCTGGCTTTCCGCTGCTCAAGCTGGCGATTGAGCGCTTGCGCGCCGGCAACGTTGTCAAGGAACCGGGCTACGACGGTGTGTACGGCACCATTAAGGTGTTTAAAGATGCCAGCGAGCGGCAGGCGACGGTTAACCAATTGGCGCTTCTATAATGCACGGCTCAACGCTTAACGCAGAACAGCAGCGCGCCGTAGAAAGCGGCGACGGCCCGATGCTGATCGTGGCCGGACCAGGCACGGGCAAGACTAAAACGCTGACCGCTCGCATCGCTTATCTGGTGGCTTCCAAGGGCGTCCGGCCGGAGCAGATTTTGGCGCTTACCTTCACCAATAAAGCCGCCCAAGAGATGCGCGAACGAGTGCAGCTGGCTTTGGGTAAGAGAACGGCCCGCCAGCCGCAGATTGCGACTTTTCATGCCTTGTGTAACGAGTTGCTCGGCGGCGAGTTGTCGTTTGTTACCGAGCCCGAGCGCCTGCAAGTTATCAAGAAGCTGGCCAGAACGGCGCAGCATAAGCCGTATTCTGCCCGTGAGCTTGGGCTGCTAATTTCACGCGCCAAGAACGGCGCCGACGATGATCCTGAGCTGGCCAAACTCGTGCAGTCATACGATAAGGCCTTAGCTGAACTAAACAAGCTAGATTTTGACGACTTGCTGCTGCGGCTGCGGGACTCACTCAAGCACGATCCGGCCATCCGCCAGGCCGTTCAGGCGCGCCACAAGTATATTTTGGTGGACGAGTTCCAGGACACCAATGTGCTGCAATATGAGCTTTTGCAGCTGCTGAGAAGCAATGATAACTTGTTTGTAATTGGCGATCCGCTACAGTCGATTTACGGTTTCCGCGGCGCGAGCGGCAGCATCTTCGACAATTTCCGCGCCGATTTTCCAGACACCACAGAAATTACGCTTCACACCAACTACCGTTCTGCGCCAGAAATTGTGCGTTTGTCCAATGCAGTGTTCGCCCAGGCGCCGCAGCTGCAGCCGGCCACGCCCGTAGCCGGCAGCGTGCGCGCTGTGCAAGTACTCAATGAATATTCCGAGGCGGCCTGGGTACTCGCCGAAATTCAAAAAGCGATCGGCGGTGGGGATTTGCTTAAGGTGGTCAGCGACGACGACCGCAGCGAGCAGCGCACGCTCAGAGATTTCGCTATTTTATATCGCAGCCGCAGTGCTGGGCGGGTAGTCCAAAAAGCGGTGCAGGACTCTGGCTTGCCGTACCAAATTGTGGGCGACGGCTCGCCTTACGACCATCCCCAGGTGCAGGCGATTATCGCCTTACTGCGCGCTAGTCTGACATCTGAACAGCCAGCGCACGAGGGCTTTAGCGAGACCGAATGGCGCGCGGTGCTTAATCTCATCACCCAGGCCGAGCAAGCCAGTCCACACGGCCTGGCCGAGCGTATCGTGCAAGTCCTCGGCTTTGAATCTAGTACCACCTTGCAGCAGTTTCTGGGGAGCCTAGTGCGCTTTGCAAATGTGGCCGCGGCCGTGCATTACTTTGATGAACTGGCCGGCCAACAGTTTTACGACCCGCGGGCCGATGCGGTGACGCTATTGACTATCCACGCCAGTAAAGGCTTGGAGTTCCCGCACGTTTTTTTGGTTGGTACAGAAGACGATATCTTGCCGCACAAAAACGCCAACGCGGCCGAGGAGCAGCGCCTGTTCTACGTGGCTATTACGCGCGCCAAGCATCGGTTAGACATCCTGCATGCCAAATACCGCGCCGGTCGTGCAGCGCAGCTGTCGCAGTTTGCGCGGGCGATCGCCGATACCCGTCTGCCCAAAACAATTGACCCAAATTTGGACACCGATCAACGGCGAGCGGCCACCCGGGCCATAAAACGCAGCCAGCAAAGCCTTTTCTAAGCTGGCGCGCCGCAGTACAATGAAGCTATCTAAAGGAGACAAACTATGCAAGCCGGGGGCGCGTTCACAATCTTTCTGCTGATCGTGGTGTTTATTATTATCGTGAAGGGTGTGCGCATTATTAACCAGTATGAGCGCGGCGTAGTGCTACGGCTGGGCAAAGTTCGACCCAGCGTGAAGGAGCCGGGCCTGCGTCTGATCATCCCAATCATCGACCAAATGCGTAAAGTGCCCATGCGCACCGTGACGCTGCCGGTTGACTCACAGAAGATCATCAGCAAAGACAACGTATCGATCGACGTTGCGGCCGTGGCGTACTACCAAATTGTCGACCCGATCAAGTCGGTAGTGGAGATCGAGAACGTAGTGGCTGCCATCTACCAAATCGCCCAGACCACGGTGCGGAACGTAGTCGGCCAAAGCACGCTCGACGAAGTCCTAAGCCAGACCGATAAAATTAACGAAGCCATCAAGGGCATCCTAGACGGCGCAACTGCCAAGTGGGGCGTCTATGTAAACACCGTAGCCGTAAAGGACATCCAGCTGCCCGACAGCATGCAGCGCGCCATGGCCAAGCAAGCCGAAGCTGAGCGCGAAAAGCGAGCCAAAATCATCGCCGCCGAAGGAGAGCAGCTGAGCGCTGCAGCCTTAGGCGAAGCCGCCGACATCATCGCCGCTCACCCCATCGCCCTGCAGCTGCGCAATCTGCAAACACTCACTGAAATTGCCAGCGACAAGAACAGCACCATCGTCTTCCCCGCGCAAATGATGGACACACTGCAGAGCATCAAAGCCTTTATGGCTAAAGAGCAGTAGGTCGCGTTGGTACGAAACGGGCGGCAAAATCTAGTCGCCCGTTGAAAAGTAGCGCCTAAACCGCTAGAATACATCTGTTAGTCACGCGTGGCGCTTTAGCTCAGTTGGTAGAGCAGAGGCCTGAAGAGCCTTGTGTCCCCAGTTCGAGTCTGGGAGGCGCCACCACAAAACAGCTCAGCATATCTCTGGGCTTTTTTTGTGGCAATCGTCATTGCCCCAAGCGTAAGCGGTGCGATACAATTTGTTTACTATGTAACAGTAGGTAGTGTATGAACAGCCTAAGACGACTCTTAGTACTAACTGGCGCACTGGTAACAATTATTGGACTGGCAGCTTCGCCATTAGCGTCGGCTGAGCATGGCAGCGACGGCTCCGGTGGCTCTGGCGACAAACCGACCGCTAGCACGAACGAACGGCAGACAACCACTACTAATAGCGGCAGCGACGACACAACCGGCGCCGAAACTGGCGACAAAACCAGCGGGGGAACCGACCAATCCACTTTGCACAGCCGCGCTCAGCAGCTCCTGGAAGACCACCGCAAAAATGGCACCGAGCACAGCCAAGCCCAGCGGCAGCAAGCCTGCGAGAAACGCAAAGACGCTATTGACGGCAAACTGGTTGGTCTGGCTAACGCCGGGCAGCGCCACCTGGACAACTTTAATCGCATGTTCGACAAGATACAGGCCTTCCAGGCCAAGAACCAAGTTAACCTCAGTAATTACGATGCGCTCGTAGCGGCTGCGACCGCCAAGCAGGCGGCGGCAACTGCTGCGGTGGATGCGCTGAAGACGTCTGGCGGCACTATCGACTGCAGTGCTTCCGACCCAGCTGCTAACCTGGCGATCGACAAAACCGCAGCCGACGATGCCCGCACCGCGCTGCAGGCCTACAAGTCGGCCCTAAAGGATCTAATTACGGCACTCATGAACGCCAAATCGTCGGCTGAAACCGACAACAGCGCCAACACCACGGGAGGTAACCAGTAATGACTCGCACAAACGAATCTGGCTCGCACATCATCGGTATCTCGCTGGCGATCGTGGTGCTTGCCCTGGTCGCCTTTGCCGGCTACCGCGTGGTAAGTCGCGGCGGCACTACTGCACCCGCGAAGCAAACGGCAGCCGTGAGCCAGCCGGCTGCCATCAGCAACAAGGCGGACTTACAGCAGGCGGCACAGTCCCTGGACAGCTCCGGTAGCGACGTGAACAGCAGCCTAAACACTGATTCGCTCAACAGCGATCTTAACGACATGCTCTAAGCTGCGGCGCGGGCGCTCCATCTCCGGCAGCCCGTATCCCGGAAGTGTCCGCCGGCTTATTGATTTTTCCCCACAGTTTGCTACAATCGACAGGGTAAACATGCGGGTGTAGCTCAGTTGTTTAGAGCGCATCCTTGCCAAGGATGAGGCCACGGGTTAGAGTCCCGTCACCCGCACCAAATGGGCCTGAACGTCTAACGTTTGGGCTTTTTTGTTGCCCGCTAACCCGTAAATGGGGCTGATTTCGGGAGTGTAAACTCTGTTATCTGCATCTAGGTAAAATCCGGCCGGAAATAGCAATTGTTTACACCGAAGTCGATGCTCGGGTGCTATGCTCAGGAATTCGCTCCCCATATTGCTGACAAAGTTCAAAGCAAAGCGTAAGAAACGCTCCTTGTCTGTATCTGCTGTGCTTTGGAGTTTTGAGAGTTCACCCTCCAAGTCATCTATCTCACCCTTCTTTTTTGCGATTGAATCGAGAATGTTCTGTTTTATCGCTAGGTTGCTTGGGTCGGTTGCTGCCTCCACATGGTTGGAAATCATCTCATTTATGCCGTCGATTTTATGCTTGATACGTCTGGCCTCTTGCTCGGCCTGGCCTTCCTTCTGATCCCAAACTATATTTAAGGCCTTGATTAAGGCTTCCATTCCTGCCGTAGTTATCTGACGCTGCTTAAAGTATTTCTCGATCTGTTCGTGTAGGTCTTGGCGAGTCAGGTAGCGGGCGCAGCTTCGGCAGCGGTACTTCTCGTAAACACGATTACCTTTGCCGTTACCGTGGTCGTAACCCACATACCTACCAAGTCGTTTATCACGGCATAGGTCACAACTTACATGATTGGAAAGCGGATACTTGGGGTTGCCGTTTTTGCGAGGTCCGTTCTGGTTTTTCTTTTTGCCATTCATAATCCTGACTAGCTCTTCGTGTTGAGCTATGGTTATTAGCGGTTCATGAAGGCCATTTTCATTTCTAACTTTGACCTGTACGTCTATCTCAACAATACCCGCATAAAAAGGGTCAGTTAATATCTTTCGGAATTTATCCATTTTATATAGAGCATGTCCTCGACCCTCGCGCATAAATTCGCTTTTGTTGAGGTCTATTAGCCCCTGTGTGGGCGTAACTAGCCGAGAAGCTACATTTACCAATACTTGTCGCAAAGCGGGACCACGAACCGGGTGTATCTCCTGTATCCCTCTTTCGTAGCCCTTCTTGTAGCCTGGCTTGGGTGAAAACGGGTAGCGTCCTTCCTGAAGTGCCTTTGTCTGACCGGCTATCGACTTAGTTTGTCGCTCCTCGTTACTGCCTTCTGCAGAAAAGAACTTATTAAATTTAAGGAGCTTAGAAGTAAGATCGTCTTTGTTCAGTTCCGGGTTTGAGGCGTACCACACTTTTACGCCTAGCATCTCAAATGTAACTTCAAAGTAAGCAGCTTCGCTTATCGACCTCATGAAACGATCAGGCTCATCAACGATCAAATATTTGAAACGCTTATCTCTCTTAATGCGTTCAATTATTTCCTGGAGATCTTTACGATTAACATTTGTGCCACGCTTACTGGAAACACTAAGGGACCACCAAGCATCATCAGGTATTTTCGCATTTAGATCCGCAGCCGCTTTCACGACCGCCTCTCTTTGGCGGTTTAGGCTATTATTTTGCTCTTGCTCAAGTGATGATACGCGGCATGCTCCGATTGCTAGATCTTGTGTGACCATTTCTATGTGCCTTTCTTTGACAACTTTTTATCGTTAGCACTGGACACACTACCATTGGTTTCGCCATCTTTGAAGATGTCATACAAAAGAACCGCCAACTCCTTAGCGTCGAGTTCTTGCTGCTGTCTAATTTTCTTTGACGGCTTTGCCATATGCCGTCAATTGAACCTAAAATCTAACCGCCTGTCTGGAGCAGCCTTTGCGGCAAAGACTGACCCTCTCAGTTGAGCCGGTGCTTAATACGTTTGATGATTGTCTTTACGTCATCCTCGTTGAAGACGTTATCGGTGTTGCTGCTAAGCCATTTAGCGATAGCCGCGTTCTTCATGCCGTCATTGTGCATCTTAAGTATGTCGAGATCACGATCAAGGTTCTTGGGTTGCTGCTTCTTCTTTTTCTCAACGCCCAGTATTTCTTGGGCCTCTTCAAAACGCTCAAGTAGCTCGCGCTGAGTGGTGGATGCATCTACTTCGATTGATACTGACCGCACATTCCTACGTTCGAGAGGCTCTCCTTCATATGTAAAACGAATTGAATTGGCGGGTTGAATGCGGAGCATACCAGGCAGGTTATTCTGGATATAGTACGAGATGCCTTGGTGCCATCTTTCGGCCAACTCCAGCTCGCGCATGAGCTGCCAAATATCTTCACGGTACTCAGGCAAGTTCGCAGTGACTTTGTCTTGCCATGCATTATTTGTAATGTTATCGGGGAATCCAGTTGCGGGTATCTTCCACTTTTTGCGTATGGCCAAGACGCCACTTTGGAATCGCGGCTTTTGCAGTAGCAGCTTTATTTCGTATTCATCGTCAGTAAAGGCGGGATCGTTATTGGCTTGAGCCATGACTGCATTTTACCGCAAACGGTATGAACACCCCATTTGCGTAAATCCTCACTGCATCCTCACTGCTATTGGACTTGATTCTTTCACTGCGGTATCACTGCGTTCGGCTGTTTAATGATTTGAATCCATCCACTGCTAATCCACTGCAATAGAGTGATTCTATCACTGCTTTGCATGGATACGAACTTGAATTCTTTCACTGAGCTTTCACTGATATTGATAGTTTTTGCCATGACCCGCCTATAATTGACGTATCGCTATGAATGTTACGACTAAGAAGCTCCAAAAAGACCGTTTTGCGCGAGTTGTGCGCCTGGCTGACTTGCGCTATGAAACCAGCGTCAATGTTCAACTACCCATAAAATCGCTTTTTCATGCGCTCCTAAAGACGGAGAAATTTGATGAGGAAGTAGTGGAGCAGTCACACAAGCTACTTGAAACTGCGCAATATGTGGGCCGAGAACCGTACTACAGCTTTGCTAAATCGGAGTATGACACTATCAAAGCAAAGAAAGCTCTTTTGGCTCGTCACCTTCTGCAGGTGACTCAAAATCGTCCTGGTGTTAAGGTGCGGCTGCCGGGTCTTTTATCCAAATCAAAAGAAATAAAAGATGCGATACATGCGGCAATTGAAAAACTCAATAAGGCAGAAAGCGACGGTAAACTAAAATTGCCCAAGGGCTCGCACACGACGGTTAAGGGTGAAACGAATGAACTGTACCAGTTAAGTCACCAACTATATTTACTCGAAGCCTTTTTAGAGGGCAACGATTTTGCGGCATATCTAAAGAGTCACTTTTTGATGATGGGTGAAGCGGGAATTGGTAAAACCCACCTTTTTTGCGATTTCGCTAAGGAGGCGATAGAACTAGGTCATCCAACCTATGTATTCCTTGGCGAGGAGTTCTCAGCGGAGACCAACCCTTTAAAAACGATCTCAAGACTCCTAGGGGGTAGCTCTAGATACCAAACAATCCTGCAACAGATTGACCAAGCAGCCGCTCAAAAAAATAGGCGGGCTTTGATCATGATTGATGCAGTAAACGAAGCGCAAGTTAGGGTTGACTGGTCGAAGTTGGAGGCGCTAACACGATATAAAAATATCAGCTTCGCAATAAGTATTCGTAATGGCTACGAAAGAGCTGTGCTCAAGGAGGCATTTAAGCGAGCCATGCCGACGTATAACCATTACGGTTTGGACGTTAGCGACTTTAATGATGTTTCTAAATTCTTTAGCCACTATAAAGTGCCGCTGCCCGAAGTCCCCCTCATAGCACCAGAGTTCAGGAATCCTCTTTTCATTAAAATTTTTTGTAAAGCATATGCAAACAAAAGAACTGTTAGGGGCCACCTAGGTTCATCCAAAGTATTTGAGGACTATGTCAAAAAGCAGGCGAAGCAGGTTCTCCAGAATATTGGCGAACCGCCAAGGCCTGAGCAACTTTGGAATGGCATCATAAAGCCTTTTGCTGAATGGATGGGAGAAAACGGTTCCGGACGCATTTTAGAGGCTAAAGCAAAGCAGATAGTTGAATTAAAATACCCTGGAAAATCTAAAGAGCTTCTCCAAGAGATGCAAAGGTACTGGCTGCTGACAAAGTCACCTCACTATACAAGATCAGGAAAAATTAGTGGCTTTGAATACAGATTCCCGTATCAGAAATTTAGCGATCACCTCATAGTTAGATATTTACTAAATAATAATCTCGATGTTAATAATCCTGTGAAGTCGTTTAAGGCCGGCACTAGGCTGGGATATATTCTGGAGTCCAGCTACCCACACTACGATATTAGGTATGGCCTGATCGAAGCCATGGCAATACAGGTTCCGGAGAGGCTCAAGGGAAAAGACTTAGTAGACGTTGCCCCTGCCAACTTCCGTGATAGCTACATTGCGATCGAAACATTTCTTAATAGTCTTATGTGGCGAAGCCTAGATCAACAAAACGGTAAGCTAAAGTGTTTTATCCGCGAGGATATTGTCGACTATATCAACGATCATGTTATTCAATCTGACGATGGTTTTAACAAAGCACTCAACGCGGTTGTAAATGTTGCTTGCATCGAAAACCACCCATTAGACGCAGAGACACTACACAATATGCTTTTGAAGCATAAGATGCCTGAGCGAGATGCCTTTTGGCAGGCATTTCTCCACGACTATAACGAGGAAGGTTCTGTAATTGAGCGTTATTTGACCTGGGCTAACAGCCCGCTAAGTAAGAAAATGAAGTCACTCAAAGCGCGAGAGCTCACGGCAATCACTATGGCCTGGTTCCTCGCTAGCTCAAATAGACGTGTGCGCGACAAGACTACAAAAGCCCTAGTTAATCTACTTGATGGCAAGTATTCGCTCCTAGCCGATTTATTAAAAAGGTTTAGAGACGTTGATGACATTTATATAGTTGAAAGGCTTTATGCTGCTGGCTACGGCTGCGCCCTGAGAGAAACAAACCCAGAAAAAATAAAGCCATTAGCAACCTGGGTGTACGATACTGAATTTGCTACTGACCAGCCAATGACACATATACTGATTCGAGATTACGCGAGGGGCATCGTAGAGCTTTATCATGGCTTTGATCCTGCCGCGCCGTTCGATAAGAAGAAATATTTGCCGCCGTACGCTAGTACTTTCCCGAAGAGAATCCCTTCCGAGGCAATTCTAGAGAAAAAATACAAACACTCTGATGACGTAAAGAAAAGTTATTCTTCCCTTAACAATTCCGTACTCTCTCCTCTTGGGGACTTTGGCAATTATGTCGTAGACAGCAACCTCGGTAGATTCACAAAGAGGAAATTAGACGGTACCACACCAAAGTCGGACAAGGATTCTCTTAATGACATCCTAGCTAAGTTAAGCAATAAGCAGCTGAATGCAGTAGAAGAAGTTCGAGCAGCCTTTCAGAATGCAAGGCTTTTAATTATCCGACCAGGCAAAACTGAAGATAAAAAGAAAAAAGCAAAGGCGGAAGAGGGGCTGAAGGCTTTATTAGCTTCGCTGACCAAGTTCAGTAAAAAGAACATAAATTTAATTGAGAAATACGTTCGAGGCGAGTGGATAGATGATCATTCACGATTCGATACTAAGTTAGCGCGTAGATGGATTTTTAGCCGGGCTATAGAGTTAGGGTGGGACCCCAAAAAGCACGCTTCATTTGATCGAAGTATTTCGCAATACGATCGTGGCCGCTCGGCCAATAAACCAGAACGGATAGGCAAAAAGTACCAGTGGCAAGCACTTCATGAATTCTTGGCAAGGACAGCTGACAATTTCGTTATGGACAAGGACGAAGGAAACCATGAAGGTCCTTGGCAGCTTCATGTTCGTGATATTGACCCCTCATATACAATCCCTAGTGCTAATGCTAGTGACAAAGGTGGCTGGTGGTTCAAAGTCCCCTACGATAATTGGCGACCCGATCTGAGCGATGCCGATTGGATGCGGGATGAGAATGACTTACCCGACTTCAGGGATTTGATTAAGGTGAAGTATCGAGGCAAGGAATGGGTGAACCTTGAGTCTTTCTTTCACTGGAAGCAGCCTCTTCTGCATATTCCTGAGAATAAAAGATATAACTATAAACATCGGGAACTGTGGGTTATGGTTAAATCCTATATCGTAAAGAAAGAAGATCTGAAAAAGTTCATGGAATGGGGCAAGACTCAGCATTTCATGGGGCGTTGGATGCCAGAGTCCCACGAGTTTTACACCTCGTACTACAGGGAGTTCCCGCGTCAGAGGGCTTTTGCCCATATGTACACGCCCTACTACGGCAAACAAGACTGGTATACGAAGGCGGATTATAGGGGCGAGAAGCTGCCCTGTGAGGTCATGGTAACCGATGATGAGTACATGCAAGAAGGATCGGGCTATGACCTATCGATTGATGAGGGCTTTGGCATAAAATTACCAGCCAAGCCGATTTACGAAGAAATGGACGTTAGAAGTGCTCGCAGCGAAGGTCAGTACAAAAATGCATCAGGTCAGATTGTCTTCTTGGACCCATCCGTTAAGGAGAAAGGGCCTCAAACATTACTATCCTCACTTTCTCATCTAACTGACTACTTAGAATCAAAAGACTATGCTATTGTCTGGACCGTACTGGGCGAGAAACAGTGTCTAGGGGGCGGTATGGGAAGAGACCCTAACTGGCCGGGTAGGTTTGAGTATAGCGGCGCCTATCACCTTAACCCTGCAGGCGAAGTTATTGGAGATGTTTATGTTAAAAAATTCGTCACTAGAGATGAGTGATAAGGTTTAAAATAGATAGTAGGAAGTTAACAAAATCATATAAAGGAGGCATTATGGCAAAAGTTCCAACGATCGGTTTATACAATGATGTCCAAATGCCCGCTCTTGGTTTCGGTGTATTTCAGATGACCAACGAAGAGGCAGAGCAAAGTGTCTTCGATGCGCTCAAAGCTGGCTATCGCTTGATTGATACGGCCGCATCTTATCAAAATGAGGAAGCAGTCGGACGCGGTATAAAAAGAAGTGGCGTGCCACGAGATGAGATTTTTGTAACCACCAAATTATGGATTGCTGACGCAACCTACGAGGGCGCGAAGAAAGCCTACCAAAACTCACTGGATAAACTGGGGCTTGATTACGTTGACCTCTACCTCATCCATCAGCCCTACCATGATGTGTTTGGGGCATGGCGTGCAATGGAGGAGTTGTATGAAGCAGGTAAGGTCAAGGCCATAGGCGTATCTAACTTTACCAGCGCTAAGGTTGTGGACTTTGTGCTCAACAATAAAATTAAACCTATGGTCAACCAAATCGAAACACACCCGTTTAATCAGCAGGTAGAGGCTAGAAAGATACTAGATGAATACGGCATTGTTCACGAGGGTTGGGCGCCACTTGCTGAGGGGCGACAGGATTTATTCACTAACGAAACATTGACTGGGATTGCAAAGGCACACGGTAAGACAGTTGGCCAGGTAGTGATCCGTTGGAACATGCAACGTGGTGTAGTTGTTATCCCAAAGTCGACTCATAAAGAACGCATTATTGAGAACTTTGACATCTTTGATTTTGAACTGACCGATGAGGATATGATTGCGATTGCCGGGCTAGACGAAAGCAAAGGTCTATTTGTTAATCATGAAGACCCTGAGTTCGTGAAGTCACTTTATGGACGGCAACTGAAATAATGAGCTTATTTTTGATGTGCACCTAGCACGAGTAGCCAAGCACCTGTAATCATATAGCAGGTGTTAATAACTAAAGCTGTGGCGGCAATATAAATACCCGCACTATGTCCTAGTATCAAGAGAGTAGCACCTACCATTTCTATAATGTATAAACTGGTGCCAGTTGTTGTTCGGATAAGGCTCGCACCGCTACCAGACCTATTTGCTCGGACATAGCCGTAGACATAAACGAACCCAGCAACTGAAGCTACAGCTAATAACTCCGCGCCAACCCATTTGTAGTTTTGACCTCCCATAAGCGCCAGTGCACTACGCAGAAAAACTGCAGCAAAGCCGGTTAGAGTACCAATAGCACGAAAACGATGCGTGGCATCTATTGCAATTGTCTTGAGATTTAAGGATAAGGCTACAAATACCAAGCCTGTTAGAGTTACTGCTCCAGTACCAACTAACAAGAAGAAGTCCGTCCATAGATCTGGCTTATAAATATCAGCTACCATATTCATTTCATTCTATCAGAGATGTAACTCCCCGCTCTTACATGCGGAGAAGATGTTCTTGATACGGCACAGTTAAAATGTCCCTCCATCGGGCTATTTCATCCCTGATTTCGTGGAAACTCTGACCGACACGGAGCACCAATTTAGGATTACAGATAAGAAGACGACCGACATTCGGCGTCTTTTTATTGTGTACATAGTTTCGTATCTGTTGCATTGGTTAGAGTCCTTTCAGCCTATAGGCATCTAGTTTATTATTAGTTCCATGAAGGTCATTATCCTGGCAGCGGGCAAAGGCACGCGCTTACTGCCCTTAACCGAACACACCCCAAAGCCGCTCATAAAAATTGCCGGCATGCCCATTATTGATAGAATTTTTCAATCTCTGCCTGGTGAGATTGACGAGGTCATACTCGTGGTAGAGTACCTCAAAGAAAAAATAATCGCGCACGTTGGGAGTAGTTTTTATAGCCGACCGGCGCGGTTTATTGATCAGATTGAAATGCGAGGAACATTCGGGGCATTATTTTCGGCTAAGCCCCTTATCCGGCCAGGCGAGCGTTTTTTAGTTATCAATGGCGACGACATCCACGATAAGACGGAGCTCGAGACATATCTGGCATACGATCGCTCGTTCGGTTTACAACTTGCGAAGATGCCTGGCTACCATAGTATTCACCTGGATAGTAAGGGCTACATTGAAGGCCTCTATCCTCAAACTGAGTCTGAACAAACAAATGGTGCTTACACAGCAACAGGGGCCTACGTCGTAGACACAGATATCTTTAGCCACGAAGGTGTGGTCTTAAAGAGTGGAACGGAAGTCGGATTGCCTCAAACCATACTCGCCCAAAAAGATTCTCACCCCGTAAAAGGGGTGATCACTACGAAATGGCTGCCGATAAATTCGTTCGATGACATCGAACGAGCCAAGGCCCAGCTCGGGTAGTAAGCCGCAAACTATTCCTCCTCCGACGGCAGGTAAAAGCCAAGCCGTAACAACTTTTCGTACATGAGCAAAACGCTCGCCTCAACCTGGTTCCACCTATAATCCACCAGGCGCACCAGGAATTATTACAGGTAAGAAGACTCGCCAAATCGGCAGTCTTTTTAGTTTGTTGGTCGATTTCTATCTGTTGCATGGGTTAGAGACCTTTCTGCTTCAATGCGATCGATGGTTTGGTAGAGTGGAAGCCTCTTTGCTTCCACGGTAAGATAAGAGTAAATGGAAAGTGTTTACCAACAAATCTATGGGGTTCATGCCCGGCATCTTAATTTCAATGGCGTTGAGCCAAAGCCGGTTTTAGTCGTATTCTCGGCTATTCCGGGAAGCGGAAAATCGGAGCTAACCAAACGGCTCGTGGCTTCATACGGGTTCTTCCGGCTTGCAAACAAAGATATTCGGCATGCGCTCGAAACCACTGGGCATGCAGATGACGTAGCTATTGGAGAATATACCCTGTGGTTCCTTAATGAGGTAACGAGAGACAAGTCGCTAAGCATTGTGTTCGATCGAAACATTGATCAATGGTACGAGCCATCCAAGAGCTGGGCTTCTGCTAACGGGTATCGGTACGTTTTAATTCGCATTGACGTTGACCGAAAGGCGCTCCAACAACGACTACTAAAAAGGGAAGGCGACGGTGCCAGCCATGTGCTTGATGTAATGGATTTCTACGCCCAACAACATGACGCCGTAACAAATCGTATAAAGCCAGACCTTTTACTCGAGGGAGACTACGACCTCGATGAGGCTGCCCAGCGCATTGCAGCATATTAGCCCGAGCAGTCCTTATTAGCTAGTATCCTCCTCGTTTATATCGAGGCTAAGGTCGGATAGTTTTTGATGTATCAGCCGCATACCTACCTCAATGTGGTTCCACCTATAATCCAATAGGCGCACCAAAAGGGACATCGAAGTATTTACATCAATATAACACCTACGAGACAGGCCAAATTAGTGTTCGACTAATTGACCTGTTTTATTTTGACGGGACAGATTTCGAACACTCGCTATAGCATTGATGGTAGGGTGTGATACTAGAAGAGAACAAAATTATAAATACTCTCCATGTGCATCCGTTCTGGCGTCAGTGGTCCTAGTTGAAAAGCCATATTGCTTGTGGCTCAAAACCGGCTATCGGTGCAGATTTAGTGCGTAGTAGTCTTTGCCTTGGTCCATCGTACAGGTATGGTATTATTTTTTTGATGAATAAGAACGTCATTGAGAGCCACATTTTTAGGCCATCTCCAGAAGCATTCAACGGAAAGCTGCCAAAAGGAGTGGCAGTATTGCTCGGTACGCCTGTTGGCAGTTTAGTCGTGGATAAGAAAAACAAACCAGCTGACACGGGAGCTCGAGCGCAAAGGCTAGCTGAGCTGCTGGGTGTCCCGGTAATGGCTTATCAAGAGCTTGGCCCCAAAGTGCCCCTAACGGGGTTACCGGCTGCTCGCCGCCTGCTGACTGCTGGTGATTTCCCAGAGTATACGGCCGAATGTGCCAGCACTTTGCAGGCACGTCTATGTCTTGGGGGGATACAAAAAGTCATTGTACGTGCCCATTCCGGGAATGGCCCTCTTGGTACTGGTTTATGTCTTGCGCTCCCCGACGCAAGTAAAGATATCACTGTATCGCATCTTGCACTGAGTGATCCTGTGGGAATGCGAAGCGTCAGTTTCTTCCAAGGCTTAGGACTGTGGCATAGATACAATTCTGGTCCTGCTAAAAATACGCCATTAGACCACAGGACTGAAGGCCGACATCCGAGTAATACTGTGAGTGCTTTTCTGCGTGATGTCGTGGTGCGGGGTACTACTACTTGGCTTACTGATTGTACGTTGCAAAATCTGACGCAGATCGCTGAAAGTTGTAAACAAACCGCAGTCAATATTCATTTGCCAGGAAACACCTTAAACGGTACTCCAGGTGAGATGGAATCCGTCGCTGCTGCGCTAAATGAAATGGGTATAGTAAATCGTAGCAAGCGTGACGCGCCTTTTATTGCACATTTTGTTCCAGGGGATCACCATAGCTCCGCTTATGATAGTCATGTTCGTAATGCTGGCTTCATACTTCAAACGGTAGAACTGGCGCTGTTCCCCAATAGCTCACAATAGTATTTAGCCATTTCATCAGGTGTTCGAAACAAAGTGCGTCAAGTGCACCAAGATGACACCTAGAAAAGCTCCCTCGTTCGGGAGCTTTTTGTTTATTGATCGGGCGATCGGTTTCAACCTACGTCCGCTGAAGTAGGCCTCACGAGACAAAAAAGTTTTTTCTTGATTGAAATGAAGGTTATAACATAAAGCTAAAATCATGACATCTGAATCACTAGTTGCTAACATATTGCTATGACGAGACTATTTGTGAACGACATGTACCAATACCAGCAGCAAGTGTATGACCAGGTTCGTCGAGAAATCAACGCCGAAGATAAATCATATCTTCTGGGGGTAAGCGATAAAGAGTATATAGAACATATGGTACGTAAATACTCACTGGGTGAAGTCAGCATTAACCCTGATTCGTTGCAAATATCAGATACTAAAGAAATAGTCACTGAGGTTCACGACAGAGTGTGGGGGCCCACTGAAGCCAAGCATGTTCAGTACGTCTGCGAGATAGCGTATTCAGGGGAGAAGAGTACATTTGAGCTAAAAGCATCGAGTGGCTTAATGTGGAATATTGAAGTGAATTTCATGCCTGACAATGTCATGACGTTCAAGATTGATGACTACATGGATAACAATGCTCAGGTTAAGTCGGATATCAAGCACACGAAGTCTAATTTAATACAAAAAGTTAACGAGCTTAATGGTGACATTAGGGGCTACAACAATCAGCTTCGTAATACCGTTGCGACTGCCCTGGCAAACCGTAAGGTCGAGATTCAAAAGCACAACGCTGCCCTACTTGACCTAGGTATACCTGTAAAGAAAAAAGAACAAGTATCAGAAACTTTCGCCATTCCCGTTGAGAATAGGAAAACACGAATTACCATTGAGAATATTGAGCAAACTAAAACGGCTCCACAAGCCGTTAAACCTACATTGCCTGACCCAACGCTAGCTGATAGCATCTATCAAGAGATAATTACAACTACGCACGACGTCGGGAAGGTCATGGAAAGACTACCCAAACTCTACACCGATCGGGACGAGAACAGTATGCGTGACTTGTTTCTACTTTATCTTGAACCCCGTTTTACAAGTGCTGGTGGTGAAACATTTAATGGTGCTGGCAAAACAGACATACTCATTCGCTACAAGAACAGCAATGTGTTTATTGCAGAGTTTAAGTACTGGGAAGGCAAGAAATTATTTGTCGACGCTATAAGTCAACTCTTCAGTTATCTCACGTGGAGGGATTCGAAAGCGGCGCTAATAGTATTTAACAGGAATAAAGACCACACTGCTGTAGTTGATGAGATTAGCAGCATCGTGCAAGGCCATGCTTGCTTTGTTGCACAGAAAGAAACGATTGAAGGTACTTGGTTGAACTATGTAATGCATTTCCCTGATGACTCCTCCAAGAGCATTAGACTTGCAGTTCAAGTATTCCATCTCAAATAACAAAGTGATTACCTCGAGGTAGGCAGAGTATAGTTTTAACTTCATTAGGTAAGGTTCTTTTTTTGATTTGCTATGATGTGGCTATGAATGATCAAGAATTGCGGCAAAGAGTAGCCAAAGCCCAGGAACTGTTAGGGCAAGGAAGATTTCCGGCCAGCAACGAGAAATTCTTGGCGGAATTTTACAAGGACTATCGCACTCTCTTTCGTGCTTACGCAAAAGATTTTGCGGCTAGCAAGAGCGAAGCTGAAAGAAAAGCCTTAATGCGCGGGATGGTCGAGATAGTTAGCCTTGCGCATCTGCAGATTGTGTTAGAAAGCAAATTGCCCGATGACTTGCGTGAGTCGGTGCTCGACTATGACCACCACCCGGATGAGTACCCTGGCTACGAGACAAGGGAGCGACGACTCCTGGATAGAGACTATGCCGTACTAAAACAGGAGTAGATAAGACCGACGCAGGCTAGCAAAAGTATATGTCCTAATATGAGATTAGGCAATTGTCAATAGTAGGCGCATACTATATGCAGAAGACCACCTTAACACTAAATTCTAGCGAGGAGCAAGCGAAGAGATTATTGTTGGCCTGACAAACGTAATGCACGGGAGGACACAGTAATGTCGATACTTGCGAACGCAAAAACAGATACTCCCTCGAAAGTTCACTATACAGAATATATTCTCACAGAGAATGGGCCGCGAGGACCCCAGGCCGACATCCCAAAGCACCTGGAGCAATTCGTCGCACAGAGAACGCAATTAGCTCCTCATAGATACGCTGTCTTTAAGAAGACCGTGGTTAGGATACTCCATGTCTAAAGATAGAGGCCGTAAGGCAATCAAGAAGCCGAAGCAAAACAAAATAGCGAAGTATTAATCACGACACCGCTCAAAAAGAAGTAATCTCGCAAGGAATACTCCCAAATAAGCGCTTACTTAAGCTTAAAGGAGTATTACCATGAACCATTCTTATATACCACTTGGCAGATATGCCATCTTACAGCATGATATGTCGGCGCAACAAGTCGAGCGCCGCCAGACACAACACGATACACGAGCTTTCTTTGCTCGTTTTGCTCGCCAGCGCCCTGTTTCTAGTAATACGCTAGGCAATAAGATCCAGGCATCTACTGCCACTGACACCGAGAAGTTGACCAGTCTAGCCGAAGGGGCGCGCGACAACCTCTTCGTCGCCAGGACTGTCTTCCCGTTCATGTTGTTTGCCGATACGATCAAAATTGACCGGCAAAAAGTAACCATTGTACATAACGACTTCTTTTGGAAGTCGCAAACCGCAAGCACGGAAATCAAAAACATTATGAATATCGCCGCCAATGTTGGGCCTTTATTTGGCTCGGTTACTGTTACCTCCAAACATTTTCTTAACAATACGCAGACTATCAGGTACCTAAAAAGGAGCGATGCCGCTACCGCCCAGCGCTTGCTGCAAGGTTTTATGATAGCTCAGCGGGCGAAGATCAATACCGATGACATAGATAAGAAGCGGCTGCTTGGTTTGCTGAATGAGCTGGGGCAGGAAAATCGAAGATGATCTCGTTTGTATGGCCTCCTGGCGCGCCTATGTTGGCGGGCACTGGCGGCTCGGAGACTTATACGGCGGGACAGGTGCGCGAGCTGCTACGCCGGGGCATACAAGCCCAGGTCGTCACCATCGGGCATGGCACAAAGGACGGACGCCAGGATTTTCCGGCTGTCCCATTTCTGGCACTTACGAGCGCAGGTGATATTAGCCGGCTTTCCGGCGCGGTCGTTTTTGTGAACCGCGCGTACGACGTGCCTACCATAAAGCAAGCAGCAATTATCCTCCATTACATCCCGCCGCGATCAGCCGAGCGCAAACAGCGACAGGCTGATATCAAGGGCAAGATCGTGATCGCAACCAGCATTTACAGCGGACAGCAATGGGCCTTGTTTTTGGGCATTCCCTACAGTCGTATCAAAATTGTATTGCCGTTTGCCGACCCGATCTTCGGTAGCGTGCGGCGCGCCAAACCGAGTAGCAAAACACGTATTTTATATGCGGGCAGATTGCATCCAGAAAAAGGCATCTATACGCTTCTCGAAGCCCTGCACGAACACATCATGCGCAAGAACGGGCATCTCGTGAGTATTGTTACTGCCGGCCAGCATGTTGAAGAGGGCGTGGCCATTGCCCGCATGCTTCACGGGTACCCTTATGCACGGCTCATTCCAGCCCGGAAACATGTTACCGATATGGCTGCGCTTTTAGCACGCAGCGACCTCCTGCTTATGCCATCCGTCTTCGCTGAGCCGTTCGGCATGTTATCCGTGGAAGCGCAACATACGGGATGCCGGGTTGTGGCTAGTAATATCGGGGGGCTACCAGAAACTAACTGCGGGTTATTGACACTGGTGGAGCCGCGAAATCCAAAAGCGCTTATTACCGGCATCGAGCAGGCCGTAGCGCTCGGGGCGGCTACCAAAAAGGAGCGCGAGCAGGCTAAAGACAGCTTTATGCTTGATGAATCTGTAGATCGTTTATTGGAAGCGCTGCATCTGTAGCGGCTAGATCTGCCCATTAACTCGCCCAACCAACATGGCACTAGGACGGCATGCGGAAAAGGTCCATCTCCGGAAGCTCTTTTGATCTGGTAAGATAAAGACATGAGAAAACTTATTATGTGGAACGTACTCTCGCTGGACGGCTACTTTGAGGGCAAGAAGGCGTGGGATTTGGACTTTCACCAGTCGGTATGGGGCAAGGAGCTTGAGGCCTACAGCATTGAGCAGCTAGCGTCAGCCGACCTGCTTGTTTTTGGCAGCAAGACATACAAAGGGATGGCCGACTACTGGACGACTGCCAAGGATCAACCCGAGGCTGAGCCGATGAACAACATACCGAAAATTGTATGCTCGACCACGCTCCAAACCGCCGAGTGGCACAATACTACTATCGTAAAAGATGCCGTAGCCGAGATACCAAAACTAAAACAAGCCGGCGATGGAAATATGTTTGTCTTTGGGAGCGCGATATTGTCGGCATCCCTTATGAGAGCTAATCTGTTTGACGAATATCGTTTGTGTATTGCGCCGGTAATCTTGGGCGACGGCCGGCGCTTGTTTGGTGAAGGCATTGCGCAGCAAAAACTGAAGCTACTGGAGGAGCGGCGGTTGCAAACCGGCGGCGTTATCTTGATGTACGCGCCGCTGTAACATAGTATTTGGATAGCTAGCTTATGGACTCACTGCTCATCCCCGCGATACTCTACTATGACTGGCCGTTAATTGTGGGCGGCATTTTTCTGCTGACAGCGTTACTCAATCAGTATGTATTTGAGCAGGCATATAAGAAGACAAAGACTAAGCGTCCTATAAAGCGCAATATGACTGCGCTAGTGCTCGGGATTGTGGGCGTGCTATTCCTCGCGCTGTATCCGCTCAACAACTATCTGCGGACGGCGCGCGCGGGAAGCCAGCTGAAAGCAGCCAGCCTGGGTAACATCAGGGCTGCTCCATTCACACTGTATAGTTTGGGCGACCACCCGGTGCCGTCGCTGGACGTGCAGTTTAGATCTATCGACAAGATTACCGTGGGCCCGGTGCCAGGCACAGTGTATTTTGAAGAAAGCTACAGCCCGACCAACAACGTGTCGTACACGGGTGATGCAACGTCCTACGGGCAAGTATCAGTGTATGAGTATGCCAATCCAGCCAGCGGGCCCGAACAAGCATGTAACGGCGATGTAATTGCGGAGATGGCCGGTACCGCCGCAACAACCACCCCAGGAAAAGTTACCTGCCAGTTGCTGGACAGTAATGGCGGCAGGCCGATATATGGCTATAGCGCCACTGGCGCACCCCAGATTGACGTGCTGCTCAGCAACTACGGCAACACGCGTATAGTGATGCAATTTGTGAGCCAAACGCTTACGCTCCAGCAGCAAATTGCGTTTTTCCAACAGCTCAGATCAGCCGATCCAGAAAAGATACGTTACTTTATTCCATCCTAAATGCTGGCTTCCAATAGCTTTATGATAGCAAAACAAGACACCTCGGTTGGATGTGGTAATCTATAGAAAAGCGGTAAGAACTAGGAGGACGAGTATGAAAGTTACGGGTATTGGTGGCGTGTTCTTTCGCGCAAAAGATCCAGACGCTCTAGCGGACTGGTACAAGAAGCAACTCGGCATTACTGGCATGGAATGGACGCAGCAACAGGGGCAGACCGCCTTTGTTCCGTTTCCGGCCGACACCGACTATTTTGGCAATGCATCGCAGAATTTTATGCTAAACTTTCGGGTTGAAGATCTAGACGGTTTGCTAAGACAACTTAGGGCTAGCGATGTAAAGATTGTAAAAGAGATTGAAGCGCAAGCCGGGGTTGGGCGTTTTGCCTCGATTGAAGACCCAGAGGGCAATCGTATCGAGCTATGGGAGCCACAAGACTAATAGGTGAAACCTAGCTCTCGCCGCAACGCTACATGTGAACACGTATGCTAGTTGACAAAATAGCCTTACCTGTTATGCTAAATGTATGATTTCTAGAGCTAACCAGCATCATCTGCATATTCTGCCGGAGCGTGTCGGTTAGTTAACGTTGCCTTAAAACTATAACGCCGGACGTCGCTCCGGCGTTTTTAGTATTTTTATATCTCGAAAGGATAATATGAAAGACATTTACACACCGGCCGGCGCAGCGCTAGAAATTATGCAAGAGCGTCGTAGCCAAACGAGCATCAAAGATGAAGTGGCGCGCTATTTGGGCGGGGCACTGCCGGCTGATTGCCTGGACCGTAAAGAACCCGTGGCAATGCTTGCGCGTTACGTGGCAAGAGCTACAGAAGAAGATAGAGTTTTTGCAGAGGCAGCCCAACAGGCCGGCTTTGTTCCCTATTGGTCGACGTATTGGGGTGATCGCTTTACCACGCGCAACCCTGAGAAGGTGGAGACCATACGGCCGCCAATTCGGTGGCAAAAAGGCCAGAAGACGCGGTCGTGGGTAGTCGAACCCGCAAAGAGAGATGGTGGCATTGGCGAGCTGGAGACTTTGTATCGCTGTTCCTCCAGTGAATATCAGCAAGCCATTAGAGAAATTGTATTTGCCAATGATGGCTCGCCCGAACTTGTCGCCAATGAGTTTGACATGGGCGACTGGTACAAAGCGCAGGCGCCAAGATTCGGTTATGCGTCGGGCAATTTGGCGCCGTACTACTATCCAGCCACCATGGCTCTAGCGACGGCCTTTTGCGTTTTATACGAAGATTTTGACGGCGGGCCGAATGCCAGCAGCGGCGATCTAGCCGCTTTTAGAAATCAGGTCGTGTATCCGGCTTTCGAGAGGGTCGAGCAAGAGCTGGGGATCAAACCCTTGGTGGTGCGTTTGCCGTTTGCCGAGCGCATGAACGAAACCGATTTGTCACTTCTCGACCAAGACCAAGCCGAACAATTTCGTACCTACGGCCCGCGAGCTGTACAATTTGGTAAGGTAGGTGAAGTATGAGACCACTGCAACCAGGCGACGAGATACGGGTTATTGCACCATCATATAGTGCGGCAACCCGTCAGGACCAGAGATCGGCGGAACGAGCGACTGAGAGGCTGGAAAGCTTAGGCTATAAAGTGACATTTGGCAAGTATTTGGCTTCGCGCTTCCATCTCGGTACGGCGAGCGCAGAAGAGAGAGCCGAGGATTTTAACAGTGCATATAAAGATGCACGCGTCAAAGCTATCATGGCGTTTACGGGTGGGTGGTCGGCGAACGAGATACTGCCGAAGATTGACTGGGAGCTTGTACGGGCGAACCCAAAACCGCTGTGTGGCTTTTCCGACATTACCGTGCTGCTTAACGCCGTCTATGCGAAGACGGGCGCCATTGGTTTTCTTGGGCCCAACTTCAGCACTCTAGGTCGGATGATCTCATGGCGATATACGCTCAATAATTTTGATGCTATGTTACGCCAGCAGCTGCCGGCCCCGTTGAAGCGGAGTAAAGAGTGGGGCGTTACAGCCAGCAAGCGTTACAAGACTCGGGCGTGGAGCATCCTGCAGCCAGGCGAGGCCGAAGCCGTCGCAATTGGTGGCAATTTGGGTACATTGTATTTGCTCCAGGGGACGGAATATCAGCCCGCGTTTAATGAGCCATTTATACTCCTGGCTGAGGACGATGACGAGAGTGGGACGTTTACAGCTCGGGAATTCTCCAGACGGCTTGAGTCCCTGCTGCAGCTACCATTGGTACGCCAAAATCTAAGAGGAGTACTAGTAGGCCGCTTTCAGCCTAGCAGCAGAGTCACCATGCCGGACATAGTCAGCATAATTGCCTCTAAACGCCTGGGCGACATCCCCGTAGTGGCAGGCGTTGATTTTGGGCACACCATTCCTATGCTCACGTTTCCAATTGGTGGCAAGGTACGGCTGACGGCAAACGGCAGACGGGCCGAAGTAAGTATTGTTAGCTCCTAGCGTTAGCGCACAAAGACATGACGTACCTATACCATGTAAGCCGTTGCCGAATCTGCCATCTTATGCTTAAATACAGCTAACGTGGTCGTCCCACTACTACCATGCGCTGCTCATTCGGCGAACGACATGGACGGACACCAGACCACTGCATGAATGAGTAGGCCTGCGCTGCGTAATGGGCATCGTCGAACCCACTAGCCGACAGGCTCTCATCAAGTAACAAAGGGAACTTATGCAACACCAAGGCAAAAGTATCCAAGACCTCAAAAAGGAGTACGACTGGAGTTACGAGGATCACCTCAAGCACTGGCGCTCCTGGGGTTCGTGGTTTAGCTGGGGAAGTCCAGTGGGCTTAGGTCTGTTCTTCATTTCTATTGCGGCAACGCTCTGGATTTTGAGCCGGGCCTTTGGCTGGAGCTAGCACTCCACTCACCAAACAGCACCGTCATTGCAGACGGTGCTGTTTTAGTTTGTCCAGTCCAAAGAATGCTCCGCGTCTTAGCGGCGCAACCAGCGTTTGCGGGTTTCGTAGCCAATGATTGCCAGAGCGTAAAATAGTACATCGGCGCTAAACTTACCGGCCAAAAACCCGACCGGATAGGGGTGAATGTGCTGCGGCACGAAAAACATGAGGAAGGGGCGAACAATGAAGTTATCGAATACCTCGGCAGGCAGAAACTCTACCAAGAGATTGGTACTGGCCGCCGCCACGGCGAGCGGCACTCGTTTCATGACTGGATGGCTGCTATATCGCTTGCCGTTCAGCAGCAACTCAGCACAAATAAAGTAGCCATAAAAAGCAATCCCTTCACTCGTCCAGCCTGATGCTGTGGCGGCTGCAAAAGAGTGCGTGAGAGTGTAGACTGACCACGCGCCAGCCAGGGCAGCGGCTGTGCCGAGTATTTCGGCGGGGATGTAGCGCTTGAGCCATTCCTGACGTTTACTCGCGAGTCTTTGGTGATCCATTTACAAGGATGTACCGATTACGTGTCCAACAATCGCCGTAACAAGCATGGCCAACCCACCACCGGCCAGTACGCGAAGCGCCGCGCGCCACCGATTGCCACCGCCGATATGTGCGCCAATTCCGCCGGAAATGGCCAGCGCTACAAGCGCAGTGATCACTATAGCCCAAGTGCTGGCCGCGCTAGACCACATAATTGCCGCCAGCACCGGCAACACTGCACCCAACGAAAACGATGCCGCAGAGCTGGTGGCTGCTTGGAGTGGTCGAGCTAGTGCGTCGCCGTCGATGCCCAGTTCGTCGCGTGCATGCGCGGCCAGGGCGTCGTGTTTGTGTAGTTGGGTAGCCACTTCTCGAGCGAGTTCCGGCTGCAGCCCACGGCGGATGTAGATGTCGGCAAGCTCGTGCAGTTCTTCTTTGGGGTTGGTCTGTAGCTCGCTGGCTTCTAGGCGCAAGTCGGCGCGCTCGGAATCACGCTGCGAACTTACCGAAACGTACTCGCCCGCTGCCATCGACATTGCGCCGGCAATAAGCCCGGCTATGCCGGCGGTCAACACTGATTGCTTAGAAGCGCTGGCCGCTGCCACACCAAGCATCAAGCTGGCGGTGGACACAATGCCATCGTCGGCCCCCAATACTGACGCGCGCAGCCAGGCGGCGCGGTGCGATTTGTGCCCCTCATGCCGCGGCACAGGATGGTTGTGATGTGTGTCTGCGTTTGCCATAGCGGTATCAACTTATTGTACCTAGTAAAAGCGTAGCAGCACAATAAAGGCTACTAGCGTCGCCGGCAATAACCACGCAACTATGTCTGCGCAGTTCTATATCAGCCGTTGCTTCCGGAGCAATCATTACATGGGCGTTGGCAAGACGACTGTGACACCAGTCACAGTGCGCCAGCTATCGATAGCCTGTATAATAAGCGTAAGGTTTATGGCAGCAACAAGCAGCAGTGATGCGTATATTCTGACAGTGAACGCCGGGTCGTCGAGCGTCAAGCTTTCCCTGTTTGCGGCGCACGACGTACGGCAGAACGTATGGGAGGCAGCTGTTGAAAATATTGGCTCGCCAACAGCGCAACTGATAGTTTTGGGCAGTGCGAACCCGGCGAATGTAGGCAACCATCTGGGCGCTGCCACGCTACTAATGGAACGACTGAGCACCGAAGTCGCGGCTAGCGCGATAAGCGCGGTCGGCCATCGAATAGTGCATGGCGGCCCGACATACTACGAAGCCCAATTGGCAAGTGATGAGGTGCTTCGGAGCTTGCAGCAGCTTGTGGCCTTCGACCCCCTGCACCTGCCAATTGAGCTGGAGTTGGTCACCGTTTTTCGGCGGCTTACACCGCAGGCGCAGCAAGTCCTGTGTTTTGATACGGCCTTTCACCACGATCTGCCCAGGCGCGCGCAGCTACTGCCAATTCCTCGCCACTTGCAGGCGGAAGGCGTACGCCGCTATGGCTTCCATGGCCTGTCCTATGCTTACATTCTAGAAGAGTTACGGCGGGTTGAGGGCGAGGCGGCGGCTAGTGGCAAGGTGATTGTGGCGCATCTTGGCAGCGGCGCCAGTTTAGCGGCGCTCCAGAACGCCAAACCCATTGATACCACCATGAGTATGACTCCGGCCTCGGGGGTTCCGATGAGCACGCGTTCTGGCGACCTCGATCCGGGTCTGGCACTGTATTTGGCGCACATGCATGGCTACGAAGCCAAGCGTTTTAACCAGATGGTTAACTTTGAATCCGGCTTGCTTGGCATCTCCGAAACAACCGCCGACATGAAACAGCTGCTCGAAATTGAGGCCGAAGATCCTCGCGCCAAGGACGCCGTGGACATATTTTGTTACCAAGTTAAGAAAACTATCGGCAGTTTTGCGGCGGCGCTGGGCGGCCTCAACACGCTGGTGTTCACCGGCGGCATGGGCGAAAACGCACCGAAGATCCGGGCCCGGGTATGTGAAGGGCTGGAATTTTTGGGCATCACCCTTGACGCAACGCGAAACCAGGAGCGCGAGCGCTTAATTTCGGTTAATGGTGCCGGGGTCGGCGTGCATGTTATTCATACCGATGAGGCTGTGACGATGGCGCGGGAAACCGAACAACTAATCCAAAAAAGCAACGCATGAAAGGCAGCTATGCAGCACACTGAGCACCCTCTCGACGAACAGGCACTTCACAACATCAACGCGTATTGGCGCGCCGCAAACTACTTATCCGTCGGGCAAATTTATTTGTGCGACAATCCGCTGCTGAGAGAGCCGCTGCACCTCAAGCATGTTAAGAAGTTACTGCTTGGTCACTGGGGGACAACACCTGGCCAAAACTTCATCTATGCGCATTTGAACCGGGCGATTAAGGAGCACGACCTCAATATGATTTACTTGTCCGGCCCGGGACATGGTGGCCCGGCGCTGGTAGGTAACGTGTACCTAGAAGGCACGTTTACCGAATACTATCCCCAGGTTACGCCAGACGAAGCCGGCCTCAAAAAGCTGTTCCAGATGTTCTCGTTCCCCGGTGGTTTGTCGAGCCACGTTTCACCCCAAGTGCCTGGTTCTATCCACGAAGGCGGTGAACTTGGCTATTCGTTGAGCCATGCCTTCGGTGCGGTGTTCGACAACCCCGACCTTATCGCCGCCTGCATCATTGGCGACGGCGAAGCCGAAACCGGCCCGCTCGCTACCGCCTGGCATTCTAACAAATTCCTTAACCCAAATACTGACGGCGTGGTGCTGCCAATCTTGCACCTGAACGGCTACAAGATAAGTAATCCGACCATTCTGGCGCGCATTGAACACGAAGAGCTTGACCAGCTGCTACGCGGTTACGGCTGGACGCCCTATTTTGTGGAGGGCGATGACCCGCTGCTGATGCATCAGCAAATGGCGGCAGCACTCGACCGAGCAACTAACGAGATCAAGCGGATTCAGCACAATGCCCGGGTTCAGGGTGACGCGACTCGACCGCGGTGGCCGATGATCGTGCTCAATTCTCCCAAAGGTTGGACCGGCCCCAAAATGTTAGCTGGCAAGCAGGTAGAGAATAATTTTCGCTCGCACCAAGTGCCGCTAGCAGTCGACGAGACCTGCCCGGAAAATGTGGCGCTGCTGGAACGCTGGCTGAAAAGCTATAAGCCCGAAGAATTGTTTGACGAGCGCGGCGCATTACTGTCGGAGCTCGCCACGCTGGCGCCGAGCGGACAGCGCCGCATGGGCGCCAACCCGCACGCCAACGGCGGCAGCTTTCTGCGCGAATTGGATCTGCCGGACTTCCGCAGCTATGCCGTTACGGTTGCGCACCGGAGTGTGAGTAGTGAAGGCAATGTGCACGCTCTTGGCCCGTACTTGCGCGACGTAGTGAAGCAAAACGAGCGAGGGCACAATTTCCGGATCTTTGGGCCGGACGAGCTGGTCTCCAACCGGCTGGAAGCAGTCTTTGAAGCCACCAACCGCCAGTGGTCGGCGCGCGTAAAGCCGACCGACGAGTTTCTGGCCACTGAAGGTGCGGTGCTCGACTCTATGCTCAGCGAGCACCAGGCCGAAGGCTGGCTGGAGGGCTACTTGCTGACTGGGCGGCACGGCATCTTCCACAGTTATGAGGCGTTTATCCGCATTGTCGATTCCATGGTTAATCAACACGCCAAGTGGATTAAAATGTCGGGCGAGCTGCCGTGGCGCCACCAAATCGCCTCGCTCAACTATTTGCTCACCTCACATGTCTGGCGGCAAGACCATAACGGTTTTACCCACCAGGATCCGGGGTTTATCGACCACTTGCTCAATAAAAAAGCCTCGGTGGTGCGGATTTATTTGCCGCCGGACGCCAACTGTTTGCTGTCCACCATCGACCACTGTCTAAAAAGCCGTAACTACATCAACCTGACCATCACCGGTAAACACGACAGCCCGCAGTGGCTCAGCATGGATGAAGCAATTGATCACTGCACACAAGGCATCAGCGTGTGGGACTGGGCCAGTAACGACCAAGACGGCGAGCCGGACGTGGTGATGGCCTGCGCTGGCGACGTGCCCACGCTGGAAACGCTGGCGGCGGTGTCGATTCTACGCAAACACTTGCCGCATATAAAGATCCGCGTGGTCAACGTGGTTGATTTGATGCGGCTGCAGCCCGACACTGAGCACCCGCACGGCTTGAGCGACATAGAGTACGACACCTTCTTTACCAAGAACAAAGAGATTATTTTTGCCTTCCACGGCTACCCGTGGGTGGTCCACCGCCTGACCTATCGCCGCGCCAATCGCAACCTACACGTGCGCGGCTACAAGGAAGAGGGTACGATCACCACCGCGTTCGACATGACGGTGCGCAACGACATGGATCGCTTTCATTTGGTAATGGACGTGATCGCGCGGGCCGGCATCACCGGCAGCGAAGCTTTACGTCTGAAAGAACTTATGGAAAAGAAGCTCGTCGAGCACACCGAATACATCATGGCGCACGGCGTGGACATGCCGGAGATCCGCGACTGGCAGTGGAACGCCGGCTAGCTTGAGCCCGCGCCGTAAACGGACTACTATGGTGCTATGAGAAAAGTAGTTGTGCTCACATTTATCTCGCTTGATGGGGTCATGCAGGCGCCCGGCGCCCCAGAGGAAGACACCTCTGGCGGTTTTGCCTATGGCGGCTGGACTGTCCCGTACTTTGACGACGATTTTTCGGGCAATGTCATGGGCGAACAAATGAGCATGCCGTTTGATCTGCTGCTTGGCAAGGTAACCTACGACATCTTTGCCGGCTATTGGCCAAAGCAAGATCCATCTGGGCCCGTGGCCGCGCCGTTCAATAAGGCAACAAAATATGTGGTTTGCGACAAAGACATGCCCCTCAGCTGGGAAAAGTCGGTGTTAATTACCGGCGAGGACGTCGTAGACCAGATCAAAAAGCTAAAAGCCCAAGACGGCCCGATGTTACAAGTACATGGCAGCGGCAATATGCTTCAGACACTGCTCAAGAACGACCTGGTTGACGAACTATGGCTCAAGATATTTCCGGTAACGCTCGGCAAGGGCAAGCGACTCTTTGCAGACGGCACCATGCCGGCGGCCTTTGAACTGATGGAATCCAAGATCTCGCCAAAAGGCGTCATTATCGCCAACTATAAGCGAGCCGGCGACGTTAAAACCGGCTCGTTTGTGTAGTTCGTCTACTGCACGATTCTGTTATGATTGGGCAATGGAGCGTGCAGCAAACCAGATACTGACCTATGACCAGTACGCTGAAAGGGAGCGGCAAGGCTTTAGCTTGCCTTATGTGGTGGAGATCGCCGGCACAGGCCAGAGCTTGCTCTTTTATGGCGCGGAGCATACCAACGACCTAGACCATCCCCAGTTTGCCGACATTGAGAGGCGCTGGGGCCAGTTTATTACAAGCAACCAAGCGCCTATCGCGTTGGTTGAAGGCCGGTTTAACGAGTTGTCTGCAGCCGAAACCGGCGACCGCGCGGCGGCGATCGTTCAAGGGGGCGAAGCGCAGTTTCTCGTGTATTTGGCGCGCCGAGACGGTGTCGCAGTAGTGTCGCCCGAGCCTGATCGCCTAGCCGAAGCGAATGAGCTGGCAAAAGAGTTCGGCCGAGAGAACGTCATGTTTTTTTACGTCATGCGCCAGCTCAGCTGGTGGCACCGGCTAAAGGAGCAGCCAAACCTTACGGCCGAAACAACAAGCATGCTGCAACTCATGCAGGGGTTGTATAAGTGGAACGATGTAGATTTTAGCGTCGAAGGGGTGGAGGCAGCGCATGCGAAATTGTTTGGCAAGCCTCTTCCGTGGGCCGATCGGCGCTGGGCCTACCGGATAACTACTCCAGTTTACAAAGACTACGTGACAAATCAATTATCCCGCCGATCGGGCGAGCTGCGGGACAGACACATATTTGAAGAAATTATGCGCTATTGGCGGCAGGGTAAGAGCCCCTTCCTGGTGTTTGGCTCTGCCCATGCGATCCAGCTTGAGCCGGCACTGCAGGCGGCGTTGAGGTAGTTGTCGAGCCGAGCTTAACTTCCAAAGGTCTGTAGCGTGGCGGCGAGCGTAGGGTGCGTAAATCGGTAAAGGCGAGCTGGGCGGTGGGCGCCGTCTTTTTGGAAATCGTCGGTGGCTTTGACTAGGTCTAGGCTTGTCAGTTTTTTGCGGAAGTTGCGTTTGTCTAGCGTCTGGCCGAGCAGCAGTTCATAGGCGGTTTGCAACTGCGTAAGCGTGAAGCTGGGGGGCAGCAGGGCAAAGGGCAGGTTGGTGTGTGCGGCTTCGGTTTTTAGGTAGTCCCGGGCGTGCGCGATGATGTCGGCGTGGTCAAACGCTAGCCGGGGTAGGTTGTCTACGGCAAAGAACTGCGGGTTCTCGGTGCTGCTGCTGGCACTTGGGCTGAGGTCGCGCCCCAGGCCCAGGTAGGTAATGGACACGGCGTGGCCGCGTGGGTCTCGGGCAACGGTGTCGGTGGCGTGCAGCTGGCGCACAAAGTCGAGCTTCTGGCTATCGATGCCGGCTTTGGCTTGCAGGGCGCGGTCAAATGCCTGGCGAGTAGTCTCGCCCCTCGGCACGTACACACCGGGCAGAGCGCGCCGGCCGGCAAACGGTTCTCGCCCCCGCTTTACCAGCAGCACGTATAGCCGCTCTTCAATTACTTGAAACACTACTGCGTCTACGGTGAGGGTCGGCGCTTCGTAAGGCGGGTAGGCTACTTGTTTCATAAACTAACTATAGTATAGCAGTACACTATCATAGTGTCAAACCGACACGAATTAACGGGATAGTTAGTGTAGTATTTACAATAATGTATTGTCAAACATGCAAAAGGGTATATAACAGACAGTATCAGCTTAGTGTCGATCTTACACAAACTAACGTGTCGGAACCGCTTAAGTTGAAGACTTGTTCGCCCTTCCAGGCTGGAACGAGTCGCCAAACCCGCAACGCTGCGGCGTTGCCGATCATTAACAATTCGGTTCCAACCATCCCATACTATGTATCCGTCAAGACGAAGGGAGTGATCCAAAGTGTCACTCGATTTCGAGCTCACCGGAGGCAGCGTCGCTGGCAAGGATCACCGACGAGGCATCCCGCGCAATCGGCAGGACGCCTACCACGTTGCTCGTTCGCGATACGGCATCACTGCCGTTGTCGGCGACGGCTGTGGCAGCTCGGCGGGCTCGGAGGTCGGGGCAACTATCGGCGTTCAGCTGATGAGCACCTACCTCCAGCGCCTGCTGGCTCACGGCCACCAGCCGGACAAACGGCTACTGGCGCGTGCGCGGCAAGCAATGCTGGCTCAGCTGCATGTGCTGGCCCAGGACATGGGGGAGTCGCTCAGCGAAGTGGTGAACAGCTATCTGCTGTTTACCCTGGTGGGCGGCATTATCACCCCGGAGACGGCGACGTTTTTCGTGCTGGGTGACGGCGTGCTGGTCGTGAACGGCGAGCTGATTGTGCTGGACTCCGGTCCGAACAACCAGCCTGCCTATCTGGCCTACGCCCTCACCGGTAGCACGCTGACCGACGCCGATCCTTCACTTCTGGACTTTCAGATTGTGCGGCAGCTGCCAACGGCCGGCCTCCAACATTTCCTCATTGGTAGCGATGGGGTGCAGGAGGCCATCGACCGCGAGGCACGCTGCCTGCCAGGTAGCGACGAAGTTTTCGGCCCGCTTTCCCAGTTCTGGGAGGACGACCGCTACTTCGTGCCTGGCACCGTGGCAGTCACCCGCCGGCTCAATCTGCTGGCTCGCGACTGGCCGCGGCGCACTGAATCTGGGCGTAGCGTGACCGACGGTGGCCTGCTGTCTGACGACACCACGCTCATCGCTGGTCGCCGGACACCCGTTATCTAAAGAGGAGGAGTAATGCCGAGCACCGTTTACATTGGCGGTAAGGCCCACCGCCTCTCGGCTGCCAGTGTCGTGGGCCAGGGTGGCGAAGCCGTTGTCTACCGCTATCCGCCGGACGAGGTCTTGAAGGTTTATTTCAAGCCCGACGACCCCGCCTTTGCGAGCGACCCCGCGGCCCAGCAAGGTGCGCGGCAGCGTTTGGAAGAGCATCAGCACAAGCTGCCGGCTTTTCCGAGCAATTTGCCCGCGCACGTCGTGACGCCGCATTTGCTGGCGTACGACAAAGCCACCAAGGGAAGTATCGTTGGCTACACCATGCCGTACCTGGACCAGCTCGATGTGCTCCTCAGCTACGCCGACCGTAAATGGCGCGAGCAAGGCAACATCGATGCCAACCAGGCAACCACGGTGTTTCGCAACCTACACCAGCTGGTGGGCCAAGTGCACACGGCCGGCGTAGTTATCGGCGATTTCAACGACCTGAACGTGCTCGTCACTGCTAGTGGCGAGGTGTATTTGGTCGATGCCGACAGCATGCAGTTCGACAAGTTCCTGTGCCACACCTTCACGACTCGGTTCGTGGACCCGTTGCACTGCGATCCGAACGAACTGCGGCCGATCCGTCCGCACGATGTACAGACCGACTGGTACGCCTTCACCACCATGCTGTTCCAGTCGCTTTTGTACATCAACCCGTACGGCGGCGTGCACAAGCCAAAAAACGGCGGCAAGCGTCTACGGGACGCGGCCAGGGTGCTGAAGCGGGTAACCGTGTTCTCACCCGACGTCGTGTACCCCGGCGCGGCCATTCCGTACGCGGCGCTGCCAGACGATTTGCTGGAGTACTTCACCCAGGTGTACGAGCAGAACAAGCGGGACGTGTTTCCGCCTAGTTTGCTCGGTAATCTGCGGTGGACTACCTGCACCTCGTGCGGCATCATGCACGCCCGAGCGATCTGCCCGGCGTGCGCCGCACCCGGCGCTGTTAAGCAGGTCATCACCGTGCGCGGCAACGTCACGGCCACCAGACTGTTCCGCACCAGCGGCCAGATCCTGTTCGCCACCCACCAAGGCGGCGAGCTGCGCTACGTCTACCACGAAAGTGGGGCGTACAAGCGTGAAGGAGATGTCCTGGTGCTGCGGGGCGGACTGGACCGCGAGCTGCGCCTACGCATTCAGGGCGACAAAACCGTGTTCGGCAAGGGCACGACTTTGATCGCACTGGCTGCGGACGGCAGTCAATCCCGCTATGACACCCAGTTGGTCGGCCGGCTGCCGGTATTTGCGGCGAACGGTCGGCACCTGTACTGGGTGAGTGGCAACCAGCTGGTGCACGATGCACCACTGGCGCCGCTACCCATCGGCGAGGTGCTGCCCAACCGGACCCTGGTCTGGGCTGGCGAGCACTTTGGCTTTGGGTTCTTCCGGGCCGGTTCGCTGACCCGCGGGTTTGTGTTTGACGCTCGCCGGCCAGGTATCAACGACAGCGTGCCGTTGCCGCCGATGACGGGTAACCTCATCGACGCTACGTGTACGTTTAGTGACCATCTGGCGTGGTTCATGGTGACCATCCAGCAAGGGAAGGACATCTTGAACCACTGCTACGTCATTTCCGACACCGGCCAGCTTTTGGCACACGCTGAAAGCGTGCAAGGCGACGGGACGTGGCTCGGCGACAGCATTCGGGGACGCATGGCTCGCGGCACGCAGCTGTTTGCTGCAACTGACGCGGGCATCGTCCGTATCGGCTTGGACGGCGACCGGCTGCAATTGGAGCGGGAATACCCCGACACCGAGCCGTTTGTCACCACCGATACTCAGCTCTTCCCAGCCCGGGAAGGCATCGTCGCGGTCTCGAGTAAAGAGATCGTATTGCTCCAAATCCGGTAAGTCAAAAGACAGCAAAGGAGAAAGTCATGACCGCCAAGGTCAACCTCCCCATCCCGGCTCACTACGACCCGCAGCACGTCGTGGACCTTCGGTTCATCGACTACCCGGGGCTGTTCATGGACGCCACTGACTGGCGTCGGCAGCACGGGCTCAAGGCCAGCGCCTCGGACAGCACCCGGGTCGGGCTGCTGGTCATCGACAACCAGTACACGTTCTGCTCGCCCAAGGGTGAGCTGTTCGTGGCTGGTCGTTCCGGTGACGGCGCGGTGCAGGACAGCCGTCGACTGACGGAGTTCCTCTACCGCAACCTCGGTATCATCACCGAGGTCAGCTGCACGCTCGACACCCACCGGGCCTACGCCATCTTCCACCCCACCTTCGTGGTGGACGAGAATGGCAAGCACCCGGCGCCCTTCACGCTCATCAAGTACGACGACGTGGTCGCCGGCAAGTGGAGCGTGACGCCGCAGCTGGCGTCCGCTCTGGGCGTCAACCTGGTCGCGGCTCAGCGGCACCTGCAGCACTACTGCGAGGAGCTGAAGAACCGCGGCCGTTACGACCTGACGATCTGGCCGTTCCACGGCATGATCGGCGGGCCCGGCCACGCGTTGGTCAGCGGTCTGGAAGAGGCTTGCTTCTTCCACGCCATCGCCCGCGGTGCGCAGACGCGCATCGAGGTCAAGGGCGGCAACCCGCTCACTGAGAACTACTCGGTGCTCGGGCCGGAAGTCCTCACCACCATCGGTGGCAAGACCATCGACCACAAGAACGTCAAGTTCGTGGAGCACCTGCTCAACTTCGACGTGCTGGTGATCGCCGGTCAGGCCAAGAGCCACTGCGTGGCCTGGACCATCGCCGACCTGCTGGACGACATCGCGAAGCAGGACCCGGCGCTGGCCAACAAGGTCTACCTGCTCGGCGACTGCACGTCGCCGGTTACGGTACCGGACGGCAACGGCGGCTTCGTGGTGGACTACACCACCGAAGCCGACGCGGCGTTCGCCAGGTTCGAGGCGGCGGGCATGCACATCGTGCGTAGCACCGACCCGATCGACACCTGGCCGGGCGTCAAGCTCTGATCCAAGCGCGCGGAGCCGCTGATGCACTTTTAATCAGCGGCTCCCGCCCGCTTCACCCCATTCAGTCATCCAAAAAACGAGATACAAAGGAGAGAGCCATGTCCGCTAGCGACCTCAGCACCCTATTTGCGGGTGCCGGTCTGGAAGACGACGCTGTGGCGGCGCTCGATCTCACCGTTGACAACCTGGGCGACGCCATCATGGCGGGCTTAGGCGACGTGGGCATCGACGCCATCGAGCAGCTCGGCGCCACCGAGGTGTTGCTGCTCCGCCTGCTCATCGACGACAGTTCGTCGATCAGCTACGAGCACAACGCCGACCTGGTGATCAACGGGCACAACCAGGTGCTCGACGCGCTCCTTGGCTCCAAGGCCTCGGGCACGATCCTGGTCAGCTGTCAGTTCCTGAACCACGGCGTGCTGTACCCGTTCGTACCGCTGGAGCAAGCGGTGCGCATGACGTCCAGCAACTACCACCCCACCGGCAGTACGCCGCTCTACGACATGACGGCCGCCACGCTCAGCAGCGTGGTCGCCAAGATGACGGAGCTGGAGGACGGCGGTGTGGCGGTGCGCGGCGTGACCTACATCATCACCGATGGTGCTGACTACGGGTCGCGTACCCATCGGCCGGCGACGGTCGAGGCAATCGTGCGGGGCATGCTCCGCAGCGAGAACCACATCATCGGCGCCATGGGCATCGACGACCACAGCACGGACTTCCGCGCCGTGTTCGGCGCCATGGGCATCCCCAACCAGTGGATTCTCACGCCGACCAACAACCCCAGCGAGATCCGCCGCGCCTTCGGCACTATCAGCCAGAGCGCGGTGCGTGCCAGCCAGGCGGTCGGGAGTTTCTCCCAGACTGCCCTGGGCGGGTTCGGAACCGATAGTTAATACCGTTTGCGCCTCCGGGCGTAAACAGCTGTCACTCCCGGGTGCGGCACACGACCAACGCAGGTTCGCCTGTCAATCGTGTGCCGCCCGGAGTGATAGTTTTGCTTCCACGAATGCGCGTTCGTGCCGACGAGTCCAAAAGGACGAAAAGCAAGACTACGACAACACATAGCGGTATATTTGACGAACTGTGCTATTATTGCAATATGTCTAAGATGACGATCCAACTGGTTGTCCGCCGCCACAACTCACGTACATACGGGAGTTGTCCTTGCACGCACTAATGTAATCCACAAAGTTCCAGACAGCTCCCGTAACCAGGGAGCTTTTTTATATGCAATTTGGAGTGCTGTTATGTCAGAATCTATGCAGGTCTTCGACGAAGGAGACCAAAACATTGTGAAACCCGCCGAAAAGGGCGAGAAGTGCCCCCTCGATATAGAGATCGTGCCTTTTACGTCTCTTCCAGAGGCCACCCAGGAGCAAGTGGCTAGACTGCTTGCTGCCTACACGAATGGCCAACTAGGTGAGTTGCCGCAGATGCTGCCCGTGTCGGCGGCGGATATATACGCCAAGCATGCCGGCTTTACGGCACTGCACGGCCCGAGTAGCGCACTGGTGGGCTATGTCGGAGCACTGCCGCCCGCGCTATGGAACGGCCAGCCGATGTGCGAAGTCGGCAGCCTGTGGGTGAGCCCTAGTTTCCGTAAACAGGGCATTGCCCATGCGGCAGTACGGACGATTACGGCGCATCTGCTGGCGGCTCATGAACTGCCGTACGCCTTTTGTAATCCACTCAGCGAACCCATATTTGAGCAGAGTGGCTATCGCGAGGCCAGCTCGGCAGACGTACCGTCCAGCGCTCTGAGCGCTTGCAGCACCTGCCCGCTGCAGCCCGCCCATGGCTGCTGCGACAAAATATTAGTTTATGGAGGTACTGCATGATCTCTGAAAAGATTTTTGAAATACACGGCCCAAAGCCCGGCCCCACGCTAGCGATTTTTGCAGGTGTCCACGGCAATGAGCTGGCCGGCGTCTTGGCTCTGCAGGAGCTACTGCCCCAGTTGCGGCTTACCAAAGGCACGGTCTACGCCGCCTACGCCAACCCGCCGGCTATCGCCGCCAAGGTGCGGATGATCAACAAGAATCTCAACCGCTGCTTTATAGCCGGCAACGAAGGCACGACGCCAGAGGATGTACGTGCCCGGGAACTCATGGCCGTACTAGACAAAAGCGACGCCCTACTGGATTTGCACATGTTTTACGACGCCCACGGCCAGCCGTTTGTAATTTGCGAGGACGAGGCCGTCGGCTTGGCGCAAACCTTTGACGTGGATATTATCTCCACCAATTGGACGCGTACCGAACCCGGCGGCAGCGACGGCTACATGCACCTAGCGGGCAAAATCGGTATTTGCGTGGAATGCGGCCCCATCTCTCAGGCCGAAGTGTATAAGGAGTTTGCCAAGCGCACCGTCTACCAGTTTTTGCAGCACTTTGGCATGACCGACGAGCCGGTGGCGCTCTCTACTCGGTCCAAACGAATTGTGCGGGCGCAGCGAGCAGTTTATAAGACTTCTGCGGATTTTGTGCTGGGCGATGGATTCCGTAACTTTGATGCGCTGGATCCAGGGCAAATCATCGCGAGAGACGGTAACAAGACATACACCGCAGAGGCCGGCGATTGCATCATCTTCCCGCATTACGGCGCTCGCATCGGCGAGGAGGCCTATATTATCGGCACCGAGACGGCCGGCAGCGCTGGGTAGCAGCAGTCTGCCGCGCGGCCGGCCGGCAAGTGCGCTACAATTTGGATATGCTTAACGCGCGGCGACTTTCCGGCATAACAGCGCAAATGTTTGTGCTGCTCACGTTAGTGGCTGGGGCAGTGGCCTTTGCGGTGCCACCGCCAATTACAGTGGCCGATGTACTGACCCTGCACGAACGCACGGCGGTGGCGGTCATGATTACCGTTACATCTTTCGGCGCTGCCGGGCTATTCGTGGCGGGCGTTAAGACTTTCCGCCTCAAATTAAAAGTTGCCTACAACTTGCTAGCGAGCGGCATCCTGCTGTTTGGTGTGGCGCTGGCGCAGCTGCCGGTCATTGCGTTTTACGACTGGTGGAACGGCTGGTGGGCGAAGTCGGGCATGGTCATCGTGCCGTTTGTGGCGGCCACGACCCTTATTTTTATCGGCATCCGCCAGTTTGCACGATTGCTGGAGGACCACGAGCGACTCACAAAGTACTCATTTAGCTTTGGTCTGAGCCTGGCGTTTACAATTTTGAGCTTTGCCGCCGGCCATTATATAGCGCGCGATCATGCCGTAGCCGGCACTGATTTTTACACGGCAGTCGTCGGCTGGAGCGCCATACAACTCACTTATGCGGCCATGCTCGCTAATAATGTGCGCCGCCGCTTGGGCTCGTCGTACAATCGAGCCTCTTGGTGGCTGTTTGTGGCGCTAACTGCGCTGGCCGCCAGCGCCTGGCATGAATATATAATCAACTTTTTCATGAATACCGATAGCTGGTATGTGGCGCACGGTTTGTCGCTGTTGCCGTTCTTAGCAAGTGGATTCGCATTGCTGCACGCTGGCTATATGTTCTATCTGCTGAGCACGCCAGGCGTGCTGCCAGCGCCACTCATACCGGTTACCGAGGCGCCGCCGCAGGCCACCGACCGCGACTACATCGAAAGTATCACCTTGCTCGCTTCACTCGCATCGCGTCCCGAAGCCATCGATTCGCTCCTCGACACTCTACGGGTTATTACCGCCGATTTGCCGCCCGGCCAGCCACTCCGCGACGCTGAAAAAGCCAGGCTGCTGGCCACCTATCGCAAAATAGAAGACTACCTAGTTCTGTATGATCCACTGCGTAGCTATAACCGTGCCGAATTGCGGTTAAAGCTGTCACCCGCCTTTCGTATACTGCTAGAATCCTGACCGGGTAATCTGCTATTGTACGAGCATCAGGAGGTACTATGGAGCAGGTTGAGCCAGCACAGGCGAGCGAATTTGTGGATGTGCTAAACGATAGCGGTAAAGTGATTGCTACTATTTCCCGGGCAGACGCCGAGCGCGACAATCATACCACCGAGAATGTGCTGATCTTTGTGTTTACCTCGCATGGCAAGGTGTGGGTGCAGCTGCGCCCCAAGACCAAGAACCACTATCCGGGGCGCTGGGATATCTCGGCCTGCGGTGGCATAGTCAGTGGTGAAGACCGCGATGCAGCCGCCGCCCGCGAAACTCAGGAAGAAATGGGCATCACACCAGAGCTCCGCTACGTAGAAAGTTTCTTAAATATTTTTCCGGGCGACAACGGCGAAGTGCGGCGGCGCCTGTCACATCTGTATATTGGCGTGTCGGACGACACTCCACAGCCGAGCGCCGAGGTCGACGAATTCAAATGTCTTGAGGCTGTCAAGCTGCGAGCCGACGTTCACCGTAGGCCGGCTGCCTACATTCCTTCATTTATAGTGGAGCTTGATAAAGCGGTCGCCGCCTATCAGCTGTTATACTCTAAGGCATGATACGCGCAGTATTTTTAGACCGCGACGGCACTGTCAACGTAGGCACACCGACCTACGAGCGAGTAAACACGTTGGATAAAGTACAGCTGCTGCCGAACACCCTGGTTGCGCTGCGCCTGCTGGCCAGCCTTAACTACACCGTCTTCTTTGTAACCAACCAGGCGGGTCTGGCTGAGGGGCTGATGACCCAGGCGGAAGCCGATGCCATCAATCAAAAAGTCCTTGCCCTGCTGGCGCCCAGCGGCGTCACTATAACAGAGTCATACGTCTGCCCGCACTGCGAAAATGACAACTGCGCTTGCCGCAAGCCCAAACCCAAGCTACTGCTCGACGCCGCCAAGGCTTACGCTATCGATTTAGCCAATTCCTGGATGATCGGCGACCGCCCGTCAGACGTCACGACTGGTGTGCATGCCGGCACCAAAACTATTCTTGTCAAAACTGGCGTTCCTACTGTCACGAGCGACCAAGCCACACATACCGCACCGACGCTCCTCGAAGCTATACAATATATAGCGGCTCACCCATAACTAACAGAGGTATAATATGATTTCAGACGCACGATTAAATGACTTAACCTTCGCCACGAAGCTAGCCAGGGACCAGGGCGAAGTGATGCTCGAGTACTTCCAGCAAGCAGATTTAGCCGTTGGCGACAAAGCCGACGCCTACGGCACGACCACCGTAACCGAAGCCGATGAACAGGTCAGCCGGAACGTCGTGGCAGCGTATGCCGTCAAAGGCTGCGGGGTAGTGAGCGAAGAGCGAGGCCGCACGGCCGAGTACGGAGATCCAAACGCCATGTACCTTGACCCCATCGATGGCACCGACGATTTTGTGCTGGGCCGGAGTCGTAGTCCACGCCAGTCATTGGCCATGTTTTCTTTGGCGCAAGTGGTGGATGGCCGTCCGGTGATCGGTGTGGTCAACGCACCGTTACTCAAGCAGCCACGGCTCTACACCGCAGCCGAAGGGCTCGGCGCCTTCTGCGCAGCCAACGGCGATTTAACCAGAATTCGGACTGACACCGGGCCAACCGAAGGCATCGTGCTGGTGTCGCACAGCACGCGTATGGATACTGAACGCTTTGCGGCTAAGGGTTTCCGCCCGCTGCCGCTCGGCGGCTCAGTGTTTAAGGCTTGCGCGGTGGTTGATTCAACACTGCTGAAGACTTTTGACGACGTACCGCATGCGCAAATCGAGGGCTTGCCAGTGGTCGGCTACGTTTCTTTGAGCACTTGGGCGCACGACCACGCGGCCGCAGCCGTCATTGCACGGGGCGCCGGTGCCATTGTGACAGGCAAAGACGGCGGCGAGCTGTCACTGCAATATGGCAAACAAGGCTGCATATTCGCGGTGAACGACCGCGTGCATGCCCAGCTCGTCGATATACTGCAAGGCCAGTAGATCTATTTAACTGATCAGCTCACTGACTGACTGACCATTGTGGATATTTTGAATGGCCTGGGCCAGCAGCGGAGCGATTGTGATACGCCTGATTTTGTGTGACTTACCAGCTTCCGGCAGGCTATCGGTGATGACTAAGCAATCGAGATCCTCATTCTCTTCAATCCGCTCAATAGCGCCTTCTGATAAGACTCCGTGTGTAACGGCGGCCACAACCGTCAGCGCTCCAGCGTGTTTCAATGCTTTGGCGGCGCCAATAAGCGAGCCGCCGGTTGAGGTCATGTCATCAAAGATGACTGCGTTGCGGCCGACCACACTGCGCCCCACGATCTCGGTTACCCGGGTGGTGTGGCCGTCAATACGGTCCTTGTCGACGATGGCCCAATCATTTTCCCGGCCTAAACGCCGCGCATATCCCTTGGCCATTTTGACCGCGCCGACGTCCGGCGCTACGGCAATCGGGTCTTCAAGCTCTTGCCGCAAGTGGTCGGCAATGGTTCTGCCAGCGTACAAATGGTCAAACGGTAAGTTTGTAAAGCCCTGAATCTGGTGGGCATGCAAATCAACCGCCAGCAAACGGTTGTAGCCAGAGGCGCTATACAGATCGGTCACCAGTTTGGCGGTAATTGGCACCCGCGACATGTCCTTGCGGTCTTGGCGGGCGTAGCCGAAATAGGGAGCAACAAGCGTCACACGCCAGGCTGAAGCTCTACGCAAGGCATCAGCGATAACCAGCGATTTCATAATGTTATCGTTCACCGGCGGGCCGGTAGGCTGAATAACAAAGACATCTTGCTCGCGAACATTGTCTTTGATCTTGATACTGGTCTCGCCATCCGGGAAGGAGCCGACCTCTGCGTGTACTCGAAGGGAGTGATCCTTCGTGTCTATTAGATCTGACTCAAGCTTTCTCACGATACCATCAGTCAATTCGCTGTGGGCCGTTCCATCAAAGATTAATAACTCTCGCGACATAAGCTCTTCCCTCCAGCGGCATTATAACAGCTCATTCTTGACACACCAGCCATTGTCTACGCAATTACAACATCGTATGATAATAGATATGCAATTAGGAAGACTTGATTTTGAAGCTGTGCACGGTCGACTGGACTTAGTGGCCGAGCCGGTAAAAGCCGTGCTGAGCGAACAAGCGCTTACTGACGTCTATGTGGCAGCAATTGATCCGGGGCTGGCCGACACCGCCGCCTTTTGCGAGCATTACGCTATTGGCATGGACATCTCTGCCAACTGCGTGATTGTGGAAGCCAAGCGCGCCGACAAAGTCTGGTACGCAGCCTGCATCATCTTGGCCACCACCCGCGCCGACGTAAACAACGTGGTCCGCAAACAGCTAGACGCCCGCAAGGTGTCGTTCGCGCCCATGGACAAGGCGGTCAGCATGACCGGCATGGAATACGGCGGCATTACGCCAATCGGCCTACCTGCCGACTGGCCGATTCTGGTCGACACCAAAGTGCTAGAAGCGGGTAACGTCATCATCGGCAGCGGTATTCGCGGCTCCAAGCTTGTCGTGCCAGCTGCGCTGCTAGGCAAACTGCCCAACGCTCAAGTACTGGATATACGGATACAATCATAACTGTTATGCTGTAGGCAGAAGTTCTGTCTATGGAAGATGAAAAACCGTCTGGCGAGCCGAAGCCTTTGCAGGATCAAGCGTCCAATAACTTGATGAGCCGCGGCAAAGTCCTGCAGCCGTTGTCGGCTGATTTGGAACCGGCAACGATTGCCCGCGGCACCACATCGCCCGCAGTACCCCAGCCTACGCTATCTAGCTCGCCACATCCTCAGCCAAACCCGGCGTCCTCGGCCGCACCGCCGACGCCGCCATCTGCCCCAAACGCTGCGCCCGCCAGCGTACCAGTGCCACCGGATACGAGTCGGCCGGCCGAAACGCCGCCGCAACAGGCCGACCGAGCGCCGGTCGGCGTGTATGTCATTGCGGCGATCATACTGCTTGGTGCTGGCCCGGCGTTTTTAGGCAATCTCGCTCATCTGACCTGGTACAGCATTGTGCTGGGTGTTGACGTGCTGGTGGCTATTGGGCTGCTGTTCCGCCGTGAGCTGGCGCGGGTGGCGATGGTGGCGGTCTCGGTGCTGCTGCTCGTTGTTACGATTATCAATGGCGTGAACTTGTTCAACGATCAGCACCGTATCAATCAAGCGACTGCTACCTACCAGAGTCAAATCGCTGCGCTTGAGCAGCAAAAGCTTACACCTGTTCAGCAGGCGCAGCTTGCCAGTTTGCGCCACAAGGCGGCATCGACGCAGAACAGTCCGCTCGGCAGCATCTTCGCCATCGGCTACCTAAATCTGGCCTGGAACGCGGCGCAGGCGATCGTGGTCATGGTGTATTTGACTCGGCCGCGCGTTAAAGACAGCTTTTATTCCTAAGCTGCCGTTAGCAAATATTACGCAGGTTGGTCTGCCAGGTGGTGCCGGCGGCTTGCGCTAGTTTCTCGGTCTCTTCTGGGCCCCAGCTGTCTTTGGGGTAGATCACCAGGCCAGTGTCGTTTTTGGCCCATTCTTGCACCACGTTGTCCAGGATGCGCCAGCTGGCTAGTACTTCTTCTTTGGTGGCAAACAGGGTTTTGTCGCCGCGGAAGGCGTCCATCAACACCCGTTCGTAGGCGTCGGGGTGGCCGTTTTCACCCGGGAAGGCGCTGCTGTAACAAAAGTCCATCTGTACTGGCTCGACTTCATTGGTAAAGCCGGGTTTTTTGGCGAGTAGCTGCAAGGAAATGCCCTCACCGGGCTGTATGTGAATGACCAACATATTTTTGCGCTGGTCGTCCTGTTTGTCGGCAAATGTCATAACGATTTCCACGGTTTTTTCAGCCAAAGCTTTGCCGGTGCGCAGCAGCACTGGCACGCCGCGCCAGCGAGCATTTTCGATGTACAAACGTACGGCCGCAAAGGTTTCGGTAGCGGAGTCTGGATTGTCCACCTCACGCCGATAGCCCTCGTATTGGCCGCGCACTGTTTGCTGGGCAACTTTGTTGGGTGCGATGATGGCGACATGTTCAAGCAGGGTTAGCTTCTCGCGGTGAATGCCGGAGGCGGTGAGCGAGTCCGGCTCCTCCATTGTGACCAGCGCCAGTAGCTGGAGCAGGTGGCTCTGCAAAAAGTCGCGGAGCGCGCCGGTTTGTTCATAAAAGGTGGTGCGGCCTTCGATGTCGATCGTTTCGGCAGCGGTAATGCTAATGTGGCTGATGGCGTGATTGGCCCAGACGTGTTTAAAGATTGGGTTTTGAAAGCGAAAATCAAGGATGTTTTGGGCGGTTTCTTTGGCCAGGTAGTGGTCGATGCGGTAAATTTGGCGTTCGTTGAAGCTATGGCTCAGCTCGGTAATCAGCTCCTGGGCCGAAGTCAGGTCGTAACCAAACGGCTTTTCGATGAGCAGCCGGGCATCGCCGGTGCTGTGCTGACAGCTCTTGTTTAGGCCGCCGGTGCCGAGCTTGGCAACCACCGGCGCAAAAGTTTGGGCAGGAATCGCCAGATAGAACAAACGGTTCATGCAGACCGTGGCTTCGTCCTCGATGGCGTCCAGACGCTTGCCTAAGCGTTTGTAATCGGCCGGATCCATAAGATCCATGGTGAAGATTTCGAGCAGGCCTTTTAGTTTCAGCAGCGCGCGCTCATCGCAGTCGTGACCGCTGTCTTTGAGCGACTGCCGCACATTCTTGAGTAGATCGGCCAGCGCAATGCCGCGCCGCGTTACCCCCACTACTCTAAATTCTGGCGGCAACATATCGTGTTTGGCCAGATGATAGAGTGACGGCAGCAGCTTGCGATGCGCCAAGTCGCCGGTGATGCCAAAAATCACCAGCGTGGCGGGCGGGAGCAGGGTAGCGAACTCAGTTTTCTTCATGCTATTTATTAACTTTGTGGCCGCCAAAGCCGCCGCGCATGGCGGCGAGCAGTTTGGTGGCGAAATTGACTTTGCCTTGGGCCGTGGCCAAGCGGGTATCAAACGCGGCCTGAACGGCGGGCATGGGGATGCTCTGGCCGGCGGCTACTTCGAGCGTCCAGCGGGCTTCGCCGGTTTCGGCCACGTAACCGTCGATGCCGTCCAGATTGGGGTTCTTGGCTAGAATACCGGCCGTGATGTCGTTGAGGCTACTGGCAATAATGCTGCCGTGTTGCCAGACTTTGGCAATACTGGCGAGGTCGAGGCCGGGGTAATCAGTCCCATCTTTGAGCAGGCGATAGCCCTCGGCGTAGGATTCCATAATGCCGTACTCGATGGCGTTATGGATCATCTTCACGTAGTTGCCGGCGCCGGTTAGGCCGAAATAGTCGTAGCCGTTTTCTTGGGCCAGGGCTTGGATGGCGGGCTCAACTGCTGTAAATGCTTGCTCGTCGCCGCCAATCATCATCGAAAAGCCGTTTTTAAGGCCCATGATGCCGCCGCTGGTGCCCACGTCGACCAGCTGGACGCCCTTCTCGGCGCAGCGTTTATAGCGCTCCCGGGTTTCGCGGAAGTCGGAATTGCCGCCGTCCACAATAATGCTGCCCTTGGCGAGCAGCGGCAGCAGGGTGTCGAGCTCGGCGTCGACCACGTGCGAAGCGATCATCAGCCACACTACCGCTGGCGAGGCTAGTTTACTAACCAAATCCTTACTATCTACCGCTGCAGTGGCGCCGTTTGCGACCGCCGCGTCAATATTTTCTTGGTGATGGTCGGTTACCACTACCGCGTGCCCGGCTTTGGTTAGCCGCGCCACAATTTGTGAACCCATTTTGCCCAGGCCGATAAGTCCGATTGTCATACTGCACCCTCCAGATAATCATTATAAATATAACACTTCGGAATGCGCTTGAGGATTTGTGCCGGCTGCTGGCTTGGCGGCAGATCTGTTTGTAGATCGCGCAGCGTCGGGAGTTTGGCCGCGCCGCTCACCTGCGCCACGGCAACACCAAACTGAGTGATCGCGGGAATAGTGAGCGTGATACGCATGAAATCTGGCCCCTGGTAGCTGGTGACCAGCTGACTGGTTTCGTTGAGTGCGCTGCTGTCAGGTAACAGGCCGGCGGTGTGGCCGTCGGCGCCGATACCAAACAGACCAATGAGCTGTGCGCCGTCCTGTAGCGCCTGGTGCATAAGCGACTGATAGCGGGCAACTGTCTCCTCCAGCGGCAGACCAGTAAGCACCGGCTGACAGCGGGCGCCTCGGGCTTCAAAGCCGGCGTCCTGCAGTTGCTGCCAATTGCTATCCTTGTGGCCAACCGGCCCAAAGCGTTCGTCAATTTGCATAATGGTCAGTTTGCTGAGGTCTTGGGTGAGCTGCGCCATAACCTGCACTGCAATTGGGAGCGCTGAGCCACCAGACAAGAACCAAACAACGTGTGTGTGGTGTGACAATGCCGCATCTAGCTTTGCCACAAGCTGTTTGACGGCCGATTCGGGCGAGGACGTCTTAATAAGTTGCATGCCTCCATTTAAGCAGATAGCCGGCTGGATAGATATGTTGACCGAGAGCATCTATTATTTTACTATTTGCACTATGAAACACGAGAAATTGCCGGTCGTACGGGATGAAGCCATTCGCAGCCTCGCGCCGCAGATGGGCCACGATGATTTGCAGCAGTGGTATCAGAAACTCGGCGGTAGCCGCACAGCCGCCGAGCTGGACTGGTATGGCCTGGCAAGATACAGCGTACGGGCTCGCAGCCACTATTCTCGGGGTCGGACATTCGCCGTGGCCCTGTCGCCAGTTGACGAAGCCTATCCACAGGTTAGTCTGCGCGGGCGTCAAACGCCGCGTCGGGCGTCTGGCTCTCACCAGAGTATCAAGGACAGTGCAGGCAACATTGTGCTGTACGATTGGCACTGGGAACGGCTGCCGCTAGTGTGGCGGCGCGAGTCGCCAGTGTCGCTTGATTTAGTAGCCAAGGGCTCGTGGTTGCTGTGCCAATACGAGCCGCCGATTGCTACGGTCCGCGCGGCCGCAGAATCGGACCTTACGGTGGACCGCGCCGAAGAGTTAGTTATTAGCGCTGGCCAGCTGCTGGTGCCGCAGGTGGTACTACTGCCAGAAGCGCATGAGCCCCGCGAGCCGGTCGATCTTACCGCTGCCTTTTTAGCACCAGTTGTGTAGCACGCCCTGGCGGGCGGCGGCACGGTACGCTATAATCTCGCTATATGGCGCCTTGGCGGAGTGGTTACGCAGAGGTCTGCAAAACCTTTTACGCCGGTTCAATTCCGGCAGGCGCCTCCAAATGCACCTTTTGTTTTTCGTACTGAGCGGGCGAGTGGCGGAATCGGTATACGCGGCGGACTTAAAATCCGCTGACCAAAAGTCTTGTGGGTTCAAGTCCCACCTCGCCCACCAATGTCATGACTAAATTACAACACGACAGTGAAACACCAGCTCACGGCCAACAAGTGATTGTGGCCTGCGCCTTCATCCACCACAACTTCGATGGCGTGGAGAAGGTGTATTTGGCGCAGCGCGCTACTACCAAGAAATTCTTTCCGGGCGTTTTTGAAATACCAGGTGGGCACATTGATTTTGGCGAGGATATCATTGCCGGGCTCAAACGCGAAGTGCGCGAGGAGCTGGGCAAAGATATCGTCGTCGGCGACCCGTTTAGCGCTTTCACCTACATGAATGAGGTGAAAGGGGCGCATGCCGTGGAGATTGCTTTTTTTGCTGAGTTTGTCGGAAACCTAGACGACGTACAGCTACACCCCGAAGATCACATGGCCGACGGCTGGTTTGCGGCCGATGAATTCTCCAAGTTTTCGGTTAACCGTGCGGCGGATGATACCGAGCTTACGGTGATCCGGCGCGGTTTCGCGCTGCTCGCCAGCCAGCCGTTACATTTTTAGCCGTTGGCGCGCTCGCGACTAAAAGTCCGTTTTCGTCCTTTTAGGACTCATACCTTTCGGTATGAGCACCATCGCTCGGAACATATTTTTGAATGAGATTCAAAAAGTATCTTCCTCTTCGCTCTGGAACTCATCAGCACAAACTACATTTGTGGAACGGACAAGACAAGGAGATAGAGCAGCGAAAAGGCAAAGGAAGAAAGCACACGGGAGACCGTGACATCCGATGTCAAAACGCATCTCCTTATCCTGCCCGTTCGACGGACCGCTGCCAGCTTCAGCCGACGTACTCCAGCAAAGGCCAGAAGCAGTCGGGCACGAAGGCCAGGTCGGCGATACCGAGCTCCTCCAGCGTCGGCCTGACACGACTGACGTCGATGTCGAAGTCGTTGAAGAGGAACACGAGGCCAGGGTCGACCTCGCCGCGGTGACACGCCATCCGGTGGACGGCGAGCGCGTCGAACGCGAGCTCGTTGCGGCTGCGAGGGGTGAGGGCCAGACGGTCCAAGCCCGAAGCCCGCGTGCCGCAGGAGCAGATGATGTCGTCCGGGGTCTCGTCGGGCGGCGGGTTGAACTCGCGGAAGATGGGGTCGTAAGCCCCGAGTCGTTCCGCGGCGTCGCGCCACAGCCAAACGAGTACCAGCGTTGCCTTGTCGATGATCGGCGCGGTGGCCGAGCCAACAGTGGGCAGACGGTGGTCGCGGGCGAAGGTCATCTCGGAATTCCTTCCGTAGAGCTCTCTCGGTCGTGAAACCGTTCGCCATCGGGCAAATGTGCAATCTTCTTGCACAAGATGAGCAGTGGCGGCGTAGGCGCGTATGCCGTCGCTGCTCATCTTGTGTGTCTATCTCTCTTGTCAAGGTACCTCAGTAACGAAACTGAGATTATGTTATTATAGCATAATCTTTGTAATAATACGATATCCGCATGCATTGCCGAAACACTCGAAAACGTTTTATTATAGAGGGAGATAGGCAACAAAGGGGGCGCAAGTGGCGGAGAAGACAGGGATACGCAAGTGGCTGCCGTTGGTGGTGTTGGTACTGGCACTGTTTATTATCGTGCTGGACACCACAATTATTAACGTGTCGATGAAAGCGATCATCACCGACTTGCACACCAACCTCAAAGCCGTGCAGTGGGTGATTACCGGTTACTCGCTGACGCTGGCGGCGTTTACGATCACCGGCGGCCGCTTGGGCGACATCTTTGGGCGCAAGCGAATGTTCCGGGTGGGTGCGCTTGTGTTTGCGCTCGGCTCGCTGTTTGCCAGCCAAGCGCATTCACAGCCGGAGCTGTTGGCAGCCGTGGCGCTGGTAGAGGGCGTCGGCGCGGCCATGATGATGCCGTCAACCGCGGCGCTTATTCTGGCTGAATACCAGGGCAAAGACCGGGCGGTGGCTTTCGGTATGTTTGGCGCGGCAGCCGGTACGGCGGCCACGGTTGGGCCGCTGCTCGGCGGATTCTTGACCACCAACTACAGCTGGCGGTGGAATTACCTGATTAACCCGTTTGTGGTTGTGGCACTGCTGCTGGGATCGCGTTTGCTGCACGAATCGCACGTGCGCACGCCGCATAAGCCTGACCTAGCGAGCATTTTACTGTCGGCCCTGGGACTGGCCGGCGTTGTGTACGGGATCATCGAATCCTCCACCTACGGCTGGCTCAAAGCCAAAAACTCCTACGAGATTTTCAACCATCACTACACCCTGGGCGGCGCCTCGATAACGGTTTATGCCCTGGTGATAGGCATAGTGTTTTTGGTGGGCTTTTTGTGGCGGCAACGCCTGCTGGAGCAAAAGGGCGAGATGCCGCTTGTCAGTCTGGGCATCTTTAAGAATCGGCAGTTTATGGCGGGCAGCACGGTCACCATGATTGTGGCCATGACACAGTTCGGCTTTATTTTTATCTTGCCGGTGTTTTTGCAAGGCATGCTGGGCAAAGACGCCTTTCATACCGGCCTCAGTCTGTTGCCATTCAGCCTGAGCGTGATGGTAGCCGGGCCGCTATCTGGTATTTTGGTGGGCAAAGCCAATGTGGCGCCGAAATTTATGATTCAGCTGGGGTTGGTGATCTCTGTACTCGGCGCCTTTTTGTTGCGCCAGGAATTCTCTGATACGGCGACGGCTACGACGATTATGCCGGGGCAGGTGGTGTTCGCTATAGGCTTTGGACTGGCGTTCTCACAGCTGGCGAACCTGACGTTATCGGCGGTGTCGGTGCAGCAGGCCGGCGAAGCCTCGGGGCTTAACAATACGCTGCGCCAAGTGGGAGCTAGTTTGGGCCAGGCGTTGATCGGCGCCTTGTTAATCTCGGCGCTGCTTACTCAGTTGAATACCGATGTATCGGCGAGCAAGGTGCTGCCCGCCAGTTCACGGTCCCATATTGCGGCCGACGTCGCCTCCTCGGCCGAGAGTTTGGGCACGGCAAACGGCAACGTACAGCAGCTGCCGGCACCAATCACGCACGAGATCACTCGCATCAAAAACGACGCGATTATCAAAGGTGTACGCACCGGACTCATTGCTACCATTGGCGTGGCCATCATCGCCTTAGTAGTATCGACGCAGCTGCCCTGGCGGCCGCACCAGGCAGCCGATATGGACCGTCCAAAGAAGCCGGCATCCGCTGGCGCCTAAGCAAGCAACAAGGAGGCACACATGATTACGACCGAAGCACGTTGGCCACAGCACTACCGCGGCATTGTGAGCGACAATTATGCCGATGTCATTGATGCTACCCGTGAACGGGCGAGCCGTCAGGCGTCGTTTCTCATATTCGCGCGCATTATTCCCGGGGTTTTTCATACGCCAGGCTTTGCCAGGCTGTCGACGCTTATTGGCCGGCAAGCCTGGCCGGAGCGGGCCATCGAAATCAGTGGCATACGCCGCCAGTTTGGCGACGCCGTGCGTAGCAGCTACGGCACAGTGGCCGGTTTGGTAACGCAGAGCGGTTGGCGGCAGTCGCTGCAAATTGCGCAGGAAGGTCTGATTGATGGCGCCGAAGGCGTGCGGCTGGGTGTGGAGGCGATGCTTGGCAAACACGTGCAATTGCAAGAGGTAGCTGATGAAGACGCCGCTGACCTGCCGTATGCATTCGTGGCACTGCGTGCGCCAGACGAAACAAGAGTGTGGGTTGAGACTACCAAGCCCGAAACACGTACCCTGCGCGGCGTATTCGAGATCCAGGGCGCAGAAATAACCGACGCAGAAGAGCGAACCGCTTATCTTGAAGCTTTTGAGCGGTTGCAGGAGCATGCCGTGCCGCTTGGCCGCACGGCGCTTGGTGGGGCATGAAAGCGCAGAGCGCCGGCATTTTACTGTACCGAAAGAACGGCGGCGCAGTAGAAGTACTGCTCGTTCATCCGGGCGGTCCGTTCTGGGCCAAAAAGGATCTCGGCAGCTGGTCGGTCCCAAAGGGCGAATTCGCCGAGAACGAAGCACCGCTCGCCGCCGCCAGGCGTGAATTCAGCGAAGAAACCGGTTCGCCCGCGCCAGATGGCGACTACCAAGCGCTCGGTGAGGCAAAGCAGTCGAGCGGCAAAGTGGTGCACGTCTTTGCGCTGGAGCACGACCTAGACCTCTCAGGCTTCAAAAGCAACCTATTTGAAATGGAATGGCCGCCCAAATCTGGTACAAAACAGTCCTTCCCGGAGTGCGACCAAGCCGCCTGGGTGCCCCTAGCGCAAGCCACGCAGAAGTTGGTCAAAGGGCAGGTGCTATTTGTGGAACGCTTGGCCGCCGCCTTGCAGATATCGCTGGTTGCTGCGTCCGCACCGCCCACGCAGGCCAGCTTGTTCTAGCAGCAGGTTATAACGTTTTGTTGCCTTTAGTTCTACACGGTGCTATAAACAGTCTATGTCTATCGAATTCACCGGCGACAAAGCCGCCTATACCCGGGCAATTCTAGAAGCCAGCCCACCACGCAACGCTACCCTGGAAGACGTAGAGGCGATAGCGGCGCTAGACCGAACCATTTTTGCCAGTTACGGACCGACCATGGGGCGCTGGCGAATCGCCGACGCAATACGGCAAAATCCGGCTGGCATGCAGGTGCTGGAGCTGGATGGCAACCTGGCCGGCACTATTTATGGCCAGCTGATAGAATCGCCGAACTTTGAGGGGCGAGCCTACGGAGAAGTCACCTCAATCGGCATTGCCGAAGAGTATCGCGGCCGCGGCATCGGCGAGCTGCTCTTTGGCCGCATGGTCCAGGCTATGCTCGACGAACAAGAAGTCGGCACGGTTATAACCGGCATATCGCTGTACACTCGAGCCGGCAATCTGGCCATGCAGCAACTGGCAGAAAAGTACGACTTTACGGTAGAACAGACCGTCCCAAGCTTCTATGAGTTCTTCGATCCTCCCGAAGATGCCTACCTCATGGTCCTAGTCAACCCAGCCAGCGACCACTTGTCATCCAAGTAGAAAGTGGTATACTACGCCTGATGAACAAGCAAACGACCCAAATCGTTACCATGATGATGCCGCTTATTAACCAGCGGAGCTTCAGCTTGTTCTAAATAACCAGTAATCGTAACAGCAACCTCCGCACCAGCGGAGGTTTTTTAATGTAAAGGAGAAGTACATGAACGCTATTACAGGGGTAATAATCAACGACTGCGCCGATGACAACGCGCGTAGCCGCCAAGAAGTACGTTTTGAGAGCCTCTTTGGTGCTAAGCCAACGTTCTTAGGTGTTGGTTCGTACCTACCGGTCGAAGCCGCCGGCAACTTACTAGATGTCCTGGACGTGCTTACCAACTTTCCGTTGGCTGATACCGAACGACAAAGCGTAGTGCTGGTAAACGTCGCTCCGCGGCATCGGGGCGAACAGTCGGCGTGGGATAACGGCACGCCGTTTTGCTATTTTTGGCTTGGTAAGACACTGGTAGTGAGTACCTATGAAGGCGAGTGTTTGGCCATCGTCCGTGACCTGGGCATCGTCCAAGAAGTTAGTCTGCTTGATACGCAGGCGGTCACGGCAGCTGCTGTAGCGTGGGGAGACCTTACGCCCGCCGAGGCCGATAAAATCACCCACAGTCAATTCCGCAGCTTAGAATTTACACCGTTAGTGGCCTACTGGCTGCTCCAGGGCAAGCCGGTGCCGTCTACACCGCAGACGCTCAAGAATCTACCCAGTGCCCAAGGAGCTGTATGGCTGGTAGATAATTTCGACGATGTAAAAACTACGCTCTTGCCTGTGGACGTTGGTTTTGCCGACGGCAAACAAGTCAAGCTGGTGAACGGCCACCTCGCAACCTGCTACCGGCGTTTGGTGGACGTGCCAGAAGGTGTAACGGCGCTGACGATTGGCAGCTCCGGCTTTGGCCCGTACCGTTTTTTGGAGGTGGTCATTGGTCACTGCGGCCGCGCCGGCAAAGTGCACGGTTTTACAGTTGGTGACCCGGTCTTATGGCCGGACGACCAGAGCCCCAAGTTTGGCAACTCACCGGTAAACAGGTAGACTAAAACTATGAAGTATTTTGTGAGCACCTCTATTCCCTATGTAAACGGTGAACCGCACATTGGTTTTGCGATGGAGCTTTTGGAGGCCGATGTGCTGGCCCGGGCGGCCCGGCAGCGTGGCGACGAGGTAATCTTTAGCACCGGTACCGACGAGCACGGCACCAAAGTTGCCGCGAAGGCGGCCGAGAAGGGTCTGACGCCCAAGGAGTTTACCGATAAGCTCAGCGCTACCTTCCAGGACCTCGTAAAATTGGTGAACGTCAGCAGCGACCGCTTTATTCGTACCACTAGCCCCGACCACGAAAAGCGCGCCCAAGCCATTTGGAAAGCGCTGGAGAAAGACATCTACAAAGCCAAATACATTGGCTGGTACGACGTTCGCCAAGAAGAATTCGTGCCCGAAAACCAAGCCGACCCCGAGCGCATGAAGGCTGACCACCCGCAGGCTTACCAGCGCCTGGAAGAAGAGAATTACTTTTTTCGCCTCAGCAAGTACAATGACCAGATCCGTGATGCCATCACCTCCGGCCAGTTCAGTATTGTGCCAGAAACGCGGCGTAATGAGATCTTGAGCGTGCTCAAGGAAGGCCTGGAAGACATCAGTATCTCACGCCCCAAAGACAAACTGGATTGGGGAGTGCCCGTACCGGGCGACCACACGCAGGTTATGTATGTGTGGTTTGAGGCGCTCATGAACTACATTACCGTGCTTGGCTACCCAGACGCACCAGAGTTTAAAGAGTTCTGGCCAGCGCAAGTGCAGGTAATCGGCAAGGATATCATCAGGTTCCACGCTGCGATCTGGCCGGCCATGCTGCTTGGCTTGGGCCTCAAACTGCCAAAACAGCTGTACGTACACGGCCACATCACGGTAGAGAACGAAAAAATGAGCAAGTCGGTGGGCAATGTGATCGCCCCGAAGACACTGGTTGAGAAGTACGGCGTAGACCCGTTCCGGTATTATTTCTTGCGCCACATTCCCAGTTACAACGACGGCGATTTTAGTTACGACACCTACGACACGGCGTACAACAACGAGCTCGCCAACGAGCTCGGCAATGCCTTGCAGCGCACCACTGCCATGATGGAGAAGTATTTAGGCGGCGAACTCGGCGTGATAAAAATGGCCGAGCACGACCGCGGTGCCTACGACGAAGCCTTGCGCGAGTGCCGCTTTGACCGCGCACTGGACGAAGTCTGGGAACAGGTGCGCGGCCTCAACCAATATATCGACGAAGCAAAGCCGTGGAATCTCGCCAAACAACCCGAAGACAAAGAGCATTTGGCTGAGGTGCTCAGCTATCAGGCAAGCTGCCTGCTAGAAATTGCCGACCTGTTGACACCCTTTATGCCGGACACTGCCGGCAAGATCCAAGCCTGCTTTGCTGGCGCCAAGGTGCAGCCGATCGCCGGCACGCTCTTCCCCAAACAAGAAAAAGCCAAGTAGCCAGCCCTATGCAGCTGACCGACACCCACTGTCATATTCATGAGGCTGATCAAGCGCACCTGGGCAGCGGCGCAACGCGCGCCCGCTGGGCCAAAGCAGAGGATCCAAATCCCGACCACATGGTGGCGCGCGCCGCCGAAGCCGGGGTAGCCCGGCTACTGTGTGTGGGCACGACGCTGGCCGACAGTGCCGAGGCGATAGAGTTCGCCGCCCGCCATCCGCAGGTCTGGGCCACAATCGGTATTCATCCGCACGAGGCTGGCGCGACCATGGCGGATTCTACTGCGGTCAAAACATTCCAAAGCTTAGCTACCAAACCCAAAGTTGTCGCCATTGGCGAGTGTGGCCTCGATTACTATTACGATCATTCACCCAAAGAGGCCCAAATTCGTTGCCTGGAAATGCAGATGCAATTGGCGCTTGAGCACAATCTGCCAATGGTGTTCCATGTGCGCGACGCGTTTGCGGATTTTTGGCCAATTTTTGACGCGCACCCTGGCATCCGCGGCGCTGTTCATTGCTTTACGGCTAGCAAAACTGAGCTGGACCAATGCCTGGCTCGAGGGCTGTATGTTGGCTTAAACGGCATCATGACCTTCACGACCCAGAGCGCTCAACTGGAGGCCGCAAAGGCCGTGCCGCTCGATCATTTACTCCTAGAAACAGATGCGCCCTTCTTGACACCAGCGCCATACCGTGCTATCATGAACGAGCCGAAATATGTGCGGAACATTGCCGAATTTTTGGCAAACTTGCGGGGCGAGGCACTTGAGATGCTCGCTGACGCAACTACCACAAACGCACGAACATTGTTTGGTATATAAGAGGTTTTTAGAGCCATGTCTACGTTAGATAACACCCCTAGTTTTACTGGTGAATATGCTCCGAATACGGTGTCGCCATTGCCTGAAGGCAGCGTTGGCTATCAGCGTTCGCGCGAACTGCTTGACTCCATGCGTGCGCTTCGGGACGTTTCAGACATGACCGGCCTCCCTTTTGACGAGGTATACTAACCATGTTAAGCACCATCTTTAACGGTGCGATCTTCAAAAACCAGGCTGATCGCCGCGCGCAGCAGTACCGCGATCTTATCCGCCGCGAAGCTAAAATTGGCGGTCAACTATTTGGCCCAATTCCCGAAGGTGGTCGCCGGGAATTCTTTTGTTTAAACGCCACAACTTGGGTATGGCACGAAGAATGGGTGGACGCCAACGGAGTTCGCCGCGCCGTAACTACTCGCTACGACATCCGTCCGCACGGTATCTATAAAGCGCAGGACGGCCAACCATACGTGCCACTAGCCGGCGACGAAGCCAGGCATTTCTTAAAGGCCGCCAAGCTTTATAATAAGCGGGTACAGGCCGAAATGTACGGCCTGCAAGCCTAACCCCCATCACTATGCCTCTTATCTATCTTGACCATGCTGCCGCTACGCCTATGGATCCGGCGGTCAGTCAGGCTATGCAGCCGTACCTCAGCGAGCGGTTCTATAACCCGTCAGCTACCTATGCGGCCGCACAGGCCGTGCGAGCTGAACTGGACACCGCCCGCACCCGAATCGCCCACCACCTGGGGGCGCGGCCGGCAGAAGTTATCTTTACGGCTGGTTGCACCGAAGCGAACAACTTGGCAATCCGCGGCGTTATGGAACAGTTTCCGGACGGCAAAGTGGTGGTAGGCGCGATCGAGCACGAGTCGGTACTGGCGCCGGCTCATCTGTATGATTGCCGTGAAGCGCCAGTTGGCCACGACGGCGTTATTGACATAGATAAGCTTATCGAGCTGGTGGACGATAACACCGTGCTGGTAAGCGTGATGTACGCCAACAACGAGGTCGGCTCGGTGCAGCCTCTCAAGCAATTAGCGCTAAAGTTAGACGACATCCGCGCCGCGCGTCGCCGCACGGGCAACAAACGCCCGCTGTACTTTCATACTGACGCGGCGCAGGCAGCTAATTACCTTGATCTGCATACTGCGCGTCTCGGTGTTGATTTACTGAGCCTCAACGGCGGCAAAATCTACGGCCCCAAACAAACTGGCGTACTGTTTGTGGCTGCTCATGTGCGGTTGCAGCCGCAGATCGTTGGTGGTGGGCAAGAGCGGGCGCTACGGGCGGGCACTGAAAACGTCGCCGGTTATATTGGCCTCGCTCAGGCACTCGATTTGGCGCAAGCCCACCGGCACGACGAGACCGCTCGCCTCCAAAAGTTGCAGAAGCTTTTCTTTGACCTGCTGAACGAGCAGTTACCCAGCGCTGTGCTCAACGGCTCGCGAAAAACCCGTTTGCCGAACAACGTGCACGTTACGTTGCCTGGCGAGGACAATGAGCGCCTCATTTTTGCGCTCGATGAACGCGGCATCCAATGCGCCGCTGGCAGCGCCTGCAGTGCCAGTAATGATGAGCCGTCGCACGTGCTGCGGGCCATGGATATCAGCGATCAAGACGCCCAGAGTTCGCTGCGTTTTACCATGGGGCAACAGACGACCGAACAGATGGTTCGCGGCGCAGTCGCCGCCCTGAGCCAGTGCCTCCAAGCAAACCGCTAGTGTATACTGGAGCGTAAGATGCTCCTGCGTATGCTCCGCCAAGGCCTTGGACTGATAACAAGCGCTACGTTGCTAGCGACGCTGCTCGCTGCCACGGCCGCGGCTCAAAATGTAACCCAAGGGTACCAGTCCGACGGCGGCCTGCAGAACGGCATGATCGTGGAGCTCAAGCCCCACGACCCAACGAAGGTGATCGCCTGTCCCTTCGCTGGCGCTGCGAATATGCTGGGCATAACGGTCGCGCCGACCGATGCGCCGGTGTCTCTGTCTGATCCCAACGTGCAGCAGGTGTATGTTGCCACATACGGCAAGTATGGGGTACTTGTGGACAACGAGAACGGCACCATCAAAACCGGCGACTACATCACGCTGTCGGCGATCGATGGCGTAGGCATGAAGGCCGACCACGACAACCAATTTGTTGTCGGTAAGGCCTTGCAGGGCTTTAACGGTTTGGGCGATTCGGACAGCCAAGCTACGCTGTCCGACACCAAAGGCGGCCATCGCCAGGTTGGTATCGGCCGTATTCTGGTGGATCTGAGCGTAGCACACAATCCCGGTTACACCGGCGACCAGGTATCGGGCGTGCCAATCTTTTTGAACAGCCTGGCGCGCGCCGTGAGCAATCGGCCGCTCACCGCGTTTCGCATTTACGCTGGTCTCGGCACCGTGCTCTTGGCGTTTTCAGTGGCGGGCTGGGTGCTGTATTCGGGCATCCGCACCGGCATGATCGCCGTTGGGCGCAACCCGTTCGCCAAAAAGTCAATTATGCGTAATCTTATTAGCGTGATTCTGGCAGCAGTCATCATTGTCATCGCCGGCCTGGTTGGGGTATATTTGATACTGAAGCTATAACGCTTATGTATAGCCAGGGGAGCATTCGAACACGCGCATGACAATCTGGTGGCTCGTGCTGATATTGACCGCTATTCTCGCCTTCGGGTCGGGCTTTATATGGCTTGCCGTGCAGGTGGGCAGTAAAAAGCCGGCCAAGAACTTGGTTGATTCGCTGCAAAAGTCGGCCGAAGAAGACGTGGACCATATCTTTAACAATGAATTCCGCGAGGAGCTGCGCAACCGCGGCCGGCTGCACTTTGAGAAGATCCTGGGTGAGAACGCCATGTTCCTGCAGCAAGACCTGCGCCTGACCACCTCGCAGCTCAACGAGTACATGAAGGGCGAGATCAGCAAAGAACTGAAGGACGCCTTCGCCAATTACCAAAGTGCCATCACCGATGCCAAGCAGCTGGCCATCGAATCCATCGAAAAAACCAAGACCGCCATCGAAGAAGAGCGCCAGGGCTTGGTCGACCAGCTGGAACGCGAAGTGGCCGAAGAAAAAGACCGCCGCGTTAAGCAATTTGACGAGCGCATGGCCCAAATCGTGAACCACTACGTGCTGGCGGCCATTGGCAGTCAAATTGATCTAAACGACCAACTGGACTATATCCTGAGCGAGCTAGAAACGCACAAAGCCGACATTATCGAGGACATTCACCATGGCACCTAGTGCTGCCACGCCTGCCGCTTCAAGCCGTCCGCCGCAGCTCAAGCTCCCGGCGCTTGTTTTTGGCGCGCCCGAAGTGCGCCGGCTCAGGCGCGAAGTAGAGCTGCTGGACGAATTTATGCGCCAATCGGGGCTGCGTGCGCCCGGAACACAACCGAAATTGCCGCGCCTGAGCCGTCTCTGCGAAGCTATGGCCGCCGAGAACAACATGAACCTGCTGCTGCCGGAACACCGCACGGCTATGACGACGCTCCTTACCAGCATCGAGACCGGCGCACCGCGTGTGCATATGAGTTTTGCAGCCGATCCGTCGTCGGCCTTTACCTCCAGAATGGTGGCCTGGCTGCGGCAGAATGTGCATCCCTTTACGCTGCTCGACATTGGCTTGCAGCCGAGCATTGCTGCTGGTTGCATTGTACGCACCACCAACAAACAGTTTGATTTTAGCTTGCGCGAGCGATTTACTGGTTCGGTGCCACTACTCATGCAAGCTTTTGAGGCTGCGGTCGCCGAAGCCACACCAGCGCCAGTAGTGCCGCAAGCCGCGCCAGCTGCCCCAGCTACGCCTGTAGTAGCGCCGGCTGCGGTTCCTCAACCACCAATCGTGGCAGCGGCAGCCACACCGGTACCCACCGCCACACCGGAGACCGCCGCATGAGCGACAACAAGCACTTTGACCAATTAGTGGCCAGTGGTAAGCCAGTCGGCGAGGTGATTGCCGTGGATCGCTTCATCGTCCAAATTAAAGGTCTGCAGCCTACCAACTTACACGCGCTGGTTATGTTTGAAGACGGCAGTAAGGGTTTTGTGCACTACATTTTTGACGACCACCTGGTAGTGCTGCATCTTGGCGCTGTGCCGGTGCAGGTGGGCACGACTTGCGTGATCCAGCACGAGAAACTGGTCACCAAAGTAGGCAAGGATTTTGTCGGCCGGGTGGTGAGTATAACCGGCGAGCCGCTGGACGGCAAAGGCCCAATTGCGGCCGACGGCGTGCTGCCAGTCTTCGCGCCGGCGCCCATGCTGTACGAACGCGAACTACTTGATAAGCAACTGGAAACCGGCGTTACCGTGACCGACACGCTGTTCGCCTTGATGCGCGGCCAGCGTATCGCCATCCTCGGTGATGGGAAATCAGGTAAGAGCACCCTGGCCATGCAGCTGGCCATTAACCAGCGCGACACCGACATCACCACCGTGTACGTGCTGATCGCCAAGCGCCGTACAGACATCGATATGCTATTGGCCCGTCTGGAAGCCAACGACGCTATGAAGAAAACCATTGTGGTGGTCTCGACCATGTCTGACTCACTGGTGCTGAGTTATCTGGCGCCGTACGTGGGCTGCGCCATGGCTGAGTACCTCTGGCAGCACTTGGATCAGGAGGCGCTGATTGTCTACGACGACCTAACCGCCCACGCCCACGCCCACCGCGAAATCGCGCTGCTGTCCGGCATGAGTCCCGGCCGCGACAGCTATCCGGGAGACATGTTCTACGTCCACTCCAGCCTACTGGAGCGCGCCGGCAAGCTGAACCGCAACCACAAAACGCTCACCAGCCTGCCTATGGTTTTTGCTGCCAGCGGCGATATCACAGCGTATCTGCCCACCAACATTATGTCCATCACCGACGGCCAGTGGATCTTGGATATGAAGATTTTTCGGGACACCATGCGCCCAGCCGTCAGCGTGGGCCTCAGCGTCTCCCGTGTTGGTGGCCGTGGGCAGACGCATCGCCAGCAGAATCAAGCCGGCGCTGTATTTAAAGCCCTGACTGCCTACGCCGAGGCCATGGAGTTCGCGCACTTCGGTTCCGAACTGGCGGTCAGCGCCCAGAACGATCTCAATAAGGGTGAGCTTTTGTACAAAGTGCTCAACCAAGTGCCTGGCGAAACCTACACTTTTATGGCGCAAACCCTGATGCTCGATATCTGTCTGAATATGCAGCCGGGCGAACAAATCGATATCGAAGCCATGAAAAAACTGGCCAACGACTATGGCAAGAAGCTGGGCGACCGTGACGGCATCGACAAAGACGAGGTCTTTAATCCCGTCCGCGACGAGCTGAAGAAGAAGTGTTTGGTTGAGCTGAAGGGCCCCGCTCCCACCAAACCAGCGGCGGGCGGGACAGCACCGGCTGCCGATAGCAAAGCCGAAGCCAAGCCCGAGGACAAAGATAAAGTCGACAAGCAAGAGGACAAAAAGGACGAGCCAGCCAAAGAAGCAGGCAAATCTCAAGAGGAAAAGCCCGAGGATAAATCTGCCGAAGAGTCCGCCGACAACGACAAAGCCAAAGACGACAAGAAAGAGGACAACAAATGAGCCGCCTCCAAGAAGTAGCCGAACGCCGCATCGCCATGGGCACCATCCTCAACCTGACCACGGTGTTCGAGGGGCTAGCCAGCATGCGTATTGCGCAGGTCAAGAATCAGGTGCTGGCGTCGCAATCGTTCTTTAACGAGTTGTGGCATATGTATCAGCAAATCCGTGTGGACAGTTTGTTTCGCTTTGGGCGTACCGAGCACGAGGATGTCATTCCCAAGCAGCTGTATATCGTCATCACGGCGGAAGGCGGCTTTGGTGGGGACATCGATCAAAAGCTTATCCGACTGATGCTCAGCGACTTCAATCCCGATAAGAACGACATCATTGTGATTGGTCACCACGGCGCTTTGCTACTGCTCCAGCAGCACGTGAGCTTTAAAAAGTACTTTACCTTGCCGTCGCGCGACAAGAACATTAACGTCCGTCCGCTGGTGCAGGAAGTACGCCGTTACCAGAGCACGGCGGTGTTCTATCAAACCTACATCTCACTTATGGTGCAGGACATTAAGCGTATTGAGCTGCAATCGGCCGTTGCCCAGCAGGCCAAAGAAGCCTCCAAGGAAGACAGCGAGGACGTCATTAGCGACGCAACGTATATCTTTGAACCCAGTACCTATGATGTGGTGGCTCACCTGGAACGCTCCATGACCGAAATTGCCCTGGGCCAGGTTATTTTGGATTCTAAGCTCGCCCAGTACGCCGCTCGTTTCCGGGCCATGAGCATGGCCAAAGACAAATCCAATGAACTCAACGACGATCTACGCCTCTTGTATAACCGCACCAAACGCCGCATCCAGGACGAGCGGCTAAAGGAAATGATCAACGGCATGCGCCTAGGAGGCAGAGACTGATGACAAGGGAGAAAGAGCAGCCCGAGCGGCGGATTCATTCCGGCGCCCGGAGCGATGAGAAAAAACCGCTAGGTTTTGCCTCATGTGCCCGCTTCGGAGGCAGAGACTAATGAACCAAGGCATCGTACGCGTCATAAAAGATTTGATGGTCGCGGTTGATTTTGACGACCAGATGCCGGCGCTGCGCGAGATTTTGATAGTGGACGGTATTGGCAGCCAGCTGCTGGTGGATAGCATTGAGCCGGGCGGGCGGGCCGTTTGTTTGAACGTGCGCACCGACGTCCGCATCCAAAAAGGCATGAAGGTGACGCCGACCGGCAAGAGTATCGAGATCCCGGTGGGCGACAAGATGATCGGCCGAGTGGTGGACGCCCTGGGCGCGCCAATCGACGGCATCCCGCCGGTCGACGACCACGACATGGAGCACTGGAGCATTTTCCGTCTGCCGGAGCGTGGCAGTGCTGCCACGGTCGCCAAGCCCGAGATTCTAGAGACCGGCATCAAGGTGCTAGATTTCTTTGCGCCGTTTGTGAAGGGCCGCAAGATTGGCATCGTCGGCGGCGCCGGTGTCGGCAAAACCGTGCTCACCATGGAGATGATCAACAACGTGGCCAAGAACGGTGGCGGTCTTAGCTTCTTTGCCGGTATTGGGGAGCGTATCCGCGAAGGTCACGAGCTGTACGACACCCTCAAAAACACCGGCGACATCTTAAAGAGCACCTGCATGTTCTTTGGGCAGATGAACGAGAATCCAGTGCAGCGTTCGCTGATCGCCCTTTCGGCGGTCACACTGGCCGAATATTTCCGCGACGTCCAAAAGAAAGATATCCTGTTCTTCGCCGACAACATGTATCGCTACATCCAGGCCAAGAACGAGGTCGCCACCATGATCGGCCAAGTGCCGAGCGAAGGTGGTTACGAACCAACCATTTTCTCTGATGTAAAGATGCTGCAAGACCGCCTGAGCAGCAACCAGCACGGCTCCATCACCGCCGTACAAACCATTTACGTGCCAGCCGATGACACCTCCGATCCGGCGGTGCAGATGATCCAGCATGAGCTAGACAGCATTATCATCCTGAGCCGCGCCGTGGCCGAGCAGGGCATTCGCCCGGCGGTTGACCTCATCCACACCACCTCTTCGCTGTTGACGCCGGAAATTGTTGGTGAGCGCCATTATCTGCTCAGCGTGCAAGTTATGGGTCTGCTGCAAAAATACGAAATGCTCAAACCGATCATCGCGATTATTGGTGAGAACGAGCTCAGTCCGGCCGACCGCGCCGACTACGCTAAAGCCAAAAAACTCATCACCTACTTTACCCAAAATATGGCAGTTATGGAGAGCATGACCGGCAAAAAAGGTGAGTACGTCAAGCGCGACGACATGCTCAAAGGTATCGAAGAGATCATTGTATGATCGAAGATGAGACCAAAGCCAGCAAAGAAGTTGCCGAGGCCAAGAAAGAGCGAGCTGCCGCAGACAAAGGCACGGCCAGCATGCACATCAAAGTGTACTCGCCGTACCGTGTCTATTTCGACGAGGACAGTTTGAGTATTTCGGCCGAGAACGCCACCGGGCCGTTTGATATTTTGCCACACCACCACAATTTTCTGACGCTGCTAAACGCTTGCGAGCTGGTTATCCATCCGATCACCGGAACCAAAGAACAAAAAATTCGTATTTCTGGTGGACTGATGCACGTCAAGGCCGACCAAGTCACGGTGTTTTTGGATATCTAATCGAGCGCGATGTAGTCAAAACCAAATGAGTCGCCGCTGGGAGCCGCGCTGGCGCCACAAATTAAGAAGCCGGTGGTGCTGCGCGTTACATAGTATTGCAATCCAGCAGCGCTCTGCCCAATTGGCGTGACAACAATATGCGGCGTGGTAGAAAAGGCTTTGGAGAACGTAATGGTTGCGAAGCAGCCGGCCGGTGGGCTACTGCCGGTGTTAATAGTGATGGAGCCTGACGTGTCCGAGCCGCTCAGACTGACCGTGCCACCGCCACCTACGGCCGTGCCTTTCACAATAATCGGAATGGTGCCGCCCGCAGTGATGTGGTGGGTAAGATTAAGGTCGCCGTTAAGCGCCAGCGAGCCAGTTGTGAGCTGCGTAACAGTTAAATTGCCGGCAAAGTTGCTGTCGCCAGTTACATTTATCCCGCTCTTCAGTGTCAACTGACCTTGCAGATTAAGCGAGCCAGCAACCGTTAAGTTGTTGGTTTTCACATCGCCAAGCTGGGTGGCGCCGGTGACGTCCAAATTGGCAATATTGAGCGTGCCGCCAACTTGCAAGGAGCCGGCGATCTCCATATCGCTACGCACCAGCACGGCACCGGCAAAAATGGCGTTGGATTGGACGGTAAGGATTTGCTTGGTGTTGCCCACCGACACGTCGGTACTCGCCAACTGTTGGAGCACGCTCTGTGACAGATTCTGGGTTTTGAGGGCGTTTTGGGCCGTCTGCTTGCCCTTGACCGTCAAAAAGACCAGGATAGCCACGGCGATAACGATAATAAGTACGAGCAGCAACAGATATATATTAAACTTATGCCAGAAACGTTTAATGAACGGCACGTTCTTCTTTTTGGGTGGCGGTGGTGTGCCGTTGGTGCCGCCGGTGGCGTCGACTACGCCGCTCGCATCGGCCTTGGGAGCGTCGTCACCTGCTGGTGGCGTTGAGCCACCCGTGGCTTCGGTGCCGTCGCTCTGTTCCAGGGAATGCGAATCGTTACTTTTGTCGGCTTGGGTTTCGGTAGGGTCCATCGTGGTTCTCAGCTAAAGAGGCGTATATACCTCAGCTACTATCTGTTTCCATGATACTAAACTCCGCCGAAAAGCGTAAGTAGATTGCCTTTGCCGGCAGTTTATTAGAAAATAGAGGTATGACATGGCGGCGTAGGGTTGTAGTGTTGAGTGTGGCAGTAGTTGCCGTTTGCGGGCTGAGCGGCAGCCCGGCGGCGGCGCAGTCTTCGGCGTCGTCATCGAATTATTCGGTGGATCAAATCTTTTTCGGCGCTGGTGGTGAGCTGAATGCCTGCTCCACGAGCTACTGCTCCAAGCAAGCGGCCGGCGAAACCGCTGTGGGCAATGCCGCCAGTGCGGCCTTTCAAACGCAGGCTGGTTTCAATACTAACCGCGAACCGTACTTGGCGTTTAGTGTAACCAGCAGCCCGACCGATCTTGGCAACCTGAGTACGCTCACCACGGCTACAACCACCAGCCAATTTGCAGTCAAGACCTACTTAGCAAGTGGCTACGTGGTAACGCTGGCGTCCGATCCGCCGAGCAATGGCGGCGCCAGCCCTCACTTTTTTAGTACGCCCACGACGCCCACCTCGCCGGCGGCGCCCGGCTCGGCCGAGCAGTTTGGAATCAACCTAGTAGCTAACACCAGCCCGGCATCGCTTACTGGTGTTAGCGCGAACCCGGTGCAGGTACCGGACGGCACTTTTGCGTTCGGTACGGTCGCTAGCGGCTACGGCACTACGAATAAATACAAGTACGTCAAAGGCGACACTATCGCCAGCTCCACCAAAAGCAGCGGCGAAACCGACTACACCATTTCGTATATTTACAACATCACGCAGATTACCCAGAACGGGCAGTACACCTACGATGGTGTGCTGGTGGCCACGTCAACCTTTTAAACAAGGCGTGGCAAGGGCACGCGCCCCTGAAGGGTGCGCTGCAGGCGGCGGTACTGTAGATAAAACGGCGCGTCACCAGATAAAGTCACCACAACTTCTTGTACGGGCGGCTCAAATGCTGCGACGTACTGCTCAAAAAGGTGCGGTGGAATGACGCGAGCGACCTGTCCCACCAGCCCGCTGTCCCGAACAGTGGCGGCCCGCTTCTTGGCCAACTCGTGGGGCGTCTGCAGCCAGAGGCCAATGGCTTGACCGCCATGCGCCCGCGCGAGCTGCTCTAAAGCGGTTCGCTGCCCGCGGGTATTGGTGGCGGCATCGTAGAGTACATGGCGGCCGGCCTTGAGATGCTCGGCACTGCGCCGCGACATCTCGGCATACACCATTTGCCGTTCGGCCGGCGAAAAAGTAGGAAAGCGGAACAGTTCAAGGCCGATCTTGTCGCCGCGTAGGTGTTCAATTTGCAATAGGGTAGCCAGGCTTCGCGCTAGCGTAGTTTTGCCCGCTCCCGGATAGCCAATGGTGTAAAAAAGTACTGGTCTCACGTACCTGGGATAATAGTCCAAATAAGGTATTTTCTCAAGCCATGCACCCTGCACGTGCTGCGCTAGCTGCTAGCCTATATGCACAGGGTGAACAAAATAGCTAGCTCCATAGAAATCTGTGGATAACTTGTTGCATACCTAATCGTAAGCGTGATACCATCTTGTCATATAGTTCACTTGTACAAAGACAGAAAGGCAAAAACATAAGATGAGAATAAGGTTGCTTGGCTTCAAACGCAGCACTTATTTGATGTTGGCCGTCGCCCTGTCGCTGGCAGCTGTTTTGCCGGTTCTGAGGGGTCACGCTGCAGCATATGTGCAGTTAACGGCGCGTAGTATTGAATTGAGTAGTTCTGCGGCTGGCGCAACTGGCCAATCGTATCTTGTGACCTTTACGCCAACGACCGCCGCCAAGAACGTACGCATCGACTTCTGCTCCAACTCACCATTATTTAGCGACAGTTGTACCCCCCCAACCAGTATGGACGCCTCTGGGGCAACCTTTACCAACGGCAGCGGCTTCTCTGGCTGGGCAATCGCCACCGGTAACAACGCCTCTGGTAACGCCAACACTGGCGCTAGCTTTGTGACCATCAACAACGCATCGGCCTTCAGCACCGGAAGCTCCATCAACTACACGCTAGGCAACATTAAAAACCCGACTACAACCGGCACCTTCTATGCGCGTATTTACACCTATGTGGCGCAGAGTAACGACTACGGCGCGAACGCCACTTTGCCAGGCACTGTTGCCGACTTTGGTGGTATTGCCCTAAGCACCGCCAATCTTATTAGCATCACCGCTAAGGTTCAGGAAACGCTTACCTTCTGTGTCTCCGGTATCAGCTTGTCACCATCATCTGACTGTACCAGCGCTACGACCCCTACATTGACGCTTGGCCACGGTACACCAGCTGTCTTGGATCAGACCACTACTGACACAGCCAGCGCCTTTATGCAGGCATCTACCAATGCCAATGCCGGCGTTTCTATACGGATGAAGAGTAGCAACTCGTGTGCCAACGCTGGGCTCAGTAGTAACGGTGGCTCAACTTGTAACATCCCTGGCCAAGATAACACCGCTGCGTCGGCCATCACACCTGGCACCGCTGCCTTCGGCCTCTATGTTGCCGACAGCACTACCAGTACCACCACCACACCAGCAGTCACCGGTACCGGTACAGTCACCCCCGATGGCAACTACCACAACGCTTCACACACCAACATTGGTACTGGCGACTTATGGTATGGCATGGACAACACCAGCGGTTCAGGCGGCGTAACCAGCACATTCGGCGACCCCATTGCTACCTCCTCGGCACCACTAAGTCTTGTTAACAATCAACTTGTCTTCGGCGCCACCGCTAGCCTCACCACTCAGGCCGGTATTTATACTGTCAACGAATCATTGATTTGTACTGGTACATTCTAAAGGTGCTGCATGAATGGAGCTGCTAGCACCTCGGCTCACCCCCAGTAAGCTTGTCATAGCCCTGTCGGTGCTGGTGTTACTGTGCCAGCTTATGTGGGGACCAGCACCACTGGTGCGCGCGGCGGAATTGTCGCCCCGCTCAATCGTTATTTCCAGTAGCCAAGCAGGAGCAACCAACGTAAGCTACGTAGCGAAGCTGGGCGTCATTACCAGCGGTACGCTTGGTTCTATTGAGATACAGTTCTGCTCCAACAGCCCGCTGATAGGCGACAGCTGTACGCCGCCGACCGGTTTTGACGCCAGCAGTGCGGCGCTTACGTTTCAGGCCGGCGAAACCGGCTTTTCGATATTCTCTGGCTCGACAGCCAATGATATCATCCTCACGCGTCCACCGGCCAACGCCAACCCGGGATTGGCCCAGTACGTTTTTAGCGGCATAGTCAACCCCAGCACCAACGCACCGCTGTTTGCGCGTTTTCTAACCTACGCCAGCAGTGATGCCAGCGGCCCGAGCACCGACTCCGGCGGCATGGCACTGGCGTTTAACGGCCAAATAACCATTAATACCGAGGTGCCGCCGTACCTCATTTTTTGCTTAGGCGAGAATATCACAGCCTTTGACTGCACCACGGCCACCGAGCCATTCTCCGACTTCGGCAACTTTACCGCGCAAACCGCGCGCGCCGCCCAACATCAAATGGTGGCAGCAACCAACGCCGGCAATGGGTATAGCATTTGGGCGGCAGGTACCACCATGACTTCCGGTAACAATACCATTGCAGCTATGAACGCGCTCGGGCCGTCGGTACCAGGCACGCCACAGTTTGGCTTGAACTTGCGGGCCAATACCACCCCAGCGGTCGGTCAGGATCCGCAGGGTTTGGGCGTTGGCACGCCACAGCCCAATTTTGATCAACCGAACCGTTTCTTCTTTCACTCTGGTGATAGTCTCGCCACGGCCGGCAGCCCAGATAATTTCCGCAAGTACACGGTCAGTTATATTGTCAACATTCCGGCTAACCAACCTGGCGGTGTGTATTCAACCACATTAACCTACACATGCTTGGCAAACTTCTGATGTTTCTGTTAACATAAGTGTAAATATAAGTGAGGGTAACAATGTTCCGACGCCGTTTTTTGACCGCTGCCTTGGTGATGGTCTTGGCTGCGACCCCACTTATTGCGCTTCCGATTGGCACCGCGCATGCGGCGACGCAAACGGCTACGGTTGGCGGCAATGCCCTGAAAGTCTCGCCGGTCCGTGACGACCTAACCATGAATCCGGGTACTTCGCAGACCATAGACCTCTTCATCACCAACCTAACCAACGTAGCGACTACGCTCCATGTTGCCTCTAATGACTTCACTGCTGGCGGCACCGAAGACGGGCAGCCCAACATTATCCTCGACGAAACACAGTATGCCCCGTCACACAGCCTCAAGCGTCTCATCGCGCCGCTTGTTGGTGATTTTACGTTAGCGCCACAAGCCCAAAAAGACGTGAAAGTGACCATTACCGTACCCAAGGACACGGCAGGAGGTGGTTACTATGGCGCGATTCGCTTCTACCCGCCGCAGATTAATGGTCAAAAGAACTTGAACTTGGCGGCCAGTGTCGGCACGCTTGTGCTGCTGCGGGTTAGCGGCCAGGTTGTGGAGAAAATGGATGTAGCCAGCATGGACGTGCGGCGCGGCGACAACGCGGCCTTTTTCTTCACCAGCAATAAAAACCTTTCGACCGTGGTGCGCTTTCATAACACCGGTAATGTGCAGCTAGAACCATTCGGTAAAATAGAACTCAAACGTTTTGGCAAGCAGGTAGCGAGCTTTGACATCAACAATACCGACCCACGCGGCAACGTGCTGCCCGATAGCATCCGGCGGTTTACTGTGCCGCTAAATCATATTAGTAGTTTTGGTAAGTTCACGCTTGTAGGCAACTTCGGCTACGGCACGACCGGCCAATTACTGACAGCCAGCACCACTTTTTATGTCGTACCCGTACCGCTTGTGCTCCTGGGGCTTCTCCTACTTGTAGCGCTCATATTCCTGATCTTTGTCCTACCGCGCATGATACGGGCTTACAACCGCCGCATTATTCGGCGCGCGACCCGTAGGCGGTAAACAGCAAAGGGGGTGATGCTTGGTTGTCGGTAAAAAAATACGCGCTACGCTCTCGCTGGGACTGGCTGTTTGTCTCATACTGCTGAGCGTGCCGGCTGCGGCGCAGATTCCGCCTCCGGGTCCGTCCTCCGGTTCTGCTGGTTTGCAGGGGACGGTGCCTACGCCCCCGCCATCTATAGCGGCCACCATCACCGTGCCAACCGACGGCTCTACCTTCACTGCCATGCCGATTCGCGTGAGCGGGCTCTGCACCTCAAATTTACTGGTAAAGATTTTTTCTAATAATGTGTTTGTCGGCTCGGCCGAATGTATCAACGGCAGCTACTCGCTCCAAGTTGATATTTTTCAAGGCGCCAACGATTTGGTGGCGCGCATTTTTGACGCGCTGGACCAGCCGGGTCCGGATTCCAACATTGTGCACGTGACCTTTAACAACACACAGACCATTGCGCCAACTGGCTCGCAGCTGATTCTCACCAGCGCCTACGCTCGTCGCGGCGCCAACCCTGGATCAACCTTAACCTGGCCGTTAACGATTAGTGGCGGCACGCCGCCCTACGCTGTGAGCGCCGATTGGGGTGACGGTAAGCCAGCCAAATTGTATAGCGAGCAGTTCCCCGGCGCCTTTAGCGTCGATCACGTCTACGACAACGCTGGCGTCTACGTGGTGATCATCAAAGCTACCGACAAAGACGGCCAAACGGCCTTCTTGCAGCTGGTGGGGCAGAGCAACGGTGCGGTGTCGCAGTCGCAGCTGGCGGCGTTTGGCGGCAACAGCTCGGTTATCATACATACGATTATCATTTGGATTCCGGCGGCGCTGTCAATTCCTCTGATCGCCGTGGCGTTTTGGCTGGGGCGGCGGCACCAGTTGCGCGAACTACGTAAGCACCTGGAAGACGCGCAGGAGCAGTAATCACCTCTGTACGGAACGGCTAATGTTTGCTAAAATAGTTTAGATATGGCAAAGAAAGTGTTCGTCGGCATGAGCGGCGGCGTAGATTCGTCGGTAACAGCGGCGCTGCTTAAAGAGCGCGGCTATGACGTGACCGGCGTGTACATGAAGAACTGGAGCCAGGATCTTCCCGGCATGGTGTGCCCCTGGAAACAGGATTACCAGGACGCCAAACGGGTGGCTGTGCAGCTCGGCATTCCTTTCAAAATGTACGACTTTGAGAAAGAGTATCGCCACAAAGTGGTGGAGTACATGATCGATGAGTACAAAGCCGGGCGGACTCCTAATCCAGATATCATGTGCAACCAGGAGGTAAAATTTAAGCTCTTCTTGCATGCCGCGCTGGCCGACGGCGCCGACATGATTGCTACCGGCCACTACGCACGGATTGTTCAGGATGGGCCGCGTGCAATGTTGTTAGCGGGGATTGACGTGAGCAAAGATCAAAGCTATTTTTTGTGCCGAGTTACCGAGGAAGCGCTGGCAAAAACCTTGATGCCAATTGGTGAGTACAAAAAATCTGAGGTACGCACGCTGGCGCGCAAATTCAATCTGTACACGGCAGATAAAAAGGACAGTCAAGGCATTTGTTTTGTAGGTAAAGTGGGCATCAAAGACTTTCTGCAGCAGTTTGTAGACACAACGCCCGGGCGGATTATCGACCAGCATGGCAACGACGTAGGCGAACACGACGGTGCGCTTTTCTACACCATTGGCCAACGACAAGGTTTGGGCGTGGGCGGCGGTTTGCCATTCTATGTAACAGGTAAGGAGATGGCCAAAAACGAGGTCTATGTGACGACTGATCTGCAGGATGGACGCCTCTGGCACCGCGAGCTGACGCTTGCCAGCCCGCATTGGATCAACCAGCCGCCAGAAGCCGACAAGACCTACGCGGTACGCACGCGCTACCGTGCCGAGCTTATGCCGGCTCGCCAGATTGCCCAGCTTGCAACTGGCAACTGGCACCTCGTACTCAAGGACGAAGTGCGGGCATTGACACCCGGCCAATCTGCAGTAGTATACGAAGACGAGCGCGTAGTGGGCAGCGGCATCGTTACATAACTAACTTTCGCTCCCATGACTACCGAAAACTCCTCTGTTCCGGCGTTTCCGCCGGCAAGCGGCCTCCCTGCTGATATTGTGCAGGAGTTGGCGGTTGATATGTTTGCACACCTAGACCGCGTGCGTCCTACCGAAGACGAGAATTACCGGCCGCGTCTGGCCGCACTGTATAATGTGGACCCGGCCAATGCGGATGCAGTTCGCATGCTTGACTATCGGCTTGGGCAGTTGGCGCTGCTGCCACGCCCTGGGCGTCATCCCGAGGATAGGGACGTTATGGAGCCGGCGCATATTGATCCAGAAACGGCCCTTGCCGCGCGGATGTTCGCTGCCGAAGCGGTACTTCTTACATACAGCCGGGCGCTTGATCAAGAGGCACTGTATCGCAAAGGTATTGATCCACTTACGGGGCTAGAACGTTGGGAACGCTTTCGGGAGCGTCTCCAAGCAATGTACGAGCACGAGCCGCGGCAGGGCGAGCTGGTGACCCAGCCGGATGGCAGCGTCGGGCGCTCCCTGCTTATCTTGTTTGTAGATGGCAACCGCTTTGGTGAGATTAATAACGCTCACGACCACGATGTTGGCGACCAGGCAATTGTACGTTTGGCACAGCCGTTTCACGACCTGCGGGCGCAAGATCTCAAGACGCGCCGTGGCGGCGATGAGTTTATTGCGGCTTTGCCCAGCCTCGATTACGAAGCAGCTGCCCAGCTCTGCGGTCGTTTTTCTTCCGAGCTCGCCGAGGGCTATACCATGCCACTGAAAGACAGTAAAGGCTTTTTGCGTATCACCGCTAGCACCGTAGCCGTTTATAACACCAATGTTACCAGCTACCGGCAGGCGAGTGATCTGATTCTGCAGGCTGATAAACTGCTGATGGCTTTCAAAAGCGTTAAGCCGGGCAGGGCAGTTGATATTACCGGCATCATCGCCCGGGATATACAAAACGAGGCGTAGTTTAAGATAATTCGCCACATATTGCCAAGCGGTGCTATACTGAAGGAGCGTAAGCATTTAACACTAAAAATAAGGTAGAAGGAGGGCTTATGGGCCTCTTCAGTCACGACGACGACAAAAAGGATGATGCGGCTACATCGGGCGCAGCCCCAGCAATGGGTCAACCAACTGACAACGCTGGCGGAATGGGTGCACAACCCAGCGCTGACGCTGGTATGGGCGGTGCGATGCCACCTGCCGATAGCGGCGCCATGGGTGGCGGCGACGCCCCGGCCGCTAGCGACAGCGGTATGGGCGCGAGCATGCCTCCAGCTGCGGACAGCGGTATGGGCTCAGCTCCAGCAGCCGACAGCGGTGCCGACGCTGGTATGGGCATGAGTGCCGACAGCGGCAGTGATGCTGGTATGGGCAGCGCACCCGACAGCGGTATGGGCGCAGCCCCTGAGGCGCCAGAAGCTCCGGCAGCGCCTGAGGCTACTCCTCCGGCCGCTCCGAGCGACCCAACTGCTCCGGCAGAAGGTGGCGAAGCGGGCAGCCAAGGCGACCCCAAGAACTGGTAATCTCGCCTGGCTCTCACCAAGAGACCTGCTCCGCGTAGCAGGTCTCTTTCTTATCTGTTACAATAGGGATAACTATGAATGCACAACAAATCCGCCAGGCTTATATAGACTTTTGCAAAAAGAACGGGCACGCGATTATTCCGCGCGCTTTACTCGTGCCGCAAAACGACCCCACCACGCTCTTCACCGGCAGCGGCATGCAGCCAATGATCCCGTATCTATTGGGTGAAGCGCACCCTGAAGGCACGCGGGTAGCCGACAGCCAGCCGTGCTTGCGCGTGCAAGATATCGAGGAAGTCGGCGACAACCGCCACACTACTTCTTTTGAGATGCTGGGCAACTGGTCGCTCGGCGACTATTTCAAAGAAGAGCAGATCACATGGTTCTGGACTTTCTTAACAGATATTGTAGGTCTCGACCCTCAGAAACTGTACGTTTCGTGCTTTATCGGCGATGCCAAGAATGATATCCCAAGAGATACTACCAGCGCCGAGATCTGGAAGAAACTATTTTCAGAGAAGGGCATTGATGCCAAAGAAGCTGACCTCGGCAGCGAAGGAAACGGCTATCAGCGTGGTATACAGCCCGGCGAACGCATCTTCTGTTACGACGACATCAAGAACTGGTGGTGGCGCGGCAAGGGAATCGACAACATGCCGGCCGGCGAGCCAGGCGGCCCGGACACCGAAGTCTTTTATGAGTTTGATTTTATCGAACACAACTCCGAGTATGGCCCCAAATGCCACGTCAACTGCGACTGCGGCCGCTACATGGAGATCGGCAACAGTGTGTTTATGGAGTATGTCAAAACTGCGCACGGCTTCGAAAAGCTGCCCAAGCAAAATGTCGATTTTGGGGGCGGTCTGGAGCGCATTGCCGCCGCAGCTCGCGACGACGCTGATATGTTTAAGATTAGCCTGATCTGGCCGATTGTCGAAAAGCTCGAAACGCTGAGCGGCAAAAAGTACGACAGCCACACCACCGCCATGCGGGTGATCGCCGACCACATGCGCGCCGCAACCTTTCTGGCCGTAGACGGCGTGGTGCCCAGCAACAAGACTCAAGGCTACGTCATGCGACGCCTGGTACGCCGGGCGATTCGCTTTGCCTTTGACCTCGGCATTGAGCAAGCCCTGTGTGAACATATCGTGCCGGTGGTGACCGAACTCTACAAAAGCGATTATCCAGAAGTGGCCGAGCGCGAACAAACTGTTATTGACGTGCTTGTGAAAGAAGAAAAAATCTTCCGCCAAACGCTGCGCAAGGGCATCCAGAATCTGTATAAACTGCTAGATCTGGATCTTGAGGGAATAAAAAAACCTGAGAAATACATCATGACCGGTGAAGATGTATTTGTTATGTACGATACCTATGGATTCCCAACAGAGCTAAGTGTAGAAGAGGCATACAAGCGCGGTATAGAGGTGGAGGAGAACTGGAAACACGATTTTGACCACCTCATGGCCGAGCAAAAAGCCCGCAGCCAAACCGCCGCCAAAGGCACCTTCAAAGGCGGCCTGGCCGACCATTCAGAAATTACCACCAAGTACCACACCGCCACCCACCTGATGTACCGCGCCCTACGCATCGTGCTGGGCGACCACGTCATCCAGCGCGGCAGCAACATTACCGCTGAGCGGTTGCGTTTCGACTTCAGTCATTCAGAAAAAGTCACACCCGAGCAGCTCGCCGAGGTAGAGAAGATCGTCAACGAGCAAATCGACAAAGACTGGCCAGTCAGCTGGCGCGAAGAAAACACCAAACAAGCGCTGGCCGCAGGCGTGATGGGCGCCTTTGGCGACAAGTACGGCGAAACCGTCAAGGTCTACACCGTGGGCGACCCGGACGGCGAGAACTACAGCCGCGAAATCTGCGGCGGCCCGCACGTGGAACATACAGCCACGCTTAAAGACGGCGGCAAACGCTTCAAGATCACCAAAGAAGAAGCTAGCTCGGCAGGCGTCCGCCGCATCAAAGCCGTCCTGCAATAACGTAGCGCCCACTAGCCATAATCGTTATACTTAAAGGCAATGTCAGCAGTCGAAGTTCATGACTGGGTAAAACTAAGCTTGACGGATCGCCAACGTCGAGTAGGCGCCTTTTACGCCTCGAATGACCCGCAGGCGCAGCACGACTTTTTGGGTTTGGTGCGCGCCCCGCGTGGCTACGGCGTCTATGCCAGCATCGGCCCAAATTACCAGTACGCCATTTTTGGCCGTGATAGCATTGCCGTCGCCGAAGATTTGCTGCACACCCAACCGACGCTCGCCAAGGAAATTATCGTGCTGCTTGCCCACCTGCAAGGCCGCGAGTTCAACATGCAAAGCGAGGAAGAGCAGGGTAAGATCCACCACGAGTATCGCAGTTTGCACTTTAACGGCCATCAGGCGTCCAAAGTGGCGCGCACTGTGCTGGAGAAAATCGGCAGTCAGTGGGGCGGCAGCCGGGAAGAACTGCTGTACTACGGGTCCTACGACGCCACACCGCTATTTATTCGTTTGGTCGACAACTATTGCCGCAATTATGGCGACGAGCTCCTAGATATGCAGATTCTTGGCGGCGACGGTGTACATCGCAAGCTCGGTAGCGTCGTGCGCGAAGCTGCTGCCTGGCTGGCCGCCAAAATCACTTCTTCGCCCTGGGGACTGTTCGAATTTAAGCGTTTAAACCCCGGTGGGCTGATGTACCAAGCCTGGGAAGACTCGAACGTGGCCTATCTGCATCTGGATGGCACGACGGCTAACGCCGATGGCGGCATCGCGGCCGTGGAGCTCCAGGGCTACGCCTACGACGCGCTCAACGCCGCCGCCGAGCTCGTGGCCGCCGACGAAACCGAAGCTGCCGCTTGGCGCCAACTGGCCAACACCGTGCTCGACACCGCGCTCGACAAGCTCTGGATGCCACACGAAAAGTACTTTTGCATGGGCCTAGACCGCAGTGAGTCTGGCGCCGAACGCCGTGTGGCCACCTTTACCGCCAATCCGGCACTACTGCTAGAAACTGACTTTTTTAGCCGCATTCCACACCAAGTGGCCTGGCCGTATATCGAAGGCATTGTCCGCCAGTTGTTTAGTCAAGAGTTCTTAACCGCGGCCGGCCTGCGTGTCCGAGCCCGTAAGCACGCCAAGTTAGTATCGTTTGCCGATTACCACGGCAGTTTAGTAACCTGGCCCAAGCAGACCCACCGCATCGCCGACGGCCTCAAAAAACACGGTTTTTATACGCTCGCTGCGCTGCTGGAAAATTGCGTCCTGCACGCCGTGGCTCAAGCCGGCGAATTTTATGAGTTCTTTTTTGTAGATGCCCACAACCACCCCAAATATCACTACCGCCAAGAGAACCCCGACGAGCCTACGTTCCACGATTTTGGCGCCGCTAATTTGCCGGAGCCGGGCCAGGCGTGGACGATCTCGGCGGTGCTCAACATGGTCAACGCCCGCTACAATAGCGGTCCGCTGCTGCCGGTCAACGAGTCGGTTCGCCATTTGGAAAAAGACATCTTAAGCCAAAAACATGTAGCTGCCATTGCCGAGGCTTGCGGGCTGCACTTGTAAGGCCCGCCGGCTTACTCTATACTATGTTATAAGGACTGAGGGACTTGTAGCACTTTTCTGTTGGGACAATAAGGTGGACATTGTGGAAGGTGGAGAACAGTGAGTGGTAACGCAGCACTAAGGGTGGCGATGATTGCACCGCCGTGGCTCTCGATTCCGCCGAACGGATACGGTGGCATAGAAAACGTGATTCATGCTTTGGTGCCAGAGCTATTGCGCCTTGGTGCTCAGGTGGAGCTGTTCACCGTTGGCAGCTCGACTGTACCGGCAACCAAAAAGCACTATCTCTACGAAGACGGTCAGTACGACCATATCCACAAACCACAGTACGATTCCATGCCAATTTCGGTAGCTCACCTCATGTACGCTATCCGTAAAATTGAAGAAGACGGCACGTTTGATGTTATCCATGACCACAATGGTTTTATCGGACCGTTAGTGTTTGCCAATCACCGCGACTTGCCGCCGATTATTCACACCATTCACGGGCCGCCGTTTAGCACAAAAGATAGTATGGACGCCGGCACACCAGACAATACGCCGATGTGGCGCCAGTTTGGTAAGGCCAGCAAACTGTATTTTGTGCCAATCTCGCGCGCCCTAGCAAGCACCGCGCCGAAAGAGCTGAAACACCGCATGCTGCAAGTGGTCCATAACTGCGTGAATGTCTGCGATTTTCCGTTTCAGCCGAAGAAGGGTGATTATTTTATGACGCTTGCGCGGTTCCATCCGGACAAAGGTCAGGCGATTGCCATTTGGGCCTGCCAGCAGCTTGGGTACAAGCTTAAAATGGCTGGCTCGGTGGTGGGCATTACTGAGCCGAAAAAGGTGCTTTTGGAGCTGGCCAATCCGCTGAGCAAGTACCGTGGCGTGGCCGATTTTCGCTACTACAGCGATGAGATTTTCCCGCACTTATTAAACGGTTCAATTGAAAACGTGGGCGACGTGAGCGGCGAGCACAAAATGGGCCTCATTGGCCGCGCCCGCGCGCTGCTATTTCCAATTCAGTGGGAGGAGCCGTTTGGCATGGTGGCGATCGAGGCGCTGGCCTGCGGCACGCCCGTGGTGGCAATGGCGCGTGGCGCGCTGCCAGAGATTATCGAGCATGGTATCAACGGCTTTCTGGCGCAAGACCGCGAAGAATTCAAACACTACATGACGCTTGTAGACCAAATTGACCCACAGGTTTGTCGCGATTCGGTCATCAAAAAGTTTTCGGCAGCGGTGCTCGCCAAACGCTACTTGGCGCGCTACCGGCAAGTCGTGCAAAAGCACGCAGTAGCTGCATAAAAACTGTAGCTTGCCGGTTTTATAGCTAGAGATACCGAGCTGCGTGCTATAATAAATGGCGATTATGCTTGATAAGCTCAAAGGTTCTCTGCAGGGTATGGCTGGCAAAGTTGCCGCCAAGGCTTCTGAGGTGAATGCCAAAGTGGCCGAAAATGCCAAAAAGGACGAGGCCGAACAATACATCGTGGGCCTGGACATCGGCACCGAGTTTGTAAAAGCCTTGATTGGACACGTCACGCCCGAAGGTGTAGAGATTATTGGTGCCGCCCGCGAACGTCAAAACTTGAGCGATATGCAAGCCGGCGCTATCGCTGATATTGCGGGCGTGGTAGAGAACTGCGATAAAGCGCTGTCGGCCGCGGAGCAGCAAGCTGGCGTATCGGCGCGCACTGCGGTTATTGGCATTGCCGGCGAACTGGTAAAGGGCACCACGACCACCGTACGCGTGGCGCGCAAAGATGGCACCAAGCCGCTCGATCTAACCGAGATGGAACGCATCGTAAAACTGGTGCAGGCTCGCGCCGAAGCCAAAGCCAAAAAAGAACTAGCCTGGGAGCTGGGCGGCAAAGAAGTAGCCGTGCGGCTAGTGAACAGCGCGCTGGTGGGCATCGAGATCGACGGCTACAAAGTGACCAGCCCCATCGGCTTTCAGGGCAAAGAAGTAGTCGTGCAGCTCTACACCGCATTTGCGCCGATGATCCACATTGGCGCGCTGGAGCGCACTGCCCAGCAGCTCGACCTCGACCTTTTGGCGGTAGCGGCTGAGCCGTTTGCTGTGGCCCGCTCGGTAATTGGCGATGACACCAGCGCCAGCATGAACGCCGTGCTCATGGACGTCGGCGGCGGCACGACCGATATCGCCGTCATTACCGATGGCGGTTTGCAAGGCACCAAAATGTTTGGCATTGGCGGCCGGGCCTTCACTCGTTCCGTCGAGCGCGAACTCAACGTGGAGTTCTCCCAGGCAGAAAATCTCAAGATTGGCCTCGGCGAAGGTAAAGTTGCCAAAGACAAAGAAGCGGCCGTGGAAGGCGCCCTCAAGAAGACGTTGGATGTCTGGATGAGCGGTGTGGAGCTGGCATTGGGTGAATTCCCCAAAGTGGACCATTTACCGCATAAGCTGCTACTGTGCGGCGGCGGCTCCAGCCTGGATCTTCTAATGGACAAACTAGAGAGCACCAACTGGTACGCAGAGCTGCCGTTTTCAAAGAAACCCAGCGTTCAGCACATTCATCCCGACGAAGTCGTGGGGATTATTGACAAAACTGGCAACGTAGCCGACCATACATTCATAACAGCAATGGGACTACTGCGCGTTGGACTGGACACGCTACAGTTCTCGGTGTCGCCCGATAAAGGCGGCTCGGTCCGCGACAAGATTGAGAGGATGCTTCGGGTATGAGTACGGCCGCACACGCTAAAGACGTTATTTATATCGACGTTGACGACGAGATCACCAGTATTATCGATAAAGTCCAGGCCAGCAAAAGCAAAATCGTGGCTTTGGTGCTGCCCAAGCGCGCCGCAGTGCTGCAGAGCGTGGTCAATATGAAGCTACTGAAGCGCAGCGCCGACGAAGTCAAAAAGAATGTCGTGCTGATTACCGCTGATCCCAATTTGCTGCCGCTAGCCGGTAATATCGGCCTGCACGTATCAAAAAGTTTGCAGACCAAACCCGAGGTGCCGGATGTGGCCGAAGCCGCAGCCAAGGACGACGAGGACGAGATAGATAGCGTGGCCGATGATGCCGATGATAGCGACGCCGTCGCCGACACACCAATCGACAAAACCAAAGCCGTGGGCGAGCTAGCTAGCAGTGCGGCGCTTATGGACGATCTCGACGACACTATTGAGCTAGGCGACGAAGACGACGCAGCCGACGGCGATGGCCCCGAACCGGGCGACGACGCCGCAGACGGCAAGAAAGCCAAAAAGCCCAAAGACAAAGCTTTTAAGATACCGAACTTTAACCGTTTCCGATTGGTAATGCTGCTCATTGTGCCCCTGCTCATCGTGCTGCTAGTGGGCGGTGTGGTGGCGGCCAAAGTGCTGCCAAAAGCCAAAGTCGATATCAAAACCGACAGCCAAAGTATCGACAGCAGCATGGTGCTAGCCCTGAAGACCGACCCGGGCACCAAGCTCGATCCAGTCAGCGCTACTGTCCCCGCCACCCAACAAAGCGAGCAAAAAACGCTTAGCCAGCAAGTCCCCACCACCGGCAAACAAAATAACGGCACCAAAGCCACGGGAAGCGTAGCTATGTCTGCCGGCGCCTGTAGCGCCAACGTGCCAAATGACGTGCCGGCTGGCACGGCCCTCAGCGCCAGCAGCCTTACATTTATTACGCAGGCCAACACCACGTTTGTACCGGTTATTGCCCATGGCAAGTGTACCTATCAGTCGTCTGGCAGTACGGCAGTCACGGCCCAGACCGGCGGTTCGCAGTACAATATCGGCGCCAGCAGCTTCGCAGTTTCAGGGCGGTCAGATGTATCGGCCAGCTCGAGTGCGGCGATGAGCGGCGGTACAGACAATGTGGTAAGCGTGGTAGTTCAGGCAGACATCGATAGCGCTACCCAAAAAATTGGCACTCAGGATACCGCCAGTATCAAAACCGACCTACAGAATGGTTTGATCGCCAAAGGTCTCTACCCGGTGGTCGAGACGTTTAACACCGGCGCTCCGCAAACCAAGACCAGCGCCAACCTCGGCGACCAAGCCGATAGCGTCACCGTGAACGAAACCATTTCCTACACCATGCTGGGCGTCAGCCAAAGTGACCTGCAGAAGCTCGTCGCTGCCGATGTCGACAAAAAAATCGACACCAGTAAACAGTCAATTCTGGACTACGGGCTTGGCAACGCCGTATTTGGATTGCAGAACCAAGTGGCGGATGGGGCGAACGTTACTTTCCAGACTACCGTGGTCGCCGGTTCGGATCTCAACGTGGCGCAGATCAAATCGCAAATTGCCGGTAAAAAGGCTGGCGATGCCGAAGCAGTGATTAAGCAGTACCCGGGCGTGACCAGCGTCAACGTCTCCTACAGCCCGTTCTGGGTCAGCGCTATCCCGAAGAGCACTGCCAAAATCACGGTGACTGTCGAGAAACCAAAGGCTCCCGCCAAGACTTCCAGCAATGCAAGCGCCAACCCATAAAACGACTGACACGCTGCTTGCGCTAGACGTGGGCGAACGGCGGATCGGCATCGCGACTGCCAGCTTTGAAACGCGCCTGCCGCGGCCGCTCACTACACTTATACACGACGATACCATTTTTGAACGCTTAGCCGTTTTAGCAGTCGAGCAGCAGGCTAGCGCGTTAGTTGTGGGACTGCCGCGCGGGCTGGACGGCCAGCATACCGCTCAAACCACCTATGTAGAACAGTTTGCTGCCGAATTACAAAAGCATATCACGCTGCCGCTGGAATGGCAGGACGAAGCCCTCACCTCACGCCAGGCCGAGGCTGAGCTGATCCGCCGCGGCAAGCCGTATGCTAAGGGCGACATCGACGCGCTCAGCGCCACCTATATTTTGGACGACTTTTTGCATCGCCCAGAGCCGGAGACTACAGCATGAGATACGCCGTTCGACCTCCCAAGCGGCGCTGGCCGAAGCGTTTGTTGATCGGCCTGGTTGGGCTGCTGGCCATGCTCGCTATCGCCACTGGTTTTGTGCGCCATGCCTACTTTGAAGATCTCAAACCAGTCGACAGTAACAGTGGACTGGCGCAGCTCATTACAATTGCGCCCGGCACGACGGTAGACGCGATTGCCGCGCAGCTGAAGTCGGCTCATCTCATCCGCAGCAGCTGGGCCTTTAAACTCTATGTGAGCAGCAAAAACGTCCGCGACCAACTGGAGGCCGGCACCTACTCGTTTGTGGCTAGCCAGGGCGTGCCAAACATAGTTTCGCAGCTCACGCACGGCAAAGTGGCTACCAACCTAGTGACAATTCTGCCGGGCCAACGCCTCGACCAAATCCGTAGCAGCCTCATCAATTACGGCTTTAGTAAGCAAGATGTCGACGCCGCGCTTAACCCGGCGACGTATCCAGACAATCCGGCACTGGTGGACAAACCAGCCGGCGCCTCGCTGGAGGGCTACATGTATCCCGATTCCTATCAAAAAGATTCAACCACCACTGCGGCAGAGATTGTCAGCGAGTCGCTTAAGGAGATGAATAACCAGCTGACGCCGGACTTGCGCAGCGCTTATGCGGCCGAGGGCCTCAGCACTTACCAGGGACTAACCCTGGCATCGATTGTCCAGCAGGAAGTGTCTACCCAAACGGATCGCGCCCAGGCGGCGCAAGTGTTCATCAAGCGGTTGCGCCTTGGCATGCCACTCGGTTCGGATGTGACTGCCTATTACGGTTCGATCGCGGCCGGGCTGGCGCCGTCACTGGCCTACGACTCCCCGTACAATACGCTCATCCACACCGGCCTGCCGCCTACTCCAATTAGCAGTGTCAATGCCAGCGCGCTGCTGGCTGTGGCCCATCCGGCTGCTACCGATTATCTCTATTTTGTGACTGGCGACGACGGAGTCACGCACTTTTCGAACACGCTAGAAGAGCACGAAGCGGCTACGGCGCAGTACTGCCATAAGCTTTGCAACCAGTAGCAGCGTAGAGAAGTGCTGATGGCTGCAAAAAAAGCGCAGAATTTGCTATACTAAGGCACGTGGCACTAGAGAGTTAACTCCCGATGGAGACGACTAGTGCTATTTCGGAGATTCGCTATTAGTAACGGCTTACAACAAGGTGTGCTTGCAAGGCTACAGGCTGGTCATCGACTAGGCGGCCGGAAGCGTGCGCGCCGTTTAATCAAACGCTTGCTGGCTAGCAAGCGTTTGGTACGCACCGCAATTATTGGGATGAACGTGCTGCTGCTAGCTGGCGTCAGCCTGTTTCTGTTGCGTGGCGCTGGCGGGCAGGTGCTCCAGAGCCAGGCAATTACGTCTTCTAGTCCAGAGAGCAGCGGTGCCCCGCTCGACCAACTGTCGGCCGCCGATGCGGCTGCCAATGTGGCGCTGGCCGCCGCTTTACCCGAAACATCAGGTGTTATCAACCAGGCGCAGAGCGTACGCGCTGGGCTCATCAATTCCTCTGCCGACATCGCCGTAGTTGCCAAGCCGCAGGCCGTGGCCACCACGTTTGCCAGCAACAAAGACATCAAGACATATGTGGTGGCGCCGGGTGACACGGTGGCGAGCATCGCCGCCAAGTTCAACGTGACTTCCGATAGCATCATGTGGTCTAACAGTTTAAGCGGCAACAACGTCAACGCCGGCACGAGCCTGCTGATCCCACCGATCAATGGCATTGTCTATACCGTGGGCAAGAACGACACGGTGGATAGCTTGGCCAGCAAGTTCCGGGCCAACAAAGACCAGATTATTCAGGTCAACGACATCGAGCTATCTGGTTTGCAAGTGGGCGAGCGTATTCTCGTCCCGAACGGCCAGCAGCCCGTGGTCGTAACCTTTGCTGCGCTCACCGCGATTTACGGCCCCTACAACGGCTACGATTACGGATTCTGTACTTGGTACGTGGCCAACCGTCGGGCTGCGGCTGGCAATCCGGTGCCGTCAGACCTTGGCAACGCCAACACCTGGGCGGTACTAGCCGCGAGCTTCGGCATTCCTACCGGCCCATCGCCGCAAGTCGGCGCCGTAGCCGTCAAGCACAGCGCTGCGCCTGGGCACGTGGCGTATGTAGAGATGGTTAATGCCGACGGCAGTTTCTGGGTGTCAGAGATGAACTCCTATGGCCAGGTCTCCATGACCAACTCCACGCCAACCGGCGGCTGGCGCGTCATCGACTGGAAGCTCATCCCGGTTGACCAAACCGGCGGCTATACGTTTATTTACTAAGTATAATCTTGGTCGATCTTACATAACTCGATTTACCCCTGGCTACAAAACATGTTTTAATTAATACAGCTATGAGTTTTGTCGATAAAGCAACAGTTATGGTACAGGCCGGCGACGGCGGCAACGGCGTGGTCGCCTGGCGCCACGAGAAATTCGTGGACAAAGGCGGTCCTGATGGCGGCGACGGCGGCAATGGCGGCGACGTGGTGTTGGTGGCTAGCCGCAACCAGAACACGCTGGCCAGTTTTCGTTTCCAGAAAGAGTTGGTCGCTGAGAGCGGTGCGCCCGGCGCCAAATCCAAAAAGCACGGCAAAAGTGCGTCCAACCTCGAAGTGCTGGTGCCGGTGGGTACGGTGGCTATCGACGAGAACGGAGTTATCCTGGCTGACATGGCCGAAGACGGCCTAAAAACGGTTATTGCCAAGGGCGGCAAAGGTGGCTTTGGTAATGCTCATTTTGTGAGCAGCCGGCGCCAAACACCGCGCATCGCCGAAAAGGGTGAGCCGGGCGAAGCGCACACCGTGCAGCTGGAATTGAAAATGATCGCCGATGTCGGCTTGGTTGGGCTGCCCAACGCCGGTAAGTCCACGCTGCTGAGCGTTATCAGCAACGCCAGGCCAGAGATTGCTGATTATCCGTTTACAACGCTGACGCCCAACCTTGGCGTCGTGGACATAGATAAGCAAGGCAGTTTGCTGTTTGCTGATATTCCCGGCCTGATCGAAGGTGCAGCGAGCGGCAAAGGCCTGGGCGACGAATTCCTGCGCCATGTGGAGCGCACGGCTATGCTGTTGCACTTAGTCGACGCCTATCAAGATGACATTGCCGCCGCCTATCAAACCATCCAGAACGAACTCCGTGCCTATAAAATTGACCTGTCTACTCGTCCGCAGATCGTCGTACTGACTAAAATTGAAGGTCTGGACGGTGATATTATCAAAGACCAGCTTACTAAGCTCAAAAAGGTCGCGCCAAAAGATACGCAGTTTTTTGCTATCTCGGCCAGCGCCAAACAGGGCATCCCGGAATTGCTGCGGGCTACCTATCAGTTAGTTGAGGACGAACGCATCAAGGAGCGAACGGCCGAAGCCGCGGTTGCAGCGCCCGCCGTACCGGTACTCACTCTGGAAGACGAAAGCGATGTCTGGCAAGTGGTGCGCGAAGAAGACGCCTACGTGGTGCGCGGCGCCAAAATTGAGCGTTTTGCGTTACGCACTGACTTTAATAACCCTGCCGGCGTAGAGCGACTACGTGACATTATGCGCAAGATGGGCATCATGCATGAACTCATTCGCCAGGGAATCAACCCCGGTGATTCGGTGCGTATCAGCAACGGCGAATTTATGTACTAGACGTGATATTTGTCACACTAGCAATTATGAAGCATTAGTGCTATAATAACAGCACTATGAGTGAACACGCTAGGGCAGCAGAGGCTGCAGCACGCGTTACAGAGACCTACCCGACAGCGGTAGCACTTATGACTGCGCTGCAGCAAGGTACTGCCGAACTGCCACCGGCGAGCACCGGGCTGACCTTTCCAGCGGAACAAGCCTTCTCCTTTGAGGGTTGGGATGTGGGGCTACACCAAGAGGGCGATCGAGTGGTCATGACCCGTGAACGGGCTATGCCTAGCGGCCCGAGCACGCCCGAAACTCGCTTTGGTACCAGCGCAACTATGCTACAGGGCGTAGATCCCGATGGTAACGAGATAGTCTGGGCGGGCACCTGGATGCAGCACAAGCTGGGCGACCACGATGCGGGCCCGACAAAACAGCTGGGACCAAAGGATAAGCTCGGCCTGGAACAGTTTTTACAAGCGGCTTACGCACTCGGTACAAAGCGTGCAGAAAGACCCCAAGGCCAAGAGTCGCAACCGGCGGCGCCCCGCCGGACCGCCGCGCAAGCCGTGCTTGGACTCCTGCGCGTCCATAAGCCGTAATCCGTCCTAGGCGCAATCAAAATCTGCTAGACTGGTAGCAATGTCTGCCAGCTTTTTCTTTTACGACCTGGAAACGAGTGGTTTTAGCCCCTCCGGAGCACGGATTATGCAGTTTGCTGGTCAGCGAACCGATCTAGAGCTAAAAAAGCTGGGCGATCCAGTTAACGTGCTTATCAAACTAACCGACGACGTGCTGCCCGATATCGACGCGGTGCTGATGACCGGCATCACCCCGCAAGCCACCCTGCAGGACGGTATAACCGAGGCTGAGTTCCTGCGCCAGTTTGAGGGCGAGATCGCGCAGCCGGGCACTATTTTTCTCGGGTTTAATACCATCCGTTTTGACGACGAGTTTATGCGCTATCTGCACTACCGCAACTTCTACGACCCGTACGAATGGCAATGGCAAGAGAACAGGGGCAAGTGGGATCTGCTGGACGTGGTACGCATGACCCGGGCGCTGCGACCGGAGGGCATCGAGTGGCCGTTCGATACTCATGGTAAGCCGACCAACCGCTTGGAATTGCTCACCGCCCTCAACAAGCTCGATCATGAGCACGCCCATGATGCGCTGAGTGATGTGGAGGCAACGATTGCCGTCGCTCGGCTAATTCACGACAAACAAAACAAATTGTTTATGTACTTGTTCGACATGCGCGACAAAAAGAAGATCGCCGCTCTAGTCGAAAAGCACGAACCGTTCGTCTACGCCAGCGGGCAATATCCCAGCGAGTTCGAAAAAACTACTGTAGCGGTCCAGGTCTGCCCGCAGCCCAACCGACAAGGCTCCGTATATGTCTATGACCTGCGGCAGGACCCAACCGCCTGGCTGAGCAAAACGCCGGAACAACTCGCTGACGGCTGGCGCTGGAAAAAAGACAATGCCGAGCCGCGCCTGCCGGTCAAAACGCTGCAGTTTAATCACTGTCCGGCGGTGGCGCCGCTTGGCGTATTAGACGACGCCAGCAAACAGCGACTCAAACTAGACCTGGCAGTTATCAAGAAACACCACGCCATGCTTCAAAAAGACACGACATTCGTGGACAAACTCTGCAAAGCCGCCGAAATCCTCGAGAAACAGCAGCAAGCTCGCCTGTTTAGCGACCAAAAAGACGTAGACAGCCAACTGTATGATGGCTTTTTTGAGACGCAAGACAAACAAGCCATGAGCGTGGTGCGTGCTGCCGCGCCGGAGGAGCTGAGCGGCTTGGAACTGCAGTTTAAAGACCATCGGTTGGACGCTCTATTACCGCTGTATAAGGCGCGTAATTATCCGGGAAGCCTAACCAGCGAAGAGCGTCAAACGTGGGAGCAGCTCCGCATCAAGAAGCTACTGGACGGCGGGCAGAACAGCCGACTGGCCAAGTACTTTGCCAGGCTACAAGAAGTCGCCGCCCGGGGCGGCTTAACTGGCCACCAAGAATACTTGCTCGAAGAGCTACGCCTATACGGCGAAAGTATTATGCCAGAGATCGACGCCGCATAGCGGCCTGTAGCAGCAGCGCCTGTACAGACAAACGAAAGCCAATTGATCGCCACAGCACCCAGCTGCCGAGCAGCGCCAACAAGACGCTGGTGCTGAGCAACCAGAGCGTAAATGTCATTTCAACTTGGGTGCCTGGAATAAGGCCCAGAACAATAAAATCTGACATACCGCCACCTTGAATAATTAATTCTTATTCTACACGTAATTGCTTATTAATCAATAACATTCTATGTGTGCTTATGGTTGTGTGTTTTGTGTATTTATGGCAAAATTAACCTTATGAGTCATGGCCCATACGAAGGATATCTAGCGCAAGTGAGCAAGGACTACTTTTTACCAGAAAAGTGGGGTGGTTTGCGGGGGAGCCACAACGATTTGTACGGCATTCCAGGAACGGACGAAGTAATGGACCCGGAGCTACGCCAAGCCATGCAGCCGTGGTTTCGAAATACTGTGCCGTTTCCCGCATTGCTTAGTGAGTTTGGCCGGGCGATGCTTGGTGCTTGGGGAAATTACCTGGGCGATATTTATAATGCAGGCGATCAGGCCCCGCAGACGCAGCGCCGCGAAATAGCCGTGCGCAGCACACTGACCATGGGCTTGGCCGGCGTGCTCGATGCCGCCAGTCGCGACTATGCTGCTACCTCCGAGAACGCCATTGCTACCGGCGATCGAGCAGAAGAGCTGTACAGCGGTGTCCGTTATCTACTGGCCAACGGCAGCCAGGACGAGCCGTACGAAGTCGTGCGGAGCACGCCGCTGCAGCGAACCGCTTTTGACCTGGCGGCATATTTGCACAAGCGTTTCGATCTCGCCAACAATCAACCGCTCAAAGCCAGCCTGGATTTTGACCTAGTGGACATTGCGCGAGCGGTTGACCGGCAATACTCGCTCGGACACATCGCGCCGCGTATAGAGGATCAGCGCCTGGCAGTGGCTTCGGAGCTGGGCCGGGGCGCAGCGTTACTGGTACTCGACCATACGTACGCCTGGGATCCCGAGAACCCCGGCAACTACGAGAAGGGCCAAGAAGCCGCCGAGCGGCTTGGCAACATTGGCGGTGTGCTGCGGCACGGCAGTGGGCTGCTTGGCCAAGTAGAAGGCCGAGTCCCCACCTACGCGACGTCAATTCTGCTGGCGCACGGCGGCGCCACTAAGGCGGCGCTACACGAAATTGACACCGCCCGCGACGACATGGTGCAGCTGCTTGCCACACAAGGCCGGCTGGCGTTAGAATCGGGCACCGATCGCCAGCGCGGCATCTACAATATGGCAGTTCGCCTGCTCAAGATTAAAGAGCGTAGTGTGGTGCGTGACGGCGCTCGTCGCAAGATCGACACCGCGCTCAATGCCGATTCATTTTGGCGAGACTAGTTTGCCCGCACGTTTTCGGGTATAATTACTCTGTTTTATGAGTGATTCGATTGTGGTGAAGGGTGCGCGCGAGCACAACCTCAAGAATATTGATGTGGAGCTGCCGCGCGGCAAGTTAGTGGTAGTGACTGGGCTGTCCGGCTCGGGCAAGTCCAGCCTGGCTTTTGATACCATTTATGCCGAAGGCCAGCGCCGCTATGTGGAATCGCTGAGCAGCTACGCCCGCCAGTTCCTCGGACTCATGGAGAAACCGGACGTCGACCAGATCGATGGCCTCAGCCCGGCAATCTCCATTGACCAAAAATCGACCAGCCGCAACCCGCGTTCCACAGTGGCGACGGTGACCGAAATTTATGATTATCTGCGCCTGCTGTTTGCCCGCGTCGGCGTGCCACACTGCCCGGTGTGCGGCAAGCCGGTTACCCGCCAAACCACTGCTAACATTGTCGATCAGGTGGCGGCGCTGCCGGAAGGCACACGCCTGATGATTCTCGCGCCGGTAGTTACCGATAAAAAAGGCGCCTTCGAGCATATCCCGGAGCAGTATATGCGTGCCGGTTTTGCCCGGGCCCGCGTAGACGGCGTGGTCTATGCGTTGGATGAATTCCCGACGCTCGACAAAAACTACAAGCACACCATCGAAGTAGTAATCGACCGCTTAGTCAACGACGAAGCCAGTCGAACGCGGCTGGCGCAGTCCGTGGAGCAGGCCCTGGAAGCCGCCGATGGCAAAGCCCGCGTGCTCGATGCCGATAAGAATGAAGAGTACCAGTACAGCCTGATGTACGCCTGCATCGACCACCCGGACATCGCTATCCCCGAGCTGGAACCGCGCACCTTCAGCTTTAACAGCCCGCACGGCGCCTGTCCAGTGTGCACGGGCCTAGGTTCGCGTTTGGAAGTTGACCCGGAGCTGGTCATCCCCAACGGCCGGCTGACGATTGCCGAAGGCGCCATTCGTCCCTTCAACCGTGTCAACGCCGACGCTTGGTATATGAAGAAAATGCAGGCTGTCGCCGATCGCTACGGCTTTAGCTTACACGTGCCCACCGGCCAGCTCAAGAAAGACGACCTCGACAAAATCCTCTACGGTACTGGCAATGAGAAATACCGCGTGTCCTTGGGCGCTGGCCGCAGCTTTGAAACGACCTACGAGGGCGTGATTCCGAACCTGGAACGCCGCCACAAAGAAACCGAGAGCGAGTTTATGCGCAACGACATCGAGCGCTTCATGCAGGAGAAGCCCTGCTACGCCTGCAAGGGCCTGCGCCTAAAGCCAGAGGTGCTGGCGATTACCGTGGCCGATCGTTCTATCATGGACATTTGCCAGCTGTCGATCGATGATGCCGTGACACTGTTCCAAAACCTCCAACTGAGCGATAAAGACATGCACATTGCCCGGCTGATACTGAAAGAGATTGACGCCCGGCTGACGTTCTTGCAAGACGTCGGCCTCAATTATTTGAGTCTGCTGCGCGGCGCCACGACGCTATCCGGCGGCGAAGCCCAGCGCATTCGCCTGGCTACGCAAATTGGCTCCGGCCTGCAAGGCGTTCTGTACGTGCTGGACGAGCCGAGCATTGGGCTGCACCAACGCGACAACGCGCGGCTCATCCGGACTCTTAAACACCTGCGCGACCTTGGTAACACGGTGTTAGTGGTAGAACACGACGAAGACACCATTCGCACCGCCGATTACCTGTTGGACATTGGCCCGGGCGCTGGCGTGCACGGCGGCCATGTGGTAGCGGCTGGCACACCCAGCGAGGTAGAGAAATCGCCGGAGAGCATCACCGGGCAGTATCTGTCGGGCAAAAAGACTATCGCCGTCCCCAAAAAGCGGCGCAGCGGCAACGGCAAAAGCCTGCTCATTAAAGGCGCACGCGAGAACAACTTGCGCGGCATCGACGTAGAAATCCCGCTCGGCAAAATGGTGGTGGTGAGCGGCGTGTCCGGTTCGGGCAAATCGAGCCTGATCAACGACATCCTAGCCAAAGAGCTGCAAGCGCGGCTGATGCGCGCCAACACCGTGCCTGGGCGGCACGACGACATCGAGGGCATCAAAGAACTCGACAAAGCGATTATTATTGACCAGTCACCCATCGGCCGCACGCCGCGCTCTAACCCAGCAACCTACACTGGTCTATTCACACCAATCCGAGAACTGTTCGCTAGCACGCCAGAAGCTCGTCTGCGCGGCTACGGCCCCGGTCGTTTTAGCTTCAACGTGAAGGGCGGCCGCTGCGAGAACTGTGCCGGCGACGGCATTATCAAGATCGAAATGCACTTCCTGCCGGACGTGTATGTGCCCTGCGAAGTCTGCCATGGCCAGCGCTACAACCGCGAAGCGCTGGAGATCCACTACAAAGGTCAAACCATCAGCGACATCTTGCAAATGACCTGTGAGCAAGCGCTGGAGTTTTTTGAGAATCAGCCGGCGATTGCCCGCAAGCTGCAAACGTTAGTCGACGTGGGCCTTGGCTATATCGGCCTTGGTCAATCAGCTACCACTTTGAGCGGCGGCGAAGCCCAGCGCATCAAGCTGGCCACAGAACTATCCAAACGCCCCACTGGACGCACCATCTATATCTTGGACGAGCCGACTACTGGGCTGCACATGGCCGACGTTGCCAAGCTACTGCACGTACTGCACGCACTCGTCGACGCCGGCAATAGCATGGTGATCATTGAACACAACCTAGATGTTATCAAGAACGCCGACTATCTCATCGATATGGGCCCGGAAGGCGGCAATGGCGGCGGCCAAGTGGTAGCCACTGGCAGCCCAGAGCACATCGCCACCGTCCCAGCCAGCTTCACCGGCCAGTTCTTAAAGCACATGCTAAGTTAATTGTCCGATTCGGATAGCGACGCGCGCTGGCCGCCCAGCGCTAATCTGCTTCGTGACGCCGGCGGAGCTTGGCGAATAGGCGACGGCGGGTTTCGGCATCACCGAAAAGATGCCAGAGGGTAGGGCCAAAGCTCAAGATCACAACACCAACGAGCGTCGGCAAAATATAGTGGTCAAGATTGGGAATACGGCTACCAAACCAATACCCGATCAAGGTAATGCTAACCGCCCACACGATATCGCCAATACTTACGTAGGTAAAGAGTTGAATCCACGGCATTTTAGCAACGCCCGCGACCATCGGCGCAAAACTGCGCACAAACGGAATGAAATGGCTGAGCAGCATGGTCTTGTTGCCGTATTTCTCGTAGAACTTTTCGGCCCTTGTTACGTACTCTTGCCGGAAAATAACGCTGTCCTTCTTATGGAATAAGCGTTTACCCATCACCCGGCCGGTTTGATAACCGGTGTTATCACCCAGGATCGCTGCAAAGGCAATGACAGCAATGCTGAGCACCAGCGGCAGCTTGCCTTGCGCGGCCAAAATGCCCACGCTAATCAGCAACGTGTCGCCTGGCAGCACTAAGCCGATAAACAGCGCCGACTCGCCAAACACAAAAGCCGCTACCAGGAACAGCCCGCCGCTTTGGATCAAATGCGTCAGATTCATCTCTTTAACTATAGCATGCTATACTGAAGACAGGCTGGGATTCCAAAGGAGGATATATTTATGGACGAAATTATACTGAAACTCGAAGCCCGCACCGTGACCGGTAAGGCAGTTAAACAACTACGCAACGATGGCTTGGTGCCAGCGGTGATTCACGACCACGGCAAGGAATCGCTGCACGTTTCCGGAAACTACATGGAAGTGGCCAAGGCGTATCACGCGGCAGGCAAGCACCACCCGGTAACACTCAAGGCCGGCGACAAGCATTTTACTGCGCTTATTAAGAATGTTGACGTAGACCCACGCAAGCAGCAGCTGCGCCACGTGGTGTTTAATGCCGTCAAAGCCAACGAAAAGGTCGAAGCCGAAGTGCCGGTGCACGTCAAATTTGATGAAGGTAACGACGCCACGCCGGCCGAGCGCGCTGGCCTGGTGGTGTTGCACCAGCTCGATGTTGTCGAGGTAGAAGCCGTGCCGAGCAAGTTGCCAGACGAGCTGCTGTTTAACGGCGAAGTTCTGGCAGCAGTGGGCGACCACGTGACCGTAGCCGACTTGATTGTGCCTGATGGTGTGACGATCAAAACCGATCCTTCGCACCCCTTGGCAACCGTCTTTGAGCCGAGTGCTCTTCAAGCAGCAAACGACGCCGCTGGCGGCGATGCAACTGAAGAAGAAGCTACGGCTGATGTTAACGCCGGCGAAGCCGCCGAAGGCCTAGAAGCCGAAAAAGCAGCTGAAGGCGCCCAGGAGAAATAGCCCGAAAAGTTTGTAACAAACGCTGGCCCGGCGTCGCCGGATGGTATAGTTAAGAACATGGCCTGGTTTCATCCCAAATCACTGCTCGACAAGACGTTTGAGATAGGTATTATCCTAAAAGGTCTGAACGGTGCGGCCGAATTGATCGGTGGTTTGTTACTGGCTGTCGTGCCTGGCCACGCGATTATGCACCTCACGCGCTGGCTGACCTCGAGCGAACTGAATGATGAGCCGCATGATTTTGTGGCGACACATATTCTGCGCTATGGCACCGAACTGGCGCAGGGCCACAACCTGTTTGTTATTCTCTTTTTGCTGACGCACGGCCTGGTAAAGGTTGGGCTGGTAATTGCGCTGCTCCGTCAGAAGCTATGGGCCTATCCATGGGCGCTAGTAGCGCTGACGGTATTCTTGGGGTACCAAATCTACCTGCTGATTGTGCACCCAACTATTGCCATGGGTTTTTTATGCGTACTCGATACCGTTATTATCTGGCTCGTTTGGCGCGAATGGCAAAAGGTGAAGTCGCCGCCTGCGCAAGCCGAAGCCTAGGCATTTAAACTATTCTTCGATAAACCCACCACTCTGATGTCCCCACAATCGAGCATAGAGGCCTTTGGCGGCCAGCAGCTCCTTGTGCGCGCCTTGCTCCACGATCTTGCCGTCGTCGAGCACGATAATGCGGTCCATTTTTTGAATGGTGCTCAGGCGGTGGGCGACCACAATCGCGGTGCGCTTTTCCATAAGTTTCCAGAGCGCATCCTGGATGAGCACCTCGCTTTCGCTGTCCAAAGCGCTGGTCGCTTCGTCCAGGATAAGAATTGGTGCGTCTTTTAGGATCGCCCGGGCAATGGCCACGCGTTGGCGCTGGCCACCGCTGAGTTTGACGCCGCGTTCGCCAACCACGGTGTCGTAGCCGTGCGCCAGCTCTTGGATGAACCCATCAGCGTGTGCAGTTTTAGCGGCACCTATAATGTCTTTTTTGCTGGCGTTGGGCTTACCGTAGCCGATATTCTCGCGGACCGAGCGGTGAAACATCAGTGGTTCCTGCGGCACATAGGAGATACTGCTGCGTAGGGAAGCTTGCGTAACGCTCGCGATATTCTGTTGGTCAATCAAGATCTCGCCGCCGGTTACATCATCAAACCGTAGGAGCAAACGAGTAAGTGTGGATTTGCCGCCGCCGCTGGGCCCAACCAAACCAACTTTCTCGCCGGGCGCAATCTGTAAGCTGAGCTTACTGAAAACTTTGCGGCCGGAGGCGTCGCTGTATTCAAAATCGACACCGTTAATGTCGATCGCACCTTTGGTGGTGTGTAGACTTGGCGCATTCGGCGCGTCTTTTATCTCTGGACTTTCTAGGATAACTTCGGTCATGGGCGCGGCTTGCGAGAAGCCGTCTTCTAGCGTACGCAGCATGAGGTTTACGTCAAACAAGCGATTACTCAGGTTGAGCGTAAAGGTAAAAGCAAAGATACCGATACCCAATAGCGCCGGGTTGTGTCGCACCGCCAGAACGGTGAACAGGATAAATAACACCTGAAAGGTCGCCACGAACCACATCCGCGTGTTACCACGGATGGACATCAGGTGCCATTGTTCCAAGCGAATATCGCGGTAGGCGTTGTTGAATTTATCGTGTTCGTGCAGCTCGTCGGCCTCACGCGCAAAAGTTTTGACAGTTTGGATGTTAACGATGGTGTCGGCCAAATGAGCGGTGACCTTTTTGCCGGTCGCGTTGCGGAGCGCACGTTTCGGCGCCATGCGCTTGCTATCGCGCACGCCCAAGCCAATCACCACAACCGTCATGACACTAATAAACAGCCCCAGCTCCCATGACTCAGTAAAGATAATCAGCGAGCCGACCACCAGCGTCAGCACAAACGGTAACACGCTGCTGTAGGTGGCGCTTACTATCTGCGAGAACGCCTGTGGGTAGTCGATGGCGTCTGACACCAGCTTGCCACCGACGTTGTTGGTGTGAAAGCCAACACTGCGCTTAAGCAGCGTAGTCAGCGCCAGGGTCTGGATATCGGCCATAGCCATCGCTTGGTGGGCGATCATAGCGGGATGCCCGATACGGTTTAAGGTGAGGCCGATACCGGCGGTCACCGAAAAGAGGATTAAGTAGTGCATCGGCTGGCCGTGCGGCTGCGTGAGCGCGGCCAAGCACTTGCCCGCAAACAGCGGTGCGACCGCGCCGAGCAATATGGCACTCACCGGAAATAGCAGCGCGAGGTACACTTGCCGTTTGAACTTTAGTGCCGTGCGCAAGAAAATGCGGATAGTAGCACGGTCGATCGACGGTGAGATTCTTGTCATATTACTCCTCTATAAATCCACCGCTTTGATGTGCCCACAGCCGCGCATAGACGCCGCGCGCGGTCAGCAGCTCCTGATGGGTACCTTGCTCTACTATTTTACCCTCATCGAGCACTACAATGCGATCCATTTTTTGAATGGTGGATAAACGGTGGGCAATGACTACGGCGGTGCGGCCCTTCATGAGCTCCCAAAGTGCGGCTTGGATGGCGATTTCTGATTCGCTGTCGAGCGCACTCGTCGCCTCGTCGAGCATCAGAATGGGCGCGCCCTTAAGAATGGCCCGGGCAATGGCCACGCGCTGGCGCTGGCCGCCGCTCAGCTTGATGCCGCGTTCACCCACCAGTGTGTCGTAGCCGGCATCCAGACGCCGGATAAAGTCGTCGGCTTGAGCGTGCTTGGCGGCAGCCACGACCTCGGCTTTGGTCGCGCCCGGCTTGCCGTAGGCAATGTTGTCGCGAATAGAGCGGTGGAACACAGCTGTATCTTGTGGAACGTAAGCAGTCAGGCTGGTCAGCCGGCGGTTATCGGTTGGCTCGCCATCTAATAGCAGTTGCACGGGGTCGACTTCGTAATAGCCGAGCAACAGTTTAAGCAGCGTCGATTTACCGCCGCCGCTTGGCCCGACAATGCCAATCTTCTCGCCTTGGCGGATGTTCAGATTAATGCCATGAAGCACCGTTGCTGCCGGTTTGTCCGGATAGGCAAAAGTCAGGTTGCGTAGTTCCAGCGAGTGCTGAAACGCGCTTTCTGGCAGCGGTGATGGCGCTGGCGGCGGTGGTTCGCGGAAGATATTGCGATTGCCAAACAGATAGCCGTAAGCTTCGTCGATGCTGGCAATCTTGATATTGAGCTGCGAGATATTCCAGATAACATTCCAAATATTGTCCGAGAACACCACAATGGCTGCCAAGAAAGTGGTCACTTGGGGCAGGCTAATCTCACCATGCAAGTACAAGTACATGTTCAGTACAAAAGTGGTGGTCCAAATAATCCAGCGCACGAAGATACTCATCGCGCCCCAAAAGAAAATGTCTTTGAGATAAGAAGCCTGGTTGGCGCGGATAAGCGCTTTGCGCTTTTGAAATAGGTGCGCGGTTTCGGATCGTTCGCTGCCGAAGGCCTTGATACTCACAAAGTTGGCAATCGCGTCTACCGTGTAGCCGTCGATAGTCGAGCGCTCGTCGGCTTCAACGCGCTCTGCCCGAGCGGCAACACGCGCCAGCCAACGCCCAATAACAAACATTAAAGCTACAGAGACTACAAAAACAAGGCCAGTATAGCGGTTGACCGTAAACATGATGGCCGCAATAATCGGCATGCCGATAACTAGGTTGATGTAGTTGTAGTGGAAGTTATCCAGCAGCTCACGATACTGCCGTCCAAGGCTGCCGGCGTAGCTACTGACTTTGCCGGTAAACTTATCGACGAAGTAGCTATAAGGCTGCTGCAGGATGGCGGTAAACAGTTCGTCGTCCAGACGCTGGCCGCGCCACTGCATGAGCTTTAAAAAGGCGAATTCTGCGGCTCGCCACAGTACATCGTGGCCAACACTGGCTGCAATTAATAGGCCTGTCCAGAAGACTACGTGGTCGTGCGTGGTCAGGCTGTGGGTGAGTTGCCCAATGAGCCACGGAACAATTGAGATTACGATGTCGGCGGCTGCAAAGATCGACGCAGTCAACCAGAACGTACCCTTAAAACGCCCCGTGTAGCTAAAGAAGGCTTGCAGTGCCGGATGTTTTTTCATAGTTATTCCTCTATAAATCCGCCACTCTGGTGAGCCCAGAGTTTAGCGTAAGTGCCGCCGTGCTTCAGAAGGCCAGCGTGCGAACCTTGTTCGATGATCTCGCCGTGGTCGAGCACGATAATGCGGTCCATTTTTTGAATGGTGCTCAGGCGGTGAGCGATGACAATCGCTGTGCGGCCCTTCATGAGCTCCCATAGTGCGGCTTGGATGAGCTTTTCGCTCTCGCTATCCAGCGCACTGGTCGCTTCGTCGAGCACTAAAATGGGCGCGTCTTTTAATATGGCGCGGGCGATGACGATACGCTGTCTTTGTCCGCCGCTTAGTTTTACGCCGCGCTCACCAACCAGTGTGTCGTAACCTTGCGGCAGCGTTTCGATGAATTCGTGGGCGTAGGCTTTGTGGGCTGCGGCCTCGATCTCTGCTTGGCTGGCGCCCGGTTTACCATACGCAATGTTTTCGCGGATGGTGCGGTGGAAGAGCAGTGGCTCCTGTGGCACGTAGGCGATGTGGGCGCGCAAATCATCCTGAGTAATGCGCGCGATGTTTTGACCGTCAATGGTAATCTCGCCGGCGTCCAGATCGCTAAAACGCAGCAGCAGGCGCGTGAGCGTGGTTTTGCCGGAGCCAGAATGGCCGACCAGGCCAATCTTTTCGCCCGCCTGAATAGCCAGGGCCATGTTGTGAAACAGCGCACCGTCAGAGCCATCGTGCGTAAAGACCACCTGATTGAAGTCCACGGCGCCTTTCGTGATACGCACCTTTTCGGGTTCGACCGGGTCGGTAATTTCTGGTTGGAGCTGCAAGATGGCAATCATGCTGGCAGCATCGCCGAGTGAACGGTTGTAGTTACGCAGGGCGTTATTGCTGAAGTTCCATAGTTGCATCGTGATATTAGCGGTGTAGTTTAGGATAAGATACACCGTAGCAACATTCGCTTTAAACACCATCACGCCGATCACCGCCATAGTGAGCGACAAAGCGGAGATGCCGTTGTTAACGACACTAAAATACAGCTGCTGACGCTGTGTGCCGCGCATCAGGTCGAGCAATTTGCCGTGCGTCTGCTCGGTGGCCTTTTGGAATTGCCGGCGTTCAAACTTAATGGTCGCGAAGCTTTTGATAGCCATTACGTTGGTTACACAGTCCGCTAGGTAGCCAGTTTGCTTGGTCTCGGCCGCCGCTTGGCGAGCGCCCAATTGGCGTACCTTGCGTGTTACGAATATCGAGCTAACAATGTAAAACACGCAGAACGTCAGCAGAATCAGCACAAACTGCGGCGCTCGGCCGGCAAGTAATAGCACCGCGCAGACAATGGCCGACGCCAGTGGTATGACCATAAAGATCGTGGTGTCGGCAAAACGAATGTAGCTGCCCATCAGCTTGTTGGTTTGCGACACCAGCGAACCGCCAAAATGGTTGGCGTGGAAGTTGGCGCCCTGACTTATGAGGTGCAAAAAGACGCGCTGCGCAATGTCGCGCTCCACATTTGCTTCCAGCCTCCAGGCAATTATATCGACCACGCGCCACGCGATGCCGCCGCCAAACAGAATAAGCAGGGCATAACCAATCAAGCTAGGCCCAAAACTGGCCCAGATGTGGTGCGGCTGAAAGTCGCTCGCTGCCAACCGGCGCAAAACAGTGGCCAGAATCAGTGACGGCAAGAATTGGTAGACAAGTACGGTCAGTGGTATGGTGATGAACAAGCCAATAACAGATTTGGGGTAACGCCATACAGACTGCCAGTAAAACTGCAGTGTTTCTTTGGTAAGTTTTTCTTCTGATTTTTCCATAGCGCGGCCTCCTCCTAAGCAGGGGCGCATGACCTTAATGCAGGCCAAAGAGTAAAGATTGATAGGTTATTTTTCGCGTGATTGAAACGTGTGCGAGTGGAGTGGCCGAGACTGCCTTAGGCGGCGCGAACGACCCACTGCTGCTCGTGTGATGTGAGGATTTTCATGATGGTGAGGCCGTCCTTTCTTCTCGGTTATGTAATGATATGTTCCATTATAGCAGCCTTGTCAAATGTTTCTCTCAAAATGTGTAGCTTTTACTACAACTACGTGTCAAGCAGCATGCGTTGGCTGGCCAGAGTGGCTACTCAACCATAAATTGTTTATAATACAACCATGCAGAAAACCCTGCTCTACTACAAGTTTGCACCGCTCGCCGATCCAGAAATGGCCCGGCTGTGGCAAAAAGCGCTTTGTGAAAAGCTTCATTTGCGAGGTCGCATCTTGCTATCTCCGCATGGCATTAACGGTACGGTCGGCGGCGAGATCGACGACTTGAAAGCCTATATAAAGGAGACCAAAAGTTTTCTGCCGTTTAAAAAGACGACGTTCAAATGGTCCGAAGGCGGGCGCGAGAATTTTCCGCGGCTGAGTGTCAAGGTACGGCCGGAGCTTGTGGCGTTTGGTGCGGCTGAGGAGTTACAGGTTGATAGCAACGGTGTGGTCGGCGGCGGCAAACATCTCAAGCCGGCAGAGGTACATAAATTGATGGACGCACACGGCGGCGACGTGGTGTTCTTTGACGGACGCAACGCCTATGAAGCGGCAGTAGGGAGATTCAAAAACGCTGTAGTGCCAGAAACGCAGACGACTCGTGATTTTCTAAACGATCTCGCCGGCGACAAATACAATGACATCAAAGACAAGCCCGTGGTTACATATTGCACCGGCGGCATCCGATGTGAAGTGCTGAGCGTGCTCATGAAAAACCGCGGCTTTCGTGACGTGTACCAGGTAGATGGCGGCATTGCAGCCTATGGCAAAGAATATGGTGACGACGGTTTGTGGGAGGGCTCGCTGTACGTGTTTGACGGCCGGATGAACACAAAGTTCTCCCAAAAAGCTGTCGACATCGGCCACTGCATACATTGCGATAACAAGACCAGCAACTACGAGAATTGCGCCCGCAAAGCCTGCAACAAGCTCGTACTCGTTTGCGAGGCTTGCAAGACAGATCAGACTACATGTTCATCCGGCTGCCAGCTCGCTCTCGCTAGCTAGGCGCTTGCCTCCAAAGAGGCGCGAGTCAACGGTAGGCGAGGAGCAAAAAGCTGGCGGGCGTTCACCAAAGCGGCGTCAGTATCGGGCAAATCACCCGGCCATACATTCGGCCGAATGGTAATGGTGGCGATGTGCCGAGCAACATAGGCTGTTTCTTCGTAGTTACGCAGCACATCCCGCTCTGCGGCGCGGGTTAGCGATTCGTTGCCGGCGTGTTGCCACCTTGGTTCAGCGAGGTGTGCAAGAATGAGGGGCGGCGGCGTGTCTACAAAAATGCTAATGGCGCCCTGAGATTCCATGGTGTGCTGCATAAGCAGGCGGCCGAACGGTTGCGCCCGCACGAGTAATACCCGAGGTGGAATATCGGCCCGGAACATAACGAGCGAGTTGTAGATCTCCAGCCGAGAGGTGAGATCCTCGCCGGCATCGTCTGTAAACGCCGCTTGGCACAGTGGATCATTAAACGTGTCGTAGATAAACCGACCCAAGTATTCGGCTACGCGTTGGCCAATAACTTCGTGCCCGCTGCCGATAAAGCCAGTCACGATAACCGGTTGGGCAAGGTTTGGGTTTTCTGCTGTGCTTGTCATACAGCTACGCTACAATAGAATATGATGAACGACAAGCTACGGACCAAACTGAAGGAGCTGCCCCGCGAGCCGGGAGTGTACTTTCATAAAGACAAAGCCGGCGAGATTATCTACGTGGGTAAGGCGGCGCTGCTGAGTAACCGTGTCCGCCAATATTTCCAAAAAAGTCGCAGCCGTGATCCTAAGACCGAGGCGCTGGTGGCAGAAATCGTAGACACCGATTGGATGGTGGTGGACAGTGAGATTGAAGCACTATTTTTAGAGGCCGAGATGATCCGGCGCTACATGCCGCGCTACAATATTTTGCTGCGTGATGACAAGAGCATGTCGTACATTCGCATCGACTACAATAGCGATTACCCCACGGTCACCACTACCCGTCGGCCACTGGACGACGGCGCGCAGTACTTCGGGCCATATCTTAGCACGCTAAGTGTTCGGACGGCTCTGAAATCACTACGCCGCGTTTTCCCTTTTGCCACCAAACGCACACCCAGTCAAAAGCGCGCCACATTGTACTATCATTTGGGCTTGGACCCCGGGCTGGAAGAAGGCAAGACTAGCCTGGAAGACTATCGCGCTAATTTACGCAAGCTCATGGCGGTGATTAGCGGCAAGCGTAAAACCATTGAGCACGAGCTAGAAAAGGACATGAGGCAGGCGGCCAAAGCCAAAGACTTTGAGCACGCCGCCAAACTGCGCAACCAACTATTCGCCTTACAAAACTTAACAAAGCAAGTAATATTTAGCGACAAAGAGTTCTTGGATATTAGCAAGGACCACGCACTGACTGAATTAGTTGACTTGTTAAGCTTGCCTGGATTCCCAGCGCGCATCGAAGGTTACGACATTAGTCACATGCAAGGCACAGACGTCGTAGCCAGCATGGTAGTTTTTACCAACGGGGTAAGCAATAAGGGCGAGTATCGCAAATTCAAAACCAAAAAGGACCACAATAACGATTTTTATAACATGCATGAAACCATTAAGCGCCGGCTCAGTGACAAAAATCGCAAAGCCTGGGGCACGCCGAACCTGTTCCTGATCGACGGCGGTAAAGGTCAGCTAGATGCGGCAATTCGTGCACGCGACGAAATGGGTTGCGAGAACATTCCGTTTATTGGTCTTGCAAAGCGTGAGGAGCAAATTGTGCTGCATAAGGACAAATCGAACGTCACGCTCAACGAGCAAGTGCTGCACAAGCTGGCTGGCTTTACCAGCGAAAGCGATGATTTTGTGCTTATTAATCTGCCGCACAGCACGAATCTCGTTAAGCTGCTCCAGCGTATCCGCGACGAAAGCCACCGTTTTGCCGTCAGCTACCACACGGTACTGAAGCGGGCTCGTCAGACGTCCAGCGTGCTGGACGACGTGCCTGGTATTGGCCCTACCACCCGCAAGAAACTCATTCGCACCTTTGGCAGCCTGCGCGGCGTAACGCAAGCCGCAGAAGCGGAACTGGCCATCGTTTTAGGCCCAGCCAAAGCTAAGATCCTTTACCGCTCGCTCCACTAACGGCCGTACCGTTTATGCTATACTGACGCCATGAAGCGTTGGCTGACAGGGTCTCTGATAGCCTTTAGCCCTCTTGTTATAGCACTGGCTAGTTTGGCTCTGTTGTTTATTCCGCAGCTCGGATTAGGAGCGGTTCTATATACCTTCATAGGGTTTTTGGTTGCCTTTTTGACTGCCAGCTACATTGTCGCTTCTACCAAAGGCAGGCTTAGGTCTCTGGCGATCTACGTACTAATTGCCATAATACTGCTTTTTATACTGGTGATTTACCTGCTGAGCCACGCATTTGACAACTGGACGTTTTAGTCGATCTGGCGGAAGCGACTGGTCTTGAGGTGATCCAGCGGGTCCCAAATGTTTTTGGCTTTCTTGTGCGTCAGCGTGCTAAATTTGACCAGGTTGATCATGAGCATACTGAGGCCGGTGCACAGCAACGCTTTGACTAGGTGCATAACCACGCCCCCGGGCACCGCCAAAAACAACACAAAGCCGAGGGTAATGCCAAACAGCACCAGCATAATCCACCACTCATTACTAAAGACTTTGTTGCCTAGCTGCATGGCGAGCTGCGAACGGTTCTGTTGGTTGGCAACCAACCCATTCAGAATCTTTTCGATTAGTTCTGGCGCTTTGCCGTCGTACTCTAAACAGTAGCTAATGAGTTGCTGGTACTCAATTTCACCCTCGGCCGGCCGCCGTTCCTTGCTGCTGGCCTCCATGTAGTCTTCGCATAAACTTTGAATAATGTTGCGGCTGCGGCGTGGCAATTTTTTGGTTAGTAGCAGGATGCTAAACAAGGCGTTGGCTTCGGCGCGAATGGTGCGGTTCAAGTCGTCGATGCGCTGCTTCTGCCCGGACAACACCGGCGATATATAAAAACCATACAAGAATGAGTTGACCGAAAAGAGAGTGAGGGCGCCGCTGCTAAAGGTGACGCTCGGCAGTTTGTAGACCAGCAGGGTAAAAATTGCTAAGAATCCAAAGAAAAACCAGCTCAACCGAATTTTGAGAAGGGCACGCATACGCTAATCATAAGGATTATGGCGGTAAGACGCAAGCGGGCGCGCTACAAGGCGAGTGGGCCCGTGCGGCAGGCTAGCGCTTGGGAGCAACTCTTTTTAAAGACTTCCACTGGAAGCCTTTAAAAGCGTTCGGCTGAAATCGGTTTTGGACCGATTTCACAGTCTCCCAAGCGCTAGCCTGCCGCACGGGCCCTTGTATCCACTCCTGGCAAAGTGTGCTACGCTCAAGATATGTTTGGGAGCGAGTTTTTTGCGAGCAACCGCGAACGCCTGCGTCAACTCTTTACGGGTACGGCGCCAATTGTGCTGACGGCCAATGGCCTGCTGCAAAAGGGCGGCGACGAAGAGTACCCCTTCCATCAAGACGGCAGCTTTTGGTATCTGACCGGTGTCGATGACCCGGGCGTGGTCCTGGTAATGGATAAGGCTCGCGACTATCTTATTTTGCCCACCCGCGAACCAGTTATGGAGATCTTTGACGGCGCCTTTGACGTCTCCGAGATTTCGCGCCGCTCCGGCATCAAAGACGTACTCAACGAAAAAGATGGCTGGAAACAGCTGGAAGCAAGGCTGAAGAAAGTTCGCCACGCGGCAACGTTGGCTGCAAACCCGCCGTATATCGCCTATCTGGAACTCTATACTAATCCAGCGCGGGCCAACCTGGTGCGCCGGCTAAAACAGATTAACTCGGACCTCGAGCTGCTCGACTTGCGCCAGCATTTAAATCGCATGCGCATGGTTAAACAACCGATTGAACTGGAGGCGCTGCAGCGGGCAATCGACATCACCACCGACACCATCAAGGAAGTGACGCGCCCGGCGCGCCTCGGCAAATACGCATACGAATACGAAATTGAGGCCGAATTAAGCCGCGGCTTCCGCCGGCGCGGTGCCGACGGGCACGCCTTCCAGCCGATTGTTGCCGGCGGACAGAATGCCTGCACCATGCACCACACCCGCAACAACAGCCAGCTCGCCAGCGACGAGCTCTTGATGCTGGACGTCGGCGCGAACGTGGAACACTACTGCGCCGATATAGCGCGCACGCTGTCGCTGAACGACAAGCCGTCGCGCCGTCAGCAGCAAATTCACGAGGCAGTGTGCGCCGCACAAGATTACGCCTACTCTTTACTCAAGCCAGGCGTGGTGCTGAATCAATACGAGAAATTAGTGGAGCAGTTTGTGGGCGAGAAGCTACGCGAGCTCGGGCTTATCAAGTCGATCAGCAGCGAGATTGTACGCGCCGGTTTCTTTCCGCACCGTACGTCGCACTATCTTGGTATCGAAGCCCACGACGCCGGCGACTACGACGCGCCGCTGGAGCCCGGCGTGGTGCTGGTGGTAGAGCCAGGCATCTATAGCCGGGAAGAGGGCATTGGCGTGCGTATCGAAGACGATGTGATTATTACTGCAGATGGCTGCGAAGTCCTGAGCAAAAAACTACCGCGCAGCCTGTACTAAAGTCTGCAGCAAATGGTACCATAAACGTTAAGGATGAAACACGGACTACTATACCGATTCTTAGTGCGTTGGTTGGTGTGTGCTTTGGGGCTGTGGATTGCAGCCAGCTTATTGAGCTCGCACGTGAGCATTCAAACCACTGGTAGCTATCTGTGGGCTGTGTTGGTGGCTGGCTTTATTCTGGCGGCGGTGAACGCCATCATCAAACCGCTGATTGTGCTTTTGTCGCTGCCGGCGATTTTGGTGACGCTGGGACTGTTTATGGTAGTGATTAACGGCGTAACCGTATGGCTGGCTAGCTGGTTGTATCGGCCACTCGAAATTAACGACTTCTGGGGCGCGCTACTTGCCGGGGTTGTGATCGGCCTGGTAAACTATTTGGTGACAGCTATTTTGGAGATTGGACGGAAGCAATGAGTCATTTAAGTGTATATAACTACATCACCATCGGTTCGATGCTCCTGATGGTCTTGCTGATTCTGGTGCAAACGCGCGGCGCATCCTTAGGCTCCGGTATTGGTGGCAGCGCCGAGATCAACACTGAGCGCCGCGGCACCGACAAAACCATTTACCAGCTAACCATCGTTATGGCGGTCATTTTTGCCGCCTCGCTGGTGCTGGGCATTGTAGCGCCCAAATAAGCTAGGCAAACATGGATAGGAAGCGCGCCTTCAAACTCCGCTTTCGCCGCCAACTTCGAATGCAGCGGCGGCAGATGGAAGAGCTCAGCTCGAACGCTGAGCAGCGCCTCGAAAACGACTTTTTTAAACGGTTAGAGCGGCTCGGCGCGGTGCGTCGCTTTGTGACAAGCTGGATACTGCTGGTGATATTGCTGCTGGGCTGCGTTGTGGTACAAAGTCGAGGGCTAAGCCCGTATTATCAGACGTTGACACCAATACCGGGCGGTAGTTATGCCGAAGGTATCGTAGGCAATTTTACAAACGCTAGTCCAATCTACGCCACGAGTCCCGTGGACAGCAGCGTGTCAAAGCTGCTCTTCGCCGCGCTCCTGACGCGCGACCGGCAAGACCAGCTAGTGGGAGATTTGGCCCAGACCTGGTCCGTCAGCCCCGATGGCACGATATATACCGTAAAGTTGCGCCCGCACTTAACGTGGCAAGACGGGCAGCCGCTTACGGCGTCCGATGTGTTATTTACCTATCAGGTCATCCAAAGTCCAGACGCTGGATCACCGCTATTCAGCAGTTGGCAAGGGGTAAAGGTGGCCACCCCTGACCCCTTAACCGTCACTTTTACGCTGCCGAACCCACTGGCGTCTTTTCCGTATTCGCTCACCACGGGCATCATTCCGCGTCATATTTTGGGCGGCACAGCCATGGCCCAGATGCGCTCTAGCTCATTTAACACCACGCAGCCGGTAGGTGCTGGGCCGTTCTCCTGGAAAGCGCTCCAGCTCAGTGGTAGCTCGGTCGACGAGCAACAAGTGCATATCGCCCTCAAGCCGTTTACTAATTACCACGGCGGCGCACCGAAGCTCAGCGAGTTTGTAGTGCGCACGTTTCCGGACAGCAAACGGTTGCTCGCTAGTTTCCGCAAGCAGGAATTAAACGCGGCGGTAGGTGTAAGTTCAGTACCGGCTGATCTCCAAAAAGACACGGGCGTGCGCGCCTACAGCCTCAGACTTAGCGCGGCGGTTATGACTTTCTTCAAAACCAGCCAGGGCGCGCTGGCCGACGCTAGAGTTCGCCAGGCGTTGGTAGCTGGCGCTGATACCAGTGCGATTATCAGCAGCCTCAGCTATCCTACCGAAGCGGTGCGCGAGCCGCTGCTGTACGGCCAGTTAGGTTACAACCCGGTGTATCAGCAGGCACCATATAATCTAGCGGCGGCGCAAGCAGCGCTGGACGCCGACGGCTGGGTTATGGGCGCGGATCACTACCGACATAAAGCCGGGGCCAAGCTTGGCTTTCAGCTCAGTGTGCAAAACAGCGGCGATTATCCAGCTGTGGCACGCCAGCTGTCTCAGCAATGGAAGGCCTTAGGAGTGAATGCGCAGGTGTTGGTCGCGCCCGACGACGCCACCTTCCAAAACGAAGTCGCCAACCACACCTACGACGCCGTACTCTACGGCATTTCCATTGGCACCGATCCAGATGTGTTTGTATATTGGGACAGCTCCCAGGCCAATGTGCTGGCACCTGTCCGGCTTAATTTATCAGAGTATAAATCGGCCAAAGCCGACGCTTCGCTGGAAGCCGGTCGTACGCGTTTAGATCCAACGCTGCGGGCAGTAAAATACGCCCCCTTCCTGCAAGCCTGGCAGGCCGATGCGCCCGCCCTCGGGCTCTATCAGCCGCGCTTTTTGTATCTGACCCACGGTACGGTGCACGGGCTGGATGCGACCATCATCAATAGTGACACTGACCGCTTCAATAATGTCCAGAACTGGGAAGTCCGCGAAGCCCGGAAAACAGAGTAACCATGGCTGCGCTACACAATCGCAAGGGTGGTGAGTTCTACCAATCCCTGGCCCGGTTGCGCACGGAGGCGTTGGAGCGCTCCAACGAGCGCGGGCGTCGCCGCCGTATTGGCTCGCTGACTTTTGGCCGGGCCTGCGCCGGTTGGCAATCTGCTGCAGGCGGCGAAGTGCACTTAGAAGATAAGGGCGTACGCATTGGCAAGTTTGCGCTGGCCAGCCAGCACCCCACGAAGCTAGAGATTTGGGGTACGGCGGAGTCGGGTGGCATTGACCTCAAGACATTCATTATGGACTTGGATGAGGCGGGCAACATTGAGGTAACGTATGGTCTTTTGGCGCTGGACTCGTTGCACGATCGTTTCAAGAATAAGCGGGCTCTCTATGCCGAGCGGCGCCTGGGCCTAACCGTACCCAGCGACGAAGACACGGCGCTTTTGTATGCAGAGCTGGAGCGCGGCGCATCGGGCGAGTATCGGTGGGAATATGACAGCTAAAAGACCTCGTTATTCGGCGCCGTTTGGGGCGGGTTTGGTTGTGCTATCCTCAGTTTTTTACGCCAGCTACGGCGTGTGGACCACGCTGATGGGCAATTTTTTTGGCAGCTTTACGGCCAGCGCTTTGCGCTGCGCGCTCGTGACGATCTGTTTATACTTTGTAGCCGCGTCGCGCAAGGAGCTACAAAAAGTTAACTGGCGGCGTGATTACAAATGGTTTCTGGTAATGTTGGCGGCTTCTGCTTTTGTGTCTGGGCCGCTCTACTATGCCATTTTGCGCGACGGCATCGGTGTGAGCCTGGGCCTGGCCTACATCGGCATTGTGATCGGCATGTTCATTTGCGGCAAACTATTTATGGGCGAGCGATTTACTCGCGACAAATTACTGGCGACAGTGTTGGGCATAGCCGGTATCGTGTTAATCTTTTCGCCCAATCTCCATCTGGTGGGTTGGTTAGCACTGAGTGCTGCCCTCGCGAGCGGCCTCGCTACTTCAGCTAACATGGCGGCCACCAAACGCATACCGTATAACGGCTCGCAGTCTACGATTTTAGTGTGGCTGCCGGGCATTATTGTGAACGCACCGATTGCCGTGTTGCTGCACGAACGCACACCGGCCATCGGTCTGCACATCCAATGGCTATATCTATTGATTTATGTATTTGCGTCGCTTATCGCCTCCTGGACGTTCGTCCAAGGGCTCAAGCTGGTTGAGGCCGGTGCCGCAGGCGTCTTAGGCTTGCTAGAAATCGTTTTTGCAGTGCTGTTTGGGGTGCTGTTCTTCCACGAGCATCCCGGAGTGCTGGTACTTTTGGGTGTGGCGTGCATTGTGGCCGCCGCGGCCATCCCGTACATCAAGGACTACAACACCCACCGCGGCACGCTAGAGTAGCCGAAGCTATTTAAAAAACAGACTTCCGGCACCAACTAAAAAGAAACAGGGTAAGCTGTTTCTTTTTAGTTGGTGCCGCAGAGAGGACTTGAACCTCCACGGGCGTGAGCCCACTAGTACCTGAAACTAGCGTGTATACCAATTTCACCACTGCGGCATGCAGTTAACAGGGGTAATTGTAGCGCACTGCGGCCCTTTCAGCAAGAGCTGGGCCGGCGGTGCTGGCTAGCCGGCCGTTTCTGGTATAATTTGCAAGTCATGAACCGTGCCGTCTACCGCCACTTGCTACACACCTATGGGCGTCAACCGCTGATTTGGCTCGGCATTATTACTGAATTTATCCGTACCATCGCCCAGCGTATGCTGGTGACAGTTATTGTGGCGCACATGGCCGCTAATTTAGCGGCGCACCACATCAGTACCGCTAAGCACGATGCCGTGTTGTTCCTGGTGGTGTATGTTTCTGGCGCGCTCATCGGTGCGCTTGGTGAAATCTCTTCTATCCGGGCCGAAGACAACGAGTATCAGGTACTCATGATGAATTTCTACCGTAAGCTAACCGGCAAAGACATGTCGTTCTACCGTGACAGTCAAACTGGCTACCTGGTGAGTGCCTTCCGGCAGTACCTGGACAGCTCCATGATACTCCTGCGTCAGTTCCGGGGCGACATTGTAAAGACGACCGTCTCGCTGCTGGCGCCACTAGTTGTGCTCACTATCGCCAGCCGGGCACTAGGGCTGGTAGCCACAGTGATTGTTATTGTGCAGATTGCCTATGTGGTGTGGGCGTCCTCCAAGGCCAACCACTACCGCAAGCTAACACACGAGATCTACCGTAAGGTGACTGGCGAGGTGTCCGACCAAATCACCAACATCGTGGCTTTTAAATCGGGTGGTGTAGAGAAACGAGCGACCGCCAAAATGCAGCAGCTCGCCCGGCAAGAGACCGAACTGTTCTGGCTGCGGCGCAAAGTAGTTATGAAACTTGATGTGCCGCGTGAGTTGATTACGGCGGTTAGCGTCACTGCTGCATTCTTCGTGGTTTTTTCGGCGCACGCCAGCCAATCGGCTACGGTCGGCCTAGTGATTCTTACCTTAACTTACATGTTCCAGATTGTGCGTAGCGTCAGCGATCTGCCCACGATTATCACCCAGCACGACGACCTCGTAACCAAGCTCTACCCAACACTGGCATATTTAGACAGCGACCACGAAACCATCCGCGACCCAGCAAAGCCCAAGAAGCTGCTCGTCTCAAAAGGCGTTATTTCTATCGATCAAGTTGGCTTCAGCTACCCGGCTCACGGTGGTGATGAGAATCAGCGCATCAGCGTGTTTCAAGGCCTAAACATTCATATAAAAGGTGGCGAGCAGATTGGTGTGGTGGGTTTGAGCGGTGCTGGCAAGAGTACGCTCGTTAGCCTCCTGATGCGCTTCGACGACGTGGAGAGTGGTGCAATCCGTATCGACGGCACTGATATTCGTGAGGTGCGCCAAAGTGATCTGCACCAAAAGATTGCTTTTGTACCACAAGAACCGCTGTTGTTTCATAGCACCATTCGCGAAAATATTGCCTATTTTAATGACTCGACAACGGACATGCAGATAATCGCTGCCGCCAAAGCCGCGCACGCCTACGAATTTATCGAGAAACTACCGAACGGTCTGGATACAATTGTAGGCGAGCGCGGCGTAAAACTAAGCGGCGGCCAAAAACAGCGCGTAGTAATCGCCCGCGCCATCCTCAAAAACGCCCCCATTATGATTTTCGATGAAGCTACCAGCGCCCTGGACACCGAAAGTGAAAAGATCATCCAGCGTGCTCTGCCGCAAATTATGGGCAAGCACACCGCCATCGTGATTGCCCACCGCCTGAGCACCGTAGCTGGTCTGGACCATATTTTGGTTATGGAGGACGGCAAAATTGCCGAGTCTGGAACGCACGACGAGCTGCTCAAACAGCGCGGCCGCTACTACTCTCTCTGGCAGAAACAGATCACTGCCTAAAGACGGGCAAATGGCGGTTTATGCTATCATAGCTAGAGATATTCGCTAAGGAGCAGTAGAGCAGACAGTATGAGCAAAGTGGCGCATTATTTGCAGGAGCATCTAAGCGGCGAGGTGATGATTTCGCCCGACGCTCGGCGCTACTTTGCCACCGACGGTAGTATTCTGACTGTTACCCCAAGTGTCATTGTCTATCCGCGCGGCGAAAGTGACGTGCGCAAAGCCGCCCGCTTTACCTGGCAGCTGGCCGAACGCGGCCGGGTAGTGCCGATGACCGCCCGCGGCGCCGGTACCGACCAAGGCGGCGCCGCAATTGGCAGCGGGATTATCCTGGCGTTCACCGCGCACATGCACCGTATCTTGGAATTAGACGATAAGAGCGGCGTAGTGGTGGTTGAGCCGGGCGTTAATTACGGCAAATTGCAACAGACGTTGCAAACTCACGACCGCTTTCTGCCGCCATATCCGGCCAGCTTCGAATATTCCACTATTGGCGGCGCTGTGGCTAACAACGCCAGCGGCGAAAAGAGCATCAAATACGGCCCCACCCGTAACTACGTGCGCAGCTTGCGGGTCGTGCTCGCGAACGGCGAGGTGATCGAAACCAGCCGTCTTAAAAAGGCTGACCTAAACAAGAAGCTCGGCCTGGCCACCTTCGAAGGTGAGGTCTACCGCGCGGTCGACGCCTTGTGCGAAGAGAGTCAGGAATTGCTCGACAAAGTGCGCCTCGGCGTCACCAAAAACGCGGCCGGTTACGCACTGAGCGAAGTGAAGCGCGCCGATGGCTCGCTGGACCTCACGCCGCTGTTTGTAGGCGCGCAAGGCACGCTTGGTATCATCACTGAAGTGGCGCTGGAAACAGAAGCCTATAACCCCAACACTACGCTACTAGTCGCCCAGTTCGATGACCTAGAGAAGCTCCAGGCTACCATTTTAGAACTGCGCGCGCTGCCGGAGCTACCGAGCGCCATGGAAATGGTCGACGAGCAACTCCTGACGCTGGTCGACAAGATCAACCCCAATCAACTGAAAGATCTCGTCTCCAAGCCGCTGCCTAAAGCTATCCTACTTGTGGAGTATGACGCCGCCAACGACCGAGCCCAGAAGAAGCAAGTGAAAAAGGCCGGCAAGATACTCGACAAATACGCCGTTCGGGTGGTCGTCGAAGCCGACCCGTTCAAACAGGAAGAGCTGTGGAAGATTCGCCACGCTTCAGCCACCCTGTTGGCGCACAGCGACAACAACACCAAAGCTCTGCCGATCATCGAGGACGGCGTGGTGCCACCGGAGCGCTTCCGTGAATATCTGGAAGGCGTGTATCAATTGTTCGCTCGCCATCACCTGCAACCCGCCATTTGGGGCCACGCCGGCGACGGCAATCTGCACTTGCAACCGTTTTTGGACATCGCCCAGGTCGGCGATCGCCAAAAAGCCTTCCGACTCATGGATGAATACTACAGCCTGGTCATTAGCCTGGGCGGCAGCACCAGTGGCGAGCATGGCGACGGCCGCTTGCGCGCCCCGTACTTAGAAAAACTCTATGGTCCGGAACTCTACGCCGTGTTTGCCAAGCTCAAACAAGTCTTTGACCCTTACGGCACGCTCAACCCCGGCGTGAAGATGAACGCCAGCCTGGAAAGCCTCAAGCCACTGCTGCGCACCACTTACACGCTCCACCATCTGTACGACCACATGCCGCGGTCCTAAAACAAGTTAGCTGCTGGTCTTGTGATGCGCAGAACAGTGTGTTAAAAATATGTTGTTCTGGCTGTAACCTAAAACTGCAAGGAGACGTATGACTGTCATGAGCCAAGCCACTGAGTCTGCGTCATGTACATCCGATGCTATGCTAGATGCCTTTAACCGCAGCAACATTGCAGAGGATATGCGTGACCCCAACGAGTTTCATTTTATGCAGGTCACCCATGGTGTATACGACGAGCCGGGTTGCGTAAAAAATGGGAAGTTGGTCAAACCGAACGGCTATGCCCAGGAATGGTTTGCAATTCCACTTGGCGTGTACGTTGAAAGGGAAGTCGAGTCTCCACACATGGAGAGGCCCAAAGTTCCGGAGTACGATGTCTATAATCTAGATATATCGACAGGGAGTGTCATTGCTCCCACCGCTCAGGTTAGTCCCATCTCCAAAGTCATACATAGTATCGTGAGAGACGGGGCGGTAATTGAGGACGGCGCTCGAGTTACCGGTTATTGCGATGTGGGAGTGGGCGTAACTATTGGTAAGGGGGCGAGAGTTGCGGATCTCATTCAGCTTAACCCAGGAACCTCCATAGGCGCCGGCAGCAGGTTAGATTGGAGCGCTGCAGTCGGGCGTCGCAGCCAAGTGGCGGCTTCAACCAGGGTAAAAGCCTGGGCCAAGTTAGACCAGTCCTGCAGAGTTGGAGAAAGATCCAGAGTTAAATATGCCGCCAAATTGGCGGGTAGAGCCGCAACCGGCCGAGAGGTACAGCTAGGTGAAAGGTCTCAGCTAGGGGCAGGCAGCGTTATTCACTCCGGCGCCCAAATTGACAACGACGCTACTATCGGCGAGCATGTACGCATTGGCCGAGATTCCTATATTGGTGAATGGGCCGTTGTAAGGGAGCAGTCTAAAGTCCCTCATGGTTCCTACGTCCCCTCCAGTTATGAGGATAGAGCGATTGTTTTTAACACCAAAAGCGCGCATGCGGTACCAATCGCCCCACGCTCGCGTAGTCGTTCTGCGCAGCAGCCTTGAGTTTTTACCCCAAAAAAAGTACAATAACGGAGTTACACGCGCGAGTGGCGGAATGGTAGACGCGCTACTTTGAGGTGGTAGTGGGAGCAATCCTGTGGAGGTTCAAGTCCTCTCTCGCGCACCATTTTTGAATAACAGATAAGAAGGCGGTTGGCTTGCCAGCGTCTTTTTATTTTGAATCTGTTATTTGGTTCCAGGTCTCTCTCGCTACATCGGACAGACAGTGCTATACTCACGAACATGATTGCAGCAACTATAATTTTCACTATGCCAAAAGATAGTGACTGGGACGCTCTGCGGGAGCGCGCAGTTGCACGTGCCAAGGAAGTGTACGTTACCTTGCCAGGTCTACACACCAAAGCTTTTATTCTCAATACAGAAACAAGAGAATATGGCGGTATGTACGTTTTTGAAACCCAAGCTGACCTAGACGCTTTTTTGAAGTCCGACCTCATCACTGCCGCCGCCGAAAAACTTGGCCAGCCGACTGTGTACACATATGAAGTGCCCGCATTTATCGAAAACGGTAAGTTACAGTAGCCCATCGTTGGCATCTTCCGGTTTGATAACGACTTTGCCCTGACGATACTCAAATTCCAAACTTTTCAATTTTTGATACATCAATAAAATGCTGTCATAAATGAGGTTCCAGGTAGCGTCAATCTCGCGCACCAAAATGAATTTACAAATAAGAAAGCGTTCCATTGAGAACGCTTTCTTATTTTGACGGGTGTTCCTTATCCGTAGGTGAGGTTCGAGTCCTCGTTGGCGACACATCACCAGAGTCCACGAGATCAAGCACATTCTGAAACCTGCGCCGCTCATGGGTATCCGCAGGGTCTTTGAGAAACTTGCGGCTGACCTCAGCAATCAGGGCCGACATTGCCAGTGTTATTCAGACCGGTGTTGCCTTTTTTGCTGATCGTATAGCGCGAACTGTGGGAGTAAAAGGCGGCTTTGCTTTAATTGGCCTAGGCGTACCGGCACTTTTTGTCTTACTTTTGCTGAGCCCTTCGCTTATTATCGCCGGCCTTCTTTGGGGTATGATATTTGCGCTTTGGAGCTTTGGCGAGATTGTTATTGGCAATGACCTTGCCCACAATGCCTCTGACACACAGAGAGCGACGGTATTCTCGTTCAGTTCGTTTGCGACCTCTGGTCTTGCATTGGTCGCCTTGCCACTCGCCGGTTTGCTGGCGACCCATACCTCGTTAAGCACGACACTCCTCATAGTAGCGGCGCTATTCGGCATTGCGGCGGTGGTACTATTGTTACTTCACGGCAAAACAGCCCGTCGGCCCATGACTGATTAGGGATCAATACGCGAGGGCGAGAATGTGCTCGGGAAGCGATGCGAACCACATTCCGGGTGCCGCCACTCAGGTTGCGCCCAGGTTTTCTAACGTGGGAACCTTTCTTTTTACCCTTCTGATCCGTTATGCTGGGTTCCCGCTATAGTTGTCAGTTCTTTGTGGCCGCGGTACCATAAAGTGAGAATGGAAAACACAGACTCTGCTCAGCACGCAGGAAACGCCGGCAAATATACCTTTTCCACTCCGGCCGTTTGGGCTACAAAGGGCGGCCAATTTTGGGGAGTGCTCGGTTTAACTGCCGCTGGCAGGCTGGAATTTGCACTCAAAGACGGCAAGCTCATTTTTAGCGCGCCGCTCGCCCTGGTTAAGTATCGGTCTCGGACGAGCCAGGTCTTTCTGTCGATTGTGGTTGGGCCGCGTACCTACAAGATACAGTTCTTCGTGTATTACACCCCGATGCTTACAGATCTCGTCGCCCTGGATCATTTTTTAAGCTCCCGACGGCAAGGCAACGACAAGATCAAGACCTGGCAGGCAAGACTCGCTGAATTTACGCCGCCACCCGCAGATAGCGAGCCAATTGTTGCCGCCCGTCTGCCACGGTATCTTGCGTCTACCGCGCGACTGGGCCGTAAGGGCATGGTATTCTTTGTTTGCTATAGCGTTGCAATGGGGATCGCTGTTTTAGTTGAGGCCGGGCTATCGCAAACCAATGTGCACCCTCCCCGGATTATCGACTGGACAGTGGCAATCGGCATCGTAGCCTGGCTTATTGGCGGGAATATATTGTTTGTTCAGCGCCGCAAAAAGCTCATTGCCATTATCATGCCGACGCCGTCGCACGACGATCTCACCACATCACCAGAAGATATATTGCCGCCTGGCACACCGCCCACGGGCAGGCTCGGCATGTCTACGGCCGTTGCTTATCTGCTCGGTCTCGTGCTAGCGGGTGCGATCTTTGGCCTGCCATACTTGGTCATGTATCTGGTCTCAGCCACAGGACATTAGCGAACCGCAGCTGCCGCAAGGCGCACTCTGTGGCGTCCTTTTGGTAGTTCGTAATGGCCGGAAGTTCCAGACTTCTCTAATCACGCAGGGTGTAGCTCGGACCACCGAGGGGTGGGCTCATCTGGTACTCCACCCGATACTTTGTACCATTTAATACATCAGTAGCAATGGCCTCGGGCACACCGTTTGGGGGGACCGAGCATCTGCTTTGCCAATCATTTGGGTAGCTCGGCCCAGACGTTGGATAAAAGCGGACTCGAGCGACCATGCAATGTTGTTGATTGTCGCCGTAATTACTGGTGACATTGACGATATTAATATCAATGCAACCTGAAGTGCTGGGCACGGTGAACTGATAGGTATAGCCGTAGTGTATGGTTATACCATGTTCGTCGACATAACTCGTCGTTCCGGCTTGGGATGGGTTGAGCGTGTTGCGGCACGTCACGGCCAAGGCATGCTCGGCCCAGGGGCTAAACGATAACCCGGCTATCAGCAGAAGGCTGATTATACTTGACATGGCGGCGCGCTGCGTCCGAAACCACGCCACTAGTTTTGTTTGGCCCATTTGTAGTACCTCACTTTATTAAAAAGTAGTGAACACCTCTCATTCTAGTGAGTCCCACAAGTTTCGGCAATAACAACAGATTGGCAAGATCAAGCATGCGGCTATACACGGGAGACTCCGGTCTTCTCTGGCTGGGCCGTGCCTTATAATAGGTGTATGCCTAGTCACCACAAATCCGTTGCTAGTCTCCTCAGCGCTGGCCGCATACAAGAACTGGCTCGCCCCTCCGACATCCGATATGGCCAAGCTATCCATGATCGAGGCGGAGTTGAGTTTATTACAAAGAATCCAACGCACGCGGCCTTGACGGCAGTGTCGCCGAAGGTGGTAGCCAACGTCGCCGTACCCAGTTATTTGTCGTAGACGAAGGTTTGCAATGGCACTGCGCGGGCAATCCCAAGAAACATCAGATTTTTTGCAAGCATTGTGTGGCCCTGGCACTGACAGTGTTAGATAGCGCAGCCACTATGTAGGGGATAGCAGTCAGCGCGGCGACGGGCTAATCAGCCCCAACCCCAAATGCCTGCAGTAGCAAGAGATTGTCTACTGTCAGCTTCCCGCTCCAATCTTTTCTTGCTTGAGCCCACTCATGAGCAAATTGTCCCCATTCCCATGTCGGCTCCCAATGATCGCCGTTTAGCAGTTTACTCTTCACAAAATGCGCGTTATCCAGGAGTAATTGCTTACTAAACAAATACGCAAAAGGTGAGTCGGGTGAATCCACAAAAGTTAGCGGCGTGGCCAGATAGCCCTCCCAGTCCTTGGGATCGATCACGGTTAGCTGCGTGATATGCGCGGCGAGCTTGTCGTGGAGCTTGGCTTGCAGTTCTCTGCCGGCGCGTTCGTACAGTCTGATGTAGCACTTGACCTCATGCTGCTCGGGCTCGTTAATCGCATCTAGTCGACGTACGGCTTGCGCACCAATCTTGTCTAAGAACGGTTGGTCGTTCACTATGTCGGCGTTTTCTAATAAGTAGCCTAGGACTTCCGCCGAGGGATTGCCCCAGCCAGCCCATTTGAGTACCTCCGCGTAATTCCACCAGGGGGCACGAGGATGCATATCGGCCGCTGGCGGAATGTCTACCCATTGCTGCTTGTCGTCGTCATAGGTCGCCACGAGATAACGCACGGCTTTTTCGGTCAAGCTATCGGCTGGCATGCCCACCTTGGCCAAATATTGCAGCGCAACCGTGGTTGCCAGCGCGGACGAGTCAGGGAGCCGCAAGTCAGGTTCGAGCGCCTTACCGAATCCGCCGTCATTATTCTGATACGCGCCTAGCTCGTCCAGTACACGCCGACGATCGGCTTTCTCAAAGAGGCATTCATACAGATAGAGATCGAGTCTTCGAGCATGCGTTTCAAGATAGGCTTTGCTAAACATAGCTTTATTATAGCCTCCTCGCCACTTCTTGCATAAGCGGGACAGCAATGGACGGTTCGCGTACACGCCTAAGACGCCAGCCGCCTAGGGATTGCAGGTGGGAATGCGGTTTACGTATTTAGCGAGTAAAGCCAGAAACTCTTTGGGCGACATATCTTGTTTATCGCTGTCTGTGCTGACAAATGTGCGGCGCTGATCGTCGTATAGGTATTCGCTGTGGGATTTTGGGTAGCGCATGTCGTCGTAGTTGGTTCTGCCGTCGGCGTATTGATACAGGCCAATTCGGTCGTCTCGCAGCCAAAATTTGTGGTAGAAGGTAAGCTCTTTGAACGAACCACCGCTGTTCCAATTGCTAATCCAAAAGATGTCTTCTGCCTCATAGGACAACGGGCGGCCACGCTCAAATTTACAGGTCAATTTCTGCTGATGAGGCGTGAAGCCTTCAGGTACTTGCGTATCGTCGGCGCCCGGCATGGTTACTGCAAACGATAGGAGTTCCGGCACGCTGCCATCTACCTTGGTCTGGGCTGGTAGGTACGACACGCTGTATTCCACTTCACCTGCCGAGCTGCCGGGAAGTTTTTCGGTCCAGACATACGTTTTGGTGTGCGTGTCAAAATACGCCTCGTAGAGAGTCATGTATCGATTGTGACGAGCTCGATACACTTTTTTGGGGTCGGCAGCGTCGGGCATAGGCGGCCGTTTTTTAACGGTTGCAGCGTGCGGCCCGAGCGCGCTTTCGAAATTAGTTTTGTGATGCGCTATAAGTTGCTCAATGCCAGCGAGCAATTCGCCCTTCAAGGTAAGCTCATCAATACGCTCGGCCGGGGGTTGGCTGGCTTCGTGCGCCGCGGCGCTATACAGCTGCGCGCTCCGTGGGCAGGCCAGACTCGCCGCGTAGGCGGCTAGCGAAGGTTGGGGCAAGAGAGGATGTGCTACTGCTTCCGGAGTGGGTGGCTCGGTTTTTTGCTGCGCTTCGAGTGCGGCTACGCGATCGGTGAGCGCGACCACAGCCGCCAGCAGCTCATCTAGCTGGGCGGCAGGGACAGTAACCATCTCGGCGTTGGGATGGACAGAAAGCTCAGACATACCTCATATATTGTACAACCTAGTTGACCCGGGCACAACATTCCCTGTCTGTATAGCTGCCAATCCGGCTCATCTCTGTTGCGGTTCCGGTGTGTATCAGGTATAATGGCCTCGATCCGGGTGATTAGCTCAGTTGGCTAGAGCACCTCGTTTACACCGAGGGGGTCGGGGGTTCGAGCCCCTCATCACCCACCATGTTTTCCAGTTTTTAAACGCCGGGTGGGCGTTTTGTTTTTTATTACGCAAGGATCTTGTATGTCACAGACTGACCCGTCTAATCCGTCAAGAATATTCAGCGTTAATATCCACCCGCTCACCTATGACGCACTCAGCGGCGAATTTGCGCCGCCCAGCGATCCGCAGGCGCGGGCCCATACTCTGGGCCGTTTACTGTACGCCGCTTTCCATAAGGGCTGGAGCACTGATCCACCGTGGACAAATGCGCCGGTAGCAAGAGGCGAGCGTGCCTATGTGTATGAGCCGAGTTGGGCACCGGGCGTGATGGCTACGGCGCTGTGTGTGGATTTGGACCGCGGATCGCGCATTTGGCTGCACGGGCTGCATCTGCAATGCGGGCATGATACGCTGGCCGTGTTTGATGACACCGCCTTTGCGCCTAGCAGCGGCCGGACCGCGCCCAAGATACAGTGGGAAACGGACAACGGCGACGGCCATGAGTACGACCTCGAACTGGGCGAGTCTGGGCTGATCGTCGCCCAAGACAGTATCGCCGTCCAGGCGCAGCGGTTCTTTGACTGCGTGCCATACTAATTGCAGCAGAGCTTACTGGCTAAAAATGCGTCAACCGCCACCACAGGCTGGGCTGTGGGATCGCCTGGGCGAGCACGACGTCGGAACTGGTGCTCTTGAGGCCGCTATTTACGGTCACGTTGCCCACGGTCGCGCCTTTTTCAAAGTCCAGGCTCTTGGTTTGCATGTTGACCGTGGGCTTCAAGGTGGTGCCACGCCACATCACCGCCGAAACGTCCTGTTTGGCCACGGCTTGCACGTGAGCTCCCCAGGCGGTGGTGTAGGTGGCGACCAGCTTGCCGGCCTGCACGGTCGCGCCGTAACTCAAGTTGGCTTCGGCCGATTTGAGCAGCGGCACGCTGGCGCCCAGCGCGGCGTTTAAGCTCGGCATACCCATAACCGCGCCGATAAGTGTGACGGTTTGGCCAGCTGCTACGTCATAGTGCGCCGCAAATACAAACGCGCCCAGGTCTTGGTCGTTGTTGCCAGTTTTCAGACCAATAATGCCGTTAGTGCCGAGCAACGAATTGACGTTAGAGATATTGCCCTCGATCGGAATCGTGGCTATTTTCTGCCCAGCGATTTGCGTGAGCACCGGGCTTGCCAAAACCTGCTCGCCAATAAGCACCAGGTCGTGCGGCGTGCTGGTAGTGCTGGGCGCAAAGCCGCTGGCGTCGCTGCCAATGACGGTATCCGTAAGCTTCAGCGCCTGTACATACGCAGTGGCTGCTTTTTGATAGTCACCCAAGGAACCAAACGCCCAGGCCGCCATGCTGTCGGCCATGTTATTGGCCGAGGGCAGGAGTAGCGCCTGCAGCGCCTGATATTCACGGATATTCTCGCCGGGCGATACCCGTACCACCGAACCGCCTTGGGCGACATATTTGTTATAGATGTCTACGTCGGTGCTGCTGAGAGTAAGCCCCGGCCCAAATTCGCCAAGGTCCAGCGGCTGCCGTTGCAGCACAACCAGCGAAGTTATGAGTTTGGCCGTGCTGGCGGTGGGCAAGGGGCGAGTCACACCATTATCAAGTACCGGGCTGATGTACTGGGTTTCGATAGCCGCCTCGCCGGTGCTGGGCCAGGTCAGTTGCACGCTGCTGGCTGGAGTGGCCAAAGGTGCTACTTGATACGTGGGGTCTGGCAACGGACGTATCAGCAGCCACCCAACGAGGCTCGCGACAACAAGAATGGCCAGGCCGACGAGCGTCCGCTTGCGCGGCCGGTACCCCCGTTTTTTGGTTTTGACCCCACGTTTGTACATATAGCCATCATAGCATTGATAGCGTATACTAAAGATACCGAACCGAAGGAGGTTACTGTATGTTGTGGATCATTCTTGCAATCATCGCTTTAGTAGTCATTATTGTTATCGGCATGTATAACGGCCTGGTGCGCCTGAACCAGCAAGCCGGTGAGGCCTGGAGCGACATCACCGTGCAGCTCAAGCGCCGGTACGACCTGATTCCTAACTTGGTCAGCACTGTCCAGGGTTACGCCAAGCACGAAAAAAGCGTATTCGAAGACGTAACCAAAGCTCGTGCCAACGCCTTGAACGCCAGCGGTGTAGCCGAAACTGCCAAAGCCGAAAATCAATTTAGCCAAACACTCAAAAGCTTATTTGCAGTCGCCGAGAATTACCCGCAGCTTAAAGCCAGCGATAACTTTCGTGACCTACAAGCGCAGCTAACCGACACCGAAGATAAAATCATGGCCTCTCGCCGTTTCTATAACGGCGTGGTGCGTGACTTCAACACCAAGCGCAAGATCTTCCCCACCAACGTTTTCGCCAGCATGCTGGGCTTCAAGCAAGACAAAGAGTACTTTGAGCTAGACGACGCCGAAGCAGTCGCGGCCGAAAAACCTGTCGAAGTTAAATTCTAGCCATCGCTGGAGCCTGCCGTTTATGTACAGTGAGATTGCCAGCAACAAACGCCGCACAGTATATATTATGTTCGGCTTCTTGCTGTTTGTGGCCGCCATTGCCTGGATCTTTGAGCTCTACAGCGGGTCGAAAGGCATGACGGTGGTGGTGCTGGCCGCCGCTCTCGTCTACGCGATTATCGGCTATTTTGCCGGCGGGCGCATGAGCCTGGCGCTCAATGGCGCACAGGAAATTGAGAAGAAGGATAACCCTCGGCTCTGGCGCGTCGTAGAAAACCTGGCGATCACCGACGGCCTGCCCATGCCGCGCGTCTTTATTATTGCCGACCGCGCTCCCAACGCCTTTGCCACCGGCCGCGATCCCAAGCACGCGGCGGTTTGTGTCACCCAAGGCTTGCTGGATATTATGGATGATAACGAGTTGCAGGGCGTGCTCGCCCACGAGCTCAGCCATATTAAGAACTACGATATCCGTGTGGCGATGTTAGCTTTCGCACTTACGGCGGTAATCTCGGTGATTGCCGACGTTATCTTGCGCATGGTGTGGTTTCGGGACAATGAGCGCCAGAGCAACCAGATCGTTTTGATCCTTGGTATTGTGGCCGCGATTGTGGCGCCCATTGCCGCCACCATGATCTCGCTAGCAGTTTCGCGCCGGCGCGAATACCTGGCCGACGCCAGCGGCGCGCTCACTACTCGCTATCCCGAAGGCCTGGCCAGCGCCCTAGAGAAAATCCGTGAAACCGGCAGCACGCTCAAGCGGCAAAACACCGCCACCGCGCATTTTTTCTTTGCCAATCCGTTGAAAGGGCACAGTCTGACCAATCTGTTTAGTACCCATCCGCCCATCGAGGAGCGCATCGCGCGATTACGCAGCATGGACACGCACGCCTAAATAGTGCACCGCTTCTGTTAGAATAAATTCATGGCGCGCCCCAAGACTACCTCCAAGACTCCGCCGGCCAAAAAAGCACGGCCCGGCAAGACACCAGCGCCGGCGGCAACCGCCGTGGCAACGGCGCCTACAAACCGGCGACTCAAAACCACCAAGCGCGTAAGCAAAAAAGAGAAACGCGCCATCCGCGCGGCGTATCCCAAGCTCCCATCTGCCTTCAAGCTTTTTGGCCAAGCCGGTAGGCTGCTTGCGCGCAACTGGAAGCCGTTTGCCGGCGTGATGCTCATCTATATCCTGCTGGTGCTCGTGTTTGTACAAGGTTTTAGCAGCGGTAGCTCGGTGGCCAGCACCAAAGCTACGCTCGACCCGTTTACGAAAGGCCACGTCTCCGAGCTCGTTACCAGCACGGCGCTCTTTGCCTACATGTTTAACGAGACTGGCGCCACCACCGATCCGACCGCGGCGTTATACCGCGTGCTGCTCATATTTATAACCAGTCTGGCGTTGATTTGGGCACTGCGTGCTGCGTACGACAAGCAGCCGTTCCGCGTGCGTGACGGCTTTTACCGCGGCATGTATCCGCTGGTGCCCTTTGTGCTGGTGCTCCTGGCACTGGGGCTGGAAGTGGTGCCGTTGGCGGTAGGTATATCTCTGTATAACGCCATACTGAGCAACGGGATTGCAGTTGGCGGCGGCGAGCAGCTGGCCTTCATTGTGCTCAGTTGTGGTTTAGCGGCGCTGACGCTGTACTGGTTGATGACCTCTGTCTTCGCTATCTACATTGTGTGCCTGCCGGACATGACGCCGCTTAAGGCGCTGCGCGCGGCGCGCAAGCTGGTGCGTTTTCGGCGCTGGGCCATCCTCCGCAAAATTTTGTTCTTGCCGCTGGCGCTGGTGCTGCTCATCGGGTTGGTGGTGGTGCCGCTCATTTGGTTTGTGACGCCAGCCGCGGCCTGGGCGTTCCTCGTTTTGCTCACCCTGTGCCTGCCCTATGTGCATAGTTATTTATATAGTTTGTATCGGGCTTTGCTATGAAGAAGCTCACTCATGCCCAAGCCGCTACCCGTATCGCGCAGCTGCAAAAGCTGATTACCGACTATCGCTACCATTACCACGTGCTCGATGAATCAACCATGAGCGAAGCTGCCGCCGACAGCCTCAAACACGAACTGTCCGAGCTGGAAGCGCAATTCCCCGATCTTATCACGCCCGACAGTCCCACCCAGCGCGTGGCAGGTGAGCCACTGCCTGGTTTTACCCAAGTTCGGCACCGCACCCGCATGACCAGCCTCAACGACGTGTTTAATGAGGAAGAAGTGGCGGCCTGGATCGAGCGCTGCCAAAAATTGTTGCCCGGGCAAAAACTAGAATTTTTTGCTGACGTCAAAATGGACGGCCTGGCCTGTTCGCTGGTGTACGAAGATGGCAAGTTCGTGCAGGCCGTAACCCGCGGCGACGGCTTTGTGGGCGAAGAAGTGACTGCCAATGTCCGCACCATGGACAGCGTGCCGGACTCTCTGCGGGAAGGTGCACAGTACGCGCAGTTTCTGCAGGGCCGCACCGAAATCCGCGGCGAAATCATCATACATAAAAAAGATTTCGAGGCCTTAAACCGCAGGCGTCAGGCTGCTGGTTTGCCGGTATTTGCCAACCCGCGTAACCTAGCTGCCGGCTCGATCCGCCAGCTCGACCCCAAACTGGCTGCTGACCGGCCGCTACGCTTCCGGGCCTACGACCTGCTGCGCGATGATCCGAGCGACGTGCCCACCTACACCTATGCCTACAAAGCGCTGCGCGCGCTTGGTATCGTGGCCAGCGACATGACCGAAGTCTTCAGCGATCTAGCTAAGCTCATGGCGTTCGTTGCCCATTGGGACAAAAAGCGCCACGATCTGCCATTTAACACCGACGGATTGGTTATCAAAATTAACGACCGCGCCCAATATGCCGGCCTTGGTGTGGTCGGCAAAGCACCGCGCGGCGCCGTAGCGTTTAAATATGCTGCCGAGGAAGCGACGACCGTAGTCCGCGACATTGTGCTCAGCATTGGCCGCACCGGCGCGGCCACGCCAGTCGCCGTGTTCGACCCAGTGCAGGTAGCCGGCACCACCGTGCAGCACGCCAGCCTGCATAACGCCGACGAAATCGCCCGCAAAGACATCCGCGTGGGCGACACCGTGGTGATCTTTAAGGCTGGTGATATCATCCCGCAGGTCCTAAAAGTGCTGACCGAGTTGCGCCCCAAAACTGCCAAAAAGTTTGACATGGAACGCGAGCTCAAGCGCCAGTACCCAGAACTCACCTTTGACCGGCCAGAAGACGAAGTCGTCTACCGCGTGCAAGGCGCCACCAGCAGCCTGCTGCTCAAGCGCGCCGTGGGTCACTTTGCCAGCAAAGGCGCCATGGACATCGACGGCCTGGGAGAGAAAAACGTTATTGCTTTGGTCGACGCCGAGCTAGTCAAAGACATGGCCGATATTTATACCATCACCAAGGAGCAACTTTTGGAGCTGGATCGTTTTGCCGAGATCTCCGCCACTAATTTAGTGCAAGCCATTGCTGCCACCAAACATCCGGAGCTGCCGCGCTTTGTCTACGGCCTGGGCATCCGCCACGTTGGCCAGCAAACGGCCATCGACCTGGCGGAGCATTTTGGCGCACTTGATAAACTGCAGCAGGCCACATTAGATGAGCTGATGCTGGTGGATGGCATTGGCGACATCGTGGCCGAAAGCCTCCTGGCTTGGTTTGCCGACCCAGATAACGAAAAGCTGCTTAAAAAATTTGAAAAGCTCGGCGTGCAGCCGCATTACCAAACCCACGCCCGCGGCCCACTGCACGGCAAAAGTTTTGTGGTTACCGGCACACTTGAGGCCATGAGCCGCGACGAAGCGGCCGAGAGAATCCGAGCGCTGGGCGGCACTTTCCAAAGCTCGGTCGGTAAAGACACCAGCTATTTGGTGGTTGGTGCCAATGTCGGCGCCAGCAAGCTCGCCAAAGCCGAAAAACTAGGCACCACCCAGCTAAGCGAAAAAGATTTGATAAAACTACTGGAGGCATAAATGCACCACGGTCCGCTTACTCCACATTTCACTTTGGCAGGCATTGAGCGTCCAGCTCACTTCAAACGCAGCGGGGTGCTATAAATATGAAAGAAATTCTGTTTATCACGGGCAATCAAAATAAAGCCGATTTTTTGGCGAAATATCTCGGGATTGCGGTGGCGCACCAGAAGCTCGATCTGGACGAACTGCAGTCGCTGGACCTGCACACCATCGTCGACCACAAAGTCCGCCAGGCCTACAGCGTTGCCAAGCGGCCGGTGCTGGTGGAAGATGCCTCGCTGGTTTTTACGGCCATGGGGCGCCTGCCTGGTACGTTTATCAAATGGTTTATCGAAGAGATCGGTTACGACGGTTTGCTGCGCCTGGCTAGCAGTTTTGACGACCAGACCGCGGTAGGCGATGTCTGCTACGGCTACTACGATGGCCAAGAAGTCCGCTTTTTTGACGGCATTATGCGCGGCCGCATCGCCCAAGAAGCCAAAGGTAGCGGCGGTTTTGGCTTTGACCCGATTTTTATCAACGATGGCTATGACATTACCCGCGCCGAAATGAGCGAGGCCGACTACGCTGCCTCGTCCTACCGTACCGACGCCATGCAAAAACTCAAGACCTTTTTGGCGGGCCAAGCCTAGCGTTTATCTGGAGGGGTGCGCTACAATGAGGCTAACACGAACAAGGGAAGAGCGGAGCTAGTCCATGATTAAGTACTACTATAAGAGTGCGCACAGCGAAAAAGTGCAAATTTTGCCGGAATATAAAACGGGTGCTTGGGTGCATGCCGAAGCACCCAGCGATGCTGAGCTCGACCAGCTGGCCGAGAAATTCAAGCTTACCAAAGGCCATTTACAAGACGCGCTCGACGCCGACGAAATGCCGCGCCTAGAAAAAGAAGGCGAGCAAAGCTACATTTTCGTGCGTTTTGCCTACAAGGACAGCGACGGCGAGCTGGCTACCATGCCGCTGCTATTTGTGTTTAGCGAGAACTTGCTCATTACGGTGTCACGCCTGCGCCTGCCGGTACTGGATAGTTTTCTAAATAATAAGATTGAATTCACCACCACCCAGTGTGCCAAATTGGTGCTGCTTATCTTGCGTCAAATCGTGGATCGCTACGACGGCTTTATTAGTAGCACCAGCAAGCAAATTAAAACCATTCGTTCGCGCTTGCGCGGCCACGAAATTTCTAACCAAGACTTTGTGGATTTCGTGGTAATCGAAGACGAGCTGAACGAGTTCTTGAGCGCGCTGATGCCCACCAACGCCACGCTGCGCCGCTTGCTGCTGGGCCGCTACATGCCGCTGTTCGCCGAAGATCAAGATTTGGTGGAGGATTTACTACTCAACAACGAGCAGTCTATCGAAGCCTGCAATAGCAATATGCAGTCGATCATCCACATCCGCGACGCCTACACTAGCATCAGCAGCAACAACCTAAACCGCACGATGAAAGTCTTGACCGCTGCAACCGTTATTATTGCGCTGCCAAACGTGTTTTATAGCATGTATGGTATGAATGTGCATTTGCCCTGGCAGTGGGAACCGTGGTTTTACTGGGTGCTGAACGGGTGTGTGGTGGGCTTAATCGCCACAGTTATTCTATTTGCGCGGCGAAAGCGGATATTTTAGGCGGCGGCCGTTTTCGCTCTATGGCGCGTAGTGCGCCGGAGCTCATCAGCATAGCGAAGTAGCTATGGAACGGTAGACAAGAAGACAGAGAACGAGGGTGGGGGCGACCAACAGGTCGCAGGTCGCCCCCACTGGCTCGGTCCACCGTTGTTGGTGCTAAGGCTCACGCCTTGGCGAGGAGCTCCTGCACGACTCGGAGCAGCGTGGGCAGCTCATTCCGGAAGACAACACCGATGTCATCGTCGGCGAGCATGCACGTCGAGTCGGTGTCAAGGTGAATTATCGCCTGCTCGTGGTACAGCGCGTCGGCGCGGATCACAGGATCCACGTGATCCAACATGCCGTTCCACGCCGCCGCCTGGATACGCTCCCAACCAGGGAAGCGCTGGGTCCAGATGGCGTGGTACGTGGCCGAACGCTCGACGAGTTCTTCGATGGCGTCGTCGGTCAGCTCGCTGAGGTCGGGGTCCGGGATCTCCGCCAGGAATCCAGCGGCGATCTCATAGATGTCGTACTGAGCCGAGGAGCGGTGCTCCCGACCAGTTGACGTCTTCCAGGCGAGCTCGCTGTGCAAGCCGAGCGTACGCTCGCCGTCGCTGTGACCGCCCCAGGGGTCGAGGTTGGCCACGCCGAGGCGCAGCGTCCCGTCGACGTACTGCTTGCGTCCGAGCTTGCGCACGGAGTCGAGCACCCGAACGGTGGTCGTGAAGATACGGCCGTTGCTCGGGCGGGGGTCATCCAGGATGACCGCGCCGGGCTGGAGCCGCTCGCCGCCGAGGCCGATGGCCATCAGCTCCTTCCACGCGTCGATGACCGCCGCGGGCGGAGGGTCCAGCAGCGTCGAAGACGACGCGTTGTCAGTACCAGGCATTGCTTTGTCTCCGATCTCCTCGTACATAGCACAGCAAAGCCGTACTACCAGACCATCTGGTGTGTCGTAGTAAGCCCACAAGACGAGAAGTAGGCGCTCATATGGAGCGCGCGCTTCTCGTCTTGTGCTCTGTCTTCTTGTCAAAGTGCATTGGAACTCCCGGGAGTTCAACAAGCCCGATTATACTAACATATATAGTAGTTTATCGCAACAAGACGCGGAGGCTTTTCTTGACTGAGCCAATCTGTTACAATAGCCCGTGATCACCCACGCGGGGCATTAGCTCAGTTGGCTAGAGCGCTTGCATGGCATGCAAGAGGTCAGGAGTTCGAGTCTCCTATGCTCCACCAAATAAATGGTGGCACCTATGTTGTTTGTATTTCTCGCAGGGCTGGTCGTAGCAGGTTGTTTCTTTGCGGCACACCGCGTGTTTGCCATGAAGAAATGGTCTGCTGGGCGTAAGCAGTTCTGGGGTGATGGTATCGGTGCTATCTTTGCACTGTCGCTGTTTTTGTGTCTGGAATTGCTATTGCAGCACACGCTGGGCAACTCGTTCTACAGTTTGTGGCGGGACGGCAGCATGCTGCCGCGCGAGCTGTTCATTATTGGCGCGCTGCAGGGCATTGTGTATGAATACGTCGGCCAGTTCACCTACCCGCTGTGGTACTATCCGCAAGGTGAAGTGCGGCGCTGGATGCTTTTGGGATTACCCCTGTTTTGGGGAGTCTTTATGCTGATTATGCAAGACACCTGGGCGCTTTACCGCTGGCTGGGCGCCGGGACGGCTGTGGCCTTTGTTTTAACGGCGCTGACGCAGTACGGACTGATCGAAGGCTTCAACCTGATTACCCATTCCTGGAAGTATAAGGGCTGGGCCAACACGCCGTATTTTCTGATTATTGGTTGGTTTATCTTGGTACTGACTTTTGTTTGCATAACCAACCACGTGCTCGGCTCGCCGTTCGGCGTCTGATCGTGTTATAATAAAAGCTCTAAGCGAGGCAAAGGTTCTTTATGGCTGACCGTGACTACTCTGGCAAGTGGCAATTCTGTCATTGGTACCCTTCAAAGGATGATTCTGAAGAGACCAGTGGAACGTTCGATATGGTAGCCCATGCTACGAACGATGGTATCGTTTTGGAATCTGACGCAAACGCTGGTGCCTATATGTTTGTACGCCTTGGTATAGAAGGTGACGTCGCTAGCGGTAGCTGGCACGAGAACGCTGATCCCAAGGGCGAGCACAGCGGTGTTATGTACAGCGGTGCTGGCCAGCTGATCATCAGTGCCGATGGCCAGACGATGGACGGTGTGTGGGCTGGCGTGGGGTTTGACCACGCTGCCAACAAACCAAAGGTCTACACCGGACGTTGGCAGCTCAAGAAAATAGCCTAAGCAGCGAGAGGGCTACGAGCAGGGTGTGGTATGAAGCCAACCAATAAGAATTTATCAGGGACGTTTTGGTCTCTTACGTATTGGTATCCTAGTAATGATCATAGCGGCGAAGACGCCACATCATACAAGATGCGGGCCCACCACATAGGGAATGAGCTGATTCTGGAGAGCCTCCCAAAAAGTGATGGATCGGCACTATCAGCGCGTCTAGCGCTCGCCGGAACTCTGGCTACTGGAACGTGGCAAGAAAAGACAGCTCCTGATGGTGCTTTCGGCGGCGCCACCTATAGTGGCGCTGGCCAATTGATACTCGACGCTTCGGCAAAACATATGCAGGGGCAATGGGCAGGTATTGGCATCGATCGGGCAACAGATGAGCGGCGGATTTATACGGGCAGGTGGAAGCTTGCGATGCTCAAGTCGCCGCCTTCCGAAGCAAGCGCTCTCGATCTGACCGGTGTTTGGTTGAGTCGGTTTATCCCAAAGGGGCTGGCAACCTCAAAGAATGTTGCCTCAAAAGAGCATTATGTGGCGCTACGTCTTAACGGTAACGAGCTACTGATAGGTGGCGTACCGGGATTTAATGATTCTTCGTTCGTGGCACGGCTCCAGTTGCAAGGCGCGATCGCAACCGGAACTTGGCAAGAATACCACACGCCTCTGGACAAGCAAGTAGATATACGTCATGGCAGCGCCCAACTTTTAATACAGACCACCAATGGCCGCCTATCGGGGAGTTGGTTAAGCGCTGGCGAGAAACAAGTTGAGACAGGCCGCTGGGAGATCAAACGCGTGAGCAAACAGGCTTTGGATGTGCCGATGGAGAGTACGCAGTGAACCATACGCCGCTTGCAACTCTCGAGAATCCAGAGCTCTGGCTGAGCATCTTCCGTTTTACCGATAGCGTAGACCCCACCATTGTGCACGAAGATATGCAGCTGTGTCGTCTGTATCAGAGCGGCATGCACCGCGTGTTTCAGAGCCTTCCGCATGATCGCCCCTACTTGGCAATCCGGCTATCTGTCGATGATACGATAGCTACGGGATCGTGGGAGCGTCAGTTCTCGGATTTTGCGAACGCCCGTATATGGGGTGCTTTGCAAATGGTAGTCGACAATAAGACAAGAAGCTTTAAAGGCGTATGGGTCGGGTTCGATAGCTCCATCCAGGTGATGACAGGCTCTTGGGAAATTAAGCCGGCCGGTAAGCAGTTTCTATCTTGGGCGCCACAAACAGTGCGCTCGTCGTTTGGGTGTGACAATTTGGCGATAGATTAGGATATGATACGCTAGATACGTTAATCCTGCCTGGGGTATTAGCTCATTTGGTAGAGCGCCTGCATCGCACGCAGGAGGTGGGCGGTTCGAATCCGCCATACTCCACCATTTTGAATAGATTGTCATTTTTCATCTGACGGAGTTGTTCGAATTCGATCAGGTCACGTAAGCTTTCTTGTAGGTATGGCCAATCAGAACCAGCAGGTCAGGGTTTCTGTTACACCGATCCAAGATGCCGTTGGCTCAATAAGTGATACCCTAATGCCCCAGCCTCAACGGTTTCACAATCCTAATCCAGCTTTTTCCTTGGTTACATTTTTGCTTTAATGTACTTATGAAAACAACGCAGGACGGGTTTAGTGCTTTAGAGGGTATCCTCGTATTATTAATTGTTGTAATCCTTGCGGCGGGCGGCTGGTACGTTTGGAAGAAGCAAGCGCATACCACCATGCCGGCAAAGAGCCAAACGGCTACAGTTACTAAGGCCACACAACCGCCCAAAGCTCCAGCAGGATACATAACGTACGAGAACAAAGACCTTGGTTTCGCGTTCTCGTATCCTAAAGAATATGGGGCCTTTACGGTGACATCCTCCACTGATCCCATTGCCGCCTTGTACATGACTAGCGGTACGCCGTCCACAAATTATGCGCCCGGCATCGGCGGGAACTTCTCTATTGTTCAGTTAAAGCCTGGGCAACTTGAACTTGGCACCCGCAAATATTCGGTTGAGGTGACCCTGACAAATGGTAAGTGGATCACCACAGGCGAGATCAACCCCGCCGACACCACCAACGTCGATGGGCAGGAATACCGGGATTTCATTACTAAGCAAACGATCCAAGCCCGCGAGGCAGTCGGGGGTCTGACCGTATACCACTTTGTTTCCGGTGATGAGGGAAGTTATAATGATCGTTTTGTATTCTTAGCCAAAGGTAAGCTTACGGTCATTAACTTACCTGGATTCGGCGAAGAAGACCAAAACAATTTCGGTACTGGCAAGCTCTACGATAAGACAGCAGCCTACGACCCTCTTGTACAGAAAGTCGGCGACTCAATATACGGCCTATAGTTCGCTGGTGCGAATAATTGTTATCACTTTCTCTACTACGGTGTACCGCTAGAATACGGAGTCATCCAGCAGCTCGCGGATTTCTGTAACGTCAACCTCTGGGTTGTCAGAAAAAGTTATCTTAGCGTCTGCTATACTCCACCATCAGATTTTGCGTGTAACTAACTAATTCATTTGTTCGATCGTTGCTGTGCGGACGGAGATTTTGCCGGCGGCTGTATCTTACTGAGGCGGCAGAAACAATATACGATCCATGAGACAGCTAAACAAAGCACAGTAACACCTACAGCTACAATCGCTGCAGCACCGGCGTGATTATAAGTCCCCAATTGCTGATGAACATGGTGAATCGCATTGGCACTGGCGGCTAAGTAAACAATCGACATAACCAAGACCAATAGGCCAACAGAAGCAAGCCCAATCCATTTGTACACTTGCTTATAAAAGGTAGCTTGATTGATTTGAGGCTGCATATTGTAAAGAAAGTATAGTCTGTGTGATTATGCAGCTACAATAGCCGCGCCGATATCTGTCGTAGATCCAGCTGGTAGTCTATTTACCGCAAGGCCGCATGGACTAACCGGTACTTGCCAGTCTCATAAATTCGTCGATGTACCGCAATAATTCCGCTCTTGTTTGCTTGCGGATATATTTCTTGCCTGACTGCATCAGCAGTCCTTGCAAGAATATTCGTGCCAGGAACCCGCCTATAAAGAATTGCGCGGCAATGGCGGAATGCTCTATGGCAATGAGGCCGTTCTTTTGGGCGGCACCAAATAGCGTGGTGAAAGACCGCAGGGCACGCACCGTGACACCTCGTTCAAATAGTTTCCCAAGCCCTGGTTCCGAGATAGATTCGGCGATAACTACTCTCAGCAACTGTATGTAGTCTGGCTCGGCAATGACGCCATTGATGTGAGCGCCAAGTTGATATAAAGCCTTGCGTAAATCGTCTGGCGTACACACTGTGCTGGCTGCAATACGCGGCTCGCTAGAACCGCCCATGATATCCTCTATGATGCACATAAAGAGTGCTCGCTTGTCAGAGAAATAGCCGTACAGTGTCTGCTTAGTGACAACGGCCTGAGTCGCAATAGCTTCCATACTGGTGGCTACGTAGCCGCGCTCTAAAAAGAGCTGCCGAGCAGCGGCAATAATCTTTTGACGAGTATTCTCATTGCGAGTACGCACCTGGCTTCTATTTCTCCATATCTTACGTATCAACTCTAGCAGTTGCCAGAGTGGATTAAAAGGCAAGACAGCACTACAGAAGGACGTCAGATAGCAATAAAAATCATACCGATTGGTATGATTTTTATTGCTATGGCCACTGTCGATACGTATACTTAAAACAAATGTTTGCTCGGGCGGGTATAAAGCATAAGCAGCGATTGGACCAAAAGGGCTTTTCTGTCGTTGAGGCCTTGCTAAGCGTAACGCTTTTCTGTTGCTTGACTACTGCGCTTGTAGGGGCGATTGTCTATGGCCGGCAGTCGGCTGCCAGCGCAGGTGATCACAACAGGGCTGTCCTGCTAGCCGATGAAGGCTGCGACGCGGTGCGCAATATTGGTGCCGCCGCTTGGTCTAACTTGAGTATCGGTAATTTTGGCCTAGCTGTTAGCGGCGGCCAATGGACTTTCTCTGGTACCTCTGACACCACTGGCATTTATACGAGACAGATAAACATCGCGCAGGTCGACAGCGACCGAAAGACAGTTACGTGTACAGTGAGCTGGACGGCTAGTGGTGCGCCTAAATCACTGAGCGTCACGACGCGGCTAACCAATTGGTCGGCTCCTATCGTAACTCCTGGCCCGATTATGATGGCCTATTCTAAGACTACCACCACGCCATTCTATCGGATATGGAACGGCTCGAGTTGGGGTACGGAAGGCTCGGCCAACAATGTGGGCGGCACCATAAACTATGTCGTGCTTAAGAGCGCCCGCACGCGCAATGAAGCAATTCTCGGCACGCAGGATGCAACCGGTGCTATTTTTGTCCAGGTATGGAACGGCTCGAGTTGGGGCGCGGCCACTCAGGTAGGGACGGGGCCTACCGGCACGCGGGCCTTCGACATAGCATACGAGAAGAATAGCGACCGGGCGGTTATTGTGTACAGTCCCAGTGCCGCTTCCGCCGACTTTGCCTACAGAATATGGAACGGCACAACGCTATCCTCGCCCATCACCATTACCGCTCCGCCGACTACAGGGGCTATCAACTGGATTGAGTTGGATCAGAATCCGCTTAGCAGCAGCGACGAGGTCGCCATGATAATGCTCGACGCCAACTCTGATGTGTACGGTATGCGCTGGACGGGCAGCGCCTGGGACAATATGGGCACTGCCACCACATGGGACACCACAGCCAGCACCTCGTTTACCAAAAAAGCTATAGACGTCGAGTACGAGCAAACGTCGGGTCATGCTCTGTATGTGTGGGGTGATGCTACAGCGACAGATAACAATTATCGCACATGGGATGGTACGACCCTGGGCGCAGTCACCACTCTCGCTATTCCTACTGAAGGGGGCATAAGTGAATGGGTACAGTTAGCGGCCCGCCCCGGTTCCAATCAAATCATGCTCGGTGTACAAGATGCGGGTGCAGACCTAAACACCAGAATTTGGTCAGGCACTGCTTGGGACACGGCGGCGCAGCATCCTGAACACGATGCTTCCACCGAGAATATACTTTCTAGAAATTTCGATATCGTGTGGGAAACGGCTACCGCAAACCTTGGCAAGGCTTGGTTAGTATGGGGCGATGGCTCCACCATATCGACCAGTCAATGGAACGGCACCAGCTGGGGCACGACTAGCACGCTGAGCGGCAGTGATGATACCTCATTTATACGGCTCAGGGCTGATCCAGTCTCCGGGACCCTCTTTACCGGCAATTACCAAAATGCCAGTTCGGCCGTCGGCGCGAGAGATATCAGCGAGCGTCATATAATTGGTGGCGGCTCCACATGGACGACTAAAAACATTATATGGGGTGGTGCAACCAGCAGCGACCCAGTGTATTTTAGAATAGACATCGCTATACCCTAATGCTGGCCATGGCTAGACACGTTCACATGACTTGTATCAAAGCTACAAGGAAGACTCACTGGTATGGTTATTGTTCAGTTACTTGTACTTGTTGATGTTGTTCTTGGACTTTACCAGATAGCTAACGTGCCAGACGCCTTCCGAGTCGGCACCCTGGAAGCTTATGACCACGGCCCTAGTTCGATACCTGGTTTTATCGTTGATTGCTTGACGTACGGGCGGCGCGCTGTGATACTGCAAACATATGCAGGATGCAGCGATTTTGGCTGAGAAGTTGAGCGTAGTGCGCGGTACAACGAAGTCGCTCGAAGCAGTATCGTTTGCTATTGTGCCCGGCCAGATTACCGGCCTGATTGGCCCGAGCGGATCGGGCAAGACGACGCTCATGCGGGCGATTGTCGGGGCGCAGTTGCTGACGAGTGGTACGCTTACGGTGCTTGGTTTGCCGGCGGGCAGCAAGCAGCTGCGGACGCAGATTGGTTATGTGACGCAGGCGCCGGCGGTCTACGACGATTTAACGGCGCAGCAGAATCTGCAGTATTTTGCGAATATTTTGGGGTTGCCGAGAGTGGCGGCGGCTGAGGCGCTGGCCGCGGTAGACTTAAGCCGGCATGCCTCACAGCTTGTAGGCTCGATGAGCGGCGGCGAGCGCGCGCGAGTCAGCTTGGCGATTGCGCTGCTCGGCAGCCCTCAGTTATTGGTTCTGGACGAGCCGACCGTTGGTCTCGACCCAGTCTTACGTCAGCGTTTGTGGGATCTCTTTCGCCAGCTCGCCGCCGAGGGTCGCACGCTACTCATTTCTAGCCATGTCATGGATGAGGCCGAACAATGTCCCGAACTCTTGCTACTGCGCGAGGGCAAAGTACTGCATCACAGTTCCAAGGCTGAGCTCCTACGGAGCACTGGCACGAAAACTGTAGAGCAAGCCTTTTTAAAACTAGCCGGAGGCCACGCATGAACCCGCGCCGAACACTGGCGACATCCAAGCGCGTGCTGTCCCAGCTGGGGCACGACCACCGCACGCTCGGTTTGGTGTTTGTGGTGCCGCTGATTCTTCTGGGATTATTAGCTTGGATATATCATAATCAGCCGCTTATATTCGACAGAGTCGGCCCGGCGCTGTTGTGCATTTTTCCATTCATTGTAATGTTTTTGATTACCTCGATTGCCACCTTGCGCGAGCGTTCCGGCGGCACGCTGGAGCGGCTGCTGACCATGCCAATTGGCAAACTGGATATCTTGCTGGGCTACGCGCTCAGCTTCGGGCTGCTGGCAATCATCCAAGCTACGCTGGCCAGCGGGGTTTCTATCCACGTCTATGGTATGCACATCGAAGGGCCGGAGTGGTTCTTAGTGCTGGTGGCGCTGGCCGACGCGCTGCTTGGCACCACGCTCGGGCTGCTAGCCAGCGCGTTTGCGCGCACCGAATTTCAGGCCGTGCAGTTTATGCCGGCGCTTATTCTGCCACAGACCCTGCTCTGTGGTCTGTTGATGCCGATCAACCAGCTGCCAACGGTTCTGCATTGGCTGGCCAACTGTTTGCCACTGCGTTACGCCGTGGACGCCATCAACCGCGTGGCGAGCGAGCCGACGCTGTCGCATCGGACGCTGGCGGATCTTTTGGTGGTCATCGGTTTTGCGCTGCTGGCGGTGCTGCTGGGCGCGGCCACGCTACGCCGGCAAACCAAATAGTTCATAATCTGTTACAATACCTGCATGTCACTACGCTCTTTCGTACGCAAACCGCTTGTGCTGCCGGCATTCATTATTATTGTGGTCCTGATTGTTGCCGGCGCGGCCCAGTGGCGCAAGGCGGCTGCCGACCCGCAAGCAGTCTTTTGGGGGATGGTAAACCAGAGTTTGGCGACCAGCAGCGTCACGGTGCAAGCGGCGCAGCAAAATAGCGCCACCTCGGTGTCGCAGGTAGTGCAGTATGCAACCGGCGTAAACCCGATCAGCCATTCAGTAACGACTCTGGCGCAGAGCAACGCCCGCGTGGTCGACGAAATGATCGGCACGCCAACCGCCGACTACACGCGCTACGTCAGCGTGGAAACCAATGCGCTCACGCCGAGCGGTAAGCAACTCGATTTTTCTAAAGTACTCGGCGTATGGGCCAAAAGTAATGCCGGCACTGGCTTGCCCGGCAACGACGGCAGCGTACAATTTGCCCAGTCCGTGCTTGGCACTGGCTTGCCCTTGGGCGGCGTAGCAATTCCGATTGCCAATCTGCCGACCGCTCAGCGCAGTAAGCTCGTGAACAACATCCGTAGCGCCAACGTCTACCAGGTGAATTTCGGCACCATAAAAAAGACCTCAGAGCGTGGCCGGCAGCTGTACACCTACGACGTGACAATCCAGCCCATCTTGTATGCCACCATGATGAAAACCTTTGCCCAGGCCGTGGGCATCCACGACCTCGACCAGCTCGATCCCAACACCTTTTCAGGACAAGATAAACTACAGCTGCAGCTCACCGTCGACGTCGGCGCGCGGCACTTGGTGACCGCAGCGATACCCGCCGGCCACATCACCCAGCAGTACGGTAGTTATGATGCCGCAGTTACCACGACACTTCCCGCGCACACCGTCACTGGCGCCGAGCTCCAGAACCGTCTCACGCATATCCAACAGTAACGAACTGAGCTATACTGAGCATATGATTCAGGGCATTGCTAGCCTGTATAATTGGCGCTATCCGCGCCACATGTTGCAACTTTTTGCCGCCGAAGATTATCACGTGTGGGCGTTTTTGCAGCGTTACTGGCACACCAAGGCATTTACAGAAGTCGCCGCCAAACGAGCGGTGCCGCGCTGGGCAGTGCTGGCTACCTGCGGCGGTATGCTGGCCACCCTGCTCGCCGCCGCAGCGTACTTTTTGGCGTGGCGTGAACAAACTATGCCGGCGGGCTTGGCTTTTGCCGCCGCCCTCGTTATTGGTTATCCGGTTTTATGGGCGCACCTAGTGACTGTCCCGGTGCTGGTGTGGCGAATACTGCATCCCAAGGCGCTCGGCAAAGCCTTTTTAGTGGCGGTCATGAGCCGGCAAGTACGCCGTTTGCGCCGCCGCCATACGTTTAAGCTTATAGCCGTAGCCGGCAGCGTCGGCAAAACCAGTACCAAGATAGCGATTGCCAAATTGCTGGCCGCCAGCAGCCGGGTACGCTGGCAAGAGGGCAACTATAACGATCCAGTCACTGTGCCGCTGATCTTTTTTAGCCAGCAGGAGCCGAGCATCTTTAACGTGGCGGCGTGGTGCAAGATTCTGTACCAGAATAGCCGGATGATCCGCCGCCCGTACCCTTTCGATTATGTGGTGGCCGAGCTGGGCACCGACACGCCCGGCACCATCCCGAGCTATGCCTATATGCAACCGGACCTAGCCGTAGTTACTGCGGTCACGCCGGAGCACATGGCCTTTTTTGGCACACTGGACGGCGTGGCGGCCGAGGAACTGTCGGTTGTATCGTACGCCAAGCAAACGCTCATTAATACGGACGACACGCCGTCTAAATATCTTAAAGATTTGGCGTACACATCGTATGGTTTGAGCGACAAAGCAACGTATCAAGTCACGAAGCAGAAGAGCAAAGGCCTTGCCGGCCAGCAGCTGACCTTTAAACTGGCTAAAACGCATGCCATGGAAGCCACCTTGCCGCTACTGGGCCAGCACGGCGCCAAGATTGCGCTGGCGGCAGTGGCGGCGGCCCACCTTTTGGACGTGCCGGCTGAGGCTATCGCCAAAGGCGTGCCGGCTATTGCCGCCTTTGCCGGCCGTATGCAAGTGCTGCACGGCATCAAAAACAGCACGATTATCGATGACACCTACAACTCCAGCCCGGCGGCCGCCAAAGCTGCCCTGGATGTACTGTATGCCGGCGACGCGCCGCAGCGCATTGCGCTGCTCGGCAGCATGAACGAAATGGGCGACTATAGCCAAGAGGCGCACGAGGAAGTCGGCGCCTACTGCGACCCCAAAAAGATTGACCTGCTCATTACTCTTGGCCCTGACGCCAACAAATATCTAGCACCAGTTGCCAAGCAGCGCGGCTGCGCCGTTACCGCTTTCGACAACCCGCACGCGGCTGGCGAATTTATAAAAGAGCAGCTGCAAGACGGCGCGGTGATTCTAGCCAAAGGTTCGCAAAACCGCGTGTTTGCCGAAGAAGCGCTCAAACCGCTGCTGGCCAACGCTGGCGACGTTCAAAAATTGGTGCGCCAGTCGCCGTACTGGATGAAGATTAAGGCCAAACAGTTCGGCCGCTAGCCGTTGGCGGCAGTAACCAGCGCGGCGCCGTGGCGGTAAAGCGGCGAGCGGTAGCCAACTGCAAACGGATACTCGCCGTTAAAATATGGGGCAGAGAAGTGGCCGTGCGGCTCACCGGTGGCGGCGATGGTGCCGGCCAGCGACAAATGCCCGATGCTGCGGACATGTAAGTAACGGCAGATTTCGCGCAGCGTCATGCGGTTGGCAATGAGCTCTTCGGGGTCGGGCATGTCGATGCCAGAGAAGTCGGGGTGGCGAATCGGCGGCGAGCTAAGCCGCAGATCCACAGCCGTGGCGCCGGCCGACAACAGCATGTCTACAATCGGCACCATGGTTGTACCGCGGACCATGGAGTCGTCCACTAGCGCTACGCGTTTCCCGGCTACAATTTCCGGGTCAGCATGCAGTTTGCGGCGGACGGCGGCGGCGCGTGCCTCGGGTGTTGGCTCGATGAACGTGCGTTGTTGGTAATCGGGATTGCGTACGAGGCCAGGCAGGCAAGGCAGGCCCAGCGCTTCGGCGTAACCGGTTGCGGCCGGAATGGCCGAGTGCGGCACCGGCACCACAATATCAACGTTGGCCGGGTGCTCGCGGGCTAGATTGCGGCCCATCTCCCGGCGAATATCGTTAATCGCCCGGCCGCGGAAGCGGCTCAGCGGGCTCGAGAAATACACCAGTTCAAATAAGTCGAATTTGGGGTTCGGCAGGGCGAGCTCCCGGGATCGAAGGCCGTCTGGGCCAAAACTAACCAGTTCGCCGGGAGCGACATCACGCACAAAATCGGCGCTCACGGCGTCCAGCGCGCAGGTCTCGGAAGCAACTACAAAGCCATTTGCCAGCCGCCCAATCGACAGCGGCCGCACGCCAAATTCGTCGCGGAAGGCCACTAGCTCGCGTTTGTCCGACAGCGCTACGGCCGAGAATGCGCCTATAAAATCCGGATAGGCTCTGGCAACTGCTTCGTCTAGCGCGGCGCCGCGGGCAGCATACCAGCCAATGTGCCGGCTCATCATTTCGGAGTCGTTGAGTCGTTCGAGCGCCGCTTCGTCTTCGCCGTGGGCGAGCAAGAATTCTCGGGAATACAGCGTAGTGGGCAGATTGCCATTTTGGGCAAAGGCTAACCGGCCGGCGTTATCCTTGGTAGGCTGCATATGCGCGCCCGGCGTTCGGTTGCCAGAGGTGCCGTAGCGGTCGTGCCCAACGGCGTAGCGGCCAGCCATGGGCGCTGCCCAGCCGTTGACGTACACATGTTTAACCAAGCCCGGCCCGGTATGCCAGCGCATTTCGCCGTCGTCCCGCGCCACGGCGATGCCGCTGCTGTCCTGGCCGCGGTGCTGTTGGGCGGCGAGCATGTCCCGGGTGACCTCGGCGGCGTTGTCTATATCGTAGGCGGCCGCGACCGCACAGGCTTCTTGTAACTTATCTAGGGGAACTAACTCACCCACTGCGACGCTCGAGCAAACTGTTTCATGATATCTTCATTTTCATGGTATAAGCATGGGCGGATAAACACAAGCTTAACATGTTGTGTTTTTAATGGATTGGCGCCGCCCGTTCTCAGAATGTCGCGACTAAGGCACCTCGGAAGCTAAAAATGTGCTATTCAAGCACATTTTTTGACCCGCACGTGCCGTGGCGCGACATTTTAATAACCGGCCGCAAGCTGATATAATATACTCATCATGAGCAAGCTCCGCCTCGCCGCGCAAAGCCTGATCGGCCTCTTTCTCGCCCTCTAAGGGCGCAGTTTTTCTATTCTCCGGTATAATTGACCAAGAAGACCATCAAAGGAGTGTTATCTGTGAAGCGTTATAACCCCAAAGACATTGAGCCGAAATGGCAGCAGCAGTGGGCCGAAACCAAAATCTACGAAGCCAAAGACGATGCTAGCAAGCCCAAAAAATATATTTTGGAGTATTTTCCATATCCTAGCGGCTCGGCCATGCACGTGGGACACGTGCGCAATTACACCATCGGCGACGCCATGGCCCGGCACGCCCGGATGCGCGGCTTCGACGTGTTGCACCCCATGGGTTGGGACGCCTTCGGACTGCCTGCAGAGAACTACGCCATTAAAACCGGCATTAGCCCCCAGCAGGCGATCGTCGAAAACACCACGCGCTTCAAAAAGCAGCTCACCCAAATGGGCTTTGGCTATGATTGGTCGCGCGAATTCGCCAGTTCTGACCCGGATTACTACAAGTGGACGCAGTGGTTCTTCTTACTGCTGTTTAAGCGTGGGCTAGCCTACCAAAAAGACAGTCTGCAGTGGTGGTGTCCGGTGGACAAAACCGTGCTGGCCAACGAGCAGGTGGAGAACGGCAAATGCTGGCGCTGCGGCAGCGAGGTAGAGAAAAAGGCCCTCAAGCAGTGGTTCTTCAAAATCACCGATTACGCCGACCGCTTGGCGAAAGACCTGGACGACGTTGACTGGTCCGATGGCATCAAACACATGCAGCGCAACTGGATCGGCCGCAGCGAAGGCATGGAGATTGACTTTGCAATCGATGGTTCCAATGAAAAGCTTCGCGTATTTACCACGGCACACGACACGATCTTTGGCGCGACCTTCATGGTTATAGCGCCTGAACATCCACTGCTGGAAAAGATTGTGCCGAACAGCCATCGCCAGCAAGTGGAGAACTATCAGCAAAAGTCGCGTAACAAGAGTGATATAGAGCGTCAGGAGATGAATCGCGAAAAAACTGGCGTTTTCACCGGCGCGTACGCGCTCAATCCGCTCAACCAGCAAAAGATTCCAATTTGGACAGCTGATTATGTATTGGCCACATATGGCACGGGTGCAATTATGGCCGTACCAGGCGAGGACGCACGCGATTTTGAATTTGCCCAGAAATTTGAGCTCCCCGTCGTTTACACGACTGAACAGCAAGAATTTATTGATTATCAGACCCAGCTGAAGCCAAACCGTGCACAGTACAAGCTCGCCAACTCAGACGACTTCAACGGGCTGGATTTTGTAACCGGCAGGCAAAAGATTCTAGAGAAATTAGAACAGCTCGGTGCTGGCAAGGCGGTGATTAACTACCGCATCCGCGACTGGCTGATTAGCCGCCAGCGCTACTGGGGCGCACCAATCCCTATTATCCACTGTCAAAAAGACGGCGCGGTGCCAGTGCCGGAAGACCAATTGCCGGTTCTATTGCCAGAAATGGACAGTTTCGAACCCAGCGGCGACGGCCGCAGTCCGCTCGCCCGCGCGCCGGAGTTTGTAAATGCGACCTGCCCAAAGTGCGGCGGACAAGCCGTGCGCGAAACCGACACCATGGACGGCTTTGCCTGCTCCAGTTGGTACTTCCTACGTTTTGCCGATCCGCACAACAGCGAGAAGGCCTTTGACCCGGCCAAGATCAAGCAGTGGCTGCCAGTGGACGATTACATCGGCGGCGCCGAACACGCGGTCATGCACTTGCTGTACGCCCGCATGTGGACCAAAGTCATGCAAGACGAGGGCCTCATCGATTTTGGTGAACCATTCAAAACCCTGCGTAACCAAGGTATGATTCTGGCGCCAGACGGCAACAAAATGAGCAAAAGCAAGGGCAATACCATCGAACCAGACGGTTTGATTGAGCAAGGCTACGGCGCCGACGCCATTCGCATCATGGAACTGTTTATTGGCCCGTGGAATCAGTCCGCGGCTTGGAGCGTGGAAGGCATGGGCGGCAGCTTCCGATTCCTGCGGCGGGTGTGGGAGCTGGCGCTCGGTGCAAAGGAGCAATTCAAGGATGGTGAGCAGGCGGATGATACCGAGCTGAAACGGATCATGCATCGCACCATCAAAAAAGTCAGCGACGACCTCGAATCGATGAGCTTTAACACCGCTATCGCCGCCATGATGGAAGCGGTGAACGACCTCTACAAATTGCGCCACGACCTGCCAGTTGAGCGGGCGAGCGCCACCTGGCGCTGGGCCATCGAAACGTTGCTGCAGCTGCTGGCGCCATTCGCCCCGCACATCACCGAAGAAATCTGGCAGGCAGACTACGGGCACCAAGACTCGATCCATCTTTCCGCTTGGCCAACCTACGACGCGCAGTATTTGGCGCAGAGCACCATGACCATCGCCGTGCAGGTAAGCGGTAAGCTCCGCGGCGAAGTAACAGTGCCCGCCGACGCTTCTCAGGCGCAAATCGAACAAGCCGCCAAGGCCCACGAGAAAGTTGCGGCGCACCTGGCCGGCAAAGACATCAAAAAGACCATTTATGTGCCTGGTAAGTTAATTAGTTTTGTGGTCTAGCCAGCCAGCGTTTTACATGGACGGCGACGGAGCAATGATCGGCCGAATAAGCGCGCTAGCTAATTCGAACGGTCGCCGCCGAGCGGTTTTGCCGGAGCGTACCGTTCCGGGGCTTAAACGAGTGGCTTGCACCACGCGCTGTAAATAGTCGATTTCATCGGTTGTGGCGTGTTCAGTCTGGCCGATTCTGCCGCGGCCGATCAAGAAATAGCGCGGCGGCCCCGGCCGGCGACTTGCGTCAACAATAGAACCCAGTGAGGCCGCGCCAATGGCCAGCAGCGGCCAATCGGAATCAGTGGGTTGCGGTTCGTCCAGCTCGCTGCGGTTTTCGTAGCTGGCGGTTTGGGCAATACGAGCATACCATACCTGGCGCCTGAGCAGCTTGCCGTCGACCAGGAATTGGGCTGGGCCGCGGAGGGTGGCCGGTTGCGCGATTAGCTCTTGCGCCCTTTGCTCAAACATGTCTGGCTCGTCAGATTGGCGGCGCATGGCCCGCAGCAGGCGTTTGCTGGAATCGAGGTAGATGGCGCGGGTATCAACCACAATCTGGAGTAGATCGCCAGGCTGGGTCAGGCCGACCAGCGGCAGCGGTACGTCGTCTGGCTCGATAGTGGCTTGTAGTTTCGGGTCGCTCGCCAGATTGCGCATTATGCGGGGGATAGCAGCCCCGGCGGTAGCGGCGGCTAGTTGGTTGTTATAGTTTTGGTTGTCTTCATCGGTGTAGGTTGGAGCTTCTGTCCATGCTGCGGGAGGGCCCCAATAAGCATTGCTGGCTAGCTGTTCGTACAAACTCATAGTATAGCTACAGTAGCGCTACCGGTGTTAAAAAGTCAAGCAGGCTCAAGGGATCTAGATATTGATCCAAAAGCCATCGTCCGCACCGAGCGCTACGGCCCGGAAGTGCTCGTCGGCTATGGCTTCGCGCATGTTACGCAGGTCGTCGACGACCACGATACTGGTGCCTGGTGCGGCGTCCAGTCGATCCTCGCAGATCAGGAGTTTTGATAGGAAGTCGCTGCTGGCATGTTCATTGGTGGTGTGACGCGGCATACGGCTCCAGGTGTCAACGCCGCGCGAGGAGTATATTGCCGAGGGGTCGAGATAGGGCGTTAATTCGTATAGCTCGCCGCCTGGTTGGACGTGCTCGTTGATATGCTCTTGGCTGCGCGAACTAAGTATACCGCCCTGAATGCGCCCGTCGGCCTGCTGCAAATACTGCATAAGCCGGATGACGGCCGGTCGAATCACATGTTGCGGCCGGTCCAGGTCGCGCGAGCGCCGGGCCACGGTTTCGTCCAAGTCAAATAGTATGAGGTATTCAGTGGCGTCCGGGGCGGCGCTTATGGCGGCGATAACACCGGTCGTAACGTTTTTTACAAACGCTTCTTCGCGCCGCAGTGCTTTGTCGATGTCTTCCTTTAGCGTTGCTTGGTCACCGTCGTCTAGCTCTTCCACCGAGGCGACTTTGCGCCTAAATAGCACCGGGGCGACCATCAGCGGCACCACCCGCTCATAAAAATCAGCGGTGATTAGTTCTTGCGTGGCGCGCCAGGTCGTTTCGGCGTCCAGAATCTGCGGGGCGCCGCCGTCTTGTTGGTCGCTTCTGAGTGGTAGCTGTTCGGACACTAGTGACTCCTTCATTCTTATACTGCTTTCGCTTTTTCAAGCTCATCGGCACGAACACACATTCGTGGAGCAGTAGGCAGACGTGGTACGGAGGATAGGTTTTTCGTCGCGTGGGCGACAACCGTGATCCAGATGTCTGACTACTGCTGCTCGACACCGAAATGTCGGGCGGGTTGGTCAGGCGGCGGGCGCCTCCTGGGGACCGCACACGGCGACGACGAGGTTGCCGACCTTGGCGGCCAGGTGCTCGTCGACGAGGGTGCAGCCGATGACGCGGATGATCGTCGACGGCTCGGTCACGGCGTTGCCGCGGTGGTCGAGGTCGACACCGTCCAGGCTGGCCGGGTAGACCAGCACGGCGGTGCTGACACCACCGAGCTCGGCGATCAGCTGCTGGCGCAGCGCGTCGTGGTGCTTGGGGGTGACGCCCGGCCAGATGCTGACGAACGACGGCTCCGGATTGTCGACCCGCAGGATCGCGCGCGCGACGGTCAGGGCGAGGCCCATGACCTGCTCGGCGTCGGCCGGGTTCTCGACCCAGACGTGGATCTTGCGGCGGCCGTGGTAGGTGGACGTGTCCGCCACGCCAGGGAGCCGGCGGAGTGCCGAGCTGACGCGGAAGATGCCCGCCTTGTCGGTCTCGCAGCCGATGAGGTTGACGAGGACGTAGGTGTCACCCTCGTAGGTCTCGACGCTGGCCGTGGCGTCGGTCTCGGTGAGGACGACGTCGGTGTTGGCGCTGGGGATGATCACGTTGATCAGTTCCCTCCGGTTGTGGATTGCCGCTCAACGGAACGTGAGCTGCCAAGAGAAAACGTATTTTCTCCTCGCAGCTCACGTTGCCACAGTTAAACTATCTGTAATCTGTACCACTGTCTGCTAAAGTACCTCAACAGGGTTGAAGTGTAGCAATTATAGCATAAATGTGGTAAATTATCAATACATCTACCGCTTTCGCTCTCTATAGAGCTCATCAGCACGACTATACATTCGTGGAGCAGTAGGCAGGCAAGTGATACAGAATAGGATTTGAGCGTCGCGGAAGCGACGAACGCGTCCAGGCATGCCTGACTACTGCTGGCTGGGCGCGGGGCCGCGGACGGCTACGCGTCGATGATTTGCCAGTTGGCCGACGCCGTGGTGTGGCGGCGGATGAGCTTGCCGAGCTCCGTGTGGTCGTGCTCGGCGCCGAAGACGTAGATTTGCGTCCAGGGGACGCACAGCTGGTCGTCGGTGCCGCCGGGCTCGTTGAATATCGACGTGCAGGTCATGACCACCACGTCGTCGCCCAGTTCGGCCACGAGCTGCTTGCGCAGGGTGGCTTGCTCGGCGTCGGTGAACTGGTCGATGGCGCAGGCGTACGGCGGCTTGTGGCCGTCGAGCCCCAGGATCGACGCGGCGACCATCTTGGCCGTGGCCATGATGGCGACGATGTCGCTTCCCGGCGCCACGTACACCTCGACGCCGTCGTAGGCGCCGTCCAGCGGCGATGTCGCCTGGACACGGGTGACCTGCGGGTGGCCGTCGACAACCTTGGCCACCCGGTGGAGGGCGGCGGGGTCAACGGCGGCCGCGCCGATGGCCGGCTTCAGCGTAAACCAGCGGCGGGCGCCACTGGCAAAGCTGTAGGTTACGCCAATCAGCTGATCGGCGACGGTGCGGGTATGCATCGAAGATCTCCTCTTCGTCGGCATGCTCAGCGAAATGTGAGCTATAAAAAGAGAAGCAACTTCTCTCCTTGTAGCTCACATTTCACGCGTACGCAAAATCTATCTGTACACTATGTCTGCTAAAGTACCTCAGTAAACTGAAGTTAGCTTATTATATAACTAATACTTGCGATTGTCCACAATACTGCTTTCGCTCTTTCAAGCTCATCAGCATAGACATACATCTATGGAGCAGTAGGCAGACGTGGTACAGAGAGGATGGGGTTAAACGTCGCAGCGCGACAACCGTGATCCAGATGTCTGACTACTGCTGCTCGACACCGAAATGCCGGGCGGGTTGGTCAACGGACACAAACCTGCTGAACGGCCTTATCGATGATCTGCCCGATCTCCTCCAGCGGCAGCTTGCACCCGATGATCCGGATGGTAGCCGGCATGGAAGTGAGCAGGTCTTCGCTACCCCGAAGAGTGGCGTAGACGAGCACAACCACGTGCGGGCCGAGCTGATCGGCGATCCGGTCGCGCACCTCGTCACGCTGTTCCGGCTTGAGGCCGTAGCGCATGATGATGTGCATCGACGGGGCGCCGTCGATCCGCAGGAACGCTGCCAGAATGTTCGCCGCCTGGTTGGCGACGTCCTCGATGTCGGCCGTTTCCTGCACCATCACGATGTAGGATGCCAAGAGGTCATACCCCAGGACATCCGTGACAGCGGGAATGCTGTACAGGAGCTCGCCGCCCTGGTTGAACGCAGCGAGCGAGCCACCGTGGCCACCCAGAATGTCGATGACGACACACGGCCTGCCATCGGCAGTACGGTCCGGAGCGGCCTTGATTCGGCCGCCGAAGAACTCGAGCTCGGTCATGACTATGAATCCTCCCTTGTGTCGGAGACTCAACGTTTGGAGAACGCGAGCTGGGAAAAGGCAACAGATTGTCTTCTCTCAGCTCGCGTTGTCCACGCCCGGTACTGTTTCTATTTCTGTACCACTGTCTGCTAAAGTACCTCAACGGAGTTGAGACGATAAAATTATAACATAAAACTGTTAGATTGGCTACTGCTTTCGCTCTATAGAGCTCATCAGCACGACTAGCATTCGTGGAGCAGTCATCAGACACAGATACAGGTTGGGGGAGCGCCGAAGGGCACCGCAGCCAGCCGTGTAACCACGTCTGAGGACTGCTTGCCGCGGCCGGATGGCCGCAGTAGGGTGCTCGCTCAGTGCTTGATCCACGGGGCGGTGATGTTGGCCTCGGCCAGCAAGCCGTCCAGGCTGCGGATCGCCCACGTACAGTCCGTGATCTGCACCACGGTGACGTGCTTGAATTCCGGCTCGCTACCGCGGCGGTTGACGTTCTGCCGCGCCTTGTAGACGAGCACCTTGCCACTGCCTTCGAGCTTTTGGTTCAGCCACTTGTACAGCCGAGCCATCTCCTCGCCGGTCAGCGCCTGCAGCTCTGCGTCGAGCGCGACCACGTAGGGCACGAGCCGATCGTCGACGAGCAGCATCGGCTCGATGACGCTGATGGCCATGGCCATCACGCTTTCCAGCTGCAGGTCCTCGGGGTCGTCACTCACGTGTACCTCGAAGGTCTGCGTTCCGGAGAACGGGAGGGCCTTCGTGACTCGCGGCACGGTCTTCAGCAGCTCCACAGCGTACGCCATGACGTCGCTGCCGTAGCGTCCGAGGCCCCGATCGGCGATGTGGATCGTGAACTGAGCCTGGCCCGGTGCCACCGTGGTTGCGATGGCTACCAGTGAACCGTTCTTGGATGTCTGCATTGAGACTCCTCCTCCGATGTATCTGTATCCGAGAATTTACTTCAGGCCGAAACCTAAAGAATCTCTATTATATCATGATATCTGCTCAAATTCTAGTCGTTTCGCTGCCATTACAGCTCATCGGAATAGCTCTTACTCTATTGACGACAAGTGGGTAGGGAACGGAAGGCTTTAAAAGAGCTTCGGCTCTACCTATCCCACTTGCGGGCTGTGCCGTGGTCGTCGCTTGCGCGACGGCTGTACACTTTCGCTAGTATCCCGCATAGTTAGCGCCCCTATCTGGCTCGGTGCTGACACCGAGTAGACGCAGATAGACATGATGGGACATGTCGTTTACTTCTGGGGAGAAGTTCGGTTGTTACCGCGCCGGCGGCCTGGTGAGCTCAGCCCACCACGACACCTTGGCGCGGTAGAAGAGGGTGATCCCGCCCGCGGTGGCGGTGTTGCCCGCCAGAATCCCGAGGATGAACCACCACAGCACCGCATCGGCGTCCAGCTTGAACAGCTTGGCGCAAATCACCAGGGTGATCGATCCGAGGACCAGAACGCCCAGGAAGATGATGCCGAAGAGCATCCGGCAGCGGCGGTCGAGAAGTTCCTTCTCGACCTTGTTCACGTACGTCACGATGTCTCCTCGTGCTCTAGGCCTGTCCCCATGACAGACCTCTATATTATAACATGATTCTAGTTGCGTGGCTAGCGCCCGCCGCCACCCTTGAGATTTCAACACGGTTCGGGTATAATATGACCAAATAATCAATCCACAGTAAGGAGTCTTTTAGCTATGGGTAAACCCAAGAAACGAACCTCATCGCGCCGCACCGGCGCTCGTCGCAGCCACTTAGTGCTAGAGCTGGCCCGCGCGGTCAACGCCAAGTCGCCAGTCAAAGTCCGTACCACAGTCCGCGAGAGCGGCAAAGCCACTGACCAGCCTGTAAAAGCCACCAAAAAGGCCGTAAAAGCTGCCTAGTACTGTCCGGCCGGTCCCGGTATACTAGGTATATGAACTGTAAAGGCGACGCAGAAGATGGCATCTAATCGACACCTTGGCCGCATCATTGCTCTCCAGACGCTGTTTGAGCAGGATTTTCGGCGCGCCGCGAGCGACGACACCTTTAACCTCGAAGACGTGTTGCAGCGTAACATTGCGCGCTACCAAGCTACCGTCGACGACACCGACTTTATCGAGCGCCTGGTACACGGTGTTAACGAGCATCAAACCGAGCTAGACGAACTACTGCAGCCGGTCGCGCCCGACTGGCCGATCAGCGAGATCGCCCGCATGGATCGCATTTGCCTGCGTATGGGCCTGTACGAGCTTAAGTACGAGCAAGAGGGCGTGCCCGCGAAGGTCGCTATCAACGAAGCGGTGGAACTGGCCAAAGCGTTTGGCAGCGAGAACTCCTCGCGCTTTATCAACGGCGTGCTGGGCACCGCGCTGCGCATCCTAAACGGCGAAACCGTGGAAGCCAAAGTTGGCAAACACTCTGGTGCCGACCCCAACAAAGCCGCCCGCAAGAAACAAGCCGACAAAAAGGAGCCGCAGCAAGAGGAGAACGCCGCATGAAGCGCCCAAGCCTCGGTGGGTTTCGGCGTTTTGTCCCCGGTCATCGTCCCAGCATCCAAGAAGTGGTGCACGAGACCACCGCTGGCGGCGTGATTTTTCGGCGCAATAAGGAATCTGGCAAGCTAGAAATCCTGTTAATCCAAGACGCGAAGGACCGCTGGACGATTCCAAAAGGTCACGTAGAAGAAGGCGAAGAGCCCAAAGGGACGGCCGAGCGCGAGATCAACGAAGAAACCGGCCTAAAAGAAATGAAAGTCTTTAACTGGCTGGGCAAAGTGAACTTCCGCTACCGCCGAGCGCAGGTGTTGGTGCTCATGACTATGCACATTTACTTAGTACAGGCGCTGGGGGACACCAACGATTTACACCCCGAAGACTGGCTGAACGACATCAAATGGTTCCCGGCCAGCGAAGCCATCGACAAGATCGCTTACGACGACATCGGCAAATTAATTCTAGTGGGAATGAAAAAAATCCGCGATGCAAGACTCTAGCGCCTATGCAACCTTTGCCCAAGAGACTTTGGGCATTACCTTTGACGACATCCAGCTGCTGATCACCGCCTTCACTCACCGCTCGTATCTAAATGAGCACAAAAAAAGCGCTAGCGAGCATAACGAGCGCCTAGAATTCCTGGGCGACGCCGTGCTGGAACTGGTCGTTACCGAATATCTATACGCTACCTTTAGCGAGCCCGAAGGTATCCTCACTAACTGGCGCAGTAGCTTGGTACGCACCGAAAGCATTGGTGCAGCCGCCGCCAAGTATGGTTTTGAGCCGTTGCTTCGCCTGAGTCGCGGTGAGCGGCGCGGCACCGACCGCGCCCGGGCGCAGATTCTGGCCAACAGTTACGAAGCGGTGGTGGGAGCGATTTACCTAGATAAGGGTTACGAAGCCGCGAAGGCCTTCATCACCAAGACCATCTTAAGCACCTTTAAACAGATTTTACAGACTGGCTCGTGGCTAGACCCCAAATCACACCTGCAGGAAGTGGCCCAGAGCCGCGACGGCCACACTCCGATGTACAAAGTATTGAGCGAAGAAGGCCCGGACCACGAAAAAGTCTTTACCGTAGGCGTCTTTGTGGGCGGCAAGCTGAAAGGCACCGGTGTGGGTCCGAGCAAACAAGCCGGCCAGCAAAAAGCAGCCGAAGCGGCGCTGGTTGGCTACGGCGACTAGATTCGCTAGAGATCGGTGTACATATTGGTGTCCAGTGCGGTACGCAACCGCGTGGCATGGGCCGAGGTGTGCTCGCCGTAAGCTAGGCGCATAACTTCGGAGCCGATCCAGCGCGCCTGCCACTCGGCCGGGCTCAGCTCGGGCCGGGCGGCTGTTGCGCTCAGACAAGGTTCCACGCGGATACGCAGCGGGTCGTCGGCCATAAAGACTCGAGCGGCATCTACCATAGTCGGATCGCTGAGTATGTCTCGCTTAAAACCGGGACCTACTTTGTCCGCGCGGTCCCCAAGTAGATCACTAAACAAGGCGGGGTCGAAGCGGAGCTGTCCATCCCCATCCGCAAATAAGCTGTACATAAATGTGGGCCCGAGAATTTTCGAGATTTTCCACCTTTCGGCCGACGACAGCTGGTTCGGGAGCTGTTCGCCAAATATGCTGCGTGCGAACTTATACGCATAGTTGACCACGTAGTCTTCATGGACAACCAGGCTGCCGTCTGGCTCGAGCGTGGAGTCCTCTAGGGCACGTTTGAAGTTGACGTGTTTCGTTTTATCAAATCGCTCATTATGTTCCACTAAGATGGTCGGAATGAGCTCGGCAACCGGATAGCCGAGCGCGGCAAGGCGTTCGCGCGGTTGCGCGAGGCCGTAAGCCATACCACTCATCAACCACAGCAGCGCGTGATCGTTGCTTGGCCGGAGGAAGGAATTTCGTGCCTCAATGTAGTCTTCGACGACCCGCAGCTGGGTACGATGGGTGGTAATGCGAGGGGTGATGCGCTGATTCTTGATGTCATCGAGCAAGTCGGCCGATCCGCTGATAGAGATGTACACGCAGTCCGAAATAGCCGCATTCAGGCCGGAAACCACCCGCAGCGTCTGTTCGATCCGAGCCGCGTCGCTGCCAATAATCGGGCGGCCATGCCGCTGCCCGTTCTGCTCTGTAATCTGGTAAGCGCTGATATTGAGGTGGTCGCCGAGCGGCAGCACATACAGGCCGAGTTCGGCCGCTGCGTCGGCCAAGCTCGTTCGCAGGAGCGTCTCGCGCTCGTCCAGCGCTTCTGGCGGGCCGGGAGTAAGACGGATTTCACCGAGGCCCGCGCCGCCGTCATAGTATCCACGCTGGTGGGTCTCGGGGCCAAAGCGCCACTCTACCATACCCATAGCTTGGCTGTAGGCGAGCATTTCGTCGTAACTTATGCCTTTGGGCGGCTTGGGGCTAGCCAGGGTCGGGGTAGAGAAACGCTTATAGACCAGGTAATTTACCCAGTCCTTGACGGTGAAATTGGGGATGCTGTCTAGCCAGCGCTGCTTTTTCTGGGCTTCGGCGGCAGTTGTAGGTACCAACTGGCCGATGGTGGCGACGGCATCAAGGCGCAGCTCGGCAATTTTGGCCTCGCGCGCTGCTTCATCGGCGGGATGCTGGACGCTCGACGGCAAGCCAATTGCCGCATAGATTGATCCGCTGTCCAGCAAGAACTCTATCTCTTTGCTCGCAAGAAACAACAGTGGCTCACCATGCTCGCCGTGGGCAATTTCTTGCTGGACGGTGAGCATTCGGTCGCGCATAAAGACTCGTTCGTCGAAGGGCAGCAGCGTCTCGGCGGCCAGAGTTTTAGAAGGGTAGGCCTCTGTCAGCATAGTTGCAGGATTATAGTATAGCTTGGGTTGTTTATCAATATTGGATGCCAAAAGGGCTCTTGGTTGACATCAGAGGAGATAATCTGTAAAATACCCTAAGATTCTTTGGCAATCTAAAGTTAAGAAAGAGAGAATGATTCAACAATGTTAGCTATCCGCATGCAACGCACCGGCCGCAAAGGCCACGCCATGTTCCGCGTCGTGGTTCAAGACTCGCGCGTAACGCCGACTAGCGGTAAAGTCGTTGCACTGCTTGGCAGCTACGACCCGCACACCAAGAGTGCCGCCTTGGACAAAACTCAGGCCGAAAATTTTCTAAAGAATGGCGCCCAGCCGTCTGACCGCATTGCTGCGCTATTCAAGCAAGAAGGCATTAGACTGCCGGAGTGGGTAACGCTAGCCACTAAGAAAGTCGGCAAGCTGCGTAACCCGGAAAAACTGCGCAAGAACCAGCCGAAAGAGGCGGCAGCTCCTGTCGAAACCCCGGCTGAAGAACCGGCCGCCGAAGCAGCAGCAGCCGAGGCGACAAGCGAAGCTCCAGCTGCCGAAACAGACGCGGAGAAAACTGAAGCATAGCTCACGTTTTACCAGTTAATCGCATAAATTGCAAAAAAGATTACCACATTGGTAATCTTTTTTGTTATAATTAGTTAACGAGTTAACTAAAGGAGCTTCCGCGCATGAGCAGCATAGACCAGCAATTCGTAGAATTTATCGTAAAGTCCCTGGTTGGCAAACCTGACGCCGTACAGATAGAACGGCGCATCGATGAGAAAGGTGTGTTATTAGAACTAACCGTTGATCCCGAGGATTTGGGTCGGGTAATTGGCAAACGCGGCGCGACCGCACAGTCGCTGCGCACACTGCTGCGCGCCTTGGGCACCAAGAACGACGCCCGCTACAACCTTAAAATTGTGGATAATGGCGAGCCGGGCATGAGTCACGGTGGTAGCAGCACGAGCGATGACAGTGGTAGCATGAGCACGCCGTCTGATGACGACGATGACGCCGTAGCCTCCACCGCCCACGACGACACCGAGTCCGAGAACAGCGTGGTGAGCAAAACCCGCAAAGAGCTAGAAGAGCTAGACGATCTGGACGTGTAAACGTCGGCCGCATAAAAACTGTTGTCAAAGTTCTTACGCTGCGTTACACTGAATTTTAGTCGACCACGACTGACCTTAAAAACAAAAACTGTATGAGCTCATGCGAGCCACGTCGTTTGCAAGAACGATCTGGGAGCTTTATATGTGGCAAAAAGACCGGCAAATATGTCGGTCTTTTTGTTTGTCTTTGTTATTTGGCTGAGTATAGTGCCACCGCTCAGACCCGCCACGCACATCGAGATATGCGAGAAGGGAGTGAGCGGTGGGCAGAACGGGATTCGTTGGGGCCGCTTGCGCGACCTCATACGAGCCGTTCTGCCCACCTGCCTGCTCACGCAGACAAATCGCTCCTGAGAGGTATTTACTTGTTATTCAGTTTCGTCACCCGCGCGCTTCCGCGAGCGGCTGGCGCTGGGGATGATGATCAGCTCCGCGTAGGGACCGGCCTTCAGGTCGATCGGTGCCCGGGTGATCTCCAGGTCCAGTTCCAGCGACAGCGCCACCAGCAGTTCCAGGGTGAGCCACTCCTGTAGGTGCATGATCCTGCGATCGTGCTCCGTGGTGTGCTCACCCTTGGTTTCGTCCATCAGCACCCATGTGGGATGCCGAATGTTGAACGTCAGGATGCACTCGTCGTGGCTGTATTCCCACAACCGGTCAGAGGCCAGGGCCTCATGTGCGTACCGAAGCGGGAAACCACGACGCGGATCGTGCGGCCGGCGTTCGGGCCGTGGGCCGACCACCTTACGGCGTTTAGAAGACGTGCCCGTCTTGGGCGTGGCTTCTTCCCGTCGCTTGGTGGCCGCCAGGGCATCCTCCTGGGAGGGCAGGAACCTGGCCAGGTCGGCCAGATCGCTGTTCTTCCGGAAGAGTTCGCGCAGCCGTTCCAGCGACCGCTGTCCGAGTCGGGCATGACGCTCCTCGCGCAGCGCTTCGCGCTCGTTCTCGAGGAGGTTGCTGCCGTACCGGCTGAACCAGGTATCTACGACGAAGTAGAAGTTGGTCAGCAGGTCGTTGGCCACGAACAGGTCACGGGACTTACCCAGCTCAAGGTGTTCGACGGTGATCATACCCTCAAAGTAGCCCGAGCGCAGTGCGCTGATGGCTTCCTTGATGGAGTCGATCTGTTGCCACTGCGTCCCCATGAGCTGGGTAGAGAATTTACCCTTGACCGGGATGGGGTTGTCCGGATCCTCTTTGCTGCGGACCCACACTTCTCCTTCCCGTTGTCCGCTGTCGCCGCGTCGAGCCTTGAACAGCTCGAACGTGACGCGGCCGCAGACGCTGTCTTCGATGGTGACGATGTCGAGCCGCTCGCCCCGGAATTCATGGGGGTCGATGGTTCGCCATTCCACGCTACCGTCGGCAGCGATCAGTACGGCCAGCACCGTAGTGCCCAGGCGCCGCATGGCCGCGCTAAACCGGCCGCGGATGATCGATTCCACGTCGTTGAGCGACGCGATGCCGATCGTCCTGTCCTGCGTGATCTCGTTGAGACGGACCATAGTCCGCCACCCGTTGATCATCGGCAGGCCGGCCAGCCGGATGAACGGCGCAGCCGGGTTTGGGCTGAAGGTCGGGCGGGTGGTGAGCGGGATCTGCACGGCCTTTTGGGCCTTGATCTTCTCCTGCTCAAAGGTCCACACGTTGACCACCGGACTGCCCGCGGGTTGGCTCCAGAACTCGAACAACCGGCACTTGGCCAGCGGCGAGATCAGACCCAGCCCGAAGCGTCCGATGCTTCCCGGCTTCTTGATGCCCTTGCCGACAGTCAGAAGTGCTTCATTGAATCGCTCTTCCGTCACGCCTTCGCCATTGTCACAGACGATGATCGAGCGCTTGGGAAGGTCGACGCCAATGAAGATCGTCGGAGCTCCAGCGTCGAGGGCGTTCTGTACGCCTTCGGCCACGGTTTGAGCCAGCGAGGGATAGGTGTTGGAGTACGTCATGAACGTCTCCCCCATGTGCACCCCCGCATCGACCATCCGGACATCTCCGTGCGGCGGCCGACCCGGCTGAGGGGCCGATTTCGTTGGCATGACCCCTCCTAGTTGTCGGTCGGACGCTGGCCGCGAGCACGCTGTCCGTCGTGCAGCCGCTCCGAGTTGAGCCCTTCGGTGAGAAGGACCATGTCGAAGACCACCTTCGGACCGACCAGCTCGCGAACTTGCGCCCGTTGGGCGGGCGTGTAGCGACCCGACATCACTTCCCGAAGCAGCGGTGCGGCCTTGCCGAACGCTTCACCCAGCTGGATGGCGATAGCCATCAAGTCGGGCGCGCCCGGCGTGGCGTTTGCCGCTGCCGCCGCGGTTGCTACGGGGACGGTCGCGGTGGTGGCAGGTTCGTCACCCGGGTTGTAGGCCCGATCGCCGAGCTTCTCGCGAAGCTTGGCTTGGGCTTTCTTGAGCCGGTCGCCATACTCCGTTTGCAGCGCGGTGAGCGTCTTCGTCGGCTTCAGGAACTTCGAGTCGCCGCGGGCGGCATTGAGCACCGCCTGCGACTGCTTGACGTGGCCGATCCGCATGGCCTGTGCCAGGTCGATGACCCGGTAGGCCAGCAACTGCCCGACGTAGTACTCGAGTTCATTGACCTCGCGCGTCGGACCGTTGACCGCTTCCAACAGGTGCCAGAGGCGGTTGATGTGTGCGCCGGTCGGCGGGTGTTTCCCGCTGAGCCATCCCTGTACAGTACCAGGAACGGTCACCGTGAAGCCCGCCACCAGGCGGAGGTCGAGTCCTGCTGCACGCAGCTCTTCGACGAGCTGGTTGGCAAGGCTCCGGCTCTCGGCCATGGCGCCTCCTCTCTTCTTGTGAAACCAGCACCGGCGGTTGCCGATGCTTCTTACAATCTCTCCTCTCAAGAGTGATCATGCTAGTTATACTATTTTTCAGGCTCTGATACAAGCATGAGCGTAGCCGTCGGGGCATAATAAAAGAGCCGAACGAGTCGGCTCTTTTGGTTGATTTTCTAGAGTGTTTGTCTTAGGCGTTCTGCGCGCGACGGTGGCGCAAGTAGTAACCGACGTAACCAGCCACAGCGACGATGCTCGAAATGATGAACACGTTGCTACCGGTACCGGTGTCCGGCAAAACCGGAGGGGTTACTGGCGGCGTAGGAGGGGTCGGTGGGGTCGGAGGAGTCGGCGGGGTAACAGGGGTACAACTCTGAGTACCACCGTGCAACGAGCCGAGTAGCAGACCCTTAGTGTATTGCGGGCCACCGTTTGCGTCCGTGGCGTTCGAACCGCGCAGCAGGTCAACCTGGTAGAAGCAGTCAGGCAATTTTACGTTAATGGTGTGCGTGCCCGGAGCGAACGTTTCGGTTTTGTGGGCAAACAGTTTTTGCTGATCGTAGGGCTGGCCCTTGTCGGCGTTTGGCGCTTGCCAAGCGGCAAAGGTTACGGCCTGGGTACAGTCGGTGCCGCTCACGATAACCGTGGCGCTCACCGTGCCGTCGTTGTTCAGCACAAAACGGCTGTTTGATTGACCAACAGTGTCTCTGTTACCAACCGTGGTCACCGTACAGGTGGTCGACGTGCTGGTAGCAGTGTCGGCGCTCACAACAGCGGGGACGAAGCTCAAAAGGCTTATCACGCTGGCTGCGCCTAGCAGAGTACGCTTAAAAGTATTCATTTCTCACAAACTCCTCAATAAGTAACAATATGTATTATACTATCATAAACACAATATGTCAAGCATGTTACCAAGCTTGCGGCCGCTTTCGCTGTTTCCAGCTCATCAGCATGAACACACATTCATGGAGCGGTAAAGCAGACACAGAGTTTGATAGTAGAGTAGGAAGTTGTTTTAGTCCGAGGACCAAAACACCAATCCACATCCACATCTCTGTGAATGCTTTACCGCCCGTTGAAGGGCAGGCTACTCCCAGAGTGCATGGGTGAGGGTAGTGACCCCTTCAGGTTAGACGACCACGATCTTCAGGCCCGGGGGCATGTCGCCGCCGAAGAAGCCGCGGATGTCGTCTTCGACCTGTTGCTGGATGCGCTGCCGCTCGGCCTCGTACGCCGCTTCAGCCGCTGCCGCCGCGCGCAGTTCGCCCGTCGGGTCGGCGAAGTCCATGATGACTCCTTCGACCAGCGGGTCGATGTTCTCGTCGTCCTTGTAGAGCGCGGCGACGCGCGTGAAGGCGACGTCGTCGTGCTCCAGGTTGACCGCCAGCACGTGGCTGACACCGTCGACCGAGAGCAGCCGCTCGCGCAGGCTGTCCAGGTCGTCGACCTGCGGCAGGTCGGCCCCGATGCAGACGTCGCCGCTCTTGAGCATGACGCTCATGAGGACGCTCTGCAGCGCCGCGATCAGCGTCTCCCGCTGGGCGGGGTCGCTGATGGTGACGGTGCCGATGGCCATGACGGTCTCGGTGCCGCCGTTGCCGTCGGGTCGCCAGCCGGACTCGGCGTCGTCCATGTCGTGCAGGTCGCGGTCCCAGACCACGGACTGCACGCCGGTGACGCCGGGGAGCTGAGTCAGCAGCACCAGGTGCTGCCAGTCGTTGGGCACCCGCCCGGCGACGCGGATCTCGATCTGGTCGGGCTCCGTGCCGGCGATGGCGGTGAACGAGCCGAAGAACGGCTGGAAGAACGGCCGTTGGTTGTCGGGCGTCTCGAACATTCGAAACTCCTTGGTACTCTTCACTTCACTCGCCCAGTGCGAGCTAGCAAAAGGCAAAATATTACCTTCTGTTAGCTCGTACTGGACGCACTATCAAATACATTGTGTCTGCTAAGGTACTTAGCCATAGGCAAGAAGCCGTTGACGAAGCGCACTTATTATACAATTCGCGCGCTTTTATGTCAACGGAGGTAAACCGCTTTCGTCTTTTTAGACTCATCAGCATGAACACGCATTCATGGAGCGGTAAAGCAGACACAGAGAGTTTGATAGTAGAGTAAGAAGTTGTTTCGTCCGAAGACGAAACACCAACCGCATCCACATCTCTCTGTGAATGCTTTACCGCCCGTTGAAGGGCAGGCTACTCCCAGAGTGCATGGGTGAGGGTAGCGAGCCTTTCAGGTCAGACGACGTCCGCCAGGACCTCCTCGATCGTCTCCTCGACACTCGAGTCACCCTGGTACAGGATGGCGATCCGCGTGAGCGGGGCGCCGTGGAGGAGGTTGACCGCCAGCACGTGGCTGACACCGTCGACCGAGAGCAGCCGCTCGCGCAGGCTGTCCAGGTCGTCGATCGCCGGGATGTCCTCAACGATGCAGTAGTCGTCGTTCAGGAACATGACGCTCTCGATGACGCTCTGCAGCGTCGCGATCAGCGTCTCCCGCTGGGCGGGGTCGGCGATCGTGATGGTGGCGGTGGCCACGGTCGTGACGGCTTCCACGGCCTCGGCGGCGTTGTGGCTGTCGGCGAGGTCGCTCAACTCGTGCAGGTCGCGGTCCCAGACCACGGACTGCATGCCGGCGACGCCGGTGAGCAGGGTCTGCAGCACCAGGTGCTGCCACGCATTCGGCACCTCGCCCATGATGCGGAGCTCGATGATCTCGGGCTTCACGCCGGCGGCGATGGTGACCGAACCGATGAACGGCACCCTGTCCTCGGACATGTGGTACTCCTTCGTGCTATATACTTCACTCGCCCAGTGCGAGCTACCAAAAGGCAACGAATTACCTTCTAGTAGCTCGCACCGCAGGCGTACTATCAAACAAATCTAGTGTCTGCTAATGTGCTTTGCCATACGTAATAAAACCGATGACAAAGATAGTAATATTATACAATTTGATGTTGACTATGTCAACTAAGTATTGACCGCTTTCGCTGTTTCCAGCTCATCAGCACAAATACACATTTGTGGAGCGGTATTGCAGACACAGGAGTTGTTAGTTTGGGGTGGGTTGTTCGGGTCCGAAGACGCCGAACTGGACACACCCACAGACTCCTGTGAATGCGCCACCGCCCGCCGGCTACTCGATAAAGAAGGCGTTTTCCACGTCGAAGACGCGGTGCAGCACCTCCCGGTCGTTGTAGCGCAGCATGAGCAGGTAGTCCCGCTCGTCCGGGTAGTCAACGACCACCGCACGCCATTCGATACCGTCGATCTTCTGGATACCCTCGTAGAGGGAGTCTATGGTCTCGACCGTGGCAACGATGGTGTAGACACCGGTGAGGCTGGCTCCGAAGAGCGCCTCGAGCCGGACGATCACGTCGTCCATAGAGGCGTTGGCCTCCAGGGTGACCTTGCCGGTGGCGATGAACTCGCCCTCCGGGTTGGCGTCTGCCAGGAGCTCGCCGAGCTCCCGGTTCCAGACGACGTTTTGCACGCCTTCGACGGTGGTTGGGCCAGCCGTCAGCAGGTCGATCTGACAGTCACAGGCCAGCAGGCCCGCGAGCTTCAGGGTGATCGACCCGTCCTCACCGCGCGATACCGCGACACTCGCCGTTACCGGCGCGTCGTGGGTACCACACAGGTGGTCGCTTCCCAACGCGTCTGCGCACGGCACGATACGAGTGGGCTGCGAGAGGATGGTCATGGCGTCTCCTTCGGTTTGGTTCAAAGCTCACTAGGTGCGAGCTAGCCGTGAACAATCGAAAGGATTATTCAGGAGTAGCTCGCACCTGTTTCAAACTAACAATCTTGTGTCTGCTAAGGTACTTTGGATAATCAAACGATTAGCAAAGTTGTTATATTGTATCATCTTGTCCTAAATATGTCAATATGGTTATGCTTACTGCCGGGCCCTCCAACACCTTAGATAATTCGCTATACTTCGGTATAATAACCCTAGATGAAACGCATCCAGTTTATTACGCTATTCCCGGAAATGTTCACAGGTGTGCTTGAAGCGAGCATGCTATGGAAGGCCCAGGACCGCGGAATCGTGCAGTTTTCTTTTGTTAACTTGCGCGATTTTGGATTGGGGCCGCGCAAACAGGTAGACGACACGCCGTACGGCGGCGGCGACGGCATGCTGCTCAAACCCGAGCCGCTGGTAGCCGCGATCGAAGCCGCCAAACAGCAAGATCCAGAGGCACTAGTGCTGCTGCCCACGCCCCGCGGGAAATTGTATAAACAGTCCGAAGCCAAGGAACTAGCCGCCAGCGAGCAAGGTCTGATCATCATTTGTCCGCGCTACGAGGGCTACGACGAGCGCGTTACCAACTGGGTTGACCGCCAATACTGCATCGGTAATTACGTGCTCACCGGCGGCGAATTACCGGCGATGATTATTGCCGACTCGGTTACACGCCTGCTGCCCGGTGTGCTGGGCGGCGAGACCAGTGCCGACATCGAATCCTTCCAAAACGACGACGTCAGTGTAGAATTCCCGCAGTACACCCGCCCTGAAGATTTTCGTGGCCTCAAGGTGCCGGAGGTGCTCATCAGCGGCCACCACGGCGAGATCGCTAAATGGCGCGCCGCGCAGTCTAAGTAGCGTATAATTTAAGGGTAAATGGAGGGAATTCTATGAAACTATCGTTTGTGAAGCCAGTGTACGCGCACTGCGATTTGCCATGCGGCGTCTATGACCCTGCTCAGGCGAAGGTAGAAGCCGAAAGCGCCGTCGGCATTATGAAGAAATACGCCGAGCTGGAACACGAAGAAGACCAGTGGCGCGCCGTGTTTATTAAGGAGCAGCGGCTGGAGCTGGTCAAACATCACCTCTGGGTGCTCTGGGCCGACTACTTTAAGCCCGAGCATCTGGAGAAATATCCAGAACTGCACGACAAATTCTGGAAGGCCACCAAGCAAGCCGGCCTGTGCAAGCGCACCACCGACCCTGCTGAGGGTCAAAAGCTGCTGGACATGATCGAGGACATCTCCAAGATCTTCTGGGAGACCAAGAAAGCTTGATCTACCTGCGCCGAGTGGTGGGCGAGAGCATGTTGCCCACTTTGCGTCCCGGCACGCTGATTATTGCCGTTCGGCGGCGGCACATCCAGCCGGGTGATATTGTGATTATTTGGCACGCTGGCCGCGAGAAGATTAAACGCGTGCGCGAGCTGACGGCCGCCGAGCTCTTCGTAGTTGGCGACAATGCGGTCGCCAGCACCGACAGTCGCAATTTTGGCTGGCTGCCGCGCCCGCGCCGGGTGCCAAAAGTTATCTGGCCGCGGGCATCTAAGCGCGCTACAATGAGCGAAGACTAAGAGGATTCTCACCGTGAAAAGCGTCTCCGTCGAATTACAGCGCCATAAACCACAAAACATCAATAACACGCATAAAGCCGGCCTGCATGTTCAGGACAAAATCGCGCTGGCCATAACCACCGCCGTGGGCACGATGTACGCCGTGTACTTCTTTACGCTCTGTTTGGCTGGTTGGATGCTCTGGCAGGGCGCGATTGCCAAGCACCCGTTCGACCCGTATCCGTTTGCTTTCTTGCTGTTTATGGGCAACATCGTGCAGCTGCTGCTGATGCCGCTCATCATGGTTGGCCAAAATATCCAAAGCAAGCACGCTGAGCTGCGAGCAGATGAAGAGTACCAGACCACGCTTACCAGCTACCACGATCTGGAAGCCATCCTACGGCATCTCGACGCTCAGGACCAGCAGCTTCTGCGCCAAACCAAGCTCATCGAGGAGCTGATGCAGAAGAAGTCCTAAGCTCTCGGTGGTAAGTAGAGCTTTTTGCCAAACGCCAGGGCAAAGCCGCCGGGGATCATCGGCAGCCAGTAAGTGATGAATCGGTATAGCAGCGCTACTAGCAGCGCATCTTGGCTAGCGTAGCCGTAGACAACAAGCGCGGCGGTGAGGCCAGCCTCGGCGCCGCCAATGCCGCCGGGCGTAGGCGTGACGGTGACGAGCGCCATGCCAGCCGAAAACACCGCAAACGCGGCGATCGGCGACAGGCTGAAACCGAGCGCCCGCGTGCAGCACCACAAAATAGCCGAGAACAACACCGGCATGCTCATGCAGACCAGTAGACTTGCCACCAGCCGCCATGGTTGCCGACGGTAGAGGCGTAGGCCGTTTCGCAGCGCGGCAAGCGTCTGTTTTATCCAAGACGCCAGACGTTTTCGAAGCAAGTAGTAGGCCATAAAACCACCAACGATAACAACCGCAGCGCCAATCGCCAACAGCCGCACGGGCACAGCGGCGCGCTGGGCGTGGAGTCCGAAGAAGCCAGCGGCCAGTACCAGGTCAATCAGGTAGCCTACAAAGCCGAGCAGATTGTTGGTGCCGGCCACTGCCGCTGCCTGCGGCAGCGAATGCTGGTGGCGGTGCAGGTACGCTGTGCTGAGGCTCAGGTTACCCAGCCCCGCCGGCAGCAGCTTACCGGCTAGGCCACCAGCGAGCTGCACAACCAGCGTAGGCACAAAACGTAGCGGATAGAAGGCCAGTAACATGTAGTTGAGCGCCCCAGCTACAAAAGTCAGCAATAGCAAGACGAGGCTGACGCCCACAAGCGATTTCTGCGCGCCCGCGAGCAGCTGCCAGGTGCCGTGGAGACCACTGAACTGCGGAACCACCACGTACAAAACCAAAGCCAGCACTACAACTAATCCAATCCGCAACACAAGTTGTGACGAGCGGGTTGGTCGGCGCTTCTGCATAGCTTTAGTATAGCCGCTGCGGGCGCAAACAAAAACCGGGCGCGTGGCCCGGTTCTTGCCAAGATACAACAGATTAGCGGATGTTGGTGTCGGTAGTGTTGCTCACTTCATTCCCAGCGTTGCCGCTCATTGCGCTACCTGCAATGGTGTTGCCGCTGACAGTTACGTTGCCAGAAGAGGGCGTTTGGTTGGTGGTGTTGGTGGTAGTTACGGTGTTGGTAGTTACGACATTGGTGTTCGAACGGAAGTTATTGCTGATGATGTTGGTCGAACCAGGGCCAGTCAGGCTAATGGTTGACACCGGATCGTGCAAGGTAGGCAGACCGCCGCCCGCGCCGCCGCTGATGGTTGGCGGGTTGCTGATGCTGGTCGAGCTGCCGTTGCTGGCTTCGTTACCGGCGTTACCGCTGCTGGCGCCGCCAGCTGCTGTGTTGTGGCTGGCGCTGACATTGCCGGAGTTAGCCGACTGATTGCTGGTGTTGGCACCAAGTACGCTGTTCATAAAGGTAACGTGGGTGTTAGTGGTTGATTCGCCCAAAATTTTGTTGACTGAGCCTGGCCCAGTTTCGGTAATGGTGCCGCCGCCAGCGCCCGGCATGACCATGCCCGTGCAAGCGGGAGCGCCGTTGCTAATGTGCACCGAGGTATTGTTATTGCTACTGTTGCTGGCGCCGCCGCTGCTGGCGCCGCCGCTGCTGGCGCCGCCGCCCATGTTGCCCATGGAACCCCAGTTGCTGGACCAACTGCCTTCTTGGCTGGCCATGTAGGCCATAAAGGCAGTGTGCCACTCAGCGTAACTGTGGCCTTGGGCTTGCCAGATGGCCGGATCCCATGACGCCCAGCCGCTGCCGACAGTCGTATTGTGGCTGACAGTTACGTTTCCGGAGTTAGCCGACTGATTGGTGTTATTGGTGGTATTCACGTTATTGGTTGTGGTAACGGTGCAATTGGTGCGCGCCGAAGAGATAATTTTGTTTACTGAGTCTGGCCCGGTAACGCTGATGGTAGCCGCTGACACCTGGCTGACAAAGCCAATGCACAGTGCCGTAGCGGCTGCAAAACCAGCGGTTGCGGTACGCGAAAGAATCGTTTTAAGCATAGAGTCCCCCTATATTTAGCTTGTACCTTTCATCGTAGGCTTACAGATAAGAGGTTGCTGTGAAGATTCGTACAGCTGCCCCCAGAGTGCGCAAAAGCTTACGGAATTATTGAGCCAATCGCCAGCATAAGTGACAGGATCAAAACTACGAATAGCGAGAAAAAGAACATCTGCCGCGCCCAGCGCTTGAGATCGGGTGCGCCAAATCCTTGCAAGCCGAGCACCAGCCACGCCGCGCTGACCAGCGTCATAACTGCGGCGTAGCTATAGCCAGCGTAGCCGAAAGCCGTTAAAGCTACGTTGGCCAGCCAGAAAGCGGCGGTATAGAGCACCATCTGCAGGCGCGTGGTACGCTCGCCTTTGGCTATCGGCAGCACCGGCAGTCCAGCGGCGGCGTAGTCGTCTTGGCGATAGAGCGCAATCGCAAAAAAGTGCGGCATCTGCCAGGCAGCCATAATAAGAAAGAGAATACCTGCGCCGAGGTCAAAATGCCCGGTAACCGCAGTGTAGCCGGCAACGACCGGCATTGCTCCAGAGATGCTGCCCACGAGCGTGCCGTAAGTCGAGCGGCGCTTCGATACCCCATATAGAACCACGTAATCAAGCAGGCCAATAACGCCCACGCAAACCGTCACGAAGTTGGTGAAGGCAACCAGTACCGCAAACCCAACCACGCATAAAACGCTGGCATAGATGAGCGCCTGGGTTCCGGTTACGACTCCGCTCACCAGCGCCCGTTTTTGGGTGCGTTTCATTTTTTGGTCGATGCCGCGGTCGATATAGTTGTTGAACACACAAGCGCCGCCAATAACCAGTGAGGTGCCGATAAGCAGTGCCAGCAATCGCCACCAGCGGCCATGCCAGCTCGAAGCTAGCAAGAAACCAGCCAGAGCGGTGAGGATGTTGCCGTAAATAATGCCGGGTTTGGTGAGCTGGTAATAGGTTTTGACCACCGCTCCAAAGCTATCTGAACCTCTCCAAAGCAGCCGCACCCGGAGCAAGCTCCGGCGTTCTGCTTTGGAGGCCTCTTCAGATAGCTTTGGAGCGGTGGCCTTCACCATCCAGCCTACAGCCCGTCCTGGCTCTGCATGTAGGTGTTTATTTGTTGCGGCGTCATGTGGTAGCCGAGGTTGTTCATAATCCAGATAGAGCCGGCTACCAAAATCAGCACCACGGTGATCATACCAATCAGTACTACCAGTTTCCACCGCGGTTTGGTCTCGCGCCCGAGATGCAAAAAGCACACCAGCTGCACCAAAAACTGCACCAGCGCCAATATAGCGACCGCGGCGATCAAGATACGGTTGGACAGCGTATGCTGCACCACCAGCGCATAGGCCGCGAGCGTAAAGATAATCGACAGCATAAAACCATTGACGTAGGTAGTAAGCAGGCGGCGATCAATGCGGCTCTTCGTATTCATCTAAACGGCCCCCAGCAGATACACAATAGTAAAGATAAAGATCCAGACTACGTCTAGGAAGTGCCAGAACATGCTAAATAGTGTAAGCCGGCGCTGAGTGCTGGCGCGGAAGCCTTTTTGGATGAGCTGAACTCCGTAAATGAGCATCCAGAGTAATCCGGCGGTAATGTGCAATCCGTGCGTGCCGACGAGCGTAAAGAATGACGACAAAAAGCCGCTGCGCTGCCAGCTGTTGCCGTCGAGTGCCAGGCGGTGGAATTCGGAAACTTCCATGTACAAGAACGCCGCGCCCAGTAGGAACGTAGCAGTCAGCCACAAGAGTGTCATGTTCTTTTGTTTGGCACCGGCGGCCAACACCGCCAGGCCGCAGGTGAAGCTACTGGTCAGCAGGATAAGCGTTTCGCCCAAAATGTACGGCAGGCTAAAAAGCTGGCTGCCCGGCTCGCCGCCGAAGGTGTTGTTCCTCAGCACTGCAAAGACGGCAAACAAACTGGCAAACAGTACGCAGTCGGTCATGATGTACACCCAGAAACCAAAGACGGTTTTGCTGTGAGCTTGCTCCTCGGCGCGCTGTAAGGCTATTGTTTCGTTCATGCTGTGGCCTCTAAATCTAGCTTTTTGATTTCTTCGGCCAGAATAACGTGCTCGGTCTCGTCCTGGTTCATGCGTATAATCACCACGGTAATAATGCCCAGCAAGCTCGCGGCCGCCAGCCACCAAATATGCCAGATCATGGCAAAGCCAAAGGCCAGTGCCGCGCCGGCGATGTACAGGCCGGCACCCGTGTTCTTGGGCAGCACGATGTCTTCGTACTGTTTGCTAGTGGCGTTTTTGTGATGTTTGTCCTCCCAAAACTGATCGCGAGCGGTGATTTTGGGCGTTACTGCAAAATTGTAAAACGGCGGCGGCGAAGCGGTGGCCCACTCCAGTGTGCGGCCGTCCCATGGATCGCCGGTGACGAGGTTTTTCTTGCGCTGGATAATGCTAACCACAAACTGCAGAATTTGCAGGCCGATGCCGGCGCACACCAGCAGGACGCCCAGGCCAGCCACGGCAAATAGCCCTTGCCAACCCATCGACGGGTCATAGTGGTCCATGCGCCGGGTGGCGCCCATTAACCCCAAAATATACAGCGGCGTAAAGGCGGTGAGGAAGCCAATCAGCCAGCACCAAAAGGCGTAGCGGCCCAGCCGTTCGTTGAGTTTAAAGCCGAAGATCTTGGGGAACCAGTAAGTAACGCCAGAGAAGAATCCAAACAGCACGCCGCCGATGATCATGGTGTGGAAGTGCGCCACCAAAAACAAGCTGTTGTGCAGCTGGAAATCGGCCGGCGGCATAGCCAGGATAACGCCAGCCACCCCTCCCAAGCTAAAGGTAGCCACAAAGCCGAGGAACCACAGCATGGGCGTGGTAAAGCGGATCCGCCCGCGGTACATCGTAAACAGCCAGTTGAAGATCTTAACCCCCGTCGGCACAGCGATGAGCATGGTCATAATGCCAAAGAAGGCGTTGACATCCGCCCCGGCGCCCATGGTAAAGAAGTGGTGCAGCCAGACGGTGAACGACAGGAACACAATCGCCCAAATGGCCCACACCATGCTGGTGTAGCCGAACAGCCGTTTGCCGGAAAACGTCGGTACAACCTCGGAGAAAATACCAAAGGCCGGCAAAATAAGAATATACACTTCTGGATGTCCCCACGCCCAAATCAGGTTCACATACATCATGGCATTGCCGCCACCACCGGCCGTAAAGAAGTGCATACCGAGCGTCCGGTCCAGGTACAGCAGCGCCAGCGTAACCGTCAAAATGGGGAAGGCAAAAATGACCAGCGTCATGCTGCCCAGGATGCTCCAGCAGAACATCGGCAGTTTTTTGAGGTCCATACCCGGCGCACGCATTTTAATAATCGTCACCAAAAAGTTGATGCCCGATAGCAAACTGCCCACGCCGGCAATCTGCAGCGCCCAAATCCAGTAATCAACCCCAACGCCGGGACTGTACTGCAGCTCGCTGAGAGGCGGGTACGACAGCCAGCCGGCGGCCGAGAACCCGCCAATCACTAAGGACGCATTCACCAGCACCACGCCGGCCATGTACAGCCAGAAGCTCATCGAGTTGAGGAAGGGGAAAGCCACATCGCGCGAGCCGATCTGCAGCGGCACAATCAGGTTAATGAGCCCGAACATCAGGCCCATGGCCACAAAGAAAATCATAATCGTGCCGTGCGCCGAGAAAATCTGCTGGAAATGGCTGGAGTCTAAAATGCCGTGCGAGGCGCCCACCGACGTGGCCTGTTGGGTGCGGATTAGCAGCGCATCGCCCACGCCGCGCACCAGCATCACTAGCGACGTAATGCAGTACATCACGCCGATCTTTTTGGGATCCAGTGAGGTAAACCACTCGCGCCACAAATATCCCCATTTGCGGAAGTAGGTGACCACCGCGATGCAGCCCAGCAGCCCCAGCACTAAAGACAGCGCGCCGCCAATAGTGATCGGATCGCTGGGGAGGGCGTTCAGCGTAAACTTGCCAAGCAGCGCGTTTGCAAACAGCATTAGTGCATCTCCATTTCGGTCGCGTTGCCCGAGGTTGCCGGCGCCATATACTGCATCATAACCGTATTATATAGATTCGTGTCGGGCAGCGAATAGTACACCACCGGATTGTTCTGGCTGGGGTGCGCGAGCGTGGCGTAGGTGGCCTCGGTAAGCGTATTGGTGGTTTTTTGGGTGCGGGCGACCCAGGCGTTGAAATCAGCCGCAGAAGTCGCTTTGGCCGTAAAACGCATGCCGGAAAAACCAACGCCGCTAATATTGGCCGACGAACCAGGATAGCTGCCAACCTGCGTTGCTTCCAGATGCAACTGCGTGGACATGCCGGGCATGGCATAAATTTGCCCACCAAGTTTGGGAATCCAAAACGAGTTCATGGGTGCGTCGGCGGTAATGTCGAACGTCACCGGCGTATTAACCGGGAGTTGCACGTAATTAACCGTGGCGATACGCTGGTCCGGATAAATAAACAGCCACTTCCAGTCCAGAGCCACCACTTGGATAGTCAGCGGCTTGGCAGCCGAGCTGAGCGGTCGGAATGGGTCGAGCGAGTGCGAGCTGGTCCAGGTGACCACCGACAGAATCAGTATCAGCACGCCGGGTATGCCCCACCATAGCGTCTCGGCCACCCGGCTGCGGTCAAGTTCTGGGCTGTACTTGGCTTTTACATTGCCGGCTCGGTAGCGCCAGGCAAACGCAAACAACATCACAAACACCGGCACAATCACAAACAGCGATAAGGCCAGGGCAAAAAGCATCAAATGTTTTTCTTGCTGGCCAATCGGCCCGGCTGGTGTGAGCAGCGCGAGGTGTGTGTGCCGCAGCACGGTAGCGACAATCGCGACAAATGCCGCCGCTAACAAGAGCACGCCTGCGGCGTACCATCCCGCGCTCAACTTCACCCTTCGCCCCATATGCTTTTACTATAGCATTTACATGGCCTTTAGGCGTGTAAAAAACCGTTGCCCGCTGTCACATGCCCCTATGTCAGCGGGGAACGGCCAGGGGAAGTAAGGCGAGAGCAAATTGCACTCAAGCACAAACTCCCCCTGGAGCCCCTGTTACTGTTGGTGAGGTGGCTGCGCGCCTCAGCCCTGCAGAAACTGCAGTGCGTTCAGCGCGCCGGGCTCAGCGGCCATGATGGCTGTGAAGCCCCACAAGAAGACAGCCAGGGCCGCATAGCCAACGAAGACAACGGCGTTCAGCCGCTTGCTCATCGCCGGCTTGATGGTGGCGGCGGCCTCCAGCGTCTGCTTGAAGGACGGCGTCCGGTGGACAAACTTGATGTCGCCCTCCTCGTTCTGCTCAAAGCCGACATGGCTCTTCTTCTTGCGGACAGTAGCGTACTCCGCAAAGTAATCCAAAATCCCAAAAGGGATCAAGATTACAAAGATGAAGAGTTGCGCCTCGAAGGCGAACACCGCCCCGACCAGCAGGCCGAGGATGATGACCGCCAGGCCAATCCGCGACCCGATGCTCATCGCCACCGACTTCATGATCCGCCCACCATCGAGCGGCGTCGTCGGCAGCAAGTTGAACAGGTTGATGAGCGCCGTCATGCTGGCGATGGCCGCACAGTAGGCGTTGCCGGTGAGCGCGTAGGCGCCGGCGAACACCAGTGCGAAGCCGGTGCCAACCAGCGGGCCGGCGATGGCCGTGACTGCCTCAGCTTTGCGGCTGGGGAAGTTTTCTTCGGCCACGGCTGCGGCACCGACGAACGGGATCAGGTACAACCCCTTCGTCTTCATGCCGAAGCGTTTCATCAGCAGTAGGTGACCATACTCGTGGGCGATCAGCATCGCCACGAGCACCACGGCGAACTGCCAGGTAAACAAGATGGCGTAGCTAACCACCGAAGCGGCGCCAAGCGCCACCTTGCCTACCTTGAGCACTTTGACCATCTTGGCCAGCAACGTGCCTGTCTTGCCGAGCAGCGTGGCTATCTTGCTAAGCCACGTCCCGCCCGGGAGCCTTCTACGGCCCACAGAGCACCTCCTTTTAACGTACAGGGCATCGAAGGGAAGTCCCCTCCGGTGTTTCTGCACTATATAATTCCCTTAGCCGCCAGTCAATGGCGCAGCAATTATTGGACGATGTGCGAGTGAATAAGAATGGCCAACTGATGATAATGGCTCGCGCACAGCCAAATGTCCACCGCCAACAGCGCCGGGAAGATAAGCAAGGTCTCGAATTTTTTGCCAGTGGTGATGCGCAGGCCGCGGATCGGCGGCACGCCCAGTTTGATGGGGATCGGCAGCAGCCACGGCACGCCTTCCTTCGTAAAGGTATCCATGATGAGGTGCGAGGCCAGTCCGATAACAAACGCTGCTTCAACTACATTGCTATCAACGTGCGGCATGAGCGGGTGCAAAAAAGTGAGCAAAAGATGGAATAGTACGCTCATGAGCGCCGCGCCAAGCAGCGAGTGGGTCAGAAAACGGTGCCCGCCCAGCATTTTGTCGATCACTCGGCCAATGGTGCCACCAATCGGCAGATTACGCCAAAACGGCGCCGTGGGTTGGTCGATGTCCGGGGTGATGCCACCAATTTGGTTGGCCAGCACCGCCAGCAAAGCGGTAGACAGCGTTACCATGTGCGGCGGATGGATAATCACTATTACGCCAAGAAGCGTAATTGCCGCTAGATCATGCGTACGGGCTGTCATGCGCCTATTATATATGAAGCATGAGCAGAACGACTCAGCCAACTACCAGGCTGGCGGTGGCTGGCGCGCCGTCTTCGCTGGCGGTAGTCACCACAATAGAACTGCCGATATCCTGTGGGTCGGCGGCGCCGGTGATCAAACCGCCCACGCGCATCACGTGATTCTCAAACAGATTAATCTGCTGCATGCGCAGCGTGATGTCTTGTACGCCTGCCATTTGCTCTTCAGTCGGTTCAGTAGCGGTTCCAAGAGTTAGAACCAAAAGGCTCTTGCCCAGGCGATCACGCACTAGCTCACGCACGCCAGCGCTGTCCGGCGGATCGACTACTACGAATTCTTTTATCGTTGCCATTGGCTCACAATAATATGTATGCCTAGTTTAGGCAAGCTCATGCGCTCCTTGCGCAGCTCGGCCCAGAAGCGCTTTTAGCCTTGGAGCGCGCTCCTGGACGACCGTCTCCGGTACCCGAAAACTGTCACCAAATTCTGCCGGACGCAGCAAGGAATACATAAAAATAAGGCCGTCCGGTTTGACCGAGAAGGGGCTGTCCGGATTGGGGCCATCGATCTCGTGAAGCGAAGCTTTTACATTAATTAAGAGTCGTTGCTTCCCGATCAGCACAAAGTAATCAGCGCCTCTCCCGTCTTCTTCGTCGGTGGCAGGGCGAGAAAGCAGTTTTGCGGCCTGCAGGAGCTGATAAAAACCGACTTCGTGCTGCGCACCGCGTAGTTTTGCGTCTATGAGTCGTGGAGTCTCGCCAAGAACCCGAGGAGATTCTATTATTTGGTTCGCCGCGGAAAGCAAGGCATGGTTAAGAGTTGATAGGCGAGCATCTGTATAACGCGTCCCAAATGACCGCAGCAGACCGCTAAAGTGGCTGGTTTCTGTTCCGTGCTGCTCTCCCCTCTGCGCCGGGCGACCATGGTCCTTGTCGTATTGGGCAAAGAGGAAGCTCGGCACAGCAGTCACCAGCTCCAGCGCATCTAAGCGTAACCGGTTGGCGTGCTCGGCACGTAGTTGCGTAATGCGGCTGTGACTAAAGTCAGCGAATAATGTGCAGTAGCGGCGGGAGCCGATGGCGTCGTATGGGTCGTCGAGGCCGTGCTCCTTGCAGTACTGGATGAAACGCGGGTCGCTGGACAGTTTCATGGCGGTTTTGCGGGCGGCGTCGAAGGTCTGGCTTATTTCTTCGGCCGAGGGTGTATCCGCTTCGGGCGCCGGTAGCGGTTCTGGGGCGCCAACTTCGGCCTCTACGGCGCGCTCGGCAGGCTGGGCAAAGAAGTCCGGCACGGGCAAGCCTCGCGCGGCCAGTAGCCGGAGCGTGCGCTCGCTGAGCGCAGGATGATGTCGGGTAGCAAGCGCGGCATCATGCCACGTGTGCGTGTCACGGTCGTAGTCTACCGGCGGTGCGCTAAATTCTTGGGGCATGTTGCTTTTTGTTCGCTTGTAATTCTAGTGTACGATATGCGGGCAAAAAGAAAAATCCCTGCGCTACGTCTGTAAACAGTTTTGCGTTGAGTGCGATGTAGTTAGTTAGCGGTGTCTTGTGGCCAGCTTTTGACCGCGCCGGCCAGCACGCCGTAGCCGTAGTACAGGTGATGCAGCACCAAGCCCAGCGGCTTCTCAGAGCGGTTCTTAATAACCGGCACCATGAGGAATAGTGGGTAGGGCCAGAAAAAGTACGTCAGCGGCAGGCCGAGCATAAACAGCGGGTACAGCCAGACGTGCGGCTCCCGGATAAGCTGCTGGTGGCGGGTAGCCCAGTGTTTTCTAAACAAATGGGCACGGGCTTTGCCGTAGTCGTAGGCGCGGCGCAGCTGTTCCTTGGATTTGCCCCAGTCATGCGAAATAGCCACGGCCGGATCGTAATAAATCTGAAAGCCGGCGTCGATGGCTCGCCAGAAGTAATCCACATCTTGGCCAAAGGCAAAGCTGGTGTCGAACTTGCCCACGCGCTCGACTACCTCGCGGCGGAGCGCTACGTTAATGGTGGTGCAAACATCTACATATTTGCCGGTGTCGTGCGTGGGAGCGTAGTGCACGAGGTTTGTCGTGCTGCTGTCTAGTACCGGGCCGCAGACAATGTCTTCGCCGGCATCAATCCGGGCGGCAATGGCCTCGAGCCAGCCATCCATAGGCACGCAGTTGGCGTCCAAAAAGATAATCACGCCGCCCCTTGCCAGCTCCAGCCCACGGTTACGGTGATACGGCGTCATCCGCGCCTTGTTATAGGGATAGTGCTCCCAGCGAGTCCAGCGGTGCTTGGCCTCAATGTCGGCCAGCGCTCCGGGGCGAGACGAATCCACCACAACCACCTCAAACGGCGCCTGCCCGCGCAAGCGTTTCAGGTGCTGCAGCGTGACTTCGATGCCGCGGTCGTTCTTGACCACGATAATAATAGAAAAGAGGCGTTTTGCCCGGTTCATAACGAATAATATGATACCATTTACCGCGCGATAGGTCAACCTATCCAACAGATTAAACAGTACTGCTATGCAATGCTATTAACATTTAGCAACTTTTAGGATATAATAGGGCAATTATGAAAAGTCTCAGGCAATTCTTGGCGTGGTTATATCTTTCTTTGCCGGATAAGGTCTACATTCGTATTTTGGTGTACCGCGCGCTCAAACGGCTGCCGAACATCAAGAATCCGCAGCGCTTTAGCGACAAAATCCAGTGGCTCAAATTGCATGGACGCCTGGAGCGCTTTGCACCGTACGCCGACAAGTACACGGTGCGCAAGTTTGTGGAAAGTACCATTGGCGCTAAGCACCTCATCCCGCTGATCGGCGTGTGGGACAATTTCGACGACATCCCATTCAACGCGCTGCCCGAGCGCTTCGTACTTAAGGTCACGCACGGCTGCGGCTACAACTACATCTGTAAGGACAAAAGCCAAGTGGACCGCGACAAGCTGAAAGCGCTTATCGACGGTTGGCTGCGTGAAGATTTCTACAAGCTGGAGCGCGAATCGCAGTACAGCGTGGGTCAGCCGCGCGTTATCTGCGAACGGTACTTGGAAGACGAGAGCGGCCAGCTGCGCGACTATAAGTTCTACTGTGTAAAAGGCCAGCCAACGATTGTGCAGCTGGACACGGACCGGTTTACCGAACACAAATCATTATTGGTGGGTCTAGACTGGCAGCCAGTGACCTTTGTGCAGGCTGGCACCTTCGGGCTGGCAGACAACAGCACGTTTAAGAAGCCCAAGCAACTTCCCAAGATGCTAGAGCTGGCCCGCAAGTTGTCGCGCGATTTTCCATTTGTGCGGGTTGATCTGTACGAAGTGGGCAATCGGGTCTATTTTGGGGAGCTAACCTTTACGCCCGGCAGCGGTTTGGTTGATCTGCAGCCGGTAAGCGGCGATATTGAGCTCGGCAAAATGATCGACCTCAGCGCCTACTCGCTCAGTTAGAGCGAGAAATATCACAGCTTGTCGTAAGAATGACGGCACCTTTTTGTAGTGCATTGTAGTATATTGCGAACAGTGCTACGAAAGGGGGATATATGATTCGTAAAACTAGGAGCAGGCCGCTATATGCGCTGGCGACTGCCGTTTTGGTGTGCGCCTCGCTGGCCGGTCCGTGGGCAGCCAGGCTGGCACATGCTGACGGCGACACGGTGGACGAGATCCACTACGCATTCGGCAGTGCAGCGGAAGGCTCGCTGACCGACAGTGTGGTCTTTGACTGGCGCGGTCAAGAGCAGAACATCTACTACGGGCTGGACAGCAGCTATGGCCAAACCGCGGTGGCGCAGAGTAATGCGCGTTTTAGCTTGCCGCCGAAAGACACCGTGGATCTGAACTTGGGGCCTATCCGCGAAGTAACGCTCAGTGGCTTGCAGCCCAGCACCACCTATCACTACAAAATCGGCGCGACCGGCCTGGACCACACCTTTCAGACCATTCCAGCCGGCGATTTTACCTGGGTAGATGTGGGTGACACGGCCAGCACACTGTGTGATCCGTGGATGGCGCAAACGCATCAGACCATTGCCAATTTAAGCCCCACCTTCGTAACGCACGGCGGCGATATGACCTACGCTAACGCTTGCGGCGAGGCGGCCGTGCACCAGTACTTTAATGATCAACAGCTGTGGTCGACTGGCGCCGCCTTCCAGCCCAGCTTTGGTAATCACGAGTATGGCAACCCCAACAGCGACGAGGGCATTACGCCGCCGCCCGGCACACCGCGCGACAGTATGTCTAACTACAAGGCTCGGCTGCCATTGACCAACGCCCAAACGGTGCCCAACGACACAACCTCACAAATTAACAATCCGGGCTGCGGCTGGGAAACCGGCTCGGCCACCAACACTTGCCAAGGCGACGATTGGGGCTGGTTCGAGACCGGGCACGTGCTGTTCATCGCTTATCCCGAGCCATGGTATAACGCGCAAACCGCTTGGGAACCGAGCGCCGCAGCACTCATGACCCAAGCCCAAAACGACCCCAACATCGATTTTATCGTGACTTACGGCCATCGGCCGGGCTACACCAGCGTCAGCGCCCAGCTGGACAGCACTATGACCACAGCGCTGAGCCAACTCGCGCAGTCCTACAGCCCGAGCGCCAGCAATCCAAACGGTAAATATATCTTGAATGTGGCCCACCATGCGCACAACCGTGAAGTCTTCCAGCCCATTAACGGCCTGGTTAACATCGTAGACGGCGGTGGCGGCGCTGGGCAAACTAGCTTTGACGCCACGCTGGCTCAAGGCTCGATCTGGCGCACCGTGCATCCTGGGGTGCTGCAAGGCGTCTACAATGCTACTCAACACAGCCTGACTATCAACATGGTGTGCGGCGCGGTGTATAACAGCAGCACCAAAGAGCCATGTATCCAAGGCACGGTGCAGTACACCCAAACGTTTACGCGGCCAAACACTCCGGCGCAGCCACAGCTAAACACAACCCTAAGCGACAATCTGCACGCACCACAAATTGGCCAGCAAGTAACCTACACCGTAGGCGTGGCCAACCAAGTGGCTAGCACCACGGCCAGCGGCACAACACTCAGCCTTACTTTGCCGGCGCAGCAGACTATCGTGAATGCTGGCGGCGGCACAGTAAACGGCCAAACGGTGAGTTGGGATATTGGCTACCTAGCCGGCGGCCAACCAGCCGCTGCGGAGCAGGTGGTTACGCAAGTGGCCAGCGGCACCCCCGGCGATACGCAAATGGCCCTGGCCACCACGGCTACCACCGATAATAGCTGCCAAAACAGCGGCAGTGTTTGCTCGGCCAGCGATAGCGTTACCATCGCCGCTTCTCAAAAGCAGTGGATTGGTAACCCAGGCGTGGAAACCGACATGACCGGCTGGGCGGGCGTCTACGGCCCTATCCCGCAGTCCAATATTACGCGCGATATCACGGTAGCCCACGGTGGCGCTGCCAGCATCAAGGTTTTGGCGCCGAGCGGCGCCAGCAATGCCTCACTCGGCTTTAACGACAACCCGCGCTGGGTGTTGAGCACCGTCGCAGGTACCGTGTACTCGCAGAGCGCTTGGGTCAAACCAACTTTTGTCGGCCAGAAGCTCAACCTGCGTGTGCGTGAATGGCGTGGCTCGACGCTGGTAACCGATAAGTTTGTGACACTCACCGCGGCCGACACCAATTGGCATCAGCTCAACCAGACACTCACCGCCGGCGGCACTGGCAATCAGCTGTCGTTTGCTGTCTACGCCAGCGGCTTCAACGCTGGCCAGTCATTCTATGCCGACGATTTCTCGCTGACCACGCCCAATTAACAACCAGAGGCAAAACGATAATACAAGTTGAGATGCGTCAGCTTGGCGATCAGCGGCCGCTGCACTTTGCCCACACACGCCTTATTGTTGCCGTCCGGGCCGGCAAAAGTAATCACGATCGCGCCGCATTTTTGGCCGGAGAAGCAATGCTCGGTAACCGGAAAGGTGAGACTGATGGCAGCTACCACAATTGCGGCGATTACCAGAAAACGTATCATATCACTACTATAACATTCTGAGGGGAAGCACGGGGCACAACACGGATGACGGAAAACAGTAGGTATCGTAAGAAGACTAACTTAAACAAACCCTCTGTTCTGGAGCGTGTATTTGGGGTAGAGGACGAGGCATTTCGGGCATACATATCTCGGGCGAACACGCCCATGGTATCACCTCAGGGCTTGCTGGACCTGGCGTCGCAAATGCGTAACCACCTGCATCCACTCATCCGTTATGCTGGTGGATGGGCGGCTGGCGAGGCTGGGTTATTCCGGCCAAGACCTAAGCGGACGCGGCAAGGTTACGTGTATCCAACCGAAGATCGTTTGGCCGCACTGCAAGACGCCCAGCAGGCGTGGCGGCGGGCTGAGCAAGCGTTTCATAGAGCGGTACTGGAAGCCCCAGACCGCGACATGGCGGGCAATATGTGGGGCCTGGCGTTCCGCGCGCGCCAAGCGCTGGCGTATGTGCCGTCGATGGAGATCGTGGCTCATTTGATGGGTGGGAGCGAGCTATCGGAGCCGGCCATCGAGGCCAAACTCCTGGCTACCGAGCTCGATGTGCTCCGGCTGGGCCGCAGTCTGCTCAAGCGGCAGAAGGGCCGCGGCGTCCCCACATATGTCCGTAAGGGCATGGGCTATGAAGTGATCGCCGGCCTGCTGCTCCAGAGGCACCGCCCACTCAGCCACATTATCATCCCCGCTTCGCTTCGGCAGGACAATAAACTGCATGAGACCGCTCGTGGCGATTTGCTCGCCGTTGCACTAGAGGGCGATCATCCGCGCGTTTTGGTGGGCGTTACGTCGCCGCGCGGGGGAGTCGCTGGGGCGGAGTCGACATATGCCCGCATGATAATCGACTCGCAGGCGGATCTTACGTTGGGGCCTGGCCGCGCACCGTACGACACGCTCCATGCACTTGTGGGCCACGAGGTTTACAACTTTACACAGGAAGCCGCGGCCCAGCGTTTAGACGAAATGTCGGCGCAGCTTATGGGCCGCCTGGTGCTGAAAGCATCCGGTGTTAGCATGCCCTAAAACGGTCACTTGCGCTAGCGGCTATGAGATACAGACCGATACATATAAACCGGGATGGTAGCCGGGTCGTGTAGCATGTTGGTGAGGTCGTAGAGTTTTTGGTCGCGCGACAGGATAGGTTGGAGGTAGCGCCGGACGAGCAAACGCGATATGGCTTCGGATGTGATGATTCGGGCGTCCGTTTCACCGCTGCTTTGGTCGGCAAGCTCTTCGGCAATGCCATCGGTGAGGCTAGCTAATTGTTGTAACGCGCCATCGTCCGCCTGGGTGTCTAGGAATGCCAAACGCCTCAGCTGTTGAGCGATCAGCGTGCGTTCCTGAAAGTTTGGCTTGTGTACGCGCGTGGGATAGAAGTCGTCGCGGGGCTCCTCGTATTCGGTGGTTTCCACGTGGTCCATGTGCTTGGCCAAGCGCTCAGTTATTTCGCTTACTAAAGGATCCTTGGGGTAGCGATACCGTTTTTGGTCTTGGTCCCAATCCACCGTAATACCCAAAAGGGCTTCGGCGGGGCGACGCCAGCGAGAGTAGCTGGATAAAGTCGCCAGTTCATAGACTGCCCGGGCAACAGCTTCGCCCTCATCCAGCTTATTGACAGCCACAGTTGAGTGCAGATACGTAGCGCCCCAATTACCATGCAATAAACCGCGGTTATCGAGCGGGTCGTCGGGCAGGCCGTGTTGAAACGCCCAGCTGACATCAATAACACGACCACCGGTCAGACTCGTATAGCTATGAATCTTGTGTGGCCAGGTGTGACCGAGTGTAGTGGTTAGGTCGTCCCAGGCGGCGTCCGGCTGCTCGATAGCTTCGTGCTGGAACCGGCCGTAGACTTCACGCAGCGCTTGCAGCGTTTCAATCGTCTCGGGGGTATTGGCGGCCGACTCAAACTTGTCAGACATGTTCATATTATATAATACATGGTGACGAATCGCAAACGCATCATATGCCTAGGAGATCCTACGCCTTAGGACTCGGAGTTCTCTGGTGCGCCTTGGCCGAGCTGCGTGAGCACGGTGCGTAAATCGGAGGTCGGCAGCGGCTCCAAATCAACGTTCTTTTTGCGGGCAATGATATAGCCCTGGAGGAGCTGTTTGATAGCCAGTGCGTCACTGCGCCATAAATAATTAACGGAGTAGGGCTTCTTCTCGTTATAAAAACGAGTGGTTACTTTTAGGGCGCCGAATAGCGGGCCGACGTCGGCGGCGACATTGAGGATATCGTCGATACCAATACTCATCACTTCTGCAACGCGGAAGAAGAAACGGTGCGAGACAGTGATCTTTTCGCGGTCCACAACTACGGTGTCGGGAAACAGTGTAAACGGGAAGACGGTGTCCGCCCGGACAAGTACCTCTTGCGCGGTATCGACTGCCTGACGCAGCTGTTCAACGGCTCTATGGGTTTGCGATTCGCGGCTTTCGTATAGCGCGGCATTCGTAGGGATACGACCTAGCCGGATGGGACGAACGGTTTCTATATAATCCATGTGCGATCCTCCGCTTACGGTAATCTAAGCATAGCCGAAGCGTGCACGATAGTCTGTAATATACCCGACGATTGGCAGCGGCCGATTAGCAGCGCGGGTGTTTTTCCAAGCCAGCGGCGAGCTGACTGCGGAGTAGTGCGCGAGCAGCCAGCGTTTTCGCGTCGGTAATGTCGGTAGGGGCCTCGAGCGTAGCGGCGGCTACTTCGACAGTGCGGCGGTTCCAAGAGTCGGAACTGCTGACCGCGAAGACAACACGCGCTCCAAAACGTGGGTCGCGCCGCAGCTCATCGTCTTCGATGCCGTGGATACCGACATCGGCGATGGCCTCCAAGATAGTCTGCCGCTCTTCGGTTGCAAGGTCGACAGCGAATTCGCCGCCAAAACGATTACCAGTAATATCCATAGTGTTATTAGTATAGTATAAGTTGTAGCCCTGTCAACGATGTGCCAGAAAAGCTACTTTTAAAAGACCGGCCGAACCAGCATAATACAATATATGTACACGCTCATTGCGTTCCTGGGGGGAATACTGGCCGCCAGTGGCACGGTACCATATGTGATTGCGACCATTAAGCGGCAAACTCGGCCGCGGATCGTTACTTGGCTCACTTGGGCGCTGCTGACGGCGCTGGCGTCGGCGGCGGCCTTTGGCGATCATCAGATCGGCAGCGGTCTGTTCGCCCTGCTTGGCACGCTGTCGACTGGCGCGGTGGTTGTGACTGGCCTACGTTCCGGTGACCGCAGCTTTGCGCGGCTAGACGTCGTCTGTATGGCAGGCGTGGTGCTCGGCCTGGTACTGTGGCTGCTATTTAACAGCCCGGCGATCGGTGTGTGGATGGCGATAATTATTGATTTTGTCGGTTTGATTCCTACGGCTAAACACGCCTGGCAGGCGCCGCACGAAGAAACAGCACTTACCTATGCGCTGGTTGGTGTTGGGGGCTTTATGAGCGTGGTGGCGATTGTGCTCCAGAGCGGCATTTCGGTAACCGGCATCGGCTATCCGTTCTACGCCGGGCTATCACTTGGGCTGTTGGCTATTATGATTGGGCTGCGGCGCGCAGTGCTCCCACAGCCCACAGAATCCACACCACAAGAACCATAAACTGTTATACTAAAAGCGTACAAGACAAGGGCAAAGATGGAACAAAGCGCTGCTAGTATTGTGGGGGTGTGGGAAGTACATGCGCCGGATGCGCCGTTTCCTTGGCATGTCATGACCTTTACGCCCGAGGGCACCATGACGCAGTCCAACCCGCACGAGGGCAACCGCGACGACAGCGACAGCAGCGGCCACGGCGTCTGGCAGGTGGTAGCCTCGGCTCCTGGCCAAGAAACGATTGCCGGCAAATTCGTAGAATTCAAGGCCGATCGGTCCACCGGTGCCTACATCGGTAAGGGAGAAATACAGTTTCACATCACCGTGGAAGGGGATGAGTTTACCGGAACATCAGCCGCGTACCGCTACAATGCGGCCGGTAAGCTTACCCGTGGCCCCCTGTCATCGCCCGTGCACGGCAAGCGCATAACCACGGGTGCGTCAGTAACTGCAGAACAAACGCCAGCCACGACAGCCAGTCCCCTGAAGCTTTCGGATTACGCCGAGGGTGCTCCCGTTGACGCGCTAAATGAGTTGTTTCATAAGATCGGCAGGCGCACGGCCAACATGGCCGCTCACGGTGAGAAGTTCATATCCTTGGCAGTAGGCGCGCCGGATAACCGCATATTGCACCTTGAGCTTGAGCGCGAACTGCACGAATCGGCTTTTAGGGAGTACGGTCCGGCGGTGCTCAATTATCGTTTTACGGCCTTTGAGCCAGCTATGCAGCGCTTCTTAGCGAGCCAAGGCGTGGTATTTGACGACCAGACCGGCATTCAGCTGACGAGCGGTGGCATGAACGCCATTACGCTCGGGGTTCAGGCAATTATCAACCAAGGCGATGTGGTGCTGGCCGAGGCGCCTGGCTTTACCGGCACGCTCAGTGTGCTACTGCAGGCCGGCGCCCAGGTTATACAAATTCCTTGCGGGCCGGCCGGCGTTACGCCCGAAACAGTCGAGGCGGCCTTTCGGCAACACAAGCCCAAGCTCATCGCACTGATGCCGGATAACCAAAACCCCACCGGCGCGGTCATGCCGCTGGCCGCCCGCCAGGCAATCGCCAAACTGGCCCAGGATTATAACGTCGCGGTTGTGGAAGACGGCGCGTATTACAACTTGCGCGTCGAAGGCGAAGCACTGCCGCCGCTGCAGTCGTTTGCGCCCGACCGCGTGCTGTATGCCACGTCGTTTTCCAAAGTGCTCTGGCCGGCAATTCGGGTTGGCGCCTTGGTCGCTCCAAAACAAATTATCGCCGCCACCAGTCGCATGCATTTTAATAATGAGATGGTCACGTCGCCCATCAATGCAGCCATAGCCGAGCGCTTTATAAGCAACGACAAGCTGCTGCGCTGGCGCTTCGCAGAATTGCAACAAACTTACCGCGTGCGGCGCGATGCACTGCTCGCGGCCCTACAGCAGGAGTTCCCAGACGGGTCCGGGTATAGCTGGACGCATCCAGCCGGCGGCATGTTTTTGTGGTTTACTGCGCCGCCATATATTGATCTCGGCAAAACTCTCGATGCCGCGCTGCAAAACGGTGTCGGCTATGTGCCGGGCAACACTTGCTATACACTTGGAAACGAAGCTGCGCCAAACACCGCGCGGCTCAATTTTGCCAGTAGCAGCCCCGAGGACATCCAAGAGGGAGTACGCCGGCTCAGCAAAACGCTCGGCGTTTAGAGCAGCGTTTCATCGGCCACGTCGGCAAAACGAAACGGGCCAATATCTTTGATATTCCAGTGTTCGGGTAGCTTGAGTTCGCCGGCGGCGTATTGTTTGTGCAACTGGGCCACCACTTGGGCGGTTTTCTGGTCGTGCTCGGGCAGGGTGACGACGTCTTCGTTAAATTTAGGATCGGTGCGCACCTCAATGGCGATCAGGCGTTCTTTGGTGCTCAAATTAACGGCCACATGCGCGACGCCTTCGGGGATGAAAATAAACTCACCTGGACCATGGAACACTGGTTCCAATTCCGGCCCAACCAGGCTGGCGGCGTAACCTTCGATAACGATAACGATGATGTCATTGTGCTCATGCAAGTGTGGGCGCGCCATTCGCCCCGGCGGCATGTACACCACGCAGGCCGACAGGCCAGTACTGCCACACATTTCTTGAGTAATCGTCGGGATGAGGCGCTGACCCTGCGGCCCGAAAATAGCTTGGGACCGATAGGGCGAGCCAACTACCACCCGCTTTGGGGCGCTGGCTTTTTTTGCTGCTTGTTTCATCGTATTACCCTCTTCTGACTCACTGCAAGTTAACGCAAAGTTCATGATTATGATAACACTTTGTACGCAATGTGTATATGCTTAAACGGCTAGTTGGCTTGAACTGCGTACCGCTGTAAGACTTCTTGGATTTTGCTCACTAAATCATCCAGCGAAGTATCACTTTTGATAATAAAGTCTTTAACGCCAAGCAGTTCCGCACGTTCGCGGTAACGTTTGTCGCTCAAGTTGGTGGTGACCACAATCGGCACCGTTTTTAGCTCGTTTTGGGCGTGCAAGGTCTCTAGAAACGTAAAGCCATCCATGCGCGGCATAAGCAGATCGAGCAGGATGACGTCCGGCGTGAACTCTTTGATAGCCGCGAGTGCTTCGCTCCCGTCAGTTGCCACGCGCAGTTTGTAGCCGGCGAGCGGCAGTTTGGCCTGGTATGCAGCAATCAAGAACAAATCATCTTCGATGATAAGTATATTCGCGGCCATGCCCCCTCCCAACAACCTTATGAATTATTCCTCACTGTACCATAAACGCATTGTGATCTAAAGGCTAAAAGTGCCGGCTGATGGTTTGTAGTTGTCAGGACGCACTATAACGTTTATGCTTGAGATAGCATGAGTGGGCTCTCTAACAAAATAGGATTCTGGGCAATACGCAAAAGTATTAAGACCCGACTGGTATTGTTGCTTTTTGGGCTGACAGCGTTGTCGATTGCGGTTGTCGGCTATCTTGGCGTGCGTGGGCTGCTTGACTCGGGTACCAAGGCTGAAGGGATTACTTCGTCGGCCATGCAGCAGCGCTCCGAACAGTTCTTGGTACAAACCGCCAACGACACGGCCGACAAAAATGGCCTGGTCTTTAAGAATATCCAACTAGACGCTGATCACGCCGCGTATTACGCCACCAACCTGCTCAACAATCCAAACAATTTTCCAAACAGCTACTGGCGGTTCGACGATCACATGACACGCACTTCTTCTGGCATTTACACCAACAGCACCAGCGAGCCAAGCGCCGTGTATTTTGAAAACTACATCACCATGACGCCGCAGCTGAAGCGCGAAGCAGAGGTGCTCACCTATGCTGACTATCTTATGCCCAAGATGCTCCAAAACGAGCCAAACGCCGCCGCTTTTTACTTTCTGGGCACGCAGGGCGAAACTGTGTACTACCCGAATGTCAGCTTTGGCGACACAGTGCCGCCGGATTTTAACCCGACCACGCTTGATTTTTACACCGTTGCCGACCCAGAACGCGACCCGAACCGTGCGGTAAAGTGGTCGCAGGTGTATGACGATCCGGTTGGCCAAGGGCTGCTAATCACCGCGGCCGCGCCCATTTATACCAAAAATAATGTTTTCCAGGGCATTATCGGCATGGATATTACGCTCACCAATATCGCCAAGAACATCGAAAACTACAGCCCGATCAGCAGCTCGTATGCTTTCTTGATTGACAACGAAGGCCGCGCCGTGGCGTTGCCGGCCCAAGGCTATAAAGATATCCTTAATCGTTCGCCCAAAAAGGGCGAGTTTGGGGTGAGTTTGCAAAAGGTCCAAGGCGATTTTGCCAGCGTGCTCACCCATATGCGCGCCGGGCAGCATGGATTCCAGGATATTACGGCCAATAAACAGCAGCTACTGGTGGCGTATTCGCCGGTTGCCGACACTAATTTTAGCCTAGCAATCGTTGCCAAGCGCAGCGCAGTTCTGCAAGCGGTCAGCGATCTACAAAAACAGGTCAAAAGCTCCACACAGCACGTGCTGTACCTGCAAATCCTGCCGTTCGGCATTTTTGTACTGGTTCTTGTGTGTCTCCTCGGATTTATCTACATTCGTTTCCTCACCACACCAATCATTGCCCTTACCGAGCAAACCAAACACGTCATGGAAGGCGATTTCTCGCATGGTGTAACGGTGACATCGTCGGATGAGATCGGCACCCTGGCCGTCGCGTTTAACAAAATGATCGCGGAGCTGGCAACTTCCTACGAATCGCTGCGCAGCAAAGTGAAAGAGCTACGCAACGGCAAAGCCAAGGACGAGGCCATTTTGGAGAGTCTTGGTGAAGGCGTGATCGTGGCTGACAGCCATGGCCGCATACTATTGATTAACAGCGCTGCCGTTGAGCTTATGAATATTCCCGCTGCCGGCGCCATCGGCAAGCAGGTCAGCGACTATCCAATCTATGACGCCGCCGGCCAACCGCTGGCCAGTGAACATCGTCCGATCTATCAGGCGCTTAAGAATGGTCATAAAGTACGCCAGGATTTGCAAGCCATACACAAGAACGGCGCCAAAAATTCGCTCAGCGTCATGGCCACGCCAGTACGGCAGAACAATATCACGATCGGCGCGGTGGAAACTATCCGCGACATTACTAAGGAACGCGAGATTGACCGCATGAAGACCGAATTTATCTCCGTGGCGTCGCACCAGCTGCGCACGCCGCTGTCGGCCATCAAGTGGTTCAGCGAGATGCTGCTCAAGGGCGAAGCCGGCAAGCTCGACAAGCAGCAGCAGGACTTCACGCGCAGCATTGTGGATTCGGCGGCGCGGATGAATGAGCTGATTGGGTCGCTGCTGAATATTTCGCGGCTGGAGTCCGGGCGCATGGTGGTGGAGCCGGAGCCGACTGATCTTGGTGAGTTGGTAAACAGTGTGGTGCGCGATCTGAAGGGGCAAATCGAAGGTCACAAGCAGAAGCTATCTATAAGCATCGACAAAACCATATCAACCGTTAGTCTGGACCCGCGTTTGATCGGCCAGGTCTACCTGAACTTGCTATCGAACGCCATAAAGTACACCCCGCACGGCGGCAAAATCAGCCTGAGCGTGGCGCGCGACGGCAAGAGAATCGTGTCGGTGGTGTCCGACACCGGCTACGGCATACCCAAGGCCGAGCAGCACAAAGTCTTCCAGAAGTTCTACCGCGGCACGAACGTAGTAAAAGTAGAAACCGACGGCACGGGCCTGGGGATGTATTTTGCCAGGGCGATCGTGGAGTCTTCTGGCGGCAGCATCGAATTTGTGAGCCAGGAGAATAAGGGCACGACCTTCCGCTTCACGCTGCCGTTTAAACCAGCGCAAGAAAAAGCTGCGCCGAAGGCTGAGCCGGCGGCGCCAAAACAGGATAAGCCAGCTAGTTCATCCACCCCGGACAAGCCAAAGATTTAGCAACTTTCTCTTATAATATTGTTGATAAATACGCCCTAGTATTGTATTATTGCCCTCGTTGGCCATTCGGTTGACAAACACGCGCGAAAGCGCAATCGACAGAAGGGTAGGCGAGGATGAAAGGCATCCTCAACGTCCTCGGGGGCCTCCCCCGTGACGTGTTCGGGCCGCGCGTGGACACCGGTTGGGGCATCATGGCCTCGATCTGCTTCACGGTCGTCGTCATCGCGTTCGCGATCGGTGGCTACCGCAGCATCCACGAGTGGGTCAAGGCCGCCGACGTCCGTTTCAACAAGGAGCGGGTCGAGCAGCACAACCTGCACCGGCCGAAGGGAACGCCGCCCCGCAACTACAACTGGGTGATGGCCCGCAAGGAGCAGGTTCGCTCCTGGCGGTTCGTGATCCCGTTTGGGTTGCTGGTGCTCGCGGTCGGCTACTGGTGGATCCGGTACTCCTTCGACCTGGCGACCTACTTCAAGCTGGCAGCAGCTTGGCTGGTCTTCCAGGCCGTGGTGCTCCGGCCCTGGTGGATCGCCGCCGTAGTCTGGACCCAGCGCAAGCTGGTCAAGACGAAGGAGTCGACGCTCGCCGAGCAGCCGTTCGGTGACAAGAGCGTCGGCTGGGCGTACCGCCACTACTTGAACTGGGGACTCCAGAAGTCCACGTTCAAGCGGCAGCCGTTCATCGGCCTGTTCCGGTTCCTGAACCCGGTCATCCGGCTGTTCCGCCTTCGGTGGCTGCAGCCGCGGCTCATCCGTCCGCTCTTCGCCTGCGCATTCTACGCGCTGACGTGGGCGGTCAGCATGGTCGCTGCCGTGTTCGTGCTCGAGTACGCCTTCGACCACCGGAAGAAGGTGCTCAAGCCGGAGTGGGCCTCGACCTACGCCGAGGAGCCGGACTACAACAAGACCGGAGCGATCCTGGACACCGGCCCGGACGCCGCGGCCGCGCAGGCGTAACCCCGCCTGCACCCTCTGTAACACCGAGCGGCATGGTAGCCGAGACGAGACACTTTGTCTCGGCTACCATGCGCTCACCCCCCCAAAAAAAAGTCTACCGCCAGCCGGCGGTTTTTTGTTGCCCAAGAATGTGCTGCTGCAGCAGAGTGGAGCAAGACCTTGGGCTTATATCCGGTCTATAGCGCTTGCGACAGTTCGTCAAAGAACAAGCCCGGCTGCGTAGCCAGCAGCTCTTTAATGCGTAGAAACCCCGGCATGAGCTGTTCGGTAGTGAAGGTCGTGTGGTCCGCCCACAGGCATTCGCCGCGCGGGCCAGCCGTAACTGGCAGCGCTTCGGCTACCTCGCCGTGGAAGACGTGGTACAGAACTTTGCTGATCAGCTGTCCGTCTTGTGTGGCTTCAATGTAGACCACACCGCGGTGGGTGAGCGGAATGTCCTGCAAGCCGGTCTTTTCTTGCAGCTCGCGGGCGGCGGCCTGCGCAATCGTTTCTTCTAAGTGAATCTTGCCCATGGGGAAGCCCAGACGATGCAGGTATGGCTGGAAGGAACGCTTGAACAGCAGCGTTTCACCCCTAGCGTTGACCAGATCAATCGCTGTCACGATGTGCGGCTGGGTGCGCGCGGCCATCGTGGTTTGACTGAGGCGATCAATGAGCGCCAGCCCCGCCGGCGACAGCGTGTAGCTCCGGTCGTGTTTTATAATCAATTTTTCTTTGAGCAGTTGCTCCAGGTGGTAAGCAAACAGATTGCTCTCGGTTTTAGCGGGGCGCAGTGCGGCGTAGCCGAGCGACTCGGCATAGAGCAGTTTTTCTAGAATTTTGCGCTGCAAGTGATGCACGCTCGTATGGTAAGCAGCCGGAGCGCGATTGTCAAAGTGTTTTGAGTCAAAACGCCCTGTCTAGATCGGGTCGCCGCCCGCTGGTATTGTTGATCCGGAAGCCCCTCCAACGATCATAAATGAGGAATTGGAAAGTATGAAAGAACATATTACCTCGCCAGCCAGTGGCGAACTATTAGACATTGTGGATGAACAGGGCGAGCCGACCGGGCAGACGGCCGAGAAACATATCGTGCACGCTTTGGGCCTGCGTCACCGCGACGTGCACGTGTGGATCACCAATGGCCGTGAGGTGTTGCAGCAGCAACGCACTTGGGACAAAACGATCATGCCGGGCGCGTGGGATATCTCGGTGGGCGGCCATGTGGCTGCGGGAGAATCATATCTGGAGGCTGCGGTGCGGGAAACCGGCGAAGAGCTGGGGCTGTGGCTACCGCCGGAGCGGTTCATACAGATCGGCCGGCTGGCAACGCAACTGGAATTTCCCGGTTGGCAGGCTGCGCACAACATTGTGGGCGATAACTTTGTGGTGGTGGAGCCGACTTTGTCACTCGACAGCTTGCGGCTGCAGGCCGAAGAAGTGCTGGGTGCGCGCTGGTATGGTATTGACCAGCTGGAGGCCGACTTGGCACGGCCAGATACCGCGGCCCGACACGCGCCGCAACCAGCCGCGTTGTACGCGTTAGGGATTGCCGGCCTGCGTGAGACTATCGCCGCGCTCTAAATTTAGCCGCGGCTACCATGCCGGCTGTGGATAAAACAGCATCGTCCGGCCAAAACAATATACAATAACAAGCAAGACCATGGACAACGACCGACTGCTCCTGGATCAGATTACTTTTCTGGCTGGCCTGACCTCAAGCATCGCCGAGGTTGATCCCATTTTGGAGACAGTGCGGGTCATTACGGCTGGAAAACGCCGGGCAGGGCCGCTCGTCTTAAACGCTGAGGAGCGCAAAGCGCTGCTTGAAGTGCGCGCCCAGCTTGAGGACCATTTAGTTACAAAAGATGCGCTGCGCAAATTCACCAAAGATTCGCTACAACACACGCTGAATGAGCAATTTCAGCCGGCCACGGCTGGTCACGACTCGCCGTTGCAGCGCGTCCGCAAGCAATTCCGCACTATTCTGGTGGTGATTGGCGGGGTGTTTGCCACGTCAGCGGCATTGCTGCTGGCGCTCGGCGTGCCGTATTGGTGGTTACTGGCTGCCTCATGCACGGTGACAGCAATGTTTATTAGTTCGTGCTGGTTGTTTTTGGCGGAATACGGAACGTTCTCACCGGCCCTCCGCAAAGCCTATGCTTGGATTTGCGCGGGTGTGGTGCTGCTGGGAATCTCGGCCTCACTATGGATGCTATTCACCAGTATCCATAGTGTGTTTGAGGTGCCCATCCTGCACTATGGGCTGAATTATTTCCTATTTGACGCGGCGTTTTTTGCGGCCTATATGGGCGTGCGCTTTTTTGCGCTCGCGCAACAAGTACGCACGCCGCTGGCGTCGGTGTGGTGGCTGGTGGTCGGCTCGCTACTACTGGGCTTTATTGCTACTATTTTGCCGCACCGCAGCACCGCCGAGGACCGCTACCTAGACCCGACGATGGTTGGCGTGGCGCTCATCACGTTCTATGGCTATGTGATTGCGCTACTGGCCGACCACGTACGCCATACGCTGACTAATGCCTATGCGCGGGCTATTGGCTGGTTCGGGGCTGGCTACGCGCTATCGGCGACAGTCGGTATTGCTTCGACCTTGCTGCTACTATTCAATGGTACCGGCTTTGGCATTAAGCTGATTATTATGGGCATGTTCTATGCCACCGGCGGCGTGCTGGTGTTTATCTCGGGCTATTTGTTTCGGCTCAGTAGCGCCGGGCAGACCGAAGTTTTGCCCCGCAAGTAGTAGCTACTATTTGGCTTTGGCGGAGAGGGTGGCGGTGGACGCTTGGTTGCCCGCGGCGTCAAAGGCAACGACGTGGTAGCTGTAGCTGGTGCCAGTCGTCAGGCCGGTGTCGGTGTAGGTGAGAGTGCTGGCGCTGACAGTGGCGATGAGTGTGCTGCCGCGGTAGATGCGGTAGCCGGCCACGCCGACGTTGTCGGTGCTGGCCTTCCAGGTGAGCTTCATGCTGCGGGTGCCGGGCGTGAGGGCAAAGCTGCCGGGTACGCTCGGCGGCGTGGTGTCGGGCGCTGGGGTGGTAATGCTGGCTGAGGTGGCCTGAGCGCTGACATTGCTGGCAGCGTCGAAGGCTTCAAGTTTGTAAGTGTAGGCCGTATTGGCCGTGACACCGGTGTCCTGATAGCTGGTTACTAGGCCAAGTGTGGCGATTAGTACCCCCTTGCGGTACAGGTGATAGCCCGTAACGGCGACATTGTCGGTGCTGGCGGTCCAGCTCAGGTCGATCTCTGTTGGGCTGACTGCCGTGCCTTTAAAGTTGGTGGGCTTGGCGGGCGGCGTGCCGTCTTTGGTGGTGGCGCTAACGGCCAGGCTTGCGGCACTTTGATTGCCAGCCGCGTCAAAGGCCAGGACAGTGTACTGATAAGTGGTGCTGTCGACCAAGCCGGTGTCGCTGTAGCTGGTGCCGCTGATGGTGGCCACCAGGGCGCCGCCGCGGTACAACTTGTAGCCAGCTACGGCCAGGTTGTCACTGCTCGCTGCCCAGCTGACATTGATTTGGCTGGAGCTGATTGCGCTGGCCGCTAGGCCAACCGGCACGCTCGGCGGTGTGACATCCGGTGTGGTGGCGGTAACGGCGAGGCTGAGCGGGCTTTGATTGCCAGCCGCGTCAAAGGCAGCAACGCTGTAGGTGTAAGCCGTGGCGTCAGTAAGGCCGCTGTCGGTGTACGACAAGCCCGTAACGGTAGCGATAAGTGAACCGCCGCGGTAGAGGCGGTAACCGGTTACGGCAACGTTGTCGCTTGCCAGCTGCCAGCTGATAGTTACTTGGTGTGCGCTTAAGTTGGTGGCTGCTACGCCAGTCGGCGCATTCGGCGCCATGACATCGAGCGTGGTAGTCGTGGCGCCTACGGACAGGCCGCTTTGGTTGCTAGCGGCGTCGAAGGCGTTCACGCTGTAGGTGTAACTTACGCCGCTGACTAAGCCGCTGTCCTGGTAGCTCGCGTCGCTGTTCACCGTAGCGATCTTTACGCCGCCACGGTAGATGTTGTAACCGGCGACAGCTAAGTTGTCGCTTGCCGGCTGCCAGTGCAGGGTGATAGTTGTGCCATTTGTGCCAGCGCTGGCGGTCAAGCCAACCGGCACGCTTGGCGGTGTGACATCCGGCGTAGTGGCGCTCACCGAGGTGCTCGCGGCGCTCGTGTTGCCGCTCGCGTCGAAGGCGACCACACTGTAGGTGTACGTGGTGGCGTCGCTGAGGCCACTGTCGACGTAACTGGTGCTGGTGACGGTCGTGAGCGCGATGTTATTGCGGTAGATCGTGTAGCCAGCCACGCCGACGTTGTCGCTGGCGGCCTGCCACTGTAAGCTGACCTGTGAGCTGCTCGTTGCTATAGCAGTAAGACCGGTTGGCGCGCTCGGTGCGATCACGTCTGGCGTAGTGGCGCTGGCGGACAAGCTCTCCGCGCTGGCGTTGCCGGCGGCGTCAAAGGCAACTACCGTATATTGGTAGCTCAAGCCGCTCAACAGGCCACTGTCTTGGTAGGATGTGCCGTTGCTTACAACCGCCAGTAGAGTACCGTTACGGAAGATATTGTAGCCAGCCACCCCGACGTTATCGCTTGCCGGCTGCCAGGATAGCAGGATGGCGGTGCTGTTTAGAGCAGTTGCGCTGAGACCGGTCGGCACACTTGGCGCGGTGGCGTCGGCGGTGGTGATACTGGCTGCGCCAGATGCGGGGCTTTGATTGCCGGCAGCATCGACGGCAACGACGACGTATTGGTACGTGGTGGCGTCGCTCAGGTTGTTGTCGTTGTAAGTGGTCGCAGCGCCGGGCACTGTGGTGTAGAGCACGCCGTTACGGTAAATGGCGTAGCTGGTCACGCCCACGTTGTCGCTGCTGGCAGTCCAGCTGAGCTGGGCAACTGTTGGCGAGAGGAGTACGACGCTCACGTTAGTTGGCGTGCTTGGCGCGGTGGCGTCAGGGGTGGTGGCGCTGAAGGCACTGCTTTGGGCACTCGTATTGTTGGCAGCGTCAAAGGCACTCACGCTGTAGGAGTATGTGGTTCCGTCGTTTACTGTTACGTCCTGGTACGTTGTGCCGGTAGTGCTGGCCAGGAACTGACCGTCGCGGTAAATAGTGTAGCCGGTGACGCCGGTGTCGTCACTGGACGGCGACCAACTTACGTCAATTTCGTGAGCGTTTATAGCCACGGCGTTCAAACTGGCAGGCGCACTCGGTGGTGTGGTGTCTGGTGCGAGCAGGCTGGTGATAGTTGCCGGGTCGCTCTGGGCGCTGGCATTGCCGGCAGCATCAACCGCTACCACGCCATATGCGTAGGTGGTTTGCGAGGCAACGGTTAGGTCGCGGTAGCTAGTAAGGCCACCGACAGTGGTTAGCAGGCTGCCGTCGCGGTAGATTTGGTAGCCGGTGACGCCGGTGTCATCAATCGCCGCATCCCAGCTTAGGTCAATTTCGCCGACCGCTGGTGCAGTGGCTACAAGGTTGGCGGGTGCACTGGGCGGTGTGCTGTCCGGATTGGCCGGCGTGGTGATGGTGGCCGTACTTGGGTTACTTGGGTTGCCAGCAGCGTCGCTGGCGATGAGCGTGTAGGTGTAAGTGGTTTGGGCGCTGGTAGTGAGGTCGCTGTAGGTGGTGGCGCTGGCGGGCAAGGTAGCTAGCGACACGCCGTCGCGAGACAGCGTGTAGCTGCTCATACCAAGGTTGTCGGTGCTGGCGGTCCAGCTCAGGTCTACCTCGGTTGAGCTAGCGGCTGTGGCGCTTAGGTCGGCTGGGGCGCTCGGAGGAGTCGAATCCGGCACCACGATGCTCGTGCTCGTACTGAGCGCGCTCTCATTACCGCTGGCGTCCACTGCGCTGACGCTGTACGTGTAGGTAGCGCCCTCAGTCAGGCCGGTGTCGTTATATGATGTGCCAGATGTAACTGTGGCGACGTTCACGCCACCGCGATATACGTTATACGCGGTCACACCGCCGTAATCGGCAGCGGATTGCCAGCTGAGGCTGATGGTATCGGTGTAGGTGGCGTTAGCTGCCAGGCCAGTGGGCGTGCTGGGCGGCTGGGTGTCCAGCAGTGGTCCATAGTGAGCATTCGTGAGCAGCGGGTCGGTCGCGAACGCATAATAATGTGCGCCTTTGGCCGTGTCTTTGGTGCCGTTGTCGTCGTAGCCGACGCGGTAGTTCGTGCCGGTGTTGCTGCCTTGGTCGCGCTCGTCGAAGTACATGTAGGCCTTGAGGTAATTATAGTTGCCGCTGTCGAGCGCGGCTTTGGCTTGGTCATAATACAGCTGTTCTTGGGCGACCGTGTCGCCGGTGATGCCCCACTCAACAATGCCGAGCGGCTTGTTGTTGGCCAGGCCGTCGGTCACCAGTAAGTTATGGAAACGGTCGACCACACCGGTAAAGTTTGGCGTCGCGGTGTTGGTGTAGGCGTTGAACATGATCCAGTCAATGTACTGATCGCCAGGATAGAGGTCGCCCACCAGACAGTTCCAGGTAGGGTAGTTCATATAATCCATCACCCAAACCACGTTGTGGACGTTGTCGGCCGCAAAGCGGTTTTCGACGTAGGCCCATAAGTTGCGGTAGTCGGCTACGGTGCCGGAGCTACCCTTGTAGGTGAGGCTGGTGCAGTTCGGGTCGCCACCGGGCGAGACGTCGTTCTCTGGCTCGTGGTTGAGCGTTAAGAAAATCTTGACATTGCCCAGGCTGCCAATGCTGGCCGCCATGCTGTCGATGGCTGCGTTCTGGTTGGCGATATCCGCCCAGTTGGTGGTCGGATTCCAGTCGGTGAACAGCATGGTGCCGGCGCGGCGGGCAAAATAGAGGTCGGTGACACTCAGCTGGTTGTCGCCGGCCGCATGGTAGGTATGCACAATATCGTCCTGGCGCGCCATGCGCGATTCCTGCCACAGCACCTGGTTGATACCGTCCGTGGCAGCAACTTTTGGCGCATCCTGATAGTTTTTAGCAGTACTGCCTAGCCACGGCCGGCAAGAGTTAACCAGCGTCGGCGAAATGGTACACGTCGTATCAGCCTTAGCCAGCGCCGGCGTTACAGCCGGCAAAATTACTCCCATTGCGACTACCGCTGACAGTGCAGCGTTCTTGAAAACCCTTAAGCCCCTCATCCACATCACGATAAACACCTTATTTATGTGAGAGTGACTATAATATACCTTTTTAGATCTGTCAACTTCTAACTCTAAGATGCGATCGCCACGTGATGGGTGTTGGCGCCGTCTTGGTAGTCTTGGTTGGACTCAAAGATCTGCACCGCGCCCTTGTGCAAACGCAGTGCCATGACCATGCCAGCTGGAATAATAAACTGCCAACCATCCTCTGGGAGCTGCTGGGCGGCAACAGCGGTCGGGTTATCTTTGGGCGCCGTGTACAAAATGCCTGCGCCACGGCCGCGAAAGCGCTGATCAAAGTCGTGATAGTGGTTGCCCAGAACGGCTTCGTCGGCGGTGACCACGCTGCGGCTGGTGCGGGCAATGCCTTGATCAGTATGTTCGATTCTCTCGTAAATGGTGCGGCGCGCGTCAGCGTGGACTTCCGGCAATCCGACAACGTCTTCAAAATGAATTGGCTCAACAGTCGGCGCTTGCATACGGTATTCCTTCTTTAGCGTTACTTAGCCGACGGTGTCCGAACCCTCGAGCGAGGCGATCCATTCGTCGCGGTCCAATAAGCCGCGGTCAGTTAAAAAGATACTGCTACAACACGAACCGCCGTTAGCCGACGCGCGCAAGTCTTCTGGGTCGGTGCTCCACTTTTGGTCGGTGTAGGCCGTGTTCTCGGTGTGAGCGGCGTGGACATCGGGTTGTTGGTCGCCATCCAGCGCCATCTCTACATCCATTAGAAAAATATCGTAGTTGTTGCGCTTTTGGAACATGATGCCCAGGAAACGGGTAGCTGTGGCGCCGCAGTTTAGTTTTTCTTGGCAGACGCGCTTAGCGGCTTGCTCGGGCAATTCGCCGGTCAGCATAGTCACTGCCGGAAATCCCCAGTTGCCGCGCAGGTCCGGGTCGTCGTCTGGTCGCTTGACGACCAAGAACTGCTCGGAGTTCTGTTTATCTTTTAAGATTACCGCCACCACGTATTTTAGTTGCTTAGCCATGAGTCGAGTATAGCAAACCGGGAACACGTGTCTATGGACAGGAAGCTAGGAATGTACTATAGTATACATTAGTTTATCAAGCCACTTTATGTCACACGCAGCAGAGCAGCTACTTAGCATTTGTACGCCCGGTTCCGGGCAGGAATACTATAGCGGTATCGCCAGTGACGTGCCAGGAGTGCGGGCGGCCAATGAAGCGTTCGGCAGCCTTGCCTCCGACCAAGCACTTTTAACGCCTAGTACTGCGCTAGAACATCCGCTCACAACGTCTATCGAGCCAGAGACAGCGTACCGCGGCTCGCTTGATTTCCGGTCGTTCAGCCTGGCCACAGACGGTATTCCTGGCGCCGCATCGGTGACGGTCAAAGGTGGTGACTTGCCGCTTGTACACCATCTGCCTGGCGATACGCCAGTGCCAACGGTCAGCCGGGCGCTTTCCGGTCAGATTCCTGGCGGAGCTTTATTGCCGGCGGCTCGGCACGAAGCTGCCATGGCAGAGCAGATACAGGACATAGCCTGGCAGCAGCTAGGCAGGCTAACTTTCACCATTCTGCCAGTCCGGGTTAACACTATTACCGCTGTTCAGAACGAAGCCGGACAGCAAGTACCACTACTGGATTACCTAAACTCCGCTGACTATCTCACGCCACCTGACTGGCTGATGCGCGAATTTAACCTGCCAGGCATGGCACTTGGTGACATTTTGTTACGGCATTTACAGGTACAACCAGCAGAGTACATTTACGCCACACCGGGGCTTAATATACGCGTCGGCGATTTGGTAGGCGCGCGCTACTTCCGTGCGTATGACTCACCGAGCGAGCGCGCTTCCCACAACGTGGATGATCTTCTCGCCGATGACTCGCTCGCCTATATGCAAGAAGGGCTACCGGTATGGGGCGATCTGATCCCCCGCGCGCCAGGCCGAAAAGACGCTGTTTTCCGTCGTATCTACAGCTTGCTCGCCGACACATACAACTTTGATGCGAATGACGTGCTGCCGAGTGTGCCAATCACCGATGCGAACTACCTAAGCGAACTACAGCGTATACCTGAACGCTGTGCACAACACGGCGTAGCCGAGCTGGTACTGCATGGCGTTGTGCAGCGCATGACGGAGGTTATGGCTCTATTGCATGCTCAAGAAAGGGGTTTTAGCCGCCACGATGGCGTAGGCAGCTCACTCATGGCGCGCAATGTAACGTATAACGGCGTAGTGCTTGATCTGGACACCGCCGGCGAGTTTGCTCGCACACCAGAGGAGCACATTGACCAAGACTACGGTGAAGCGCTGCTCACCGTAGCCAGCCTGCGCCGCATTGTCGCACCGCAACCCAGGGGCGACATTACAGGCTATATGCGCCAACTATACCTGCGTAAGCTCGATCAGTTTGGCGCGAGTACAAACTGGAGACGGCGCGTAGTCAACGTGCTCGACACGAGTCAGTACATAGCCCGAGTAGACGCGTTGCTCTAACGCAGTTATGCAATAGCGCAACAGGACCTAGTGTTTGAGCTTGCGCCAGCCGCCCGCGCGGTTGTTGTCGGCTACCGCTTGTATGAGGTTCTTGAAGGCCGGCTCGTTGAGTGCTGTATTCTCGTATAGCTGAATTGCGCGGGCAGTGGCGTTGTCTTGCCCCTGGTTGATGATATGTGCTGGGTCTGGCGTAATTGGATCGTAGATAAAAATATTTATGTGATCTTTGGTGGCTTGCAGGGCACAAACGTTGCCGCTTAGCACAAAATACGGCCGATCGCCGCGCTTGATAGTCTCCTCTATAGCTGGTTCGGCCGCATGAATGAGAGTGCGCACGCGGGTGCACACTTTCTGCTGCCAGGCCGGCAGTTCATTGATAAAGGCATCGATACGAGCATTACGCGAACCAACCATACACACATTCTAACAAAATTGTCGCCAGAGAACGGCTGTCGGATAAGAGTTTTTGTATGCCCTGTGGCATACTAAATATATGAAACCATTTCAAGGTATGACCAAAGACAACACCGCGCTCTTACTTATCGATGTGATAAACTCCTGTGCGGCCGCCAAATGTGAGATCCCCGAGTGGGGCGTGACCTTTCATAAAATACGTCAGATGGTGCCCCAGCTGGGCGGCTTTATCGCCGACTTTCGGCAACACTTTACTGGCCCGGTAATTTTTGGCCGTACCAAACCCTGGCAGAAAGAATATCTGGCGCACAACATTAACGAACTCTACGAAGACGAGCGCTTCGCCTACTACACCGCCGACCGCTCCGGCTTTGCCGAGGAGTTCTACCAACTCACGCCGGAACCGGGCGATATCGTGACCGACAAAGACACCAACGACGCCCTAGCCGATCCTAAATTACTCAAGCAGCTCGAGAAGCAGCACATTCGCTACATAGTTGTGACTGGCGTCTTTACGGATGGCTGCGTGCTGGCGACGGTTATCGGCGGTTTTACAAAAGGCTACAACATAGTGGTCCTCAGCGACCTGGTCGAGACCACCGATTTGCCGCAGCGGCAGCGGATTCAACAGGATCTGTTATCGTTCACGTTCCCGTTTATGTTCGCGCGCGTTATGGGCTCGAAAGAGCTGTTGCAGCATAGCTTTTAAGTGTTTCGCTTCACCAGGTGCTGCTATCTATTCTTGGCGGCCGGCAGGGTGAAGAGGTTGAAAAGCGCGAACAAAGCAAGTAGCCAACCCGCTCCGAATCCGGTGACCATGCTGGGGGCAAAGCGGGTTGTCAGCCCGACGACTAAGGCAGTGGCGGCAGTCGCGCAGAATAAAGCGCCAAGCGGGTACAGACTGCGGTCGCGAAGTACCGGAGCCAGCGAAAAGAAATGAGCCCCTACCACCGTACAGACCCACACTGGGATGTAGCTGGCATGCCCCACGGCTGCGAGCAACAGCGCGCCCAGACCGATCCCACCAAACTCAGCAGCAGCAATGATGTTGTAGCGGCGCCGTGCTGATCGGTCGTCGGCGGCTGCAGGCAGTGCACGGTATCGGAAGCTGAGTACCCCGCCGGCTGCTGCGGCGAGCAGCGCGATTACGCTACCGGCGACCAACACCGTGTTCAATGCCGCCGGAGGTTTCGTCTGCTGCCAGCTAAACCAAAGTGCTCCAAAGAATCCTTCAACGACCGCAGTTAACGCATGTTCACGGCGCGATCGCCCCCATTTTCTAGTCATCGATTTTCCTGTACCACATCTACTTACAATAAATAATAGCACGGGAGCGCGTTGTAACGGGTAATGCTTGCGTTTATTGAGCGACAAGCAAATAGTCGCGCGTATGCCATCACCGTAAAAACTTGCTGAGCAGCTGCTCGCCAACAAAAGAGAAGACCGGTCAGTTATTCGTTCTTATGCTATTATGCGTAGGCATGCGAACAAATTCCAAAACAACTCCATCGAAAAAATCAGTACGTTCCACTACAGCAGCGCAACCCTTTAAGCGGGTCGCCTATCCAGAATTGTGCGCCCACCAGTTATTAACGCAGCAGGCCAAAAAGACCCCCGACGCCATCGCCATTATCGACGGCAACAAAACGATAACCTTCCGCGAACTTGATGCCAAAACCGACCGGCTGGCCGCGGCGCTACAGCAAGCCGGCGTCGGGCCGGAGGTGATCGTTGGCTGCTATCTGTCCAGGTCTTCGGCGGTCGTAATCTGTATGTTGTCTATCCTGAAGGCTGGCGGCGCCTACTTGCTGCTCGACTCGCAACTGCCGGACCAGCGTCTGTCGTTTATGATTGCTGACGCCGCGCCGCGTTTGATACTGGCGGATATACCGTTTCCAGCGAGCGTGGAGCACGCTGCGGCGCCGGTTCATGACCTGCAGGCCATGCAGCAGCGCATCAAAGGCAAAGTGCCGCCGCTCAAGCAAGAAGTAAAACCGGACAACGTAGCGTATATTGCCTACACCTCCGGCTCCACCGGCCAGCCGAAAGGGGTGATTATCACCCATCGCTCCACGGTGAATCATACCTGTTCGGTCAAGGAAATATTCAAGCTGGTGCCGTCCGACCGCGTGCCGCTCATGGCGCCCATAGCCTTTGATGTGGTCACCGAGGAAGTCGTGCCGCCGCTGCTGATTGGCGCGACGCTGATTGTTTCCAAGGCCAGCCACACCGACATGGCCGAATTTACCAGCGAGATCGTTCGCGAACATTACACCATTCTGAACATCCCAACGCCCATGTGGCACACTTGGGTTGAATACTTGGCGACCAATCACATTCCTATCCCGCCTTCGCTCAGGTTAGTGCTGGCGGCCAGCGAAAAGATCTTGACCAAAGTATTTGCGGTCTGGAAGCAGCTAGAGAACGCGGAGAAAGTACAGTGGGTGGCCGCCTACGGTACTACCGAGACAACCGTCACCTCCACCTTTTACCTTACAGCCTGGGATGACGACTTGAGCGATCAACCCAATATGCCGATTGGCCTGCCAATTGCCAACACCGCGCTGTATATCCTGGACGAAAAAGGGCAACCCGTGCCCGATTTTGGGGTGGGCGAAATATACATAGCCGGTGACGGCGTAGCGCGCGGTTACCAAAACTTGCCCGACAAAACCGCTTCAGTGTTTTTGCCCGACCCATTCTCACCCGAACCCGGCGCGCGCATGTACAAGACCGGCGACCAAGGCCGGCTGCTGCCAAGCGGCGTTTTTGCTTGCCTGGGCCGCAAGGACTACCAGGTAAAGATTAATGGCTTACGCATAGAACTGGGCGAAGTGGAAACCGTACTCTCGGCTTGCCCTGGCGTGCGCGAAGGCGTGGTCGTGGTTCGGCAGCTGGACGATTTTGAAGAAAGCCGGCAACTGGTTGCGTACTACACCACCAGCGCCAGGAAAAAAGTAACACCAGCGGAGCTTAAGAAGTTCGCCTCCGCCCGCTTACATCCGCAAATGGTACCCAGCGAATTCTGCCATCTCCCGGAGTTTCCGCTGACCGTTAACGAAAAAGTCGACCGCAAAGCTCTGGAGCGTCAAGCCAATGACGGAAGCTGATCCGCAAATAACTTTTGTGCACACCCCGATGCCGGTGTTTAGAGTGCCAGGGGCGCAGGATTTTTGGGACGGCTTTGACCGGCAGTATTATCCGGCGCATCCTGGGCTGCACCCGCTGCAGGGAAGAATCATGTGGGAGCTGCCGTATTGGGCGCACCATCTGGGCGGCGTGCTGGAAGAACACGGCTTCCAAAACACCAACATGCTAAACCTGTACGGCGATGCCGCGACGCTCACCACCGATAACCGGGTTGATCCAGAGTATGTCCGGCGCGAGCTGCGGGCGCAAGGGCAGGCTGAAGCGTATTTGTTGTCGCCAATGACTGCCAACTACCCTTTGGCACTCCAAATTGCCCAGGTAATTAAGGAAGAGTGCCCGGGCAGTGCCATTATTTTTGGTGGCGTTATGGCTACGCCGCTCCACGCCGAAACAGCGCGGAATCCGCATGTCGACTACGTGGTGCGTGACGCTGGCGAAGTGGCGCTGCCCGCACTGCTGAAAGCCATCCGCAGCGGCGGCGACGTCGCCGACATCGGCAACCTCACCTATGTCGACAGAAACGGAGAACTACGGGTTAGCCCGCGCATGTACCCAGAAATACCGCCGGAGAGACTACCCATGCCCAAAATCGACCTGTTCCCCGGCGAGGTGGGCGAGGGGCTGCGCTACTTACGGGTTGTGCACGCGCTGGGCTGTTTGTCGAAATGCTCGTTCTGTACGATCCGCACCATTGGCCGCCGCCCCGAATATTTCCCGCACGAGCGAGTGCTGGCCGAAATCGACGCCTTCCGTGACCGCTACAGCGCGCCGCTGCTGGCAACCGGCCAGCCGCCACACAACATCTATTTTGGTGACGAAACCTTCACCGAAGACCCCGAGAGAACGCTCGCCTTTTTAGAAGAACTGAAGCAGCGCGGCGATATCGGCTACGACGCCCAAACCAGGCTAGACCGTTTGCAGGATCCGCGAATCATCAAAGCGCTGGCGGAGAGCGGCTGCCGTTGGCTGGAGATCGGCCTGGAAACGGTGCACCTCAAATCACGCAATGAACACAAGCGCGGCAAGCGGCTGCAAGAAGACGACCAAGTACGGATCCTCAAGACACTCCGGGATGCTGGCATCGCCGCCTGCGCCTTTACGATAACCGGCATGTCCGGCCAAACGCTTGAAGATATGCGCGCCAATGTAGAAGGCGTTGCCGAGCTAATCGACGACGGCCTGCTACGCGCCACCTATTCGGCGGTCTTTGTGCCGTATCCGGGCAGTCAACTGTATGAACGTCCGGAGCATTTTGGTATCAAGATTCTGCATAAAGACTATGGCCGATACCACGAGGATTTGCCGCCGGCCTTCAGCACTGCGCAAGCGCCTGATCCCGACAAAGTTCACGAGGTATACCTCGATGGCCTGGGTATACTGGCGGACGCTATGAAGCGCTCGCCATTTGCCGCCACCGGGCCCGGCACTTACGGCAACAGTTGGGACCAAGGGCATTCGTAGGCCGCTGACCCCAGCAAGCCTATAACAGCATCAGCACCACGCCGCAAATGGTAGCCCCAGCGCCCAGTAGCGCCGAGCGGCTGAGGTCTTCCTTGAAGTGACGGAGCGCTAGGCTCATGGTAACAATCGGGTAAGTGGCGGTTAAGGCCACGACCAACGATCCCGCGGTTTGGTCGTGCACAAAGCCCACGTTCAGCAAAACGGTGGCAGCAAGTTGTACGAGGCCGGCACCGATGATATATGGATTCCGTAGCGACATAACAGTTTGTCGTAGATTGGCATGTTCGTCTCGCCGGTTCAGCCACAGCGCCACCACGCTGGTCAGTGTGAGCATGACCAGCTCAACTAATAAGATTGATTGCCAGCCGGCGCGTGTAACGGCGTAGTCAATAAATGGATAGCCAGCTCCCCAGGCCGCAGACGCCAGCAGGGCAAACATGGGCCCTTGGCTTAGGTGGCGGTTGGACTTTTTGACCGACAATATTCCAGTGGCGACCATCACGCCGAGCACTACCAAGCCGATTCCCGCCAGCTGACGCCCAGAGAGCATGGCATGAAAAAAGGCGACGCCGACCCCGACCGTCACCAGCGGATACGCCGACCCCAAAGGGCTCGCCAGGCTGACCGGGCCAATCGCAAACGCTTTGTACAGAAAAATGAGACCCAAGCCGACCAAACCCGATCCGCAAACAGCCGCCGCAGCGACGCTTCCAGATAGATGCGGCACAGCATGGATTGCGAGCAGATACCACGCCCCAAAACCAACCAGGCCCAGAATCTGCACCGCGCAGGCTGCGGTAATTGGCCCTAGCTTTTTTGATCCAGCCGCGCCTAAGAAATCAGCCAAACCATAACAGATGGCCGCACTGAGGCCAAGCAATATGGCTGTAGCTTGCTCACCCATGGTTATTTTCCACGCAAGACGAACATTGCGCTCCTGAAGCGGGCCGTTTCATACACACAGTGTAGCAAGCTGTGCGACTTTGGCACGAATCCCCATTATCAGTGTCGCGCTAGGTTTTTGTTTGACGACATGAGCAGTCTTGGCCTATGCTCTAAGCATAACCATCAATACACTTCATACAAAGGATTAGACACACAATCATGAAGCTCTTTCACAAACAGAATCCCTCCTCACAAGGCCACATACATATAGTAATCCCCATACTAGCCATAGTCATGGTTGGCGTCATTGGTGGCATTGTTATGCTGAGGGGGTCGCATGCCACTGGCACCGCTTGCAGGTCCTCTGCAACAGTCGTTCGGCGAGGTAGTACTGGACACTGTGTTTCTGATGTCCAGGCGTTGCTGGACGGTATCGCGCTTACCAACTATTTTGCGATTCCGTCTAATCACGGGGGCGTAGCGCGCGTAAGCGATGGCCGGTATTTTCTTAATGTTGACGGTGACTTCGGGGGCGGTACCGATGCCGGCGTTCGGGCGTTCCAAACCAAGGCTGGGATCGGTATTGATGGTATCGTCGGCCAACAAACCTGGCGTAGTTTATGTTATGTGTCTGCACTCAAGGGCCTGAGTTATAGCAACGCTTTGCCTTCGATCGCTGTCAATGGCGGCCGTACCTACGGGTACGTTTATAAGGATGGCTGCGGCGCTCTGTAGCGTATAGAGTCGCGCTACTTGGTAAGCCGTCGGCGCTGGAGCAGAATAGCCGCTGCGATAGGTAGCGCCCCGCCGAGCAGCATAAATGCGTACGGCGGTGAGGTCTGTAGTGCCTGCCCAGTATTTGGCGCTCCCACCACGCTTAGACCCAAGCCAACAGGGTCGCGGATGTTGCCATCGGCGACGTGATCTTGGTCCAGCGGGCCGCCGTCTACTACCTGGTAGACCACTTTTATGGCCGGCTGCCCGCCGATAGTCACGGCGCTGAGCACGGCGCCACTAATAGTGCTGTAGGTGTCATGGGTGGTGTCCCATTTGCGCAGCGCGAGCTTGGTGAGGTCGGCCGTGCCGAAGTAATACTGCGTGACCGTCACCGACGAGCCGGGTGCACCGCAGCCGGTACCGATAAAGCCAACCAGCCCAAATGGGTAGTCGTAGCTGGCGTCTTTGTGCGAGGGTGCCTCGCTGCCCACCTCAACGCCCAGGTTGGCTGTGCAGCTAGTTTGCACCGTCACATAGGTATTGGAGGTGGGGCTCGGCTGAGTGGTGACATTGGCCTGCAGCATATCAGCGGTGCCGTCGTTGTTGGTGTCACCGTGGTTGGGACCCTGGGTCTCAATAGAGTTATTCAAGCCGTCGCCGTCTGGGTCGCCATCGGGGCTGGAGGTAACCGAGATTTGGGTCGTGGCCATGTACGGTATGGTGCTGCCATCGCCGTACTCCACAATGTAAAACTGCCGAAGCGATGCGCAGCTTTGGTCGTTCCAGCTGCTGGGGGTGCTCACTCGCATCTCGCTACAGTTTTCGGTACCGTTAAAGTTGTCTGGTTGACCGCCCTGCCAACCGGCATACAAGCCGCCTACCGTTGTTCCGCCCACACCGCCACTCCAGAAAGATGTGCCGCTTTCGGGCCCGTCCACCCATTTCCAGTCGCCTTCGTTGGCCGCGTCACTGGCGCCCATCCAGGCCGTGCCGGGGAGCATAGCCTGTATGAAGGCATCCTCAGCGCTGCTGGTGACGGTAGCCAGATAGCCACTGACGCCGCCGTAGGTAGAAGCGTCGGCGGCGGTCTTGGCGTCGGCCCAGTCTAGGCCTGGAGAGCCGGCGTCGACTACTTTGTAGGCGTGGCCGTTCAGCATGTTATAAATCTGGCCGTCCTGGCCGTCGATAAAAACGTTGATCGTAAGGCTGCCGCTGGCTGACGGCGTGTAGGTGAGCGTCGCCAGTGCCGCATTGAGATTAGTGCGGGTGCCGCTGAACTTCAGGCTCGCGCCAGTCGGGCTGCCGGTAAAAGTAAGCCCGGTAGTGGTGGCCATGGCCAGCGTACCGCTCGGCGCATGAAGTTCCAGAGTTAACGTTTCGTTACCGCTGTCGCTTACCTGGAGGTCAGAGATAGCGATCGGGGTAGTTACCGTGCCGCTCACACCGCTGCCGCCGGCAAATACTGGCAACGCATTCACCCCCCACGTGTAAGACGCGGTGGATTCCGGATTGGTGCCGCCAATGGCATGGACGCTAAAAGTGTGGCTGCCGTCGGCCAGCGACGGGGTAGTGTACGGGCTGGTGCAGGGGCTAAAACCCGCGCCGTCTAGTTGGCACTCAAGCGGGCTGAAATTCATGTCGGTAAACGTAAACTTGGCGCTGTTCTGGGTAGTTTGGGCTACCGGCTTGCTCAGGAGCGTCACAATATCGAACAGCGCCGCTGCATGCGGCATACGCCACACGCTGCTGCCCATCAGAGCCAGCACGTATGCCGCACCTAAGACTACCCACTTCACTTTACGCGCAGAAAATTTCATCTCACCACCCAAGGCGCCTCTCGTAACACTTATGTTTATATTACAAGACCGCAGGTAGTGTGACAATAACAAAATGACCACAACGAAGCGACAAACACAACATGCTGAGAAAATGGTGGAAATATGTACTTTTTCTTAAATGAAAGTGTATACTGCAGACATAAGCACTATAAACATAATACGAAATGGAGGCGTATGCTTACCAATATAAGGAAGAAAGGCACTAAGTTCTGGCAGATTAACCGACGGGCGATGATGGCGCTCGCTTTTGTTTTATTGCTTGCCGGAGTATGTCAAGCCGCTGCGAACCTGCATGTATGGGCGGTAGACTCGGTGGACGAAATTCACGTCGACTTTGGCGATAATCCAGGCACCAGCATGTGGGTGCACTGGCGCGGCGCGGCCGCGACTGTAGATTACGGGACAACTACCGCGTACGGCTCGACTACCGCAACCTCCACGGCGGAACCGATCACCCCAGTTGACACCACCGGGCCGTTCGAGCGAGTACCGCTTACCGGCCTAACAGCTGGAACCGTGTACCACTACCGCATAACTTCTTCCGGCGACGACCACACCTTTAAGACGGCGCCGTCAGGTGACTTTGTATGGGACGACATTGGCGACACCGGGACTACCTATTACGATAGTAGCAGTGACCCCAGCTGTAACAAGCCCTGGATGAGCTCAGTGTGGAGCCAAATAGCTGGCGAAGCGCCTGACCTCGTTACCCACGGCGGCGACATTAGCTACGCCAACGAGTGTGGCAACGCCGCTACGCACCAGTACTACCAAGACACAGCGCCTGTTGCCACCACTCGCGCCATGGAGCAGGTGTGGGGCAATCACGAATATGGCCCTGTTAATACCGCCACAGCACCATCCGGCACCGTGCGGGATAGCATGGCCAACTACAAAGGCCGTGTCTACATCCCCAATCCGCAAACTGTTATAAACGACACGACGGGCCAAGTAAGTAATCCAGGGTGCCCCGGCGTACCCACGACGGCCAATGGCTGCCAAGGCAGCGACTGGGGCTCATTCGTGGTCGGCCGCGTGCTGTACATCACCGAGCCAGAGCCCTGGTACAACGCTTACTTAGGTACTGACGGCACTGGCACGGATACAAACTCGTGGCAGTATAAGGCTGACCAGCTCATGTCTGCCGCCCAAACCAACCCGAACATCGACATGATTGTGACTATGGGCCACCGCCCGGCCTACACCAGCATCTGGGATTCCAGCACGGGTACGTTTGCCGACGAGACCGACTTGCAGCAGGCGATAAACTACTTGGGCGATAAATATAGTCCCACTGCCGTCAGCGGCGGCAAGTATGTCCTCAATGTCAACCACCACATCCACGCCATGGAGCGCTTTGCCCCGCAGCACGGCGTGGTGCAAATTACCGACGGCGCTGGCGGCACTGAAGAAGCTAGCTTCAACACCCAGCACATCGCCGACGGTTCGATGTTCCACAGCTCACATTTTGGCCATTTACGAGTCACGGTAACCGGTAACTCCATGCAACTGGACTTCATCTGTGGCCCCGTCTACCCAGACAACCCTACCAAAGACGCTTGCAACCAAGGTGATGTCATCGACTCGTCGGTGGTCAGCACCACGCCAGCAGTCTTGCCGCCGCCGGCCACTACCTGTAACGATTCAGTTGCATTCCCAACCGGCAACCAATACATCGACGCTGCTTCCCGCAGCGTAGAGAGTCCAAGCACGCAGTCAGCTTCCTGGAGTGGCGTGTGGGGTACGACTACGCATGTTTCTTGGGACAGCACGCAGGCTTGCGATGGCTACGCTTCGGTGAAAGCGGCTGTCAAGGATGGCACGGTCACACCCGACACCATCATGGGCGTCAACGGCTCCAACCCATTCGTTAACCTGTCGTCTATTGCGACAGACAACTACACCGCCAGCACCTGGATCAAAGCCAACACCACTGGCAATATCTACGACATTCAGATTCAGGAAAAAGACAGCACCGGCGCCAATGTCGGTAAGAACACGGTGCAGTGGACTGCCCCTGACACCGACTGGCACCAGATCACCAGCACCCTGGCAGCCGCCAACGCCAACGACAGTATGTACATGCGTGTCTGGCAGGAGAATCCGGTGGTGGGCGATTACTTTAACGTCGACCAACTGTCGCTCACTTCCACGCCTCCGCCGCCACCGATTTCATCGCAGAGTGTTTGTAGTGACACGACGGCGTCAAGTGAAGCCATCACCAACCGTTCGGTAGAGACCGACCTAACAGGTTGGGGCGGGGTCGCCAGCGCGGCCGACAACATCGTGCCCGACAACCAGGCAGCTTGCGATGGCAGCCAGTCGATCAGTGTCAGCTATTTCCCTGGGCAGTTTGCCGCCGGCAAGGGCTTGGGCGTCAACTCTTCGCCTTACTGGGTGACCAACACCACGGTTAACACCAACTACACCGGCTTTGTCTGGATAAAGGGCGTAAGTGGTAAGACCTACCGCTTGGTTCTGCAGGAAAAGACCAGCGACGGCACGGTGGTGGATTCCAACAACAACACCATGACCGTTTCTGACAGCAACTGGCACAAGCTCACCACCACTTACACAGCGACGGCCAGCGGTAATTCCATTGTCTTTAAGATTTCTGAAGATGCCCCGGCAGATGGTGATGTCTTCCATGCCGACAACATGTCACTGACCTCAGTAGCTGGTACGCCGCCTATCAGCCCGCAAACGCTTTGCAGTGACACCACCGCGGCCAACGAGATCATCACCAACCGTTCGGTTGAGGGTGATATCACCGGCTGGACCGGCATCCTGTCGTCGGCTTCCGGCGTGGCGCTGGACAACACTCAAGCTTGCGACGGCGGTTACTCCATCGGCGTCAAGAATACGTCTACCAGCACCAGTGCGATCGGCTTTAACTCGTCGCCGGCCTGGACCGCCACCACGGCTACTAACATTTACACCGCCAAAACCTGGATGCGCTCGTCGGTCAGTGGCCGCACCTTGCGCTTACTGCTGCAGGAGAAGAACGCGGCTGGCACGGTGATTGGCTCCAACGTAAGTACACTGACCGTGTCTGACACCAACTGGCATCAGCTCACCACCACCTACACCGGCATCACCACTGGCGACTCGCTGTACTACAAAGTGTCCGAAGACAGTGCCAGCCCTGGCGATAGCTTCAACGCCGACCAAATGTCACTTACTTCAAGCACCCAAACCATCGCGCCGCCATCGTCGTATTGCAGCGACAGCCCAGCGGGCACGCAGTTGGTCACCAACCGCTCAGTCGAAACTAATCTGACTGGCTGGACCGGCGTTATCAGCTCGGCCTCCAACAATACCCGCGACGGCTCGATTGCCGGCTCGGCCTGCGATGGCAGTTACTCTATCAAGACCATGTTGAAGAGCGGCCAGTCCGACAACCAAATGGGCTTTACCAACCCCAGCCCCTACTGGGTGAACAGCGCCACCGTGGCTGGCCGCAAGTACACCCTGAGCGTTTGGGTGAAGGGCACTTCGAGCCGGGTCATTAAGCTGTATGTCTGTGAGCGTAACGGCAGCGGTTGTATCTCCGGCCGCTGGGCGAGCACCTCGCGCACCACCAGCGACAACGGCTGGCACAAGCTCAGCATGACGTACACCGCTGTGTCCTCTGGTAACTCGCTCAGCACCAAGATTTGGATGGAGCGCACCGACGGCACTTCCAACCTGCTGTCGACGGACTACCTGTACTCCGACAACATGTCGATGACGTACTAGCGCAGCACACCGCCCGTAGTTTGCGGTAAAATAAGCTAAGTGTTGAGACCGCGGAAGAAATTACTTATAAAGGTTATTGCTGCAACCCTGATGGCTGTCGGTACCGCTAGTATCATAGCCGGCGCGGTTCTCTATATTCGCCAGCCCAAACTGCTGAGAATAGCACCAGACCATCGCGCCGCCAGCACTGGCAGCAGCCCTTCGTCGGCCAAACTTACACCTCTATTCGTGGCGAACTACTCGGTGCCGCCTAGCAATCCGAAGTACATTTCTATACCGGCAATACATATTACTAACACGCCCGTGGTGCAGTTGGGTTTACAAGCGGGTGTTATAGCCACACCAGACAATGTTTATGAAGTTGGCTGGTATGCTGGCAGCTCTTTGCCGGGCCAAAGTGGGGCGGCCTTTATGTACGGGCACGTATCTAGTTGGACGGCAAAAGGCGTCTTTTACAACCTAAGAAAATTGGTCGCAGGTGACAAGATTGTTGTAACTCGTGGCGATGATACGACTTTTGAGTACCAAGTGGTGTCGGCAAAGACCTTCCCAGCCGACAACGTAAACATGGCAGAGGTTTTGGCGCCGATTAGCCCGGACAAGCCCGGGCTGAACTTAATGACCTGCACGGGCCGGGTTATTTCAGGTACGAGCGAATTTAGCGAGCGATTAGTGGTATTCGCCAAACTCCTGTAACCGATACGCCAAATAAAAGTTATGTTGCATACAGTAGCGCGGCCGTAGCTCACAGCGGAACACGCCGCGGTTTTCGGTTGACGCAAGCCGCGGCCTAGATTATCTTTAAGTCATAAGCACTATTTAAAATTTTTATGTAAGAAGGTTAGACACACATGATGAAGCTCTTTCACAAACGGGATTCCGACTCGAACGGCCACATACATATTTTGATTCCGATCCTCGCAATAGTTGCAGTCGGAGTCATCGGCGGCATTGTTATGCTGAGGGGATCTCACGCCGCCAGCCTCTGCAGCGGACAGCCGTTGCGTTCGGGCAGCACTGTACCCTGTGTCAAGGACCTTCAGGCACTGCTGGACGGCGTCTCGCAGGCTCGGCGTTTTAGCATCTCGTCTGCCTACGGTGGCGTAACGCGGGCCAAACTCTCCAGCGATAACCAATGGTACCTCAATGTCGACGGTTCGTTTGGAGATGGCACGAACGCCGCCGTTAAGGCGTTCCAAAGGGCATACACGATCCGTATTGATGGTATCGTTGGCCCGCAGACCTGGCTTACCTTGTGCACTGCGGCAACGGTCAACAGGCTGAATACCAGCAGCGCTGGGGCGCCAATTCCCGGCCATAACGGCGGCCTGGCGTACAAGACCGCTTATGCCGCCTCCTGCCAGCACTAGCAGTTACACAGACGACATACAAGCTATTCTCCGTAAGCCGCCCAATATGCCTCCATGTCTCGAATTATCTTAGGCGTGTTCGCAGGACGACTTGCCAAACATACCCTAACGTTCCTCGTAGTTAGTGTAGGTTAGATACTCTAATTGCCGCCATTCAGGATCTGAGTCAATCTTAAACGTGAAGGTAAATGTGCCCCTTTTCTTTGCCTCCGGTTCAAGCGCCGCTATTACGGCCTCATAGTCATGAATATAGAAAATTACTTCTAGTGCGCCGTTCCAGAATGAGTGGCCGGCGTAAATACTTCGAGTCGATCTCTCAACAAGCCGTGTTAGTTGATCTTCAAAGTTATCAATCGCTTGTCGCGCGTCGTTTGTGGGCAATTTTCTGTTGTCTGTGTCGAATCCCTGGATTGAGACGCCTAGCATGTATGGATATTTCGACTTTGATGTATGTTTCAGCAGGCTAAAGTCATAGTGGCCAACGAATTCTAAATCCTCGTGCCTACCAGACAGAAGTTTATATTCTGGCTGGCGCTTCCGACTCAGGTTGAAAAGTGACATAGGCTTATGATAGCAAAAGTAGACAAAAAGGCCGCTCAAGAAGTCTTGGACGAAACTTTAGCGATCGTTCTTCATGGAACAACCAATTCTTTTGTGTTTAGCCCAAGAGTTGGTATATAGTTGGCTTTAGCAGTTACAAATAGTTATTAGGTTTGAAGAAGCAGCTCTCGTTTCGTCCTAAGGAGCAGATATCGACATCTATCCTATTATTAGAAAACTAAAAGCCACCTTGCGGGGGTCGTTTGGCAGATACGTGGCCGTGGGCGTGAGTGTCTATCTGTTTGAGTTGATGGTTATTTATGCAGCCCAGCATGCGGGCGCAAATCCGGTGCTGGCGGTTAGTATTAGTTTTTGGCTGGGGCTGCTGGCGTCGTTCGCCCTGCAGAAACTCTTTACTTTTCGCGACCGCCGCATGCATCACCGTATTGTTCTCGCCCAGCTTTTAGCCGTGATTGGGCTGGTGGTGTTTAACTTTGGGTTCACGCTGCTGATTGCGCAACTGCTGCGTCACCGAGCGCCCGCCATGGTCAGCCGGACGATCGCCCTAGCTATTACGTCTACCTGGAATTTTTACCTATATAAGACTCGTATCTTTATGTCAGCCGGTGAACCTGTATACTAGGAATGTTTATGCAAAATGACTGTCTACCGGCCAAATGTAATCAATAGCGAAATTCCACTATGCCTCGGGGAAAGACAGAAGAAACATCACCAAAAAAGAGTATCGCGTACCAACTGGCCGCCAAGTACGCCCTATGCTCGCGTTTTATTGCTACATCGACTAAGGCTTGGCTGAAGCCTGATCGGATATATGCGCTGGCTGGCGCGGCAGTGCTCCTGGCGACCAGCTGGTACTGGGCGGTGTTGGGTGCGCGCATTCATATGAGCAACTCCGACCAACTGGTCAACACCTACTTGTTTGACAACGCCAAAACGTTTCATGGAGCGCAGTGGCCGGATCAACACACGTTTTTGCTCAAATGGCCACTGTTCCTAGTAGTGCATCTATTTGGAGCGACGCCACACGCTTTTACGGCCTTTACGGTTGGCGTTGTGCTGGCTACCGTTGGACTACTGGCGCTGATTTTGTACCGCATTGAGCGCCGTCCGCTGGTGTTTGGCACCTTGTGTCTGGCGCTGGCCTCGGTACTGCTGCTTATACCCGCTCAGCCATATCCGGGAGGCATATTGCCAGTCAATATGGCCATGCTCACGACTCGTAACATCGAATACTTGGTTTTTATTAGCTCGATTGCACTACTCGTCTATGCGCCACGCATGCGGCACTGGAAATTTGCAACCGGTGTTGGCTTGCTCGTCCTGCTCATCGCTAGCGACAAACTATTTATGAGCGTAAGCGTTGGCGCGGCGATCATAGCGCTGCTTGTCTATGCTCTGGCGGGCAAATGGTCGCTGGCATATGTATCTGCCCGGTGGCTCGCAGCCAGTATAGCCGGAGCCGGCGGCGCGCTGGCGCTGCTGTGGGCGATAAACGCCAGCGGACTCACGCACATCGCCAGTGCTCCGCTGTCTGGGCCCTACGGCTTTGTCCACAGCATGCACGACCTGCTGTTGGGCGGCGTGTACATGGTGCTGAGTCTGCTTACCAACCTGGGCGCCAATCCGGCGGCGGACACCAGGTTGCTGGCTACCATTCCGCACCAGACCTATGCGCAGGTTTTCGGCACACAGGGAGTTGCGCTACTGGCAAATATACTCCTGGCGGCTGCTGCGGTCGTCGCCATGGTCCGGCTGCTGCGCTCGAGCATTACCCAGCCTAGCCCTACGCTACCACACGATAACTATTTTAAAATCTCGTTGCTGCTGATATGGTCAACCGCGGTCAGCTGCGGTGCATTTATCGCAACCAAGCACTACTACCCGGTGGATGCTCGGTATTTAGCAATCGTGCTATTTACGGCCTTTATTGCGCTAGCCACCACCATTCGCAGCTTACGCTGGCCGTCGCGCTTTGCGGTTACCATTGGTGTCCTGTTTTGTCTGAGCATTGTAGCTGGCCTGCCAGCGACTCATCACGTCTTTACGGCCGAGGCGAGTGCCATAGCCGCCACTAACAAACGCAATGAGCTCATCGCTAAAGCGCTCAGTCAACATCATGTGGAAGCTTTGGCAGGCGACTATTGGCGAGTATTTCCCGCCAAGCTGGACTCCGGCAATCATCTGCAAGTCGTACCGCTGAGTGGTTGTAATCAACCGCGCGATATTCTCAGCAGCTCGCAGTGGCAGCCAGATCTTCGCAAACTTCGCTTTGCGTATTTACTGACGCTGGATAATAGCCTAACCGGTTATCCCCCCTGTAGTATCGACCAAATTATCGAGCACTATGGGCGTCCAAATGCCAGCACGCTGATCGCCGGCGACCTCAAGCAGCCTACCGAACTCATCTTGTTCTACGACCGCGGCACCCAAAATAGCGCTCCGCGCGTGGCGCCGGCGACGAGCATACCCGCTACGATAGCGCCGGTGGATATAGACACGTTGCCCTACACGGCGTGCACGGGGGGAACCACTATTATGAACATCGTGGCCCATCAGGACGACGATCTACTCTTCATAAACCCCGACCTGCAGCACGACATCAGCGCCCAGCACTGCGTACGCACCATATATGTCACGTCCGGCGACGCCGGCGCCGACAAATACTACTGGGTAGGCCGCGAACAAGGATCAGAGGCCGCTTACTCCAATATGCTGGGCAGTGACAGTATCTGGGTCGAACGACTGGCGCGGCTGCCCAGCGGCCAATTTGTGACCGTGGCTAACCCCCGCGGCAACTCCCGGGTCTCGTTGCTCTTTATGCACTTGCCAGATGGCAACCTCCGGGGGCAGGGATTCCCGTCGGCACATAACGAAAGCCTGGCACAGCTGGAGTCTGGCGGCATCAGCACCATACAAACCATCGATCACCAGTCGACGTACACTCTAGATAATCTGTCGACTTCCTTAACCGCACTCATGCACCTCTACCAGCCGACGGAAGTTCGCACCCAAGCCAATGTCTCCAGCCGGACCTATCCCGACCATAGCGATCATATGGCGGTGGGCCGCATAGCGCAGACCGCCTATGAGGGATATCTGCTCCAACAATACGACGGCCAGCCGCTCATTCCACTCAAATTCTACGTCGGTTATCCTATCCACGGCATGGCGGCCAATGTCGCCGGCCAAGATTTGCAAGACAAGGAGCAGGCCTTTTTCGCCTACGCCAAATACGACCACAGCGTTTGCAACAGCGAGCAACAATGCGCGCTGAACTCTAATTACGGCTGGTACCTGAAGCGAGAGTACCAAGATACCGAGTAGGTCATACAACTTCTAGGTTTTCTCACGGCGTGAGGATTTGAACCTACCCGTTAACGGCATCCAATGTAAAGCATCCCGGCTCGGCGCTATGGGCGTCATCATAGAGACCAGGCATGCCAATGTACTGCATCCAGGCCTGGTGGACGTTTAGGATTTTCTTCTGGATATCTGCTTTGATATGCGGGTCCAAGTAGTGAAAGGGACAGATGTGTTGGGCTTGGCCGCTCGGCTGCGGGTTGAGAATGCCGATTTCGACAATGCCAAAGCCGGGGTGGTACTGTGAGTCGTGGTCGCTGACCTCGCCGATTACTTGGCCGCCTGTCACACGGTCGCCCTTTTTGACGATTGGATTGTCGACATGCTCAGTTTCGTAGATGTAGTTGCTGCCTTCGTGGCTCGATACCCAGATGGTGTAGTCGCTGCTATATAGGCTTTCGACATTGACCACCACGCCATCGACTAACGAATGTACCTTGGTGCCTAAGGGCAGCACAAAGGTTGGCTGCGGGTTGCGCTTGGTAGGATCGTTGGGCGAGCGGACATCCTGGATCCCAAAGTCGGCAAAAATCATGTGGGTAACGCCCAAATCATGATCTTCGTGGGTAAAAACCATATCACCGGCGTGGTTGGTGGTCGGGTCGTAATAATCCAGGTTAAAACCAATACTTTTGAGCGGTAGCGGCTTATCACTTTGGGCTTTAGCTGTGTTGCTGGCCGCGAGAGGCTTGTGTTTAGGGTGGAAGATCTTAAAGCTCAGAAAACCCAAGGCGCCAATAACTGCCACAATAAGTATCAGTTCTAGCAGTACAAAGCCCGTCGTTTTTTTAACCACAAGCTTATTGTACTCCTTTTGGCCGGGAGATGGCTCGCAGCCTAAACTTTATGTCACTATTCCTTGTCGGCCACTTCAACTTTTGCCGGACCACGAAGAATCTTTACGAACTTGTAGCGGTAGCGGTCTTGGGACTGCTCGTAGATTTGCCGCGCCACCCACTCTGGCTCATGATAGCTGGACATATCAACATTTCGGCCAGCGTGAAATGTGGTCTTTGTTCCTGTGGGGCCGGCGACCATAAGTTTGTTGACTCTTTCGTCTAACGAGAGGGCGTGCGCAAAGTGAGCTATCCCGGCTTTTGCAAAGTTATAAACTGGCTCTAATTTTCGCGGCGTCCACTGACTGGAAGAAGTTATCACAATACATTCACTGAGCTGGGCTTGCGTATCAAGGATCGCGCGGGCAGTAAAGATAAATCCAACACCGCAAACTTGCACCATGTCCACAATCTCGCTTTCGCTAAGATCAGTAATCGTTCCCTCCTGATAGTAGCCGGGGGCATACACGAGACGATCAATCCGGCCAAGTTCGGCAACAAGCTCATTAATATCTTGTATATAGGTTGGGCTAGAAAGGTTCAGCTTTTTGAAAGTGACTTGGTCTAGGTCTTTCTCGGGTTGCTTCCGGCCGGTCACCGTCACCGTGTCTCCACGATTCGCATATAGTGCAGCGAGTTCCCACCCGATGCCACGACTGCCGCCAATTATAAGTGTATGCATACGTTTCCTTGGTCGATTAGTATCAATTATACAGAATAGGAGCGGGAAGGCACTTAATTGTAATTGCGGATTCTGAGCGTCTTCATAGTAGTCGCGGAATTACACGAAGCAGAGAGTCGAAACCACTCCTGGCAGCCACAGCTAGCGTTCTTCTATTTGCGCGTGCTCCTCAGCAACGGATATCCCAGAAATGTTACCAAGGCTATATCAACCAGCACATTTATGTAGACGCCATAGACGACAGATATTAAGGCTTCGTAAGCGAGCCATGCAGCTACTCCATAAAAGAGTATCTTTCCAAGCTCTCTGTCTCGTTTCTGGATGGCGCGGCGACCTAGCAAAAGCAGCAAGACGCTAAAACCAATAAAGACTGAACCATACAGACCTCTGCTCCAGCCCTGGAATGAGGCTGCTGGGACAAACTCTTGATATATAGGTAAACCTTCCAGCCCGACTATTGAGTAAAAGAGCCCGAAGAGTATGCCGATAATGCCCGCGGTGGTGATCCACCAGATAAAATGCTTTTGCTTCATAACTTTATGATATATCAAATTGGCTGGGGATGAGGGATTCGAACCCCCGATCACGGGACCAGAACCCGTTGCCTTACCACTTGGCCAATCCCCAATGATTTTTTGGACGCTCCCCGAGGAGCGATCTGCAAATTGTAGCAGGAAGCGGCGGTTTTGACCAGTGCGTTCGGGCAAGGGAGCGGGCCTCGTGAGCCCGAGAGTCACGTGTATCTACGAGGCCGGGCGCGGGAAGGCTTTGCGGTAGGAGTGATCGCCTGTATCTTTGGTCTTCTGCACATAGAAAAATTTGTCTTCCAGCTGAACGGGGCAGTCGGCTTGCAGGGCTGCTCGATAGTGTACAAACTTGTCGTCCGTCTCTGGCTGCGGGAACTGAAGCATGAGCGTAACGGTGTTGGAGGTGGGCGATAGCCAGGCGATAGCATGCGAGCGCATAGTTTTGGTTGCTGCTGCGCCCTTGAGCCAGAAATCTGCAGAGATGACAATGGTAAGCGGCGGACGCGGATGAAGGTCCGGCAGGGACCCCAAGCGGTCGATATACGCCAGGTGCTGCTGTATATCGCCAGTGAGGGGCCATTTAAATAGCTCCTCATAGTGGCGCCGCTTTTTAAAAAGGCCAGCCCTTCCAGGCCGCTTCTTTTGAACACCAAAGTCGGCGAACAATTTGCCTTCGAGCACAGTGGCGCTCTCGATCGCCTGCTTATCATCTACCCACACAAAATATTGCAAAGAAGCTCGGTGGTAGGTAATATCCTGGCCGTGCAGGCGCAGGAATTGATCTAGACGCTCAAAGCCGGCCAGCGCGCCCCGCGAGCGCATGGACTGGCTGGTACGCTGCTTGGGAAGTGCGTAGATGATATGTTGCTCGTTCACAAGGTTATCTTACCAGAAATCTATACAAACAGATTATTCGCATTTTTGCCCGCCCCAAGCCACGATTACCCGTAGTATTTGGGTGTAAAAGCGCACCGTGCCTTGTTTGCTGCTTTTAAGAGCGCGGATATGCTTATATGAATTGCGGTAGGTGGTCGATGATAGTTTGCAGATTGGTCTTGTCGAAGACGCCGAGCACCCCTAAGCGTTTAATACGCTCCACGTCTTCCGCTTGCTGCAAGTCGGAAGTAATAACCACCTTGAGACTGGCAGTAGCTGGATCGCTGCGCAGGTCCTGAAGCACGGCAAAGCCATCCTTAATAGGCATGATTAGATCCAGCACGAGCAGATCGGGCTTTCGGCCGGCGACCGCTTGCAGGGCCTCTTGGCCATTTGTCGTTAAGGTTACTTCGTAGCCGGCGGCCAGCAGTTTGTTGTACAGCACTTTGCCGATGAGCTTATTGTCGTCAGCTACAATAATGTATTTTTTGCCGTTGTTCATGTTGTTACTATACCTTAGTTGTTACGGTTGCGTTGCCAGAATCCGTCGCAAAACTCACGCTACGCCCAGCATTGCCGCCAGTATCTGTGCGCTCGATGGGAATGTGCCGCTCGCCCAGAAATTGTTGTGCAGCTTGGACGTTTTGATCGCCAATCTGATTGATAAACGGGCCCAAACCTTGAAACATGTGCGCACCGCCAAACAACTGGGCGGTAAGCTGTGTGGGTGTAGCGCCCATTTCCACTAGTTTCTGCAGCGCTAAGGTGAGCGCCGTATCCGCAAAGCGCAGCGGATTGAGCGCGCTGTCGCTCTGATGTTTAGGCAGCATGATGTGGCAGAGCGCACCAATCTTTTTACCGGCGTCGTATAGACACACCACAACGCACGAGCCGACGCCGCCGCTGGTAAGTACATAGCCTGGGCCAGCAACCGCAAAGTCGGCGGTGGCTACCTCAATAGTGTTAGACATGAGGGCCGTTCAGCTTCTCGGCCAGTTTTTGAGTCACTTTGGTGGTGGAGGGCGGATCAAGCACGATCAGTAACTTGAGGCTAACTCCTTTGACTGCTACCGTGCAGACTTCTTGGATAACCAGCAAGTGGTCGTAGGTGGCGCCTTGCTCGGCTAGTAGCGGGTCGAGTAGGGCGCCCAGCATATCGGTGGTGCTGACAGGTACCGATTGAGTAAAATGCAAGCCTATAAAATTTTCAAGCGCAGTGAGCGCAGCGCCGCTTACGATGTTGACCATCTCGCGCAGCACCGATTGATCGGCGTCTTGGTAAGTACTGCCAGTCTGTTTAGTGGCGATGTCAGCAGCGACCACCTTGGCGTCGCTCGGTGTAAAGGATAGCAAGATAAGGCCCTGTACGTCGCCGTCAATTTTAACAATTCCAGCTGATGACAATTGCGCTGACGGGCCTAAATCTTGCGAGATTTGCTCGACTGGCAATAGCGTCACGCTCGGCACCGCCACTACTACTTGTTGGCCCACGAGCTTGGACAGTGCCGTAGCGGCATTGCCCGCGGCAATGCTGGCCACTTCTTTAACTGGTTCGAGAATGCTCCCTTGTTCCATGGCTATATAAGCTCCTGTGTATTAATAATGAGTGCTGTTTTACCGTCTCCCAAAATAGTGACACCACTAAAGCCGTCCGTGCCTTTCAGGGTATCAGGCAGTGGCTTGACGATGATGTCGGTGGTTTCAAGAACTTTATCGACTACGAGGCCAAGTTGCTGACCCCCAGCGTCAACCAAGACTACCAGGACTGCACTTTTACTGTCATTTTGAGCGGCCAGGCTTTTAATGGTCGGACGAAGTAGCGGAATATCGCTGTCGCCTAAGGCAATGACCTCTTGGTCAGCCATTTTTTTGACAGCGCTAGCTGGTGCAGTGATGATGCGCTCCACTGTTTGGGTAGGTATGGCAAAGTGCTCGTCGCCAATAGCAATGAGCAGCGCTTTGACGATCGCCAGCGTCAGCGGTAGACGGATGCGAAAGCTAGTGCCTTTGCCCGGTGTGGATGAAACGTCGATTCGACCGCCAAAGGCATCAACCATTTTTTTGATAGCCAGTAGCCCCACACCACGGCCCGAGATCTGGGTCACCGATTCGCTAGTAGAAATGCCCGAAAACAGCGCGGTTTGAAGCTGCTTAGGGTCGGCGTTAGCCGGCAGGCCAGCTTTTTGGGCTACCTTTTGCCAGTCGATACCTTGTCCGTCATCGCTGACGCTGATCTCGGCGTAGTCTTTCTGGCGGACAGCCGACAGTGTAATGGTACCTCTGTCTTTGATACCGTGAGAAACAGCGTTGCGCACTAAGTGAGTAAGTGGCTCGTCAAGCCGGTCGACAATTGTCCGGTCAAGGTCAAGGTCGCTACCAGTGATCACCAGCTCAACTTGCTTATTCTCGGCGCGGGCGAGATCACGCACGGCACGGGGAAAGTGGTCAAACACCAGGCTGACTGGCACAGCGCGGGCTTTGAGCAGCTGATACTGTAAGTTAGCGAGAATTTTCTCGGACGCGTTGGTGTATTCCTCTAGGGCCGGATAATCGGCGGCCAGCTGCTTGGTTACTTTCTTGAGTCCCAGTCGCTCGACGAGCAAACTCTCTAGCAGGTTCATCATTTCATCAAGGACGGCAACTTTGACGGAGATTGTGCTGATCGGCGCTGCTGCTTGTGGTGATGTATTTTGTGGTGTGCTTGTTGGCGGTGGCGGCGGGGGAAGCGTTGACTGGTTGCTGGTCGCGCCCGATGGCGCAGCTTGGCTATGATCGCTTTTGCCGGCCCCCTCGGTCTTAACGCCAGCCAGAGCCTTGATGTTTTGAGCTACTTCGCTCAAGTCAGCTTCGTGGCGATCTTTCTCAATTTGAGCAATCGACTGTCCCAGCGCATCAAAGGCTCCAAACAGTTTATCAGCGAGTTCCGGAGTGAGGCGCATACGACCTTGCTTGATCTCATAAAAGACGTCTTCTACGACATGACACAAAAAGCCGGTCGTCTGGTATCCCATGGCCGCTGATTGGCTTTTGAGGGAGTGCGCGTTGCGAAAGACGTCTTCGATGGCGGTCTTGTCGGCGGGTGATTTCTCTAGTACCAGCAGCGCCGCGTTGAGGCCCTGAATGTACTCCTTGCTGGTTTGCACGTATAGGTCAAGGTATTGTGATAAATCATCCATACTATTTCACCAACCGCATGAGCAGTGAGCTGACCTCGCCGAGGGGCACGATATAGTCGGCTGCGCCGTGCTGTACAACCTCGCGGCCCATGCCAAAGACTACGCTCGTGGCAGCGTCCTGGACGATCGTCGTGCCGCCGGCATGTTTGATGGTTTGCATGCCGCTCAAGCCGTCGTCGCCCATGCCGGTTAAGAGAACGCCGATGGTTTGAGCGCCGTAGGCTTTGGCCGCGGAAATCATGAGCTGGCTAACAGATGGCGTTTGGATGTCGGTGGTGTTGACCTCGACGGCGAATTCGGCTGTTTTGGCCTGCCCCCGTAGGTGCGTGGTGGTGCCGCCGCTGGCTAGGTACAGGCTGCCAGGCGCGCATCGCAGGTGATCTTTGGCTAGCGCCACTGGCAGTTGGCAGATCTTTTGCAGCCGTTCAATGAACGAGGCGGTAAACTCTTTGGGGAGATGCTGCGCTACTACCACCGGATAGGGAAAGTCGGACGGCAATTCTGGCAACAGCGTTTCTAGAGCGGCTGGCCCGCCGGTGGACGCACCAATCACCACGACGCCATCAGCAGTCCGGCTGTGCACGCGAGTATGCGGTGCGGGCGGTACATGCGGCCACGGTGCCTTGGTAGTGTCGGCCGCAGCCGCAGCTTTTATCTTGGCGAGCAGTGTATCGGTGACTTTCTCAATGTCCAAGCTAAACGATCCCGATGGTTTGATCACGAAATCGGCGGCGCCCAGGCTTAGGCATTCCAGAGTCATTTCGGCGCCCTCCTGTGGGTAGCCGGACAGCATAATGACCGATGGGTGGTGCGGCTCGGCCACAATCGCGCGCAAGGTGTCAACGCCATTTCGTCCTGGCATCTCGATGTCCAAGGTCACCACATCTGGTTGCAGTTCGGCGATATGCTGTAGTGCGGCGTCAGCACCGTCGGCTTCACCAACTACTTCGATGCCACTATCTGTTTGCAGCATATCGCGGATCAGTTTACGCATGAAAAAGCTATCGTCGACGATCATCACGCGAATTTTGTTCATGCCTATCCGTCCTCTCCCACCTTATTGGGCAGCATATTAGTTTGCAGGTGCCGCCGGCTGCGGAGGTGTCTCTGGTGTGGCAGAGGCGGGATAGAGTTTATTTAACGAATCGATGACCAATTTAGCGTCGAACGGTTTCACGATGTAGTCTTTGGCGCCCAGCGATTTCGCTTGCTCAATGACGGTGTCTTGGCCCATGGACGACACCATGACCACCGATGGCGCTGTAAAGCCAATCTCTTGGAGTACGGCGATACCATCCTTGCCGGGCATAACAATGTCGAGTAGTACCAAGTCTGGCTTTTCGGTTTGGCATAGAGTGATGGCTTCGTCGCCATTGGCTGCTTCTAGTACGGCAGCGCTGCCCCATTTGGTTTGCGGCACTAAATTCTTAAGAATGGTGCGCATAAATGCGCTATCATCCACAATTAGAATTTTCATATATGTAACCCCCTTCTTTGATTGCTAGGCATGTTGGCTCTGAATAGCATGTAGCTCCTCGATATTTTGACTCGTTAGTATCTTCTGTAGATCAAGAATCAGTAACATGCGGGCGTCCGGGGCAGGCTGGTCTTGTGGATTATCGCCCAGAATGATGACGCCCAGGACGTATTCGGCCGAGATCTTGCTGGTAACAGCTTCGGGCGCCGGCCGGATAGCACTTTCTGGCACCTTGAGAACCTCGCTCACTTGGTCAACTAGCACACCCAGCAGCGTATTTTGGTTGTTCTCGGCAACCATAATGTGCTGTCGGTTGGCGGCCGCGCTGTGCGCGAGTCGGAACTTCGTTTCTAGGTCAAGTACCGGCACCACCTTGCCGCGCAAGTTAATCAGGCCGGTGATGTAGGCGGGTGCATCTGGCACTGGCATGATATCGAGCATCGGCGTAATTTCGGTCACGGCCAATATCGGTACGGCATACTCTTCTTTGTCCAGTGAGAATACTACAAACTGACTACGCTTTTCTTCGGTTCCGGTGTCTTTAGGTTGCAGGTCCATGGGGCTGGCTCGAATCATTAGGGGCAGTTGGCTCGGAAGGCGGAGTGGACGGTTGCGCAGTAGTCGCATCGATGGGGGTGATGCTCTTTTGGGAGAGGCTAGTTGGCACAGCGTCAGTAGTGCGCTCAGCGGCTTCGGCAGCGTGATAACTGATAGGACGATGAATGGTGATAGGGGCTCCGTGGTCAGCTAGTGCATCGCTGGCAGCTGGAGCTCCTGTATCGCTTGCAGCTGTTTTGGCCGCCCTTCCGTCTACTAGTTTCTTGAGCCCCCCAGCCAGGCGTTGGAGGTCGCTCGACGCGGCGGCAACTTGTTGGGTAGCGGCTGAAGTTTGCTGCGTAGATGCCGACAGCTGTTGGGCACCAGCAGCTGATTGCTGAGCAACGGCAGCGATTGAATCCATGGTTTGGGCTATCTGATTTACTGCTGTTGACTGTTGCGTGATACCGGCTGCCATATCATTAATCTTGAGTGATGAAGCGCCAATGCTTTCCACAGTGATGGATATTTTGTTGCCGATCTCTTTTACAATCTGCTGCACTTCGTCGGCTGCTTTGGATGATGAGTCAGCTAGCTTGCGGACTTCGTCGGCCACTACAGCAAAACCGCGGCCAGCATCACCGGCCCGGGCAGCTTCGATGGCGGCATTGAGCGCCAGTAGATTGGTTTGCTCGGCGGTGGTGGTAACTACCTCAGCCATCTTGCTGATTTTTTCGGTGGCCTCGCCAGTTTGTTGGGCGAGCTTGGAAGCCTCGGTGGTGGCGTCGCTCACATCTTTGCCGGTCGTAGCCATGTGCTGAATGGCTTGCGACATCTGGGTAAGAGCGGTTGAGATTTCCTCTGCTTGTTTGGATTGCTGCGTGGCGCCGGCCGCTACACTCTGCGCAACAGCGGCGTTCTGCTGGGCGCCAGCCGAAGCTTGCTGCGTAGACGCCGACAATGCAAGCCCAAGCTTGATAAGCTGCTCGACAGAGTGCTGCACGGTGCCGGAGATTTGATTGGCGCCCTGTTTCATGTACCAACCGCTCAATAGCCCTACCAGCAAGGCTACCAAAATGCTGATGTAAATTAGGTGTTCGGTCGTGGTAAAACTGCTAGCCGAGCGCTGGGCGGCACTGGCTGCGCCAGTTTGATTCTGCGCTACTAATTTCTTGAGCGTAGTAGTCATCTGGTCAAAAAGTGCATCCTCGCTTGCCAACACCGTGCCTGCCGGCTTGTGGCTTTTGATAAGTCCAATGAGCGTGTCGTGGCCTTCGAGATATGTTGCCCACTGGCTCGTGTAGGTTTGATAGAGTTGCTTCTCGTTCTGCAAAAGCGACGATGAGGACAGTAGGGAGTTGTAGCTGGTTTGATCCTGCGAGATGCTCGTGATGCTATCTTGCATTGAAGCCGCAAGTTCGGTGAGATCATTCGAGTCGGTAGCAATCGCATAGCGCACCTGATCGCCATTGAGGTCGGCGCTATTGGTGTTGAGCTCGCCGATCGATATCGCGCTCTGCAGCCACACGTTCTGAATGTTACTGGCTTCCTGGTTGACCGTGTCGATCGACCGGATACCTACCACTCCTTGCGCCACCAAAATAATCGTTAGCAGCCCTAAGCCAAAGAAAATTCTACGCCCAATAGTTATATTCTTTAGAAACTGCATAAATTTTTATTTGTACCTGCCTCTAAGCATAACCACTGCTGCATGAATGTGCAAGCGCATTTGCCGACCTAGGCCGTCGTTTCATGAGTGGCCGCACCCGCACAAGTGCCAATCTCTACCAGCAGGAATTGAAAGCTGGGCGGGTGGGGTTAAGAGGTGGCGGTGGCGCCGTGAGCGTGTCGCTTTTCGCGATGTCGTCACGGCAGCCACCGCACACTCCTTTTGAGCGGCCCGCGTGGGGTTACTCGGTTGCGGCGTTTGGGCGGTGCTGGGCACGTGCGGAGTTGGTGACCTGTACGAGGTGGTGCAGCACGTCAAGCCTCGACTCCGTTACCCGCAGCTGCTGTCGCGCCCGCCAGACCTTGCCAGACGTGATTGCCTGTGTGGTCTCAGCGAGTGCGGCTTGGAGCTCCTCGGCGGCCTGCGCGGCAGTGGCATCGTCCGGATCGACACTGCTCAGGGCTCTCGATGCGCTTCTGTTCAGGTTACGCATGTCATGCCGGAGCTGGTCGAGTTTGGTGGTGCGCCGATGCTTCAGCCAGCCACTGACCTCTTGGTAGATCAGCTTGCCGAGTATGAAGAGCAGCACGGCGAGGCACAGCAACAATACGACGAGAATCACCATCAGCGTGATGCGCTCCCAGCCGTTGAACCGACTGGCCTGGGTGCAGTCCGCACCCACAACCTGAGGCGTCATGGTTCTGCCTTTCGCCAAGTCTTACCACGGTGATAAGACTTGGCGATCATACCATATTCATGACAATCAGCCCAGTACGTGGCAGCGTTAAATACAGCCCATTTGGTGGGTCGGAGGTTTCTTTCGGTGTAAGCTATCGAACCGTGACGGTCGTAGCGGCAGCGTGCGTAGCGGAAAGTGCGCTGCCGTTATCTAGTTTGGTGAGGGCAACTACCGTTAGAATGAGCAAAACAAAAAGCACGATTGTGCTTACGGTTCGTTTCATATGCACCCAACTATACACCCGTCGCCGGGACTTGCATATATTGTAATCTGTCCCATTTTATTGTAATATAGAGCTCATTATGAGTGTTTCCGAACAGACGCCCATTCAGGGTGATCCTCGAGAGTTTGTGCCCGATGAACTTCCGACTGCCAAGGCAGAGCTGGAAGTTATTGACGTTACGGTCACCGATGAGGAGTTACCAGCCCGGCCCAGCCTAGCAGCGCTAGGCGAATCGCTGGAGCGCATCGCCGAGCGCGTACACAGACGTGGTGACGCGGTCACTAATGGTTCGCACGTCAGAGTAGATGCCGTAACTTCATTTCTGGGCTCCGTGGGCACCTTGAGTCTAGTGGCCTTCCAAGTACGCAACGGGATCGTGCCAGAGGTGATTAGCGTAGGCCTCGGCGCATCAATTCGCGGCATATACACCAACGTGCAAGCCGGCAAGCCTTCGCATCTAGAAATCGACGATGGCTATACGATTCAATGTTTGCGGGCTGACGCACGCTCGGACCGCTTTGGCAAGAAAGAGGTAGTGGCCTTTATACATGCGCGGAGCTATGATCCTGGTGAATCCCAGACAAGGACTCAAGCACAGGCCCGCTTAGGTGACGTCCTTGCCGTACTAGAGCATGCACCGACGGTTTCTAAAGCCGTGGTGCCGACCCATCTGTTACGGGAAGCAGGTCTGCGGCGTACACCCGGTGAGCCGTTGCCTTTTGGTGAGGCGCTGGAAACGCTTAAGCCGCGCACACCTTGCGTCAGCGTCCAAAAGCGTCAATTATCTACCGTGATGCTGTCTCGCAGTGAGCTAAAGGAGCTTAGCCAGGCGCTCGAGGCTGAGTGCGGGCGGCGCACACTTGAATCGCAAACGGTGCTGAACAGCATCCTCGACGCTGTAGCCGAACGCTTTAATTTGCACGTGCGGGTACAAGAAGCGGCTGAGGATCCGGAGCGCCTGGTGGCGTTCTTGCACGGGCTGTTACCGAAAGCCCTGGAAGGCGAACTACCCACGGTGCGCAATATTGCCAGCAAACGCAAGCAGATTGATGGCCCCCAAGACGAAGCCGAGCTCTTGAGCCTCATAAACGGCGGCAAAGAATCAGTTATCTTTCATGTTGATTCAAAAGACCAATTTAACCCCCTCATTATTCAGCGGCGGCCTAATTTTACGCCGCTGGAGTCACACAGGCTGCTAGCGCTAGTGGGCGGCGTGGACCAATTGCTGGCCGATCTAGCCGTACGCTTGCAAACGCGCGGCTACAGTAATCTTCAACTGGTGAGCTTGGCGCTGTACATGCTCGGCAAGACGCTAGAAGAGAAGGCTGCGCTCACGGCAGATTCGAACATTCCAGAGGTGCCTGAGCTACCCGGCGATAGACCAGTCGTTATCCGCGCCGGCGAACTTCGGCCAGGGCAACGAATATTCTGGAACTATCTTGGCCGCTCTGCGGTACGACTGGCGGCCGCCAGCCTAGCCGGATCACTACTGATACAGGGGATAGGCCTGGGCAAAGACGTTATAAAGTCGGAGATTGGCACGCACGCCGCCAGCACATCGGCTAACCAAGATGACATTATTTGGGAGGTCGACGAACACGGGCTGTCTTCGGTTGGGCATTATGCCCAAACCACCTACAACCACTACGATGCCGCACGTGTCACGTGGGACGGCAAAGCCCCGCGGGCATTTGTATTCGACGACATACCGCTACGCATAATGAACGAGACGCGGCCAAACCTTGTAATTCATGGTATTACCGATGCCAGCAACATTGACTTACCGATTCTAGAGGGCACTCAGTTGGTCGCCCTGGAGGCCTCTACGCAAAGCGGTCAGGTTCTGAGCACTACGATAGAGGAGCGTGTCGATCATACCATCGATGTGCAGGTCTCTAATGGCGATGCGCCGTATCAGCTCACCTATGAAGTGGCGCGTGTTGACTGGGGAGGTGGCCAGGCAAGGGCGTACACCACGCCGACTATTACTGATGCAGTGCCGCCACAGCCCATGGGCGTACCAGGTGCTGACTCGGTTCTGACCGCCGGCAGCTACATCCAAACTCATTTTACCTACGACGCCGGCAACGCGCTTCGTGACAAGCTACTGCAGCAGCACACGGTTAACGATTACCTGCAAACCATCTATAGCGGTGGCCGCTGCGACTGCGTGGAGTGCACTACGGCCGCAATCCTGGCCAATTATCAAGCTACCGGACAGGCGCCACAATTCCTGCCGGTGTCCGGTTACTGGCAGCAGCATCCGTCGCCCGACAACCAGGGCGTCTCATATCTATATGCTGCCGAAGAACATGCTTGGGTGACCGACCAAGACGCGCATGTCCTGGATTTTGTTGCGAGCCGCCAGGATGCTAACTCACATGTGCCAGAGGAGGGCACGACTGCGGAGCTAGCCAGCCAGGTGGATAAAGCCTGGCAACACGTCGTGTCTCCGGCCGACGACAGCAGCGTGACGGCTGCCAGCGGCGATGACACGGCGCATACAAAAACTACCGATCGCCCAGCAGCCACCGCCAGCAGCGATGTCAAAGCCGACTTGCACGGTGTACAAAAGGGATTGGAAGCTGGTGGGGTATTTCTGGGGCTGCTGGGACTGTGGCGCCTCACGACCAGCCGGCGTTTGCTGCGGACGGCCCGCGGAGTGGTGCGCACCGGGCGCTTTGCGCTGGCGCATGCTGTCATTCCAGAGGAAATGGCCGACTCAGTCATGGCGTGGTACGCCTACAGTAACCACGACCGGCCGTTCCAATACGTGCCAGACAGAGCCACGCCAATTATCGACAATATCGGTAACGACAAGTTGCACGAAATCGCCGACGGTTCCCTAAAAGAGCACGACATACTGCGCTGGTATGAGCGATTAGGCGTGCAGGCTATGGCCAAGGTGGAGCTGCTTGAACGCCGGGATAGCTACACGCCGAAACACTCAAGCGCCAAAAAAGTCTAGCGCATCTAGCTCCGGCGGCAAGAAGCCCTCGCTGTGCTGAAAGTCGGCCTCCCACTTGTAGTTCTTGTTGTAGCCGAGGTCTTTCATAAGCTTGGTCGGCGCGTTGCGGAGGTGTAACGGTACAGGCAAGTCGGGATACTCTCGCGCAGCGGTTTGGGCGGCGGACATCGCGCTGGCGACGGCGCGCGACTTCGGCGCTTTGGCCAGCACTGTGGCGCAGTGGTAGAGGGCGTAATTGCACTCTGGCAGACCAATCCGTTCCACCGCTTGGAAGGTGGAGACGGCTAGGTTGAGTGCGGCCGGCGCAGCTAGGCCGATATCTTCCGAGGCAAAAATGATCATTCGGCGGGCAATAAATTTGGGATCCTCGCCGGCTTGCAGCATGCGCGCCATGTAGTATAGCGCTGCCGTCGCCTGACTACCGCGCAAAGATTTAATAAAACCGCTGATAATGTTGTAATGCTGCTCACCGGCTTTATCGTAACCGGGCACGCGTTTTTGGGCGGCCGTGGTGATGATGTCTTCGGTCAGTGTTTTGTCGGTCAGTTGCAAAGCTAGTTCCAAATTACCGAGCGCCACGCGGGCGTCGCCGCCGCTTAGCTCGGCCAGCAGGTCGATGCTTTTACTGGGCAGCCGTTTGGCGCTGAGTTTTTCGGCCTTAGCTGCGGCCGTAACAATGCCGATAATTTCGTCTTTGCTGAGCGGCTCCAGCACCAGCACGCGGGAGCGGCTGAGCAGCGGCGTGATGACTTCAAAGCTGGGATTCTCGGTGGTGGCGCCAATCAGCACAATCGTGCCGTTCTCTACAAACGGCAAAAAGGCGTCCTGCTGGGCCTTGTTGAAACGGTGGATCTCGTCCACAAACAAAATGGTACGCTGGCCCAAGCGCTGGTTAACTTCGGCTTGTCCGACCACGCGCGTGACGTCGGCTTTTTTGGCGGTCACGGCGCTCAACTCCACGAATTCCGCGCCGGTTTCGCGGGCAATAATCCGTGCTAGCGTAGTTTTGCCGCTGCCCGGCGGCCCCCACAAAATGAGGCTGGTCGGTGTTTTGCGCTCAATAATCTGACGGATAATCTGGCCGTGTTCCAGCAGATGCTTCTGACCAATTACTTGATCAAGTGTCTTAGGTCTCATTCTCTCGGCGAGCGGTTCGTGCATACCCTTTAGTATACGTTTTTGGATTGACAAACGCGAGGTAGCTGGTAGGGTAATCATATGAAACAACATGCGAACACGCCCCCTACGCCAAACAACTTTCATGACGGCCTTGCAGCCGATGCGCCCAGCCTGACTCCCAGAGAGCGCTTGCTGGATGCGGCGGCTACGCTGGGGGACTGGGCGCTTCATGGGCTTGCTACTGCGGCTGAGCAACCATCGCGCGTAGTGCACGCTGCCCGTGCGGCTGGCGTACAGCTCGTAGAGTCGGCTACCGCCGGCTTCTTGGCCTTTAGCCTTGACCAACTAACCGACGACAGCGTGTAGCTGCTATGGAATCTCTAAACAACACACGGCTGCCAAACGCTGTTTTAGCGCTCCAGGTGGCCAAGGATTTACCCGCCGATTGTGCCGCCAACGACGACGGCTCATGTGAGTTTGCTGGCTGTAACGGCCTGGGCGAAGTTTTTGCCGCCGAGCGCATGCCGATTATCATAAACCCCGGTTACCTAGTGTGCGAGGCCACCGGCCGCTACTGTACCCGCCGTCAAGTGGCTACCCCGTACGGCGTGTTTCCACGTGCTGAACCGCCATGCACGGCCGAGACTACTCCGCCGGAACAGGCGATTTCTTAGCCTTGATGCGCTTGGCGCGGTCGGTTTCGTCTTCTATTTCGTGGCCGACAATTTCTTCCAGTAGATCCTCGATCGTTACAATTCCCACAATTTTGTCGTCTTTTTCCACCGGCAAAAGATGCGCGCCGCCATTAATAAATTTGCGGAAGAGCGTGTCGAGTGCTGTACGGCTGCCGACCACTTGCACCGGATAGAGCGGCAGCTCGTGCACGGTCATGGGCCGGTGGTTAAAGTTAATATCCACCAGGTCTTTCATAAGTAAGAGGCCAAAACAGATAGTGCGCTGCTGATTGAGAATGGGAATGCGGCTCCAGCCGCGCTCTTTGATCTCATCGATGCGGCGTTCATCGATGCGGTCGCTGGGCGTCATCCAGAAAGTGCTGCGGAGCGGCGTCATGATGTCACGTACCTGCTTCTCGCTGAGCCGCAGGGCGCCGCGGATGATCTCAACTTCGTCGTCGTCCAGCTCGCTGTCGGTGTCGCCGAGGTGTTCGGTAATCATCATGCCCAGCTCGTCGCGGCTCTGCAGATGGGCAGTTTCGGCTCTGCCAAATAGGCCGTCGAGTAGCAGCTGCAGCGGTTTTGCAATCGGGTAGGTAAGAATAATCATGAACCGCAGCAGCCAGCTGAGCCGGCCGCAGAAGAACAACGCGTTGCGGCTAAAGATGGCTTGCGGCGTAATTTCGCCAAAAATCACAATCAGCAGCGTGCTGAGCGCGCCGGCCAGAATCCCAATGATACGCGTTTCTAATACGAGCGAGGTAGCCGAGACAACGCCAATATTTACTAGCAAAATGGCAGCCAGCGACAGATGAGTATTTTGGCGCAGCGGCACCACTTTGCGAGCGTCGCTGTTGCCGAGCTTGGCTTTGCGGTGCAGGTCGGCAAGCTCCAGAGACAAAAGCGCCACATTTAACCCCGAGCAGACCGCTGATATGCCAACTAAACACGCCACCGCCAACACAAATAGCACGCTACCCATCTAGTGAGGCACGCTCAAAAGAGTTAGAAGTGCGCTGGAGAACATACCACTGCTGCTACGCATGTAAGCCTTCATTGTAGCAAGAATAACTACCTACGAAAAGACCCAGGAAGGAGCGCGATCATGAGGTTGTTGTGCTGCGTACCACAATATTATATAATATGTACGATGTACTCTCAAGAGTTCGCGTCTGGCTATACACTGCCCAATGACTTGGTGCAGTTTGTTGACGCCCTCGATCCTGAGCGCATGCCCGACGTGCCCGACTTCACCGTGCTCGACTATCAACTTACTTACGGCTCATATGATCAAGAAGATCGCTTTTTAGAGCAGCTTGACGCGGAGCTGGAACAGTCCAAGGAAGTATACCTCTGTGATCTTGAGGCATTTCTCGCTTCGTCGCCCGACAACGGCCTGGCGGTTAATGACAAGGACGTGGGGCGCGGCCAGTCGCAGCTGCCGCACGAATACAGCGGCACAGACCTAAAAGGCTGGCTAGCCTGTGCTCACAAGCATTTGCCCGGAGCCGAGAACGAAGTGATGACCGCAATAGTTGCGGCAATTGTGGACACTTACGACCACCAGGCATTTGAGGCCGTCATTCATCAGACTCGATTCGAAGCCGGCGCACCAACCTACCGGAGCAGGCTGCTCATTGAGCGCGCCAATAGCGCCCTCATAGACCTAACCCAAACCGTTGCCGATCAATTAAGACGCTACGCTGCAGATATCGAGATAGTGGAAGAGTTTGCTAGTTCTAGCCTTATGCAAGCCTACGGCACCGACGATGCACTGCTAGATATCGAGCGGGCGAGAGCTCGGCTCACGCCCCGGGAGCGTACTACTGCCGTTGCGCCGGACGCCTATGACAAGTTTGTGCAGCATGTAGGCGTAGTAGTCGTGGGCAATGAGCATTCGTTCCGCGGGCGGGACGAGCTGGGTTGGATAGTCCGGCAGACGCCGGATGCGCTGACCGACCTCATGGCGCAGGCGCCTACGCTGCGCGCTCGGCTGCGACTTGGCGAGCTGGGTGCCTACGCCTTGGCTACTCTGGATGCTTCCGAGGCGAGCGCTCGACACCAGATGGTGCTGGATAGTTTGGAACAACAGGCGGCTCGCAGCATGGTCTCCTACACGCACTTTCTTCAACCGCTGTTCAAACGTGACGGCACGTTGTCGCCAAAGCAATTAGCGCGTTTAGGAGAGCTAATCACCCAAGAGCCTAACCACTGGGCGGCGAGAATGCTCTGCGCACTTACTCCGGTGGAGCAGTTGCCCGAGCTACTTGATCGCCGCGACTTGGTAACCGGTCCGCAGATCGCCGCCATTTGCGTGCGGCGTTTGGCGCGCGGTGGAGACCTGGAGCGCGCCTACGAAATCGCTCGGCGCCAGTTAGGCCCCGGCCCTTACGAGCAACGTTTGAACTCTATCTACAACTTGCTGGCGATTTATGAGGAAACGGGTGAAGAAGCTGCCTGGAAGGAGGCCGAAGAGCGCCTGCTCGTGGCGCAAACCGACCAGTACCCCATACACACTCTTTCGCGCTACGAGCTTGCTGCGCGCCGCTTTGTGGGTGCTCGCCAACATGGCGACCTGGCGCGCGCCGATGCCGCTCTGGCCGACATGGAGGTCTATCACGCCCACAACGAGCGGACCGATGTGCGCCTCGAATCGCTTGCCGCAACTACCCAGCTATTCCTGGATAGCGGCGAGCTAGAACAAGCCGAAAATTATGCGGTGCGCTTGTATCAGGAAAGAGTCGCCTCCCCGCGTCGGGGCGACCGTGAGGATAGTCATGTCGGTCTGCTGCACGTTATGCAGGGGTATATGGAAGCGCAACTGCCTAAGCAAGCTGTGCGCCTGATGTCCACTTATTTCACCTCAGGAAGGACGGTGGATTATGGCTTTCGCAAGGCACTAGCGCTCCTTACCGGCGATACAGCTGGCGCCTTACCTCATTTGGCGACCATACGCATAGACGCTACAGTTGATCTCTCGCCAAACTAATCGCAGGGTATTGTGGTCAACAGATAAATATTATATAATAGATTCATGAATCAATTGCGTGCGCTCCGCCATCACGAGCGCTTGCTGGCTGTCGGGTCGCTATCAGCGGCCTTAGGTCTTACTGCCGTAACGGGCTGTTCGATGGCGCCCGCCACTGACACACCGCGCGCCGGCGATGCGCCGGTAGCGGCCGCTGCGCACACTAAGCCGCATCTAGACAAAGGCTATATTCCGCTGGCCATTACCTGCCCGGGCGGGCCGGTAGCGAAAGACGTTGAAATCGATGACCCCAATACGGCGCTCCGAGTCGGCGGCCCGGTGGCGGTAGCCTTGGTCGTGAACGGTGTGCCGAAAGCCCGCGTCCAAATGCTAAGCCCGCAGAGCGACATCAATCTCCAAACCATGAGCGGCCAAATGCTGCACGTTTTCCCAGAAGACAGTCTTGTCGCTCATCAAACGGGTGGAGATTACGCAGCTTCGACCTATGCGTTTGACCACACCAGTGAGCAGCTCACGCTCCAGCTGCTGCAGGAACGCACTGGCATAAACAACGCCGCTAATCCGCAAGATACCGACTCGCGCGACGCCTGGGATGTGCGCCTTAGTTTGGCGTGTAGCTAGCGTGCTCTTCTTGCCCGCAGGTTACTCGTAACGCAGCGCCTCAACCGGGTCGAGTTTGGCCGCACGCCGGGCAGGATACAAGCCCGCCAGCATGCCGATGAGCGTCGTCGCGGCAATGACTGTCAGAATAAGCCAAAGCGGCAAGGTAACGATGTTGGAGCTCTGGATGTTGTTGCCGCGCAGCTGCTTGTTGATGATCGGGTTGGCAATCAGCGTCAGGCCAAAACCAATCGCCACGCCCACCACGCCGCCGAGGCAACCGAGCAGTGACGCCTCGAAAGTAAACAACCGGCTGACGGTGGAACGCTTGGCGCCAACAGCGCGCATCACGCCAATCTCGCGGGTGCGCTCCAAAATAGCCATGACCATGGTGTTGACCACGCCCACGGCGGCCACGGCCAGCGAAATACCGCCAATGCCGCCCAGCACTATGCCTACAATGTTAAAGATGGCCAGCTGGCTCCGGATATAGGTTTGAGCGTCCACTGCCCCCACGCCAAAGTGTTTGATACTGCTGGCCACTGCCGCTGCGTTGGTGGCCTTATCAACTTTTACAATGAGATTGTCGTAGCCGTTTTTGGCCAGTTCGTCGTTCACCACCAGCGACGGCTGGGGCTGTGAATTGCAAGGGCCGCGCGTGTTTTGGCACTTGGCGTTGGCCGCGTCTTGATCGGCCTGGGTGACTTGGAAGTTTTGGCTTTCGTCCATGCCGCGCGCCCAATCCATCGGCACGCGGATGGCGTAGCTCTGGTTGCTGACGTCCATAATGCCAACGACTGTAGCGGTGAGCGTGATGGGAGTGGGCTGAAAGTCGCGGCCGTCGGCCCCCGGGTGGCTGCTAAAGAAAGCTTGCTGCTCTTGATACTGCTTCAGCGGATCCGATCCCACGCCACTGTAGTAGTTCTGCGCGATCAGGCTAACTTGTTTGCCAATGAGCGCCTGGTAATTACCTTTAAAGCCCAGCTTGTCGGCGTAATCCGAGGTAATGACCGCCACGCCGGAACTGTCGGTAGCCTTGATGTCGCGCCCCGCCAAGATGGTGTTGGTGATAATCCCGTTGGTGTCGTAGGCCATGATCTGGTACAGGCGCAGCTTTTGGCTGCCGTAGCTGAGCGCCTGGAACTGGCCGATTTGTACTTGGCGAGCCACACCAGTCACGTGCGGCAAGACACCGATTTTGCTTATCAGATCGTCGGTGAGTTTCTTGCAGTCGGCGCAGTTGCCGCCTCCGCCGTCTTGCCAGGTGATATCGGTTTGCGGCGAAACGCGCACCTGCTGCAGCGTGCCATTGGCCTCAAACTGCTTGGTCATAAAGCCTTTTACGCTAAAGACTAGGGCTAGCATGATAGTGACGCTGGTAGCACCAATCACCACCGCAAAGATAGTCAGCGCGCTGCGCAGTTTTTGGCGGGTGATGTTGTGGAAGGCCAGGATGATGTAGTCGATAAACCGCATGACTAGCCCCTCCGCTCGGTTAGTTTGCCGTCATGGATTTCTAAAATGCGGCTGGCTTGGCGGGCAACAGTGGGGTCGTGGGTGATGACGATCAGGGTTATGCCGTCTTTGTTCAGCGATTTGAGCAAGCGGATGATCTCCTCGCCGCGCTTGCTGTCCAGGTTGCCGGTTGGCTCATCAGCAATAATGATCTGTGGCTTTACTGCGAGCGCCCGGGCAATCGCCACGCGCTGCCGCTGGCCGCCAGACAGCTGGCCGGGCCGATGGTTGAGCCGGTCGCCCAGGCCCACGGCTCGCAAACATTCGGCGGCGCGCGCCTTGCGTGCTTTTGGCTTCATGCGCGCAAATAGCAGTGGCAGCATGACGTTCTCCAGCGCCGTCTGCATTCCCTGCAAGTTAAACGATTGGAACACAAAACCCATATGCTGGTTGCGATAGGTGGAGAGCTTGCCGTCGCGCACATGCGAAAGATCGTTGCCGTCCACTACCACGCTGCCGCTGGTGGGTCGATCCAAGCCGCCAATAATGTTAGCCAGCGTGGATTTGCCAGAGCCGCTCGGCCCGGTAATGGCCACAAATTCGCCGCTGCGGATGCGTAAGGTTACGCCATCGAGCGCGTTCAGCGTTTCATCGCCCAAATGATACGTCCGCGTTACATTGCTTAACTGAATAAGCTCACCGGCTGTCGCCATAGTTTTCCCACCTTTTCGGTTACGTCAATCTATTTTTAGCATAAGCGAGTTTGTGGGAAATGCAAGTAAGGCGCGTCCAGAATCTTTGGGCACAAAAATACCCGCTGTCTAGCTAGCGGGCTCATGCCTATTTGGGGTGTGACACGTCAGATGAGTTGGGGAAGAGGCTTGGGGAAGGGCGCGCGGCGCCGGGGAAGGTGCTGCCTAATGGCAGCGCGAGCGGATGCTCTGCCTTCCCCGGCTTGTGCCGTGGCGCCTGCCGTTGGTCAGCTCATCACGTACCCGCTGTCCGTCCGCTGAAGCTGGAGGAAGCCCTTGTACGGGAGTTGGACCTGTAGCTTGTGGTAGGTCTCCAGATCGGTACGTACCCACACGTTGCGCTTCGGGTTGCCCCACTCGCACAACAAGTAGTAGTACCGCGTGCGGTCGGTGACGCTGCCGTCGGCGTTGGTGGTGAGTCGGTCCTTGCCCTTGTGCGTGGCAAAGATGTTGCCGGTCCGCAGGCGGTACACGTTCCCGTAGCCACCCCACCACATGAGGACAAGCCCGAGAATCATGGGCGCGAGCGTCCAGAGGGTGGTCCAGCTGGCCAGCTGGCCAGCGCTGTTCGTCTGCACCACGGTGACGGAAGCCACCGTGATTCCGGCGAGCCACAGCAGCGTGCCGACCGTGACGATACTCGCCCGGCGCAGTGTCCAGTCAACCTTGTTCATACTAGGTTAACCGTCCCTTCTTGTCGTTTCTCTTCGACATCCACAACGTGGACGCGAGCCAAAAGCTCAACTGGTAAGCATTTAGCTCGCGCCCCGTTATGAAGCCTCAATCTGACGTGTCAAAGTGCAGCCACCCACAGGGGCAGCAACGACATGATTATAGCACAAAATAGCGTTTATGTCTACGCCTGGCTCTTCGGAGAACACAAAAATACCCGCTAGCTAGCGGGCTTTTACGATTTGGGGGTGTGACACGTCAGATGAGTTTGCTTGGAGGAGGGAAAGGTAGCGGCGCGGCGCCGGGGAAGGTGCTGCCTAATGGCAGCGCGAGCGGATGCTCTGCCTTCCCCGGCTCTTGCGCGCTACGGCATGATCGGGCCGACCACCTGCATGGTGAGTCCGCCGTCAGTCAGCCCCTTCACGTAGGCGACCGTGGGCGCCTTCTGAAGGCCTTCGTACATCCACTGGTAGATCTTGCTGTCGACCCGAACCCAGGCGTACTCGTCCGGAGCCTCAGCGTTGTGGACGCGGGCGTAGAACTTGGTGCCATGAGCGTGGAGCAGCAACTTGCCGATCCACTGGTGCTTGCCCTTGACGTACAGCCGGTCCACCGTGCCGTCGGTCAGGTGGTAGACGTTACCTACCTTACCGTACCGGTTGACGGCGCAGCCGACCGCCACACCCGTGATTCCAGCGGCAGCGAGCCACAGGGCAGGGTGCAGACCGAGCACGATCGTCATGGCCATCAGCAGGCCCCCAAGCATTGCCTGGATGCGGCCGATGGTGGCGATGCGGGCGCGGCGCGGTGAGAACATCCAGTCAGACTCTTTCTTCACGAGAGTTGACCGTCCCTTCTTATATCGTTTCTCTTCGACATCCACGACGTGGACGCGAGGTAAATACTCGCCTAGTGGAGTGCTTACCTCGCGTCCCGGTGTGGACTCAATCTGACGTGTCAAAGTGCGGCCACCTCTAGAGTGGCTCAGTGCAATTATAGCATAAAAGTGATGACCTGTCTACGCAAGGTCAGATATAAAAATACCCGTGGCGAGCGGGGTAAAGCGTTGACATGTCAGGGGTGAAGGGGAGAGCGGCGCGGCCGCGGGGAGAGCTGCCGAAGAGCGGCAGCTGGAGTGCGCATGCACTCGTCTCCCCGCGTCCGTGGCCGTCACGACTGCTGCTGGTCGATGAACCTCCGGTCGTCGTCCGGGTCGTAGTAGTACCGGCCCATGATGGCCAACACGCCTTGCACCTGGAAGTACTCCGTGGAGGTGACCTTGACCCAGCAGGTTTTGCCGGGCTTCTTGGCGTCGGCCAACAGCAGGTAGTACCGCGCCTTAGCGCTGTATACCGGCCGGCCCTGGTCAACCTTGATGTGGTCGTCCAGTACCTGTTGGCCAATGACGAAACCCTTCTCCATCTCGTAACCACCGTGGAACAGTGCGCTCCAGATCATTACGTACGTGAAGAATCCGAAGACCGCGCCCGGCGCGACCAGTGAGTAGTACGATGTCACCATGGCATCTCCCACGGCGAAGCAGGTTGCAGCACCGAACACGAGCGCCATGACGAGGAAATACAGCCGTCGCCAGACGCAGTTGAGGGGTCCCATTTCGCTCTCCCTTCACATCCACCCTTGGGATGCGAACCAGGCGCTCGAAATTCCAAGCGACCGGTCGGCATCCCACAGAGGCAGAAGCTGACATGTCAACGTACAATCACCGATGTTTCGGCAACGGCATAATTATACCATAAAGTTGTGATAAAGCTACGCCCCTTGAGAAAAAGTAGCGCTTATGTCATAATGTAAGTAACTTTTTGGCAAAACTCGGTAAGGAGCAAGTAATTACCCATGGCGCAAAGTGTGCAAGACCCCAGTAAAATCCGCAATATCGCGATCATCGCGCACGTTGACCATGGCAAAACTACGCTGGTGGATGGTTTACTGAAGCAGAGTAAAACCTTCCGCGACAACCAAGCCGAAATGTCTCAAACCCTGATCATGGACAGCGGCGACCAAGAGCGCGAGCGCGGCATCACCATTACCGCCAAAGTCACGGCCGTGCAGCACGACGACTACCGCATTAACATCATCGACACACCCGGGCACGCCGATTTCTCCGGCGAAGTAGAGCGCACCCTCAACATGGCCGACGGCTGCCTGCTGATTGTCGACGCCCAAGAAGGCCCCATGCCGCAGACCAAGTTTGTCTTGAGCAAGGCGCTGGCCGCCGGCCTCAAGCCGATCGTGGTTATCAACAAAATCGACAAAGACGGCCGCCGCATCAGCGAAGTAGAGGACGAACTGGCCGACCTGTTCTTAGAACTAGCGGTGCACGAGGACCAGCTGCACTACCCGGTGTATTTTGCCATCGGCCGCGCCGGCAAGGCTTGGAAAGAAATACCCGCTAATCCGGAAGCGGACGCCAACCTCGACGTTATTTTCGACGCCATTATTAACGACATTCCAGCGCCACAGGTAGAACTAGACAAGCCCTTCCAAATGCTGGTCACCGCGCTGGCTTGGGACAGCTTTAAAGGCAAATACGCCGTGGGCCGCATCAGCCGCGGCCGGGTCAAAGCCGGCGATCAAGTGGCGCTCTGCAAAGCCGACGGCACGGTCACCAAAGCCAAGGTCGACCTAGTGTTTATGAGCCACGGTGTCAGTAAGTTTGAAGTGCCAGAAGGCGGCACCGCCGGTGATATTGTGCAGCTGACCGGCATCAGTGAGGCCCGCATTGGCGAAACGATTGCCGACGCGGTAGAACCCGAAGCACTGCCAGTTTTGGAGGTCGAAGCGCCGACGCTGCGCATCTACCTTGGCCCGAACACCTCACCGTTTAAAGGCCAGGAAGGCGAATTCAACACCTCACGCCAAATCGGCGACCGCTTGCACAAAGAGCTGGAAACCAACGTTGGCTTGCGCGTAGAAGACAACGGCATTGGCTTTACCGTGGCCGGCCGCGGCGAGTTGCACCTGTCAGTTCTGATTGAGTCTATGCGCCGCGAAGGCTACGAGTTTGAAGTGGGCCGCCCGCAGGTGGTGACGCACGAAGAGCACGGCCAAACTATGGAGCCAGTGGAAGAGCTGATCATCGAAATCCCCGCCGAACACGTCGGCACCGTCCAAATGGAGCTCGGCCAGCGCCGCGCCACGCTCAAAGAGCAGTTCGCCAGCCCCAAAGGCGTGACCAAACTAGTGTATGAGCTGCCCACCCGCGCGCTTCTGGGACTACGCAACATCCTCATGACCAACACCAAAGGCACCATTGTCATGAACAGCCTGATGGTTGGCTATCAGCCGCTCGGCTCCGCGCTTCAACAGCTGCGCAACGGCGTGCTTATTGCCTACGAGACTGGCACCACCATGCCGTATTCGCTAGAAACTGCCGAAGCTCGCGGTACGCTGTTTATTGGACCGGCCGAGCGCGTTTATGCTGGCCAGATTATCGGCCTGGGCACGCGCCACGAAGACATGGAAATCAACGTTTGCAAGGCCAAACACCTAACCAACATGCGCAGTAAATCGTCGGATGGTGTGGTGCAGCTGACGCCACCCGTGATCCTCAGCCTGGAAGAGTGCCTGGATTTTATCGAAAATGACGAATTACTGGAAGTGACACCTAAGAACCTACGTCTCCGCAAGCGCGAGCTCGACCCCACCAAGCGCAAGCGTGCTGCGAAGTAGCCATGGCTGCGTCTGCTGACCATCCTGAACGCCCCGATTACGACCCCGACGTACAAGAAATATTCTTGTGGCAAGAACTACACGAACTTTTTGAGCCCCAAAAACTAGCGCAATACGAACAGCTCGCCTGGTTGTGGGGCCCTACGGGCGAAGTGGCGATACGCGGCGCCCATTGCCATCTCCCGTATGACCGCGGCGCAGTGCTGCAGCCGGTTGGTGCGTATCAACAGAAGCCCGCGGGCGGCGAAGTCATCGACTTTGTCGGCTTGCCGCTGCATGTCATGAGCAACGAATCATTCCGCCTGACGATGGCCGATGGCAAACTGGTGAGCACCCACCGCGCCAGCATCGCCGAGACCTGCCATTTCGGACGCTTCATGCTCAGCCAAAGCGTTTTTGCAGCGCCTGGCCAGTACGCGGCATATAAGTATCTGAGAAATCTAGGCTACCGCCTCGCGCCGCCGGTACCAAACATGCTGACCGACGTCGACCCGGCCGAGCAACAGTGGGCGCAGCAGCAGGTCAAGCGCGAGCCGCCAAATAAGCCGCCTGTCGAGTCGTAGTTTGCTACAATAAGCCAGCGATGGTAGAAATTTCTGACGAACAATTTGCGGAGCTAATTGACCAGGCCATTGCCCACTTGCCCAAAGATCACCAGAAGTCAATCCAGAACGTGGCGTTTTTGTACGAGGACGAGCCGACGGCTGACCAGCGCGAGGCGCTTAAACTGCAGTGTAACCAGACGCTTTACGGTTTATACCAAGGTGTGCCGCTGACCAAACGGCAAGGTGTTACGAGTTATCGGCCGGATCGCATCACTATTTTTAAAGGCCCGATAACACGCGCGGCGCAGAACGTGGCAGAATTAAAGGAGATGATTCGCCACACCGTCTGGCACGAAGTCGCTCACTATTTTGGCTTAGATCACGACCAGATCCACCACCTCGAACGCTGACGTGCTATAGTATGGCCATGAGGCAAGTTAACAGCGTCCACGCGGTGTTATTCGACCAAAGATCGCCATATGATTTCTTTGCCTATGCTACGGCCGGCGACGAGCGTAACTGGCAGCTGCCCGGTAGCGACTTGGCGACAGGCGACAAGCCGGAAGAGATTATCGCCAGCCAAGTGCTGGCCACGATGGGTATATGCGCCCAAGATGCACGATTGCAGCCAGTAGTCGAGCTACCCAGCGCCGACGGCCAGGCCAGGCGGTACATTTTTAGCGGCCGCATTGCCTGTGGCCTTATTGCCGCGCCCGCGGATCTTACTGTGGAGCGTTTTTCAATTCAGACTCTGCCAGACTGCCAGCAGCGCTACCACATCCTGGCGGCCGTGGCCGAATCGTTGGCTGCGCCAGCCATGCAGCGTCTGGCGCAATAGCGCCTACGCCGTTATACTAGACGGTAGTAAAAGGTTAGTATTATGGAACAGAAATTAGTAATTGCCGTGATTGCCGGCACCAAGCGCGTGCAGCGCGAATCAATCCACGCCGCGCGTTATGTAGCAGCGTTTGGCGGACAGCTGCCGAACGTGGAAATTATTTTTGTTGATCCCAACGATTTTAATCTGCCCGGCGACGGCAACGATCCCGAGGGCAAAGACCCGAAGTACACCGACATCACCACCCGCGCCGACGCTTTTTTTATAGTGTCCCCCGAGTACAACCACAGTTTTCCCGGCACGCTCAAACGACTACTGGACAGCGAACTAGAAACCTACAACCACAAACCAGTCGCTCTAGCCGGCGCCAGCAATGGCAGCTGGGGCGGCGTGCGGGCCGTGGAAGCGCTGGTGACCACGGTGCGAGAAATGGGCCTCGTGGCTACCTCCATCAGCGCCTATTTCCCTCGAGTCCAAGACATGTTTAACGACGACGGCCAGATAAACCCTGAGGTCAAGGAACGCGCCGATAAAAACCTGACCAACGTCTACGCCGAGCTTCTCTGGATGGCTCGCGCCCTTAAAGCTGCCCGCGAGCAAGCGGCGTAGGCCGGCGACTCATGCGCGCTGCGGCAATCCGTACGTTTGCGTCTACTGCTGTCATTACCGTAGTTGGATTGGCGGTGGTGGGTTTTGCCATGGGTCTTAGCGCGCTGAGCGTTGCAATAATTCTGGTGCTGGTCGAAATAGCCTTTAGTTTCGATAACGCCATCGTAAACGCCAAGGTCTTGGGCCGGCTATCCGAATTCTGGCAGCGGATGTTTTTGACCGTGGGCGCCGTGATTGCCATTTTTGGCATGCGTATTGTGTTTCCAATTTTTATTGTGGCGCTGACTGCTGGCTTGAGCTGGAGTGAAGTAGTGCATTTGGCGCTGCATCAGCCAGATATGTACGCTCAGAAGTTGGAAGCCGCTCATCTGCCGATCGCCGCCTTTGGCGGCGGCTTCTTGTTGGTACTCGCGCTTGATTTTTTTGTGGACCCCGAGCAGCAGGTGCTGTGGCTAACTAGCTTTGAGCGTTCCCTAAAGAAGCTGGCCCAACACTGGGCGCCGCCGCTCATCACTACGGCGGTGCTGGCGCTGGCTAGTTTTGTGCCAGCCAATCATCATCACCGCCAAACCTTTGTGGCCGGCATGATTGGCGTAGCGGTGTATAGCGCGCTGCATGGCCTGACTGAAGTACTGGGGCGCGTGCAGCGAGGGACGAAGGGCCGCGCGCTGGCTGGCTGGGCAGGTTTTTGGTTATTCGTGTATTTGGAGATTTTAGATTCCAGCTTTTCGTTTGACAGCGTAATCGGCGCTTTCGCGATCAGCAGCCAAGTAGTGTTGATCGCTATCGGGCTGGGCATAGGCGCGCTGTGGGTACGATCGCTCACGGTGTTTTTGGTGCGCACGGGTACGCTCGCCAAATACCGCTACATCGAGCACGGCGCGCACTACACCATTCTGGCACTGGCATTCATTCTATTACTGAGCATTTTTTATAACGTGCCGGAAGTAATCACCGGGCTGGCCGGCCTGGGTATTATTGGCTCGTCACTTCTTGCATCGCACCAGGCGCTGCGCGATGAAGCAAAGTGATATACTGAGTAGAACAATGGCTCCAAAACCTCACACTGCCCCGCAAAAAGTTGTCAAAGCTACCCTAGCTTCACGAATCCCAGAACCGACTCCTGCCGAACCGGCGTACCCGCACAAAGTGTGGTATATCTGTTTGGTTGGAGGCGGCGCCGTGTTGCTCTTGGCGGCTTTGGTGTCTGTATATCACCGGACGATGCCGGGTTGGGAGCAACAACTGTTCCGTGACGTTAACGGCGTATCGGCACCAAAGTGGTTGGCCAACCAGATCGCTAAGCCGCTCAGTGACGCTGTTTGGGCGCTCGTAGGCTTGAGCTTTGTAGCGCTGGCTGTGCCGCGCTTTCGCTGGCGGGCCTGGCAGTATGTGGCGGCGCTTGGATCGTCATTTGTGGCGCAGTATCTGCTGGAGCATATCATTGATCGGCCTCGCCCGGCTCTATTGATGCACGACGTCGTACTGCGCGCGCAGCAGGGCGGGCCGGGATTTCCGTCGGGACACGTGACCGCGCTGACCGCGCTGGTGCTCACCATGTGGTTCTTTGTATCCTGGCCGTGGCGCGCCTTGCTGGCCGCGTTACTAGTGGCCGAAATGTGGGCGCGTATCTTTCTGGGTGTGCATGCGCCGCTGGACGTCGTCGGCGGGCTGGCCATGGGCATGCTGACCGTTGGCGTACTCCATCTCTTGCCGGTGAAATTGCGGCGTTTTTTCAAGTTGGCGTAAAAATTACAAAACAGCTTGTGCTTTAAAAACGACCGGACTATTATGAGTGTACGGAAGTGTGAGGCTTCCATAAGGCCTGGGCTATCGCCCGGGCCTTTAGGGTGTATTAGACCCTCGCTGGACATTGCTGAGAGCCCATGCCACAGTATTATGTGTATATGACAAGTGCTGAGGGCGACCCCAAAAACGACAATCCGTTGCTGCAGTCGAAAGCGGGGAAACGCGTCGCGGCGGCTCTGCTGCGTGTGGCTTTGGGCGTGGCAATGAAAACAACTGGACGGGGGCCGCTACGCCTCGCCAAGGATCCAGAGCTCTTGTCTGGCATGACCGCCGGAACCATCTTGCAAAATCCGCTATACCAGCCAGATGTCACCGACCAAGACGCGGGCCGGGTGATCGTTAGCTCGCTGATACGCAAGGAAATTGGTGGTGGCTTGTGGCGGGGCTATGATTTCAACCGTCATGTGCACTTGCCACCGCCCCTCAAAAAGACGCGGCCCTACTACCGAACCTGGGACGGCAGCATATATGCCATGTTGCCCGAGAGTATCAAAGACAACGACCCTGACACGCTTACCCCCTGGCAAGCAACAAGGGTGTATGACCCCGACTGCGTTTTTACATTTGATAAGCCCACACCAGACGAGCTGATCGGGCGAGGCTGCCTCAAACTCACTACTTATGAGCAGGCTTATAGGGAAGTGGGCGCCTTTGATGCCTTTGGTGAAGAACTTGCCGCCCGTCGTTTATTAGACGAGCCGGTCTACCAGGTAACGCCAAAGGGTAATACGACTATCTTGCTCGGTGGCCGTAGCGGCGAGCCGAAGCTCAAAGAGGATCGGCGGCCTGAGTTTGCGCTTATAGACAAGTTGCGACCGGTCCCGGCCGGCAGCGGCTTTTAGATAAGACCACAAGCATGTACACTATGTAGTACGATGCTTGGGGCGGTAATTATCCTTGGAATACTCTGTGCGGTTTTGGCCGTACTGTTGCTGCGCGGGCGAAACGCAGCGCCGGATTCCAGCGCCGCGCTGCTCATCAAGCAAGATTTAACCCAACTTAGCCAGGATATCAGCAAACTCAAGGATGGTTTGCAGACTCAAATTACTGACAGACTGGACAAGAATCAGGAGCTGATGCGTGACTCCATTCAAAAGCAGTTCAGCACCAGCAGCAAACTCATAGCTGACGTTACCGAGCGACTGACAAAGCTTGACGAAACCAATAAACGCGTGGTTGGCGTCGCAGACGAGCTAAAAGTTCTGCAAAACGTCCTGCAAAACCCCAAACAGCGCGGCGTGCTCGGCGAATATTATTTGAGCCAAGTGCTTGAGAATGTCTTGCCGCCAGAGCGCTTCAAGCTGCAGTATAAGATCTGCAAAGACGAAGCTGGGCACGACCTCATTTGCGATGCAGTTGTCATTTTGGATAAGGGCAAAATGCTGCCAGTAGACTCCAAGTTCTCGCTTGAAAACTACAATCGGTTGGTCGAAGCCAAAGACAAATCCGAGCGCGAGTTACTGGCCCGCGCCTTCAAGGCCGACCTCAAAAACCGCATCGACGAAACCAGCAAGTATGTCCGCCCGCGCGAAGGCACTATGGATTACGCCTTTATGTTTATCCCGAGCGAAGCAATTTATTACGACCTGCTCATCAACAAAGTCGGCGCCACCAACACTTCGGCGCGCGACCTTATCGAGTACGCTTTCCGCGAGAAGCATGTGATAATCGTCAGCCCAACGACATTTATGGCCTATCTGCAAACCGTACTGCAGGGCTTGCGCAGCCTGCAAATAGAAGAGCAGGCCAAAGAGATCCAGCAGCGCGTGGGCGAGTTGGGGCGCCACATTGCTACCTACGAGCAACTGATGCACAAACTGGGTGGCAGCTTAGGCACCACGGTCAATCATTTTAATACCGCCCACAAAGAACTCAAAAAAGTCGACAAAGACGTGGTGAAGATTGCTGATGCCTCGCCGGCGGTAGAGCCGCTGCTGTTGGACAAGCCGATACTCGAAGACGACTAGCGCACTAGTAAGCAGCCGAATAGCCTTAGCCGCGCAAGTTGTCTGTGTTAACGATAATTAGGCGCTGCGCCCAAACCAAAGAATTCTTCCATGGTCAGCGCGCCTTGCTTGTGCATTTGCAGGGACAAACTTGTGCCGACGTAGCGGAAGTGCCAGGGCTCATAAGTGTAGCCGGTGATATTCTCTTTGCCTTTCGGGTAGCGCAGGATAAAGCCGTATTTATAAGCATTGCTCATCAGCCATGAGCCTTCGGCAGTGGCGTCAAAACAGGACTGCAAGGTGCAGTCTGGGTTGGAAGTGCCCCCGAGGTCGACGGCTAGACCAGTTTGATGCTCGCTGTAACCAGGGTGGGCGCTTTCCGATTCGGCCATGGCGTTGCCTTGTTCGGCCACGTAGTTGTTGTAGAGATTGGTCTGGAAGCCGTATGAACGATAACCGCTCTCCAGCACCAGGGTCAGGCCGTCCTGAGTGGCGGCGGTTACCATTTGCTGGAGCGCGGGCGCCATGGCAGCGCTTACTTGTGCTTCGTCGTCGGTGATGTTGTCACGCATAGGCATCGACGGAGTTGCCAGGTGAGCCGGCGCGTAGTGAAGCGGGTTGAGCGGCCGGCGTTTATTCACAACGTCCCAGAGGCTCGAAGCGCTGGTTAGCGAAAACTGCTGTTTATCGAAGACCGCGGTATTGACTTTACCGGCGTGCGACGCATTGCCATCGGCGGCAATCTGGGATCCATGATGCCCAAATACATGCAGCAGCAAGAATAACCCCAACAAGCCGCCGACGCCCAGCAAAATCTCTTTTCGCTTTAGCCAACGCGGCAATGGCTGCTGTTTATGAGCCTTGGGCGGCGGCATGCGGTAGGCCGGCTGACGGGGCCGCGGTTTAATCGAACCCATGCTAGGTTTGTTTCTCCAAAAGGTCAATGGTGAGTGCGGCCGTCCAGCTAAAGTTGGGCGCACCGAGCGGCGTGCCATCAAGCGGGTTAAAGTACTCGTAAAAGCCGTGCTCTTTCACAAGTTCCAGCATGCTTTCCGTGAGGGCTGCGGCGTGATCGTGGTAGCCGTAGCGCTTTAGGCCGTCGATAATCAGCCAATTGGTGTTGAACCAAGTGGGGCCTTGCCAGTAGCGCACCGGGTCGAACCATAAGGAATTGAGCGGGGCGGTGGGCACAGGATACGCCGGGCCAAACAGGTGTTCGTTCTCCAGCATTTTAACAAGTATCGCCGCGCGTTCCTTACTGATGCAGCCAGCATAGAGCGGCAGCAGGCTCTCAATGCTCGGTTCTTTGATGAGGCGGTGAGTGATAAAATCACGCGGATAGTACATTTCGGTGTAAGGGTCCCAAAGCTCATCAAATGTCTTGACTGTTAAATCCATGCGTTTTAGGAGTTCGGCCGGGATTTCGGCGCGGATGGTCTTGGCAATAGCGCGCAGATGTTCGTTAGCCCGCACAAAGATCGAGTTAAAGGCCAGGTCTTCGATAGCGAACAGCGAATGATCCAGGATCCGGACGATGTTGTACTGTTTGCGGCGCAGGCGCAGCTGCGCATCGTACATCGCCATGGCCTCAACGTTGGTGGGGCGCTGCCGGTGCGGCACAAAGCGGGTGTCCGTGCGTAGGAAGTTCAGCAGCGTCACCAGGCGCAATTTCTCAAGCAAGCGGATCCACCAGGGTAACAAATGGCTGTTTAATTCGCTCATCCACGGCGTGATAGTGTCCAGGCCAGTCTCCCAGGGGTGAATTTGCAGGGTTAAGCCTTCGCCGTGCGGGTCGCGTTCCGTATACAGCCAGGTGTGATAGGCCAGCAACGCCGGCCACACTTGGCGGTACCAGCTACGGCGTTCAACCAGCGGCAACTTTTTGCCCACCCGCACAACGGCCTCAGCCAGCATTGGAGGCTGGGTAATGCCGCTGGTCGACACGCCATCCGGTGCATAGGGGCTGACCCAGCTATGCCAAATGCCGTGGTGGCGGCGCTCTTTGTGGCCGGGGGTGACAATAATGTGCGGTACCATGCCGTTGCTCCATTGGCCGCGCAGCAAACCGAGGATCTCCATTTTGGCCCGCTCTACGTCGTAATGGCGCTGGCCAATAGCGATAAAGCAGCTGTCCCAGAGCCACTGGTGCGGATAGAGGCCGTGGGAGGGGATGGTGAACAACCCTTGATCGTTGTGGGTTAATACTTCTTTTGCTCGAGATAACAGTTCGCCGGAATCGCTCATGCTTCCAGTATAGCGCACTGCGTGACAAGGGGAAGATATAGCACTTGACAATCAATAGTACCTTGTATAGCATAGTAGCATGCATGAAGAAGACATAGATAATAGCTTCGCACAGCAAGCCGAAACCCAAATGCGCAAAGGTATGCTGGTGTACTGCGTACTGTTGCTATGTAAGGACGGCAAAGTGTATAGCTCGGATATCATTCAAAAACTGCGTGGCGCTGAACTCTTAGTCGTGGAAGGCACGCTCTACCCCCTGCTCAGCCGGCTTGGCCGCGACAAACTGCTGGCTTACGAATGGCAGGAGTCGGAGCAAGGTCCGCCGCGCAAATACTATTGGCTGACCGACGACGGCCACGCCATGCTAGCCGCTCTGGAGCAAACCTACAAGCGCCTGAGCGCGTCAATTGCTGCCCTCAAGAAAGGAGCATCATGAACGAAGTTATTACTATCCATTTGGGTCGGCAATCGTTTACGATTTCGGTTGACGCCCACAAGCAGCTGCAGCGCTATTTGCAGGAAATTACCAAGCAGGTTGGTGACGATCATGAGGTAATCGAGGAAGTGGAGTCGCGCATGGCCGAGCTTTTGGCTGAGCGACATATAACTGGCGATAAGGTGGTGCTAGCCAAGGACGTCAATTATCTAAAAAAACAGCTTGGTGAGCCGAGTGAGTTTGGCGACGGCGACAAGGTTCAACCGACGCATGCGGCCGAAGCACCACGGCGCCGTTTCTTCCGTGATACCGACAACGCTATGCTTGCCGGCGTGGCGGCCGGACTAGCGGCGTTCTTTGGTATACCAGTGATCGCAGTGCGGTTGGTTTTTGTGCTACTCACCTTTTCTGGCGGTATGGGCATACTGCTGTATCTAGTGCTGTGGTTGCTGGCGCCAGAGGCCAAAACGTCGAGCGAGCGCTTACAAATGCAAGGCCTACCCGTGACCGTGGATACGCTTAAAGACGTGGTTGACCGGGCCGATGTTTCCCACGCAGCACGTCGTGCTGGTCACGTTGTTGGTGGAGTTATCGGCACTATCGTCCGCCTGCTACTTATCATTGTGGGCGTGGGTTTTATTATCACCGGGCTTGCGCTTTGTGCCGGAGTTATCGCGGCAGTGACATATGGTTTTATGCATGGTCTACAAATGGCCGGCGTGACCGTCTTTCCTGTGGGGCGCGAAGAAGGCTGGGGCATGTGGTGCCTAGCTTTAGTTGGGATAGTGATTGGTCTGGCCTGGATCGTCACTGGTTACAGTATGGTAAAACGCCGCTGGGCGTTCCCGGGCTGGGCTACTGCTGCCCTAATTGCCGGATTTGTGCTCGGCAGCTCCATGGGCACAGCCATTGGCTTTGATGTGAAGTCCGAGATAGCCGCCCGCGCGGGCGCGCTGCAACACCGCACCATTATAGCCGAGCAACCCTTTGCCCACGTCGAGTTTAGATACATGAATAACGTCGAATACAGTTTCCAAACCGACGATACCTACAGCGTCGAAATCCACTCTGTCGGATCGACAGACACGCATAGCTTGGCTATAAGTGAACAGGGCGATACGCTCATTGTTGATGCCAGCGCCGTAGATCCCAGTCAGCGCTGTGACGTGCTGTGTCCCGACGGCCCGAGCAATCTTTTCGTGATCGTGCATGCGCCATCGGATTTCTCTGGGTCGGTGAGTGAAGATAACGGCATCAGCAACTTCGCCGTTCCGCCACTGGCGCCAGAACCCGACGCCAAGCCAGTTGCGCCTGCTAGCGGTAATTAGTGAAGCTCAGCGGAAAGTCAAAATCCTGAGCTTTGAGCAGCTGCATGACGGCTTGTAGGTCGTCCTTACTGCTGCTCATAACACGCACGGCGTCGCCCTGGATTTGTGGCTTGACCTTGGGGAAATGCTCCCGGATGAGGCCGGTAACCTTCTTGGCTTTGTCCTGGTCCAAACCTTGTTTGAATGGCACTTCTTTAGTGGTCTTGAGATTAGCCACGACCGCATCTTTAGAAACGTCCAGCACTTTTTGGCTTTGGCCGCGGGTGGCGAGCTTCTTGCGCACAATATCTAAGATAGCGTCAATTTGCCATTCGCCGCTGCCCGTTACCCTGAGGCCGGTCTTGTCGGCGTTGAGCCATTCTAGTTCGGCGGGCGTGCCTTTGAAGTCGTAACGAGTGTCCATTTCGCGCTTGGCTTGGTCAAAGACATTGTTCATCTCTGCTTTGTCGTATTCGGACACTACGTCAAATGAAAAATTAGCCATATGTTTCTCCTACTTTGGTAACTTTAGCGGTACATGCATGGTTTTAGCGGCCCGGATGGCCCAGCGTACAACGACTTGCAGCCTGGTTTGTAGCTCTCGCACCTCGGCCTTGGTGGCTAGCGGTGTACGGTCTTCTAGTATAGCAATGCGGTCGAGGATATCCGAAACATCGTTGATGTAGGCTTTATGGTGGTTGTGGAGCTCCTGGCAGATTTGTCTTAATTGCGACAGTTGCAAGTCGTGCTCACGCAGCGTGATGCGAACGGCTTGCAGCTCTAGCTCAATCTGGCTGAGACGACTCTCGACGCTATCCATCCGCTCTTCCAGATCCCCCATCCTAACCTCAAGATTGCCCATTCGCACTTCGAGCCGATCCATTCGTTGACTGAGTCCGGCAAAGCCATCACCAGTTAGTTGCATCAGATCTTGGATGGTACGCAATATATCTTGGTTGGTAGCGCTTGGTGCGGCCATCATGGTACTCCTAGTATAGCTTTGGTGGGTTGTTTTTTGCATACGCCAGAATGCGCGTAGTTGCCCCAGCCGTCAAGACAAAGGTTGGTGTGTTTTTGACTCCAGTTTGCCCGCTGATGGCTTTTACGGCCAGAGGCTGGCAGCGGCGACTACTCCTTGCTATACTGAGGCTGATGAACTACCAAAACCCCCGCGTTGCTGAAGTTGCCGAGCAGCTTAAGAGCCGGCTTGCCGAACTCCCTCAAAAGTCCGACATCCTAAAGGCGTCCGAGCTCCGTGCGCTATACGCTGAAATTCCCAAACTGCCGGCCGAAGAGCGCCGTGCTTTTGGACAAGAGATTAACCAGCTAAAGCAAGAGCTGGAAGAGTTAGTAGCGGAGCACGAACAGCAGGTTGCTGCGCTGCCGTCTATCGATGTCACCGCGCCGTTTGATAGCAATGTACCGCTGGACAGACGCCCGCAGCCTTTTGCAGCAGCACAAGGCAGCCAACATCCGCTAACCACCGAAATCGAAACCATCAGCGACATTTTCTACCGCATGGGCTTTACGATTGCCGAGTCACGCCAGCTGGACGACGACTACCACATGTTCGGCAGCCTCAACTTTCCAGAGGGCCACCCGGCGCGCGACGATTTTGACACCTTCATGACCACCCAGACCGACAAAAACGGCAAACCGTTTATCGCGCCGGCTCACACCAGCACCATGCAAAATCGGATACTGCAAAAGTACAAGCACGATCTGGAGCAAGACAGGCCAATCGCAGTGCTGATCCCCGACAGGGTCTTCCGCAACGAAGATCTCGACGCCCGCCACGAACACACCTTTTATCAAATGGAAGGTGTATATGTAGGCAAAGGCGTACACGCCGGCCAACTGATGGCCACACTCAAAACATTTTTGCAGGAGTACTACCAACAAGAGCTGGATGTCAAAACGCAGCCGTTCTACTTCCCATTCACCGAGCCGAGCTTTGAATTTGCCCTCAGCTGTCCGTTCTGCAAGAAACAAGGCTGCAGCATCTGTAGTTACAGTGGTTGGATCGAGCTGTTGGGCTGCGGCATGATCCATCCCAATGTGCTCAACATGGCCGGCATCGACCCAAGCGTTTATACGGGTTTTGCCTGGGGCTGCGGCATTGAGCGTTTGGTGATGATGAAATACGGCATCGAAGACATCCGTCATTTTGAATCCGGTAAACTAGATTTTTTGAGGCAATTTGCATGAGTGATCTAAAAGACTTGCAAGTACGGGCTATTGAAATAAGCAATAAGTACGCTGAGCTCAACAAAAAGCGCGGCAATAATCCCTGGGGCCCCAAGGATCGAGCCATGGGTTTTGTGACTGACGTCGGCGAGCTTATGGAACTGGTCATGGCCAAGGAGAACATGCGCGACATCGACGACGTGGACGCCAAACTGAAGCACGAGTTGGCCGATTGTTTGTGGTCAATCTTGGTGCTGGCAGGCAACTATCAGATTGATCTGGAAGCGGCATTCATGCAGACCATGGACGAATTAACAGAGCGAATTGCAAAGGGATAATTATGGCCGACAAAAGTTTGTTTGAAAAAATCGCCGACGGCGAGTTACCTAGCTACAAAGTCTGGGAAGACGATACCCACGTTGCGTTCCTGACGCCCTTTGCCAACACACTGGGGCAGACAGTGATTGCCCCAAAGAAGAACATCGGCGCGTACATGTTTGACCTGAGTGAGGATGAACTGACGGCCTTCATGCTGGCTGTCAAAAAAGTCGCGAAACTCCTGCAAAAAGCCTTTGCCGTACCCAAAGTAGGCATGGTTATTGAAGGCGAAGGTGTGGCGCACGTCCATGCCAAACTCTATCCCATGCACGGCATACAAGACGACCGCAGTAAGTTCCCGAAACACACCGCATTCTTCAAACAATATCCCGGCTATTTAGCATCGTTTGAAGGCCCCAAAATGACCGACGAAGAACTTGCCGAAGTGCAAAAGCAGATTGTTGAGGCCGCGGATGAAGCTTAGTACCGCAGCACTCAAATTTATTAACGAGCACAACCATTCGGCTGGTGACCCTGCGCCCAATGGTTTAGATGACCTCGTGCAAAAAATTGGCGCGCAGCTGGGCGCCGTAGAAGAAGTCACACCGTTTGGCGTGAAATACGACAGCGCGCTGCTCGTCAAAGTGGTGGCCTGCGAGGACCATCCAGATTCCGACCATCTGCACCTCTGCAAAGTGGACGACGGTGGCAAAGTGCAAGACGTGGACCGCGACGAGAACGGCCACGTGCAAGTGGTCTGTGGCGCGACTAACGTCCGCGCTGGCATGACGGCTGTGTGGCTGCCACCGGGCGCAGCCGTGCCGGCAACCTATTTTGACCCCGAGAAATTCGTGCTCGGCAAGCGTGAGATTCGTGGCGTGCTTAGCAACGGCATGCTAGCCAGCGCCAAGGAATTAGGCCTAGGCGACGACCACAACGGCATTTTAGAAGTCGACGGCGATCACGCGCCGGGCACTAGTTTTGCCGACGCCTACCACACACATGATGACGTCATAATTGATATAGAGAACAAAATGTTCACCCATCGGCCAGATTGCTTTGGCTACCTTGGCGTCGCCCGTGAGATAGAAGGCCTTTACGGCCGTCCCTACAAAAGCCCCGAGTGGTACAAACAGCAGCCTGAGCTCCCCGGTATCGAAACAGACGAACTGCAACTAGAAGTCCAAAACGAAATCCCCGACCTCGTGCCGCGTTTTACCGCCATCGCGCTCCGCGGCGTACAGCTCAAGCCCAGCCCGGTGTGGCTGCAGGTGGATCTGGCGCGAGTTGGCTCGCGGCCGATCAACAATATTGTGGATTACACCAACTGGTACATGCTGCTCACCGGCCAGCCGCTGCACGCCTACGACTACGATAAAGTCAAAGCGCTGAGTGGCGGCGACCGCGCCCATATTGTGGTGCGAAAACCGTACGCCGGGGAGAAACTCAAGCTCCTAAACGGCAAAGAGATTGAGCCGCGTGAAGACGCTATTCTGATCGCCACCGACAAGCAGGCCATTGGCCTTGGCGGCGTTATGGGCGGCGCCGACACCGAGGTGGACGAGCACACCACAAACATCATCCTGGAGTCTGCCAGCTTCGATATGTACTCCATCCGACGCACCAGCATGCACCACGGCGTGCTTTCCGACGCGGTTACACGCTTCAATAAAGGTCAGAGCCCGTTGCAAAACCTGGCAGTGCTCGGCAAGATTGTAAACGAAATTCGCGCCGAGGCCGGTGGCAAGGTAGCCAGCCCGCTCATCGACAATAATCACGTGTCTGAAGAGGCGCAGCAGCGTGGCAACATACACCCGCCAGTTACGCTCAGCACGCAGTTTATTAATGAGCGCCTGGGCCTATCGCTCTCCGCCGAGGACATGCAGCGGCTGCTGACAAACGTCGAGTGCCAGGTAGGCATACAAGACAGCCAACTAACCGTCGGCGCACCGTTCTGGCGAACTGATATCGAAATCCCCGAAGATGTGGTTGAGGAAGTCGGCCGCCTGTACGGTTACGACCATCTGCCGCTCGAGCTGCCGCGGCGCAGCATTGAGTCGCCGGCGAAAGATCGCATGATCGCGCTCAAAAACCTACTGCGTCATAATCTGGCTGCTTACGGTGCGAACGAAGTGTTGAGTTACAGCTTCGTGCACGGCAATTTGCTGGACAAAGTGGGCCAGAGCCGGGACAGCGCCTTCCAAGTGGGCAATGCTCTCAGTCCGGACTTGCAGTATTACCGTTTGAGCTTGGTGCCCAGCTTGTTAGATAAAGTCCACCCCAACGTCAAAGCCGGCTACCAGAATTTTGCACTCTTTGAAATGGGCAGCGTGCATGATGTTGGTTCTCTCGATGATCAGGGCCTGCCAATAGAGTTTGATAACCTCGGCTTTGTATACACCGCTGCCAAAACAGATCGGCCCGGCGCTGCATACTACGAAGCCAGGCAATATCTAGACGCGCTCGGCCGGGCCGTGGGTTTGACCTTTGAGTACCGCCCGCTGACCGCCCACGTCCAACAACAAGATGTGCTGTTCGACGAAGGGCGCTCAGCCGTGGTGTTCTTGCCTGGAACGGACGACAGTTTTGGCGTGATTGGTGAACTGAAGCCCAGCGTACGCGCTAAGCTCAAGCTGCCCGAAAAAACGGCGGCCTTTGAGATTGGGGTTGCCGCGCTGCTGGCTGGCGACAAGGCCAGTACCTACCGTACCTTGCCGCGCTTCCCAGCGGTTGAACAAGATCTATGCTTGAAAGTGCCAGCCAGGACTTCTTACGCCGACGTGTTTGCGTTTGTGGCCCAGCAGATTAGCCAGCGCCGCCCCGAGCAGACCTATCACAGCCTTGCGCCGCTGGACATCTACCAGCGCGAGGACGATGCCGCACACAAGCAGATTACGCTGCGGCTGCAACTTGCCAGTTTTGAGCGAACGCTCACCGACCAAGAAGTGGCCGCGCTGCTCAACGAGGTAGCGGTAGCGGCTGCCAGCGAGCTCCAAGCGGAGAGAATCTAGTGCACGAACTGACGCGCATTATCCGGTTTACGAAGAGTTTGTGGCGCTACTACGCGGGCATTTCGGTATTTACCATTTTGCTGGCGGCCATGAGCCAGCTGACACCGATTTTCACCAAAGGCGCCATCGATCAAGCTACCAAAATTGTGAGTGGCGGGCACGCCAATGTCACTATCGTAGCTGTGTACGCTGGACTCATTTTTCTGACCGACGTTGGCCAGAACCTGTTTAGCAACATCGGCGGCTATATCGGCGACCTAATGGCCGTGCGCCTGCAGCGCCTGCTCAGCCAGCGCTATTACGAGCACATCCTCAGCCTGCCGCAAGGCTATTTTGATACCGAATTGAGCGGTAAGATCATTAACCGCATGAGCCGTGGCATTAGCCAGGTCAGCAGTTTTATGCAAACGGTTAGCAACAACTTTTTGCAGTTTTTGTTTAGTACCATTTTCTCGCTGATTGTGGTGGCGTATTACGCCTGGCCGGTGGCGGTGATGCTACTGTTTTTATATCCGGTTTTTATCCTCATTACTCTGCGCACCAGTGGTAAATGGCACGCCTATCAGAAAGTCATTAATGAAGAGCAAGACATCGCCAGCGGCCGTTTTGCCGAAGCGGTGGGGCAGGTGCGAGTGGTCAAGAGCTTCTTGCAGGAAACGCGCGAACTCAAGTTTTTTAGCAAGCGCTACGACACGGTTATCACCACCACCCGGCCGCAAAGCAAGCTCTGGCACAGCCAGGACATTTACCGCCGACTGGTGCTTAACCTAATCTTTTTTGCCGTATTTGCCTATATTTTTGTGGAAACGGCGCGCGGCGTGTACAGCATCGGTACGATGGTGCTGTTGATTCAGTACGCTATGCTGATTCGCATCCCCATCTTTACGATTAGTTTTTTGGTGGATCAAACGCAGCGAGCTGTGGCTAACACACGTGATTACTTTGAAGTGCTGGACCAGGAGCCGGAAATTGCTGATCGCGAGGACGCACCAGCCTTGAAGATTAAACAGGGCGAAATCGTTTTTGATGACGTGCACTTTAGCTATTCGGCCGACTCACCTGTGCTGCGCGGCGTGAGCTTTAGTGTGCAGCCCAGCAGCAAGGTGGCGCTGGTAGGCGAAAGTGGCGAGGGCAAAACCACGCTCACCAACCTGCTGCTGCGCTTATACGATGTGAGCGACGGACAGATTCGCATCGATGGCCAAAGCGTCAGCGACGTAACCCAAGCCAGCCTGCGGGCCGGCATTGGCGTAGTCTTCCAGGAGCCGGCGCTGTTTAGCGGCACCATCCGCGAAAATATCGCCTACGCCCGGCCAACTGCCAGCGCCAGGGAGATTGAAGCGGCGGCTCGGGCCGCCAATGCCCATGAGTTCATCGAGAAGTTCGACAAAAAATACGACACCGAGATCGGCGAACGCGGCCTTAAATTGAGCGGCGGCCAAAAGCAGCGTATTGCCATCGCCCGGGCCTTGCTCAAAGACGCGCCGGTGCTCATTTTGGACGAAGCCACCAGCAGCCTAGACAGCCGCAGTGAGCACACGGTGCAGGAGGCACTGGAACGGCTGATGAAAAACCGCACCACAATTATCATCGCTCACCGCCTGAGCACCATCCAGAATGTGGACCAGATTGTTACGCTCCGGAATGGTAAAGTAGACGAAACCGGCTCGCCGGCAACGCTGGCCAAAACCCACGGCATCTACGCCGAGCTGCTTAAGCTTCAGAACCGCCACACCGAATCGGGCAAAAAGCAGCTCAAAAAGTACGACATCGCCGGCTAGACAACGCCACACCTGTTTGGTGTGCACTAGGCTTTGCGGTATAATCTCCTCCTTGAGATGGATATATACCCCGACGACCCTACCACGCGCGAACCCACTGCACTAGATACCCCTGAACCCATAAGTGATGCAGCTGCGGCGGACCGGCCTGCTGCCACACCACGCGAGCCCACCGCGCCGCATATCGATAGACAGGACTACCATGCAGATGACCTGGCTTATTGGAAAAGCCTGGAGACTAACGATTATGCATCTCAGCATGATGATGCGCCTCGGTACGCCGGTAGCACAGCCATTGCCGCCGCCCGCGGCGATGACCCTCGTAAAAGACCAGTTACCGAGCCAATTGGGGCAGACGGGCCAAGAGGCGACACTCCTGCGGCGCCTGAGTCAGCGGAAGCGACCGAAGTAGCCGACGGGCCGCGGCCCGCAGAGGCTGCGACAGCCCTTGACGCCGACCTGGAACGCGACCTGCACACACTGGAAACGGCGTTCGAGCCATACCGCGAGCGAGCACGCGAGATTTTCACTCAGATACGATCCGGTGGGGTGTCCCTGGGGCAAATTGAGGGATTTGTCAGCGCCGAAGGCAGCACTTCAGTGGTATACGAAATGCCAGACGGCACATTGCTCAAGCTACAATGCCAGCCAGAACTTGACCCCGAGAGGCAAACGCACACCGGCCTGCCGGACCCGGACACCACGCGCGAGGAGTACGTCATTCCCCTACTGAGAGGGCGGGGCAGCGCCGGTTTTGAGCAGATAGTTGCCGGCACTGAAGCGTTGGTTTCTAACGAGGGAGAAGTTTGCGGCGCGGTGGTGGTAGAGCGCGCACCTGGTAAAGCTTGGGAAAATATGACGCGGGCAGAAAAGGAGGCCGTGCCGCTGGCACACGTCGAGCAACTGCTTGAAACCTGCAGCGAGGCAGCCGAGAGGCACATCGTGCCGGACTACGGCACCCGCCACTTGTTCCACCATCCCGAAAAGAGTTTTACGCAAGTCGACTACAACACTCCAGAGTACGAACGGGTAGAGCCAGCCACCGCCGAAGATATAGCACTACAGTGGGCTAGCGGTTACAATCTTATTGATTCCAGAGAGGTGGAGGATTCGCAACTGGCCCAGCATGTGCTCACGGCGGTACGCGCGCGTTTTGGTGAGGCCGCGGCCGAGCAGCTCGCCACACTATGGCGACATGAGGCTGAGTGGGAACGGTTGGAAGCCGCCTATGGCAACCCGCCGGATATTCCGCTTGGCGGCGTTACGCCCGAACAGCCGAGTGAGTTGCCTGTGGAAACACGCTACGACACGGAATCCGGCAGGTTGCATGTCCGCTACGATGACATGGAGTTGGGCGGCGCGATAAGACTCAGCGAGTTCGGGGTGCCCACGCTCCAGGTTGGGCTGGGCGATCTTCCGCGGCTGGGAGCCGATTGGGAGGTATATCTGGTGCGGCAACTGGCCCGCCAGGCGGCTTTTCATGGCATCGAAGCCGTGCGTGTTGAGCATGCCAATGGCCGGGAGCTGGAGGCCTGCAACGCGGCGTTTGGCGGCTGGAATCTCACATACGCCCAGCAGGATAGCGACGGATACAACCAGGCGGCAGCGATGGACATTAGGGAAGCCGAAGACATAATTGGTTTCGGTCGGACGCCTTCCCAGATAGACGTCCATGTTGACCTCCTGGACCCCGATGTACGTCGTATGCTCGATCTTCCGGCACTGCCGGTATCTCCCGATGCAGATGTGGATGCACGAGAGCAACACGCTGAGCTCAATCGCCAAATAGAAGAACTTGAGACAGACTTTGCCCCCTACCGCGACCAAGCCACCAGAATCTTCAATCAGCTGCGATCAGGCCAAGTACGGCCGGAAGACATCGAGGGCTTTATCAGCGGCGACAGCAGTAGTTCCTACGTGTACGAGACAGCGGATGGCAAAATCCTAAAACTTCAGTGCCGACCCGACTACGATTTAACGACCAGGAGCTACGGCGAATTGCCCAGCCCCGACACAACACGCAAAATACGGTTTATCCCGCTGCTTAGGGCAAAGGGTCAAGAGGGATATGAGCAAATAGTTGCCGGCACCGAAAGATTGGTTTCTGATACAGGCGAAGTTTGCGGCGCGGTGGTGGTAGAACGAGCGCCTGGCAAACCTTGGCTGGAAATGACGATGGAAGAACGGAGCGCGGTGCCACTAGAACATCTTGAGCAACTTATGCGGTCGTGCGCCACGACAGCGGAGCGTGATCTCGATTCAGACCAGCACCCGCGCCACCTCTTTTATGATCCCGAAGCGGCATTTACACAGATTGATTTTCAGACAAAAGGCGCACATTGGAACTATCTGGGCCCGACAACAGTAGAGCAGGTGGCGTGCGGTTGGGCGATTCCGATGGATCCTATAGGCGACCCCAATTCCCGTTTACACCAGAACATAGTGACCGCAATGCGGACGCAGCTTGGGGATGCATCCGCTAACGAGTTCACTGCTTTTTGGAAGGGAATATGGGTGTATAGAGCAGAGAATGATACGACGGGCACTGTAACAGGAACCGACAGCCCAGACGCCCACTAATGTGAGGATTCCAAGCGTTTAATTTTCTTTCTAAGCTTGTGCTATGCTAGATGCACAGATGGTTAGCGGTGGGCTGACCGCGTATCATTAGCTTGGAAGTATTGGAGGGAACATCGTGGCAGAAACACGTCCGCATCAACGTGTGGTGGCAATGGTCATCGCTATTTTATTTTTTGCATTTACCTTTGCCGGTAGCTTTTTGCTGATCTGGCAATTATATAAAGACAACAAGGAGGCCAAAACCGTGAATAACAGCGCAACCAGTAAAACCCAGGCGCAGACTGGCGATTCGTCCAGTCAAAGTGGTAAGCTGCAAGGCACGAAATTGGCCAGCTTTACTCCCGTTGATCATGTGGATAGCCTGCAGACCACCGACACGACCGTTGGTACTGGCGACACCGTGCAAGCGGGCGATACAGTTACCGTCGACTACACTGGTGCCGTGGCCGCCACCGGGGTTATCTTCCAAAGCTCGCTCGACACCGGCCAAACCGCCACCTTTGGACTCAGCCAGGTTATCCAGGGTTGGACCAACGGCATCCCGGGCATGAAAGTTGGCGGTACCCGCCGTTTGCTCATCCCCGCCGCCCAGGCTTACGGCGCCAATCCGCCGGCTGGTTCGGGCATTCCGGCCAACGCCGATCTAGTGTTCGACGTGACGCTCCACTCTATTGGCGGATAGTAAAAAACACAATATATAGCGCCTTGCATACAGCATAAGCGCTATATATAATAAGAGGAACGATAAAAACAAAACTTCCTGGAGGGGAATATGGTCAAAAGCATCACTATCTTTACTACCAACACCTGCGCCTACTGCGGCATGGTTAAAAAGTGGTTAGATGCCAAGGGCCATAGCTACGACGTGGTGAACCTGGACACCAACCCAGAGCGCCAAGCTGAGGCGCTAGCGCTCAGCGGCTCTCTGACGGTTCCGGTAACCGTTGTTACTAAACACGATGATTCCCGCGAGGTAGTCGTTGGCTATAACTTGGCCAAACTCGCTCCCGCAATTGCATAACACTATGGCAGACGAACAACCGATTCCCGTTCATGACGTGATTGTAGTCGGCGCCGGTCCGGCAGCGCTGAGTGCGGCAATTTATACCACGCGTGAAGATATCGACACCTTATTATTTGAGCGCGGCGTTGTCGGTGGCCTGGCGGCGGTGACCGACTGGATCGACAATTATCCGGGCTTCCCAAAAGGCATCGCCGGGCTGGAATATGCCGATCAGCTGCAGCAGCAGGCCGAGCGCTTTGGTACCAAGATTGAGCTAGGCGAAGTCACCAAAATCACCGACGAAGGCGAGTTTAAACTACTGGAGACCACCAGCGGCCCCATGCGCGCCCACGCCGTGCTGCTGGCCATGGGCAGTGACTACAAAAAAGTCGGCGTGCCCGGCGAACAAGAGTATTACGCCCACGGCGTACATTACTGCGCCACCTGCGACGGCGCGTTTTACCGCGATAAGCGTTTGGTAGTGGTTGGCGGCGGTAACTCAGCAGTGCAGGAAGCGTTGTTTCTGACCCGTTTTGCGAGCCATATTGATTTGCTGGTGCGCTCTCAGCTCCGTGCCAGCGAAGTTCTGCAGCACGACCTATTCAATAATTATAAAGACAAGATTACCGTGCATCTCGGCACTACCACCGACGAAATTGTCGGCGCGGACGGCAAAGTCACTAAAGTGCTTGGCACCGACAAAGCCAGCGGCAAAAAAGTAGAGTTCCCGACCGATGGCGTGTTCGTGTTCGTTGGCCTCAAACCCAATACCGAGTTCTTGCAAGGTAGTAGCATCAGCTTAGATGAAATTGGTTTTGTAAAGAGTAATGCCGAGCTCGAAACAGCAATGCCCGGCGTATTCGTAGCCGGCGACGTGCACAGCGGTGCCACCATGCAGATCGCCAGCGCTACCGGCGAGGGCGCCACGGCAGCCCTGCGCATCCGCGAGTATCTGAACGAGCACAAACGCCAAGAAGTGGCTAAATAACGCTATATCCTGGGAACGAGTCAGTAAGAATGCGTTCTGGCGCGACGCCCAAGTCCTTGAGGCCCTTTTCAAAGACTTCAACCATTGGTTCAGGGCCAGACAGGTAGATCAGTGCCTGGTCGCTCTGGGCTGATTGCAGCATGCGCTCCGGTGTGAGCCGGCCTTGCTCGCCGGTCCAGTCGGGCGCTGGGGTGCTGACAATCGGCGTGTAATCCATCGAGTACTCTTTAAAGAGCGAGGCAAAAATGAGGTCTTCCGCTTTCTGAACGGCGTGCAACAAACGGATCGGCCGCTGCTCGTGCGTATCCAGCAGCCATTTAAGCATGCTGCGCATCGGCGTAATACCCATGCCGCCGGCCACAAACAGCAGCGGGCGCTTTGGGTCTTTCGGCAAGACCATGTCGCCCATGGGGTCGGCCAGGCTCAGTTCAGTTCCAGGCTTAAGCGCCCACAGCGCCTCTTTAAAGGTACTGCCGTGCTCGGCCGCATGTCGGGTAGTAATAGCTAGCATGGATTCGGTGGGCGAGTTACTGAGCGTAAACCAGCGTTTTTCGCCGCGGTCGTCGGGCTGGGCGTGCGGCAAGTGGATTTCGGTAAATTGCCCGGCGACTTGCTGGATCTTGCCGGTCGGCCGAAAATAAAAGCTGGTGATGTTCGGCGTCAGCGCCTCAGAATGATCAAAGTGGACGATCATGTTTGCTCCGTTTCATGTGTATAAACCGCTCCGGGTGATCGGTACACAGATGCACCCGTGGATAAAAAAGCTTAAAAAACGCGCCGAGCAGCGGACTGTTCACACTGTAGACGTACAGCTCCAGGCTGTAGTGCTTGGCCAGATAATAGGTAAAGGGGTTCATCAGCCACTTATTAAGACCAATGCCGTAGGCGCGCAGTCCACGGGCGCTGTTAATGATGTCAATGGGGCTGAGGTGTTCGAGCACATATATATGGACGTGTGGAAAAGCGGCCTGCAGCCGACGTAACTCTTCATGACGGAAGGAGGCAAAAATTGGGCGAGCCTTTGGGTGGCGCGCCAGCACGTGCACCAGTTCTTCGGTCACGCCCTCGTCTTTCGTTTCAATGATGGCCGGCTTGCTGCCGACGGCCGTGAGCACTTCGTCCAGTGTCGGCACCATCTCGCCGTTATTGAGGATGATGCTGCGCACCTCGGCCAGAGTTAGGTCGCGAATCGTGCCGTGCTCCTTTGCAACCCGGCCAGTGCCGCGGTCGTGCAGCACCACCAGTTGGCCATCTTTGGTGCGGCGGATATCAAACTCTACAGCGTCAATCTTGGCGTCAATCGCCGCCTTGATGCTGTCGATGGTATTTTCCTGCGCTAGTCCTGCCGCGCCGCGATGCCCGATGATACTAGCCATACACTTATTCTAATAGTACAATAAACCTGAAGAAAACGAGAGATAGGAGCATCCTCATGGCTGACTTTAACGCAATTTTAACCCCCGGCGACTGGCAAAATGGCGCAGTGATTACCGTGGTCGAGATCCCCATGGGCTCGAACATGAAGATTGAATGGGACCGTAAAAACGCCTGCTTTAAGCTGGACCGCGTGGAGCCCAAAATCTTTGCCAAGCCCGTAAACTACGGTTTTATCCCGCAGACGCTGGACGAAGACGGCGACGAGCTGGACACCCTGGTGGTTTGCGGCCCTGTAGCAACTGGTGTGTACATGGAAGCCAAGATAATTGGCGTGCTGCACTTTGAAGACGACGGCGACATGGACTCAAAGATTGTAGTGGTGCCAGCCGACGACCGCGACACCGGCGACAGCATAAACAGCCTAGACGACCTCGGCGAGCGCTGGAAACAGCAAATCGAGCACCACTTTACGCATTATAAAGACCTGAAGAAGCCGGGCTCGACCAAAGTCCTGGGTTGGGGCGATGTCTCTGAAGCCAAAAAGGTTATCGAGGAGTCGATCGCTCGGTGGAACAAAAAGTAGAGCCGTACCCATTTACGGTTGTAAAGTCGCTGATTATGAACAGCGAGGGTAAACTACTGGCTTTGCGCCGCAGCAAAACTGACATGCGCCGGGCCGGCGAATGGGACTTGCCAGGTGGCACAGTGGAAACAGGCGAGGACTTACGCGCCGCGGTAATCCGCGAAACCAAGGAAGAAGCAAATATCACGCTTAGTAATCCGCGAGTTGTCTTTGCTTGTAGCGAGCCGCGCCTGCCCCACGGCTACGGCACATGGATTATTTTTGCCGAGAAACTGGCGGACATACCGGACGTTGCAGTCAGCTGGGAACATGACGCCTATAAGTGGCTCACGCTAGAAGAAGCGCTCGCTGTATTCGAGTACGATTTACACAAACGAGCGTTCCAGTATGTCAGCGACCACAAACTCCTCGACCGATTATAGCCCCTCCTTGTTGCCTAAAGAGGGTAGACCTCGTACAATTGAAAACGAAACTGCTAATGTCTAAACGGGGGAATCTTATGGCCACAAAAATAGCAATTAACGGTTTTGGGCGGATTGGGCGCAACGCCTTCAAAATCGCCTTTGACCGCAGCGATGTAGAGATCGTCGCCATTAACGACCTCACCGACACTAAAACTCTGGCATATCTACTCAAGCACGATAGCAACTACGGCACCTACAGCCGCGAAGTTAGCTTTGACGACCAGAACATTATTGTTGATGGCAAGAAGATCCGCGTAACAGCCGAAAAAGACCCCGCCACCTTGCCTTGGAAAGACTTGAGTGTGGATGTGGTTATCGAATCCACCGGCTTTTTTGTGGAGCCAGACAAAGCCCGCGCCCACATTACCGCCGGCGCCAAAAAAGTGGTTATTAGCGCACCGGCCAAGGGCGACAGCGCGGATAGCGCCGCCACGGTGATCCTGGGCGTTAATGAAGACGCTTTAAAAGACGCTCCCGATGTCGTCAGCAACGGCAGCTGTACAACCAACTGCGTCACGCCGGTACTCGCTATCATGGAAGCTAGCTTTGGCATTCAAAAAGTAATGATGACTACCATCCACAGCTACACCGCCAGCCAAAAACTACAAGACGCGCCCGGCGGTAAAGCGCTACGCGATGGCCGCGCGGCCGCCGAGAATATCGTCCCCACCACCACCGGCGCTTCAATTTCTACCGCCAAGGCGCTGCCAGCGGTCAAAGACAACTTTGGCGCCTTTGAAGTGCGCGTGCCCACGCCAGTAGTGTCGCTGAGCGACTTCGTAATTATTACCAAGCGCAAAGTGACCATCGACGAAGTCAACGAAGCCTTCAAGAAAGCCGCCGCCGAGCCGTTCTACCAAGGCATCTTGGCTGTGACCGAAGAAGAGCTGGTCAGCAGCGACTACATCGGCAACAGCCACTCCGCCATTGTCGACCTCAAGCTCACCAACGTCATCCAAGGTGACATGGTCAAAGTCTGCGCCTGGTACGACAACGAATGGGGTTACAGCAACCGCTTGGTCGAAGAAGTCGCCGACCTCGGCCGACAGCTCCAGAAGTAAGATTTCCGCTGGCGCCAGTTGTAAAGTTTAGTATGATAGGGGGGATGCGCAAGTATCCAAGCTATTCTACATGTCTGCAGGTTATTGTCTGGCTAGCTGCGCTGTACATTGTTGTGCGCCTGGGCAGCTCGCCAACTGTGGTGAACGCCTGGCTGCAATTCTATGTCGTTGGCGCGGTGCCAGGAACGCACATTGTCCTTACGCCGGATCAAGTGTTTGTGGTGCTTGGCGCCGGCGCGTTTGTGGCGATTAGCGCCATATTTTATCGAGACATCTTCCGGGTTGACCGCCGCCGGGGCGAAGTTACCCTAGCCGTACCGTTGCCAAGCACAGCGCCGGTCATACAGCCGCGGCCAGTCATCCGCCTAGCAGTTCCGGCGAGGCCGAGCAAGCGTCGGCGTGCGCCGGGCCGCGTGGTGCAAGTGATATTGTTTGCTGTCCGTCAACTGAGAAATGCCACGCTGGCGCTGTGGTTTCTAACGCGTAGCGTTTGGCGCACACTGGAGCCGTGGGTGCGCCGGGCCGATCGTTTTATCGAGCGCAGCTTGCGCAGCCGGACTGCCACCGCCCCTTATGTCGACAGGTATGACGAAGTGCTACGCGTGGCACAGCATTGCTTTACTTTGACCCGCACATTCTTCGCCCGCGCCACCCAAAATAAGCTATAGTAGTATCAAGATGAAAATTTTTATGGGCGCCGACCACAATGGCTTTGAGATGAAGCGCGCGCTGAGCGAGGCGCTCACTCGTGCCAAGTATCAGGTGGTAGACGAAGGTGACAAACAGCTCGACCCAAACGACGATTTCCCCCAGTTCGCTGCCCGCGCTATCGCCGCGCTAAAGGCCGGCGAAGAAGACGACAAAGCCATTCTTATCTGTGGCAGCGGCCAAGGCATGTGCATGGCTGCCAACCGCTACAAAGGCATCCGCGCTAGTCTGGTTTGGAATGCTGAGGAAGCTCGGGCCGCGCGGAACGACGACGACAGCAATGTGCTCTGCCTACCGGCGCGCTACATGTCAACCGAAGAGGCGGTTACGCTTGCTGAGGTCTGGCTGGCGACGCCTTTTGCTGGCGCAACGCGCTTTAAGCGGCGCATTCAGGAACTCGACGATCTCACATAAAAAAACGGCCAACCGGCCGCCGTTTTCAGGCAAGAAAAAACTACAGCCCTTTCCAGATAACACCCAAGTGCTTGCTGGGTTCGGGCAGCGTAACTGTTTTGGGCAGTTTGGGTGCCTTGGCTTTTGATTGGGTCTTAGACGCCGGCTTGCTCATACCTATAGTATAACCAAAAGCAGCAAAAAACCCAAGGCGGTCAGCACGATTGAGCTGAGGCACGCGCGGAGGCGTCGGCGGTTCACCTGTTCATTGTGACTGATAGCCGCGGCCGTGTCGGCCAGCAGCTGCAGCACCAGCGTGGGGCGGTCCATGGCTAGGTAGCTCGGCGCTTCGCTCAAAGTAACCGCAGTAAGATACTTTTGCGGCCAGATGGCGACAAAGTCTAGCAGCAACGATAGCAACAGTGGCGCGCACACCGCCACCAGCTGCCACAGCGGGTTATGCAGCCCAGCCTGGTCAATAAAAATCAGAATGGCGATATTGGCGCCCAAAATGGCCAGCGCCTTGCTATCGATACTGTCACCATCGGACAATACTTGGCCGAGGCGGTTTTGCTGGACGCCCAGCAGTGGCTCGAGGTCGGGCTCTTGTTCGGTTGCCATAAGCGGTATACTCTATTTAGAAGGTATTTCAAGTATATATGAAGCACGTCATTATTTGTCCAACTGTCCTCGCTGGCAATGCGGCCGAATATCGTCAGCAGCTAGAGCGGGTGGCCGGCTTCGCTGAGCGGGTGCACATCGATCTGGCCGACGGCCGGTTTGCGCCTACCAAGACCATCCCGCTAGAAGACGCCTGGTGGCCAAGCGGCATCCAAGCTGATCTCCACGTCATGTACCAAGAGCCGTTCCACCACGCCAAGGCGCTGTTTAAGCTAGGGCCGCAGTTGATTATCGTGCACGCCGAGGCGGACGGTGATTTTATCGCTTTTGCCGACCGCGCGCACGAAGCCGGCATTGCCGTGGGCGTGGCGCTTAAGCCAGAAACCATGCCCGAAGCGATCGCGCCGGCGCTCGATTGGATTGACCACGTGCTGATCTTTTCCGGCCACCTCGGCCACTTTGGCGGACAAGCCAATACGCATCTGCTGACTAAAGTCTTGCGGCTCAAACACCTGAAACCGGAACTGGAAATTGGCTGGGACGGCGGCGTCAACCCCAGCAATGCCCGTATCCTGGTGGCGGGTGGCGTAAATGTGCTGAACGTTGGCGGTTTTATTCAGCATGCCTCTGACCCGGAGGCGGCGTATCAGCGGCTGCTATAGCCAGAGCGGTTTGCCTGTCGCCGGGCATCGGTGTACTATAGGTTAAGAAGCGTAAGCGTTACGAGGGTATGCGACAAATTTTTTCGATTGAGCAACTAGAGCTACTGGCCAACGACATTCGGCGCGACATCATCAAGATGCTCGAGCTGGCTGGCAGCGGCCATCCGGGCGGCTCGCTGGGCCAGGCCGACATTTACACGGCGCTGTATTTTAATATCATGAAACACGACCCGCACAACCCCGACTGGGACGAGCGGGATATTCTCATCCAAAGCAACGGCCACACCTGCCCGGTACGCTATACCGCCATGGCCCACGCCGGCTACTTTAAGCGTGAAGAGTTGTGGACGCTGCGCCAGTTTGGCTCGCGGCTGCAGGGGCATCCGGAACGCACCAAACTGCCGGGGCTTGAAAATACCAGCGGCCCGCTCGGGTCGGGATTGAGTCAGGCGGCTGGCATGGCCTTGGCGCTGCGGATGAACAAGCAGCAACACCGCTGGGTATATGTCACCACCGGCGACGGCGAGTTAGACGAAGGCAACAACTGGGAAGCGATCATGCTGATCAGTAAGTACAAGCTGACCAATCTGATCGCTATTGTCGACCGCAACAACATCCAGATTGACGGACCAACCGAAGTGGTGATGCCGCTAGAAGACCTGCGCGCCAAATGGGAAGCCTTTGGCTGGCACGTGCTAGAGATCGACGGCAACGATATCGAGGCCGTCATCGACGCCGTTAACATGGCCAAAGCAATTGTGGAGAAACCGGTATGCATTATTGCCCACACTGTACCGGGCAAGGGCGTAGATTTTATGGAATACGATTTCCACTGGCACGGCGTGGCGCCCAATCACGAACAAGCCAAAAAAGCCCTAGCCGAAATTCACACCCTGCGCGGCAAGATTAACCACGGGGAAGCCTAAAGCATGAGCGACCTACATCTACTACAATTGGATATCCGTAGCAAAGACCTCAAGCAAGAGTCGATTCGCGACGGTTTTGGCCGCGGCTTGGTAACTGCCGGCAAACAGGACGACCAGATCGTAGTTATTTGTGCCGACCTTACGGACAGTACTAAGGTCAGCTTGTTTGCCGAAGCCTTTCCTGATCGCTTTGTCGAAGCCGGCATTGCTGAACAAGATATCACCACCGTCGGTTCGGGCATGGCAGCCATGGGTAAGAAACCGTTTGTAACGAGTTATGCGGCCTTTTGCCCGGGGCGCACCTGGGAGCAAATTCGTACGACTATTTGTCTGAACGACCAACCCGTTAAGATTGTCGGCTCGCACGCCGGTTTGTATACCTCGCCGGACGGCGCTACACACCAGGCGCTCGAAGACATCACCCTAATGCGGGTCATGCCGAATATGGTGGTGCTGGTGCCTTGCGACAGCGTGGAGTCCGAAAAAATGGCGTCAGCTATGGCCGCCGACAAACGGCCAAACTACGTCCGACTGGCCCGCGGTGTGTCGCCAATTCTGACCACGCCGGATACGCCGTTTGCCATTGGGCCAGCCTACGTCTTCCGTGAGGGGGCCGACATTACCCTCGTTGCGACTGGCACCATGACCTACCAAGCGCTGGTCGCCGCCGACATGCTGCACAAAGACGGTATCAGCGCCGAAGTTATCCACGTGCCGACTATCAAGCCGCTCGATGGAAAAACAATCTTGAACAGCGCCCGTAAAACCGGTGCTGTAGTTGTAGCCGAGGAAGGCCAGATCAACGGGGGCTTAGGCGGCGCGGTCGCCGAACTGCTGGGCGAGCACCTGCCGACGCCGATGCGCCGTATCGGCATGAAAGACGAGTTTGGCCAATCGGCGCAGACACCCGAGGAGCTGCTCAAGCACTATGGTCTGGACGCTATGCACATCACCTTAGCCGCGCACGATGTACTGGAACATAAATCTAAAACCTGAAAGGCAATGCCGTGGATACCCAAGAGCTAGAAGCAACCGTAAAGAGTCTGATCGTCCCAGGTAAAGGTTTATTAGCCGCTGATGAAAGCAGCAACAGCTGTAAAAAGCGTTTTGACGCGGTGGGGGTCGAATGCACCGAGCAAACGCGCCGTGAGTACCGCGATCTGCTACTTACAACGCCCGGCGCCGAGGAGTATCTCACCGGGGTGATCATGTTCGATGAGACGTTCTGGCAATCAACCGAGCATGGCCAGCTCTTTCGCGAGTACATCAAGAATCACAACGTTATGCCCGGTATAAAAGTGGACAAAGGCTTGGTCGATCTACCTGGCTTTCCGGGCGAGAAAGTGACCCAGGGACTAGATGGCTTGCCCGAGCAGATGGCTACTTACCACGGCGCCGGCGCGAAATTCGCCAAGTGGCGCGCGACCATCGCCATCGGGGACGGCATTCCCACCGACGAGTGCATTGGCGCTAACACCCTGGGCCTAGCCCGCTATGCCCGCATTTGCCAAGACAACGGCATTGTGCCGATTGTCGAACCAGAAGTGCTGTTCGATGGCGATCACACCGCCGACCAATGCGAGCAGGTCATGGGCCATGTCTTTGACATTTTGTTCGCCACCATGCGCGCTTTCCGTGTCCATCTGCCTGGCACTATCCTCAAAACCAGCATGGTGTTGCCGGGCAAAGACAGCGGTACGCCAATTGATCACGACGACGTTGCCGAGCGCACCGTACGCGTCTTTCAGGCCCATGTGCCAGAGGATCTGGGCGGCATTGTGTTCTTAAGCGGCGGGCAGGGCAGCAATGATGCCTTCGCTGACCTCAGCAAGATTATTCACCGCGTGGCGCAAAAAGGCCCGCACCCCTGGGGCATTACATTTTCGTACTCGCGCGCTTTGCAAGACCCGGTGCTCAAAGCCTGGGCGCACAATCGCCACGCTAAGCACGAAGCGCAAGCGCTATTCCATCGCCAACTAGAACTAGCCGGCGCCGCCAGCCGCGGCGAACTCGATGAATCGCAGCTAACTATTGATACTGAAGCATCGCACTCCCAGGACGCCTGATAAGAGCTAGGGGAAGAGCGCGCCGAGCTCGCTGATGTCCCCAGTCTGCGGCTGCCCTTTTAAAAGGCCGCTAACCGCCACCCGCGCCGTTAGAATGCCGGCTTGTTTGGCTATGCGCCGGCGGTCGCTGCCAAGACGCTCGTAATCGTCGGCCAACTTTAGAATGCGGTTCGGCACATAGCCCCGCGGATCCGGTCGCCAGAATAAAGCCGTGTAACTATCGCGCCGGTAAGGACGTTTAGCTAGCACGCCGCCAATCACGCCGCGATTAAACACGTGTGCCTTGTTGAGCATTCGGATGTCGCCATACGAGGCGTGCGTGGGTTGGCCTATGGCGCGCAGAACCCAAGGCATGCGCGGGTGTGAGTGCATTATGAGTGCGGAGCGCCATAGAACCTCGTTGTCTATTTGGAAATTTATGCCAAACCGAGGATCCTTTCCCTCGTTATGTTCGGCGCTCGGCGGCGAGTAAACCTCGCTGTGGATAAGCTTGTCCCCGCTTCGGTACACCAGGAAAATGCTCTCGTGATTAGTGGTTTCTAAAGTGACAGCCATCTCACCAACGGCCTCATAGAATTCGGGGCTCTGCACCTCTTCGGTCAATTCGGCATGGGTAAAAGCGTTCGATTTCATGAGCGCAGTGTAGCATGCGTATTGGCAGGCGTTGCATTGTGACGGGCAGCTGTGGCACAATAAACGTAAGCCTAATAAACAGCGAGAAGACAGACTCATGCACGACTTTGACGTGATCAGCATCGGCGACGTGGTAACCGACGCCTTTATCCGTCTTTTGGACGACGAAGAGAAAGTTACGCACACCAAGGACGGCCAAGAGTGGCTGGCCATACCATTCGGCACCAAAATTCCGTTTGAATTTGCCGAGGTAATTGAAGGAGTAGGCAACGCCTCCAACGGCGCCGTGGCCTTCGCCCGCTTGGGCATGAAAACAGCGTTTATCAGTAACGTTGGCGGTGACCGCGAGGGGCGTGATATTATCGCTGCGCTAGAGAAGAACAAGGTTGATACCCGCTTTGTCCATATCAACAGCAGCAAAAAGAGCAACTACCACTACGTACTGTGGTACAAAGCCGAGCGCACCATCCTTATTAAACACGAAGAATATGACTATCACTGGCCGCACCTGCATCCCAAAGAAACGCCGCGCTGGGTGTACTTCAGTTCCATCAGCCAGCACGCTATTCCATATCACGACGACGTTGCCGATTGGCTGGAAGCCAACCCCAGTGTACATTTAGCGTTTCAGCCTGGTACATTCCAGATGGAGGCGGGTGCCGAGCGGCTCAAGCGCATCTATAAGCGCACTTCAATTCTGGTGTTAAACCGGGAAGAGGCAGTAACTGTCGGCGGCGGTAACCACGCTGATATTAACGATTTGTTCGACAAACTGCACGCCCTTGGCCCGCAAGTGATAGTGATCACCGACGGCCCAGACGGCGCTTACGGCTCCGATGGCCAACAGCGGCTGAAGATGCCGTTGTACCCAGACATCGCGCCGCCATACGATCGTACCGGCGCGGGTGATGCCTTTGCCTCAACCTTTGTCGCCGCGGCGGCCAAGGGCTTGAGCCTGGAAGACGCATTGATGTGGGCGCCAATCAACTCGATGAGCGTCTGTCAGAAAGTCGGCGCTCAGGCCGGCCTGCTCACCGAGAAGCAGCTCATGCACTACCTGCACCACGCGCCAAAAGACTACCACCCAACACCCTTGTAGCCAGTGATACACAAGAGGCCGCAGCGGTTTGGTGGCGCTGCTACATGCCGAGTAGCTGTTCGGCCTCGGCAAAGCTCTCCACGATAAAATCGGGCTTGATCGCTAAGTTGCCAAGTTGTTCACGGCTGTAGCGTTGGGTGATGGCGATAACCGGATGCCCGGCGGCTTTGCCAGCTTCGATGCCGCGCGGGTCGTCTTCAAAGACCGGGACATGGCGACGGGCCGACATAGGGAGCTGGAGCCTCTCAAATGCCAGGTTAAAGACTTCCGGGTGCGGCTTGGGGTGCGTAACGTCGTGTTTGGAAATAATCCGCGCCGCGGGGAAGAATTCGGTCAACTCCATGATCTGCAGTGCCAGGTCGATATCGCGGCGAATAGCGGTGCTGCCAATTGCGAGGTGCTTGGCGCCGACGTGTCCGGCGTACTTGCGTACAAATTCCGGCGAGCCGGTCACCGCGATGCCGTGCTCTAGTAGAATCGCTTCGTGCAGCTCGTCTTTAAGGTCGACTATTTCTTGGATGAGCGGGTGAGTGGGGTCATATTCGCCGGTTAAAATGCCAGCCCCGGTCAGTATGTTCCACACCGCGCCGTTCACGCTGTGGGTGGGGGCGCTACGAAAGGCAATCTCGTTTTGGTCTGGCGTTACCGCCAGGAGCGCGGGCAAGTCGTATTTCTGGCCGGTGGCATGCAGTGCCGCTAGGCGCGATTCTTGGTGAATATTATAGGTAAAACCGGGCGGGCGGTTGTCAAATAGTGTGTCGTCGACGTCAAAGATGCCGCCGCGCAGTTCAGAAATATGCATGAGCAAACTATACCATGTCCGCGGTCATTAACCAGTAGCATTGTCAATGTTGCTTGTGGTAATCTGGTGAATAGATATGACACAGTTTTTGTCGAGGGCGCTCGGGGCAGTCGAACCAATCTTTAGCCAAGGAATTCAGCAGCTGGAACGCGCTGCGGGACAGCCAAGCGCCGACATTCGTCTGACCACTGAAGTAACTGCGGCCTTGCGTACCAAAATTGCCGAACTAGGTCTTGACCCGCGTGACACCACCGGTGCAGAGCTGTACAGCGCGCTGCAGCGCCGGCTAGAGCAAGACGAAGCCACCATCCGGCAGCAGCTGCATATTGAGGCGAACGCCAGTGCGGACAGCATTGTGCGCACCGTCCAGCAATTTTTGGCCAAACATGACATGCCCAAAAAATGTTTTGCGCTCAAGGCCAGCGCCTCTAAGCGTTTGCTCAAAAAGAAACTGCCCAAAAACGCTATGAAACTCCTTGGCTATCGTTCAGTCGATTCCATGCTGAAACACGAAACACCGGCCAGCTTGTATGCCGCCGCGGCCATTGCTGAGCCGCCGGCCTGGCATCAGTCGTTCCGCGCTCAATACGACAAGCTCTCGCCCAGCGATTTTGAAATGCGCGATATCGTCATGGTGCGGCCATTCACCAAACATTGGGACACGCTGGCGGCCGGCTTTGTGCGGCAGCACAAGCACAGCGTGCTGGCCTATCCGGAGCTCGGCGCCGTGGTGCTTTTGCCAGTGCAAACGCAAGTTGACGGCCTGGCGACCACGCTTTTGTTGCTCGTTTTGGAAGAGCTCAACATCATCCGCGCCCACAGCAGTTACGCCAAGCTCCAGCAGGTACAGCCCAATTTTGGCGCGATCATGCGGCGTTCGTCGTTGGCCGAGCCATACACCTCGGCCCAGTTGGCGGGCCAGCCAGTGCCATGGCGAACAATCCAGCGCTTTTATGCGAGCTCCACGGACCACGCGCACCAGGATATCTTTGAACCGCATGTCCAGCGCGACGATCTGGAATGGTATCGCGGCGAACGAGCGCTGGCAGCGATTGCGCCTGTACTCAAATTCTGGGAGGACACGGCTCACCTCGGCATGTTGGCAGAGGACGGCTCGGTGGTGTCGTGTAATGTGCTGGACGTGGCGCTCAACTACTGCAATCATCTGGATTTCGCCGACCGCGTAGTGCATTTTATGCGCGATAACCTGTGGCACGAGCTGATGATGCGCTACCTGCATCAGGGGAACCTGGAGTCGGCTGTGCGGCAACAAATTGCCGCCGAGCTCGAGCAGCCCCTGGCGTTAACACCCGAAGCAGTGTATGCTGAAACATAAGGATTACGCAATATAAAGACATGACCCCGGACCTCAAAGATCTCAAATTCCTACGCTACTCTATCTGTGTGTCTGGCGCCGCCGCCGGGCCAACCGTGAAGCTGGATCATGAAGTCGCCGAAGAGCTAGGCAAAGCCGTCGCCCGCAGCGGCAACAACTTAACGACCGGCGCGACGGTGGGTTTGCCGTATTTTGCGGCGCGGGGCGCCAAAAAGGCGCACGGCACGAGCATTGGCTTCTCGCCGGCCGGCTCCCTGCGGGAGCACATTCACAAATATCGCCTGCCATACGACGTGTTTGATTTTATTAACTTCACCGGCCTGACGTACGTTGGCCGTGACCTGTACCTGGTGCAGAGCAGCGACGCGGTGATTACCGTGGGCGGCCGGTTTGGGAGCTTGCACGAATTTACTTCGGCGCTGGAAGCGCACAAGCCCTGCGGCGTCTTAATCGGCAGCGGTGGCGCGGCCGACGTCATCCCCGACCTTATGCGTTTATTGCCGCCGCCGCACCACGACCTCGTGGTCTACGACGACGACCCCGACCGCTTGGTCAAGAAAGTTATTGCCGTACTCGATAAAAAATACGCCGACCTCCACAAAGAATTTGCCAATTTTGACCCGCACTGGTTCCTGCGCGAAACCTCGACCAACCCGCCACCGCACGCCGGGTAAGATATCTTGCTATACTTACTAGGTGAGTAAGTTTGAGCTAAAGAGTGACTACCAGCCCACCGGCGACCAGCCGGCGGCGATTGCCCAGTTGACGAAGGGAATTGAGGACGGGCTGCACGAGCAGACGCTGCTCGGGGTGACCGGCTCGGGCAAGACTTTCACCATGGCCAACCTTATCCAAAACACCGGTAAGCCGACGCTGGTGCTCAGCCACAACAAAACGCTGGCGGCACAGTTGTACGAGGAGTTCCGGCGCTTTTTCCCGAACAACGCCGTGCACTATTTTGTAAGTTATTTCGACTATTATCAGCCGGAAGCCTACATTGCCCGCAGTGACACCTACATCGAAAAAGACAGCCAGATAAATGAGGAGATTGACCGTTTGCGCCACGCCGCCACCGACGCGCTGCTCAGCCGCCGCGACGTGATTATCGTGGCCAGCGTTAGCTGCATCTACGGCATTGGCTCGGTGGAGGATTACGACGGCCTGGGTATTCGCCTCAAAGTCGGCGAGCGCCGGGTGCGCGACAAGCTGCTGCGCCAGCTCACTGATATCCAGTATCAGCGCAACGACATCGACTTTCACCGCAGCACTTTCCGGGTGCGCGGCGACGTCGTTGACGTCTATCCGGCCGGCGAAGAGCTAGCCTACCGCCTGGAATTCTTTGGCGAAGAAATCGACCGCATCACCAAAATCGACCCGCTGACCGGCGAGATCCTAGGCAAGCCAGACAGCCTCACCATTTTCCCGGGCAGCCACTACGTCACGCCGCACGACAAACTGCAGCACGCCCTAGGCAAAATTGAGCATGAGCTGGAGCAGCGCCTGCACCAGTTTAAGGGGGAGGGCAAGTTGCTGGAAGCCCAGCGCCTGGAGCAGCGCACGCGGTTTGATATTGAAATGCTGCAAGAAACCGGCTTTGTGAAGGGCATCGAAAACTATAGCCGCTATCTCACCAACCGTGCGCCAGGCGAGCAACCGGCGACGCTGCTAGACTACTATCCCGATGACTTTTTGATGCTGATAGATGAGTCGCACATGACCATCCCCCAAGTCCGCGGCATGTACAACGGCGACCGCGCCCGCAAGGAAGTGTTGGTGGAATATGGGTTTCGGCTGCCCAGCGCGCTCGATAACCGGCCGCTCACTTTCACCGAGTTTGAGAAGCACATCAACCAAACGGTGTACGTGAGCGCCACGCCGGCGGCATATGAGCTGTCACGCTCGCCAACGCCGGCGCAACAGGTCATCCGCCCGACCGGGCTACTCGATCCCAAGATTGAAGTCCGGCCCGTGGACGGCCAGGTGGACGACCTGATTGCCGAAATCCGCACCACTGTAGAGAAGCACCAGCGCGTGCTGGTCACCACGCTGACTAAGCGCATGAGCGAAGATCTCACCGAGTATTTGAAAGAGCTGAGTATCAAGGTGGCGTATCTACACAGCGATGTGGACACGCTCGATCGTAGTGATATCCTGCGTGATCTGCGCCTAGGTGTCTACGACGTGCTGGTGGGCATCAACCTGCTGCGCGAAGGTTTGGACTTGCCGGAAGTCAGCCTGGTGGCGATTCTGGACGCCGACAAAGAGGGCTTCCTGCGCTCCACCCAAGCACTCATCCAGACGGTGGGCCGCGCTGCTCGCCACGTGGAAGGCCGCGTGATCATGTACGCCGACCGCGTTACCGCCAGCATGCAGCAAACCATCGAAGAAACCGACCGCCGCCGCAGCATTCAGGAAAAGTACAACCAGGAGCACGGCATTACGCCGACTGGCATCAGTAAGTCGGTGGAGAAAGGCCTGCGGCCCGACCTGCCGGAAGAAGCCAAGCGCGCCAAGCTCGACCTCAAGAAGATCCCCAAAGACGAATACGGCACACTCATCAAAGATTTGACCGCGCAAATGGACCTCGCCGCCGCCAACTTACAATTTGAACAAGCCGCCGAGCTCCGCGACCTGATCAACGACATCAAGTCCAAGCTGTAATCAAGCGCTGGCTAGCGCCACTATCGTGTCAACTACTGAGTTTAGAGATTGTGAAGAAGTATCAATAACGATAGCACCCAGTTTCTGATAGTCTTCGTGAGCGGTCTGCTGCCAGCGCATAAGATCGGCCAGCTCATGTTCGTTCTTGCCAAAGCCGTCCTCGTCGCGAGTTAAGACGCGCTGCCTGAGCACTTCCTTGTCGTCAACGACCAGCGCAAATATTTTGCTAAAGAGATCCCATAAGTCGTCAGCGTCATTAGCGGTCACGCCACATAAAAATACCGGCCCTTCGCCTGGTCGCTCCGCAAGGGCTTGCACACGCTCTCGCGGCGCTTTCCAAGTGTGCAGGGCACGCCACTCGGCCGTGCGCTCGCTGGTAGGCACGTGGTTGCTAAGTCTGGTGCCGGTTTTGTTGTCGTAAAATGCCGCAATATCATCTTTGTCGATATCAAGAGCGTCATACCCACGGCGTTTTAGCTCATCGCAGACAGCGGATTTACCACCACCGGCAATTCCAGTCACATACATAAGGGGGCGTTTAGGCATGGGGTCATTATATCGTTGTCGCTGGGTGCTGCCAACCATCCTGCCTCAGGCACTAAACAACGTGCCGTTTATCTGGTATAGTGGAGTAAATATGGCAGACTTGTCCCCTCAAGATGTTCTTAAGTTGGCTCGGCTCGCGCGGCTTTCGCTTAGCGACGACGAAGTCGAGCGTTACCGCCAAGAGCTCACCGAAATCCTTAAATACGTGGAGCAGCTGCAAAACGCCGACGTCACCGGCCTTGAGCCAACTACCCAGGTGACCGGCCTCAAAAACGTTATGCGCGCCGACGAGCTGGCAGATTACGGCGTCACGCGCGAAGAAATGCTCAGGATTGTGCCAGACGTTCAGGACAACCAGATCAAAGTCAAGAGGATGATTGGATGAGCCAGGATTCCCAGTGGCCGGCCATTGCCGAATTAGCGGCGAAAGTGCAGGCTGGTGAGCTGAAGGCGGCGGAGCTGGTAGAACGGGCGCTCAAAACGATTGAAGGCAAAAAAGAATTTGACGCTATCATTGCAACCACCGCCGAGCGCGCCCGCGAACGCGCCGCCAGCATTGACGCGGCCATAGCCAACGGCAAACAGGTGGGCCGCCTGGCCGGTGTGCCGTTCATCGCCAAGGACAACTACCTAGCGTTTGGCGCTGAAACTACCGCGGCCAGCAACATGCTACGCGGCTTTGTGGCGCCCTACCAGGCTACGGTGATCGAAAAGCTGGAAGCCGAAGGCGCAATCTGCGTGGCCAAGGCCAACCTCGACGCCTTCGCCCACGGCGCCAGCACCGAGAACAGCGACTTCTTTACAACAAAGAACCCGCGTGACAAAGACCGTGTGCCCGGTGGCTCATCTGGCGGCTCGGCCGCGGCGGTCACCTTAGACCTCGCGCCGTTTGCGCTCGGCACCGACACCGGCGGCTCCATCCGTCAGCCGGCTAGCTTTGTGGGCTGTGTGGGCTACAAGCCGACCTACGGCTCAGTTTCGCGCTACGGTATTGTGGCCATGGCCAGCAGCACCGACATCGCCGGCCCGCTGACTCGCACCGTTGCTGACACCGCCCTGGTGTACGACGTTATTGCCGGCCGCGACCCACTCGACTCCACCACCATCGAGCGCGACCCCGCCGGCTACACAGATTTACCAGGCGACTTGCACGGCAAAAAAATCGGCTTGATTAAAGAGTGGCTGATGGACGGCCTGGACGGCGGCATCAAGACGCAGCTGGATATGGCAATCGACAAGTTGCGGGCCGCTGGCGCCGACGTACAGGAAGTGAGCCTGCCATCGCTGCCGCTGGCCCTGGCAGTCTATTACATAGTGGTGCCGGCAGAACTCAGCAGCAACTTGGCCCGCTATGACGGCCAGCGCTTCCCGTTTAGTTATCAAGACGCCAAAGACCTAGAAGACAGCTACACCGGCTCGCGCGGCCGTGGTTTTGGCGCCGAAGCCAAACGCCGCATCATGATTGGCACCTACGTATTGTCCAGCGGCTACTACGACGCCTACTACACCAAGGCCCAAACCGTGCGCACCAAGATTATTAACGAGTTTAACGATGCGTTCCAACAGTACGACTTTTTGATCGGTCCGGTGGCGCCAACTACAGCCTTCAAAATCGGCGAAAACGCCAGCGACCCGCTGCAGATGTACCTGGCCGATGTCATGACCGTGGGCGCCAGCCTAGCTGGCATTCCGGCTATCAGTTTGCCGGCTGGCATGAGCGGCAATTTGCCGGTGAACGTGCAGCTCATGGCGCCACAGCGCGCCGACCGGCAGCTGCTCGGTGCCGCCCAAGCCGTAGAGGAGCTGCTGCGATGAGCCGCGACCTCATTATCATCATTGCCGCCTCGGTTTTGATCGTGCTGCTCAGCGGTTTTCTGGTGTGGTGGCGCAAATTCCGCAAGATCAAACTCGACACCACCTTTTATCAGAAGAGCTGGAAAGATCTGCAGCGCCTGTGCCGCAGCAAAAACACCTGGCCGGAGGCAATCATCGCCGCTGACCGTTTGCTGGCGCACGCCCTCAGCAAAAAACGCTACCGCGGCCGCACCATGGGCGCGCAGCTGGTCAAAGCCCAGCGGCTGTTTAGCGACAACGACGCCGTGTGGTACAGCCACAAGTTACGCAGCAAGCTAGAAAGTGAGACTAACACCAAGCTGTCTCAAGGTGATGTCAAGCAAGCGCTGATGGGCACGCGCCAAGCCCTAAAAGACCTGGGAGCACTGGACAAATGATAGCCAAAGAAATCCGCGACCGCTACACCGTGACCATCGGCATTGAGTGCCACGTGCAACTCAAGACTGTCACCAAATTGTTTGACGGCGTGGGCAATGACGCCCGCGAAGCGCCGCCGAACACGTTGGCCGGCCCCTTGAGCTTTGGCTTGCCTGGCACGTTGCCGGTGCTCAACAAAGAGGCCGTGCACCTGGGCATGCGCGCCGCTTACGCCCTGGGCACCGAGCCGCAGCGCTACAGCGAATTCGACCGCAAGCACTACTTTTACCCAGACCTGCCGCTTGGCTACCAGGTGACGCAGTACGCCCACCCGATTGTCCTCGGCGGCTCGGTGACTGTTGACGTAGATGGCCAGCCCAAAACTATCGGCATTACCCGCGCACACCTGGAGGCCGACGCCGGCAAGTCCACCCACCCGACAGGTAAGGATTACAGTTTGGTGGATTTGAACCGCGCCGGCACACCGTTACTAGAAATTGTCTCTGAACCCCACATGCACTCCGCCGCTGAAGCCAAAGCCTACGCCCACGAATTGTACTTGCGCATGCGTTTTGCCGACGTCTCCGACTGCAATCTGTACTACGGCAATATGCGCTTCGATGTTAATGTCAGCGTCAGTAAAACGGAGCAGCTCGGCACCCGCACCGAAACCAAGAACCTAAACAGCTTCCGCGCCGTCGAAAAAGCCGTGGAATATGAGGTAAACCGCCAGATTGAACTGCTGGAAAAGGGTGAGGCCATCACCCAGGAAACGCGCGGTTGGGACGACGCCAAGCAGCGCACCTTCTCGCAGCGCACCAAAGAAGACGCCCACGATTACCGCTACTTCCCAGACCCCGACCTGCCGCCGGTGGAGTTAAGCGACGACTGGCTGCAAACCGTAAAAGACGAAATGCCGGTCCTACCCGATGAATGGCGCACTCGGCTGAGTACGCTGGGCTTAGACAAGCCAGCCATGGAAACGCTGCTGGAGGCCGAACTGGACGACCCAAATGTGAGCTACCTGGGACTGATCGAAGAAGTTATCGGCGAGCAAGAGTTTGCGCGGCAGCTAGCCAACTGGTTTGTGAACCTGGAGGTGCCGCTGCGCCGCGACGAAACACTCACGCCCAATGCCGCCCTAACTAACCAAGGCCGCCTGCACATCTACCGCGCCGTCGCCGAGCTAGTCAAAGCCGGCAAGCTCAGCTCCACCAACGCCAAAGCACTGATCGCCAAGCTCCTCACCGGCAGCGAGCAGACCCAAAACATTGCAGCTTATGCCAAACAACACGACCTCATCCAGGAGTCGGATGCCGGCGCGCTGGAGGCGATCGTGCAGAAAGTCATTGCCGAAAGCCCCAAAGCCGCCGAGGACCTAAAAAACGGTGAAATGAAAGCTATCGGCTTCTTGGTGGGGCAAGTCATGAAGCACTCCCAAGGCCGCGCCAACCCGAGCCTAGCCCAGGAACTTATCAAAAAACAATTGGAGCTCTAGTATGCAGCTCACACTTGTGGTGATACACGGAGTGCCGGGCGCTGGTAAGAGCACGCTCATGCCAAAGTTGCGGCGCGATCTTAATCTTCCGGCGATTGGGAAAGATCAAATCAAGGAGAATCTCTACGATACCGTTGGCACGGGCGACCTGCGCTGGAAAGAAATGCTGGGCCGGGCCTCTATCCGTATGCTCTATCACGTGGCAGATGAAGTACTGGCACTGGAACAGAGCCTCATTATCGAAAACGCCTTTTTTAAGGAGTTTGCGGCACAAGAGCTAGCGGATCTGGCGCACAAGCACCAGGCGCGCATCATTGAAGTGTATTGCAAGCTAGCTGTTGCTATGGCCAAGAAGCGGTTTATAGAGCGCCAGGAATCTGGCCAGCGACATCCTGGGCATCAGGATAATTTGCACGCGCAGATTATCAACAATCCCGCATTTTGGCGCCGCTACGACCCGCTTGATATTGGTACGCGCCTCGACTTCGATACCAGTAAGCCAGACGAAGTCGCCTATCAACGGCTGCTTATCACTTTGCGTAACATATTACAGGAGGCCAAACATGCACCAGCGACCAACTAAAGCCGTCATCGCCGCCGCCGGCTTTGGCACACGCTTTTTGCCGCAAACCAAAGCCATACCCAAGGAGATGCTGCCGCTCATCGACAAACCGATTATCCAACACGTAGTGGAAGAGTTGGTCGCCGCCGGCATCAAAGACATTATCATCGTCACTGGGCAGAATAAGCGCAGCATTGAAGACCACTTCGATTACCCGACCCAGGATCTAGTGGCCAACCTCAAGCTAGCCGGGCCCAAAAAGCAGCCGCTGCTCGACGAAGTGGAGTCAATCGCCGAAATCGCCAACTTTATTTACGTCCGCCAAAAAGGGCCGTACGGCACGGGCACGCCGCTACTGTGCGTGGAGCATCTAATTGGCGACGAGCCGTTTATTTACACCTGGAGCGACGATTTTATCGTGTCTGACCCGCCGCGTTTTCAGGAGATTTGTGATGTGTATAGTGAGTACGGCGCGTCGGTGCTTTGCACTATTCGAGCGACAAGTGATGACGATTATGCGCGCTATGGCTTTGCTGGTGGCAACGAGCTGCGCGAGGGCTTGCTTGACGTAAATGCGCTTATCGAAAAGCCGGGCAGCCGGGAGGCGTCGCCATCGGATCGCGCCACAGTCAGCGGTTTTTTGCTGACCCCGGATATTTTTGCGTATCTGCACCGCGCTCAGCAGCAGTTGGTCGAAGGCAACGAGCTGCACTACAACGACGCCCTCAAACTAATGCTCGCCGACGACAAGCGCATTTTGGCCCGCGAGATCCCGGGCGCCCGCTACTACGACGCCGGTAACAAGCTGGAATATCTCAAAACAGTGGTCGACTTTGCTATGCAGCGCGAAGATATCGGCGCTGCTTTTACCGCCTACTTGCGCGAAACTGTTGGTAAGCTGAAGAATTAGCGCTATACTAAATAACACATGAATACCTCCGAGCAAATCCTCGTGATTATTCTCTCCACGGCGTTGGCTGTTTTCCTGGTGCTGGCGATTGCGATTGCGGTGCAAGTCATACAACTCATGAGCATGCTGAAGCGTGTAGCGCAAAAGGCGCAAGATTTTGTTGATTCTGCCGAAGCTACGGCGGAAATGGTCAAGAACGCGGCCGGGCACTTAAGCATCCTGCGGTTCGTCCAGCAGGTGGTAGAGATGGCTACCAAACACGGCGCGAGCAAAAAAACTAAGTAAGAGGATTATAACTATGGCCAAGGACACAGCAAAAAAGTTCGCAGTTGGCACGGTGCTGGCAGCTGCGGCTGGTTATCTCGCCGGCATTTTGACGGCGCCCAAAAGCGGTAAAGAGACTCGCAAAGACATCAAAGATGCCGCCGTGCACACCTACAGCGAGGCCGAAAAGCAGCTGAAAAAGCTGCACACCGAGCTCGGCCAGTTACTAACTCAGGTAAAAGGCCAGGCTACCGACCTCAAGGGTAAAGCCCGCGAAGACCTGGACAAAGCTATGGAATCGGCCAAGAGCATCAAGGAAAAAGCCCGCGAACTGCTGAGCGGCCTGCACGAAGGTGACGCCGACAACAAAGACCTAAAAGCAGCAATCGACGAAGCCACCAAGGCCGTCGAGCACTTGCGTAGCTTCCTCGCCAAGTAAGGCTGCCTGTGTGCAGGAGCATTAAATCGCTCAGGAGCATCGAGCCGCCAGCTAACAGCGACGACATTCGTGCGGCCGCCTTACAGTACGTACGTAAAGTTTCCGGCTACCGCGCGCCGTCCAAGCGCAACCAGACGGCTTTTGACCACGCCGTGGCGGCGATTGCCGCCTCCACCGACGAGCTGCTACAAGCATTGCAACCAGCTGCGCATCCGCACACTCATCCTTAGTGTTGTAAAAGTCGCGTACATTCTGCTACCGCTTTTCACGTATAATTATTGACAATGAGGAGGGTGTTTGGTTGAGACAAAAGCAGCGACTGGTTTAGGGCCGCGCGACTACGTGCATTTGCACAATCACACGCAGTATAGTTTGCTCGACGGGTTGACCAAAGTCCCGGCGCTTGTGGAATACGTGCACGCAGCTGGCATGGAGGCCGTGGCGCAAACCGACCACGGCACACTCTCTGGCGCTATTGAGTTTTACAAGGCGGCGACCGAGAAGGGCGTTAAGCCAATTATTGGCATGGAAACGTATGTGGCGTCGCGCACTATCGCCGACAAAGACCCGGCCAAAGATAAAACATATTACCACCTCATCTTGCTGGCCATGAACGAACAGGGCTATAAGAACCTTATGCGCCTGTCCACTATCGCTAACCTCGAAGGTATGTATTACAAGCCGCGGGTTGACCACGTGCTGCTGGAAAAGTACAGCGAAGGGCTGATCGTGCTCAGCGGTTGTATTGGTGGCGAGCTGGGCGACAATATCCGCCAAGGTCAATACGACAAAGCCGTAGAAATTGCTGGCTGGTATAAGAAAGTCTTTGGCGACCGCTACTACATTGAGGTCCAGGATCACGGCCACCCAGAACACCCCAGTAAATGGGACGAGCAAGTGCGCGTGAACCAAGAGCTGCTTAAATTAGCCAAGGAGTTGGACATCCCGCCGGTGGTGACCTGCGACGCGCACTATCTCACACACCAAGATCAGCAGGCGCACGAGATTCTGCTGTGCGTCCAAACCGGCTCATTCCTGAGTGACGAAAAGCGCATGAGCCTGGCAAATTTTGAATTGCATGTCACCGATCCAAACGAAATCATCAAGCGCTGGGGCAAAGACTACCCCGAAGCCATCAAGAATACTCGGGCGATCGCCGACCGCTGCAGTGTCGAGATCGAGCTGGGCAAGATTCTCATCCCTAAGTTTCCAGTGCCAGAGGGCGAGACCGAGAAGACCTATTTGGATAAACTGGTGTACGCCGGATTGCCGGAGCGCTACCTGGGCTGGGAACGCGTTAAGGCCGAAAAGGCGAGCATCGCCGAGGTCAAGAAGGCGCTAACGCCAGAGGTGCTGGAGCGCGCTGAGTACGAGCTGCGCGTCATCGACGGCATGGGCTTTAACGGTTACATGCTGATTGTCCAGGATTTTATTAACTGGGGGAAAGACCAGGGAATTATTTTTGGGCCAGGGCGCGGTTCGGCCGCTGGCTCAATTATCGCTTATGCGCTGCGTATTACCGACCTAGACCCGCTGGCTTATGGCCTGCTGTTTGAGCGTTTTTTAAACCCCGACCGCATCAGTATGCCGGACATCGACGTGGATATCCAAGATACCCGCCGCGACGAAGTAATTGAGTATTGCGCGCAGAAATACGGCACCGACCGCGTCAGTAACATCGTGACGTTTGGCAAGATGGCCGCCCGCGCCGCAGTGCGTGACGTAGCGCGTGTGCTCCAAGTGCCCTACGCCAACGCCGACCGGCTGGCTAAGCTGATTCCCGCGCCGGTGCAGGGCCGCCATATTCCGCTCAAAGTGAGCATCGAAAAAGACCCCGACCTCAAGCGCGAATACGACACCGACGACACCGCCAAGCAGGTCATTGACCTGGCCATTGCGCTGGAAGGTACGGTGCGCAGCCATGGCGTGCACGCCTGCGGCGTGGTGATTGCGCCGGCCGAGTTGGTCAGCTACGTGCCGCTGGAGCTAGCCCAAAAGGGCGTGATTACCACCCAGTTCTCCATGGGTCAGATTGAAGAACTGGGCCTACTCAAAATGGACTTTTTGGGCCTATCTAACTTAACGATTATCAAGAACGCCCTGCGTATTATTAAGCGTGTGTATGGCACAGACATTGACCTCGGCTCGATTCCGCTGGACGATCCGGAAACCTTTAAGCTGCTTGGCCGCGGCGACACCACTGGCGTGTTCCAGTTTGAATCATCGGGCATGAAACGTTACTTGCGAGAATTAAAGCCCACCGAATTTAACGACGTCATCGCTATGGGTGCCTTGTATCGCCCGGGTCCACTCAGCGCCGGCCTAACCGACAGCTTTATCAAGCGCAAAAACGCGCTGGAGGCAGTTAGCTACGCTCATCCGCTGATGAAGCCAGCGCTGGAGAGCACCTTTGGCGTGCTGGTGTACCAAGAGCAGGTGATGCAAATTTCCCGCGACGTCTGTGGCTTTACTGGTGGCGAAGCCGACACTTTGCGCAAAGCAATCGGCAAGAAAAAAATAGACGTCATGAAGAAAATGCAGGTGCAGTTTATCGACGGTGCGGTCAAGAACGGCGTTCCCAAGGGCGTGATCGAAAAGTTCTGGACCGACCTGCTGGGTTTTGCCGACTACTGCTTCAACAAATCGCACTCGGCCTGCTACGGCATGACTTCCTACTGGACAGCGTATTTGAAAGCGCATTATCCGTCGGCCTTTATGGCAGCGCTCATGACCAGCGACTACGACGACACTGACCGCTTGAGCATCGAGATTGCCGAGTGTCAAAAAATGGGCATCCAGGTGCTGCCGCCAGATGTGGAGGAGTCCTTCCACGAATTTGCCGTGGTGCCAGACAAAAGCGACCCGAACAACCGCCACGCGCCGATTCGTTTTGGCATGGACGCCATCAAAAACGTCGGCACCGGTGCGGTCGAAGAAATCATCCGCGCCCGCGAGCTGGACCGCGGTTTTGAGAATCTGGAGAACTTTTTAAGCAAGTGCGCTACCCGCGTGGTCAACCGTAAAGCCCTGGAAAGCCTGGTGAAAGCCGGCGCTTTTGACCGCTTTGGCGATCGCTCCCAGCTGCTGCACAACCTTGACGTGCTGCTCGCCTATGCCAACCGCTTGCAAAAGGAAGCCAGCAGCGGGCAAGTTGATCTGTTTGGCGCCCTTGGCGAAGACACTGCTGTGGCCAAGCCCTCGCTCACGCTCGAAAAAGCCGCCGTGGTATTTAATCCGCGCGAACAACTACTCTGGGAGCGCGAGCTGCTCGGCTTGTATTTGAGTCAGCACCCGCTCGCCATGTTTGAAACTTATTTGTCTGAACAGACCATGCCGATTAGCGAACTTACCTCCACACACGACGGTCGCCCGGCAACCGTTGGCGGCGCGATTGTCGATATGCGCGAAATCACCACCAAAAACGGGCAGAAGATGGCCTTCATCAAGGTTGAAGATCATTTTGGCGAGGTAGAACTTATTTTGTTCCCGAATGCCTATCAGCAAACGCTGGGGCTATGGGAGCGCGACCGCGTGGTGCTAGTGCGTGGCAAAGTGTCGGCCAAAGACCGCGAGGGCAATCTGGGAGACGAAATCAAGATTATGGTGGACGACGCCCGCGAAATCACCGCTGAACAAGCGCAAGCTTACCAGGCAACCGGCAAAAAGATTAAGCTACCTGGCACCAAGAAAACCAGCGCGGCAGCTAGCCCGCGCGCCAAAACCTCCGCCGCGGCTGTCCTGGCGCCGCCGCGCGTGTATGTACGCTTGGAAAGCAGCAGCGACCAGTCGCTCCTTTTAGCGCTCAAGCAGACTATCGATAATAACCAAGGCGACACCGAAGTTGTCTTGGTACTCGGGCCGGCCGACAGCAAGCAAATTATCAAGCTACCCGGCAAGCTCAAAAGCGACGACGCCACGCTTGCCAGCCTGCGTGACACCGTAGGCGCCCACAACGTAAAGATTCAGTAGCTAGCCTGCTTTAGTGGATCACACCCGCAGTGCGGGTCAGTACAAAACCGGCGACTACCAAGACTACCAGCACAATGTCCAGTAGCTTGTGGTTAATGACGAACGCTTCGCTCTTAACCAACGCGCGGCGCCAGAAAACACCATGGCGCATGACGAGAATCACCAGGCACACCGATGCCAACACAGTGATAGCCAGTGCGCTCCACGGTGCGCTGCTTTTGGCGAGCAATTGAATGCGCGCGATGTTCTTGGTAGTTGCGGGGGCTGGAGTGCTGCCGATTGAGGTGGCTGTGGCGTTAGTCTCGACTTGCTTGTTGCTGTCTGCGTTGCTTGATACCGGCGTGAGTGTCGGCTGAGATGCGGGCGCTGCGCTGACTGGCACGCTGGGCTGCGCGGCAGCAGCGGCTTCCGGCTGCGGGCTGGCGTACATGGCTACGACAATGGTTTCTGGGCCGCTGCCCTGGTAGTTGGGAGAGTTGGCGATGCCAAAGCCCACATCCACGTAGGTGTTATTGAGAATATTCGCGCGGTGTTCCGGGCTGTTCATCCAGGCGGTGGTGGTGTCATCGCTGCTGTCAAAACCGTAGGCCAGGTTCTCGCCGGCAGTTTGGTAGTTGTAGCCGGCTGTGGTAATGAATGTCCAGGGTGTTTGTCCGCCTGGCGTGTTGTGCGCCCAGTAGTCGCGGGCAGCCATGTCGCTGGCTTTGGCCTGAGCGGCGCTGGTTAACTGGTTGTTGAGCTTGACATCACCTAACTGGTTTTGCTCGCGCTGGGCGTTGGTTTCCGAGAGTAGCGCGCTCGCGCTTAGGTTGGTGGCGTAGCCAAGCACGCTCTTACCGGCATGCCCCCATACGTTGCTAAACAAAAGGCCAGCCATAACCACAAGAGCCATTGGCAAGTAAGGCCAATAAGGCTTTACATAGTGGTCGGAATGCTTGTGGTGGCGCCCGTGGCGCCTCTTGTCATGGATAGAAGCTCGACGTTTTGGCTTATCAACTAGAACCATCTTAAACATAAGTGTAACACACTGTTGGGAGTTTTGCGTAGGGGCTGCTGGGGTGTGCGGCTGAGGGGCACGATCCGCGCGGCGCGCCGTTCAAGCCAAGCCTTGCTGGAGCAAGGTTGGCCCTCACGGCTTCCGGCTACTCAAACCC
>DATIIL010000006.1:0-23492 GCA_035479655.1 Saccharimonadales bacterium (SeqCode)
GTAATGTATATTTTAAACTAATTATTATCTTTTTCAACCTGGGGCAGTTGTATTGTCGCGCGCCATCTGTTACTATAATTGGTGAGTTTCACTTCAGTGAGTTTTATAAAGCCGTGTACATCTTTATAAAATAGCTGCATAAGTCAGAGCCTATTAATTTTGCTTACCACAAAATAAACGGCTACAACTATAAACAAGGAGAGCACCCTAGTGCCAACTATTAACCAGCTCATCCGCAAGCCGCGCAAAACGGCCAGCAAAAAGAGCAAATCTGTCGCTTTGGGGCGTATTCATAACACGCTGCAAGGCCGCTACTACGAGACAAAATCGCCACTAAAACGCGGCGTGTGTATTAAAGTTACCACTCGTACCCCACGTAAACCTAACTCGGCGCTGCGCAAAGTTGCCCGCGTTCGCTTAACAAACGGCTACGAAGTATGGCCCTACATTGGCGGCGAAGGCCACAACCTGCAAGAACATGCTGTGGTTCTGGTACGCGGCGGCCGTGTTAAGGACCTTCCGGGTGTGCGCTACCACATCGTACGTGGCGCGCTGGACCTCCAAGGCGTCAACAACCGCAAGAAGGCCCGCAGCAAGTACGGCGCCAAGAAGGAGGGCAAAAAGTAATGCCTCGCCATAAGACCAAAGCGCTAGTGCGCGATGTTGCACCAGATCGCATGTACAACAGTGTCGTGGTTGCCCGCCTGATTAACCGCGTCATGCGCGACGGCAAAAAGCAAGTTGCCGAGCGCCTGGTATACACCGGGATGCAAAAGGCTGCCGACAAGCTCAAAGCGGAGAACCCGCTGGAAGTGTTTGAGCAAGCTTTTAAGAACATTCAGCCGCACATGGAAACACGCAGCCGCCGCGTTGGTGGCGCGAACTACCAGATTCCGTTTGAAGTACACGGCCAACGCCAAAACCACCTGACCACCATGTGGCTGGTGCAAGCCGCTCGTGGCCGTAAGGGCATGAGCATGGCTGACCGCTTGGCGCTAGAGCTAATTGACGCCTACAACAACCAAGGCACGGCCGTCAAAAAGCGCGAAGACACGCACAAAATGGCCGAGGCCAACCGCGCCTTTGCGCACTTTGCGCGCAGCTAGTATAGCGTGCTACAACACAGAAACTCGCCGCTTTTTGCACGGCGAGTTTTTGTGTGGCACGGAAGCCGCTCTAGCCCTATAGCTTCCCAGGGCCCTTTATACTCAAGCCAGTCTCGTTAAGCCAGTCTTGATACCGGTGACTACCCACATGCGCATAGTCTTCCCAGGGAACAGGTCGCTCGCCGGCTGCAATGGCGCGGTCATACGCCGGCCGATGGACTTGCTCAAACGCCCAGTCCAAGTATTCGCTCCACGGCATGTGCCTGTACGCTTGTCTGTATAGAAGAGTAAAGTGTTGGCCGAGCCGCCTGCCTCTTGGCAGAGTCCTGCTAATTTCGTCGGGTGCTTGCAGCCGCGTGCCCTGCTGTGGCGGCGAACTGACTGGTCGGGCGGGCGTGTTTGGCGTGTTGCCGCGTGGTGAGGTGGGCGCGACAGTAGCAGCTGGCCCGGCGGCAAGCGCGCCAGCTGGTGCTTCTACACCGGCGTGCTCTAGAGCTATGGCCGCAACTCTGTCTCCAGTCGGCAGTTTCATAGGCTCGGCGCGCTGGGTAACAGGAAAGTCGCCAACCCGTGCTCGGGTAGCAGGGTCGAATACACCCGGGCTTTTCCCGGAACCCTCAATAAGCGCCAGGTGCGCGGAGCCAATCTCTCCCAGTTCGCCCGGTGTAGCCGAAGGGCCTTCGGGGGCGATAGTTTGCGCTACACCAAAGGTACCGCCGCGCGAGTCATCTGATGAGCGCGTAGCGCTGCCGGTATCCGCTTCGCCAGACGACCTGAAGTTAACGCTATCGCCGTAGTGGCTGGCGTTACCGGCGTTAACGTGGGCGTCCAGGTTGGCCTGCGCCACGTACGGCCCCACCACAGTGGGCAGCGCTTGCGCCAGCCTGGCCCGGTCTGCTTCGGAAGTTCTGCCTAGGGCATATGTCCCGCCGCCGAGCGCTTGGATTACCTCAATGTGCTGTGCATACCCAGCGACCCGGGCAACTATGCCTTGCTCAGCACAGATCTCCAACACCCCGCGTACCTGTTCAGCGAGCGCCGGCTGCCGTATACCGGTCATGACCAGCGCGTGCGGCTGTCCGTACGCCGTATGGCTGCGCAACAGGTGGGGCAACATATGTATAAGCAGTGCAGCCTGCACGCCGTCAGTTAACGAGCCGGAGCCCGCGACTGCAACCTCAGTGACAATCTGGGTAGGCTCGTTTTGGTTAGGACGCCGGTTAGGCACGACTGGCGAGCCTAGGCGGTCGCCGGCTGGATAAGGTTGCACTTCGCAGGCAGCTGCTAAGAAAGCGGCTAGTCTTTGAATTTCACTTCTATTGCCCTGCACTCTATTACGGTCAATGAGAGATTTTACGACGTCTAATTCTGGCCGCGTTAGGTGCGCCGCTACTTCTGAGGGACGTTCATGGCCCAAGAACTGTACGGCTGCCGCAACTTTACTAAGCGGCGGCCGAATGTACGTTGTGTCGCCGTCAGTGGTTTGACGCTCAACAGAGAAAGCGGCGGCTACATCGCGGACGACCTCTCGAAAAAACAGTGAAGTGCCCATGTCCTGCACGGCGATTGCGCCGGCCACAACCTCGCCTAGTTGCTCGGGCTTAAGGAGTTCTGCTAGCCGCGCAGGTGTTGCGTAGGCTACATGGTAGCCGTTTTGGTGTTCGGCAGCTCGCCGGAACATCGGCGGTTGGCCAGCACCCTCAAGATGTATAGCGAGCACGTGGTCGCGCCTGGCTTCGCCGTCAGAAGCCGTTGTTTCGAGCAGTGCTTTGGTGACGACCGCCGGCGGGCCAAAGAATGCCACGTGCGACGAACTAGCCAGACGGCGATCAAGGGCACCCGGCGGCTCCGGCAGAACTTCGCGGCGTTCGCGTACTTCTACTGGTGGCTGCGCAGTGTCGCGTGCTTGATCTGCGCGAGGGGGGTTTGTTGGCTCGACCCTTTCAGTGTGCGTAACTTGGCTGAAGGCTGCTTCGGCCAGCCGGCCGAGCTCGTCGGTTGGTTGCGGCGCCTCTTGTGTTTCTGTCCGCTCGTCGCGATAAGAAGGCTGCCAGGTTGCCGGTCGGTGTGTAAGGAGCACGTCGTCGACCATCGCCCGGGCGCCCACGCGGGCAGGCCCAGAAGCGCTCGCTTGTTCATCGTGAGTCTCGGCTATAACTTCTGCATCGTCAATTCGTGCTTCGCGTGCCGGGCGCGGTGCTTGCAAATGTGCCGCCAAAAGTTCCGCATCGTTTACGGTGAGGTCCGCTTTCGGCATTTCCGGGTTTTTGTAGTCGGTAAACTCGTCCGTGGTGTCAAAATCGTAATCTGTAGTGTTGGCGCTGGCCGCCTCAGCGGCCGAAAAGATGCGATGTCCAGCGCGTGGCCGGGAGCTGTCGGGCACGTAGCTTGAACTGTCTTCTATCCTGTGAATATCGTCGGGTACATCGGGCTGTTCAAATCTATGAGTCATAAGGACTATCCTCCTGCTTTCGTTGACGCGTCAGTGTCGGCTTCATGTGTGCTCTGCCTATCAAGTAGCTCGTCCATGGTGCGGCTTACCCAATGGCCGAGGAATCTCCTGGCTGGGGGCGACATGCGCAGATTATCATTATTGTATAGATAATTCGCGGCGATGGTTTTGCGCCATTGTACCCAGCGGCCCGCTCCTTTCGCTATGAGCGAGACGAGCGTGCGTCTGGGAGCGCTCTTACCTTTGTGAACGAGCTGCTCGTGGTGGTCAAACACCACACCTTGTGGCCGCTGTCCCTGCATTTTTTGCTCCACCACGTTGTCGAGTGTTGTGCCGCCGCCGGCTCTCAGGTCGGTAGCGAGTAGTAGGTTAGTTCTCGGGAGGCCGGGGCTATACTGGCCTTCGGCAGCGTACTCGGACTTGGCCGCATGTTCGGCTGCAAGGTTAGCAATATGTGCCGCCTGCTCGCCAATGGTCGTGAAGCGCTGCGGCTCGCCATCGACTACTTTTTCTGAGAAGCTCTCGCCGTAGGCGTTTTCATAGTCACTCAAGTCGATCGCTTCGGCTTGTGCAGCAGTGTCAATGCGGTCCTGGAGCATCTGCCAAATGTTTCCATACCCAAACCCGGGGGTGTCGGATTTATCTAGCAAGTCGCGCAGCGCGGCCCGCTCGCTGTCGGTGAGCGGGCGGTCGAGATCGGCCTCAATCATAGCGGTCGCCATCTCAGTTACCTCGGTCGTCACCACGGCCGCTTCTTCGTCGGCTGTAAGCGTGCGCCCGAGTCGCTGCATGACTAGTCGGCGGTGATAAGCAGTCCGGTCGGCCTGCGTGCCACCGATTAGCCGGCCAAGTTCCGTTACGGCCTCTGCGCGCTCGGCAGGGTCCACTGCCTGCTGACGAGCCTCGGCAACAACGACGGCACCGACGCTAGCGGCAGCCTCAGATTGGTAAAAGTCTAGGGAGTCGAGCTGCTCTTTGGCTGTGTCGCCAATGACAACTTTACGAATATCTTTGACGTAATAGGCAGCTGGCAGGCGCTCACCTTCAAGTTTTGTGTCGACATGTTCCTGCACATACCCATAGCGCGCAAAATCAAGTGAATGAGCTATGTGGTCGGGGTGCAGCGGCACTTCTTCTACTTCCTCGTTGCGTAGTTGGGGCAGCATGCTGCGCGCCATGCGCATCTGTAGGTCGCGCCGAGTCATGCCATTAATGATTATCGAACGCGAGTCAACGGCATCTTCAATAGCACCAAACGCGGCGCAGTCGCGCATGTCGGCGTCTTTCATGCCGATGAGAGCCTCACGGAGCTTACCGTCAATTTGGATTGACTTGAAGTTATGCGCCATCAAGAAGGCGTTTAGTTCTGCCCATGCGCGAATTTCCCTGCCAAGTGGATGGTTGAGCAGGAAATGCTCTGCCCGATCGATGGTCTCACCAGTGTAGGGGCGGTCATACAGCCCAAGTCGGACGTAAGGTGTGGCGTCGCCGTAGTTGCCCCGTCCGCGTCTTACTTGTGCAGGAGGAGTACTGGTGTGGCGTACTGGCCTATCCATGCCCACACCAAAGGCTATGCCTCTACCCCCAAGGGAATCTCGGCCGGCGAGCACTTGCAGTCCGCCAGTGCCAACGCCGGTGCGATCCTCTAGAACCTTGCGGTCTGGGGTGTTCGGCATACGGTATCCAAAGGCGTTGTTGATGTTACTTATCGCCTGCGGATGGAGGTTGCTCAGATCCTGCACGACAAGTACCACGCCAATGCGTAACTCGCGAATGCGGGTCAGCAGCTCGGCATTAGCGGCGCCAATGGCGTCGTTGCCAAATACGCTCTCGGCCTCGTCAATAATAATGACAGCCTGCGGGCCACGTCCTCGGGTAGTGCCAGATTCCTCTGCTTCTCTATTGCGCTCCTCTTGGGCGTGGATCGTTTCTTGTAGGAAGGCGGTAATCGAGCTGTTGCGCGCGCCCTTACGAACAATCTCGGAGAGGACGAGGACGTCAGTTGCCGGATCGTCTAGCTGCGCGCGCCCATCCAGGGTCATGCCGTCGGCAAACAGGTCGCCCTCGGCGCCAGCCAAGTTGGAAGCAACTTGCCCATCGACAAACTGTCCGATGTCGTCCCGCTGTTTTTCAGACCACGTGCCCATAGCGAGGCTAGCCCGAATACAATAGAGAATAAACCTTTTCCGGGGAAACGCAGGGGTGTCGAGCGGAAATGGCGACCCCCTGAGGCTCAAATCCCAGCCTAGGGTGGTGAACGCCAGCTGAATACCATCTTTCACGTAGCGCTCAAGCATGCGCAGCGTTTCATCGCCCGACTGCACGCCAGCTATAAGTTCGGCAGTAAGTCGGTCTATTCGAGATGACAAAGAGCCAGTCGCTGGGTCGTAGACATCGAGCGTTGGTCGCAATCCATCCGTGCCCGGGCGAATCTCGCGAACAGTGGCAAACTCTGGCGCGACGCCAAGGCCGGCCAGCTCGTCTGCGAAATCCTGACCAAAGCTGCTTTTCTTTTTAGGGTCGATGAACGTGACTTTAATAATCTCTGGCCGCGATTCGCCAGCTGCTTCGGCGGCTCTTACTAAAGCATCATTGCGCGCCACAAGCGCCCGCGCTAGCTCCTTGATAAGCACGGTTTTTCCGCCGCCGGTGGTGCCGACTACGATCGTGTGCAGCGGCAGGTCTTCGACGGGAACCGGGAAATCTACAACCGCCTTGCCCTCTGGGTCTTGCGGGTCAATAATTTTACCGACCAAAATAACATCGGTTCCAGCCGGCAAGGTGCGGTTGGCCTGGAATGATGTATACAGATCGACCACGTCGTATCCGGGCACTTCGTGCTCGGGCAGTCGGACCATTTGGGCGACTTCACCCGCGGACATGTATAGGTCAAGCTCGTTGTCGGCCTCTGGAATGTAAGGTGGGGCGTCGTCCAGCGCTGCTTTTGCTGAGGCGTACGTGATTAGTCGGCCACGCTCGTCAGTCTCCACTTCCCACAGGCGGTCTGGGGTGCGCATAACTGAGCCAGCAACGACGTCGGCAACTTCTAGTGCGCCATCTGTTCCAACGCCGCCGACGACTACATCGAGTCGCACCACAGCGCCAGCAGCACGCGCCAGTGTCTGGTAACGCTTTTGCTCTATGGCCGCCGCCCGGTCAGCGTCAGCGCCGAGCGTGCTCTCTTCTTCCATGGCAGCGTAGCGGGTTTCGCGCACGACTTCTGCCTGTGCTTCGTCCGGCAAAGCCTTGCCTCGTATGACCAGGCCGAATGGTCCAGACGCCTCTTGCGCCAAAGCGGTGGTGTCTGTGCCGCGGTGAGCGACACCGGATTTCTCCTCTTGCCCTGGCGTGATTGTATCCGGGGAAGTGGTGCCACGCATTCGCACCCAGGTAAGTGGCTCATCCGGCTCGTGCTGTCTCCGGCCGGAAGCGTCGTCGGGCGGAAGCTCGCTCGTGCCGGCGTTTGGCGGCACCAATGGACGGTTGGCTCGGTGCTCAACAGCAGTGCCGGGCGCACCATGACGCCGCACATCAAAAATCAAATCCTCGCCCGCGCGTGCCGCTGCGATTGCTCGAGCCGCCACCGGCTCAACTGCCACACGAGGCGTACCGCTCGCGTCGGTAGTCCGCTTGGTGTTCAGAATATAATCTAACGCGGGTTCTCTGGCGTCTTCTGGTGACGCGCCGTCAGTTTCCTCAATAGCGTCGGTGCGTGGCGCAGTATCGGCGGGGGTAGGATGTGTGTGGTCCGGCGAGCCAAGGGTTGCGTCTGCGGAAGCGTCAGTCGGATCGTCTATCTCAGCCCGCGACAGGCGCGCTGTGGCGGGTCGATCGCCTCGGGTTCCAGTTGTCTGTACAATGTTTTCTAGAGGTTCTACTTCTTCAGTTTCGTTTCGGAATTCCATAATGGTGTAGCTCAGTAATTAGGTTATATTTCTGGAAAGTTGCACAATTTAACACTAGACCGACACACCGGTTTAGATTATTCTACTGTAGCGCACTTTGCAAATTTTGAAAACGGTGTAACATACTTTCTAAATAACAGGGAGACGGTGAATATATGTCTGAGATGCCCACAGAATACCGAGATACAACGACAGGTGATTACCAACAGTATGCCGACGCAACACAGGAGTCCGGAGAAGCACCCGATGCCGGAGTTGACCGACAGCAAACCGAAGCCGACGCTGCAGCCGAAGCGGCGGCGCGGCGGCGCTATTCTGGCACAATTTCGGCGGCTGAAGCAGCAGACTTCAGCGACAAACTCGAAGCAACCGAAGTCGACGCTGAGGCAGTTGAGACCACTCAGCCGTACGCCACGCGTCCACGCGCCCTGATGAGTGCCGCCTTGGGCAATCCAGACAGCTATCGAGAAGACCGGTACGACACTGACGGTCAAACGGAACCTGACGACCAGCCGACCGCAGCTGACCGCGATGAACCCCCTGTGAAAGCGACATACTCCGATCATTCGCAGTACGGCGCCGCTGCTACAGCTGCGGCGGACGATGACAATGAGACACCTGCTCCCTCTGCTGCCGGCCCAGAGCCTATAAGCATGCCCAGATTCGACGATCCGGTAGAGTTGCCGCCTCTGACTGCGCTGGTGCCTAGGCGATATAAGATGGCTGATCTTACACTCGAGCCCGTTGTGACCTTCGATCAGCCGGCTGACGATGCACGCGGCAAAGACGTGCAACGCCGCGAAGCCGCGGCAGCCATGCAGGCGTCTCAGATTCCTGTAGCCGACCAAGCGGCAACTAACGCCGAGCCTGGAGCAGCCGATGTCGAAGTGCCGAAGCCAGCAGCGGCCATGCTGCCTGACCATGCCGTTCTCTCAACGCAGGCGACAGACAAGCCGGCTGCAGCGGACGTCGCACCCGCACCTGCTGCAAGTCAGGTGCCTATGCAACTGTCACCCGCGGTAGCCGATCGAGCCGCTGCCGCCGCTGCTACAACTCCGGCTACAAGCACTGAGGTTACTATGGGTGAAAGGCCACCAGAGGTGGTAGTAGCGCGCTACCGAACAGCCGACCTTCTGGCAGAAGCATTGCGCGCCGATCGACCTGCGGATAGCGGGTTGCCTACCGGCCCACTGCCGCCTACAAGACGACCAGAAGAAAGCGCTGTAGAGCAGGCCGCGGCTCCACCCATCGAAGCCGCCGCACGTGCCGAGCCCGTTGAGGCAGGACAAACTCCGGTAGTAGATGTTCCCGGGCGAGCCGCCCAAGCTTCCGAAGTGCCCACAGATACGCCGGCAGCATATACGCCGGACGGGCCGACGGCCGATCGTAGCGCGCCTGTGCCGGACGCCGCCCGCGGGGCGAGTGACCTCTCGGCCGAACAGCCGCTGGAGGTTGAAGTTGTCGTGCCCAGATTAAACGACATTACGGCCGATCCTACGCAGCGTGATCTCATTGCAACCGCTGTCGAAAGAATTCAGGCCGGCGAACCCATGGATCAAGTTGTGGCCAGTATGCCCGATATCGATACGCACCGTTTGCGCCTCCGCCTCACCATCTTAGGCCGCCAAGAGCGAGGTCAAACAGACAACGAGGCCGCCTACGATGTCACCACCGCCGCGCGCGGCGACACCGATGCTGAGCAGCTTTACGTCGCACCCGACCCCGCTCCTTCGCCGCAGGCACAGGCGCAACAGCAACAGGCTGAGCAAATGAAAGCAGAAGCGGCTCAAGCCGCAGCCGCAGCCTTTGCGCGCGCTTGGGCTAAAGCTCAGGCAGCGCAACCGGGGCCGGCACAAGCACCGCAACCGGCAGCGGCACAGACGGCCCAGACTCCTCCAAGGCCGCCGCGGCCGCCGCAAAGCCCGCGCTACAGCACTGTACGATACTCAAATCGCCCGATACGAGATGCGCGAACCCCGGCCCGCCGGGCGTTGTCGCGAACTGGCCGTGTGGCCGGCAGGTCGGCACTCTTTGCCGCCAAAATGGCTGGTGCGGGAGCCATTACCGCCGCTCGCGGTGTCGCAATGACCGGCGCCCAAGTCAGCAGGCGAGGCATTACACCAGTGCCCGGTAAGCGCTTTATGCGCAACATACCGGTTAGAGTAAAAGGCCGTTGGGTGAATGTCCAAGTGCGCTCACTGCGGGGAGGCATTATCTCCCGCGCAGTAGCTCGCTACCGAGCGGTGCAGCAGGTTCGCCGCGGACTGAGCTAAACACCATAATCAGAGCAGGCAAACAATAATGATAGAGCTAGAACATGTCGATGGGACGGGAGCAGATGTTCAAGATCTGCACGACCAGCCAACGGCAGCCGTAGTCGCTGATAGCGCGACACGGAGGCAACAGGCAACCTTGCTACATGGCGATCGCAGCGACGTGCACGCCGAAGATCTCGACGAAGTTGCCGCGTTGGAACGCGCCGAGACGGCCGCAGATGTTCCGCGTCACGTCGGAACGATCGCCGCGCAAGAGGCCGTAACAGACGGCACACCGAGTCACCCGGCTGACCACGATAGGCGCAATGATCAACCGCAGACTGATGCTGTGACTGATGCCCCAGTTGCAGCCGCTGGCGGTGGCGCTAAGCCCCCGGACAGAACACCACCTACGGACATTGGCGGGGTAGCTGACGGCCCCGAAGAGGAAGAAAATGAGCCGGCCAATCTCGACAGGGTCAACGCACTGCAGCGCTACTTTGACGGTGTCGTACACGGTGTTCTGACAGACGCAGCCGACAGAGCAGACGAGCGTATGCGCGAAATTGCCGCCCATGAAACAGCGATTGAAGTAGAACTGACGCGCGTCGAAGGAGATTACGTTGAACGCTTGAACGCCGTAGAACCGGCCTCGGTACCTGTTGGTGACAATGAGGTGCGCCGCTACGTGATTGATCCCGAATCCGGGGAAGGCCGCTGGCAGCCGCGTACCGTTTCCGAAATTTATGGTTCTGTGGCGGTTAACGTGCCACCAAACAGCTTAGTGGTGGCTGGGCCGGACACGGGTCCCGATGATCGCTTTGTGTCGCTGCGGCTCGATGAAAGTCAGACTGCGGTGGTGCTCCGCAATAACTACACGGCTCAAACTGTGGTAGCGCATTTTGCGGCAGCCTCAAGCCCAGCAATCATACAGGAAGTCACCGACGTGGCCATGGCGGCGGCGCCTAGCATTAACGAGCTGAGTGAATGGATTGCATCCGCGGGTAGAAACTTTGACTGGGTCGAAGAAGCATACATTTTTGTCGCCGACGACGCGGCCGGAACGCCCGTAGCCGAGACAGCGCAAGTCGTAGAGACCATCCAAACGGCAATATATGAGAGCTCCGGCCTAGAGCCGGAAGTCAGCTATGTTGATGCAGGTACCGCCGTGCACGTTGAACTACGCTTTGGGGACGTAACGACCACTGTTGGCCCGCGCGACCTGTCCGCCGCCTATAGCCCGTCGCCGCCCGAAGCTAGCCACGGGAGCCCTGATGCACCACTCACACCCGAAGACCTAGCGCTACGCATCGAACAACTAACCCCCGACGAAATCGTCCGTACCATTCAAGACATGGACACATTTCTGCGCAGCGTTGGCAATAGTGTGCCCGACCTCATCCTGGGCAGTGCCGGGAGGCACATTCAAGCCGACATTGTGAGCGCCTTCTTGGGCGCAGCTAATTACGACGGCGCAGTCACTGCGCTACAGGGCGCTGGCGTTATTCCCTGGCGAGCCGGTGTTCGAGTTATCGAGCGCCTACTAGACCGCGTAGCAAACGACCCATACCTGCCAGACATTAGCCGCTTCATCCAGCCAGCTGGCACTACAGGCGCTGCTGTAACCGAAGCGGACGCCGGAGATGAAGAGATGATGGCAATAGGACAGACAGCAGGCTCCGTACAAGCGAGCGCCGAGACCGACGACCCCGCTGCTGAAGCGCAGCTTGGCCCCCGCGCGCACCGTAAACCCGGCGAGATTCAGGAAGTTATACGCAAGTTGCACCATCACCTGGCTGAAGCGGGCATTAATCTCCAGGCTCTATTGCTACATAATCCGGATTTGCGTAGGTTAGTGGAGGCGGTTGTGGCCGGCAGGCAGCCGCACTTGAGCACGGCGTCTATGCTCAAGCAAGGCAATAAAGTTATTAGTATTGCGCTTGCGCGCCTGCCAGACAAAATTCCGCGCGAACTCGTGCTGCCCGCAGCGCCGCCGGCAGCGGCTCAAAGGCAAACTGTTGGCCCGGACATAAAAGCGTGGTGGAATACGCAACCAGCTATCACACGGGCCGCCATCGTGCAGGCCACCGGCGCCTCGCCGGATGCTATCTCGTCATTCATGTCCGGTCGAACGTTCCTGGGCGAGGAGCGTTTCACGCGATTGCTAGAGTTTGCCCAAGAATACGGTATGCCGGCTGCTACAATTGATGAGTTACGAGGGCGGTTCGCGGCTCAAAAGACGGAAGAGGACGATCGCTTGCGCAGTGCGCGCGCCGAAGCTAAGCGTAGCTACCATCAGCAGCGCCGCGAAGCAGGCAGTACAGCACAAGATACCGAACAATCAGAATAGCGAACTAATAATGGAAGGAGCATAGTATGAGTGAAACAGACCTTAGAGACTACAGAGACAATGACGTGCACGAAATTCCAGAACCGCTAAGCGATGTGGAGTCCGGTACACCCGTTGGTGATAGCAGCTTGCGCCGCCAAACCGGCGCTGTGGCTATGGCTGGCGACCGTCAGGGCCACCCAGAACAGCTCGAAGAGCCGACGGACAAGCCAGCTGCAGCAGCTGATCGTGCGGTTGCCCGCCCGAGCAGTACAATATCTGCACAAGAGGCGCTGGGCGGCTCGGCTGCAGCACTTGGTCGAACTACGAGAGATCTAGACGACGACACGCTTAATGAGATACTGGCCGCCGAGGCTAGGCAAGGGGGCCAAGCCGACTCCGAGCGTACGCAAACAACTAGCGGCGACGTGACAGCAGCCGCGGACGCACCGCCGGCGGCAGGCGCAGGCGGTGGTGGCCGCCGGCCGCCAACCGATAGGCCTACCCCAGGTGATGTGCCGCCAGATGGCGGAGATAACTCAGAACATAATGAGGAGCTGGGCGGAAACCCTCTCGACTTACGGCCCGGGGAAGTGGCTCGCTTAGACTACGATTCAGAAGAAGGCTGGCAAGATGGCCCTCACCCAGACGACGCAGTGGCGGCCAGCGGTGTCGGCACTGCTTACGTGCGCGCCGGCTCAGCAATGGTTGCTAAAACCACCGATCGCCATCCAGGAGACGAGATAGACGAATTTGAAGCCAGTAGCCCCGGCTGCCGCGTGGTCACACTGGTGAACCAGTCTGGCGCGGGCAGAGGCCAATCTTTAGTTTCTGGCATGGTACATATTGGCGCTGAAGATGCTGGTTCGCCTGGTGTCATAGATGAGCTGATTGGCCAGGTACTTGAGGCCGTGCCGGCGCTAGCGCGCCCAGACACCGTAACGCACGTGTTCGGCGATAGACTGTCGGGCGAAATTGTGATTAGCGATGAAGAAACCTTGGCGGAGCGTACGCAAGGAGCTGTGTTTAACGAAGAAGTCGCCCGCGCCTTGCGCGCCCGCGGCCTCGACCCAACGATAGTTGATGAAGGTGTTGGCAAGGAAGTGACGCTCGATACCGGTACCGGACAAGTATCGGCCATAGACAACAGTGGCGAGCTCATCTATCAGCACCGGCCGGACTTCAACGCCGTAGAATCCGCTGACGCGCCCGCAGAGTCGCAGCCGGAGCAGCCCGAAGCCGCCGAGCGTCCGAACCCGGCGCCAGGCGACTTGTACCGTTTTGACCCGGATACAAATACTTGGACCGACATGGCTGAGCGGCCACGTGACGCGGAGTATGAGCCCTTGCGGCCCGGCGAGGCGGCGATTGCCCGCACAGAATTCGGTGAAATTGGCCGCGTTATGGGCGCCGGCACTGGCAGAATAGGCGGCGCGGAGCTGATTAGTATCCGGAGTGGCGACCTGGTAGCCATGGTCAACCTACCCTATGACGGCGGTCACATTGAACGCGCCCGAGAGCGCTTGCAAGCTGTTTTGCCGTACTTCCCAGACGGAGGCGAAGCGGTGGTAGCTGGCGATTCACACCACACCTCACCCCTTGGCCGCCAGGTAATGGCCTGGAATAATCAAGTGCGGGAACTGTTGGAAGCCAGCGGGATGAACGTCACCCAACTTACTACTGGCCAAGGTAAAGTAATGGTGGTTAGTTCGGCTGGGATCGAGTTTGTTTCGGATGGTCAAGCAAGGCCGCTGCTCTACCGAGACTCGCTCACGATTGAAGGGCAGCACTATGCCTCTCGAGACATTGTACTGGCAAACGGAACAGTTATTCGGCAAGCAAGCGCCACCGCGCCCAGAACCGTAGAAAACCTTACCGGCCAAATGACCAACCCGTACGCCGAGTCACGCCTGGACTATGTGCCGGACGAAGGGTTAGCAATTGCCGTCGCGCCACCTGGATCAAGCAGTGAAAACTATGCGTTTGCAGCCGTAACCGCTACCGATAGCTTTACCGTGGTAGCCAGGGACGCGAGCGTAACCTGTGTAGTGAACGGCGGATCTATAGAGGATCTACCGGGTAAGCTGGATGAGATAAAACAGTACATCGACACCTTAATGTCCCACGCGACGGTGGTAACTAGACCAGAGCATGCCGAGCAAATTCGCACCATGCTGGCGCTCCGTGGTGTCAGCGCGCATGTTGACGTCGTAGAATTGCCGGAGGACGCGAGCGGTGCCAGCACCTTCGTTGTACCTGGGGGAAATGTGGAGGTCATATTGCACGAACAACGCAATCCGCAACGCCCACAGCGGGTATATATTGATAGGTTTTATACTGACGCGCGGATGGCGCCACCTGAACCCGTCCCCGCGCTCGTCCGTGCTGCTGCAGCCATCATGGGTTCGCTCAGCCAAGAGCCGGCACCGCCCGTGCTAACTGGCGCCGCAACGGCTCCAGCAGCTCGCCGCAGCCCAGCAGCAGGTACGCATCCTGAACCTTCTGGGACAGCGACACAACCGGCGTCGGGCGCGCCCGAAGAATCGGCCGGCCCAGTTCAAGAACAAGCAGAAGTTGAAGAAGTTGTTATGGAGCCGCGCTTTGCACCCGGCCAGATACTGTCAACCATCCACGCTGTAGATGACGAAATCCGCAGCCTTACGAATGGCGAAAAGGGCTTAGCCGACTTGTTACGAACCCAGCAAAGCAAAACAGTCGCTCAAGCATTTCTAGCCAACCAAACCAAGACGGGAGTTGCTACCACGCTCGGGTTAGATCCCACCAATGCCGGTCTTATGTCCGGCGTCTCGCGGAGCGGCCGAAACATCCTTATGCAGGCCCAGCGAGCAGTGCAGCAGATGGGATTTGGGCCGCTCACCTCTATTCAGCCCGCCGCAACTCAGCGATCCGGGCCGTATCCCACCCGTGAGAGTCCTGTCCCCGAGACATTGCGTAATCGCCTAGTGGCCTTCCGTGAAGCAGCGCAGTTAAGCAGGGAGCAAGTAGCTCAGCGTCTCCGGGGCGTCGGTGTGCGCATGGCGGCATCGACCGTATGGAATCTAGAAACTGGTCTAGGCTTCGGCAAGCCAGAGACACTGCTAAATGTGCTTGGTGTGTACGCTCCGCCCGCCGGCTCGCCCCGCCAAGAACGGCAAGCCTATGATGCGGCCGTCGCCGAGTTTATAGCTGACTACACCGCTGCCAGGGAACAGGCTCGGCTGGCACGCAGTGAGCGGACTTCTCAAACCGTGCAACGCGTGCTAAGGCAAACCGGCGGCCATGCAACGCAGGGTGAACCATCACCAGGAGCAGAATAGATCATGAATTCACTAGAACTCTTGTCAGACGATGAACGCTTTGATACTGATCACCCGGAGCAGGTAGACACGCCGGCAGCCGCGCCACAGCCTCACGCCGACGTCCTACGCCACCAAACCGGCGCAGTCGCGCTGGCCGGCGACCGACAGAGCTATCAGCCAGATGTTGCGGTAGCAGGATCAGACGCGTCTAGCGCTCGAGCTGTTGTCCCGCGCGCTAGCACTATTGCACCCCAAGAAGCCCAGACCGGGTCAGGCGAGCTCAGCGATGCCGAGCTAGCCGAGGTATTGGCCGCCGACGCAAGTCGCGGCAGCAGCGGTGGGGGCGGCCATGGCCACCGCAATAGACCCGACGTTTCAACTCCCGCTGACAGCGACGCACCACCAGCTGCCGGCGGTGGTGGCGGTGGACGCCGCCCACCTGGCGACACTCCGCCGCCCTCAGCCGGCGATGCACCCGACCCGGGCGACCACGATCAACCAGGCGAGCCGGACGAGTCAGCAACCCCAGACAATCCAACTCCATCGCTAACCGCCTTTGGTGATGCGGTAGAGGATACAGTAAGTGTTAGGCGAAGCGGCCCCGTTGAATTACGGCGCTTACATCCCAACGTCTTCAAAGGGCTGCCAGGCGATGTGAGGAAACTAACCGAAATACTAGCCGAAGCAACCCCGTACCAGTATGCGTTAGACGAGAGTGGCGTCAGACCCGAAGCGCGTCATTATGAGCCAATTTCAGGCGCCGACAATCTAGGGATGATTTACGACAAGACAGCTATAAGCATTACTGCTGGCTCAGATGCGCTTGAAGTCAGTGTGCGTACGCTTGCTACAGAAACCGACGCTACCCCTGAAACCACTGCAGCACACGCACGGGATGTACTGCAAGCGACATACCGGGTCGTCGACGCTGTTCGCAGATTTGGGCACCAAGATCGTGCAGACTTGCTCGAAATCGGGCCGCTACTTACCGGCCCTCAGCGTATAGCCGCTGTTGCTGCTTTTAAGGAAATCAACCGGCTAGGCCCATCGGAAGAGGCCTATGCCTATATGCGCCAGTTTGTGCCGCAATTTGCCTGGGAGCCACACGACGTCCCCGCCAATCTTCCTGTCCCGGCAGGTTATGAGGATCAGCTGCGTCACAACTGGAGCGACCACACTCCCGCGCAAGCCGCACACCTGATAAGCGCAGCCGACCTAGCCGCTGGCCAAGCGCCGCTGCACATTGCGTTTGCGGCCGCTCGAGCTGCGGAGGCTGACGGGCACGCTGATCTTGGCTACCAGCTAAAAGCAAGGCTCGTGGAAGAAGCGCTCGCTATAGAAGCTGCCCGATATGCGGCGGCACCGGCTACCGACAAGCCTTTCCCGTTCCTCCAAACCGTGTTCGCAGCCAGCATAACCGGCGAGCTGCCGGTCGCACCGCCGACAGGAGCCTTTGACTACCAACGAGCCGCCATAGAAGTAATGGCTCAAACTTGGGATCGACTGGAACGTGAAGCGCAGATTGGCCAGCTTGGCGAAGCCGCGCGCTTTGTAGGCCAGCTGGCAGAGCAGTATCAGGGGTATCAAGGTGGCCTAGCGCCGTACTTGGCCCGCTCGATGGTTCGGCATGCCGGCCAAAGCGATTTTGACATGGTGGGTACGCTCCGCGGGCTTAGCGCGGCCGGAGTAGACTGGGCGACAGAGACTATCCAGGCGGCAGCGCAGCTACCAGGCCGGCCTCTCTTAACTAATAATGAAGCCCGAGAATTTATTGAGCAGTCGCCACCTCAAGCGGGAGAAGCTCAACCTACTTCACTAGTCGAAGCGGTCGTTCAATTTGCCGAAGACGCTGACATATATAGTGTCGACAGTCCTCTATCTGAAGTAGCTCGTGTTGCCAGCGACGCCCAAGCGACGATTACCGTGGACATTGACGTTGCAGCTCAGCAAGCAACGGTACGCATAGCCTACCGTCGCCAGGGCGACAGGCGCACTGTTCCATTTAGCGTCGACCTGCAAACTGGCGAAGTAACATTACAGACCATTGACTCGGAGCCACTCGACGCCGCAACTCAGGCGGGTTATCGCGACCTAGTAGCAAACGCTATAACCAATGAACAGAATCAGGTGGCAGCAGCCGCAGCTGCTGAAGCAGCTCGGATTGAAGCAGCAACCCGCCGGCAACAAACTTCCAGGCCACGTAATCAGCCAGCAGCGCAGCCCACGACGCCAACTCAAGGCCGCACTAGCCCGCGAATCAAAACCCACGGCAAGGCCGACCCTGCAATGGAGGAAGCGCCCGAAGCCGTAGCCGAGGATCGTCAACCTGGAGCCGTCACGGTCAACGGCTTGAACGAAGACAATGTGGTGGCGCTGATGGGCCAACAAAACATCAGGGACTTACCGGCAAGCACCGTTGTCCAAAAAATAACCGCTCTACTCAACGCGGCTAATGAAACAGGCAAGGCTTTTGGCAAGCGTACTTCCCTCGACGCCGTAAAAGGAGCCGAAGGCGTCAAGTTACGGCAAATAAATTGGGTCGCGCCGGGCGGCCGTCAAATCCGAGTCTACTGCACTTATGAAGGTAATGAGTTAAAGCTGGTTGGCGTCTACGACAAAAAAGGCACCAGTCATCAACAGGCCTACTTAACCGGTTTAGTCAAAAGATTGAAACGGTAGTAGCGACTCAAATCGGCCTAGACCTGTTTTCGGACCATACACGCTGGCATTCTCAAGTGCTATCTGTTAAAATAGAGCGGAAGTGTTGTTCCGTTGTGCCTAAAATGCACGCTGACGGTTCACTGATCATCACTAGACTTTAAGAAAGGCACTAGCAGCAGTATATGGCAGGAAAAGTAAACATTAGCGATCTACGCAACATTGGCATTATCGCGCACATCGACGCCGGTAAGACCACCACCACCGAGGGCATTCTGTATCGCACTGGTCTCAAGCACAAGATCGGCGCCGTACATGAAGGCGAAACCACCACCGACTGGATGGCCCAGGAGCGCGAGCGCGGCATCACCATTGTGTCGGCCGCCGTGACCTGTTTTTGGAAGGGCAAGCAAATCAACATTATCGACACGCCCGGTCACATCGATTTTACCGTGGAAGTGGAGCGCTCTTTGCGCGTGCTGGACGGCGCCTGCGTGGTGTTCGACGGCAAAATGGGCGTGGAATCGCAGTCCGAGACTGTTTGGCGCCAGGCCGACAAGTACGGCGTGCCGCGCATCTGCTTCATCAATAAAATCAACCAGACCGGCGGCGACTTCTACAAATCGCTCGAGAGCATTCACAACCGGCTCAGCAAGCGCGCCTTCCCAGTTCACCTGCCCATTGGTTTTGAGCAAAGCATCAACGGCGTGATCGACCTCGTCAGCATGAAAGCCTACACCTACAAAGACTTTACCGACCACGAGCTGGTTGAGGGCGAAGTCCCCGCCGACATGCTGGACAAGGCTAAAAGGTACCGCAGCCTGCTCATCGAAAACGCCGTGGCCGAAGACGAAGCGCTGCTTGAAAAGTTCTTCGAGGTCGGCGAAGAGGGCCTAACCGACGACGACATTCGCCAGGCCATCCGCACCGCTGTGCTGACCGGCAAGTTCTACGCCGTTACTGGCGGTGACGGCCGCGGCGTGATCGTTGAGAAACTGCTCGACTTAGTTGTCGACTTGCTGCCAGCGCCAACCGACCGCCCCACCACTTGGGGCACGCATCCGAAGACTGGCGAAGAAATCGAGCGCAAGCACGACTCAGCCGAGCCATTTAGCGCGCTGGCCTTCAAGATTACTACCGACCCGTTTGTAGGCAAGCTAGCCTACTTCCGGGTGTACTCTGGCAAGATCACCGCCGGCTCGTACGTGCTCAACAGCTCAACTGGCGAAAAAGAGCGCGTCGGTCGCATCGTGCGCCTGCACGCCGACAAGCGCGAAGACGTAAATGAAGTTGACGCCGGCGACATCGCTGCTATCGTGGGCCTCAAAGGCACCACCACCGGCCACACGCTCTGTGACCCCAATAATCCAATCGTACTCGAAAGCATTACCTTCCCAGACCCGCCCGTCAGCATCGCTATCGAGCCCAAAACCAAGAGCGACCAAGAGAAAATGGGCATCGCCTTGCAGCGTCTAGCCGAAGAAGACCCGACTTTTAGAATCCGCGTTGACAGCGAAACTGGCCAAACCATCATCAGCGGCATGGGCGAACTCCACCTGGAGATCATTGTCGACCGCATGAAGCGCGAGTTTAGCGTAGAAGCCAACATCGGCCAGCCGCAGGTTGCCTACCGCGAAACGATTCGCAAAGACGCGGTGGAGGTCCAAGGCAAATTTGTGCGCCAGAGTGGTGGCCGCGGCCAATACGGTGACGTTTGGCTGCGTCTCAGCCAAAACGAAATGGGCAAGGGCTTTGAGTTCATCAATATGATTAAGGGCGGCGTGGTTCCCGGCGAGTACATTAAGCCGATCGAACAAGGTATTGTCGAAGCCATGGCCAACGGCGTGATCGCCGGCTACCCAGTGGTGGACATCAAAGTTGAGCTGTACGACGGCTCTTACCACGAAGTAGACTCCAGCGAAATGGCCTTCAAGATTGCCGGCTCCATGGCGCTGCAAGACGGCGTTAAGAAAGCCAGCCCCGTGCTGCTCGAGCCAGTCATGAAGGTTGTAGTCGTTACACCTGAAGAATTCATGGGTGACGTCATTGGCGACCTCAACAGCAAACGTGGCCGCATCGAAAGCATGGAAGACCTGACTGCCGGCGTGAAGGAAATTACCGCTTTTGTGCCTTTGGGCGAAATGTTCGGCTACACCACTAACTTACGCTCTATGACTCAAGGCCGGGCTAGCTCTAGCATGGAGCTCCACCACTACGAAGACGTGCCGCCAAACGTAGCCCAGGCGATCATCGCCAAAAACTCCAAGTAAGGTTGTCTATATATTAGGCCGCGGGTGGGGTGTCCCGGCCGGCCCCTAGCAAGCCTAATCCGTGTTACGGCGCAGTTCCAATTCGATCTGTTCAAGCGTAATGCCATACGCTTTAGGAGGATCGGGTACTGCTATTGCTCTGCCAGTTGCTACGAACCCTCTATTCTTATAGAATTTCACTGCCTCCGCCCAGCGTGTCACCCCCAACCTAATGATCGGCCTGCTGACACCGGTAACAACGGTCTGCAGCAACGCGCTGCCTATGCCTCTCCGCTGATATTCTGGCGATACATAGGCAGCGGTTAGCTCGGCGTAAGCCGCTCCCTTAGTTATAGCCTCTGCCACGCCAACTACTCTTTCGTTGCAACAGAGGCGGGCGACATACGCTGTCCCACGTGCGGTGGCATCGTGCCAGTAGGCAATCTTGCGGGTCGCAAATTCAGTTCCTACAAACGCCTGAAGCGCTTGTTTAGTGGCGCCAAATTCTGGCTCCGCCGTATATTCGTAGCCGTGGACAAAGGCATCTTGATGTACAACGACTATCGACGCCACATCGCTCGGCTGCGCGCGGTCAATAAAATAGAATAGTTGCTCGGTTGGATGGCTGTCTAAAGTTGAAAGCATAGCTTATGTCTGCTCGATACGTGTATGTGTCAAACTGTACTTTAGAATTCGGGGCCAGTCAAAATCGCCACTGGCGTCTCGTAAGTGTCCGGAATCGAGGCCAAAGCCAACGCGCCAGCCAGCGACAATGCAGCGGCATTAGACACCGCGGAAACTTCTCCGGTCATCGTCTGGGCCAGACAAGCCCTGGCCGCCTCTAGGCCTTTCTTGGACACCGACATATGATTCTGAACAAACGCCGTGCTATGCAAAATCGCATCGGCAATGCCATTATCTACCGTGGTGCCGATGCCGGGCAGGTGCACAGCCGTTACCTGCGTCCGCTCGCTTAGGACGCCGTTGGACTTGGCGTCGTATATGCCGCAGGCTACGCCGGCCGCCAATAGCCCTTGTTTCACCGGCAGCATAATTCGCAACGGGGACGGGGCACGCGGCTTGTCAGGGCCAGCCACAAATTCAGCAGCAAATTCCAAACCCAGCGGCACGTATCCGGCGATAATGTCGCTCACGCTGGTTATGCGATCCAGTACCAGTGTATCTTCGCTGGCATGCGCTCGTGCCACGCTGTTAGCCACGCTGGCATCGGCGTAATTATCGTCCACCTGCATGTCGATTGCTTGGAGTTGGGCACGCCGCTGATCGTTTAGTTCTTCTGAGGCGCAGATAAGCATGGACTGTAGGCCGCGTTTAGCAGCTACCATGCCAATGGCTTTTGCCCGTTGCACATCGTCGGTAACAACTAGCTGCACCTCGTTACCAATGAAGCTAATGGGGCCGGCTGGCCCTCGATATTCGAACGAGCCGCCCGGCTGCAAACGCTCATCTTTGACGAGCAGCTGTCGGCCGCCGCTCGTAGCTAGTGGCTGCAGCAGCGTGCTGGCCACCATGGTACGCACGTAGTAGGCATCTAGTTCGGCCACGCCGCGCGGTGCACGGGACATGATGTTGTGATACGCGACCTTTAAAGCCTCGCTCGGTAGTTCGTGATTAGTACGGGATATGCTGTTCATGGTATAAAAAATCCCCGGGGTAAGCGGGGATTCGTGCTCGCGATTGATTACTTAACGTTAGGCGCGCGCAGCACTACTCCCCCGAATTTGGAGGATAAAGTGGACGCGAATAATGGCTTTCTTGACCATAACGAAGCATAGTATGGACCGACTGTGCGCAAAATGCAAGACATTTTAGCGTCAACTCTTTACACCGGGCGACAGTTCCGTTACAATGGGCGGGTCGCTCGTGTGATGTTATATTCCATGACTTACACACGACTAATCAACGAATCTAACTAACGTAGGAGTCATTCAATGGCAGATCAATTTGACCGTAGCAAGCCCCACGTGAACGTTGGCACCATGGGCCACGTTGACCACGGCAAGACTACCCTCACCGCTGCAATTACGCACGTACTTGCAAAGCGTCTCCCTAGCAAAGTTAACGTAGCTAAGAACTACGAGGACATCGACAACGCCCCCGAAGAAAAGGCTCGCGGTATTACCATCGCTACCTCGCACGAAGAGTACGAGTCCGAGAAGCGCCACTACGCCCACGTTGACATGCCCGGCCACGCCGACTACGTCAAGAACATGATCACCGGCGCTGCCCAGATCGACGGCGCCATTCTGGTGGTTGCTGCCAACGACGGCCCGCTGCCGCAAACTCGCGAGCACGTGCTGCTGGCCAAGCAAGTGGGCGTCCCGTACATCCTGGTCTTCCTCAACAAGATGGATCTGGCCGATGCCGAGCTGGTCGAGCTGGTCGAAGAAGAAATTCGCGACCTGCTGGAAAAGAACGGCTTTGACCGCAACGCTCCTATTATCCGTGGTTCTGCTACCAAGGCGCTGGAAGGCGACAAAGAGGCTGAGGACGCTATTATGGAGCTCGTCAAGGCGTTGGACGACAACGTGCCAGAACCAAAGCGCGAGCTGGACAAGCCGTTCCTCATGCCTATCGAAGACGTCTTCTCAATCAAGGGTCGCGGCACTGTAGCCACCGGCCGTATCGAGCAAGGCATCGTCAAAGTCAACGAAGAAGTTGAAATCGTCGGTCTGCACGACACCCGGAAGAGTGTTGTGACTGGCGTCGAAATGTTCAAGAAGAACCTCGACCAAGGTCAAGCCGGCGACAACGTGGGCGTACTGCTCCGCGGTATCGAGCGCGACGACATTGAGCGCGGCCAGGTGCTTTGCAAACCAGGCAGCATTACTCCGCACACCGAATTCGACTCCGAGGTCTACATCCTGGCCAAGGAAGAAGGCGGCCGCCACACCCCATTCTTTAAGGGCTACAAACCACAGTTCTACTTCCGCACCACGGACGTAACCGGCGAAGTTGAACTGCCAGCCGACAAAGAAATGGTTATGCCTGGCGACACCATCACCTTTAAGGTTAAGTTACTGCAACCGATCGCTATGGACCAAGGTTTGCGCTTCGCTATCCGCGAAGGCGGCCGTACTGTTGGCGCCGGCGTTGTAACTAAGATCGTTAAATAACAATAAGTCTATAAGACTCGCACATTACAAAGGAAGAACAGCAATATGGTAGCAACCGAACCAAAGAAAGAACAAAAACAACGTATCCGCATTCGCTTGAAG
>DATIIL010000007.1:0-125607 GCA_035479655.1 Saccharimonadales bacterium (SeqCode)
TTCGCCGGTTAAAGAGGTACGTGAGCTGGGTTCAGAACGTCGTGAGACAGTTCGGTTTATATCCGCTGTGGACGCAAGGAAATTTGAGGGAATTTGCCCCTAGTACGAGAGGACCGGGGTGAACGCACCGCTGGTGTACCAGTTGTCGTACCAACGGCATGGCTGGGTAGCTATGTGCGGAGCAGATAAACGCTGAAAGCATATTAAGCGTGAAACTGATCCCAAGATTAGATTTCCCCATGAGGACCCTGATAGACTATCAGGTTGATAGGCGCAAGATGGAAGTGCAGTAATGTATGGAGTCGAAGCGTACTAATAGTCCCATTGACTTTTTACGATCTCTGATTCGACCTTTGGTTTACCAGAGTTAGAGTCAGAGAAGCATTGACTAGTTATTGGTGTTTATCACAAGATAGAGCACTCGTTTGTCGAACTTTATAATCCAAGATGCACCGTATGGACATCGAAAAAACGTTTTGCCTCGTCAGAGGCGAAAGCGTCCTTTCGGTGCCCATGGCGCGAGGGAAACACCTGTTCCCATGCCGAACACAGCAGTTAAGCCTCGCAGCGGTTACAATACTTGGGGTTCACCCCTGGGAAAATAGCACGGTGCCGAATTATATAAAGCCCTTCCGAATAGGAAGGGCTTTATCTTTGGCAAAAGAACGTCCACCGAGCTCTGGCAAGCGCTATCAGCGAGGATTCTTATATCGTAGATCGACGAACGGCTCAAGCACCCAGTCCCACATAAGGCGGCTGGCAATCTCGACACCAGGAAACTTAATTGTGCCTAAACAGGCAAGCGTAGGGTGCCTAACGGCCAGCGCACCGACTTGCGTAGAGGTTCTTGGGTCGATCAATCTTTTTGGTGGTTTTGTATAGTCCACGTACGCAGTTTCAGCTTCCAAGTCGGGGACAAACATCAAGATGTTGGGATTGATAGCAGGAACTTTGTCTTTTCGCTTGATGTTGTCTGCATCGGTGTATATCTGCGCTTCGATAGCTCGCCGGTAGGCATCAATACGACCAATGTTATCGGCCGCAATTGGCGACACCAGGCACATACTGCGCTTCGCGAGCGCCGAAAACTTCTCGCGCTGCGGCGTATCTACCGATGATTTATAGAGCGAGTTAACGCCAGCAAACGCGCCAATCGTCATATCTACCGCTGTATTGTATCCACTCCATAGGAACTTGGCGGTAGATTCATAACGTTCTTCATCCGGTCGAGCATGGTGAGCTCGCTCCATCAAGAACTCGAGCCTCTTATGTGGGGCGCTTAGCTCTCGTGGCAGCCGGTACAGATCGGGAGTGGTTATAAAGTGCCAAGTCGAGCGAGAGAAAGCCGCCGATAAGTCGGCATAAGTGGCGATGCTTTCAAGAGGTTTGGAGGTGTACTTCCACTCGCCATCTATTACAGCTCGGTCTTGGTCCTCGCTAATAAGACCGTAAGGTGGAACGCTTCATGCATACGCTGGTGCATCTTGAGAGTTATATCCGACGCTATGACAGCACCAATTTCGTACATTTCTGGACGAATGGCTCCCATTAGGTCGTTCTTGTCTTCCAGTAGCGCAGGCGTGTCGTATGTCTCTAAGGACGGCACATAGACACCGGCGTCAATCGTTTCTTTGAGCTCGCGGGCAGCGGGACCAAGTACATAACCTCTAGACATAATCGGCAATTATAGAATAAATGCTAGTTTTTTACAAATAGGTTCACATATTTGCTTGATTTAATTGAGAAGTTATTCGGTTATGCTATTGACATAATTCCATAAGCATGATAATATTGCTTATAGTTTCGAAAGAAACTTACGAAGAGGGTTCCGTGCTAATCGCACGAGCCCTTTTTGGTTTCTAGAGAGCATAAGCCATGGGAGGTTTATATGGCTGGAACTAAGAAAGGTGGCCAATTGGCCGCTGCAACCAACAAGGCCAAGTACGGTCCCGATTTTTACGCAAAGATCGGTGCCAAGGGCGGCAAAAAGGGTCACACTGGTGGCTTCTTTGCCAACCGCGAACTTGCTCGCCAAGCTGGCCAAAAGGGTGGTCGCATTTCGCGCCGTCCCAAGAAAACTGCCGAAGCTATTGAAGCCTAAGGGCTTGTCTTAGTCACGCAAACAAAAAGAACTTCAGTTATTCTGGAGTTCTTTTTGTTTGGTTAGACGGTAGGCGCGCCGGAAGCGTGCATTGCTGACGCGCCAGACCTGTCCGCAATTAAGACAAAGGTATTGAGTACTTTTTTGCTGCACGCCCGCTAGGCGGCATGCGGGGCAGCTACTACGTTTGTACAGCCAGTCACGATAAGTGTCTAAACAATCTTGGGCATGGTTGGGATCAATACTTCGATCGTACACTTTTGCCAGCGTTTGGGCTTTCTCCCAGGCAGCGGCTTCCTTCTGGAGGAGCTCAACGTCGCTCTTATAGCTATGGTGACCCAACTCAGCGTGTGCCAGCTCGTGCAACAGCCCGCTTATATTGGACTCGCTCTCGCTTGGTTTATAGAATATTTCGTTGCCAGAAGGTGACCAACAGAGGTATTCGCCAACTATAAAGTGATATTCGGGGAAATCTTGCTTTAGCCTGCTAATGAGCGTTTCCATAGGTTTCCCTAGCCAGGTCATAGCAGCCATATATTACTGCTTCTTCGGGGCGCTCAGCTTTCTTTATTGGTGGGATGGGCACCAAGGGCGTGCTATAGTCTTGCAGGATTGCCTCGAGAGGTGCTTTAAAGCGATCATAGTAGGCGCCCACGCTGCCGCCAAGTACTATCACTTCTGGCTGTATAACCGCAATCAGATCCACTAGGCCAACAGCAATGTCACGTGCAATAATCCGCCAGGTGTCTTCGTCGTTGATGTCGTGAGCTTGCTTGCCAAAACGCCGGACAATTGCCGCACCGGATGCAAACGACTCCCATTTCTCTAGCTTACCTTTATGCTCTAGCGGCATCTGTCCGCCCTCGGCATCGGCGAGGCCTTCGTCGATATGCTGCTTGGTTATTAAACCGATGCCAATACCGGTACTAATAGTTACATAGAGAACTCGAGAGAAACTGGTCTTTAGTAACATGGCTTCGGACAGCCCGCCGAGCTTGGCGTCGTTGTTGACCACGACTGGACAGTGTACTGTGTCGGCTACATCATCTCGGATGCTCACGTGATGCCAGGGCAGGTTGCCTGTTTCCAGACCGACGCCAGCAGTTTGGTCGATCTTACCAGGGAAGCCCACCCCGCAGGCAACAAACGATTTTGTTGATAAATGCGCAACACTATCAGCCAAAACAGTTTTGAAGTTGGCATAGTCTTTTGGAGTCTCAAACTTATGCCGTTCTTCGATAACCCCAGCGTCGGTAAGGCTAGCTACCAGCGTTTTGGTGCCACCAATATCAATCGCCAAATACATACCTTTAGTGTAGCATGGCCGCGTGGGCGGTATGACACTTTGACCCCAGAGTACAAAAGAGATATAATGGAAGTAATCTTGCGTTCGCTTCAGAGGTGGACGACAGAAATACATTGAAGGAGGCATGCTAGAAACATGTCAAAAAGTACTACTATCACTATGGACGACCTGCTCGCAGGCAGCGACGTCAAACAACTGGAGGCCGGGGAGGTCGTGGAGGGCATCGTTAGCTCGGTGCGTAAGCACGAGGTCTGGATTGACCTGGGTGCTAAAGGTGTCGGAGTGGTCATGCGCCGCGAAATCGGCCACGGTCAGACACTGGATATGGGCCAGACTGTTACCGTGAGCGTCATCGACCCGGAAATGGAAGAAGGCCACGCGCTGCTCAGCATGAAGCGCGCTGCCAAAGATCGGGGTTGGGACGAGCTGAAGCGGATGTTCGACGAGCAAGAAATTATCGAGGTATCTCCGTATGACGCCAACCGTGGGGGCTTACTTGTGGAGCTGGAAGGTGTCCGTGGCTTCTTGCCAGTGAGCCAGTTAGCTGCCGGTCACTACCCACGCGTTTCTGGGGCTGACAAGGACGAGATTCTACAAAAGCTTAATGCTCTCGTGAACCAGCCAATTCGTGTGCGCGTTCTAGACGTAAGCCGCAAGGATAATAAGCTTATCTTCTCCGAGAAAGAAGCCGTCAAAGACGACATGCAAGCCCGTTTTGCCGAGCTCAAAGTTGGCGACGTGGTAGAAGGTGTGGTTACCGGTGTTATCGATTTTGGCGCGTTCGTAAACGTGCAGGGCATCGAAGGCCTCATCCATATTTCCGAGATTTCTTGGGAACGTGTGGAAGACCCTCGTAACTATGTGAAGGTTGGCGAAACTGTGAAAGCCAAGATTATCGCTATCGACAAGGATCGCCTGAGCCTCAGCCTCAAGCAGATGACCGAAGACCCATGGCTGAACGAGGTAAAAGCCTTCAAGAAGGGTGACATGGTAGACGGCAAGATTACTCGCATTACACCGTTTGGCGCCTTTGTGCAGCTGAGCCCGAGTGTCGAAGCCTTGGTACACGTATCTGAAATGAGCGACGACGAAACGGTCGATCCTCAGCAGATCTTTAAGCTCAACGAGAAGAAGCAATTCAAAGTTCTGGACATCGACACCGATGCCCGCAAGATTGCTTTGAGCCTCAAGAAGCGCTAATTGTAAGACTATGTACCGCTAAATCGCCGGCAGTTTCGGCAGAAAGGAGCCTCGGATGAGCAGAACCATCGAAATCGAAGACATGATCACCGTAGGCACACTGGCCGAAAAGTTGTCGCTGCCGGTAACTCGCTTGATAGGCGAGCTCTTTAAGAACGGCGTGATGGCCACGGTGAACGAGCGGATCGATTTTGATACCGCTCAGATTATCGTGGGCGAGTTAGGGCTCGATATCACACTCGAGAAGAAGATACAGGCAGTGGTCTTGCCGACGCGTGAAAAAAAGACCGCCAGCAGCAAGGCGGTACCGCGTCCGCCAGTGGTGGCAGTCATGGGCCATGTTGATCACGGTAAAACCAGCCTGTTAGACGCCATACGTGGCGCGCAGGTGGCCAAAGGCGAAGCCGGCGGCATTACGCAGCACATTTCGGCCTATCAGATCACGCACAATGATCGGGCAATTACTTTCCTGGATACGCCAGGGCACGCCGCCTTTGCCGCAATTCGTGAGCACGGCGCACACCTCACTGACATTGCTATCATCGTGGTAGCCGCCGATGACGGGATTAAACCACAGACACTCGAAGCCATTCGTTTTGCGCGTAAAGCCGGTGTGAAGATTATCGTTGCCATCAACAAGATGGACAAAGAAGGCGCCGACGCCAACCGCGTTAAACAACAGCTATCCGAGGAGAACCTGCTGATAGAAGAATGGGGTGGTGACACCGTGGCCGTAGAAGTTTCGGCCAAGACCAAGCAGGGCATCGACAATTTGCTCGATATGATTCTTTTGGTCGCCGATGTAGAGGACTTTCGCGCCGAAGTGGAGGGCCTAGCCACTGGTTTAGTCATTGAGGCACACGTGGAGCAGGGCCGCGGACCAGTTGCACATGCCTTGGTAGAAGAAGGCACGCTGCATTTGGGAGACTTCGTTGTCGCAGGAACAACGTATGCCAAGATAAGAACATTGGAGAACACCAGTGGCAAAGCCATTCGCGAAGCAGGCCCCTCAACGCCAGTAGTGATAGCTGGTTTTAAAACTTTGCCCGAATTCGGTGATGAATTTCAGGTTGTTCGGGACGAGAAAACTGCTCGGACGCACGCCGAACAAGCCAGTAGCGACAAACGCAGCTCCGGCGGGCAGGGAGATATGACCAGCAGTGAGCTCATTCGGATCATCAATCGAAGCAATAAGATGCAAGAGCTAAATATTATTATCCGGGCCGACGTACAAGGCTCGCTTACGTCTGTTGTAGACAGCCTGAGAGCGCTTGATACTGATGAAGTTGCCGTGCGGGTGGTGAGCTCCGGCGTTGGTGCCGTCAGCGAGAACGACATTCACACCGCCGCAACCAGCAGCGCAATTATCTATGGGTTTAATGTGTTGGCTCCTACCGCCGTCAAGCGACTAGCAGCACGCGATAAAGTCGACATTAGGCTCTATAGTATCATCTACGAACTCATAGATGATGTTAAGACCGAACTAAGTCGATTGCTGGCACCAGAAATTGTCGATACCGCGCTCGGCCGTCTGGTAGTGCGCGGTATCTTCAACACTACGAAGACAAGTGTTATCTGTGGCGGTGAAGTGACGAAGGGTAAACTGGTAGCGCCAGCGCACGCTCGTATCTTCCGCGGCAGTGAGCAGCTCGCCGAGGTAGAAGTAACTAACTTGAAGCGAGGGCCGCAAGATGCCAAGGAAGTGGTCGAGGGGGAAATGTGCGGCATGAGCTTCACCACTAAATCTCGAGTTGACCTTCAGGAAGGCGATCACATAGAAGTCTTTACCAGGGAAGTGATAACTCGTAAATTATAGCCACTACTCTAAACCCGTGGTAGAATACGTGAAGAGAGAGGAAGTTGTATGATTAAACTCGACGATGATCTACTGGCAGAACTGGGCCTTGCCACTTTGCCGCCAGAAGAGAAGAAGAAACTCCTAGCGCACATCTATGAGACGCTAGAAATGCGCGTCGGCATGAAACTTGCTGAGCAGATGACCGATGCTCAGCTAAATGAGTTTGAGCAGTTTATCAATGCCAATGACGAATCCGGGGCATTACACTGGCTCGAGACCAAATTCCCGCACTACAAGGACGTGGTTGCCAGCGAATTTGAGAACCTGAAACGTGAGATTGGCCAGGTGGCTCCACAGATACTAGCGGCCGCAACTGCACAGGCGCAACAATCCATGGCTGGTCAACCGCAGATGCCTGGCCAACCAGCTGCGCAAATGCCACCCGCAGCACCCCAAGCTCCGCCAGCTCCGGCCCCAGAACCATACAGCCCGTCGCAGTACGCCAGTGGACCTACGCAGCCACCATCTCCTATGTGGCCTGGTGATCAGACCAGTGGCCAGCCAGATCCTTGGCAGGGTCAGCCTAATCGTCCGCAGTAGCGTACTTAGAGCGGTAACAGTGCTTTATAGCCGGCGAGGAATGCTGAGCCGGTCATCTCTTTTTTGCCGATAGGTTTGAGTCGCTCAATGCGCAGGCTCTGTTCGCCGCAGTAGATGATCAAAGACTTATCAACGATTGTTAGTGTACCTGGCGTACCCGTTAACGGCACTACCGCAGCTTGCGTAAGGACGCTTTCGACTTTGCCGAGATAACCCCGGCTCTTGGGCCATGCTATAAAAGCGCGGATTTCGCGCTCAAGTACTGCAGCAGGCTTTTGCCAGTCTAGCAGCCCGTCGTCCTTGGTCAGTTTGCGGGAGTAAGAGACTGGTCGTTCGGTGACGCTCTGCGGCATGGGCTGCACGTGACCTTGTACATAACCGGGTACTATCTCGCGCAGTAAATTGTCGCTGAGGTCAATCAAACCTTCGGTTAGCTCGGGAGTGGTGACGGTGTCAGTCAGTTCAAATTCACCGTATGCTAGCAAGGGGCCTTCGTCCATTTTCTCCACCAGTAGCATGAGGCTGACACCGGTTGATTGCTGACCGCTGAGCACAGCAAACGTAATCGGGTCGGCGCCTCGCCACTCTGGCAGTACCGAAAAGTGGCTGTTAATGATCCCTAGCGGAAAGTAGTCGATAACCGGCTGAGGAACGATAATGCCGAAGTCGATAAGCACACCCAGTTCGCTCGCGAAGTGGTGCTCGGTGAAGAGCTCGTGGAGTTGTTGTTTATTCTCGGCCAATTGCAGCGGCAGGCCGAGGTCAGTTGCGGCCTCAATAACCGGTACAGGACCATGGTGATGTGCCGGAGCTGGCTTGGTAATTACGGCCTCAACATTACAGTGGGCCGCGAGCAGACGCAGACTAGCGGCCGCAACCGGGCCGCTACCAAAGAACACTACTGGTTTTGATGTCGGTTTCATAATCTAGTTTTAACAGGTTACCGCTTGCGTCGAGCTTGTAGAAAGCGTCGGGCGAATCTTTGATGTGGTCAATAAATACAACACCGTTTGTGTGGTCGACTTCGTGCTGAAACACTCGCGCCAAAAAACCTTCGGCGCTCAACCGCACCTCGCGGCCGGATTCGTCCAACGCTTTAATCCGTACTCGGTGGTAGCGAGGAACTTTGCCATAAATGTCTGGAACGCTGAGACAGCCCTCATAATCTTCTTCGATGGCGCCTTCGTACTTCGTTATAACCGGATTGATGAACACAGAGAAGCTCTTGTCTTCCTTGTTGTCAAAATCATTACGAATGACGATGATTCTCAGGAGCTGGTCAACCTGTACGGCGGCCAGGGCTACGCCAACTTCGTGTTCGCGGTTGGCCTCCCAGTCAAGCGTGGCGATTTTCATGTCGGCAATCAGCTGGCTGATCTCGGGGCTCACTAAGCCAACCTTTTTGGATCGTTCGCGCAGATGACCGTTCGGTAAGGTGATAATGTCGTCTTTAGTCATGTATTGTTAGAGTATACCGAATCTTATAACAGGTTCATAGGATCTATGTCGTAACTCCAACCAGAGGGCAGCTTGGAGATGATCTGCGTCAGGTCGCCACGGTGGTTGCTCTTGATGATCAGTTGCCAGGCGTATTTGTTGGCGGTGCGTTCGTGAAAGCTCGGCGCTGGGCCGTCAATGGTAAGGCGCGACGAGCTACGTGCAATTTCTTGCGCCAGAGCATGGGCAGCTTTTTCGGCTGCAGCCGAGCTGGCCCGTTTGCAGACGAGCTTTAAAACATAGCAGAACGGGGGGAAATGGTATGTCTGGCGTTCGGCGATTTCCCCTTCATAGAAGCTCTGCCAGTTGTTAGTAATGACCGCCTCTAGCAGCGGGCTGTCTGGATTATAGGTCTGAATAACCGCTGACCCAGCACGATGACCACGACCTATTCGGCCTATGACCTGTTGTAACAGCTGGTAGGTGCGTTCGCCAGCGCTAAAATCAGGGAAGTATAAGCTAGTGTCGGCAATAACGACGCCGACCAAGCTGAGCTTTGGCAAATCCAAGCCTTTGGCGAGTGTTTGTGTGCCTACTAACACGTCTACCTCGCCAGTGTGTATCTTGTCGTAGTGCTGCTCTATGCGCTCACTCTTTTTGTTGTCAGTATCAAAACGCTGTACCCGAGCGTCAGGAAATAGCCGGTGTATCTCTTCGGCAACGGCTTTCGTGCCGATACTTTTAAAAACCACACCGGGGCGGCCACATTGTGGGCAGCTAGTCGGGGTGGCGGCTTTATAGTCGCAACTGTGACAGCGCATTAGATGTGTATCGCCATGGTATACGAGCGGCAAATCACAATGCGGGCAAGCTGCCTGCCAGCCGCAGTTATCGCAAAATACCACGCGCGCGGTGCCGCGGCGGTTGAGAAATAGCAGGGCTTGTTCGTGTTTCTCCAGTGTTTCGCCGAGGACGGCAAGCAGCGGGCTGGATAAAAAGGGACTACGGCTGAATAGGGATCGATCTTTCAGGTCAACGATTTGCACGCTTCGGTCGCCAAAATCATGCTTGATAGCAGCTTGATCCATACGGATAATCGGTCGAGATTTGGCACTGGCGATATAGTAGTCGGTTACCAGCGGGGTCGCGGTACCAAGCACCAGGGCTGCGCTGTGCAGCTGCGCCAGTTTTGCTGCCACTGTGGTGGCGTGATAGTACGGAGCTTGATCCTGCTTATAAGCTGTCTCGTGAGCTTCGTCTATGACAATAAGGCCCAGGTTGTTAAGGGGGCTAAAGAGTGCCGAACGGGCACCAACGATGACCAGTGGCGCTGCCTGCTCTAGGATCAGCTGCCAATTTCGTGCGCGACTAGCCTCAGTAAGGCCAGAGTGCATCAGCACCACGCGTTCACCAAACGCCGCCTGAAGTTGTGCCGTTAGCTGGGGGGTTAGGCTAATCTCAGGCGTCAGAATCATGGCCGATCGGCCCTGGGCTAGGGTGCGCCGGGTTAACTCTACATACACGCGTGTTTTACCGCTGCCGGTATCGCCGTGTAGCAGATGGCTGCCGGTGGCGGTGATACTCTCGAGCGCCTTTTGTTGCATGGCGGTAAGGGCTGGCAGGTTGCGCGGTTCATTAATTGGTTCAGCGTTCAGTATGGGCAATGGTTTCTTAGGTAACGCTTTCGGCAAGAATAACTGCGTCAGTACGCCGAGCGGCGCAGGATAGTAACTACGCAGCCAGTTAAGCAGTCCGAGACAAGCCATTGGCAGCGCCGGCAGCGCCGGGGCCGAGATTATTGGCTTTACAGCAAAATGAGGTTTGTTGACCACGCCGGCAACCACTCCCAAGACAGTACGGTTACGCAGCGGTACTAGTACGAGTTGTCCGACCGCGAGTGGTGTCGTATAAGAGTAAGTAAGCGCTTCTGAGCCATGATACGCTGCTTCGGCAACGAGCACCTCTAAGTATTGCATATCTTCATTATAGAAGTTTTAGCTGCGAAAATAGCAAAATGTGTTGAAAAGGCTGTGGGGCTCGGCTATACTCAGAGTACGTTGTTTGAATGACAATAAGCTTATGTTAGATGTATTTATCACTTCACGAGTGCGGCGCAAGATCATTGTGATCTACGCCAAATATCCAGACTTCAAGACGCATGTTCGCGGCTTGGCTAAGCTTATTAAGGAAGATGCCGGCAATATCCAGCGTGAGCTGAAGCGCTTGGAGCGCGTCGGTTTTCTAATATCCGAGAAACAGGGAAACACCAAAATCTATCACACCAACAAGCAGTTCGCTATCTTTAAGGAGCTACAGAGCATCGTGCTCAAATCGCAGCGAGCTGCTCAGAAGAAACAAATGGTTTAATAATCCATTAAATTTCTTGCAAATAGCCCTCTGTTACGCTAGAATACAACTGATATGATACAAGTTAGCCGCAAAGACGCCAAAGAGTCGCTCGAGAACCTACTACGCCGTTTTAATCGTAAGGTTCAGCACGCTGGTGTTATCACCACTGTTAAGCAAGCCCAGTTTTTTGAGAAGCCGATGAGCAAGCGTGAGCGCCGCAGCAAGGCGATTATTCGTAATCAGCGCAAGGCGCTCAAACTCAAGAAAATTAAGCTCGGCCAACGATAAGCAATGCTGAAACAACGCCTTGACCAGGACTTGAAAGAAGCACTCCTGGCCGGTGATAAGACGCGTGCGACAGTTATCCGTGGCCTGAAAAGCGTTATTCTGTACGCCGAAGTGGCCAAGGGCAACCGCCGCGACGAAGGCCTGCCGGACGACGAGATTATTGCGCTGTTTGCCAAGGAGGCAAAGAAGCGCCAAGAAAGCGCTGAGCTGTACACGCAGGGTGGCAGCCCGGAAAAAGCCGAAGCCGAGCTAGCGGAGAAGGCGCTTATTGAAGCCTATCTACCGCAGCAACTGTCTGATGGAGAGGTGGACGAGCTCGTTGCCGCAGTCATTACTGAAACAGGTGCTAGCTCGTTGCAAGATATGGGTAAAGTAATCGCAGCTGTCAAAAGTAAGGCGGGACCGAGTGCCGACGGCGCCCGGATTGCAACTAAAGTTAAAGAAAGGTTAGGGGGCGCATGATTATTCTGATGGGCGTAGCTGGTGCTGGCAAAAGTATGCAAGGCAAGATCCTAGCCGACGAGCATGGCTATGCGTGGATCTCGACTGGTGAAATTCTGCGTGTTCTAGTAACCGGCAAGCGCCGCCATGAGATGCTCCAAGGTAAGTTGTTGTCCGACGAAGAGATGATTAATCTCATGGATAAGGTCCTCGAGCTCATCGACGTCAAGCAAGAATTTGTGCTCGATGGCTTTCCCCGTACCGTGCCGCAAGCTGATTGGCTGCTTGAGCAAGTGCACAAAGGGCGCTTTGCGCTCAATGCCGTTATTCATCTCTCGGCGTCAGAAGAAGTGGTACGCGGCCGCTTGTTGGAACGTGCCCGCCAAGATGATACCGAGGACGCCATAAAGCAGCGCTTTGACGAATATCGAGCGGTCACGCTGCCCATTATCGATCACTTCAAGCGCGAAGGCGCCAAGGTTTGCGACATTGACGCCGCTAAAGATCCGCGTACAGTACACGACCAAATCTTAGCTTGCGTTGATAACTAGCGAGGCGTAACGGGCCATGATGACTACTGTCAAAACTGCTGAGGAGATTGAGCATTTGCGGAAGAGTGGTCATATTTTGGCCACCGTATTGGAGTTGATGCGCAAGAAAGCCAAGCCCGGGCTTACGCCGCAAGAAATGTCGCTACTCGCCCGCGAGGAGTTGCAGCGGCTTGGCGGCGAGCCGGTAGTGGAAGGCTATCACGGCTATCCGGACATTATCTGTATCTCGGTGAATGAACAAGTGCAGCATAGCATTCCGAATACCCGCCCATTTGAGCCTGGCGATATTGTCAATTTTGACCTGGTAGTTCGCTATAAGGGCATGGTTACCGACGCAGGCATCACTGTTTGCGTAGGTGGCAAGTCGTCGCCCGATGACGCGCGTCTGCTTAAAGGCACCGAGCGGGCATTATACGACGGCCTATCGGTGGTGAAGGCTGGTTGCCGAGTAGGTGACATCTCCGCGACCATTGAACGCACACTGCGTAAATATCGTTTAGGCATTGTCCGTGAGCTGGTCGGCCACGGTGTTGGCTACGAAATGCATGAGGATCCAGAAATCCCTAACTACGGCCGTGCGGGCACGGGCCCAATCCTAAAAACGGGCATGACTGTGGCGATTGAGCCGATTGCTACACTTGGAGACCCGGCAATCTACGAAGCCAGAGACGGCTGGACGCTTTTAACCGTCGACGGCAGCCGCGCCGCCCAATTTGAGCACACAGTACTGGTCACGCCCACCGGCTGTGAGATACTCACCCAGCTATAACACTTGCTCGCACCCAAGGGTAAGCGCTATACTGCGTGCATATGCATGGCTCTCAAGCAGTAACGCCATATGTTGGCCTTGACGTGGGCACCAGCACGGTCCGGTGCGTGGTTGGTATTGTCGATCCAGCTAATCCCAACAAGCTGTCAATCGTGGCTCACGGCAGTGCACCGAACATGGGGATGCGCAAAGGTATTGTGGTGCACGTCGATGACGTGGCCGATGCGATTGCGCAGGCTATCACCGATGCTGAGCGTTTGTCCGGGATGAAGCTAGAAGGCATGACCGTGAATATCAACGGCGCGCACGTCAGCGGCATGAATTCCAAAGGAGTCATTGCCATTAGTGCCGCCAACCGCGAGATTACGCCCGAAGATCGCCTGCGAGTTGAAGAGGCCGCCACCATTGTCCAGCTGCCCAGCAATCGTGAGATTATCCAGATCTTTGCGCAGAATTACCGCTTAGACGGTCAAGACAACATCAAAGATCCAGTTGGGATGCACGGCGTCCGTCTGGAGGTGGATACGCACATCGTTACCGCTGCCACACCAAATATCCGCAACCTCGATATGGCCTTAGATAAAGCTCGGGTGGTCGCTCACAACCGCACGCTATCGAGTCTCGCCGCCGCCGAGGCAGTGCTATCGCGTCAGCAAAAAGAAGCCGGCACGGCGCTTTTAGACATCGGTGCCGGTACGACCAACCTTGTAGTTCTGGAAGACGGAGAGGTACAGCATGTAGCGGTACTGCCCATCGGCGGCCAGCATATCACCAACGATCTGGCGATCGGACTTAAAACAGATCTCGATATTGCCGAGGCGGTGAAGCTCCAACATGCCACCCTAGTAAAGACCGGCGCTAAACGCGATATCCGCGTCAAGGTCAATAACCAAGAACATATTTTTAAGGCCGAAGATATCGCCATGGTTACCGAGGCGCGAGTCGAGGAACTGTTTGAATACGTCGATAAAGAGTTAGGCCGCATCCACCGTGCTCACAAGCTTCCTGGTGGAGTCGTATTGGTTGGCGGCACGGCTAAGCTACCTGGTATTGCTGACTTTGCCAAGGAACAATTGCAACTAGCCGCTCGCATCGGCAAACTGCAGCCCATGAGTGGGCTCATCGACACCGTTGCCGATCCTATGTACTCAACCGCTGTCGGTCTTATGTTGCTCGACATGCTGCTGCTACCGGAGATAGAAGCGCCTGCACACGCCACTACGGCCGACCGAACACTACATTTTGTGGATTCATTGCTGCGCCGTTTCCGGCGTTAACAAGTTGGACACACAAACTATTCAGGTTACTCAGCGGCCGAGAAGGGCGCATAACTTTGTTGAACTCGACAGCGTAAAGCTATATACTGCACAGTGTAATGTGATGAGAGGGTTCTCGACATGCCGCAACAGGTAGCACCAGAGATTGAAACATTTGCTCGAATTAAGGTCGTAGGCGTCGGCGGCGCTGGCGGCGCCGCTATCAACCGCATGGTTGATGCTGGCGTGGACGGCGTTGAGTTTATTGCTATTAACACCGATGCACAAGCACTGCATCACTCCAGAGCTTCGGTCAAAATTCATATTGGTAAGGATGAAACGCGGGGCCTGGGTGCCGGCGCAGACCCAATGGTTGGTCAAAAAGCCGCCGAAGAGTCAGTAGATCAAATCAAGCAGGCCCTGCAGGGCGCTGATATGGTGTTTGTCACCATTGGTGCCGGTGGCGGTACCGGCAGCGGTGCTGGCCATGTGGTGGCTAAGGTGGCCAAAGATATGGGTATTTTGGTGGTTGGCTTCGCAACCAAGCCGTTCGCCTTTGAAGGCGAAAAGCGCCGCAAGAACGCCGAACTGGCAATCACCAATCTGCGGAACACCGTGGATACCCTCATCATAATTCCCAATGACCGCTTGCTACAGACCATTGACCGCCAGACGCCGCTCATGGAGGCCTTCAAAGTGGCGGATGATGTCTTGCGTCAAGGCGTGCAGGGCATCTCCGACCTCATCACCGTGAACGGCCTCATCAATCTAGACTTTGCCGACGTGAAGGCGGTTATGAGTAGTGCCGGCTCGGCCTTAATGGGTATTGGCCGATCGAGTGGCGACAACCGCGCCGTCCAGGCTGCACAACAGGCGATTGAATCGCCGCTACTAGAGGTCTCGATTGACGGTGCCCGCGGTATTCTCTTCAACATCATCGGTGGCAACGACTTGTCGATGCACGAAATCAACACCGCCGCCGAAACCATCACCAGCGCTGCCGACCCAGAGGCCAATATTATCTTTGGCGCCACCATTAGCCCTGATCTTGACGGCGAAGTGATTATCACCGTGGTTGCTACCGGCTTCGACGCCTCATATTTTACCAACCGACATGCAAATAGCTTGGCAGCTGCAACGGCAAGCGCCACTCCATCTCCAGCTGTTCACACTAAGGCGGACGACGACATGGCCAAGATCGATATGGATCTGGACGATGACACCAGCAGCGCGACCGACTTCACTTCCGACAAAACCATGCCCAATATCTGGACGCTCGACGATCAGGATGATAATCACAAGACCACTGCAACTGTCCCAGAGCCTGATGATCACACAGCGCAGACCACCGATGATGACACCCATGATCATGAGGACGGCGACGAACTAGAAAAGCCCTCGTTCCTGCGCCGCCTGACCAAGCGCCACAAAGATGCCGATAACACCGACAAAAGCGCGTAAATAATACAACCGAAAATAGTTGCAGAACGCTACACGTAGAGCTATGATTAAAACCACAAGCACTATATGTAGTGATCGCACATTTAGAAAAACGTAAGGAGGTGTGCATGAAATGTAGCCAATGTGGCTATACGGACACCAAGGTTATTGAGTCACGTGACGCAAGCGACGGTGAAGCAATTCGCCGGCGCCGGGCTTGTCCCGACTGTGGCTATCGCTTTACCACCTACGAGCGCTTAGAACGTCCGCAGCTGATCGTTGTCAAGCATGACGGCACCCGTCAGCTATTCAATCGTGAAAAGCTGTTGGCCGGTCTCTATCGAGCCTGCGAGAAGACAGCAGTTACTAATATTCAACTTGAACGTTTGGTAGCTGATATCGAGCAGAGCTTGTACGCTTGCGGTGAGCCAGAAGTAAGCTCGGCTCGCCTGGGCGAGATGATTATGGAGCGGCTGAGCCTTGTGAACGAAGTGGCATATGTGCGATTCGCAAGCGTCTATCGGCGCTTTAAGGACATCGCCAGCTTTGAACGTGAACTTTCTCACATTCGGGCGCGGAAAACAGCGGACACTCTCAATGCTTTAGGCTAAGGTCCAGCGGCTCCCGCCGAGTTTTCAGTCTTGCAACCAGCGAGGCCGTGTACTATAACAAATAAGTACGGAGCTGAAAGCTCAGGGGGAGTCGGTGACACCTAAGAGACGGTGTTACGAAGCACTCTAAACAAATACTTTATAAAAACAATAATCTAAAAGCCGTAGGTGACAGTTTGAGACTGCTGTCATCTCGGTAAAAAGTGAGGGTACTATGGGACAAACTACCAGTCTGACGCTTGGACGCTTGTTTACGCGGCCGGGCACCAAAGCCTACGATCAGCTCAAGTGGGTCAAACAAGACTCGCTGATCACCAATCCAGCTACAGGTAAACCGGTATTTGAGCAAAGGGGAGTGGAGTTCCCGGAAGGCTGGTCGCTCAATTCCATAAATATTGTTGCCCAAAAATACTTTACCGGCACCCCCGGAACACCAGAGCGCGAAACCTCACTACGCCACCTGGTTGACCGCGTGGTTGACACCGTTGTACGGCAGGGCGTGCAGGAAGGCTACTTCGAGACTACCGAAGAAGCCGAAGATTTCCGTGAAGAGTTGAAGATGGTGCTCGCCACCCAGCGCGCGGCCTTTAACTCGCCGGTGTGGTTCAACATCGGTGCACCGGAACGGGCTCAGCAGGCCAGCGCCTGTTTTATCCTTGGTATCGAGGATACGATGGAGTCCATTCTCAACTGGTACAAAGATGAAGGTGTGATTTTCAAAGGTGGATCGGGCAGCGGCGTTAACTTAAGCCCCATTCGTTCCTCGGTCGAGCCACTTGGCAAGAGCGCGGGTACTGCTTCGGGCCCCTTAAGCTTTATGCGTGGGGCTGATGCCTCAGCGGGCGCCATCAAGAGCGGTGGTAAGACGCGCCGCGCCGCCAAAATGGTTATTCTGAACGTTGACCACCCCGATGTTGAGCAGTTTATTTGGTGTAAGGCTATCGAGGAGCGCAAGGCGCGCGTCCTGCAGCAAGCCGGCTTTGACATGACGCTGGACGGTAAGGATATTTTCTCGGTCCAATATCAGAACGCCAACAACTCCGTACGTGTAACTGACGAATTCATGCAAGCAGTCCTGAACGACGATGACTGGGAACTTACAGCGGTGCGCACCGGCAAATCGGTTCGCCGCGTAAAGGCGCGTGAATTGTTCCGCCAGATTGCCGAAGCAGCCTGGGAATGCGCCGACCCGGGCATGCAGTTTGATACCACTATCAACAAGTGGCACACCGCACCAAACGTTGGTCGTATCAACGGCAGCAACCCCTGTAGTGAGTACATGCACCTGGATAACTCAGCTTGCAACCTAGCGAGCATTAACCTGCTCAAATACTTACGTGAAGACAATAGCTTTGACATTGAAGCTTTCAAGCACACCGTTGATCTGGTAATTACCGCGCAGGAAATTCTGGTAGGCTACAGCGTGTATCCAACCGAAAAAATCGCTAAGAACGCCAAGGCTTACCGCGAACTCGGTTTGGGCTATGCCAACTTAGGCGCGCTGTTAATGGCTATGGGCCTGCCGTACGACTCGAACGAGGGTCGTGCTATTGCCGCAGCCGTTACAGCGCTTATGACCGGCCAGGCGTACGCTACAAGTGCTAAGATGGCTCGTCGGGTTGGTCCATTTGCCGGCTTCCGTAAGGACCGCGAGGCGATGATCAATGTGCTCCGTATGCACCGCGCCGAAGTATCAAAGATTGACGCGAGCCTAGTGTCCGAGGATCTGCTGAATGCTGCAGCCGCTGCCTGGGACGAAGCGGTGGAGTTGGGTGAAATCCACGGCGTGCGTAACTCACAAGCCAGCGTGCTTGCGCCGACCGGCACTATTGGCTTTATGATGGGCTGCGACACTACCGGCATTGAGCCGGACTTCTCGCTGGTCAAATACAAAGACCTAGTTGGCGGTGGCAACATGGTGATTGTGAACCAAACAGTGCCGCGTGCCCTTAGGAACCTCGGCTACAGCCAGGCGCAGGTCGACGACATCGTCGGCTATATCCACGAGAACAGTAGCGTAAAAGGCGCGCCGCATCTGCAGAAAGAACACGCCGCAGTCTTTGCCTGTGCCGTGGGCGACGACGCCATCCACTACTTAGGTCACGTAAAGATGATGGGTGCTGTTCAGCCATTTATATCGGGCGCCATTAGTAAGACCGTCAACATGCCAGAGACCGTTACCGTCGAAGACGTGGAACAACTGCATATCGACGCCTGGAAAATGGGTATTAAGGCAATCGCCATCTACCGCGACAACTGTAAGGTTGCCCAGCCGCTATCGGGAAAGAAAAAGACCGATGAAACTAAGGCTGAACCAGTCGCCGTCGCAGCTCCAGCTGCAGCAGTGGAGAGCGTTACCGACAAAATCGTGGTCAAAGGCGCTGTCCGTCGCTTACTGCCGCGCCGTCGCAGCGCCAAGACCTACAAATTCCGCATCGCGGACCTCAAGGGCTTCTTCACCGTTGGCGAGTACAGCGACGGCACACCCGGTGAGCTGTTTGTGAGCGTCTCCAAGCAAGGCTCAACACTGTCTGGCCTCATGGATTCCTTTGCGATCGCGGTTAGCCATGGGTTGCAGTACGGCGTACCGCTGAAGAGCTACGTGCGTACGATGATGAGCACTAGTTTTGCTCCAGCTGGTATTACCGATGACCCGGATATCCGCACGGCCAGCTCGATAACCGATTACATATTCCGCCGCTTGGCGCTCGACTACCTAAGCTTCGACGATCGCTTGGAGCTGGGCTTAGCGTCGCTGGACGATATGCCGGAAGAGCAGACAAGCCTGTTGACCGACGACAAGTCGGTAGCTGGTCAGCTCATTGAAGCGGAGCGGGTGTCAGAAACTGAAGAAGCGGATGACGCTCCTCAGGCGGCCAAGGTTGCAGCGTCTCCGACTATCACCGCTGCAGTTCCTCAGAAGCAGGATACAAGCACAGCGCCACTGTGCTACAACTGTGGTAATCAAACCCAGCGAGCAGGTAGCTGCTACGTCTGCACCAGCTGCGGCTCTACAACTGGCTGTAGCTAGCCGGATCCGGCTAGTCACCGACTACAATCGCCCCACAGCAAACGGGGCGATTGTTTTATGAGGATTTCATTATTAAGGCTCCAGCTTGCTGGCCAGAGCGAGGCCGTGCTATGCTCGGGTTGTGAAGTTGCTTATCCTTTACCGACCAGAATCCGAGCACTCTACCGACGTCGAAACGTTTGTGCAAGACTTCCAACGCCAGCACGATCTTGGACATAAACTAGAGCTACTGAGCGTGAATAGCCGGGATGGCGCGGCGACTGCCAGCATCTACGACGTTATGTCCTATCCGAGTATTTTGGTACTGGGGGACGACGGCTCAGTACTCAATATGTGGCAGGGCCTACCTTTGCCGCTTATGAACGATGTCATGGGCTACCTGTACGCCTAGTAGCTCACTCTTTACAGATATCGCGCTATCTGATATGATCTCTTGGTAGTTTTATAGATTAAACAAGATCATACATGTCATGAAAAAAGCAGTAATTACTACCGGCGGCAAGCAGTATCTGGTTACAGAAGGCGAGACACTTGATGTTGAGCTGCTGCAGACCGACGGTAAAACCGCCACCTTCGAGCCGCTACTCGTTATCGATGGCGACGCAGTGCAGGTTGGCACACCTACAGTTGCCAAGGCAAAAGTGACGGCTGAAGTAGTCGCGGCGGATGTGCAGGCCGACAAAGTTACCTCCATTCGCTACAAGGCGAAGAAGCGAGTACATACTGTGCGCGGTCATCGCCAGCACCACACTTCGATCAAAATCACTAAGATTGCGTAGATACCACTAAAGTACTTGTGGACAAAAACAGCGGTTCGGAAAAACCGCTGTTTTTTATACACCGCCTCATAGTTCCAAAAACACACCTTAGTGAGACGGCGGTTGATTTATAACGGATGGGCCGTTTTTTAGTTGTTACTATTACAATAAGTTGCTCTGGACTATTCAGGTTATAGATGTCCTAGGAGCGTCTCTGTAAACACGCTGTTTTTGTATTGCTGGAGCTACCCTGTTGGACAGATAATTGTAAGGTGCTCCAAATTCTACCTGCGTGGGTAGATGTGGAAAACAAATAACCAATCAAAATCAAATCAACATAAACATGCGTTTTCACTCGCAAAAAACTCAGGCTGTTCGCCGTCGTTCACTACTAGCGTTGCTAGCGTTTGGTTTGTTTGTGGCTACTTGGCTGAGTAGTTTATATATCTCTGGCTCGCAGGCAACTGCAGCAGCGAACAACACGATTAATTTTCAGGCTCGCCTCATGACCGCTGCTGGTGCCATGGCTGCCGATGGCAACTACAACGTAGAGTTCAAGCTGTACAACGCCACATCCTCCACGAACACACCAGACCAGGGAGCATGTACGATGTTTAACGGCACTTCGCACATCGCGGATCCGGCTTGTTTATGGGTAGAAACTCGCACTGGCGGCAACACGGTACACGTGGCGAATGGTTATCTGACAGTCAGCCTGGGCAGCGTGAACGCTTTCCCGTCAACCATCAACTGGTCGCAACAGCTCTACCTGACCATGAATATCGGCGGTACCGGTGGCTCACCAACTTGGGATGGCGAAATGAGCCCACGTTTACAGCTCACCGCTGTGCCATACGCCTTTGCGGCAAGCACCTTAGCCGTCAGCAGCGGTTCGAATAGCTCATCATTAGTGTTTGCGACGCCTACCAGTTCGGGTGAAGTAATTACCTTGCCGAACCCGGCCAGCGGTACCACAGCCACGGTCTGTTACCAAGGCGACAGTACTGGCTGTGGCTTTGCGCTTGGATCAACAGGTAGCTTTATCCAGAATACAACCACAACTGGGAGCGTGCAGACAGGCGCTAACTTCAACATCCGTTCGGCAGGTACTACATCTGTTACTGGCACGTTGCAGGGGGCAAATGGTCAAACGGTCGACCTGTTTGATGTCCAAACCTATAACGGTACGTCTAGTACGAATGTATTTCAGGTGGCAAGCAACGGCGACCTGACAACCCAGAACATCAGCGTCTCAGCTGGCAAAAACATTACGTTTGCCAGCGGGGCCGGGAGCTTTGACCAATCAGCCGCCACCACCGGTACCTTTAAGACGGGCGGCGGCAACGTATCACTAAACGGTGCAACTACTGTAGCGTCGAACAAATCTTTTACCGCCCAAGGCGACGTGCTGTTGCAAGACGCCACCAACGGCCCCACTGCCTTCCGCTTGCAGAATTCGATTGGCTCGAACGTAATCCAGGCCGACACGACCGGCCTCAACACACTGATCAACAACGGTAACCTGGAAGGCACCGATAACTCCAACTGGAGTAACAAGGCCGGCACTGGCACGCCAACGCGCGATTGTACGCTGAGCAGCGGTGGTTACATAGGCGCTTGTGCCGAGAAGGTTGTCTTTAGCACCGGCAACACCGACAGCGTGAAGTACACCACGCCGTCGTCGCTGTCAGCCGGCACCTACAGTCTGTCGTTCAGCTTGCGCGAGACGGCCGGTGACGCGATTAACGGTTCCTCCAACTTAGCGATAGGCTACAACAACGGTTCCGACCACGACGCAGCCTGCATCGTATTCCCGTCCTTTACCAACCAGCCGCTCACTAATTCCATGACTGGCTGGGCGCGGTATACCTGTACCTTTACTACTACTGGCACGACAACCTTTTTGTACTGGAAACAGATCGACACACCAGGCGTCGCTCGCAACATCTACATCGATGCCTTGCAGCTGGAGGCGGCCAGCAACAGCAGCGCCTATCATGAAAATGCGCTGCAGCTCAACGGTGTGGTTGTCTCGCCGTTGACACTTCAGAACGCCAGCAACTCGACCACTGCCTTCCAAGTACAAAACGCTGCTGGCACAACCAACGTCTTGACGGCCGACACACTCAACAACAAGGTGTCGGTTGTTGGTAACTTTGTGGTGCAGCAAGCCAACAACAGCAGTAGCTTTGTGAGTGTAGACACTGCAAACTCCAACTTCTATGTTGGTTCCACGCCGGACTGTTCCGGCCGCTTCTGTGTGGCAACCAACCTGACTGGACTTGGCGGGAGCACCTACATCAACTCATATAACATTGTGGATGGCGCACCGACCACCAATAACAGCACATTCCTAGGCCAGAACATTGTGCTGAGTGACACGGGCACGGCCACCGGTAACACCTTGAAAGGCTTGGTTATCAACTTAAACACCGTTGGTAGCGGCTTCAACACCACCAACGACAACGTAAACGGTATCATCATTTCGCTGCCGGCCGCTAGCCCAGCACCAGCTGGCAACGCCATTTTGGTACAGGGTGGCGCTGCGGGCAATACGAACCTATTCCAGGTATCTAACGGCGGGGGAGTGACTATACAAACGGCAACAACAAACGCTACCGCCCTGGTGGTTAAAGATGCAAGCGCCAACCACGTGAATGTGCTCCAGACTTCGACGAATGGCGATTATGTGCAAATTGGTAACCTGCCAGGCGCAACCGGCAATGCCTCCGCTGTTTCGCAGGGTATTTTGCGCATTACCGACATTACGCCAACTACCGGTAAATATGTACAGCTCCAAACGTCAGCGAGCACCGGCCTATCCGCCAACCAGATTTTGACCTTGCCAGACGAGACTGGCACGCTCTGTACCAACCTTACTACTGGCACGTGTGCTGGCACCTGGATTCTGAACCAGACCAGCCAGCAGGCCAGTGCCAACTTTAATATTTCTGGCAGCGGCACGGTTGGCGGAGGCTTTAGCTCGACTGGTGGTACGGTGAACTTGAATGCCAGCTCCAACAACAACACCAACATCAACACCGGTACTTCGACTGGCACGGTGGCGATTGGTAACAGCGCTGCGGGCGCGATTTCGCTGCAGAGCAGCAGTACCATTGCCGTAACAACTACCAACTTTAACGTTTCTACTGCCGGTGTGGTTACCGTGGCTGGCAACCAGGCCTCGGATATCTTGCCGGCGGCGGTCGGTACTTCCAACGGCACCGCTAACTCACTCACACTAACCGCTGGAGCCGAGACGAGCAACACCTGTACCACGGCTTGTGTGGGCGGCCTGTTAAAGCTGCAGGGCGGTAACGCCAGCGGTAGCTCGGGCACACGTAATGGCGGTTCGGTGAGTATCGACGCCGGTACCGGAGCCAGCACGAATGGCGACATCAACTTGGGAAGCGCCAACGCCGTCAATATTAATGTAGGTAGCACGACTCTAGCGAGCGGCACACAAACTGTAAACGTGGGCGCTAACAACACCTCGGGAGCGACCGTAAATGTGACGGTGGGTTCTGGCTCTTCGGCAACGGGTGGGACTACCACAGTGCAGGCCAAGGCGGCGGTAACTATTACTGCTGGTGCGGCTTCTACGTGGTCAACCAGTGCTGGGCAGTTAACGCTGCAGGGCGGCGGTGGGTTGGTGTTGAACACACCAAACTCTAGCTCGGCCAGCACCAATGCCGTGAGCATAAAGTCGGGTGACGCCAGCAGCGGCAGCAACTTGAGCGCTGGTGCGGTCACGGTCGACACCGGTACGCACACCGGCACTGGTACCGGGCAGTTGAACCTGGGCAACAACAACGCTACAGCGATTCAGATTGGCAATGGCGGTTCGACTACTACCATTACCGGCGCACACACCTCAGCTGGCGGCGCGATCCAGCTCAACGTAAGCTCCAACTTTAATACTAGTATCAACACTGGCACATCAACCGGCGCGGTGAGCATTGGCAACGGCAGCTCCGGTACACTTACCGTGCAGGGCAATGCTAGCTCAACAATCGTCGCCAACAACGGTGGCGGCAACACCACGACCCTAAACTTCACCGCACCGTCTGGCGCCAACACTATTACCTTCCCAGCGGCCAGCGGCACAGTTCAGTTAGCTCCGGCGAGCGGTTCGTACATCCAACAGGTTCCAGCGACTACGGCCACTAACACCATCGCGCCCACTGCAGCTGGCGTGATTGCTTTGAGTATTAAGGGTACGACCAACGCCACCTCGGCCCACGTGCTTGACATCTATAATTCGGCACTTGCCCCAACCTTGCAGGACTTCTTTGACGTCAACGGTTCGCTAAACGTTGCGCAGCTCATTCAACCCACTACCAATAACGCGATTGACCTCGGTACGTCGAGCAATAACTTCCGTACGGGTTACTTTGGCACCAGCGTAGTTACACCGCTGGTTAGTAACAGTAGCACCTTGACGCTTCAGGGCTCCGGGGTAACGGTCAACACACCCAACTCTACTTCAGCGACCACCAGCGCAATCAGCATTAAATCTGGCGACGCCTCAGTTGGCAGCAACTTGAGCGCCGGCAGCGTGACCGTTGACACCGGTACGCACACCGGCAGCGGCACCGGCCAGGTGAATGTGGGTAACGCCAACGCCACGGCGATTCAGATCGGTAACAGTGGCGCCACTACTACTGTTACTGGCGCTTTGACGTCGGCTGGTGGGGCCATCCAGTTGAACGCCAGCTCTAACTTCAACACCAGCATTAACACTGGCAGCTCGACGGGCACGGTCGGCATTGGCAACAGTGCAGCGGGTGCTGTGACCATTACATCTGGTGCCGCCTCCACGTGGTCGACAGCTGCCGGGCTGCTGACGATTCAAGGCGGCGGCGGCTTGACGCTGAACACGCCGAACTCGGCTAGCGCCTCAACCAACGCCGTATCTATAAAATCTGGTGATGCTTCCACCGGCAGCAACTTGAGCGCTGGTACCGTTACCGTTGATACTGGTACCAAGACCGGCACCGGCACAGCGCAGTTGAACTTAGGCAACAGCAACGCGACGGCTATCCAAATTGGCAACAGCAATACAACCACCACGGTGACCGGCGCTCTAACATCGGCGGGCGGAGCAATTCAATTGAATGTCAGCTCTAACAACAACACCAGCATTAACACGGGTACTTCAACCGGCGCTATCAGTATTGGTAACAGTGCCTCTGGTACACTAACTGTCCAAGGCGGCAGTAGCTCAACGATTGTCATTAATAATGGTGGTGGCAACACCACCACCCTGAACTTCACTGCGCCGTCTGGCGCCAACACGATTACATTCCCGGCGGCAAGCGGCACCGTGCAGCTGACGCCGACTACCGGTTCGTTTATTCAGCAGGTGCCTGGCAGCACCGGCACAAACACCATTGCGCCCACAGCCGCTAGTGTTGTTGCGCTGACCATCAAGGGCACGACCGGCACCGCGGCGCACGTGTTAGATATTTATAACTCCAACGCATCGCCAACGCTGCAGGACTTCTTTGACGCTAGCGGGTCACTCAACGTTTCCCAAATTATCCAGCCAACCGCCAACAACACAATCGACCTTGGCCTCAGCGGTACCGCCTTCCGCACTGGCTACTTCGGCACGAGTGTAGTGACGCCACTGGTCAGCAGTGCCAGCACGCTGACACTCCAGGGTACGTCAGGTGTAACGGTCAACACACCAAACTCTACTTCAGCCAGCACGAGCGCTATTAGTATAAAGTCTGGTGATGCGTCAGTTGGCAGCAACTTAAGCGCCGGTACCGTCACCATTGATACCGGTACCAAGACCGGCACCGGCACTGCTCAGCTGAACTTAGGTAACAGCAACGCCACAGCTATCCAGATCGGCAACGCCAACACTACCACGACTATAACCGGGGCGCACACCTCCGCCGGCGGCGCCATCCAGCTGAACGTGAGCTCTAACTTCAACACCAGCATAAACACCGGTACTTCGACTGGGACTATCAGCATTGGTAACAGTGCGTCTGGTACGCTGGCTATCCAGGGTGGTAGCGCTTCGACCATAGTCGTTAACAACGGTGGTGGCAACACCACAACCCTGAATTTTACTGCGCCGTCAGGGGCTAACACGATTACATTCCCGGCAGCAAGCGGCACGGTACAACTTGCACCAACAAGCGGTAGCTTTATCTACCAAACACCGCCGAGTACTGCGGCTAACACTATTAATCCTGGCGCTAACAACTTTGTAGCTCTGACGGTCCGTGGTGGCAGTAGCAGCACTCCAGATATTCTGGATATCATGGACTCGAGTAATGCAAAGCAGGCCTACTTTGATAGTGTTGGTCGTCTGAACGTCTCGCAGATTATCCAGCCAACCGCCAACAACACAATCGACCTGGGTCTGAGCGGTACGGCTTTCAGAACTGGTTACTTTGCCACTAGCGTAGTCACGCCGCTGGTGAGCACGGCTGCTACGTTGACGCTACAAGGCACAACCGGCACCAACGTCAACACGCCAGGTTCTACAAGCGCTACCACCGCCGCGGTGAATATTAAGTCTGGTGATGCCACGGTTGGCAGCAACCTGAGCGCCGGCACGGTCACCGTAGACACCGGTAGCCACACCGGCACCGGAACCGGCACGCTCAACCTGGGCAACAGCAACGCTACGGCGATTCAGATTGGTAACAGCAATACAACCACCACGGTGACGGGGGCGCTCACTTCGGCTGGCGGCGCGATCCAGCTCAACGTGAGCTCCAACAACAACACCAGCATAAACACCGGCAGCTCTACGGGCACCGTGGGTATCGGCAACAGCGCGGCTGGCGCGGTGACTATTACCTCTGGCGCTGCTTCCACCTGGTCGACTAGCGCCGGCGTACTGACCATCCAAGGCGGTGGCGGCTTGACCCTCAACACACCGAACTCGACCACGGCTACCACCAACAACATCAGCATTAAATCTGGCGACGCCTCAGTTGGCAGCAACTTGAGCGCCGGCACCATTACGCTCGACACCGGTACGCACACCGGTACCGGCACGGGTACGCTTAACCTGGGCAACACCAACGCTACTGCTATAACTGTAGGCAATACCAGCGCCACCGCTGTTACAATCCAGGGTGGCACCACGGCGAATACGGCGGTCACTATTAGTGCCACTGGTGCTGGCGGTATCACCATGGACACGGGCAACAACGGTTCTATCCTGATTGGTGGCGGCACAAGCGGCAACCCGACCAAGACAATCAGTATTGGGCCAACAACAACCAATAGCAGCGCCACAACCTATAACTTTGGCGTAAATACCTCTGGTACGCAGACGATTAACATTGGATCTGCTACCTCTGGTAGCGCCGCCAACGGTACAGCAGTGTTGGTTCAGGGTGGTAACAGCGGCACCGCGGTGCAATTACAGGCTTTGGCCTCGGGCACGATTGGGATTGGTACGGCCAACGCTGCCAACACGATTCAAATTGGCGCCACAGCGCTCACCAGCGGCACGCAGGCGATTACTATCGGTAACAACGGTAACTCCGGTGGCACGCAGACGGTCATCATTGGCTCGGGCAACGGCGCAGCTGGTGGCACCACGACGGTCCAGGCCAAGGGCCAGGTTATCTTTGCCACCGCCGGCACTACTCGCGGCACCTTTGATAGTGCCACCAACAGCTTCTATTTTGGCAACGGCTTAACGGCTGCTACGCCTAACAACTTTACGATTTCGGGCACGGCCAGCCTGACTACGGCCGTGGCCGGCGGCAGCCTGACGATTCAGGGTGGTAACGCAACGGTTGGTAATGCGAACGGTGGTAGCATCACCTTGACTGGCGGCACCGGCTTTGGCACAGGTGTTCTTGGCTTAGTGAGCCTTGCGCCAACTACCTTTGTATCTTCAGGCTCAACTCAAACCTTCAACGGCGGTAGCGGCTGTCCGTCATGTAGTGTCACCGGTGTTGATACATACAGTACCATAGCTATTAATGCGGCTACGACGGGACTGAGCATTAGCATACCGGTACCGAATGCCTCCAACCAGGTCATTGGTCGCATACTCTACATAACTGGCGTTTCCGGCTCAAGTGACTTCACGATTGTGACTGGCGGCACGTCGATATCAATCGGTATGAAAGCCAACAGCACGGCCACATTGATCTGGAACGGCACGGGCTGGACGGCTGCCGGAGCCTCGAGCTCGACGGACTTGCAGTCGGCTTACAATAACACGCTGACCAGTGCTGGTGGAGCCGAGCTGATCGTCAGCAACGGTTCTAACGCCAACGGTTTGACGATCCGTGACAGCACCACAAGTCCGATCAACGGCACCTTGTTGGAAGTTCAGTCGTCGACTGCCGCTCAACTGTTCTCGGTGAGTGACAACGTCACCGACTACGCCTCCGACGGTGGCGCCGAAACTGCTGGCGGCGGCGGTGCCACTAGCTTCCCGTCGAGCACATGGGCAGGCATCGGCACCGGTGCATCGGCTAGCCGCTTTACCACAACCGGCTCTAATGTGGCAACGGGTGCGGCTTCGGTCCAGGTGATCACCGGCACCACTGCGAACACCGGTGTTGCCGACACCCTTGTCTCGGCCGGTAGCCCAGCCGCCTTGACTGCTAACCAGTTCTACAACGTCTCGTTTGCGGTGCGCTTGGCTTCAGGTGGTACCTTCACTGATCTTGAGGTTGACTACTCCAAGGATGGTACCAACACCTCGTCGGTCAGCTGTACCAGCGGCGTGGCAGTGAAGACCAGTGTGTGGACTAAGGTGAACTGTACGTTCCAGGCTTCTGCCTCTGGCATCACCACCTCCAACGCCATCCTCATTCGTCAGGCGACCGGTGTATCGCACACCTTCTACGTCGATGACCTAAGCGTAACGCTCGCTGGTAACCACAACTACGCCACCGACGGCGGCGTGGACGACAACACTAACTTTGGCACTAACTGGACTAGCGCTGGTCTAGGAACCGTCAACGTTACCCGTAATATTTCCGACGGTAACGACGCCAGCGACAGCGCCTCAGCCAACGTTACTGCCGGTGCCACCAACGCTGGCCTTCGCAACAAGCTGTCGATCAACCCGCTGACCAGCACACTCTACCGCGTGTCAGTCTACGCCAAACTCAGCTCGGGCACGGCCTTTACCGACTTCAAGGTTCGCTACTCACGCGACGGCGGCACCAACTTCGTTGACTGTGTTGACTACAACGGCCAAGCGGTCGTTACCGGCAGCTGGACCCAGATTACTTGTTACATCACCACTGATAGCACTGCACCATCCAACCCGTATGTCTACTTCGTAGAAGCCACGTCGAACACGCGTGTCTATTTGGTGGACACCTTCTCCATGACGCTGTCCGGCAACACCACACCAGATGTGCAGATTGGTGGCGGCGTCAACGGCGGTCCGGTCACGCTGTTTACGCTGGACCGAGCGGCTTCGGCGCCGATCGCCGCCAACAACGACGCCTTCCTGGGCTCGATGTATTACGACACCACACTGGGCAAGCTGCAATGCTACGAGTCGGACGGTTGGGGTGCCTGTGGTTCCTCGCCGGACAACATCGTAACGTTATCGCCGGAGTACACCAACGCCGTGCTGCACGGGCCGAGCGGCGGCACGGTGGGCGTAGGCACGATGACCTCAGATATCTGTTCGGACACGCTTAATATCAATGACGCTACAAACCCACCAGTCATCTGTGGTACCAACGAAACGCACAACTTCTACAAGTGGACTTCGCCGCAACCTACCGCCCAGACCTACGCTATTTACGTGACCTACCAGCTGCCGGATACCTTTAAGTCATTTGCCTCCGGATCAACCTCGCTCCTCGGCCGCACCGATAGCAGCAACGCTACCGTGCAGTACAAGATCTACCGCAATAACAGTGCATCTGGTCTGACACAGTGTGGCTCGGCCATCTCAGTGTCCACTGGTTCGGTATCGTCGTGGCAAACTGGCCTAGCCACTGGCGCAGCTGATCCGTCCACCTGTGGCTTCGTGGCCGGCGACAGCATTGTCTTTGAGATCGACATGACCGCAAGCAGTAATGCCAATGCTTACGTGAGCGACCTAGGCTTCACCTTCTCTAACCAGTAAGTAGTGGCTTAATACGTCGCCCGACGAAATAGCTTATGTTAAGATAGAGCAAGTAGGGGAGTAGCCAACATAGAGACGGGCTAGTAATGGAAGACATAAAAAGGCCAGTACGACAGCGAGAGGGAACGCCGTATTTTCAGCGACGTAGTGCTTTTTATGTAACGCCTAAGCCGGTGAGCGTACGGTCGGCTAGTGTAGCCCCTGGCTCGCTTAAGGGCGGCGCTACACAGAAGTTCCCCCGCAAACACGCATCTTGGCGATTACGCATAACAGGTAGGCACGGACGGCGAGCTAGCGCGAGGACCACGGCTCTTTTAACCGCTACCATGCTGGTTGTGGCGGAGCTACTCAGCATGACACAGCCGTATCTGTCGCAGCATGCCTACGCTCTGGGTGACGCGAGCGGCTTGCTACCAGTACCGAGTCAGACGATGGCCGACAAGATTAAATTTGACTCACAGCAGGGCGTATATAACTTTAATGCTGGTTGGCGGCCAGCGCCAGCCGACTCTCTTTTGGACAATACGAACGCGCAAATCTCGGCGTCCGTCTATGTCGACCCCAGCAAAGGCGTCACGGTTACTGACCCGGTGAGTAATATTAGCTTTGCGGTGACGCCCAAAATGCTCCTTGCGCCCGGCCAGCAAGACCTTAACAACATCGTGTACCCGCTCAACGATGGCACCGGTTGGTTGGTGTATACCATGCAGGGCACCGGAGTGAAAGAGGACTTAGTGCTGCACGCGTCGCCGGCTGATACCATGACGTACACCTATAACCTCAGCCTTGGCAAAGATTTTACGACGAAGACCGACCGCGAAGGTAACATTGGTATTTTCGGCAACACCACGTTTTCTGGCAACGTCAGCACTGCTTCGGATGCAGACGCTGCGCTCCTGGCCAAGGCCAAGGCGAAAGCGCCCAAGGACACCCTATTATTTATTATTCCTGCGCCAATTATCAAACAGTCAGGTGGGCGCCCAAGCAAAGTCCAAGCTAAGTATGTACTCCACGGCAGCGATCTGCAGTTGGTGGTTACGGGGTTGGATAAGGGCAAGTACCCTTTGACAATTGACCCGAGTATCTATGTGGAGACCGCCGAGAAGTTTATGCGCGGCAATAACGAAACTAACATCGACTTTGACGTACCTGATACGCTGATTCGCAAAGGCCCAACCACAGGTGCGCGTTTTGACGCCTGGAACCCTACCACCAATTTGCCATTTCAGCTCTGGGGAGCGGGCACGGCGGCGGCCGGCGGCTTCCTATATACTGTCGGCGGCGCGTCGTCTATTAATGGGCAAATTTTTTCTACGGCTGGTACAAGTAGCTACGTCGTGCCAACTGGCGCTACAACCATGACTGTCAAAATGTGGGGCGGTGGCGGTGGCGGTGGTGCCGGTAGCGGTAGCTCTGGCGTCGGCGGTAACGGCGGCGGAGGCGGCTACGCCCAAGCCGATATCACGACCACGCCTGGCGAAAGCTTAACGATCACTGTTGGCACTGGTGGTGCTGACTCCACAGCCAACAATAACGGCGCCAATGGTGGTGGCTATTCGGCGGTGCAGCGCAGTGCAACTTATTTAGTACAGGCTGGCGGCGGCGGTGGCGGTGGCGGCGCCAGAGGTAACACTAGTGGCGGTGCCGGTGGAGCCGGTGGGGGCAGCAGCGGCGTAGCTGGTGGAGCGGCGACTGGCGGCGGCGGTGGCGCGGGCACGACTTCTGCCGGTGGTGGCGCAGGCACCCTCGGTACCGGCGGCGAAGCGGGTATTGCCGGTGTGGCTAATGCCGGTGGTGACGCCGGCGGCTCGTCCACCACTTGTACCACTTCTATTACTGGTCATACCGGTGGCGCCGGTGGTTTCGGTGCTGGCGGTAAGGGCGGTACAGCTGCGACATGTGAAGGTGGTGGCGGTGGCGGTGGCGGTCGCTTCGGTGGCGGTGGAGGTGGTAGTGCAAACGCTACGAACGCTGGCGGTGGCGGTGGCGGTGGCGGCAGCGACCTGGTAACCGGCGCTAACACCACAGAGACCGCCGGTTCTGGCACAACGCCCGGTAACAACAGTGACGCCTTGCGCAGCGGCGCCGGACAGGGCGGCACTGGCGGCGCGTCGCAGTCCACGAGCACCAACGGAACGGCTGGCTTAGTGGTCATATTTGTTACCAGTACACCTTCAGCGACCACTTCATCAGTGAGCTGGTCCAAATTCAGCACCAGTAATGGCTCAATCGCCAGCCCAGACCCGGGTACTGGTGTTTGTTCTGGTTGGTGCAGTAACTCGGTGTACAATTTGCCAACCCCACGTATCAACCTATCGTTGGTGGCCTACAACGGCTTCCTGTACGCTTTAGGAGGTGAGGATAGCAGCTGCACAACCGGTAACGGCACAGGTGACTCCGGGGTATGTAAAACAGTCTACATCGCCAAACTGGGAGCTAACGGCGAACCTAGGTTATGGCACCCTACCGATACTAACCAGGCCAACTGGGTATACTGGTACAAAGATACCGATTTGAGCTCACCGCGTAGTTTGGCTGGTGCAGTGGCTTATAATAACCGCCTATACTTTTTGGGCGGCAAAACCAGCGCCAGCGGCGTAAAATCGGCGGTGACCACAGTCGAGGAAGCCGATATCACTGGTACGGGTAAGCTCAGCTCGTTTACGGCCACCGGCATGGTCACGTTACGCGACCCATCCAACAACGCGAGCACGTTAGCACGTTACGGCTTTGGTGCCCAGGTTTACAATGACCACATTTACGTGATTGGCGGCGCTAGTAGTCTCACGAGTGGTTCACCGTCGAGCAGCACGCAGTATATCACTATTAACCCCGCGGACGGCACTATGTCCGGGAACTGGCTGACCAGCACAACCATCAAAGACAGCAGTGGCAATGCCGAGGGCAAAATGACCAACGGCGGCAGCTTTACGGCTGTGTGGGGGGCGTACATATATATAAGCAGCGGCTGTCTGGCCTACAACGCCAGCGGTTATTGTACTTCTGTTGCATCCGACACGCAACTCGCCAGTATTAACGCCGACGGCAGCCTGGATAACTGGAATGTGAACGCGCTGGTCTCTGATACACGCATGGGCCACGCGATTATTACTTGGCGTAATTACATCTATGAGATTGGTGGTTGTAGCGCCCAAGACGCTTCAACCGGGGTCTGCACCACGACCCTCAACACCATAAACTACGACAATATCAATCAGGATGGCGACGCCAGTACCGTGGGATCATCGGTTGCTAGCGGCACGGCGCCATGCTCTGGCGGCTCTCCATTTAGTTGCAACCTGCCAAGCGGCTCGGTAGGTAACGTACTCAACGAAACGGCTCTCATCAACGGCTATCTATATATTATGGGAGGCTGCACCAACAACGCTTGTACCACAGTGTCAAGTGGTGTGACGTATCAGGCCATTGGCAGTGACGGCACATTACAGAAGCCTACGTCGTGTACGGGTGGCAGCTTTAGTGACTCGTACTGCATCAGCCCGGCTACGCTGCCGGTTGGCCTAGCCGCTGCTGCGACAGCCATCTTCAACGGTCGTATCTACGTTATTGGTGGCTTCACCACAGGCACTAATATCTACAGTGTGGCCGTTAGTTCCGTCGACGGCAGCCTAGGCACATGGTCGGCGGCTACGGCTTTAAGCGGCATCACTACGCCCTCTACCACGACGCTAACTTATTCCTATGCCTTTGCCCGCGCTAATCCAGCTTCCGCCGGAACCACCCCAGGTAACTTATTTATACTGGGAGGCTGCACCGACGGTACCGTCGGCTGCTCCAACTACACCGACCACGTTTTTAAGTGCAGCATTTCTACCGCTGGGGCAATTTCTGCCTGCAACACCTCCGGTCAGGTGCAGATTGGCGACGTTATGGATAACACTGGCGGCACCAGCTGTGGCACCGGTCTGGGTGCCATGGCCGGCGCGGTGTATGCCAACTATGTGTACCTCATCGGCGGGCTGACGCCAAGCTGCACCGACTTGGTCACCGCCCGCTACGCTAAGATTGATAATAGTAACAATATTGTGACCGTAGGTTCTGGGTGGGTTGAGGGCGGCAATAAGACCAATACCGGCCGCCGCCGTGGCGCCGGCTTTGGATACAATGGCTATCTGTACGTCGTTGGTGGGTACGATGGTACCTCGGGCGTGCTTGCGGACATTGAGTTTGCCAAGATTAATGTGAGCGATGGTAGCTGGGGAACCTGGACCGTATCAAACGTCACCATTAACCAGCGCTGGGGATTAAGCGTGCCAGTGTCTAACTCCTTTGCCTACGTCATTGGCGGTTGTACTGCTGGTGCAGCACCGTCTAGCTGTACAACCCGAACGAATACCACACAGACCTTTCAAATCTATAATAACGACAGCGGTTCACCGGCCAGCTATAGCACGACTGGTGCTTGCGGCGTCGGACCGTGTACCGCGGCGTCGGGCGGAACGAGCTTGATTGGGGGGAGCACCGCTATCCTGAACGGCTATTTATATTACGTCGACGGCTGTACCAATATGACCTGTACCACCACCGTAGCAACCGAATACTATGCCCAGATAAATACCGATGGTAGCTTGGGCACCTGGGCCCAGGTATCGCCCGCGCCAGTTCCTGTAGCCCGCGCCTGGGGCAAGTTATTAGTCGCTGCCAACACACTCTATTATATGGGTGGCGTGTCCGGTGGTGGGGCGATGTCTACTGGTGTACAATCCTGTAATACATTTGTGTCCGGGGTTTGTACAACATGGGTCTCGGCCACCGCACCCCATCAGTTGCCGGTTGCACTAACTAATATTGGCGCCGCCGTCTGGAATAATCGTATCTATGTAGTTGGTGGCTCTAACTCCGCCACCATCAATGCCGCCAGCGAGCAGAACACTATTTATTACAGTGATGACCTCGGCGCCGGCGGACAGTATGGTGGATCGTGGACAACGGTGAACAGTGCCTTCAATGTTGCCCGTAGCAGCCATACGGTTATTACCTACGCTAATAATCTCTATATCTTAGGCGGCTACGACGGTGCTAACTATTTGAGCGACGTCCAGTACCTCAAGATAAATAGCGACGGGTCACTAGGCTCAGCAACGTACACAACGAGTCTGCCGAACCCGGTAGCCGACGCCGATGGCTTCGCAGTGAACGGTTATATGTACCTAATCGGCGGTCGATCAAACGCAACTACCTGCGCAGTGCAAACATTGGTTACACCGATCAGCGCTAACACTACTATTCTAAGCGGTAATAATCCTACGGGTGTTGGCGCGTGGTATCAGACTAACCAGCAATACGGCGGTGCTCGCTACGGTGCAGGGGCTTCGTACAGCGGCGGCAAGGCGTATGTGGTTGGTGGTGGTTGCAATGGTAGCTTTGTGAGCACAACACAGCGTGGTTACTATACAGCGCTGCTCTCGCAACCGCAGGTCGCCAAATACTCGATTATGTTCGATACCGATACCGATGTGTCCCCAGTTAAATGGCTGCTCAACGGTGTCGACAACTCGACTGGTGCGCAGTGGCAGCTCAGCTACCGTTCCATGAAGAACACCACCAGCTCTTGTTTGGGGGCCAGTATGACTACTTGGGGCCAGGTGACGAATGTTGGTAACGTAACTCTCGACCAGCCAGGCACCTACACGGCATTGGACGGTAGCGGTACGAATACAACATGCGCTCGATTCTTCTACCTATATATTAGCGTTGATAGCTCAGTAGCCTATGGATACCCAGATGATGTACTCCGTGGGCCAACAATTAACGACCTTACTCTGGAGGTCAGCGATGATCCGGCCAAACGTCTCATGCATGGCCGGACGTTTACCGGTGAAGTGCAGCAACCTGACGACACGCCGTTCTAGGACGCTTGATATACTGTAGGTACTTATGAGGGAAGCCAAGCGCATTTATAAAATCCAGCCCCGGGGGGCATTTATGCGCGGAGCCGATGGCCAGCTCAAGCCAGCCAGCGACGACCGCGAGATCGCTGATATCTGGGCCGAGCAAAAGCGGATCCGCCTGCGCGAATCCATCGAAGCCGACAAACGAAAGGCCGAAAAGACAGCGAAACGGAAGCAGTGGCGTCAGCAGCTCTTTCAAAAAGGCGGAGCGCCTGGCGAAGTGGTCACGCTTCGGCCAACTACTGGCCATAAGCCAAAAGCAGTAGAGATAAAAATTAGTATGCCGGCGCTGCCGAAGTTGCCCAAGCTACCGCGGGATAATCTCTTCATGCGGCTGCGTGCTGTGCCTGGCAAGGTGTGGCTATGGATTGGGCTAGCGGTGGCGATATTCTTTGTACTGCCGACGGCGGTGCATATCTCTACGAGCCATCCTGCGCCGAATCACACCGCAAACACTACAACGATCAAGGGTAAGGCTACTCACGCAGCTACCGGGCCAGTCAAGGGCACGCCCAGCTATGCAACTGTGCTACCAGCTGGTAAAAGTATTACTAGTCTCGGTGGCTGGTCGCGTATAAGTCCACCGGGCCGCGATCCGGTCTATGCCTACGCCGATTCTATCGGTGGGGTGCGTATTGATGTCAGCGAACAGCCGCTACCGGCCAACTTCAAGAGTGATACTGCTACCCAAGTTGCTAACCTGGCTCAGAACTTCAACGCTTCTGAAAAGTTGACCGTGGGCGGCACGACCGTTTACCTAGGTACTTCAATTCAAGGCCCCCAGTCAGTTATCCTTGCCAAGCAGAGCCTGCTTATTCTAATAAAGTCTGCGTCGACACTGACAGTTGATCAGTGGACAGGTTATATTAACTCGTTGCAATAACCAAAGCTAGCATTATCCGGCTAGCCGGCGCTGGAGCTTCTGGCCAGGGCAGGCAAGGGGTGCTATACTTTGGCCAAGAGGGAAGCATGAAACAAACAATCATTGCGGTGATCAACCAAAAGGGCGGAGTAGGCAAGACCACTACGGCTACGAATGTTGCCGCACAGCTTGCCAGCGAGCAGTCGCCGGTGCTCTTGGTTGATCTTGATCCCCAGGGCAACGCCACGAGCGGTCTCGGCATCAATAAAGAAGTTGAACCCACCACCTACGAGGTGCTATTCGGACAGGCCACGCTTGACCAAGCCGTTCGTCCTGCCAACCGCCCAGGCCTGTATATTCTGCCGGCCAATGCCAATCTTGCCGCGGCCGAAGTGGAGCTAGTCTCGCAGATGCAGCGCGAATTCGCGCTTAAGCGGGCGCTTGCTGTGGCGGCTTACCAGTATGTAATCATTGATTGTCCGCCAGCCCTTGGGCTACTAACTATCAATGCTCTGAGCGTGGCCGATTCAATCCTCATCCCGGTACAGTCGGAATACTACGCACTTGAGGGACTGGGGCAATTGCTAGCGACAGTCCAGCGGGTAAAAGAAGCGCTTAATCCCACCCTAGACTTGCTGGGCGTGGCCTTAACGATGTACGATAAGCGCACCAGTTTATCGGAGCAGGTGATGAGCGAACTCCAAAATCATTTCGGCGACAAACTCTTTAAAACGGTTATCCCGCGCAATGTTCGCTTGGCAGAAGCGCCCAGCTTTGGCAAGACAATCTTTGAGCACGACCGCTGGAGTAAAGGGGCCCGCGCCTACAAGCAACTAGCAAAAGAGGTACGCGATCGTGCTCGCGGCTAAGAAATCGGGTTTAGGCCGTGGGTTTGACTCCCTGATTCCCAGCTCAGTAGATGCCGGAGCGTTGTTTGACGAGCAAGAGCGCATCCAAAAAATCGCTGTTACTGCCATTGTGCCGAATCCACACCAGCCACGTCACGTCTTTGACCAAGACGCACTACAAGGCTTGGCCGACTCCATAAAGCAATACGGCGTTGTGCAGCCCTTGGTCGTAACGCCGCACGGTGAAGGACAGTATGCCTTAGTGGCCGGCGAACGTCGCTGGCGTGCCGCGCAGCTGGCAGGACTTACCAAAGTGCCGGCCGTGGTTCGCACGACCAAAGAGTTAGAACAGCTAGAGATTGCGATTGTCGAGAACGTCCAGCGGGTCGACCTGTCGCTGCTGGAGCAGGCAGTATCAATTGAGAAGCTCCACCAACAGTTCAGCATGACCTACGAAGCAATTGCTAAGCGGCTCGGCAAGGCCAGCTCAACCGTTAACAACATTGTCCGTTTACTCCAGCTGCCAAATGATGCTCGCGAGGCGCTGGAAGCTGGCAAGATTGTTGAGGGTCATGCGCGTGCCATACTGTCGCTTAAGGATACGCCTGAGAAGCAGACGGAGCTTTTGCAACTTATCTTGCAGCACGGCTGGACAGTCCGACACGCTGAACAGTTCGTGGTGTCGGTTAAGGAAGGTTACCGCGAGAGCGGCGCCACCAAGGAACGCATGCAAACCGAAACCCCCGCGACTAAGAAGTTGAGCCAGAAATTAGGTGACGCGCCGGTGCACATTCGGCGGATGGCGCGCGGCGGCAAGCTAGAGATCGGCTTTAAAACCGACGAAGAACTAGACATGATTCTCGCCCATTTATCGTAGACAGTTGTCAGTTTAGAATCGTTTGGCTTGGCTGACGGGCAGCACTCGTAGTGCTAGTTTGCCAATGATGTGGTCAAGCGGCACCGGGCCAAACATGCGCGAGTCAAGCGAGTCTGGTCGATTGTCGCCCATCACAAAAATGTGGCCAGCAGGCACAATTAGATCGAGATTGCCGGCAGTGTCGCGTGCAGTGCGGTCATACGGTAGGGAAGTATCGGGGTTAAAACCGTCTGGATGCTCAGTGTTATATACCATCACCACGTTATTGGCGACTACGACGTGTTCGCCAGGCAGTGCAATGACTCGTTTAATAAGCTGTTTAGAGGGATCCTGCCCGAACTGCGAGAGGTTCGGGTCGGTAAACACAATGATATCGCCTCGATTCGGAACATATGGATGCTTGGTGATGTGCGACCAAGTTACCGGTGTCTTCCAGATGATTAGTCGGTCGTTGTTGAACAGAGTATTCTGCATGCTTTGGCCATCGACTTGGTAGGATTGAAACACGAAAGCGGTGAGCAGCACTGCGATGATTGGTGCGAGCAATAGCACCAGAGCAGTAGAGACTATGCTCTTGATGTTGTCGCGTCGACGCTCGCGTTTCTGGCTGGGCGTGAGCGGCGCCACCACGTGGGGCTGTGGGCTTCTGTCATCCGCAGGAGAACCGGCGGATGTATTAGAGTGTTCTGTCATTACAAGGTCAAAGTATAGCGTAAAGTTCGGTATTATGCACGGTGAAATAGCACTGCCCAGTAAATCTTCATGTCATATCCAGGTTTGTTTTGGCGTTGCTGCCGCGGACGACTATAATCATAATCAGTAAGAGTATGCCCTGAAATGTTGTTACAGAGACGAGATATCGGCCTACGGTTACGCTTTACTGCTTTGGGTGTATCGGCGCTCATGCTCATACTATTTGTCTCTTCGCTGAGCGCGCAGGGAGTGTCTTCGATTGCCCAAGGGTTTCAGACCAGCGATTCTAACATCGTAGCTGGGGCGCTCGTCAGCCTCACTACCGGCACCCCTAATACTGTTGAACTGAGTACTGAAGAAAAGGTAAATCAACTGCTTGGCGTGGCCGGCAGTAAATCACTTATTGAGCTCTCTGGTGGTAATGGTAGCGTGCAGGTGGTAACGAGCGGTGTCACTAACGTGCTGGTCAGCGACATCAACGGCACTATAAAAGTAGGTGATCGGATCACTCCTTCGCCTGTAGCTGGGGTAGGTATGCGCGCCAATTTCAGCGCGCTGGTGATTGGTACGGCGCAAGCCAATCTGTCGGGCGTAAAAACGCGGGCCCAAACTATCACCGACACCAAGGGCAAACAGCAGACTATCCATATCGGTGCTATCCCGGTTCAGGTCGACAAAGTATTCTATCTGGCTAACGGCGATCAGCCGTCATTTCTGCCCTCAAGCATTCAAACGTTTGCCAACAGTATTGCCGGCCATGAAGTGTCGGCGGTGCGGGTTCTTATCGTGGGCATCTTGATTACGCTGTTATTTGTGGTCGTGACCGTACTGCTGTACTCAACGGTCAAATCTAGCATTATCTCGATTGGCCGCAACCCTTTATCCGAGAACGCGGTGCACAAAAGTTTGTTGGAAGTCGGGGTGACGATTATAGGCGTGTTGGTCTGCACGATTGTGGTCGTCTATCTGATCTTGATTACCTGATAGTTATCCACAGTTTTCTGCAGCAAAATGTCGTGATTTTTACTTGCTGTGCAAGCGTAAGCGGCGTAAGATTGTAACAGGGAGTCTGCCTCTATAAAACCCCAAGAGGCTAAAAAATAAACACAGTCGTGGATAACAAAGACCAAAACACGAATGTTCCTGCTGTGAGTGATAGCGCTGGTGTGCAACCAGCGTGGTCTGGTATTGGCGGCGTAACTCCCGAACCGGCAGACGTGCAAGACTTGGCGCTCGACCCTATGGCCTTACCTCGCGAAGACCTGCCGCCTCCACCACAGAAAAGGGATAACGTAGTGCTTCGTCTCTTACGGCGGGCTGATGTCGCGTTGATTATCCTGTTAGTTGTTGGCTCGGTTGGACTCGTCGTGGGCACGACACTCAAGAAGGCTCATACCTCAAAAACGAACAGCATCGCCGACCAGTACAAGACCACTCAGATTCCGCTGAGCGGATTTATTGCTAATGAGCAAGGTGTGAGCTTCGGCACTAGCAAGGTGCAAATAAACGGCGTGCTTGATCTGTCGAGCGGTTTGGTTATTAGCCCGTCTGTCCAGCCAAATCACCCCACCTCCGGCCAGCTGTATTTTGATCAAAACACGGATCAGCTCGCGTATTACAACGGCACAACTTTTGTACCATTATCCGGCAATACTGAGCCGGTGGTTCAGAGTATTGACGGCGTGACTGGCGACATTACGCTCGGCGGGGGCCTCAGTGTTGTTGGGAATCAACTCGTTTCGGCTACAGGCGTCACGAGCATTGGTGGCACAACCGGCGATGTCGCCGTTGGCAATGGTTTGGTGATTAGCGGTAATAGTTTGCAAAATAGCGGCGTACTAAGCTTGGCTAGCGGTACGCCCGCCAACTTGACAGTCACGAGCGACGGCAATGGCAATTTTACCATTAGCAATGTAGGTGCTGGGAGCGGTACCGTGACCAGCGGCGGCGGTACTAATGGTAATATCGCGTTATTCACTGGGTCGCAAAATATCGAGAACTCTATTCTAAGCCAGTCAGGTTCTACGGTAACTGTCGGCGGCAGCCTCAGCGTAACGGGTGGCCTCACGCTGAGTAGCCCCCTATCAGTCGCCAATGGCGGTACGGGCGCGAACACGCTGGCGAGTAATGGCGTACTCGTGGGCAACGGTGGCTCGGCAATTAGCTCCGTGACGGCCGGCGGTGCCGGTCTATGCTTGTTGTCGACGGCCGGAGTGCCCACTTGGGCGGCGTGCCCTGGTGGTGGTGGCAGTAGCGTCACGAGCTTGAACGGATTGACCGGCGCACTCACCATTGCGAACGCGTCCGCGGCGGGAAGCACTGTTACGATCAATGACGCCAGCACGGCCGCCAAAGGCATCGCTAGCTTTAACGCCACTAACTTTACGGTTACTAGTGGCGCGGTTAACACGGTTCAGGACATTAATGCGACCGCCACACCAACCTTCGGTCGCTTAACGGTAACCTCCAGCCAAGCGGCCAGCTCAATGCTGGTCGTTAACAACACCAACGGTGCCGCCAGCGGTAATCTGGTGGATCTGCAGCTTGGCGGCGCGAGTAAGTTTAGTGTTCAGCCAAATGGCAATACGACGCTAACAGGAACACTCGCGGTCAATGGCAGCAGTGCTACTGTCGGCGTCGCCAACAGCCAGACCGGTTCGTTAGTGCTGGCTTATGGTTCTGCCAACTTTAGCGGTACGATTACCCAAGGTGCGCTGACAGGCGCTCGCACGTACACCTTGCCAGACGCTACCGGAACGATCTGTTTGACCTCGGGCAACTGTTTAGGCGGAGGTGGCACTGGCGGTGCGAATGCTGCGCTGTCGAATTTGGCTAGCGTGGCCATCAACACCACGCTCTTGCCAGGTGCGGCTGGGACCATCAATCTTGGTTCGGGTACATTGCCATTTGGCGATGCCTTTTTGGGGGGTACTTCTGGCACACCCGGGACCAATAATTTCCGGATTACCGGCGTATCAACAGGCGGCACTCGCGTCATTACATTGCCCGACGCGGGAGGCACCGTTTGTTTGCAGAGCGCCGCGGCCTGTGGTTTTGCACCCTCCAGTGGCTCGACAAATTATATCCAAAACCAAATTGCCTCTACGCAGACAGCCGACTTTAAGATTAGCGGTACTGGCACTTTGGGTACGCTAGTGGCCACCGGTAGCGCTACACTACAGGGCGGGTCAATTACGCTAGGTACGAACGCACAGGCCGGCAGCGTCATTATTAGCGACGGCAGCAGCAACACCGGCACCATCCAAACAGCTGCCCTTGGTCAAAACACGGTGTACACATTGCCTGACCCCGGCGGCGCGACAGCAACCCTTTGTTTGACCACTGGTAACTGCGCCGGCACGGGCGGCGGCGTAACGGGCTCGGGTACAAACAACCACGTTGCCAAATTTACCGGCACGGGTAGTGCAATTGGTGATTCGATCATAACCGACGATGGCACTACGGTAGCCGCTACGGGCAATCTTAGTTTGAGCACCGGCCACACATACCAAATAAACGGTATTCAGATTGCTTCCAGCGATTTAAGTAACGACAGCAATCTAGCCAAGCTGAACGCTAACCAGACCTTTACCGGCGGGACAAACACCTTCCAGAATGGCGCCAACTCCACGAACGCCTTTAACGTACAAAATGCTGGTGGCTCAACCATCCTGACCATCGACAGTACAAACGGCAAAGTAATCTTGGGTAAGGCGAGCACCCTGGCCGGCACGTTGGTTTTCCAGAATGCCACGAACGCAAACATCGCTACTCTCCAAACAGCCGCCTTAGGCCAAAATACGGTCTACACCATTCCTGATCCAGCGACTGGCAGCGCGACTTTTTGTCTGAGTACAGGTAACTGTTTGGGTGGCGGCGGTGGCGCGAACACGGCATTATCAAACTTAGCCAGCGTGGCTATTAACACCACTCTATTACCGGGTGCGGCGGGTACGATTAACCTTGGCTCGGGCACGCTGCCTTTCGGCGACGTATTCCTGGCGGGTACTTCTGGCACACCCGGGACCAATAACTTTAAGATCACTGGCACGTCTACGAGTGGTACGAGAGTCATTACGCTGCCAGATGCTACAGGCACCGTTTGTCTGCAGAGCGCCGCCGCTTGTGGATTCGCGCCGTCAAGCGGCTCGGCAAACTATATTCAGAATCAAACTGCATCGACGCAAACTGCCGATTTCAAGATTAGCGGCACAGGAACCCTGGGCACACTGTTGGCCACTGGTAGCGGCACGCTCCAGGGCGGATCAATTACGCTCGGCACGAACGCCCAGGCCGGCAGCGTCATTATTAATGACGGCAGCAGTAATACGGGCACTGTCCAGACCGCTGCTTTGGCTCAGAACACTGTCTATACGCTGCCCGATCCAGGTGCTGGTACGGCGACGATTTGTTTAACTACGGGTAACTGTAGCGGTGTTGGCGGCGGTGTGACCGGTTCTGGCACCGATACTCATTTGGCCAAGTTCAATGGCACTGGAAGCGCTATTGGCGACTCAACGCTGACCGACAACGGTACCACACTAACCAGTAGCGATAATCTGGTGATACAAGGTGGTTCAATTACTACGGGTGTGGCCAACACTCAAACTGGCTCGCTGGTATTAGCAGATGGAGGCTCGGCCTTCTCAGGGACGATTACCCAAGGCGCGCTAACCGGAGCCCACACCTACACGCTACCGGACGCCACAGGCACCGTTTGTCTGCAGAGCGCGGCAGCTTGTGGTTTTGCCCCGTCAAGTGGTTCGGGGAACTACATCCAAAACCAAACTGCCTCAACCCAAACGGCTGACTTTAAGATAAGTGGGACAGGAACGCTCGGCACATTAGTTGCTACGGGGAGCGGCACGTTGCAGGGCGGATCAATCACCTTGGGTACCAACGCCCAGGCCGGCAGCGTCATTATTAATGACGGCAGCAGTAATACGGGCACGCTGCAGACAGCCGCCTTAGGCCAAAACACCGTCTACACCTTACCTGACCCAGGCAGTGGTACGGCCACGATTTGTTTAACTACCGGCAACTGTGCCGGCACGGGCGGCGGCGTAACGGGCTCGGGTACTAATAATCATCTGGCCAAGTTTAACGGTACTGGTAGCGCTATTGGCGACTCTACACTTACCGATGACGGCACCACGGTAACCACCACCGGCGTAGTGGTGATTCAGGGTGGCTCGGCGACCATTGGTGTAGCTAACACCCAAACTGGTACGGTAGTGCTGGCTGACGGTGGCAGCGCTTTCTCGGGCACGATTACCCAAGGCGCGCTAACCGGAGCCCACACCTACACGCTACCGGACGCCACAGGCACATTCTGTTTGACGAGCGGCAACTGTCTGGGCGGTGGTGGCGGTGGTGGCGCGAACGCCTCATTGTCCAACCTAAGCAGCGTGGCCATTAACACTAGCCTTTTGTCTGGATCAAGCAGTATAGACCTGGGTAGTAACACTAACCCGTTCCGCGACCTCTACCTGGGCGGCACGGCTACCAACAACTTCCGCTTTACTGGCACAGCCAGTGCGGCACGCACCTATACCCTAGACGACCTAAGCGGTCACCTGGCGTTGGTACAGACGGCTGGCAGCTCATCGGCACAGACCGGTGATATTAACGTTTCTGGCAGCTTGATTGCCGGCACGGCGCTGCAAGGCACGGTCTTTAAATCTGCTGACGGCGCTGGCGCATCGTCGGCTACTACCTTCCGTTCCGGCAACACCACCGGCGGCTCGGGTCTGAGCACCGGCGGCGTGACCATTAAATCCGGCGATGGCAGCGGTACAAACACGAGTTCTGGTGCTATCACCTTGGATGCTGGCTCGGTAACGGGCAGCGGCGTGGCGGGCACAATCGCTATTGGCGGTACCAACGCCTCAGCTGTGGCTATCGGGCGCAGTGGTCTAACAACGACAACCGCCGGTGGGTTTACCGTTGGCCAGCAGCTCACCGCCAATGGCACCGTTTCCGTGGGCGCTAACCAAAATGTTACCCTCCAAAGTGGTTCGGGTGTCTTCTCGCAGAGCTACACCAGTGCAGCCGCCAGTAGCGCTCAAACATTGAGTATCACCAACAGCAATGCCGGCGGCTCATCGATTGCCGTGAATGGCCAAGACATTACGTTGGTTGGCACAGCGACATCTGGCGGCACGAACACCAACTCTGCCCTCAAGTTTGAGAACCCGACCGCCCAAGCTAACAACCTCTTTTACGGCATGAACTTTGTCGGTACGGGCTACACTGATATCTTGCGGGTAAATGGTACGCAGATAATTAGTGGTGCCGGCAAAGTACAGAACCCTGGTTTTGATTCCAGCGTGACGTACTCTAACTTGACACAAGTCGGTAACCTCACGGCGGTAAATGGGACAATGACGCTGGGCACTACCAGCCAGCAAGGTTCGCTGGTGCTGCACGACGGCAATGGCCAGACGGCGACGCTATCGATTGGTAGCGCGCTGGTCGCGAATACCGCGATAGCGCTGCCCACGAGCGTGGGCACCAGTGACACGATCTGCCTACTGACTCTAGCTAACTGTCTGGGCGGTGCTGGCGGCGCCGCCAACACGGCGTTATCCAACTTAACTGGCGTCGCCATCAATACCAGTCTGCTGACTGGCTCTAGCACCATCGACCTTGGCTCTAGCACCAATCCATTCCGCGACCTCTACCTGGGCGGCACGGCTACCAACAACTTCCGCTTTACTGGCACAGCCAGCACTGGCCGGACCTATACACTGGATGATTTGAGCGGCAAGATCGCCCTTGTTCAGACGGCCGGTGGTTCATCGGCTCAGACCGGCGACATTAACGCCAGCGGCACAATTATCGCTGGCACCGCCCTGCAAGGCACACTAGTACAGACGGCAGATGGAGCGGGCGCATCATCCGGCATTACCTTCCGTTCCGGCAACACCACCGGCGGTTCGGGCCTCAGCACCGGCGGCGTGACGATTAAGTCGGGCGACGGTTCTGGTACCAACACCAGCTCTGGTGCGGTGAGTATCGATAGCGGTTCTACGACTGGCTCTGGCACGAACGGCGCAGTCTCGATCGGCACGACCAACGCCTCGGCCGTGAACGTTGGTCACAACGGCGTGACCACCACGAACAACGGCTCCCTAACAGTTAGCCAGTTGCTTACCGCCAGCGGTGGCGTGAGTGTTGCTGCCAATCAAAACGTTACCCTGCAAAGTGGTAGTGGCACGTACTCCCAGACGTACAGCAACACTAGCGGCGCAGCCGCAACATTTGCGGCTACCGACAGCGCCAACAGTGGCGCTACTACTCTACAGGGCGTTGCCGTCAACCTGACAGGTACTAATAACGGCAGCGGTAGTAACACGATCACTGGCCTGAGCTTTGGAAATGTTAGTGCCGCTACTAATAACACCTTCACTGGCATCGGTTTTGGTACCGGCTTTAACGCTCTGCTGAGCTACAATGGCACCGCACTGGTCTCCGGTACGGGCTTATTGCAGAATTCAGCCATTGACTCGTCATTGACATATTCAAACTTACAGAAGGTGGGTACTATTAACACTGGCACCTGGCAAGGTAGTGTGGTGGCTGTGCAATATGGCGGCACAGGCGCGGCAAGCTTTACGGCCAATGGGGTGCTCTATGGCAACACTACCGGCGCCATTCAAGCCACTGCTGCCGGTACGACCGGACAATGTTTCCTTGGTAATACTGGCGCTGCACCGAGTTGGGGCGCCTGTGGCGGCGGCGTGACCTTGCAAAGCGCATATAACGCTTCGACCGACCCAGAGCTCGTGCTTGGCTCGGCCGCAACCGCCGGCTTAACGGTGCGAGACAACGCTTCGCCGATTAGCGGCAACTTGCTCGAGGTACAGAAGAACGACGGGTCGATTACCTACTTTGCGGTTACAACTGCAGGCACGTCAGTTACTGGTACCGCTAGCGCAACTACCGCCTTGCAGGCGCCTACTTTTGACGCTACGGCATCAGGGGCGTTAAACATCGGCAAGACGAGCGGCGGCAATGCTACGAGCATTAACCTCAACCAGAATACGGTGCTGCCAACCGGTAAAACACTTACCATCACCGGCGACGTTACTGCTAATCGTCCTGCGAGCCCGGTCGATGGCATGCTCTACTATGACACGACTCTACACACCTTGCTACAGTACAACGCCAACGCTAGCAACAACAAATGGCAGGCCGACCGCACCACCGCCACTAAAACTGTGGCTATGGGCACAGCCAATGGCTGCTCTGGTAGCTCACCCGTAGCATCGCAGAACCCCGACGCCGCCGACTATATTTCCACCAGCTGTACCAGTGCGCAGACCGTCATCAACAACGCCATCTCCGCTCTCCCATCGGGCGGCGGCGTCGTGTATCTCATGGAAGGTACCTATATTACCAGCGGTGCCATTACCGTGCCGGCCAACGTCAAACTGCTGGGTGCTGGCAATGCCACCATCATCAAGCTGGCCGACTCCACCAATGCCTCAGTGAACATGGTGAATGTTACGGGTAACGCTGCTAGGGTCCAGAGCCTGCTTATCGACCAAAACACGGCTAATCAAACCAGCGGCACTATTGTGAGCGTCGCGGCGGACAGCGTCTTTTACTCCTTTGTCCAGGACGTCAAAGCCATTAATGTCCGTTCCAGCGCTATACAAGTGGGTGCCGCCGGCCAGGCGATCAACAACCTTATTGATTGTACGAACGGTAGCGTTAGCGCCGCATCCAGCGCCACTGCCATCACCATCACCGGCACCATCCAATTTGGCTCCAGTGCCGTAAATAACGTTATTGAAAACTGTAGTACGGGTATTGTCGCGGGCGGCCTGAGCGATACCATATCCGGCAACACGATCTTGGAAGGACGCAGTAACGGCATCAACCTAAACAGTGTGGATGGCGTCACCGTGACTGGCAACACGGTTGATACGCTGAGCGGCAACTCTAATAACATCTATGCGAGCACTGCCATGAACGGCACGGTAACTCGCGGTACGATTACCGGCAACAGCTTCTCCCACGCCCTAAACCTTCTATCATTTACTAGCGTGAGCAGCACCACCATTTCGGGTAACCGACTGTACGAGTCGAACAACCTTATGCTGTCTATACCGGCCGGCTCAAACGACACCATTAGCGGCAACACCGCTACAGACTCAACTGCCAATCAGCGGTCATTCTCGGTTACCGCGAACGACTCTGTGATTAGTGATAACGATTTTGGCGGCGTCACCATCGCTGGTGCCAACAACCACATCATCTCTAACCATATTAATGCCAGTGGTGCGACCCTCAGCCTCATTAACCTTAACAGCGGTGCCAACAATAACATTGTTTCGGATAACTCAATGAGCAGCGTGGGAGGTAGTGTTACCGGTATTGTTATTGCTTCGACCGTAACTAATACCTACGTATCAAACAACAGCATTGTTCTGGCCGGCGGCTCGGCTATTAGTGATAGCGGTACTGGCACTATCTACGCCAGCCAGCAAGACGGCAACGGCAACCTGCTTAATACCTCACAAGGTGGTGGCTTTGCCATCGGCGCCAGCAGTGCTTCGTCTTCGCTGACATTACAAGGCGGATTGGTTAGCAGCCAACTAGCGGCGCCCAACCTAAGCGCGACTGTTACTAACGTTGGCACATCTGGCGCAACCACCTATCGCTACCAAGTTACCGCGCTTGACGGCATTGGCGAAACCGTTGGGTCGACCATTCGCCAGACTACAACTGGAAACGCTACGCTTTCCGGCACCAACTACAACACCATTACCTGGACCGCCGTCGGTGGCGCCTATCAGTACAACATCTACCGCTGTACTGGCGCTGCCTGTACACCCCTCAAACTCGCCACCGTCGCTGGCATTAATACCAGCTACAACGACCAGGCCGCCGGCTCGCCCTCCGGTGCCGCCCCCGCCTCGAACTCTACTGGTGGTGCTACCTTTGCTGGTGCTATCCAAGGTACGAGCGGCACCTTTACCAGTACAACCTCCCTTACACTTGGTACGGCCAGTAGTGCGACTGGCTCCATTGTCTTTAACGGGTCCGGCGGCGCTGGCACGCTGACGCTGGCCGGCCCGACTACGCCAAACGTAGGAAACTTTACCCTAACTATTCCAGCTATTACAGCCAGCGCTAACGTCTGTACCGACAACAGTATTTGTAGCGGCTACCAATCGAGTGCCACGGCTATTATTCAGGCACCGTCTTCTACCGCTCAGAATACCATTACACCCACTGGCTCTACCACGGGCTTAACCGTTAACGGCAGCAGCACCGCTACGCTAGCCGTTAATATCTCGCAGGGCCAGGCAGCGGACGCACTGGATATTGGCGTGAGTAACGGCAGCAGCACAGCTAACAACGGTATATCTCTGGCCAAGAGCGGTGGCGGCACCTTAGACAGTGGCCTCAACGTTTCCATTAGCGCCGGCACCCTTAACCAAGCGCTCAAGATTAATCAGTCTGGTGGCACGCTAACCACTGGCATTCTATTCGGCGGGACGCTTGCTGGCGATGGTATCCAGTTTACTGGCACGTCTGTACAAGATATTGCGAACACCGGCAGCAACGCGCTGAAGCTATTTGGTACAAATGGCGTGACGATTTCGGCCAACGGCACAACGACTGCCTCAATTGATACCTCTGGTGCTGGTTCGGTACTCTTAGGGAGCAGCCAGGCAACTACCGTCACACTAGGCAACGCTAATGCCACCACGACCAGTATTCAGGGCGGCACCGCCATCAACATTGGCACCGCCTCGGCGGGACAGACAATCAATGTTGGGGCCGTTGGCCAAACCGGCAATATCAACATTGGCCAGGCCAACGCTTCGACCAGCACCATTAACATTGGTGCGGTGGCCGGTGGTGGCTTTACACAGGCGATTAACATCGGCACCAGCGCCACGGCTAGCTCAACTACCAATACAACTATTGGTTCGACCGTGGCCGGCACAACCAAACTGCAAGGTGGCGCTACCTCGCTGTCGGTTGTCAACACCGGTGCCACGGTTAAGGTAACCAGCTCCACTGCTTTCCAAGTACAGAGCGGCGGTAGCAGCAGTATGCTCAATGTAGACAGCTCCAGCGACGTCATTACGCTATTTAGCGGTTCCCCCAGCTTCTTGAGCACGTCGTGGACGTCCACCAACGCCATTAACGGCGGCTCGCCGCAGGCGCGCTACGGTCAGACTTCGGTAATTGCGAACGGCTACCTGTATGTTATGGGCGGCGCCAGCACCACAAACACCTTCTCAACCAACACGTACTACGCCAAAGTAAATGCCGATGGCACCATCTCTAGCACCTGGAACAGTGGCAGCGCGCTGCCGTATGCTGCGTACAAGGCTAGTTCGTTTGTGGCTAACGGCTACATCTACTACATTGGCGGCGATGACGGGACCACGCACAGCCGCACCGACGTGTACTACAGCAAGATCAACGCCGACGGCTCAATGGGCAGCTGGACTGCAACCACTTCGCTATCTATTGGCCGGTCGTTTGCCTCAGCGATATACCTTAATGGTTACCTCTATATTATTGGCGGACGCGACGCAACCGCCGCCGCGGTAGTAGGAACCACGCTGTACGCCAAGGTTGGCGCCGATGGATCGGTTGGCTCGTGGAGCACGGCTACTGGCGTGTTGCCAGCCAGCGCTACCATCGCTCGGGCTAGCGCGGTAGCCGCCAATGGTTATATCTATCTGATGGGCGGCACCAGCGACAACACCAACGCCAACGGCAAAACTACTGTGTATTACGTGCAACCCAGTACTTCGACCGGCGACATCGGTTCCAACTGGTCGACATCGGCCAACTCGTTACCAGCGGCATCCGGCCGTACGGGTGCCACCGCGGTTGTTGCCAACAGCTATGTGTACTACATGGGTGGCATTGATACTTCTTCTGCGGTACAGACCAGCATTTATACTTCGCAGCTGCCATCTGCCGGCGGTGACCTAGCGGCATGGGCGACATCGTCGAGCACCCTCAGTTCGGCACGTTGGGACGCTACCTCCGGCATCGTCAACGGCTATATATATGAGATCGGCGGCAATAGCAGCAGCGCCACCACTACCTCGACCTCGACTATCTTCCTTGCCTCAACCAACCGCTTGCAACTGGTCGGCTCCCTAGACCTAGTTGGCTTGCAAGGGGCAACCCTGGCCGACAGCGGTAGCGATATGGGTACTGGCGCCACTGGCGGCTCGCTAACGGCCGGTAACGGATTCTTTGTGGGCGGTTTGCAGATCCAAGGACAAGCCAGCTTTAATTCCGGCGTGTCCATCCTGGGGGCACTGACCGTTGGTGATGGTACTAATAACTTTAGTATCGATCCGACTACCCATGAGCCGGTCTTAAAGGGCACTGCCCGCCATACCCGGCAAGTGACGCTTTCGGCGGAGTATCCCGGCGCGGTCATGACGGCCTTTGGGGGTAGCAACAGCGGCACCATGACCACAGATACCACCACCTCAGCGCCATTCCGCAACTACTACAAGTGGACCACGTCGCAGGTCAGCTCGCAAAACTACGATATCTTTGTGAAGGTGCCGCTCCCAACCGACTTCTCGGCAATGCCCAGTGGTCAGACTATCTGCGCGGACGTTTTCTCATCGACAACTTCAGCTAACACCATTGCGTTGACGCTGTACGACACCAGTGGTACCACCTCTGGCACGGCCGTCACCCTAAGCGACGGCGACTTAACACCGTCTAGCACCAGCACCTGGCAGAACCAATGTACCAGTTCCATCAGCGGCGGCACCTATGCTGCCAACGGAGATATGACCTTCGACTTTAAGCTCACTTCGCCAACCAGCGGCGACGTGCGCATCGGCGACATTACCTATAGCTACCTCAGTAAGTACTAGGCTGGCAAGCAGGAAGGGAAGTGGTACCATAAAAGCATGAGGGGGTTGCGTAGGCGACGACGAGCAATGTTTCCGGTATACGGGTCATATAAGCTGCACCACCGCGGCAAGCGGGTGCTGATGCGTCGGTTGGTGGGCGGCGGGGTGCTCCTGGTATTTGTCTCGCTTCTGGTCCTCAGCCTAGGTTGGCCTCAGGGGCTAGCCAAGCCTACGGCGGCCCAAATTACGCTGCGGCCGCAAAAGAAACTGTTTGGCGTAGGCGAGCGACCAATGCTACGCCTGTCGCTCAAGTCAGCACCACACGTTGGCCTGCTGTCGCCCAAGGTATTTGCCGCCGAAACACCCCAAGTGAAGGTCAATTATGATGGCGGCCCGACCGATCTACCCACACAAACGACACCGGTGAGCGATGGCTACACCGTGGCGGTTGGCGATGCCGCCTCCGAGCCAAAGCCCGGCACTTACACTGTAACCGTAACCGGCCAGACCAACGACGGCCAAGACTTTAGCGCCAAAAGCTCGTTTGCCTGGGGCGTTATGGCCGTAAACACCGATAAGTCAGACTACGCACCTGGCGAGGTGGCGCACCTGCAAATGGGCGTCGTTGGCAACACCGGCCACACTATTTGCGACGCGCCGCTTCAGCTGGTGGTGACCGACCCAAGCGGGCAGGCGACTACCGTGCCGTATACCAATTCCACACAATGCCAAGGCGATAGCTATAGCGACGAGCCCGACTACAGCGCCGACTACCAGACTAAAGGAGCCGGCACCTATCACATTGATCTGAGCATCAAAAACACCACCTATAGCTTATCGGACTCATTCCAAGTGTCAGAGAACCCGCTGTTTGACGTACGGCGCGTCGGCAACACGCGGCTGTTGCCGACGCATCCCTATCCTATGCAGCTGCTGATTACACCAGGCCAGGCCTTTAGTGGCCAAGTGCGCGAGGAATTGCCAGACAAAGACTTCCAAGTACTATCAATAAGCGACGGCGGAGTAGCCACAAAGGCGGCTGACCACGTGACCATTACCTGGAACGTGAGTTGGCCAGCCGGCACGGCACAGCGGCTGGCGTATAGCTTTCAGCCGCCGCAGCGCAGCCCGGCATTTTTTCAATTGGCACTACTGCAATTTATAGATCAGAGCGGGGTTACGCAATTTAAGGAGTCACGTGGCTGGCAATACGTGAACGACGCGATAATGGGATTTGTAAAGTCCACAGTATTCAACATTGCCTCAGCTACGAGCACCACGCAGGCAATTACATCAACCAACGGCAACACACTGGTTCTAGTCTTTAGCGAGAACGCTTCTGGTACTGCTCCTGGGCTGGCTACTGTCACTGACAGTACGGGGTCCAATACGTGGGTCGTGCCGTCGGGCAACCCCAGCCAGAATCCACCTGCCAACTCAGTAGGCAGCGGAGTGTCGTCCGAGATGTACATCGCCTACAAGATCGCCTCCGGTGCGCTCACAAGTATCACCCTAACGCTCAACGGGGCAGCTAACGCCTTTTCTTTTACCGTTATGGAATTTACCAATATCGACGCCACCATTCCAGTTGACCAGTCGGCCAGCTCGGGTAACGCGGCCAACCCAACCGGTCCCAACTTTACCCAATCAACGCCAGCCGTAAATGTGAGCGCCTGTAAAGTCCCAAGTACAGATATACTAATGCGCGGCGGCGATTTCTTTTGCACCTCGCCAGACGAGCTTATTGTAGGCGGTATCACGGCCGGTTCGGCTTCTACGAGCACCGAGTGTAATCTTGACCCTAGCAGCACGTGTTTGCACGACCAAACCGAGATGAACCTCGTCTCTACCACGGTTCACGGCCACGCCACGTATGCCATTACCGATCGGGCGCAACCAAGCTATCAGATAATTTGGGACCTATCGGTCTCTAAGGCTTGCGGGATTGGGATAATTGTCTTCCGCGAGACGCCCTCGACCGGCAGCAACAAGCAATACCTCTTCTGGGTCTCTTAGGCGTTCGCTCTTTGTCATGAAAAGCAAAACGCATGTGTTTACTGGTCTTTGCGAAGCCGGTATACTAGACTGCATATCGTTATGCATGAGTTCCGTAGTAATAAAAAGCCGGTTAGCCGGCAGGCAGTTGATGGCTTCCTCCACGCTCCACAGCGTCCATTAGCCGCACATCCCAAGATTGCTACCGGGCGGCGCAGCCTGCACGTTGGTTCTGCGCAGCGTTTTGCGCCCAGGCCACACCTAGATGATTTTGTACACGCCCGCCAATCGCACGCCGTGCACCCAAGAGCGGTCAACGTCGCACCGGCGGCGCAGCCAATACCAACACCCGTGGCTCAGAAGGCGGCTAAACCGCTGCCAAAAGCAGCTGCGTCCAGCAGCTCTTTACTACATATGACGCTGCCTGGCGGCAGTATCGAAACCGAGAAAAAGAAGTTAAGCCGCCGCGAGAAACGCAAACACGCTGTTAAACGGAGCCGCGGTCGCAGTGTTCTCATCTGGACTCGGCGCAGTGCACTCGTGATGGTCGCGCTCGTACTGCTCACCGGCGGCTTGCTATTCACCAAGGGTTTCTTTAAGGCGCAGAAAGTCTTTAAGGGCGGCGGCCGGGCGGCCGCACTGCAAGAAAACGTTACGCCGGCGCTCCTGAAAGGTGAGGGCAGTGGCCGCATTAATATCCTGTTGTTCGGTAAGGGCGGCGGCGACCACGAAGGCCCAGACCTCACTGATACAATTTTGCTGGTAAGCATTAACCCGGTTGATAAAACCGAAAGCATGCTGAGCATCCCGCGTGATCTCTGGGTGACGCCACCTGGCTTTGGCGCTATGAAGATCAACGCTGTGTATGCCAACGAAAAGTATCACGATCTCGCTATCAACTCCAAGAACACCGACAAAGCCGAGAGCGACGGTATTGCACTGGCCGAGCAAGAAGTCAGCACCATCCTCGGCATTCCAATTAACTACTACGGTATGATCGACTTTGCCGCCTTCCAACAGGCGGTAGATACCGTCGGCGGCGTAGACATTACCGTGCCGGCAGAAGACGCCGTGACCGACTACATGTACAACGAAGACACCCACAAACCATATACCCTGAACGTGACCGCTGGCCCACAGCACTTTGACGGCCTGCGCGCGCTGATGTACGTCCGTTCGCGCCACACCAGCGCCCGCGGCGACTTTGACCGCACCGAGCGCCAGCGGCTGTTTATCCAAGCCTTAACGCAGAAGATTCTCACCGCCGGTACGTATACCAATCCGCTCAAGATCTCTCAGCTGATGAGCGCCTTTGGCGACAATGTGTCCACCGACTTTAGTATCAGCGACATGTTACGCCTGGCACAGATCATTAAAGGTATCAGCAATATCCAGTCGATTGGTTTGGCTGACCCGCCCAACAATTACGTGGTGACCGACACCGTAGATAACCTCTCGATTGTGCGGCCTACCGCCGGCATTGGCAACTATGCCGACATCCAGAACTTTGTGCGCAATACGCTCAAGGATCCGTACATCGCTAAGGAGAATGCAGCGATTGAAGTCTTAAACGGCACGGTGACTCCCGGCCTGGCTACCGATAAAGGTAACGCCCTCAAGTCTTACGGTTACAACGTGGTGAAGGTAGACAACGCGCCGACTAGCGATTACACCAAGACGGTACTCGTTGACCTAAGCGGCGGCAAGAAGCCCTTTACTAAGCATTATCTAGAGGACCGCTACGGCGTAAAAGCGGTGACTAAGTTGCCGGATAGCACGATCCAAGCCACGGGCGCTGATTTTGTGGTAATCTTAGGACAAGATGAGACCACTGCTAGCCAAAATTAAACCGGCGACTGGTTTCTCGCGCGTAGCGCACATTGGGCTGAACGTGCTTCTGCCGGTTGTTATCTTTGTGTTGGTCCGGATCAATTTTGCCCAGCTGGCCTTGACCATAATTTTGTTAAGTAAGTGGCGTATGTTTGTTGTGCGCCCTCGCTTTTGGCCAGCTAATATCCGCGCTAATTCCGTGGATCTGATGTTTGGCTTATCCACGCTTCTGTTTATGGTCCGTGCGGGTAGCCCAAGCCTACAACTCGCCTGGATGCTGGCCTACATGGTGTGGCTACTGGTGATTAAGCCGGCAACCAGCCCGCTCTTCGTATCAGGGCAGGCGTTACTCGGTTTGTTGTTTGGGCTGACGGCGCTGTTTGTAGGCTGGGGCGATAGCGCGCTTTACGTGCTGGTGCCGGCAGCGGGGCTTATCTGTTACTTGGCCGCGCGTCACTTTTTTGACAGTTTCGATGAGCCGTATGCCAAGTTGCTGGCACATTTGTGGGCATTCTTTGGAGCTGGTTTGGTGTGGGTGCTCTGCCACTGGCTGCTGTTTTATGGCTTCCTGGCACAGCCAACGCTGCTATTGGTCGCTATTGGCTATGGACTAGCAGCGCTGTACTATCTCGATCACAACGACCGCCTCACCACCTTGGTTCGCAGCGAGATTATGATAACGACAGGGGTGATTATTATAGCTGTGGTAGTGTCACTGGCGGCTAATGCCACCAGTACCGTGCGTGCACTCTTGCGATAACAGGTAATAGGGAGATCAGCGTGGAAGAGAAGTCGGATATGGCAAAGAATGATAAGCCGCAGCATGGGGAGGCTGATCGTTACACGCCGCGTTGGTCTGAGCCGGTCCCACAGCCGCCAGAACACCGAGCATATCGACCGCAGCGGCATGATCATTTTGACCCCGAACATCCACGCGTCAAATATCTGGCGCTCGCACTGCTGATAATTATAAGCGTCGGCAGCGGCTTTGCCGGCGGTTGGCTGGGCAGCCGCAGTACCAGCCCAGCGACGACCATTCAGAAACAGCAAGTTGTTTTGAAGAGTCAGGGCGATCTGATTAGCAGTATCGCTTCAAATGTAGGAGCCAGCGTGGTGTCGGTCAACACGACCACCCAAACGACCAGTTTCTTTGGGTTTGATTCTGGCCAGGAGCTTGGCGCCGGAACAGGCATTATTCTAACTACCGACGGTTTGATCGTTACCAACCGCCACGTGGTACCGCAGGGGACTGGCACCATCAGCGTCACGCTGTCGGACGGCACCGAGTTCAATAATGTTAGCCTGGTAGGGCGCACCAACGAGAACGACAGCCTCGACGTCGCCTTCCTGAAGATTAACGACCTAAAAGGCAAGAAGCTCACACCAGCCACCTTGGGTGATTCCAGTAAGATGAAAGTCGGCGACTCGGTTATTGCTATTGGCAATGCGCTGGGGCAGTTCCAGAACACGGTCACCAGCGGTATTCTCTCTGGTTATGGTCGCAGCGTGCAAGCCAGCGACAGTACCGGCTCTAGCTCAGAGAATTTAGAGGATCTGTTCCAAACCGACGCGGCGATCAACGAGGGGAACTCCGGCGGCCCGCTGGTTAACCTGGACGGGCAGGTGATCGGCATCAATACGGCGATCGCCGGCGATGCGCAGAGTATCGGCTTCGCTATCCCCATCAACGATGTAGCCGGCCTCATCAAGTCAGTGGAACAAAGCGGTAAGCTGCAGCGTCCGTACCTGGGCGTTGAGTATGTCTCACTTACCAAAGACATTGCCCAGCAAAATAACCTAAGCGTAACGCACGGCGCATATATCCCGCCAGCTGCATCGCTTGGCGTGCCGTCGATTATCAGCGGTGGCCCGGCGGATCAAGCGGGCCTCAAGGAAGGCGACATCATCACCGAGCTGGATGGCGCTACCATCGATCAAAACACCAGCCTGGCGTCACTTATCAATAAGCATGGCGTCGGCGACCGCGTGACATTAACGGTGGTTCGCGGCGACAAGACGCTTAAAATAGCGGTCACACTGGGCGCCGAGCCGAGCGATTAACTACAGCCGTTCGTAGGCCTGCGCAAAGCCACTCGTGCCTTTTAGGTAATACCCAGCAGCGCGGGCCAACATGGCCAAGGTGTGGTGCTGCGCCGGTAGCGCTTCAATGCAAATAAAGCGCGGTTTGGCTTTTAGGCCGCTTAGTTGGTGCCAGAGCTGTTTGTAGAGGTCCAAGCCATCAGCTCCGGCAAAGATCGCGTTCTTTGGTTCGTGGGCGGCAGCCTGGTTAATGGGTAGCGCTTCCGGCACATAGGGCAGGTTGGCGACTACCACGTCGGTTTTGGGCGGCAAGTCAGCCAGCAGATCGACTTGCTTGACAGTAACTTGTGGGGCAAGCAGCGCAACATTGGCTCGTGCAACCCGCAGCGCCTCCGGGTCGTTGTCTGATAGGGTAACCAGGCTGTCAGGTAACTCCAGCGCAGCGGTAATACCCAGGCAACCCGAACCCGTGCCAATGTCGGCGATAACCGGCTGTTTAGGCAGCGCCAAGGTTTTGAGCAGTGCGATCAACGCTTCGGTTTCTGGCCGCGGCACGAGCACATGCTCGCTGACGATAAAGTTACGGCCATAGAACGGCGCCGTACCGCGGATGTAAGCCAGCGGCAGGTGCGTGCTGCGGCGCGCAATTTTTTTGTTCAGCTCTACCCCTGTTTCCTTGGCCAATTCGCGGCTGGGATGGGCCAGAATGTGGGCGCGATTCTCGCCTAATTCGTCCTCGAGCAATATGAGCGTGTCCAGGCGCGCGCTCTCGATGCCTGCTTGCTCGAGGGTTTTGGTCGCGGCAGTCAGAAAGTCGTGGACCGTCATACTTCGTCGTTTAGTAGCTGACGCTCGTAGCTTTGGAGCTGTTCTATGAGGTCGTCGATTTCGCCGTTCAGCGCCCCAGGAATATTGCTGCGGCTATAACCAATGCGGTGGTCGGTGATGCGATCCTGGGGGAAGTTATAGGTGCGGATTTTTTCGGAGCGATCGCCACTACCAATTAGCTTCTTACGGGCGTCACTGAGCTGCTTTTGCTCCTCTTCGATTTTGAGAGCCAGCAGGCGCGACCGCAGCACGCCCAGTGCCTTTTCTTTGTTCTTAATTTGGGATTTTTCGTCTTGGCAGGTTACTACCATGCCGCTGGGCAGGTGAGTAATGCGCACGGCGCTGTCGGTGGTGTTGACACTCTGGCCGCCGTGGCCGCTGCTGCGGTAGACATCGATGCGCAGATCGCTCGGGTTGATCTCAATATCCGTTTCTTCGGCCTCTGGCAGCACAGCCACGGTAACCGTGGAAGTGTGAATGCGGCCCTGTGATTCGGTGCTTGGCACACGCTGCACGCGGTGGACGCCAGCCTCAAATTTGAGCTGCTTAAACATGTCCTCGCCGTGCATACCAAAGATAATCTCTTTGTATCCGCCAACTTCGCTCGGCGCCTCGTCGATCAACTCCACCTTGTAGTGGTGAGCTTCGGCCCAGCGCACGTACATGCGGTACAGATCGGCGGCAAACAGACTGGCCTCGTCGCCGCCAGCTGCCGCGCGAATCTCAATCACCACGTCGCGCTCGTCGTTAGGGTCTTTGGGGATAAGGGCGGCTTGTAGCGCGGCGTCGTTGGCGGCTAGTTTCGTGTCCAGCTCGCCTAGTTCGGTTTTGGCTAGGTCGGCTAGCTCGACGTCGCTGCCTTCGCTCAGTTCACGAGCGTCCTCATACGCTTTTTGTAGCTGTTGCTTGTCATCAAACAGAGATAAGACGTGCTCCAGTTCGGTCCGGCGCTTAGCGAGGCGCGGGTATTCACGGGTAGCAAAAATTGCTGGGTCGCTCAGCTTCTCAGCGAGTTCGGCTAGCTCAGTGCGTAGTGTAGTTTCTTTTTGTTCCATATCTGCCTTTCAAGTGTAAAACAAAACCGCCCGGAATGCAGGCGGTTTGGGGGAATGACAGCGTAGCTAGGCCTGAGTGCTAGACTTTTTGGCTTCGGATTTTTCGACCTTGGCGGCTTTGCGAGCGGCCTGTTTCTTGGCGGCCTGCATGCGGCCTTCTTTGGCCTTAGCTGCCGCTTCGGCACGCGCCTTGAATTTGTCAACGCGGCCTTCGATGTCCACAATGCGCTCTTCGCCAGTAAAGAAGGGGTGCGAGGCGCTGGAGATGTGAATTTTAACCAAGGGATATTCGTTGCCATCTTCCCATTTAGTGGTTTCGTCGCTGGCCACAGTTGAGCGGGTGAGGAACTTAAAGCCGTTGTTTAAGTCTTCAAACACAACCGGGCGATAGTTGGTAGGGTGAATGTCTTTCTTCATAACTTTCGATAAGTATACAGATATGCTACTATCTAGTCAACAGATAAGAATATAAAACGGCAAAACAAAAGAATCGGTCATGCAAGAAGTTCTAGACCCACACCAACACGAAGCCCAGCAGCAGGCAGACGAAGTAAGACGGCGGATGAGTCAAGTAGCGGTTATGCACGCGGCGAAGGATCGCTACGAGATGATGCCTGAGGATGCATCGTCCTGGGAATGGAACGCTGAGCCAAGCGGTCCGCCGCACTATTATTTTGATCGTGCCCGGACGGAGCATATGGGTCCAAACTATGCGCCGGAGCGGGCAACAGAGATGGGGATACCGGCAACGGTACGATCGCCAGAGGATGCTGCCGAGAAATCAGCTGCCTTGAGCGCGGTCCACGCAGCCATTACGCATGAGGCCGACCCCACGGGTGAGCATGAGCCCGTCAGCTGGTTGCGCGTTGGGCAGTCACTTCTTGAGTCAGCGCAGACTAGCCAGGAGCCGGCTAATAAGCAAGCGCAGCTGATTGGCGCGATGCTGGCGTCACAGTTTAGTGACAGCGCTAAAGACCGAGCGTCGTTCCTGCGCACGGTGTACGATCGGGGCATGAACGCCGACATGCAGGCGGCTTGTCGGGAAACGCCTATCGTAATTCTGACTAATACCGAAGAACGTCGTCACCAAGAGACCGGCGACGTAACAGACTATATGACCACGCTACAACCGATAAGTGCCTACGCCAAAATATTCGGCATGGATCAAAAGCACGTCGAGTTGTATGCCCGCCATCTCGCCAAAGGCGCAGGCAAGGAGGAAAGCGACGGGCTGCCCAGTGCTAAGAGTCTCCATAAGGAACTCGAGGCCCAGGCGGAACGCGCCGAGTCCGACGCACACAAACGGGGCGAGGCCATCGCCAGAGCGCTCGGCGGTGAAAAGGTGGGCGGAAGCATGCTTGACGTCTATAAGATCGAACGCTTTGCGCTCCAGTCGATGTTTATCAAGCGCCAATTCCAGGTTCTGTTTGGTAACGAGGCAGGGAAGCCTACCACCGAGAATGTAACCGATTCGGCATTTGCCCGTCACCTTGCTGTACTGCGCAATCAGCAACGCCAGATTGTTGACGTTACTAGGCCTCAAAATCTATTTAACGTAACCTCTAGCACTCCTGACGGTCCGCCACCACCTATGTCCGCTCAAGATGCCGTAAGATTGGCCTTGGCGACGCTGTCGCTCGATGTAGCCTTTGCTTTTAGCGATTTAAGCCAGCCGCTTATTCCGGAATTCTCACTTGACGGTGTAGATCAGTCGCGCCCCGACCTAATGACGCCCGCGCAGATTGCGTCTTGGCGCTATCACCAGGTCGTTGAAAACCTAGACCAACACCGTCAACTAGGGCAATATCTGGACTACGAAGCCTACCTTAACGAAGACAAAGTGGGGACTGGGGCAGTCGGCCCAGAATTATGGTCCGCAGCCGAGGGTGGAGCGGCGGTACCCGACGTCGCGACTCGGCTTGTCGAACAGGTTGTGTTAACAGCGCTTAAGGCGCACGAAAAGGACGATTTAACCGTGACAACGGATGAGTTATATCGGGCTACCCAGGGACAGCGACGGGATGTGCTGGCGGCGGCCACGCAGCATATCGCTGAGTTTAATCAGTCGCCAGGTCAGGTCCACGCAGCACTAAGCCTCAAGCGCGGAGATGACGGACAATTAGAACTGCGTTCGACGGCGGCTTTGCCTCCGAAAGGCAGTCTAGATCTCTACGCCGCGATTACGCTCGGCTGCCCAGCACTCCGCGAGATCCACGAGAGTCGCAGCGCGCTAGATGCCGAAGAGCGTATAGCCTTTGGTAGTTCTAACTTTATTGACCATACAGTAGCAGCGGTGATTAATGAAGCGAGGGCGCGTGGCTTGTTTGATATCGAGACGATTCTGGCCAACTATCCATTTGTTGAGGTTGCAACAGAGGAACAGTCCTGATATAATCCACTCGTTACTTAGTAAGCAGGTTGGGAATCAATCCTCTTGTGGCCACGCCGTGCAGGCAGCCACGAGCACCCAATCGAAGAGAAAGGACATACACGATGGCTACCGTAGATGTAGACATTAAACAACTATTGGAAGCGGGCGCGCATTTTGGTCACAAGACCAGCCGCTGGCACCCTAAAATGGCGCCGTTCATTCACAGCAAGCGAGCGGGCAGCCACATTATTGACCTCACGAAGACCGTGGACGGTTTGGACAAAGCGCTCGATTTTATCGCTGAGACTGTCGGGCAGGGCAAGCAAGTACTGTTTGTAGCCACCAAACGCCAGGCGCAGGACATCGTCAAGCAGCTGGCCGAAGATGTCAAGCAGCCGTACGTGACTGAGCGCTGGCTGGGCGGCATGCTCACCAACTGGAACACGATGAGCGTGCGCCTCAAGCACCTGCACGACCTCGAGACCAAGATGGATTCCGGCGAGCTGGCCAGCAAGTACAGCAAGCTGGAAGTGCAGCGCTACCAGGAAGAGATCGACGCCATGAACCTGCTGTACGGTGGTATCAAGAATATGGCCGCTAAGCCCGGCGCTGTCTTTATCTTTGACATCACGGCCGACAGCAACGCCGTTAAGGAAGCTCGTAAGCTAGGCCTGCCGATTGTCGCGCTCGTCGACACCAATGCCGACCCCAGCCTGGTCGACTATGTCGTGCCGTGCAACGACGACGCTATCAAAACCCTGCAGTTGATTGCCGACTACCTCAAACAAGCCGTCGAAGCTGGCAAAGCCAAGCACGCCAAAGATGCACCCGACAAAGACGAAGCTAAAAAAGAGGGAGACAACTAGAATGGCCGTTGATATCGCAGAAATCAAGCGCCTGCGCGAACTCACCGGCGTGGGCATGACCGACGCTAAAAAAGCGCTGGATGACGCCGCTGGCGACTTCGACAAAGCCTTGGCCGAAATGCGCAAAAAAGGCCTCACCAAAGCCGAAAAGCGCGGCGAGCGCGAAGCCCGTTCCGGCATCATCGGCACCTACAACCATGATAATCGCATCGGCGTGTTGGTGGAAGTGAACTGCGAGACTGACTTCGTGGCGCGCAACGAAGTCTTTACCTCGCTGGTCAAAGACTTGGCCATGCACATTGCCGCCAGCAGCCCGGAATTCGTGAGCGCCGACGACATCCCCGAAGCCGCGCGCGAGGCTGCCAAAGCCGAATTCACCGAGAAGGTGAAGGGCGAAGGCAAGCCAGAGAACATGGTGCCGCAAATTGTCGACGGCATGCTAAAGAAATACTTTGCCGAAAAGTGTTTGCTGGAGCAGCCGTTTGTGAAGAATCCCGACCAGAGCGTGGGTGCGTATCTGAAAGAGCACATCGCCAAACTTGGCGAGAACATTGTGGTGCGCCGCTTTAGTCGCTTGGCGCTCGGCGAAGTAGCGTAGAGTAGTAAAAGACGCCACTCGTGCACACTAAAACAGCGCCCTAAAAGGCGCTGTTTTAGTGCTGGGCTTGGATTCTAACCTAGCGGCTCGCCAGGTTGGCTGTAATGCTCAAACGGGCCAGAGTCTAAGACATGTTGCGCTATCAGATTAGCAGCGTCTACCGGAGCGGGTAGGCTGTCATTCCCATAGCCTCTGGAGGACGTATCAGGGCCGCCCAGCTCGAAAGCTCCCCAACCGCCACCAGTAGTTCCACCAAATCCGGTATTTCCGTTGTCATAGTTCTTGTTAACCCAGTAGTTGCCGTCTGGTGTGGTCATAACGTACTCATCGCCGAGGTCGCCAGTCTCAGGTTCGCCCTGATTGTTAAAATAATCGACATACACAGGTTGGGTTACAATGGGATCGCCATTTGGTGCGGCGCGCATGATTACTGTGGCGTGATCGGTCATATACTCGATCATGCCTTTGTGGCCGTCGGGGTTGTGAACAACCCTTACATCATCCGGGTGAGACAGTTGATAATCAACTGCCTGGACATCTACGCCAACCATAGACTGCTCTATGATAGGGGCGATTTCCCCCTGAGTTGCTTCGTAGCGGACCTGGCTGCGGTGCATGGCGTCGCCGATTAATTTGGTGGCGCCCCCCGTGGCAGCGGCAAAAACCAGCCCACCTAGGGCTAGTTTGCCAAGGCGGCTTCTTGCAAAACGGCCCATGCGTTCGATCACTCTAGAAGAAGGATGCTCTGCAGCATCGTGTTGTGTAACTCTATCGTGCTTGCTCATGAGCTATACTTTAGCACATTATGGTCTATAAATCAATGACTTATAGATTAGGCATACTCTGATTTAAGCGCACTTTCGGCGAAAATTCGGTAGAATAAAAACGGAAAGAGGAGACATTAATGAACCCAACCCAAGTTGTAAGTGATGCTGGCCAGAAATTTAGCGCCGCTGTCGGCCATTTTACAGAGGAGCTTAAGAAAGTCCGCACCGGCCGGGCTAGCGCCAGCATGCTGGACGGCGTGATGGTTAAGGCCTACGGCACCGACATGCCGCTGAACCAAGTGGCCAATGTGACCGCGCCAGAAGCCCAGCTTATCCAAATTACACCCTTCGACCCCAGCAATATCCAGGCTATCGCCAGCGCCATCCGCGACAATCCCACCTTGGGCCTCAACCCATCGGACGATGGCCGCGTGGTGCGCGTACCTATCCCGCCGCTGACCGAAGAGCGTCGCCGTGAGCTGGCCAAAACTCTAGGCAGCAAGGTAGAGGACTGCATGGTAACCATGCGCAATATTCGTCACGATGCACTAGACGCGGTCGACAAAGCCAAGAAAGACAAGTTGGTTGGAGAAGACGACGCCAAGCGCTTGGAAAAACAGGTCGACGACGCCATGGGGAGAGCCAAAGCTGATGTCGAGGCCGCGGCCAAGACCAAAGAAACCGAGATCATGACGCTGTAAGCGGGCAGCTGCTGCTTTTCTCCAATCCAAATCCATAACCGATGATATACTAAAGCCATGACACAACTCACCGCGGCACCAATCGTGCCGCAGCATATTGGGCTGATCCTGGACGGCAACCGCCGCTGGGCGCGCGCGCACGGTTTAAGCGTGGCCGAGGGCTACCACCAAGGCTATCTAAACCTACGGAACATTGCCGACGAATGCGAGGCCCGCGGGGTAAAGTACCTAAGCGCCTACGCCTTTTCTACAGAGAACTGGAAACGCGACCGCACCGAAATCGCCGACCTCATGAAGTTGCTCAAGTGGGTACTGAAGCACGAGCTGCAGGAATTCCAGCGCCGCGGCATTCGCTTGCGGGTGCTCGGCTCACGCCTAAAATTTGGCAAAGCACTGGTCAGCGCCATCCACAACGCCGAGAAATTAACCGAGAACAACGACCGCTGCACGCTTCTCATGTGCCTGGACTACGGCGGCCAGCAAGAGATTGTGGACGCCATGAAGCGCATTATGGCCAAAGGCATCTCGGCCAGCAAGATCACCCCTGAGCTTATCAACCAGCACCTCTACGCGCCGGACGTACCGCCGATTGACCTCATCATTCGTACTTCCGGCGAGCAACGCCTCAGTAATTTCATGCTGTGGGAATCGGCTTATAGCGAATTCGTCTTCGACAAAGTAGAGTGGCCAGACTTTAGTGTCCGCCACCTGGACGCCGCGCTTAAGGAGTACGCCCGCCGGCAGCGGAGGTTTGGCAGCTAATGTCGGTGCTGCTGCTTATTCTGGGCCTTATATTGTTTGTGGGCCTGGTGGTCGTGCACGAGTATGGCCATTTTCTCGCCGCCCGTCGCAATGGCGTAGAAGTAGAGGAGTTTGGGATTGGCTTTCCGCCGCGCGCTTGGGGCCGCAAAACAAAGCACGGCTTTCTTTTTAGCCTCAACTGGCTGCCGATTGGCGGTTTTGTAAAACTAAAAGGCGAAAACGACGCCGCGACCGAAAAGGGTAGCTTTGGCGCCGCGCGCTTCCGGGTAAAGACCAAAATTATGCTGGCCGGAGTGGGTATGAACCTGCTAGCGGCTTTCGTTATCTTTATGGCACTGGCCTGGATTGGCATGCCACAGCTCATCGACAAGCAGTTCTCGGTCAAAAGCGACACGCACGTGCTCAAGCAGCAGGTGTTGATTGGCTACGTTGAGTCCGGCTCGCCAGCGGACAAAGCCGGGCTTAAGGTACGCGATCAGCTGCTGCGCGTCGCCAGCGGTTCTTACACCAAACAGATTACCACCGCCGAGCAACTGCCAGATGTGACCCAACATTTGGCCGGCCAGCAGGTAACCGTGACGTACCTGCGCGGTACAGTGGAGCACACCGTAGCGGTCAAGCTGCGCGCTGCCCAGGACGCTAAAAAGAAGGGCTATTTGGGCATTTCGCCGTCAGATTATACCTTAACCCGAGCGACGTGGTCGGCGCCGGTTCAGTCGGCCGGGCTGCTTTGGCAATTCACCGCTGTGACATTCCAGGGGCTGGGCCACATTTTAGCCGAACTAGTCCACGGCAACGGCAGCGCCGCCAGCCAGCAAGTAACTGGTCCTGTCGGCATCGTGGTGGTGCTACACGACGGCAGTATGCTGGGCTTCCAAATAATGCTGATGATCATAGGTGTTATCTCGCTGAGTCTCGCCATTATGAATTTGCTGCCCATCCCGGCGCTGGATGGCGGCCGCTTTTATGTGTTGCTGCTTTCACATCTGTTTGGTAAACGCTTGTCCAAGGATATGGAAGAACGAATTGTGGGCGCTAGCTTCGTCTTCCTTATATTATTGATCGTGCTCATTACAGTGGTCGATGTCAAAAGATTCTTCTAGGCCGAAGCCAAAGACCGCTCGGGCGAAGCAGGTGATGGCGTCACCATCTTCGGATGTGTCTGGAACCGAAGAAACGCCCAAGCGCCGGGGCTGGGGCCCAGCGCGTGGCTTGCTGGCGGTGATTGTAGCTTTTGTGGGCGCTGAGGTTGTGATCGCGTTCGTGCTGCCATTCGTGGCTGGGCTGATTTTGTCCAATCAGGCTGCAGTCGACACTTGGATAAACTCAGTGACCGGTAGTTTTTTCTACGTGCTATTGACTGAGGTGTTTACGCTATTCATCTTGTGGCGCATGTTACGTCGCTACGCGACACTGGCTGAGATAGGCCTAGGCCGCTCGCCGCAGGCGGGTGACCTAGGTTGGGCAATCCTAGCTGGGCTAGCATATTTTGTGGTTTTTTTGGTGGTGATTTCGGCAGTCAGCGCTGCGTTCCACATCAATATCGATCAAAAGCAGGAGCTCGGCTTTGACAACATCGTGGGCAGCGGCAAGCTGCTGTTGACCTTCCTTAGCCTGGTAGTGTTCCCGCCGTTCGTCGAGGAGACGTTGTTTCGTGGCGTGCTTTATACCGGGTTTCGCAAGCGGACTAGCTTTGTGCAGGCGGCGCTGCTCACCAGCGTGCTATTTGCCGCACCGCACCTATTTGAGACCAGCGGCGGTTTGTTATGGGTAGCGGCTATCGACACCTTTATTCTGTCGCTCGCGCTATGCTACTTGCGCGAGAAGACCAAAAGCCTGTGGCCAGGCATCATACTGCACACTATTAAGAACGGCGTAGCGTTTGTGTCGCTCTATCTTTTTGTGGGGCGCTAAGCTATACTATAAAGCGTCATGAGACTACAAAAGCCTGCTATTACTATTGTTTTGCCGCAGATCCCGGCCGGGCGGCCGTAGTTTATTATTCTCACAATTTATTATTACTTAGCAGACAGAAATAGATAAGGAGCATACCAATGAAGGTATCGCAGTTATTCGGCAAGACGTCGAAGACCGAAGGTATAGATAGCAAAACTGCCTCGCACCGTTTTCTTACCCAGGGCGGGTTTATCCGCGAATCAACCGCTGGGCGCTACTACTTGTTGCCGCTTGGCCTTATTGTGCACGACAACATCATTAAAATAGTCCGCAGGCACATGAACGCCATCGGCGCGCAGGAGCTCAACATGCCCACACTCCACCCGCTGGAACTGTGGCAAGAGACCAACCGTACCACCACCACTGGTTTTGAACTCATGAAGGTCGAGGATCGCCGCGGCGCCGAGTTCGCCTTAGGCGGCACAGCCGAAGAGATGGCCGTGGATTTGGTGCGCAAGTTCAACATCAGCTACAAAGATTTGCCGTTCAGCATTTACCAGTTTAGTTTGAAATTCCGCGACGAAATGCGCGCCCGCGGCGGTTTGCTGCGCGTCCGCGAATTTGTCATGAAAGACGCCTACAGCTTTGGCACCGAGGCACAGTTTAAAGACACTTATCAGCAATATTGGGACGCCTATTCGGCTATCTTTACGGAGCTTGGCCTTAAAACCGACGTTGTGGCGGCCGACAACGGCTACATTGGCGGCGAATACTGCCACGAGTTCATTAGCGAGAGCGAGGTAGGTGAGAGCCCCTATTTTGTCGACGAGCAGAGCGGTTACGCCGCGCACGAAGACGTCGCTAAATTCAAAGTGGATGATAAGAATCTAAGCGAAGAGCTGAAAGAGCTGACCGAAGTTGACGCCCAGCGCGGCACTACTATGGAAGACGGCGTGCAGCTGCACGGCCTGCCGCTTTGGCAGCAAACCAAAGACGTACTGTACTTCGATGAGGCTACCAAGCGCTACGTCCTAGCGCTCATCCGTGGTGACTTTGATGTTAATGAGACCAAATTAATGCAAGCGGCTGGCGCATGGGATTTGCGGAGCGCCACGGAGCAAGAAATCCGCGAAGATCTAGGCAGTGAGCCAGGCTTTATTAGCCCTGTCGGTTTTCCCAAAAAAGGCAAAGACAGCGGCCACGATGTCGTTATCGTTGGCGATCTTAGCCTGCGCACCGTCCACAACATGTACGGTGGCAATAACCAGTTGCACAAGGACCTACTCAATATTAATATCGACCGCGACTACCACGTCGATGTCGAAGCCGACATAGCGCTGGCGCAGCCGGGCATGATCAGCCCCGAAAACGGAACATTGGTAGAGAAGAGAGGCATCGAAGTTGGCAACATCTTCCAGCTGGGCTACCACTACAGCAACTTGATGCACGACACTGAATATACCGACGAAAAGGGCCAGCGCCAGAAGTACTACATGGGCGCCTATGGGATTGGCATTGGCCGCACCATGGCGGCGATTGTGGAAGCGCACCACGACGACAAGGGAATCATATGGCCAGAGAACATCGCACCGTATTTGGTTTATCTGATAGCGCTCGGCGAAACCGACAGCGTAAAACAGGCTGCAGATGATTTGTATGAGGCCTTGACCGCGGCTGGCGTTTTGGTATTATATGACGACCGCAGTGATGCGCGTGCCGGGGAGAAGTTTGCCGACGCCGACTTGCTAGGCATCCCGTACCGCATTATTGCCAGCGAGAAGTCGCTTGCCAATCAACAATTCGAAGTCAAAAAACGGATCGAAACTGAGAATCACATGATGGGTAGGGATGATGTGATAAATATGCTGGTTGAAGTGAAAGGCAAGTTGCTATAATACGCGTCGTTCATAGAGACAGATAGACGACACGAAGGAGTGAACAGACATGAACAAATTATTCCACCTGACCAAAGAAGGCGTAGCCGAACTAAAAACCGAACTAAAAACGCTGGTTGGCCAACGCGCAGCTATTGCTGAGCGCATTAAAACTGCGCGCGAGTTTGGCGACCTCGGCGAGAACATGGAATACACCGCAGCTCGCCAGGATCAAGAGCGCAACGAAGCCCGCATTTCGGAGATCGAAGGTATTTTGGCCAACGCGCAACTCATCTCGTCTAAGAAGGGTAGTGGTGGTAAGGTGGTGCTTGGCTCGAGCATTAAGCTAAAGAGCGACGATGGCAAGGCCAAGCAGTTCCAAGTAGTGGGCACGGTGGAAGCCGACCCGTTAAATGGCAAAATTAGCGATGAATCGCCAATCGGCAAGGCGCTGATGGGCAAGAAGGAAGGCGACGAAGTGGTTATTACCACCCCCGTCGAGACCGCAACTTACAAGATTATCGCTATCGCCTGAAGTTCACCCTGTCTATCTCAAGGACTTCTGGCGATCAACCAGAAGTCCTTTCTCTATAAACTATGCTAAAATAACACCGAAGAAGGAAACCCATTATGCACTGGCTAAACCAAATCGTCGACGACGTGCTCGCCGCCCATCCCGAAGGCGAGATTTTGATTGAATCCGGCGGATCGCCAAGTGGTACGCATCATTTGGGGCACATGCGCGAGCTGGTCACCTGCGATGCCATCCTATTGGAGCTACGACGTCGAGGACGCCAGGCGCGCCACATCTATTTTGCGGATGATCTGGATGGTCTGCGCAAGATTCCCGTTGACGTACCGGCCGATTTTGAAAAGTACCTTGGCATGCCACTGTGTGATGTGCCGGCGCCTGATGGCTCGCAGCAGTCTTATGCGGACTACTTCTTGCAAGGTCTGTATGATGGCGCTGCAGCGCTGGGCGTTGAGGTAGACTGGATCCGCTCGCATGAGAAATATCGGAGCGGTTTTTTTATCCCAGCTATCGAGCGGTCGCTTGAGCACATCGACGAAGCAAAAAAAGCGCTGGAGACGATTTCTGGTCGTCAGCTAGAAGCAGATTGGTCGCCAATCCAGGTCATGGAGAACGGCCGGCTGAAGAAGCGAACATTTGTAAGCATTGATAAAAACGCTAAGACAGTCACCTACCGAGACGCAGGCGACGCTGAGCAAATCATTAGCTACGAGAAAGGCGACGTAAAACTAGATTGGCGCCTGGATTGGCCAGGTCGTTGGTGGCTGCAACATGTAATGGTAGAGCCATCGGGCCGCGATCACATGACCAAGGGCGGTAGCTATGATACTGGCGTGCAGATCATGAAAGACGTTTACGACGGCGAAGCACCGTATCCTGTGGCATACGATTTTATAAATATGGCCGGCGACAACAAGAAAATGAGCGCCAGCAAGGGCACCGGTTTAGATGCTCGCGAAGGTTCGCGCATTATGCCGCCAGAAGTAGTGCGCTATTTTATCCTGCGGGCACCGGCCAGTAAGCGGTTGTACTTTGATCCCATTAACGGTGTCATGCAGCTGATTGACGAATATGCGGCATTCAGTGCTAAGACCGACAAGACTGAATCAGAGCAGCAGCTTTATCATCTATGCACCCGTGGCAATGATCAAAAGCGAACAGTCAGCCGCGTGCCGTTTTCGCATTTGGTCGCGAGCTATCAGGCGTCACTCAAAGATGCCGATAAGACATTGGAAGTTATCATGCGGACAGAATACGCCAAGGTCGCCGAAGAAGATGCCGAGATCATCCGGGCAGAGCTGCAGTTTATCGACGCCTGGCTGGAGAAACGCGCGCCGGATGAAGTTAAATTCTCGCTGTTGCCCTATGTCAGCGCCGAAGATTTTACTGAGCCAGAATACAACTTACTGAAGAAACTGGGCGAGAAAGTGGCTGCGGCGCCCGCCGATGCCGACGGCGCCTATTTTCACAATGCCATGTACGAGCTAAAAGACGAGCTGGGCCTGGAGCCAAAAGAATTGTTCAGTACCCTGTACCGCGCACTTATCGGCAAAACCAGCGGTCCGCGCGCCGGCTGGTTCCTCAGCATGTTACCGCGCGACTGGCTGGTCAAACGCCTGAAATTTGAAGGGTAGGGCTCTCGAAGATGCTGCGCCTGCCTGTCGAATCTTCTGATATCGTGGCCGTGGGCTACGACCCCAAAACTCGGATCTTGGAGATTGAATTCCGTGGTGGCCGGCTGTACCAGTACCGCGAGGTTGAGCCCGATGTGCACGCCCGGTTTATGAAGAGCGACTCGTTGGGCCAATTCTTCTCGACCGCCATCAGCGGGCGGTATCGCTACGATCGTATCGACGAACCAGGAGAGCCAACTGGCAAGCTGGCGTTTGTGACCGGCAATCAGCAGAAGTTTCAGCAGCTGCAGGCGGCTTGTGTAGCCCTGGGCATTGAGATTGAACAACTAGATATGCCCGTCGACGAGATTCAGTCGCACGACGCCGAAGAAATTGCTACCAAGAAAGCTAAAACCGCCTTTAAACTCGCTAGCCGTCCGGTGGTGGTGAGCGACTGGTTTTGGAATATTTTGGCGCTGCGCGGTTTCCCGGGCGCCTATGCTCACCACATTGACCAATGGCTGAGTGCCGAAGATATGCTTCGGCTCCTAGAAGGCAAGCGCGACCGCACGCTGCTGCTCACCGATACGTTGGCGTATCACGACGGCAAGCGGACCAAGCTATTCTCACGCGATTATTCCGGCGTGATTACCGACAGCCCGCGCGGCAACGGCCGTCCGCTGCAGCAGATAACCCAGCTTGCGGGCCAAACTCTCACCAACGCCGAGCTGCTAGAGCAGGGCAAGGATGCGCTCCATGCTGAAAGTGGTGTCTGGCAGGACTTTGCCAAGTGGTACAAACTGCAGCAGCGCCTGGGCAAAGTGGCGTAATTTGCAAGTACGTTCTATACTGGTACCTGTAAGAGGTGCGTATATGGGTTACTATCAACAGCTGCGAGCACATCTTTGGCGGTTAGCGTTACCGGTGGCGCTCCTTGGATTGCTAGCGGCGCCGTTTTACGCTAGCGGTGTTACTTCCACAGCGCCGCTAAAGAAGCATGCCGAGAAGGGGAGTGTTGGTGTAGCCCAGAGCGATGGCGCTGTGGTCGTAGCCACCGACGTTTCGCCTGTGGCGGCTGTTTCGACTGGCAACGGAGTGATCGCTGGTGGTCAAGAATCAACGACGACAGCTACAGCCAACCTAACAAGCGGCACTGCTGGCACTCAGCCAGCTGCTACGCCAACTTCTGCCAGTCCGGATCCATCTGGTGGTTCGCCAGCTTCGTCGTCAAGCCCAGTGGCCGCGCCTTTGCCCACCGACCCGCCGCTCACCATGCCGCAGCCCATCCCTAAGCCATATCCTCCGTACCAGCCGCCGTTTTATCCGCCAGTCAACGGTTGCGTGCCACCCGGGCCACCCGGTATCATGCACCCCGACTACTGTATTGTTATGAACGACCAGTAAGTCTCCAGTTTGCCTGCTATACTGAAAAGGTATGATTCGCATTAAGGATGTCCGTAAGGTCTACGGCAAGAAGGATAGTGCCTTTGAAGCGCTCAAAGGCGTGTCGTTTGATATACCAGATGGCGCAAGTGCGGCAATTATCGGCAAGTCTGGCTCTGGCAAGTCGACGCTTATGCACATTATGGGTGGGCTGGACCATCCATCGGCTGGCGAGGTTGTTATCGACGGCAAGCCTATTGGCACGCTGAAGCGGAAGGCTATCGACCGCTTTCGCGCCCACGACCTCGGCTTTGTGTTTCAGTCTTTTTTTGTGGAGGGCAACCAAACTTGCTATCAGAACGTGGCGCTGCCGCTAGAGATCAACCAAGTGGCGTTCTCGCGCCGTAGAGCCTTGGTCGAAGAAGCCCTAGAGGCCGTGGAGCTCAGCGACAAAATCAACACCAAAGCCAAAAACCTATCTGGTGGCCAAAAACAGCGGCTGGCCATTGCGCGGGCGATTGTCGGCAAGCCTAAACTTATCTTTGCCGACGAGCCAACTGGCAACCTGGATAGCGCTACTGGCGATCGCATCATCGAACTACTCTTTGATTTGAACAAGCGACTGGGCGCAACACTCGTGTTCGTGACGCATGATATTGACCTGGCTGCGCGCTGCGACATACAAGTGGTATTAAAAGATGGCCAGATTGTGACAGTGCGCGGACGAGCGACAAAACGGGCGAAAGGGACTAAGCGATGAAGTTTGTTGACGTCTTAAAACGCAGCGGCCGTAATTTACGGCAGTCTAAGCTGCGCACGCTGCTGACGGCTTCGGCTATTGCCGTGGGTGGTTTTACGCTCACGCTCACGCTGGCGGCATCGACTGGCGCCCGAGCCTACAGCAACAAACTAGTACAGGCAAACTTCGACCCCGGCGCCGTGTTCGCCGCCAAAGACAAATCTTTCTTTAGTAGCGACAGCAATAAGCCACGCGAATACAGCAGCGACCTCGCCGACAGCGGCCGCGGCGCGCTGCTCAAGCAGTTCACCAGCAGCGATATCGCGAAATTAACTGCGTTGCCGCACGTGACCGAAGTGATGCAGAACTACAATATCGTCGCGCAGTTTGTAACGCGCGCCGGGCAGAAACAGTACACCGGGCAGGTGAATGTCTACGATCCAGCCCAAAAGCCGCAGATTAGTGCCGGTCAAGCGCCGGCGAGCTTGGCGGCGGACCAAGTGCTCTTGCCGGACGACTATATTTCGCTGCTGCGCTTTGGATCTGCAAAAGATGCCATTGGCAAAACGGTTACTATCCAGGTTCGTCAGCTGACTGGCCAGACACAAGCTACCACCTATACCGTGGTCGGTGTGACCACCAGGTCGACCCTCAGTATCAATTTCGACCCTATTGGCCCGTACGTGTCCGAAACACAAGCGGCCGCGCTTAATGGTTTCATTAGCGGTGGCACGGTGCAGGCAAATTTGGTGCCGTCGGTGATCATCCGCGGCGACGGCGCGTCTGCCGACACGCTAAAGAGTGAAGTGCAGAAAGCCGGCTACGAAGCGCGCACCGCCAAAGATTTACAGTCGCTTATCAATCAGGTGATTACCGTGCTCCAGAGTATTATCATCGTCTTTGGACTGATTACATTGGTGGCGTCGTTCTTTGGGGTGGTAAACACACAGTACATCAGTGTGCTGGAGCGGACTCGCGAGATCGGTCTGATGAAAGCCCTGGGTATGAGCCGCGGCACCGTGAGTGCACTATTTACGGTGGAGGCGACGCTGATTGGCTTCCTCGGCGCATTGCTGGGCAGTGCCGTAGCGATTGCAGCCGGAACAGCGCTTAATCCATTCATCAGTAAAAAGTTAAACTTCGGTAGCGAACATTTACTTATCTTTAGTGCCGGCCAAATAGTCGGGCTGGTGATATTCCTGATGCTCGTAACCACGCTCGCTGGGCTGCTGCCGGCGCGCAAGGCTGCCAAACTCGATCCAATTGAGGCGCTGCGCACCGAGTAGTTGACAAGCAATAGCGCTCCTGCTACGATGAAATAGCTAAACCGCCCTGGACTGCACCGCAAGCCAGGGCTTTTCTTATGCGGACAATTTGACCTGGAGGTGCAATAATAACCACATGGCCGATAAAGGGAAGAAAAAGAAGCGCGTTGCTATTTTTATCGATGGCAGCAACTTTTACTTTAAGCTCAAGACGCTGGTGCCGACCAAAACGGACTTTATTCACTATCGTTACCGCGAGCTTTTGAAATCATTGTTAGACGCCGACGAAGCCATAACCTACATCGGTTATTACGTGGGTGTGGTGCGCGACACCAAAAAAGCCAAGAATCACGAGAAAGCGCTGGAACTCATCAAGAACCAGCAGAAGGTCTTTGAACAGCTGAAACATCAAAGGATCGAGGTGGTGAAAGGCTATTTGTTAGAGCGCGATAACAAGTTTTTTGAAAAGGGTGTGGATGTGCGCCTGGCAATTGATATCGTGAGCATGGCTTTTGAGAAACAGTATGATGTGGCGGTGGTGGTTTCTTCGGACACCGACCTGATCCCGGCCATCGTCAAAGCCAAGCAGTACAAAAAAGACGTGGTCTACGTGGGGTTTGAACACCAGCCTAGCCTAGCGCTGCTGCGTTACGCTACGCGCTTTCGGGTGATTACCCGGAAAGAAGCCGAGCGCTACGCCGCCAAAACCATTACGGTGCGGCGTTACGACGAAAACTAGTCTGCTCGCGCCAAAGCGCTTATACTATACGCTGTGAAGACGGATAAAATTATTTTGGCGGCAGGTTGTTTTTGGGGCTTGCAGTACTATTTTGATCAAGTACCCGGCGTGGTTACAACTACCGTGGGCTACACCGGTGGTCATACGAAAAATCCCAGCTACGACGATGTGTGTACGCACACGACCGGACACGCTGAAGCAACGCTGGTTGAGTTCGACCCCGAAAAAGTAAGCCTAGCGGTCCTGCTGAAACAGTTCTTCCGCATGCATGACCCTACAGAGCTCAACTACCAAGGGCCTGATATAGGTGATGAGTATCGCTCGGCCATCTTTTGTTTTACCCAGGAGCAGCGCCAGGAAGCCATCGAGATTCGCAATCTTACCCAAAAACAAATCGACAAGCCCATCGTTACCCAGATAGAAATGGCCGGCCCGTTTTACAAAGCCGAAGCCTACCACCAAAAGTTCACCGAGCGCACTGGCATTGGCATGTGCCACATACCCTACGCTCCCGTGAAATAACCGCGCCAGAGAGTGTAAAGGGTGAAAACTCTGTTGCTATCCTGTATAGTGGGGATATGAGTAAAGCTACCACCGCCCAAAAGCCGCCGCGCGCAGCTGCGACTGCCAAGAAAAATGCTAAAACTACTGCTGCGCCAGCTCAACGGGCAAAAACTACGGCTGCCGTAGCCACGCCAGCGAATAGCGCGGTAAAAACCGAAGGTCAAAAGCTCCAAACACTTAATCTGCTGTTGGCGTTTTTGTTTGTGGTGCAGGCTGTGGCTATCCCATTGTACGGTGCGCACAAGGTGGCGCCGGTGACCACACAGTATCTGACCGCCGATACGCTGCAATCGCAGGTTGCTGGCCACCCGGTGCTGGTCGCGGCTACACGGCACCTGTATGACAAACCGCTCATATGGACCGTGGCGGTGTCGCTGGGCGTTATGGCGCTTGTCCACTTGTTGGTGGCTACACGTCTGCGTAGTCGGTACGAGGCGCAACAGCGGCAGGGAATTAATGTGTTCTTCTGGAGTGGCTTCGGGCTGAGCGCCGGGATTACCATAGCTGTTATTGCACTCCTGAGTGGTATCTCCAACGTGGCAACGCTCTTGGCAATCTTCGTAGCGACCATTGCCGGCAGCCTGCTGGTACCCGCTGCGCAAATTGTTGACAACGAACGCAAAGGCAAGGGCTTCTTGCCCCACATGGTGTGTGCTATGCCGCTAGTCTTTACGCTGTTGCCCTGGGTGATGATCGGGGTATCGGTGTGGGGTGCGCTGCAGTTTGGCGGCACGATTCCGGGTGCACTCTGGACGATCTATGCCAGCATGTTTGGCTTGTACCTGATTCTGCTGGGCGTTACACATTTTCGCATGTCGCTCAAGGGCAAGCTACGCAATATGCCCACCGCGGAGCGGGTGTACATGCTGCTGGGCTTGGTCACTACAAGCGCGCTGGCCTGGCAGGTGTTTGCAGAGTCATTCATAAAATAAGGAGGACGACAGGCCGTGGCGACGCTACTGTTTGACTTTGACGGGACGCTGGCCGACACCTTCTTTATATCGGTAGATATTTTCCGCATGCTCAACAGACGGGCGCACTCGCGGCGGGCGACCGATGACCACGAGGTAGAAGTTCTGCGTGGTCTGCCAGCTCGTCAGGCAATGAAGCGGGCTGGTCTGCACTTCTGGCAAGTGCCGTATGTGTTGTACGAGGGACGCAAGATTATGCGCCAGCGGATCGGCGAAGTACAGGCTTTTTCGGGTATTGCGAAACTTCTCAAACAACTGCACAACGAGGGCTATACACTGCTGGTAGTTAGTACCAACAGCCCTGAGAACGTTCAGACATTTTTAGAGCGCCATAAACTAACGCAGTTATTCGACCATGTCTACGCTGATATCGGTTTGTTCTCCAAAGCACGGGCCTTTGGCAAGATTATGCACGCCCGGGGGATCACCGCCGACCAATGTATATACATTGGCGACGAGGTACGCGACCTAGACGCCACCAAAAAGGCCGGCATGCGCTGCATATCAGTCTCTTGGGGCTATAACAATCGTCAAGCTTTGATGAACGCTCAGGCGCCTACAATTGTGGACACGCCTCAGCAGCTATACGCCGCCGTGCGTGCCATGCTGCGACCTTAATGGCGTGTTTAGGCCTTTGGCTCGGCTAGCTTCCAAAGCATCTCAAAAAACGCCCGCTGTGTGTCGGCGATTTCTTTGTTATGAATCTCGATACCGAAGATTTCGCCGTCCTTCCAGTTGTGATAGGCAATGACGTTGTCATAGATGATAGTGCGGTGCGTGATCGGGAAGAGCGTGGGCGAAACGTAGCGCTGCTCCCAAAACTTGAGCTTTTCGTTGGAGTGCCTGGCGTACCACTTGTCTTGGCTCTGCAAAAACGTATCGTTGACTAGGCCGCGAAAGTGAATGGCGCGCTCGTTGCATTTACGGGCCCAGCGCTCGAAGAACTTGACGTCGGTCTTGATCTGCATATTCTCGTGCAGCATGGTGAGAATCTCAGTTTTGGCATTAGTCTCATTCCAGAACATCTGTTTGCTACCTTCCGGCCCCTGGTAGAACTGCACGCGGGTCGCTGGGTTCGACAGGCTGTTGCGGGCTAAAATCTGCTCAATCAGCTCCAGCTCGTCCTGCAGGCTTTTTAGTTCCTGCTCCTTTTTGGCGATATGGATGGTGAGGTTGGCGATGGGCGCGGCTTTAATAATGCCACGCTTGTCGTGAATCTCGACCTCTATTAGATTGGAAGCGGTTAGCTTCTCGAGTAGGCGATAAATGCGGGTACGCTCCACCTTGGAGCTGCGGGACAGCTGAGAAATAGTTTGCGGGCCACTGGCGTGGAGTGAGAGATAGATGTCGGCAATCTCCGGTTCAAAGCCTAGTTTGCCGAAGTACGTACGGATAGCTCGTTCGTCCATAAGCGGTATTGTAGCAGTTGTGCACTTTCTGCACAACAGTTTTCCACATGTTCAGCACACCTGGTAGAATACACGTGCATTTGATTGCACAACTAACCAGGAGCAGTAATGACATACCAGGAACAACACTTATCGAGCAGCGCCTTCCAGGCGCTCGACCGCATACGAGCCACGGCTTATCAGTCCGTCGATGAAGCCTACGGTGTGGGCCACGCCGCCGCGGATCTGGCCATAGCCACGCCGCTGGCATACCACAATGGGCATCACACACGCACCGTGGCCGAGGGCGCGCGCAAAATGGCCGCCGCCCTGGGCTTATCGGCTGCTGAGTCCGCGGTCAGTGTGACAGCCGGTGCAGCACATGATCTTATCCAGCTGAAACCGCGCGGCGTCATGGAGCAGGAGAGTGCCGAGTGGTTGGAGACAGCCTTTCGAGAGGCTGGCATACCCCAGTGGGCGCAGCGCGCCGGCAGCCTCGCAATTCTGGGCACCGAGCCATTATTCTCGGAGGATGGTCGCCTGGTTGGTCAAAAGGTAAGCGAGCTAGACTTTGTCAGCCACAGCGAGCGCGATATTGCCCACAGCGTGGCCTGCGCCGACATGAGCCAAATCCACGACCGTTTTGGCCCGCTCTACGGCCACCAACTGTACGCCGAGATCAAGGCTGTTTCGCTGCTGGAAGAGCCGCCACTCGACGGGTTGCTACCTTTTCAGCGCCGCCAAGCTGAACTGGCTGCAACGTATCGTTACCCCAACGCTACCGGCGAGGCGGTGTTTGGCGCCCGTCGCGCCGCCGTGGCTGCCTATCAGGCAGAGCTGGCAGTGAAACTGGAGCGTGGCGACATAACCTCCTGGCACGGAGTGATCGGCGCTGATCTGGCCTTTGCCGCCGCTCAATCGTAAGAAGCGAGCGGCGTAATCGAGAGTTGCTCGCCGCCAAGGTGCTTCGAAAGATAGCTATCGTGGCTGATATACAGCAGGGCACCTTTGTATTGCCGCAGCGCGTCCTCAAGTTCTTCAATGCTCGGCAGATCCAAATGGTTCGTCGGTTCGTCCAAAATAATGAGATTAGGTTCGTTAGCAAACAGCCGGATAAGCTGGAGTCGAGCTTTTTGGCCGCCAGAGAGATTACGCACCAGGTGCTCACGGTCGCCGTGCGGATCAAACAAGTAGTCGCTGAGGGTGCGCATAATTTGCTCTTGGCCCATAGGCAAGCCAAAGTTGTCATAGATGTGTTCGATGGCGGCTTCCAGCGTCATGTCCAGCAGGCCGGCATCAATCTCTTGTTCGTAGGTGTTGATACGCAGCCCGGTGTCGAGCTTGATAACACCATGAAGCAACGTTGGCGGTTTGGTACTCTGGGCTAGCTGAGACAGAATGGTTCGAACCAGGGTAGTTTTGCCGACGCCGTTGCGGCCAGCAATTTGTAAGTGGTCGCCGGTCTGCACCCGAACCTTGAGCGGCGTAAACAGCGGCCGGTCGTTGTAACCCACCTGCACGTTGTCGAGCACCAGCAGTTCGCGCGGCCGCTCCTCGCGCGTGACGCGGCGGATATGGATGGTTCTGGCTTTGTGCTTGTGGTAGCTCGCCTCGATGTCTGGCCGCAGATTCTCCACAGACTCTTTATCAATCCAAAAACTGGGGCGTTCTTGCTGCTCGAGCTCGGCGAGTTCTTTCAGCAGGCGGGTTTCGATGACCAGGAATGGGTTTTTCTTGTCGGCCGTGCCGCCCCAGCGAGCTTTTTTGGCTCGGGCGCTTTGAATCTGCTTCTTGACATTCTCGATGCGACGCTGGGTGGTGTCGTACTCGCTCAGGTCGGCGGCGGTGCGCATGGCATTTTGGCGCAAGTAGGCGTCGTAGTTGCCAGGGAAGTTATAAGCCTGGTAATCCTTGATCTCGATAATTCGGTCAACGGTTTTGAGCACATCGCGGTCGTGCGTAATGACCACCACACCGTGGCGAACATGCTTGAACCAGTCAATAAACGCGGCTTTGGCGACGAAGTCCATGTGATTGGTTGGCTCGTCGATGAGCGCCAGGTCGGCGCCGGCTTGCTCTACACGCACCAGTTCTACAAAGCGTTTTTGACCGCCGCTGAGGCTGGCCATCGGGCGGTCGGCCATACCGCCAAGCTGGTAGGCGTCCAGCGAGCGGCGTACGCGGTCTTCAACGTTGTAGTAATCGAGCGCACTAAACCGCTCCAAGGCCTCGCTGTAGCGGGCAATTTTGCGCAAGTCGTCGCCCATATGTTCCGGATAGGTTTCGATTATCTCTTGCAACTCCACAAAGTCGGGCAGATTGTGTAGCACATATTGGACCACCGTTTGGTCGGCTAAGTCGTGGTGTTCCTGGCGGGTAGCCACCAGCCGCAGGCCGTTACGGGAGGTGATATGACCATTGTAATCAGCATCCTCGCCGTTCAGCATGCGAAACAGCGTAGTTTTGCCCACGCCATTGCGGCCGATGATGGCGATCTTTTCATTGTCGGCGATCGTAAGACGCAGGTCGTTCAGCAGCAGCTTGTTGCCAATATATTTTTCTTCGATGTCGATTGTTACGAGCATATGCTAAATCCTTTCACTAAAACCGGTGATTCGTGTAGTAAGCCGAAGATTTAGCAAGACATGCTCCCAATATAACAGATGATAAGGCGTTGTAATAGATATTTCGGCCATCAATCGCTATACTAGGGCAGATATGGAAGTGGAAATCGAGAAGTTAGTGCACGGCGGCCAAGGCCTAGGTACGCTCGCCGACGGGCGTAAGGTGTTTGTGTGGGGCGCGCTGCCTGGCGAGAAAGTGGTGGTGCGGATTATAAAAGCTAAGCGGTCGTACGCCGAGGCTATCGCCGAAGAGGTGCTGGAGGCGTCGCCCCTCAGAGTGGCGCCCAGGGAACCGAACTACCTGGCTACCAGCCCTTGGCAAATCGTGCAGTTTGCTGCCGAGAACGACTATAAAAAGCGGATTGTGGAAGAGCTGTTTACGCAAGCGCACGTGGCACTCCCCGATTTTGAGCTGCTAACGGCCGGCGATGACTGGCATTACCGGGGAAAAATGGAATACAGCTTTTGGGGTGACGACGACGGGCTGCATCTGGCGCTGCATAGCCGCGGCTCGCACCAGAAAACTATCGTAACAGGCAGTGAACTAGCCCAGGCGTCGCTCGACAAAGCGGCGAACGCCGTGGCTGCCGAGCTGCAAAAGCGCAGTCCCAGGGCCGGCGACCTGAAGACAATAATTGTTCGTGTTAATCAGGCCGGAGAGGCAGTGGCATCGCTGTTTGTTAAACTACAATCGTTCCAGAAATTGGATTTGCCGCCTGAATTGAAAGGGCTGCGGGTATATCACTCCAACCCGAAAAGCCCGGCTTCGGTGCCCACCAAACTGCTATACGAACTGGGTGATTGCACGCTCACCGATACGCTGCTTGGTAAGCCGTTTACCTACGACGTTGATTCGTTCTTCCAAGTTAATCTGCCAATTTTTGAATGCGCTCTTACGCATATCAAAGAGCAGTGCACGGCTGCCGAAGTCTTAGACATGTATGCCGGCACCGGCAGCATTGGGTTGAGTGTGGCACACCAGAAGGTCACGCTCGTGGAGCTGGACGCCGCGAGTGCCGCGATGGCTCGCCATAATGCGCAGACGAGCGGCCTAGAGGCGACGGTAGTTGAAGCCGCCAGCGAGAAAGCTCTGGACTATGTAACCGCTAGCGGAGCCGTTATTGTTGACCCGCCGCGCGCCGGTCTGCACGACAAATTAGTGGCCCGGATCCTAGAGCAAAAGCCGCCGCAGGTAGTGTACCTGAGCTGCAATCCGGCTACGCAGGCCCGCGATCTCGCCAAGTTGCAAGAAGCGTACGAGCTGACCTCTTTCCAGGCCTATAATTTCTTTCCGCACACACCGCATATCGAGACACTAGCAATCTTACGCGCCCGAGTGTAAGCTGTAGGCATGCACAGAGAATTAGATGAGTTTATTGCTCGTGCCCGCGAGCATGGTCTCGGGGACCAAGAAATTGCTGTTCGGCTCGAAGAAGCTGGCTGGCCAAGAGAAGATGTCTATGTTGCGCTGCACAAAGGCGCAGTGGCGCCGCCACAACCGCTTACTCCAGCGGTGCGCTACAATCAGCCGCGCCAGCCATCGGCGTTTAGCCGCCATTTGGCGCGACTAGCGCACCTGACGCCGAGCGCTATTGAATATCGTTTGTTTGCGCTACTGCTCGTCGTCAGCCTAGCCAGTATCGTTGGCTTGCTCGATGCGCTGCTTGGCAGCGGCCGCAGCTGGCATGAGGTAGCCCTACCAGTCGCCGTTCTGATTGTTTGCGCGCCCGTCGTGGCTTATTTGTTTCTCCGCCTGCAAAAGGTTGAGCTAGTTACGCCCGCGCTGCATCAAGACGGGGTGCGCCGTAAGGCCTTCCAAACGGTGCAGTTGGTGGCGGCGCTAGTCGTGCTTATTCACACTGTTGGCTTACTCTATTTACTGATCAGCGGTTACTACGGCTCTGGCTACGCCTACGGCGCCAAGCCCAACCTCTTTATCGCAGTGGTTCGCTGGCTGTTCACGCTGGCCGCTGCGGGCGCTGTTTTTCGGTATTTTTGGCGCGACGAACACCGAGCGTAAGTGGTATAATCCTAAGACATGAATTACTGGAGGGAACGCTCCGTGCCGTACCGGCCGGGGCAAGCAACACCGTTTAAGGTGAGCCGCTCTAAGATAGAGCTATTTAAGCAGTGCCCGCGCTGTTTTTGGCTGGACGTGCGCCTCAAGATCAAGCGGCCCGAAGGCCCGCCGTTTAACATCAACAAAACCATCGACGAACTATTTAAAAAAGAGTTTGACGTGTATCGGGCCAAGGCCGAGCCGCACCCGATCATGGTGGAGTACAGCCTGGCGGCCGTGCCGTTTGCGCACGAGCAACTAGACAAGTGGCGCGAAACGTTTGTGGGGGTCCAGCACCTGCATGCGCCTACCAATTTGCTGGTATTTGGCGGCATCGATGATCTGTGGGTCACACCGGACGGGCAGGTGATAGTGGTTGATTATAAGGCCACTTCTAAAGATAAAGAGGTAAGCATCGACAGTGACTGGCAGATCAGCTATAAGCGCCAAGTGGAAGTTTATCAGTGGCTGCTGCGCCAAAACGGCCTCGTGGTAAGCGACACCGCTTATTTTGTCTACGCCAATGGCCGCAGCGATCTGGACGGATTTAATAACCGCGTGGAATTCCGCACCAAACTCATCCCATACACTGGCAGCGACGTCTGGATTGAACCGACCATCCTAGCCATGAAGCAGTGCATGGACGGCGACATGCCCGAAATTGGCGACAGCATCATGGGCGGCGAATGCGAATTCTGTGCCTATGCCCGCGAGCGCACCAAACTCACCCTAGCCGCGCTCCAACAGCGCAAACAAGTTCGCGCTTAGCCCTACAGAAGCCGCAGCGCTTCAGATACGGACTGCACGACTTGCACGCGCGTGGCCAGCATTTCGTCCACCGGCAACTCTTTACAGAACACTGGCTTATGCAAAGCTGCCGCAAAGCCCAGTTCGTAGGCGCTACTTAGGCCGATATGCCCACCAGGATCATGCAGCCAAATGAAGTCGGCGCTGCGCATGGCGCGCAGGTGCTGGCGCTGCAGGTCGGCGATGCTTAGCTCGGCTTCGTCCGGCGTCCGTACGATCGGCTCATTGGTATCAATAAAATCCAGAGCTATCGGTGATAATATACGACAGCCCGTAGCATCCAGCTCCCGGAAGAGAGCGACTAAGCCATCGTGACAGCGGTGATAACTGCCACACAGTACAACAGAGGGCATCATGTCAGAACTCTTGCGGATCAATCACGACCGTTTGCTCTACAGCCCACTCCTTGCCGGACAAAATATCGACCTCTTTGGCAAAACTTTGGAAACGTTTATCTTTTTTAAATGCTTTTTCAAAGGTCATCCACTCGTTGTGGCCGCCTTCAAAGTCGACCGTAAGTGTGCCACGCGACTTCAGGCCGCGCACCACCAAGAAGACTTTGTCTTCCAGTAGCTCCTCCGTCTTGGACTTGGCGTGTTCGTGATATACACCCGCAATTGTAAAATCGGCATCCAGACCCGTCTCTTCTAGTGACTCACGGCGTGCTGCTTCAATAATTGTTTCTCCCCAGCGAATCTTGCCGCTCGGCAGCCCCCAGAAACCGTAGTACGGGTTTTTAAGACGTTCCTGGAATAGGTATTCGGTTTCGCCGGCGGTATTCTTGCGCTCTAGAGCTATCACAACGGCTATTTTGGGCTGGCGCTCGATGGTACTGTTATCGGTGTCCAAGCGGTTAGCATACTCTTTGCCGCGCGTGCTCAGGCGATATTTACCACGAGCAATCTTCTCAACCAGCCCAAGTTCTACCAGGCGGGCAATGTGAAAATTAAAATGATCACTGCCCAGTCCAGTCGATTTTTGTAGCTCAGCATAGCCAGCCTGGGGCAAGAAGAGTAACTCGCGCAAAATGCTTGTTTGGGCGGCATGGATTTGCACCTCTAAGTTCATTTGTCCATCTCCCTTATAGCCACCGACTATAAGAGAAGCCTAATGCAAGCGTCTAGTAAACTCAACTTTAGTTTTGTCCAATTGTGTAAAAGAAATTGCATGGTATAGTGTGCATACTGAAGGAGGCACGTGCAATGGGTAAGTTATTTGAACGCGGTATGTCAGCGGCGGAGCATCGGGAACGTTTGATTGAGGTCGGTGTGCTCACCGGCCGCGTCCTGATGAGAAGAGTGGTGTCAGCTACGCCGAACCCGCTGGTGCGTTTCGACACCGACATACGGTCCATGCTTGACGCTTTTCGGCCAACCTGGCTGGTGTACGAGCACTGGCAGGGGACTGCAACGCGAACCGGCGACGACCGCCTGATTGCTCCGGCGACCCATGGCAGCGCGCTGTTGGTCTCGCCAGAGGGTTTACTGATTGCTCACCAGAAGGATCATCCAGTGGAAGGCCGGAAAATTATTGCGCCGGCGCATCTGACCGAGCGTATGCTGACCGGCTTTGATGACGAGGTTGAGCTGGAGAACTATAGCTCAGTTTCGCGCGCCGCCCGGGCGTTTGGCAGTGGCGAGGTGGCCATGCAGCTCGTCGAGTTTATCGACGAGCTCGGTATCGAGGATGAAATCATCGCCAGCGAACGCTAACGCGGCAGTTTTTGCTATAATAAAAGCGTGAGACATAAGATCAATCTCAGTCGCAGTTTTCGTTCTAGCCGCTCGATCAGTCGGGCGTAGCTCCTGCCATTAACCAATTTTATGAGGACGAAACCATGATCGACATTCAATATATCCGCGATAACCCCGAACAAGTAACCGAAAAATCAAAACAAAAAGGCTACCCCGTAGACGTGCCGAAGCTTCTCGAGTTGGATAAACAGCGCCGCGAGCTGCTCGGCGAAGTGGAGGCTGTGCGCGCCGAGCGCAACACGCTCGCTGACCAGCTTAAGGCTGGCAAGCCCGCGCCCGAGCAAATCGAACAGGGCAAGGCGCTGAAAGAAAAGCTTGCCAATCTGGAGGGCCAGCTTGAGCCCATCGATACAGAATATGGCGAGCTGCTGCGCGCCGTCCCCAACATGCCGCTGGATTATGTGCCAGTAGGTGCCACCGAAGACGAAAATGTGGTCGCGAAAACCGAGGGCCAGCCACCCCACTTCGACTTTACGCCGCGCCACGATTACCAGCTGGGCGAGCTGCACGATCTTATCGACAAAGAGCGCGCCACCAAAATCGCCGGCTCGCGTTTTGCGTACCTAAAGGGTGATGTGGTCCGGCTGCAGTTTGCCCTCATCCAGTGGGTGATGCAGCTACTGGGCGACGAGCAGTTCATCAAAAAACTGATCGACGAAAACGGCCTGCACCTAAGCAGCAAACCATTCACGCCTGTGCTACCGCCGGCCATGCTGCGCACCGAACCGTATAGAGCCAGCGCCCGCCTAAACGCCGAAGAAGTCACCTACAAGATCGAGCAAGACGATCTGTGGCTCCAAGCCAGCGCCGAGCACACGCTGTGCACCATGTACTGGAATGAAATCTTGCCCGAAGACATGTTCCCAATTCGCTACCTGGGCTACGCCACCAGCTTCCGCCGCGAAGCCGGCACCTATGGCAAAGACGAAGAGGGCATCTTCCGCATGCACCAGTTCGACAAGCTGGAAATGGAGTCGTTTACCACGCCCGAATCTGGCCTTGAGGAGCACAAACTGCATGTTGCCATTCAAGAATATTTGGTGAAGACGCTGGGGCTGCCGTACCAGCTATTGCAAAAATGTACCGCTGATATAGGCAAGCCCAACGCCGCTGGCGTGGACATCAACTGCTGGTTCCCGGGGCAGGGCAAGTACCGTGAAACCCACACCGCCGACTACATGACCGACTACCAGGCGCGCGACCTCAAAATTCGCGTGCGCCGCGGCTCCGGCAACATTGAGTTCGTGCACACCGCCGACGCCACCGCCTTTGCCATGAGCCGCATCCTTAAGGCCATCCTGGAGAATTTCCAAACGGCGGAGGGCAATATCATCGTATCTGAGGTGCTGCGACCCTTTATGGGCGGGCAAGCCGAGATCTAACACTCAAAATAAAGGAGGGTTTATGATCAAAAAGCTAGACATCGACGGGGTGCATATGACCGTCGGCGACGATTTACGCAAGTACGTCAGCAAGAAGATTGGTGGGCTGGATAAATACATTCCGCGCCACGCGCGCGAGAGCCTGCACGTGGAGGTTAAGCTGAAAGAGAGCAAAGCCAAAAACAAGGACGAGCGTACCTGCGAAGTTATCGCCCACCTACCGCACGAAACCGTGACGCTCAGCGAAACTACCGTGAATATCTACGCCGCGGTCGACATTGTCGAGGAGAAGCTCAAGAACCAATTGCGCAAATACAAAGAGCTGCACTCTGTACGGTTTCGCCAACGGCTATTTGGCCGCGTGAATCGTGCCGGCGTTGAAGGGTAGAACACAGAAAACACCGCGGCTATTCGACCGCGGTGTTTTTTAGTGCACCTTAGCTTAGTGCGTCTGAATCCAGCCGTTGATAATAGCGTAAGCGCTACTTGCGGAAGGATGGAGATTGAGGTCGTGCCCGGTGTCCGGCATAGTAGCCGTGCTGACGCTGGGCGCGCTGGTGTAGTAAGTGGTTTCGTTGGCTTGGACCGCGGCAGCATTGGTGCAGTCCAGTGTCAGGCCGCAAGTTAGAGCGTCTTCTTGGCCACTTATGCTCAAGACTGGCACGGTAATACCGCTGGCGATATTCAGCCCAGCCGGTACTCCAAATTCGCCTAGTCCCAGGCCAAAGAACGTAGCGGAGACGACATCTTTATGGACTTCGTCGTAGGCGATGACCCCTGGGTTGGCAGTATTTGTATCATAAAATAGGTCGCTACGGCTGCCAGGTACGGTAGTGAGGTAGCCAAGATCAGAGATCTTGCCGCTAAACGCGGGGTCGAGCGCCGCTGGGTAAAAATCGGCTACGCCAGTGACGGCCGCTGGTCCAAAGGCATGCAGCAAACCAGTAACCACTACGCGGTTTACATCGTGATAAGTAGCCGCCTCGTGGATACTAGTGATCGAACCAAAGGAATGGCCTATGCTGGTAACTTGGGTGAAGCCTTGGGTTCCGCGCAGCCACTGCACCGCCTGGTGCATGCTGTAGGCAACAGAAGTAGGCGTAAGGGCAGTGCTGGCGGGCCGGCTGCTTACACCGGAGCCCAACTGGTCGTAGGCGAACGTTGCCCGACCGGCTTGTAAGGCGCTGTTTACATATGAATAAGCTGGCGGATTTTGCGGCCAGTCCCAGTAGACGCGATTGTACGTGGCGCCGTGCACTAAAATGTCCACGCTATGCGGGCCGCTGGCCCACACGGTTGGTGTGCAAAGGGTGCCCGCCAGCGTCTGATCAGCTGGTTGGCCAACGGCGAGAGACACCGGCAGGCTGACGTCTTGGCAGCTACCGCCATGCATCGCAGAAGCCTGGCCGACGCATAGCGACGTTAGCCCAATTACAGTACCGAGCACACTCATAAGCCCGGCGCGCAGACGCAACCGAACAGTTGTCTGTGTTATAGCCATACATCCCCCTTATGTTGTGCTTTTATGATATCACGAGCGGAAGAGCAAAAAACGACAAACTCGTACTCGCAGTCCCTGGAAATATGCGATACAATAGTTTGTAACGCGGAATTTTCGAAAGAGGGAGATACTGGATGTTTATTCACACGCTGGTTAAAAAGTTGTTTGGCGACCCGCAGGCGCGCACGCTGAAGCGCCTACGGAAACGCGTCAAAGACATCAACGCGCTGGCCGACAAGTACAAAAAAATGAGCGACACAAAGCTACGCGAGCATACCGAGGTACTCAAGAAGCGACTCAAGAAAGATAGCCTAGATAAAATCTTGCCCGAGGCTTTTGCGCTGATGCGCGAGGCCGCTGACCGCTCGCTCGGCATGCGCCACTTCGATGTCCAGTTAATTGGTGGCATGGTGCTGCACGAGGGCAGCGTGGCCGAAATGAAAACCGGTGAAGGCAAGACTCTCGTCGCCACCCTGCCGATTTATTTGAACGCGCTAACTGGCAAGGGCGCCCACGTAGTCACCGTGAACGAGTATCTGGCCCAGCGCGACGCCGGCTGGATGGGCAAGGTTTACGACTTTTTAGGCCTGAGCGTAGGCGTGATTATTGCCGATCACTCCTTTGTATACGACAAAGCCTATCAAAACGAAGAGCACGAAGACGAGCGCATGCGCCACCTCAAACCGGCCACACGCCAAGAAGCGTACAACGCCGATATTACCTACGGCACCAACAATGAATATGGTTTTGACTACTTGCGCGACAACATGGTGCGCGAAGTGGATCAGCTGCGCCAGCGCGACCTGCATTTTGCCATTGTGGACGAAGCCGACTCGATTCTTATCGACGAAGCCCGCACGCCACTGATTATCTCCGCCCCCAGTGTCACGAGTGGTGTTGCCTACCTGCAGTTTGCCAAAGTCGCTCGTCAACTCGACGCCGAAAAACACTACGACACCGATGAAAAGCGTAAAACCGTGGTTTTGACTGAGAAGGGCATCGACAAAGTCGAGAAGATCTTGGGCCTCGACAACCTCTACGCCACCGAGAATATCCGTACTATTTACCACCTGGAGCAAGCGCTGCGCGCCCAAGCACTGTTTAAACGCGACAAAGACTACGTGGTGACCAACGATGGGGAAATTGTGATTGTCGACGAGTTTACCGGCCGCTTGCTGAAAGGCCGGCGCTACAACGAGGGCTTGCACCAAGCTATCGAGGCCAAGGAAAACGTTGAAGTCCAGCAGGAAAGCATGACGCTGGCCACTATCTCCTTCCAGAACTACTTCCGCTTGTACGAAAAGCTGTCGGGCATGACCGGTACCGCCATGACTGAGGCCGAGGAATTCCACCAAATCTATAAGCTAGATGTGGTGGAAGTGCCAAGCAACCGCAAGCTCGCCCGTACAGACCGTTCCGACCGTATATATAAGACCGAGAAGGGCAAGTTTAAGGCCATCGTAAACGAAGTAAAGATGCTCCACGCCAAGGGCCAGCCGGTGCTGCTGGGCACGGTGTCAATCGAGAAGAACGAGCTGCTGGCGAACGCCCTTACTAAAGCCGGTGTGCCGCACGAAATATTAAATGCCAAAAACAACGAGCGTGAAGCTGCGATTGTGGCGCGCGCCGGACAGAAGGGCGCTGTAACACTGGCGACCAACATCGCTGGTCGCGGTACCGACATCGTCCTAGACGACGAAGTCAAAGAGCTGGGCGGTCTGTTTGTGCTTGGCAGCGAGCGCCATGAGTCGCGCCGCATCGACAACCAGCTGCGCGGCCGTTCCGGCCGCCAGGGCGACCCTGGTATTACGCAGTTCTTTGTGAGTACCGAAGACGACCTGATGCGTATTTTTGGCGGCGAGCGCATCGGCGCGCTTATGGATCGGCTCAAAGTCGACGACGAAACCCCCATCGAGAACCGCATCATCAGTAAATCCCTGGAAGGGGCCCAGAAAAAGGTCGAAGGCTTGCATTTTGACCAGCGTAAAACCGTGGTCCAGTACGACGACGTCATGAACCGTCACCGAAAAGCGGTGTACGCGATGCGCCGCGAAATTCTAAAGAGCGACGACATCAGCAAACGCGTTAGAATTTTTATCGAAGACCAGGCTAAGTTTCTCGCTGCTTCACCGGATCTTCTGACCGACAAGTTAGAACCGCTGGTCCGCGACGCGTTTCCTATGGACGAGCCGGCGCTGGATCGCTTGTTTGATACGCCGGCCGACAAATTCCAAACCGCGCTCGTAAAAGAGGCGCACGAGCTCTACGACGGCCGCGAAGCGGCTTTTGGCGCAGACATCATGCGCAAAATCGAGCGCGATATCTACTTACAAGTGCTGGATACACTTTGGATGGAGCACCTGGAGAACATGGACCACTTGCGTAACGGCATCCACTGGATGAGCGTTGGCCAGCGCGATCCATTAGTGGAGTATCGTCGCCAGAGCCAGCTACTGTTTGATCAGATGCAGCTGAATTTGCGCGACCAAGTGCTTAAATTTGTGTTCAACGCCCAGCCGGTCGATCCGTCGATGCTCGAGCAGCCGGCCGAGACGGCGCTGACGCGCGCAGCTCGCGGATCCATCAGCAACGCCGATAGAATCTTGGAAGCCGACGACGAGTTCGAAGCCGCTGATTTTGCCGAAGCTAAGGCTCAAAAGAAAGCCGCTACGGCCGCCAATAAAACTGTCGCCCGCAAGAAAACGCGTAAGGCCGAACGCCAGCGCAAAACCAAGGGCCGCCGCAAGCGGTAAGTTCGGTAGGACATAATGAAGCACGTTGTAACTGAACTGAAACTCAAAAATGGCGCTAGAGGGCTCCTAGTGCACATCCCCGACGCCTCGGTAATGAGCTTTGAGTTCAATTTCCGGGCCGGCGAATATTTGGTGGAACCAGACAAATGGGAAACGCCACACCTCATGGAGCACATGCTGCTCGGCGCCAACGAGCGCTATCCCAAAAGCCGGCTGTTCCAGGCAGAAATTGAAAAAAATGGCGCCTACTCGAACGCCAGCACCAGTGTCTATGAAATTAGCTATGAAGCCGAGTGTGCCGACTTCGAATGGGAGCGCATTCTCGAGCTCATGCTGCTCGCTATTACCAAGCCGCTGTTTTTGGCCGACGAATTCGAGGCGGAGATGGGCAATGTACGCGAAGAACTGACCGCGCGCAGCAATAACCACTTCCGTCATCTGAGCCTGGCGCTCCGCGAGCAGTACGGCTTTATGGCCAAGACCGACGACGAGCGCCTAAAGCTCATGGACAACGTTACCGCGTATGATGTCCGCGCTCATTACGAACGAACCCACACTAGCCGTAACCTACGCTTTATTATCGCCGGCAACCTCACGCCTAAGCGCCAAGAGCAAGTGGAAGAAACGCTCGTAAGCATCGACTTGCCGTCCGGCACTGGCCGTATCGACCTGCCAAAGGAAACGCCCAAGCCCCAGGCCAGCCCAGTCTATCTGCACAACAAAACCGTCAAAAATCTTTACTTCTACATCGATAGCTTTATGCTGCGCCGCATGAGCGATCCGGAGACCGACGCTCTGAACCTGGTAAACACCATGCTGACCGAAACGTTATACTCTAAAATCCTCGGCACCGCCCGCGAGCGAGGCTTGGTGTACGGCATGAGTAGCGGTTTTGGCCAAACGCGGCTGTCCAGCAACTGGTGGTTTGGCGCCCAAGTGTCGCTCAAGAACGCCACCGCGCTGTTTGAGATTATTGTGGACGAGCTGAACAACGTTTTCCGCGGCGAAATTGCCGCCGAAGATATCGAAGCCGCCAAGGCCTACGCCCTTGGTCGTTTCCAGCGCAGCGCCCAAACCGTGGCCGGCGTGGCCGGCGGTTACAGCGAACGCTACTTCTTTGATGAGGTTATCGACGACTATTACGCGGTGCCGCGCCGCATCAAGGCAGTCACTAAAACCCAAATTGTGGAGACGGCCCAGGCGCTGTTTGCTGATCATATCTGGGGGCTGGGCATCTTAAGTAACTGCGACAAGCCATTTGCCGCCGAACTCTACAAGCAAATCTCACCACTCTGGGTGCCGCCAGCAGAGTAGCCGAAATAGCTAGCCACGTGGCTTAAAATTGCGGTCACCGCCGCCAGATTTGCCGTAGCCACGTGGAATGCTATCGAGCAATCCGGCTGCGGAGTGGCGGACGACGTGCGGCCGCGTGAACTCCATGCTAGGATCCTTGTCGCGTATTCGGCCGAGCTCTTGTGCTCGCAAACGGCGCGATTGCAGTGTCCGCTTACTGGGGCGGCGCGTAGCGCGGGCAGGTTTAGCTGCCTTAGTCGCCTTGGCTGTAGATGTATCACGATGACGGCCGGGGGTGGTGAGACTGGTTGTTCTCATTTCTGGTTTGACCGACGCCGCATAGCCGGGCGCAAGGGGTGTGCGGCTTTGGTCGATAACGATGGCTACAGCAGCGATTCCTATGCCTAAGGCAGTTCCGTAAGCTACGTCACACATTTCCTGAGTGCCGGTAAGTGGTGCTTCCATATCGCTAGTAAGCGCCTGTGTATTGACTCTTATGGGTGTTGGCGCGGTAGTATCCGTGGCTGCGGCTGGTGTATGAGTTTGGGCAGGCGGTAGGCTGCCGCCGCTGTGAGCACGGACGGGATGGTGGGCGCCGGGCAGGGCGTCGACGATACGGGTAGCGGCATCGGTTTGCGGCCGGGGGTCATAGGTGTGGCCCTGGTACATCCAGTGGCGGGCGTCGTGGAGCACGGCTTGGTTGCCGGCGTTCTTGGCGTCCAAAAAGGCCTGATTGAGCTCCTCTACATAGCTGTGGTTGTGGCTGATGAGCGTTGCCGCTTGCTGCGAGAAACCGTCGGCCATCGCTGTATTGAACAGCGTTTCGCGCGACCATTTGGTCAGGCTATCACCAGCCTGGGCTGTGCGAAGCTGATCGGCCACATGGTGGGCGCGCGTGCTAGCACTCAGTGCAGCCGCAGTGGCTTCGCTTGCAGCTTGGGTGAGCGTATGGAGCCCCGGGCCAACCTGTGGTGTGTGAGTCGCCAAGTCTTGGTGCGGCGTGTCGGGCAGGCTTGGATCGTGAACATGGCGAGCGTACAACACCGCAGCCCCGGCGGCAGCAACCCCAAGCGCGCCGGCTAGCAGGACGTTGCGCACGCGTTTTGGATGCTCGAGGTGGTTAAGCCGACGCAATCCACTCACAGCGGCAGTTGCAAGCGTGATCGGGTTAAGAAGTACGGCGCCAGCATAGGCAGCCGCTTTGAGCCTGCGGTGCAACCCAGGCCGTTCAGCGCTGCTGCGGCTAGGTTCGGCCACACCCTGATGAGGGTCAGCGCTAGCCAGCCGGTCATCCAGAGGATGGTACTGCGGCGAGACACTCAAATCAGAACCGGCGGCGTAAGCAGTGTCTATGCCTTCGGTGTCATAAGTAAGTATGGCAGGGGTAGCGGGCCCTGTAACAGACAGGGGAGGTAGCTCGGTGTCATGCCCCGGATCGGTGGACTGTTGTTCGGCAAAATGGAGGACAACAGTGGGATCCGTAACTCGGTGAGTCGCCTCACGAGTACGCATAATGTTCACATTTTAATACTAAATTTATATATTCGCAACAATATTATATTTATGTGCTTATGCTGAGTCAGCGGTAGGGTATAATGCAAAAGATGGAAGACTTACGCCAGGAGGCATTAGACCTACAAGCCGAGATCGAAGCAGCGGCCGAACGTATCGATGTTGACAGCCTGGTTCAGCAGAAGATCAAGCTGGATAAACAGGTGAGCGCGCCCGGTTTTTGGGACGATACCCAAAAGGCGCAACACATCGTTCGGGAGCAAGCCAAGCTCGACGCTCGCACCAAGCCCTGGCTGGATTTGCAAAAGGATGTGAATGACATCGTCGAGCTTGCCGACATGGGTGACGACACGCTGCGTCCTGACATAAGCAGTCAATTAATTCAGATTATCGAGAGTTTTGCGGCTCTCAAGCAGGAACTTAAGTTCGCCGGCCCCTACGACGACCACGACGCCATCATGAGCATATATGCCGGCGCAGGCGGCACCGACGCCCAGGACTGGGTCGGTATGCTGCTGCGCATGTACACCCGCTGGGCCGAGCAGCACCGCTGTAAAGTGACGATGGTAGACGAAGCGCCGGGTGACGAAGCCGGCTTTAAGAGTGTAACTTTTGAAATCGCCGGCGATTTCATTTACGGCAAACTAAAAGGCGAGCACGGCGTACACCGTTTGGTGCGCCAAAGCCCGTTTAACTCCGCAGCATCGCGCGAGACCAGCTTCGCAAAAGTGGACGTTTTGCCCAAAATCGACCAGCCGGGCGACCTAATAATCGACGACAAAGATCTGCGGGTTGATGTCTACCGCAGCGGCGGCCGCGGCGGCCAGTCGGTTAATACCACCGACAGCGCGGTGCGCATCACCCACCTGCCCACAGGTGTCACGGTGGCAATCCAGAACGAGCGCTCACAACTCCAAAACCGCGAAACAGCCATGACCATCCTGCGCTCGCGCCTCGTTCAACTCCAACTGGAACAGCACAAAGATAAAATTGGCGAACTAAAAGGTCCGGATACCGCCAACGAATTCGGCAGCCAGATCCGCAATTACGTGCTCCATCCATACAAGCAAGTCAAAGATTTACGCAGTGGCTACGAAACGTCCGACCCAGACGGTGTTTTGGCCGGCAACCTCGATCCGCTAGTCGAGGCCTATTTGGACCATTCCTTAGGCGGCGGAGCATCAAAGTAGTGGGCCGGATCGAAGATTTCTCGAAAGAGATGCAAGTTATCAGGCGTCCGCCGAACGTTATCGAGAGCTTTTTTGTGCGTAAGGATCTAGTCGACTGGATGATGGCCGTGAAAGAGGTAATTGGCCTAACGGCGACCGATGCTATAAACCGGTCAATTGGCTATGCCGCCGCGCGGCAACTGGCGCTCAAACACGGACTCCAGCTGCTATTCCGGGATCACAGTGCTGTGGCACACGAGCTGCCGTCTATCTCCGCGCCATTTGTACATGACGACGAGCTGGACACCAGAGTACGGGTAAGCCTGACAGCTGGGAACGGCCAGTTGCTCAACTGGATGAACCGTGAGCGCGGCGTTGCACCAGAAACAACCGTACACGACGGGGTGCGGATTTTGGGCGCGGTCGCTACCAATCGGGAGATGGGCCTCTACCTGGTTGATAGCACAGCCAGAGCTGCCAATCTGTCGACCGATGATCTTATCCCCATTGCCGGACCTAAACTGCCGCCATTTCCAGAAGCCTACGCCTAAGCCTTTGGCCGGTCTGCGCTAATTTGGTACAATCAAACTACTAATGATTTTGTTGGACAGAGTGACGAAGACGTATGGCAAGGTGGCTACGCCGGCATTAGACCGCGTGAGTCTGCATGTGGAGCCCAAAGAATTTGTGATCGTGGTCGGGCAGAGCGGCGCCGGCAAAACTACGCTGCTGCGCTTGCTGACGCGCGAAGAAAAACCAACCACCGGTAAGATCATTGTGGGCGGCATAGATTACGACAAACTGCGGGACCGCGAGATTCCGCTGCTGCGCCGCAAGATCGGCGTTGTCTTCCAGGATTTTAAGCTGCTGCCCAATCGCACCGTCTTTGAGAACGTCGCCTTTGCCCTAGAAATCGTCGGCGCCTCTGGCCACGAAATAAAAGCTACCGTGCCCAAAGTGCTAGAAATCGTCAACCTGCGCGGCAAAGAAAAGCGCATGCCCATGGAGCTGTCCGGCGGCGAGCGCCAGCGCGTCGCAATCGCCCGGGCCATTGTCCGTCAGCCCAAAATCCTGATCGCCGACGAGCCCACCGGCAACCTCGACCCCAAGCACGCCTGGGATGTTATCAAGGTACTGGAGAAGATCAACCACTACGGCACGACAGTGCTGCTGACCACGCACAACCAGGAAATTGTCAACCGGCTCAAGCGCCGCGTGGTAACCATCCAGCATGGTCAAATTAGTTCGGACAAAGCAGGGGCGCAGTACAAGCTATGAGCCGTAAAGTGATAACCTTTGGCCGGATTATCAAAACCGGCATCGTAAACTTTGGCCGCAACGCCTGGCTGGGCATTGCCGCTATGGCCGTGATGATTATTACGCTGACCATCGTACTATTTTCGGTCATTACCAATGCCACCTTTGCTAACACTATTGCCCAAATCACCAGCAAAGTTGATATCTCGGTCTATCTCCAAGACAATGTCAGCGACGACCAGGCCACGCACCTAGCGGACCAACTACGCCAGCTCCCCAATGTCGCCAGTATAAAGTATCTCAACAAGGACCAAGCCCTGGCCGCCTACGAGCAGCAAAACGCTGGCAATGCCAGCCTGCTACAGGCGATTAACGAGATTGGCGCTAACCCCATTCCGGCCACCATCCAGGTCAAGCCAAGGGATCTTAATAAGATTCAGGACATCAAGAACTTTTTGAGTGAGCCGCAAAATGCTAAGCTCCAAACCAGCGACTCGCCGTCCTACAGAGCCGACCGCAAAGCGGCTATCGACAAGATCGCCCACGCCACCATGCTGCTTAGGCGCGCCGGCATCGCCGCGGTTATTGTCTTTACGCTCATTTCGTTCCTAATTATTTTCAACACGATTCAAATGGCCATCTTTAACCGGCGCGACGAGCTGACCATTATGCGCCTGCTCGGCGCTAGCACCAGTTATATTCGCGGTCCATTTGTGGTGGAGACCATTATGTATGGGCTGATCTCGGCCTTTGTGTCGGTGTTGCTCATACATTCGCTGTTTGTGGCCAGCAGTGGGGCGCTGCAAGCTACTAGCCTAGGACTGCTCGACATTAACTACGCGCACACCTACTTTAGTACGCACTTCCTGCTGCTTTTGACCGTACAGCTTGTGCTTGGTATACTAATTGGTGCCGTTTCTTCTTATATTGCGACCAAGCGGTATCTCAAATTTAAGAGTAGATAACAAGGATAGGCTCGCCGACATAGGCTTCCAGACGAGGGCCTCCCGGGAAGCGATGCCGGCTCTGCCGGGTGCGTCGCTGCCCGGGAGTGGCTGGAAGCCTATGTCGGTCACTTGACCAGATGGGGGATAGTGGTACCATGAAAGTAGCTATGCTATATAAGCGGCTCAAACAAAAAACCAAAATTAGCAAAAAACGTTGGCAGCTCACCGGCATGCCAGTGCTTACTTTGGCTACGCTTTTGACCGTAGGGATCGCCGCCGTGCCAGCGGTGCAGGCCGACCAATTCGACCAACAAATTAACGCCTTGCAACAAAAAAATGCCGCCGCCGCCGCGGCTAAGAGCGCACTGCAGATCACTGCGGCGACGTACCAAGACGCCATCAGTCAGCTACAGTCGCAGATCGATCAAATCCAGGCGCAAATCAACCAAAATGTTACCGAGCAGCAAAGCCTGCAACAACAAATTGCCGACAACGAAGCCAAGCTGGACAGCGACCGCGCCACGCTCGGCCAAGACATCAAAACGATGTATGTCGATGGCACGCCCAGCACCCTAGAAATGCTAGCCAGCAGCGGCGACCTCAGCACTTTTGTCGACAAAGAAGAGTACCGCACTACTGTTCAAAACAAGATCGAAGACACCGTCAAAGAAATCAACGTGCTGCAAGCCAAGCTGCGCGACCAAAAAGACAAAGTGGACGCACTGTTAAACGACGAACGCTCGCAGCAATCAACCCTCGACAGTAAGCGCGCCGACCAAGCCAACCTGCTGGCCATGAACGAGCAGCAGCAGGCCAACTACACCGCCCAGCTACAAGATAACGCCAAGCAAATCGCCCAGTTGCGTCAGCAGCAGATTCTGGCTAACTTATCCGGCGCTAGCGGCATAATCTACGGCGGGGTGTGTGGTGGCGGCCCGGCGGGCTTCCCCAATACCTATCCGGCCAGTTTGTGTAACGCCGGCCAAGACAGCATTGTCGACCCATGGGGACTCTACAACCGTGAATGTGTGTCGTACGTAGCCTGGAAAGAATACGAAGCAGGCAGGTACGTGCCCTACGGTCTCGGCAACGCTGGCGACTGGCCAGCGCACGTGCCGAGCAGCTGGATCGACGGCTCACCACAAGTTGGCGACGCTGCCGTCCGCCCGGCCAATCCGAACCTGTGGTTTGGGAACGAGCAAGATGTCGGGCACGTCATGTTTGTAGAGGCCATAAATGGCGATGGTACCATTGCTATCAGCCAGTACAACGCCAACCTGAACGGGCAGTACAGCTTTGTGGCCCAAAAATCTACCGCCGGGCTGATCTTCATACATTTCCCCAGCCAGTAACAAATTGTTGGGCAATTCTAGAGCAGAATCCGCTATACTAGAGCGTAAGCATAATTTGTTAGCGACAGGGGAGTACAGTGTTACAGCTCATAAAAAAGCGAAAAACTACTACTAAACATGGCTCAAAACAGGCTTGGTGGCTGCTCGGGCTGAAGATCGGCGGCGTGGTCATGGCGGCACTACTCGTATTCTCTCTGGGAGTTGGCGTAGGTGACGGGCGAATCTCCAAGCAGGCCTTGCACAGCCAAAATAAGGCGCTACCAGGCACGCTTGATTACGCCACTATCGACCAACTGTACACCGCGCTCAAAAATGACTACGACGGCAAACTTACGCAGGCGCAGCTACTTGACGGACTAAAAACCGGGCTGCTGCAAGCCACAGGCGATCCGTACACCGAATATTTTAGTGCCGACGCTGCCAAGGATTTCAACAACCAACTACAAGGCACGTTTAGTGGCATCGGCGCTGAACTGGGGCTGGACGCCAGTGGCAACGTGCAGGTGATTGCGCCCATCGACGGCGCGCCCGCCAGCAAAGCCGGTCTGCGGCCGCAGGATCTGATTGTAGAGATCAACGGCCAGAGTACCAGCGGTCTGACAGTTGACAGCGCAGTCGCCAAAATTCGCGGCCCAAAGGGAACGCAGGTAAAACTCGGCATTGTACGTGCTAAGACCGAACAGCTAACGCTCACTATCACCCGCGACAACATCACCGTGCCCAGCGTTAAATCCAGTATTCTGCCGGGCAATATCGGCTACCTGCAAATTACCCAGTTTAGCGACGACACTGGCGAGCTGGCCCAAAAAGCCGCTCAGAGTTTCAAAGATAGCGGCGTGAAGGGTGTGGTTCTGGATCTGCGCGGCAATCCTGGTGGTTTGGTGAGCTCGGCCGTCGCCGTTTCCAGCTTGTGGTTGCCCGAGGGCACAACCATCATGACCGAGCAGCGCGGCGGCACGGTAGTTGGCACCGAAACAGCCACCGGTAACAATATACTAGCTAACCTGCCGACAGCCGTGCTTATCGACGGCGGCAGCGCCTCAGCCAGCGAAATCACCGCCGGTGCCCTACACGACAACAAAGTTGCCACGCTCTACGGCACTCAAAGCTACGGCAAGGGTAGCGAGCAGACTATTGTACGACTGAGTGGTGGTGCCGAAGCCAAGATCACCATCGCGCGCTGGTACCGGCCCAACGGTCAAAACATCGACAAAAAAGGCATTACGCCAGACCAGGTCGTCTCTATCTCCGACGCCGACATCAAAGCTGGCAACGACCCGCAAAAAGCCGCTGCCGTCCAGTTTGTTACTGATCACGAGTAGCGTGTTGAGTGGTGGTCATCTTGAGCGCCAGTATGTGCTGGCGACTCTCGTTAGCGCAGCCCGAGAAGTATGGTGTGACGGCGGAGTTCCTCTAGTGCCATGCGGCCCTTCGCAGCCCGCCACAGACTTCCCGACCACGTGTATGGTAACTTCCCGGTGCGTGAGCGGGCGCCAACACATACTGGCGCTCAAAAGATGACCTTGATCCTTCTACAAAAAACTTGCCAGACGGCTCGTAGTACGGTAGTATCTAAACGTAAACGACATGTAAGAGGTAGAGGTGTCAGAGACAAAGTACGTTTTTGTTACTGGTGGCGTGCTTTCCGGACTCGGAAAGGGTATCACCGCCGCCTCAATCGCTAACCTCTTAAAAGCTCGAGGGCTGCGTGTTAACCTCCAAAAATGTGATCCTTATTTGAACGTCGACGCCGGCACGCTCAATCCGCGTGAGCACGGCGAGTGCTTTGTAACCAAGGACGGCGCCGAAACCGACCTCGACCTCGGCCACTACGAACGCTTTATCGACGAAGAACTCACCCAGGCCAGCAGCCTGATGAGCGGCCGCGTGTTCCTAAAAGTTATTCAAGACGAGCGGGACGGCAAGTACGCCGGCGAAGATGTACAAATAATTCCACACCTTACCGCCGCGATCCAGGACTTTATTAAAGACGCCGGCAGCGGCTTTGATGTACATATTGTAGAAATTGGCGGCACGGTGGGCGACATTGAATCACAGAGCTTCTTGGAAGCTATCCGCGAGCTTGGCATTCGCGTTGGCCGTGAGAACTGCCTCTACGTCCATGTAGTCTATCTGCCATATCTGGGGGCTAGCAAAGAGACCAAGACTAAACCGGCTCAAAATTCGGTCCGCGACCTGCGGGGCCTGGGTATTAGCCCAGACATCTTAGTTTGCCGCAGCGAGGCGCCAGCCAATCCCAAAGTGAAGGGCAAGCTGAGCCTATTCACCGGCGTAGGTGAGGAAGCAATTGCACTTTTGCCCAACGCCCCAAGCATCTATCAGGTGCCGCTCACGCTAGAAGACACTGGCATCGCCGACGTCGTCTGTAAGAAGTTGCGTCTCGACGACCCACCGGCCGATTTGCAGCCCTGGCGGGAAATGGTTGAACGATCCATGCAGCACTTCGACCGCACCGTACGCGTAGGTGTCGTAGCCAAATACATGGACAACTTTGATGCATATATATGTGTGTTTGAGGCGTTGCGAGCGGCTGCCTGGTGGAACGACACCAATTTAGAACTACACTGGATTCCGGCCGAAGAATACGACGCGCCAGAGGCGGACATCGCGCCAGCCCTCCAGGGTCTAGACGGCATCGTAGTGCCGGGCGGCTTTGGCTCGCGCGGGCTGGAAGGGAAGATCAAAGCCGCTCAGTACGCGCTCAGGAACAAAGTGCCGTATCTGGGCCTTTGTTTGGGTCTACAGATGGCAGTCATCGGCGCAGCCCGCAATGCCGGCCTGGGCGACGCCTCTAGTTTCGAGCTAAACCCCGAGGCGCAAGACGTCGTCATCGTTACCATGTCCGACCAACACGACAAGCTGCTGACTGGTGGCACCATGCGCCTCGGCAACTATCCGTGTGTCATAACTGAGGGCAGCAAAGTCGCTGAAGTCTACGGCACCACTCAAATCACCGAACGCCACCGTCACCGCGGCGAATGCAACAACGACTACCGCGACCGCTACGAAAGCTGGGGCATCCGCGCCGTGGGCCTGAGCCCCGACGGCCATCTGGTAGAAATGATCGAAGGCATCGACCACCCATACTTTGTGGCTAGCCAATTCCATCCGGAGTTCAAATCGCGTCCCAACCGCGCGCATCCCATGTTTAGCGGCTTTATACGGGCCACATTGCAACAGCAAACGCAGTAGCGCTGGCGCGCAGCAAGATTGCTTGCAAAACCGTAGCATACACGGTAACGTAAGAGCTATGGAACCACCAACCCCAGCCCCCGGTCAGCACGCCAAGAAAATTCTATTTGTGGAGGACGACGACGCGCTTGCCGGCGTCTATCTCGTCCGGCTCCAAGCCGAAGGTTTTGACGTTAAGCGCGTCGCCAACGGGGAAGAAGCCCTGGCCGCTGCCATAGCCTACAAGCCCGACCTTGTCCTGCTAGATGTGATGATGCCAAAAGTCAGCGGCTTTGACGTGCTAGATATCATACGCAACACGCCAGAGACCGCCAACCTCAAGGTAGTCATGCTGACGGCGCTCAGTCAAGAAAGCGACCGCAAGCGGGCTGAACAGCTTGGCGTGGACGACTATTTGGTTAAATCACAGGTAGTCATTAGCGATGTTATCGACCGCATCAAGTCGCGCCTGGGCCTGTAAAGATCACGTCTCAAGCGCTAAGAAGATCAAAAATAGTTGACGAGTTAAGTGAAAATTAATACAATGTTCATAGTTCTTGCGGTGGGCAGACACAACGAGCCCCCGCTTCTCTGGTTGAGCCGGTAGTTTCTGACAGCAAGAGCACGTTAACAAGTCAGGTAACGCTGGGATCTGGGCACTAGCACTTAGCGGCAACACGCCGCGCGGAGTGCAATTGTCCGGATCTCAGCAAGATCGAGATTAGGAGCTGCACTGTCTCCGCCCTTTCAGGGAGAAAGGAGTAGCCTGGTGCAGTACCTGTAAAAAGGAGAGGCGGTGAGCGCGCCATGTGCGAGGACGCCCAGTGGGTGTAACCTTCGCTGCGTGCGAAGCGTGACCTGGTTCTAATGCCAGATCACTATAACCACCTGGCCCCCGGGCCGATCAGCTAACGCGCTCGTAAAGCGCAGCTGGCCCGGTGGGCGGTAGGCACCGGTGGTGCGCAGCAATTGTTTTCCCCACGTGGGACTTCATTGTCTGCGCACCACCGCGCCGCCTCCAACCTCTCCACCCCAACCCCCAACTCTCCGATCACCTGACTTGTTACACAAACCACACGAGATCAACTTGTAATAACAGCCCACACAGCAGGGCTGCTATTTGATTTGAGCAGCATCATGTTGTATAATATACAAAAGAATAAGCTGTGTATCCATGAAAGAATTATCCCCACCCACAACGCTGCCTCATACGGAAATCGGCCGTGTCTCAATGGCCGAAGTGCATGCGCCGCACGGTCTACACGACCCGATAATGCGCATCTTTCGTTTGGCACCACAAATAGCAGGCCCGGGGGTAGAGAATAGGCTGGTCTATGGCGAGCACTTGCGCGTCACCGGCGACAACCCATTCGAGCACACCCGGCAAATGTTCTTGCTCAGCAGCCAGACACCGGTAAACGGAACTCCAAAAAGCGGTTGGCAGGTAGCCGCAGCACAACTCGGTACATTCCGCGCGGACCCGCGCGCGCCAGCGGTTCCTATCTATCAGGTCTTTTTTGCAACCACGCAAGCTATGCCCGATGGACGGCCGGGCGATCGGGGATCGGCCATGGTACTCTTTGGTGAGCATGACCGGATAGAGTGTGTCGTAGGGCCGGAAGGTACTCTTGTGGAGTTCAAACGGCGCACCGGCGATGGTCCCGAACAGTACAGCACGTTAGATGAACTGGCGCCCCAGCAAATCAACTTGTATAACTTTTTATATCAAGCGGCCGAAGCGATGGCCCAAACTTCAAACCAGTCATAACTTAGTAGGTATAAGCAAAGCGGAGCAGTAGTGGAATTGACTGCATGTAGTTATTATGCTAATGTATATACATTATGACAGAAACACACACAACAGATTTACAATTGTACGAGCCTCACAATATTGCAGCCCAGATGCATGGCCACGAGCTAGAAGCTGGCCACGGGCCGCTATTTACGCCAGTAGAGAATGGGCTGGCCACTCAAGCGGTTGATGGCGTGTTTTTAGGAAAAGCTGGAAGTCGTTTTATTGACCAGAGGGTGCAGCCGATACATGAGGCCGGCGTTAACTTTGTTGTCAGTCAGACCTCTCACGGAGGCACGTATCTGGAGGCCAGCGCCTTGCCTGGTTACCACGTAGAAGCTTTACATCAAGACGAAGACGGGAACGCCTACTGGACTACCTCAGACGATCAGCCGGATGGTCAAGTAATGGTTAATTACGATCGCGGTCGCATGGACACTGCATCAATTGATGAGCTAACCGATACTGGCGACCGCGGTGGCCGTGCCGGCGAACGCTTTGGTGTTATTCGCGTTACCGGCCCGGACGAAACGACAGATCATTACGCCATGGGCGCTAAATTCTCTGGCGCAACCGATAATTGGTACGTAACTGGCGGCTTAGTAAAGATCCAGCCGACAGAAGAGTTGACGAAAGCTGTTGAAGCCGGCACCCGGGCTCGTACTGAGCGTGCTGCCGCGGCCGCTTTGATGGCCGCCGAGGTAAAAGTAGAGGCACCGCTAGATGTACAGGCCCTGGAAACCGCCGCTGCGCAGTGGGCGAACGCTACAGAGTCAGAGGACACCTACGATCACTTATTCCGTGAGCCCCTGTCCGACCGCGAATTTACCGCTCAGACCAGAGCTCGGGCCGAAGCGCTCTTGGACCGCTTTGTGGCCCACGATCTAGAGGACCTCATAGCTCGTGGCTACTTAGAAGCAGCGCCGCGTACCCGTAATGACAGGTTGCTTGATGTACAGCGCTACACCTTTAGCCAAGAAGCACAGGCGGAATTACGCCTACGCGGCGTAACTCGCCGCCTAACGGTTGAGGCTGAGCTGCCTATGGACGGCGACACACAGACGGCGGCTCGGCTGTCTATCAAGATGGAGAAGCCAGGTCAGCCAACGCATCGTCGAGATTCTATAGAGGTTACTATGACAAACGGCGAATTCGGTACGAACGCTTGGGCGATGATCGCCCAGAATGGTCGAACTACCAGAGGTGACGAGAGTGACGTAAGCGACGCACTAACCGACGCGCGAGCAGTCCTACAATATCTGACAAGCGACGATAATGGGGAAGAGGAACCGCGGAGCGGCCGCCGCCGCGCCTAAGCCTAGAATCTAGTGCCACTATAAAAACAGCCCACGCGGGCTGCTTTTATAGTGTGGGTTAGTCTTATTCGATAGTGACTTCGGTGCGGCGGACGGTAGCGCCGGTAAAGCGGCGAACCTTGCGGGTCTTGTAGGTAACCACGCCATCGCGCTCAGCGTGAATGGTGTAGTTGCGGCTGAGGCTGGCGCCTTTGCCGGCACGCTTGGTCATGCCAACCTGGCGGACGATCACTTGGCCGGTACGCACTTTTTGGCCGCCAAAAACCTTAACGCCGAGCCGTTGGCCGACGCTGTCGCGTGTATTTTTGGAAGTTCCACCTGCTTTGACGTGTGACATATTAGTTCCTTGTGATTACGAGCAGCTCGCGGGCCACCAGTTGGCCCTCGCGGAAGTAGGTTAATTCCGAATCCCGCGCATGCTCAAAACTCACTCGATTGTACCCCAGTTCTCCCAGATGGTCAAGCGTTTTTAGGTGGTAAATCCGGCCAGCTGGGTCCCGCCAGGCTGGCACTGCCAGGCAGAGGCGTAGGCCGGTCTTGGTTTGGGCTGCCATATTTTTCAGGAACTTTTCGATAATAACGTTGCAGGCGCCCATAATCTCTTGCAATTTGTCGGGCATGGGCCAGGTGCTGAGCGGGCGGCCGAGGTAGGTCTCGCTGGCCACGGCCGAGAAGGGGTGCTGCCAGTGGTGGGTGGTGGCATCGCCAACTTGCAGCTGCACGTCGTCGCTACCAGCGGCGTTTAGCCAGTGCAGATTCTGGCGGCTGTAGTCGATCATGCGCGGTTCTAGGTCGGATCCGTACGCGACGTATCCCATAAGCAGAGCCTCTTGCAGAATGACGCCGGTGCCGCAGAAAGGGTCCAAAATAACAGCGTCCGCACTGGCCGGAAGCGGGCCAGTGGCCAGATTAACGATCGTCTGCGCTAATTTTGGTGGTAGCATGCCGACGCGGGCATCGCGTTTGGGGCGATTTTGGTCGCGGGCTGCGTAGGCATTGATGTCTTGCTCGGCTAGGGTGCGGGCTATGATCACGCGTTGGCCAGCTTGGACGGCCAACAGTTCGATGCCGCGCTCGCCAGTTAAATGGTTGTGCAGTACTTGCGCGCTGGAGAGTGCAGTGTCCTGATTGGGCACGAGCCGCACCGAATACCCATGCTCGCGCAGCGTCTTTTTTATCTCCAGCCCGGCACCGAGCAACTGGCGCGGGTTCACACGCAGTCCGTAGGCGCTAATACCAAGTTGAATTTTGCCCTCGGCAATGTCCTGGGCCAGCGCGAGCGCCGTTTTGGTAAGCTCGGCCTGGACGCTGCGCCAGTCGCGCGTTTCAAAGCTGGTCACGACGACGGCTAATTTGACTGTCCCGCCGAGCCGCGCAAACGGTATGTCTTGCGCCGCTACATCGCTGCTCATCGCTAGATTGCCAACTGGTGTGACATGGGTAGCGCCCAACAAGCTTTCCAACTCGGCTCGGCCAATCGCCGGCTGGCGCCCAAGAATACACAGCGTTTTTTCTCTCATAATCTTGCCAGTAGTATAGCGCGTTTAGGCTATAATTGCTGCATATGGGCAAGCACTCTTTCTTGAAGCGCAACTGGCGACTGATCCTAAATGTTGTGACGCTGGCGGCGCTCATCCTATTGATCTTCTTGATTCGCGGACAAATTGTGGCTACCTTCCACAATTTTGCCAAAATAGATGTGTGGGCGCTGGCGCTGATGCTGCCGATAGAAGCGCTCAATTATCACGCCCAGAGCCGGCTGTATCAAACGTTGTTCGCGATGGTGGGCAATCGTTTGCGCTACGGTTTCTTGTTGCCAGCGACCATTGAGCTTAACTTTGTAAATCACGTGTTTCCCAGCGGTGGGGTGAGCGGCATTTCGTATTTTGCGTCGCGTATGAAGAGCAATGAGATTACGCGCAGCAAAGCGACGGTCGTGCAATTCACCAAGCTGATCATGCAATTTGTGTCGTTTGAGATTTTGTTTGTGTTTGGGCTGATCTTTATGGCAGTGGGTGGCAAAGCCAATGACATTGTGGTGCTAGCAACCAGTTCGCTAGCGACGCTGGTGGTGGTCGCGACAGTGGCGTTTGCGTTTATTTTGGGCTCGGAACGGCGGATTCACGCCTCATTTTCTACGTTGTCTCGGCTACTGAACCGGGTAGTGCACTTCTTCCGACCGACCCTGCCAGAAGTTATTAACACGGCCCGCGCCGAACATATCGTCCAGGAGCTGCACGAGACATATAAAAGTATCGAGAAAAACTACAAGCAACTGGAGCGGCCATTTTGGTGGGCGTTTGTTACCAATGTCACCGAGATTTTGGCGCTGTATGTGGTCTACATCGCGTTTGGCGAGTGGGTGAATTTTGGCGCGATTATTCTGGCCTATGCCATCGCTAATTTTGCGGGGCTGATCTCGGTCTTGCCTGGCGGTGTGGGTATTTACGAGGCATTGATGACCGGCGTGCTCGCGGCGGCCGGCATTTCACCGGCTCTCAGCCTGCCAGTGACCGTGATGTACCGCGTGGTGAACACCGTGATTCAGCTAACGCCGGGCTACATTTTGTATCACCGGCACTTGCAGTCAGCGGAGTAGGGCATGGAGCAGCAACTGTCGCTGAGTGTTTCAGAATTTGTGGCCTTGCTCAACCAGACGCTGGAATACGCCTATCCGGTGGTGACCATCACTGGCGAGCTGGCCAATTTTAAGGTGAGCAAGAATCGTTGGGTGTACTTTGACCTTAAGGATGACGAAGCTACGGTTCGTTTTTTTGGCACCGTGTATCATTTGCCCGGCCCGCTGGAGGACGGTATGCTGCTGGCGGTGACGGGCAATCCGCGGCTGCATCCCCAGTATGGGTTTAGTGTGAATATCTTGCGGCTCAAGCCGGTAGGTGAGGGGGCGATCAAAAAAGCCGCCCAGCTACTGGAAGCCAAGTTGGCCGCCGAAGGGCTGTTTGATCCGGCGCGTAAGCGCAGGTTGCCGTATCCGCCGCGGCGCATTGGATTGATCACTTCTGCGGAATCGGCCGCTTACCGCGACTTTATAAAAGTCCTGGCCGGCCGGTGGGGCGGCCTGCAGATTAGCCTGGTAGACGTGCAAGTGCAGGGTGAAGCTGCGCCGGCGCAGCTCGTAGCAGCTATTGAGCAGTGTAATCGGTCGGCCGAGCCGCTGGAGGTGCTGGTGATCACTCGTGGTGGCGGCAGCGCCGAAGATCTGGCGGCGTTCAGCACCGAACAGGTAACACGCGCCGTAGCTGCCAGCCGCATTCCGACACTCGTGGCAATTGGTCACGAAGTAGATATCAGCCTGGCCGAACTGGCCGCCGATGTCCGCGCCAGCACACCCAGTAACGCCGCCGAGCTGCTGGTACCGGACCGCCGCAGTGTGCTCGCCAACCTGGCATCCACTCGTCAAAACCTGGCGCAGCTGATGCAAACCGCCGCTGCGAATGGCCGCAGTTTTATCGCTGGCCAAGCCGAGCTATTGCACGATGCGGCCGAGCGCCTGGTTGCCGCCGAGCACCGCAAGTTGAGCCTCCAGTCGCAAGTACTGGCCGCCTTCGACCCACGCGCCGCACTCCGCCGCGGGTACGCCGTGGCGCGGTTGCACAGCACATTGGTGCGCAGCGGCAAGCAGCTGGCGTCCGGCACTGAATTTGAGTTGGAGCTAAGCGATGCCGCTGTCACGGCCATTACCAAACACGTTATTATGAAAAAGGATTAACTATGCCAAAGAAAACTTCCAGCTACCAAGAACTAAGCGAGCAACTAGAGGCGGTGCTGGCAAAGCTGCAATCGTCCGATGTGCAGCTAGACGACGCCATGCAGCTGTACGAGCAAGGGCTCAAACTGGTGACGGCGCTCGAGATGCAGCTTAAGGACGCCGAGAACACCATCACCCGTCTGCAATTGCAGGCGAAACAGGCGGACTAGGGTGCAGATTGCGCTCGCGATACTGCTACTGGCGGTGCTGGTATTTGGCTTTGTGGTATTTTTTGGCCCGCCATATTTGCCAACCATGCGCCGCAGCATCAACACGGCGCTGGATATGCTAGAACTCAAACCGGGCCAAACATTGCTTGAACTAGGCTCGGGAGATGGCCGCGTGCTATTGGCCGCCGCTCGCCGCGGATATAAAGCCGTGGGGATTGAACTGAGTCCGCTGCTGGCTATCATTTCTTGGTTAATTACCCTGCGTTATCGCCGGCAAGTCCGCGTCATTTGGGGAAACTACTTTCGGGTGCACTGGCCGCCGGCCGACGCCATCTTTACATTCATGCTACAGCGCCAAATGGCTCGTTTGGATAGCACAATAACGGCATGGCAGGCAGGGCCCATACGCCTTGCTAGTTTTGCGTTTCGCATACCCGGCAAGAGGCCGCTGCGCGTGCAGGATGGCGTCCATCTCTACGAATATAAATGACTTGCGCGACCCGCCAAACTCCGCTACCATGAGCGGTATGGACAATAACCAGCGCGGCGCAATCAATGTATTAGCTGTGCCGCTGGCGGCGGTGGTCTTGCTGTTACTGGTTGCGGCTACGTTTGGATTTTGGGCGTTTGCCGGGCGCCAGGACTACAAGAACAACAGCGACCAAAAGGCGGCCGCGGCCGCCGCACTGGCCAAGCAACAAACGCAGGCCTCAGACGCGGTGGTGTATGCCGAGCAGGCAAAAAGTCCGCTCAAAACCTGGGTTGGGCCGTCGCAGTACGGCAATCTTAAGATTCAGTATCCAAAGACCTGGAGCGGTTACGTTGTGACCTCGAGCAGCCAAGTCGTCGAAGACGCGTATTTTTATCCAGACGTAGTACCCAACATCAACGACAACACTAACTCCTATGCGCTGCGGCTGCAAATTATCAATCAGGGTTATGATCAAGCCGTAGCCGGCTTTGGCTCGCAGGTCAAGCAGGGCAAACTCACCGCTACGCCCTTTACCTTACCAAAGGTAGCCAGCGTGGTCGGCACCCGCCTGGACGGGCAGATTACTAACAGCAAGACGGGTAGCATCATCGTCGTGCCAGTGCGCAACGTGACGCTTGAAATATGGACCGAATCCACCGACTATCTCAGCGACTTCAACAACAACGTTTTGCCGTACGTTACATTCTCTCCGTAGTAAGCAGGTGCTATACTAGCTGCAGAAGGAGGGGCTGATTATGAGCCTAGGTGGTGAAAACGACCCGGCAGCTGCTCACAGCATATTACAGGCGGTGGCCGAACAGCTCAAAGTACCCCTAACGGTGATAGCGCGCCAAGCGGAGCTCAGTCAGCTGGCCGGGGCAACTGAGACGCTGCATACCAACGATGTGCACGTTCAGGCCGTTGCCGCTCTGCAGCTAGTGGATAGCTACTTGCTTGGTTTGCAGCTCGCACGCGAGCAAACTGCGCTGGAGCTTGAGCCGGTATCGGTTTCGGCGTTGCTCACCGACACCGCCCACAGCATTGCGCAGTTTGCTGCGCAGTACGAGGTCGATGTTCAGGTGCACATTGCCGGCAAATATGAGCCCGTTATGGCTCACGCCCGCGGTTTGCGGGCTGCGCTGCTCAGCTTGAGCTTTGCGGTCGCCGAGGCTATGGCGGCGCGCCAAGCGACTAGCCGTCGCGAGCTTATGTTGGCGGTACATCGCACACCTCACGGTATTGTCACTGGCCTGTATGGCGCGAACCAGCTGCTGGAAGCGGGGCAGTGGCGTACGGCGCTCAAGCTCTGTGGGCGAGCGTTCCAGCCTTTTACGGGCTTAGCTGCTGGCAGTGGCGCCGGCCTGTTTGTAGCGGACGCTATTCTACAGTCCATGAACACGCGATTGCGGGTGGGGCACTTTGAACATCATACTGGCCTGGCGGCTACCTTCCAGCCAAGCAGGCAACTACAGTTTGTATAAATTATTTGCTCATGTCACATATCCTTTTACTCGAACCTAACACCTTACTTGGTAAGACGTACACAAAAGCGTTCACATATGCAGGCCATACTGCGGCCTATCAAACTGATGCGCAGGGGGCAATTTTTGCTGCTGATACACAGCGTCCAGACTTGATTGTATTAGAGCTGCTGCTACCCAACCACAATGGTATAGAGTTCCTGCATGAGTTACGATCGTATCCAGACTGGCAGCACATACCGGTCGTGGTACACACGGCGCTGCCAGCTGCGCGACTAGCGCCGGTGGCCGAGGTATTGCAGCGCGATTTAGGTGTCGAGACCATCTTATATAAACCGCAAACGTCGCTGCAGAGTTTGTTACAAGCAGCAGCCGACGCGCTTCAAGCTACATGAACCAACAGGTAACCCAAGCCATTGTCCTGTCGCGCACTGACTTTGGTGAGGCCGACCGCATTTTAACGGTCCTTACCGCGCAGTACGGCAAACTGCGGCTCATGGCCAAGGGTGTGCGCCGCGTGAAGAGCAAGCTTGCCGGCGGCATTGAGCTGTTTAGTGTCAGTGATATCACTTTCATAAAAGGCAAGAGCGATATCGCCACCTTGGTTTCAACTCGTCTGCGCACTCATTATGCGCATATCGTTGCCGATTTGGAACGCACTATGCTCGGCTACGAGCTTATCAAGCGGCTCAATAAGATCACCGAGGACGAAGTGGAGCCAGCCTATTTTGAGCTACTAGAGCACGCCTTTATAGCCTTAAACCAGCCGAAGATTCCGACGGCACTTATTGAGCTATGGTTTGGCACCCAGTTGCTGCAGCTCGGCGGCCACATGCCCAATTTGCAAACAGATGAAACCGGCAAGAGACTGGAAGAAACGGCCAGCTACACATTCGATTTTGAGCGAGTCAGCTTTGCTATATCGCCGCATGGTCGCTATAAGGCCGCAGATATCAAGTTTCTGCGCCTGCTGTTTAGCGGCCACCGCCCGGAAATGCTCGCACAGGTGCAGGGCAGTACTGCGCTAGTGCCGCACTTAAGTCCGCTGGTTGGCACTATGCTGCGCGACCATCTTCGCGTATAATGCTGCCAGATATGAGCGACATCACCCTTGAGGACATTGCTAGTTTAGCCAAGCGCCGTGGCTTTATCTACCAAGGCAGCGAAATCTATGGCGGCCTGGCTGGCACGTGGGACTACGGCCCGCTGGGCGTAGCTCTAAAACGCAACATCATGAATTTGTGGTGGAAGATGTTTGTTGACCAGCGCGACGATATGTATGGTGTCGATGCGGCTATATTGATGAACCAAAAAGTTTGGAAAGCGAGCGGCCATGTCGGTACATTTACCGACCCTATGGTCGAGGACACAAAAACGCATCAACGATATCGAGCGGACCACCTCCTTAAGGATCAAGGATTCAATGTTGACGGGTTAAAACTCGATGATCTTAAGAGGCTCATTGCAGAAAACAATATAAAAAGCCCAGAGGGCAACGATCTGTCTAATCCCCAGATGTTCAACATGATGTTTAAGAATGTTGTCGGGCCTAAATACACCAGCGTGGACCGCAAACAGTCGGGCGGTCTTAAGGCGCACGTTGAGTTCTTGAACGGTGAGAACGAGTCAGAAGTCGTATTTGATTTGAATGATGAATTTAGCGAGCTGGGCGGTTTCATGTTTTATGACACACAGTCCATCAGCTACTTGCGCCCCGAAACCGCGCAAGGAATCTTCACCAATTTTAAAAATGTCGTGGATAGTTTTTATCCGGATATACCCTTCGGCCTAGCGCAGCAGGGCAAGGCTTTCCGCAACGAGATCAGTCCGCGCGATTTTGTTTTCCGTTCGCGCGAATTTGAGCAAATGGAGATTGAATACTTTGTACACCCAGAAAAGTGGGAAGAGGCATTTGAGATGTGGCGCACTAAAGTTCATGAGTGGTGCGCGGCTCTCGGTTTGCCAGATGCCAACGTGCATGAGTTGGAGGTGTCGGAAGAAGATCGCGCCCATTATAGCAATCGTACAATCGACTTTGAATTTGATTTCCCTCATGGCCGTGACGAGCTGCTGGGCTTGGCTTATCGTACTGATTTTGATCTCATGAACATTCAGAATTATAGTGGCAGGAGTATGGCATATCGCCCGAAAGACGGTAGCGATCCGTTTGTGCCTCACGTTATAGAACCGTCATTTGGTGTGGAGCGGGCAGTTATGGCGACGCTAACTGCAGCATATGCAGAGGATGAGCAGAATGGTGAAAAACGAATCTTCCTGAAGCTTCCCAAAGACCTCGCGCCCATTAAAGCCTGCGTCAGCCCGCTGCTTAAAAACAAGCCGGAACTCGTTACCAAAGCGCGCGAAGTCTACGCTATGCTCAAGAAAGAATTGGGCGCCGTGATGTGGGACGACAACGGCAACATTGGTAAACGCTACCGCCGCCAAGACGAGATCGGTACGCCGGCATGCGTCACTATCGACTTTCAAACCCTGGAAGACAATACCGTCACGGTGCGCGATCGTGACAGCGCCGAGCAAACGCGCGTCGCAGTCGCATCACTCCTAGAAGCGCTGTAAGCTGATTCGAACAAGCGCTATTCAGAAATTTGCATTTTTTGTGCAATAGTTGACAGCTATATTCTCAGATGCTACCATCGGCGCACGATGAACTATCATCAATCAACTTACTGGTTCTGGAACAAACTTGTTGTCTCGTGGCGAGCGTAGCTTTCTTATGCAAAATTGTACGCACACCGCCACGCAGGCGGTTTTTTAATACTCCCAGGAGATTTTATAATGAATACCACACGACTTTTAGATGTAACTATTGAGCGGCCGGTCAATCCGGCGGCATTTTATACACAAAACGCCACCGAGTTAAACGAGGTGGGCGCCGACGCTTTTGACCAGCCAATAGAGCTATTTGCGCCCCAGGTAGGCGAACGCTTTGCACGAGCGGGCATGGCCCAGATCATGCGCGTTGGCAAACGCATTGCTGGCTTTGCGCTCTATGACATGATTCGGGGGCGGCATTGGCGACTTGCTGTCAATTGAAGGCCGGGCAATTCGCAAAGAATATCAAGGCCAAGGTCTTGGCACAGTGGCGCTCCATGATATCGTGGAGTCGGATCGGATTGAAGCGGCGGCTTCAGTTACGCGGAATCCGGCTGTGCCGCGGCTGATGGCCAGCAGCTTCTATACGGTATCGCCAGACCTGCAGGCCGCGGATCCATTACATCATTTTAAAGACGATGGCTTGGTGCGGCATTTAACAGAGGTTTACGCTACGCACGTAGAGGCTGATCCAAGCACATTGCCATTTGTGCCTGGTCGCTACGGCGACGGGTTGTACGGTGGCGACGACCCGGGCAGGCGGTTGACTATGTTGCCGGAAATCGCCGAGCACCCGGGTAACGGCATAATTATGGTAGCAATCGACAGGATACGCCGCATATGAGCCCGCGCATTCTGATTGTTGGCGCGCAGCACGGCGACGAGCGACTCGGCCCGCGGCTACAGCGGTTTTTAAAAGCCGAGAGAACCGGCCGCTACCAAAGCGTGGATTACCTTTCTGGTAATCCACGCGCGCTGCGGCTGAATACGCGCTTTACGGAAACCGATTTGAACCGCAGCTACAACACGCAGCCGCCGCGCACCTACGAGCAAAAACGAGCGCAGAAAATACTGCGGTATATTGCAGCCGGCAACTATGACTGCGTGGTCGATATACATACTTCCCGTGCCGACGTCGGCCGGTTTTTCCTGGCGACTCAGTGCAGCGGGGCAGTGACGCGCATCATCAATGCTTCAGACTTCGACCGGGTGGCGATCATGCCGCCGGACATCGCCGACTGCTCGCTGATTGGCCAAGTGCCGCAGGCGATCTCCATTGAGTATAATCGCCGGCTGGCCCGCAGTAAGCGCGCGCTGCAGGAGCTGGTTCTGCTGCTTGATAATTTGCTCGATAACCGGCCGCGCAAGCCACGCGAGCGCCAATTTTTCTACGTGGACGGCACCATTCCGCTGGATTGCCCAGTAGAAGATTCTGCCCAAAATTTTGAGCTATGTGCGCAGGGTTTTTACCCGATAATCTTTAAGGCTCGCGCCGGTTCGTATGCCACGCACCAAGGATTCATGGCGCGCAGGAGAGAAGTGCGGTTCGTGTAGCGTCAGCGTTTAGATCAAAATGATGGCGCGGCGGGCGGCCTGGCGGGCAATCAGCTCCAGCCATTCCTCATATTCCCGCTCGGCTTGCTCCCAATTAGCCGAGACAATTTCGTCTGGCAGGGCCTGGCTGGCGGCAAAATCAAGGCCGGCGCGCATCACATAGTGGCGTTCGTCGTCCTCAGCCTCCGCATCGACCGTCCGCCAGTAAGCATCCAGCAGCAGGAAATGCGCATGCGCAGCCGTGATGTCGCCTGCGTCAAAGCGGCTGGTGATGCGCGCTAGCCGGTGTGCAGTAGCGGGCGATAGCGGGTGCGCTTCATGCGCCTCGTTACCAGGAGATGTTTCGCTCATAATTCTATCCTGTCACAACGTACACAATATGCCAAATAGTGGTTGCCGGATTTTTTACAGCAGCTTTTTGTGAGAGCCTAGGGTAGAATGAGGCATATGCCAGATGAAACCGCGAACGCACCCGTTGATCAGCTTGTAACTAAGAAATCGGCGCCGGCCGATATTACCGCCGATAACAGCGACTACCAAGAGAGCGATGTTTTTGCCTGGGCCAATAATCTTTTTGAATACAAAGAAGACTTGGTGCTGGAGCTGTTTTGGATTAACAAAAACAACGTCGTCTACCGCACCAAAGTTGCCCCAGAACTAGACAAACAACTGCAGCCGCTGTTTTTGGACAACACGCTCGATTACGTGCTGGACGGGGCCGAGCAGGGCATGATCGTGCGCAATTTTGACGACGGCGAAGCCGAAAACGGCGTGCTGCAGCGCGTGCCGTGGAAGCGCGTCGAAAAGCTCAAGGAAGTCATGCATTGGATCCGCACCCAGGAACACGAGATAGAGCTATTTGCCGAGGAAGAGCACGACCTCAGGCGTATCAAAGGCGCGTTTGTACGCGTCACGCACCCCAAAATGAAGGAGCCGTTCTACATTATCAAGGCGCTCAGTGGCGGCCAAATGCTGAAGGGTGACGGCACCTGGATGGTCGCCGGCAAAGTCTTTAAACCTTTCCAAGCCGCGGCGCTCAAAATTCCGGCCGAAGCACACATGCTCGTTCTGGAGCAGGATTTATATGTGTTTAATCAGGCCAAGCTCGACCGGCTCTTCGGCTACGACGCCAAGAAGAATAGCATTGCCGAACGCAAAGTCCGCGAAATAGAAGAGCACTACAAACTGAGCTACGCCGAGGGCATTGATCTGCAATCGGCGGTGGCTGGCAACAAAGCGCTCATCAACAAATTGCAGCAAATGGAAATTGGCCAGCTCAAGCAGGAACAGCTTATCGACCACGCCGAAGAGATCGGCGTAAGCCTGCTGGTCGACGATAACGGCGCGATCATTATTATGAACCAGAAAGATCTCACCAAATTCGTTAATCTACTGAATGATGATTATATGGAGTCGGCATTGACCGGCGAGCGCTACGAAATTATCAAGAAGCGACCACTCAAGCCGATGAGCGACGATGAAATGTTGCTCACCGCAGGCGCATAAAAGGAGGGGATATGCCACAACGAACTACAGAAACCGCGGCGAGCAAGGAAGTTGCAGCGCTAACGAGCCGGATGCCGCGGGAACATGCGTGGCTGGAACTTGACGACGGTGGCTACCCTATGGGTTTTGTCCGCGCCGGCGTCACCGACGCAGAACAAAAAAATCCGTTCACAGAAATCAAGTATCACGTCGGTGTGTTACTACTCCAAGGCAGAGACGACGGCTTAGCCGTATTCGAAACTCATGTTACCCCGGAAGGGCTGAGCAACCACCGGCCCAAAGGTTGTAGCTCATATTGTGAGGGCGTTAGTTTTCGCCGAACCGGCTATGGCCTGAACCAAGACGTTGAGATTCTGGGCTCTTGGCGTGGCGAAAGCAGCAGCATTGACCCTGGCGATATTGCCTTAGAAGGCATGCGTTTGATGCACGTGCTGGGTCCGGTGCCGAGCGATCCCTGGGCCTATAATTTTGCGCATGTTGTGGGTACCGCCCACCATCATTGGCAGCACCCAGAAGTTGATGCGCTACGCACCAGCTGGGCAATTGTCTAAAGCACTGGACAGTAATTGGCCGGCGAGCGCATACTAAGCTCATAAATAACGGAGGGCTCTATGAGCGTAGAAATAAACTGGCTAGCAGTGCTCCTGGCTGTGGTTGCTGCCATGGTCATCGGCACCATTTGGTATTCCAAAAATGTGTTTGGTGCCATTTGGATGAAGCTGGCTGGCCTGGATGACACCAAGATGAGAAAGGGGATGATTGGGCCGATGCTGATTGCTATTTTCGGTTCGCTCCTCACCGCATACATCCTGGCGCATATGGCCTTTATTGCACATAGTTTCTTTAAGAATTCCTGGTTTATGGACTCGGTGCAGACTGCCTTTTGGCTGTGGTTGGGCTTGTCGGCAACCTCGCTGGCTATTCACAACAGCTTTGAGCGCAAGCCTTCGCGGCTGACCTGGCTGGCGGTGGGTAATCGTTTTGCCACCTACATTGCCATGGGAATGGTGATTGGCTTGCTGAAGCCATAAGTAATTTTATTAGACAGATTTAGGTCACTTGCTGCTACAATAGTCCCACAATGCGAGGGGATATATTGTGACGCAAGATGAAGCGTTGGCGATCTTAGAGTCGGGGGCGTCGGTGTTGCTGACTGGTGCAGCAGGCACCGGTAAAACGTACTTGCTCAATAAGTACATTGCTCGAGCACGCCAGAATGGGCGTAGCGTAGCAGTGACCGCGACGACTGGTCTGGCGGCCACGCACCTAAACGGCGCGACGATTCACGCTTGGTCAGGTATTGGTGTGCACGACGAAATAGATGCCTACGTGGTTGCGAAGCTGGGTAAGACGCGGCAAGAGCTCCTCAAAAAAGCCGACGTTCTGATCATCGACGAGATCAGCATGCTCCACGACTTCCGGCTGGACATGGTTGATTTTGTGCTGCGTACAGTGCGCGAAACAGAAGCGCCGTTTGGCGGCCTGCAAGTTATTCTCTGCGGAGATTTTTTCCAGCTTCCACCGGTCAATCGCCGCGATAGCCGACAGGGTAGCTTTATCATCTCTTCAGAGGTATGGCAAAAAAATGTGTTCACGGTGTGCTACCTGGAAACACAATATCGACAGATAGAGGACGATGTCTACACACAAATTTTGAACGGTATTCGTGCCGGCGTGCTGACGCGTGGCCAGCTGGACGCTTTGCACGCCAGAGCTCGCGCCACGCAGGATCCGTTCGCATCGCAAACGCGTTTACTAACGGTAAACGTTGATGTCGATACCGTAAACCATGAGCAGCTCGAAGCGATTGGCGGCGAGGTACACGAATATCACATGGAGACCCACGGCGGCAAGAACTATGTCGAGCAGCTGATGCGCTCCTGTCTAGCGCCAGAGGTTCTGCGTCTCAAAGAGGGCGCGCAGGTGATGTGTATCAAGAACGCCCAGGACCGAAAATATGTAAACGGTTCGCTCGGCACGGTCATTGGGTTCGAGGAAGAAACAGATTACCCACTAGTGAAACTGGTAAATGGCCGCGAAATTACCATTCGTCCAGAGACCTGGGAGCTTATGGATGGCGACAAGCGCCGCGCCCAATTGGTTCAGCTGCCGCTGCGGCTCGCTTGGGCCATTACCGTGCACAAAAGCCAGGGTATGACACTTGATGCGGCCCGAATCGATCTGTCGAGAGCCTTCGTAGAAGGCATGGGCTATGTGGCGCTTAGTCGCGTACGCAGCCTAAAGCACTTGATCCTGGATGGCCTCAACGGCATGGCCCTCAAAGTAAGTCCACTCGCTAAACAGATCGACGCCGAATTGCGGGCCAGAAGTTCCCAAGCACTGGCTGATCATGCCGAAGCAATCGCTGCCTGGCAGGCCGACGAAGCAAGCGGCGCGCACAAAGCCGCGGCCGAGCAGCACCAGAAAGCGCAGCAGGCGGCTACTAAGGCCGATCCGGTGCTGTTTGAAGCGCTGCGGGCCTGGCGCGCGGATAAAGCTCGCGCGCTCAACCTGCCGGCATACATCATCGCGCATGACAAAACGCTCGAGCAAGTGGCGGCGCGCAAGCCGGCAACCACCAATGAACTACTCGAGGTGCCAGGCTTTGGCGAGAAAAAAGTGCAGGCCTACGGCGATGACATTGTTCGAATCGTCGTCGGGCACTAAACAGCAGCCCAGCTCGCCATACCCGCGGCTGATATACTATACCTATGAAGTTGTTATTGACGTCAGCGGGGGTAACCAACAATTCAATTGCCAGTGCGCTAGAAAGCTTGGCTGGTAAGGCGCGGGGCGCGCTGCGCATCGGCTTTGTGCCGACCGCCGTCTACCCGGAAGCTGGCAACAAGGATTGGTTCCTGGCTCAGCTTGCCAACCTTAGCCGGCATGGTTTTGGCTGGGTTGATATCATCGAACCGACCGCTCCCGAGGTGATATGGCGCGATCGATTGGCGGCAGTAGATGTAGTATATGTCAGCGGGGGCAATACGTTTTATCTGTTGGCACAGATGCAACAGGTCGATTTTGGCGGGTGGCTGCGTCAGGGTCTGGCCAACAAAGTGTATGTTGGCTCTAGCGCCGGTTCGCTTATTCTCACCCCCTCAATTGCCGTGGTAGAGCATCTGCAAGCCGACCGCAACCTGCATGACACGACTGATCTTACCGGTTTAGGCTTGGTCGACTTTGAGTTTATGCCGCATGCGCCTGACGATTTTAGCTTCGAACAAATCGCGCAGTATATGCATACCGCCAAACATCCACTCTACGCTGTTGATAATCAAACGGCTGTGCAAGTTGTTGATGGTCAAGTAAGCGTCATCTCTGAGGGCCAGTGGAAGCTTTTTGAACCTGGAGCCGGAGCCCCATGAAACTAACTATCACCGTAGATACACTGACCATGACCATGGAAGGCGCCGAAAAACTCTGGGCGCTGAAAAGCAAACTGGTTATACCCCGGGGCATTGTTTCAAGCGTACTGTTTGTGCCCGAAGTGCCAGTGATGCAAGACTTTGCTGGCTATTTGCGTGCACCCGGAACCAACGTGCCCTGGCGATTTCTGGCCGGCACTTACTGGCGGGGAAGGGATCGTGAGTTTTGGCTCATCCGCATGAAAGAAGCGGGCCTTATAACTATTGAGCTTGAGCCGAAGTCGGGCCCATATCGGCGGGTTCGTTTTACCTGCGATCCTCCGTCAGCCCAAAGGATCAGCGATTGGTGGAGCAAGGGAACGGTCGGTTAATCTTTGCTATTTCCGTACACCTCTTGCAGCGCGCGCGCCAGGCGCTCACGACCGGCGTGGATGTGCCGTTCGTAGGCGTCTGCCAGACTTTCGCCCGGAGCTAGGTAGCGGCCGCGGCTGGCGTCGTGCAGGTAGAACGTGTCGTCTTCGCTGTAAGCTTCTAAGAAACGTTGGTTAAAGGCACCGGGCAACAAGGTTTGTACCCGGTGGGCAAGCAGGGCGAGTGAGTCGTACTCAATCCGGCGGGTTTTGTCGATCTTGAGCGGCCGAGCAAGCTCAAGCGCACGCTGAAATTCATTCGCTATTTCTAAAAAGTGGTGGCTGATGCCGAGCAGCGTATCAAGCGCGTCATCCATGGCGTCTATGTTCCGGATGTCGTCGTCGACCAGCTTGTCGATAGCGATGCCATTGCGGTGTAAAAAGTGGCGCACCTGGCGCCACTGGCTGTCCACCTGTGCTTCGAGCAGTCGTTTAGGGCGGAGCCCGATAGGTTCTCGCCAGGGCACGCCGCGGCCATAATCTACCACCAGCGCTTTATCGGGCAGTTGTTCTGAGATTCTCCGGGCCAGCTCCAGGGGTGGCTCACACAGCGCATAAACCGTCCAGCACTGTGCCGGTAGCACGGCGGCCAATTGCGGCGTTAGAAAATACACATCAGAGCCGGGCTCATCAAGCGGCGGCTTAGTCGTGAAGCGCAGGCGCTGCATGTGCGCAATGGTGTGCGTGTATTTGAGAATCTTGTCGGCATTCAGCGTACATGACCGCTGGCGCTGCACAGCACGGGTGAGTTTTAACCACTGTTTACGGGCGGCACTTAGCGAGACCATCGGCTGCTCGCAGAGTATCAGCGCTTTGCCTAAGTGCTGTCTTGTGCGCAAGTGGCGCATGATATCCGCTGTGGGACTATCTTTGCCGCGAGCCGCAGATTTTCGTAACTCAATATAACACCCACTCATTCTGAAGAGGCTCCCTGATTAGATTAGCGGGATAATAGCACACGTTCCCTAAAAGCAACACCAGGTGTTAACAGGGGTAGCTATTGTAAAATGCACATTTTGCTTACAATAAATGGTGCTGGCGGAAGCTGAAATGCTCTGTTTTGGTGAGGACAAGATGATCGTATAACACTATGCCGAGCAGCTGCCCGGCAGCGGCTAACTGCTGTGTAAGGGTAATGTCCTGGGAGCTGGGACGCACATCGCCACTGGGGTGGTTGTGTGCGAGGATGATGCTGGCGGCGCGATCGGCAATTGCGTCGGCAAATACCTCCCGCGGGTGAATAATTACTGTGTCCAGAGTACCAATAGTAATTGTTCGTTGGGCAATAAGCCGTTGGCCACCGTCTAGGCTCAGCGCTATGAGATACTCTTGCTGCCGAGTACGAATATCATGCAAGCGAGCAACAACATCTTGGTGTGTGCGTAGCGGTGTAGCATTGCGCACAAGATGGCGCCTGGCTAATTCCAGCGCGGCAAGCAGCTTACTAGCGTTGGCGACGCTGACGCCTTTGATGGCAATAAGTGCGTCGTAGCTCGGTTGATCGCTACTAGCCTCGAGTAATCTTTGAGTCTTCCGTGCAATGTAACCAACGTCGGCTGTCCGCGTGCCGCTGCCGATCAGCACCTCCAAAAGCTCAAAATCGCTGAGCGCGGCCGCACCCTTTAGCCGCAGTTTTTCTCTGGGCTGATCGGGTAGGAGCAGTTGTTTGATACCGCGGACTTTTGTCATATCGGGAAACAGTGTAGCAGATGTTGCCCCAGCATTTGTGTTTTTTGGGTCAGCACAGTATGCTGCAGAAGCATGTCTACGCAGCGCCGAGCTAAATTTGTGGTTATCGGCGGCGGCACCGGCAGTTTCTCGGTGCTCAGCGCGCTGAAACCCCATGTTGCCGATCTGACGGCTCTCGTTGGTATGGCCGATGACGGCGGTTCCACCGGGCAGCTGCGTGATGAACTGGGCGTGTTGCCACCGGGTGATGTGCGACAGTGTCTGGTTGCCCTCAGCGACGCACCGACGCAATTACGCGAGTTATTTAATTACCGGTTCGAGGATGGAGCTCTCAGCGGTCACTCCTTTGGCAATCTATTCTTGAGTGCCGTGGAGAAAATGACCCATGACTTTGACGAAGCTGTGCGAGTGGCCGCCGGAGTGCTGCGCATCAACGGGCGAGTACTCCCTATTACGCTAGATAATGTGCGTTTAGCACTGACCTGGCCTGATAAAACCACGGTACGCGGCGAGGGCAGAATTGACGCCATGTCGTTTAGTGCGCACGAAGGTCGCCCGAACCTACACTTAGAGCCAAAGGCCACCATCAACCCAAGCGCTGACGCAGCCATACGCACGGCAGATGTAATCGTGATTGCTCCCGGCGACATCTATACTTCGCTCGGCCCGCTGTTGGTGGTGGGTGGCGTGTCTCAAGCACTAGCTGCTACCAAAGCCATGGTTATGTATGTCTGTAACTTGGTGGTAAAGCCAGGGCAGACGAGTGGTTTTAGCGTCTCTGACCACGCGGCCGAGATTGAGCGTTTTGCGGGCGGCCCGATCATCGACTACGTCTTATACAACACCGCGCAGCCCGATCCGGCGCTGCTCAAGAAATACAGTCATGAAGGTGAGTTGCCAGTGGCGATTGTTCGCAAAGCTTTGGCGGGCGCACACTACCAAACGGTCGGCCGCCGCTTGCTGGCTACTGATGCGTCGGCTCGCCAGAATACGCACGATCGCTTGGCGGCGCACCGTTCGTTTATCCGTCATGAGCCAGCTGCTCTGGCGCGCGCCATCTTACAGATCAGTGCACCACGAAAGTAGCGTTTAGTCTTCTTGACATAATGCTTAAGTATTGTTATAGTTATATTGTCTAACTATGAAAACAAAAAATAGCAAACAGCAAAAGCCGTTCCATCTGCACCTCGAATATTTTTTTCGCAAGCAGTACTGTCTATTGTTCGTGATGACGCTGATCGTGTTTGCCGTTATCAAAAGCGACGGACGTGCCCTGAGCCTTTGGCGGCAAGCTTATGCACAGGGTTTCGGTATTATTGGCCAATACATGCGCGAGGAAACAACTCGCGTGCCGGTGACTTTTGAGATCTCTGCCAAGTTGCCCACAATCTCAGCTGGCGCTTAAGCCGCATTAGCGCCCGTCCGCATACCGTAGGCGCTATATATTGTGGATAAACTATACATATCTGTAATTCTGTGGATAAGTGGTGTAGCAAACACCACTGTTTTCTTTAAAATGTACTTGTATGTGGGTAGCAGTGGGTAGTATTATCAGCTCAGTGGGTAATCGTGGGTAATCCAAAATAGATTACACGCGACAAAAACAAAAACCACTAGCAAATTAATTAGAAAGTACCAATGGCCACGGTAGACTACTTTCAGCGTAAACTCGACGACAAGAGACGGTTAACCATTCCGTCGGAAGTTCGTGCGGAGTTTGCCACAGGGGTAGTTGTGACCCGCGGATTCCAAAAGTATTTGCATATATACCCCAAGCAGGTATGGGACGACGAAGTTGAGCCACTACTCAAAGGCAATTTGCTGGACGAGCAAGTAGCCGACCTCAACGTTAAATTTCGGCTTGGCAAGGTAGAAGGCTCGTGCGATGCCAAGCAAGGTCGCATCAGCCTGGAGCAGCATTTACTGGATTACGCCGGGATCGATAAAGACGTCGTGGCGGTACGCGTCGGGAAGTATTGGCGGCTTATGTCGGGCAGTAGTTAGCTGGCGCGGGTACAGGCACTTTAAAAATTTGGCAGAGAACAACAAAACTCACACTCGAGATCAGCTATTCGGCAGTCAACAGGTGGTCATAGGGCACCACCTACTAAAAACCCTCGCACCTTCGTTCTTACGAACACCTCCCAAAACTCCACCTCACACATAAGTCTCTCAACTTACAGCCAGACACCTAGTAAGAAGTTAAACGGATTTTTCAAATCCGTTCGCGTTTTTTGTAAACTTCTACACATACCCAGTGTTTGGCTACAAACAAAAACAAAAACTACAAAACAAACAGTTGGCTGCTGATTAGGTGATCTTGCAAAAACAAACATCAAAACAAAAATTGATATAGTGGATGCAAGGATGCACCAAGACGACAAAAATAAAGAAGAACACATTCCAGTGTTGCTTAGGCAAACACTGCAGTATTTGGCACCAAGGGAAGGGGAAAGCTACCTCGACCTTACGGGCGGATACGGCGGCCACGCCGCGGCGATATTGGACAGAACTAAGGCCCCAAGTGAAGCTGTGCTGATCGATCGCGATCCGAACGCCGAAAAACGGCTACGGGAACGGTTTGAAACGCAAGGCGTAAGCGTAAGGCGCGCTGACTTTCTAACGGCAAGCCAAAACTTGCAGGCAGAGAGCAGGCAATTTGATCTTATTTTAGCCGACTTGGGCGTTTCGTCACCGCACCTTAATCAGGCGAGTCGTGGGTTTTCCATCCAAAAAGATGGCCCGCTCGACATGCGAATGGATACAACACAAGAACTAACCGCAGAAACGGTGATCAATAGCTATTCTGAGGAAGAACTTGTGCGAATCCTAAGGACGTATGGCGAGGAGCCAAAAGCTCGGGCAATATCCAAACTCATAGTGCGGGAGCGCCCCATAAAATCCACACAAGAACTCGCCACTCTCGTTGCCAAAGCCTGGCCAGGGCACAGCAAAGTTCACCCAGCGACGCGTACGTTCCAAGCGTTACGCGTCGCGGTGAACAATG
>DATIIL010000008.1:0-50546 GCA_035479655.1 Saccharimonadales bacterium (SeqCode)
GACAAATTGCCCATGGCAACGCGCTCATCAAGAAGCATTCCTAATTCAGCTACAGTAGTCATTACTTGCTCTCCTTCTTGGTACCGTACTTGCTACGGCCGCGCTTGCGGTTTTGAACACCCTGGAGGTCAAGTGCACCACGTACTATGTGATAACGCACACCAGGAAGATCTGGCACACGGCCGCCGCGAATCATCACTACTGCGTGTTCTTGCAGGTTGTGTCCTTCGCCGCCAATGTAGGCCCACACTTCGTAGCCGTTGGTTAGGCGGACGCGGGCAACCTTACGCAGGGCTGAGTTTGGCTTCTTTGGTGTCTTGGTGGTTACCTTCACGCACACGCCACGCTTCAGCGGGCTCGCTTTTTCGTAGTTAGTCGTTTTGAGGTTGTTGACCACGCGCTGCATAGCCGGCGACTTGCTTTTGCTGGTCACCTTGGCCCGCGGCTTGCGGATAAGTTGGTTGATTGTTGGCATCTATACTCCTTATTGCGTGATCTACGCGCATCAAGTGGACGAACGCGAGTGCCAACTCTGCGCTGCCTTGCTCACCTGGCTCGAATCACTTTTAATGAACTGATTGTAACAGATTAGCTATCTGCGCGCAATGGCGTGCGGTTGCCAAGCGAGACGTTGTTGAGATTGTCGATCATATCCCGCACTATCTGTACAATTTCTTGGCGCGCTACAGCTTGCAGCTCCCCGCTCTCTAAAAAAGTGTCGTAATCCTCTGGGTCATCATATTCGGTGAAGAACAGTAGAACTGTAGCGCCAACCGTTGTAACGTAATGCTCTATGACGAGATCGCTCCGTTCAAATGCCTCGTAAAACAGCGAGCTGGCCGTGAATGGCGGCTCGATGTGCACTTCGGCGCCGCCGGTAAAGGCCTTGTCGTTACTATGTTCGTAGAAGACGCGCGCATGATGCGGCACGCCTTCTACTTCAGTGTAGCCAGCCGGATATTGCTCGGAATACTGAATCTCGGCAGCCATGGCTATTCAGCGGCGGCAAGTTCGAGCTCGGCGGCTTCGGCAGCCAAGCGCTCGGCGGCGCCGTAACCGGTGCCAACTGGGATCTTGCGGCCGAGGATCACATTTTCCTTCAGGCCAAACAGCTTGTCCACGCGCCCAGAAGTGGCAGCGGCGATCAGCACGCGGGTGGTGTCCTGGAACGACGCGGCGCTTAGGAACGAGTCGGTGCTCAAGGACGCCTTGGTGATGCCCAGGATTAGCTGATTGTACTTGGCGGGCGTCTTGCCAGCGGTGGCAAGCGCGTCATTGGCCTCTACGGCAGCCAGTTTGCTGACCACGTCGCCGGTTACGAACTCGCTATCGCCAGCTTCCTCAATTTGGACGCGGCTGAACATCTGGCGCACGATGATTTCCAGGTGCTTGTCAGCGATGTTCTGCCCCTGCGCGGCAAAGATGCGCAGGATTTCGTTCATGATGTAGCGTTGGGTGGATTCCACGCCTTGCAAACGCATCAGCTCTGGCAGGTTGATAGAACCGTTGGTCAGGCGCTGACCGGCTTCTACTTTGTCGCCATCTTGGATGGTCAACTGTTTAAAGCCTGGGATTTCGTAGCGCACCACACTTTGGCCGGCCGGAGTAATGATGACCGCTTTGTCGGTGACCTCGGCTTTGCCAGCCATTGGCGCGACTAGTGGCTCGGAGCCGTCTTCCATGCTGGCAACTACGTCGCCGATAGCCACGTCACTGCCGCCGCGGATCTTGGCCACGCGTTCGCCCAGTTTAAAGGTAAGATTGGCTTTGTCTTTGGCAGTGACCTGAATGACGTAGTGGTCGCCTTCTTCCCAGACAGTGGCGGTGCCAGAAATGTCGGTCAGGTAGGCTTGACCCTTTGGTGTGCGGATTTCAAACAGCTCTTCGACACGGGAAAGGCCCTGGGCGGTGTCGTCGGCTACCACGGCACCGGAACGGTGCTTGGAGTCCAGGCTCAGCTGGGTGCCTGGTTCACCGATAGACTGGGCAGCAATCACACCGATAGGATGATGCGCCGCTACCAATTCGCCAGTAGCTGGGTCAACACCGTAAGATTTCTGTGGCACACCGCGCACCGAAGTGGCGCTGAGCACGCTCATCACCTTTACGCCGTCAACGGCTGCATCGGCCTCAATGGACTGCGCAATGGCGGCGGTAATTAGCTCGCCGCGCTTGACGTGCCCCTTTACGGCCTTAGAGGCGTAGCGGCCTTCCAGGCGAGAGGCGTAGCTGACGCCGATCTCTTCGGCATCGGCTCGTAGCATAGCAAAGCCGGGGTCGAGCTCGTCACTGTCGTCACCTTCGATGGTAAATACATCTTGCGATACATCCACCAAACGGCGGGTCAGATAACCGGCGTCGGCGGTCTTCAGGGCGATGTCAATAAGGGCTTTACGGGTACCGCGGGTACCGGTGAAGTATTCCAGCGGGTCCAAACCTTCAATGTAGCCGGACTTAACCGGCAGCTCGATAATACGGCCGGCGGCGTCAGAGAACACGCCCAGCATACCGACACACATCTTCATCTGCGAAATGTTACCGCGGGCGCCAGAGGTAATGGCAATGGCCGTGGTGGAGTCCTGGCCAACAATTTGCTGGGCCAACAGCTCTTGCACTTTGGTGTCCACCTTGGTCCAGGTGTCAACCGTCAGGCGATGGCGCTCCTCTTCGGTGATAAAGCCTTGTTCGTACTGCTCGGAAATAGCGGCCGCACGGATGTCACCTTCGGCGATCTCGGCGTCTTTGCCCTCGATGCCAATAAAGTCGCTCATGCCCATCGAGATGCCAGAAATGGTGGCATAGTGGAAGCCGAGGTCTTTGAGTTCGTCGGCGATCTCAGCGGTTTTGGCTTGACCGTACTGCTGATAGACCAGCGCCATGACCTGCTGGAGCTTCTTCTTGGTCATTGGTTCATCTTGGAATGGGAAATCTTCGGGAAAGACTTCGTTGAACAGCACGCGGCCGATGGTTGTGTCGCGCACTTCGCCGCGGAACGGCACTCGAATACGGTGTTGCAAGCGAAGCTGGCCAGAATCTACCGCCATCAGCGCCTCTTCCATGCTACTGAAGCTCTTCACAGGCTTTTCGTGCTTGTAGCGATCGTAGGTCAGGTAGAAGCAACCGAGCACCATGTCCTGCTCAATGTACAGGATTGGCGTACCGTCGGCTGGTTTCAGCAGGTTGACGTTGGCCGCCATGATGGTGCGGGCTTCTTCCTGGGCGTCTTCGCTCAGCGGCAAGTGGACGGCCATTTGGTCGCCGTCGAAGTCGGCGTTAAAGCCTTTACAAACCAGCGGGTGCAACTGCACGGCGCGGCCTTCGATAAGCACAGGCTGGAACGCCTGGATGCTCAAGCGGTGGAGCGACGGCGCACGGTTGAGCAGCACGTACTTGCCGCGAATAACTTCGTCCAGCGCGTCCCAGACGGCAATTTCGTTCATTTCGATCATGCGGGTGGCAGAGCGAATGTTGTGGGCTTGCTCGCGGGCGATCAGTTCGCCAATCACGAATGGCTTAAATAGCTCAAGCGCCATCATCTTCGGCAGGCCACACTGGTGCATCTTGAGTTCTGGGCCGGCAACGATTACCGAGCGGCCAGAGTAGTCCACGCGCTTACCCAGCAGGTTCTGGCGGAAGCGGCCCTGCTTGCCCTTCAGCATATCGCTGAGACTCTTCAGCCGGCGGCGTTGGCCGGTGGCGGCCACGGCGCGGCCAGAACGAGCGCTGTTGTTGTCAATGAGTGCATCCACGGCTTCTTGCAGCATGCGCTGTTCGTTGCGGCGGATGACTTCTGGGGCGTTCAGCTCAATCAATTTCTTGAGGCGATTGTTGCGGTTGATAACCCGGCGGTAGAGGTCGTTTAAGTCGGAGGTGGCAAACCGGCCGCCAGTCAGCTGCACCATCGGGCGCAGGTCCGGAGGGATCACCGGCAGCACGCTCAAGCACATGCTGCTTGGCTCAATGCCGGCGCGCTCCATGCTTTCCAGCAGGCGGAGGCGCTTCATGATCTTCTTCTTGCGCTGACCCTTGGCTTCGTCGGCTTCCTTGGTAAGTACGGCAATCAGTTCCTTGAGGTCAATTTGGTCGAGCAGCGTCTTGAGCGCTTGACCGCCCATGCCGACTTCGATCATGCCGCGCAAATCTTCTGGCAAGGCGCGGTAGTCGGCCTCGCTCATCAGGTGCAGGACTTCGAGGTTGTCCAGCTGCGCCTTAACGGCTTCGAACTCTTTGTCCAGCTCGACCATTTCCTTGGTTTGCAGCTCAGCTAGGGCTTTGACGTTGGCTTCCGGCGCTTCTGCTTCTTTTTCGAAGCGGAGCTTAATGGCTTCCTTGGCGGCAGCGTACTCGGCCTCTTTATCGGCGCGGTATTGATCGCGCTTTTTGGTGTCTACTCGCTTGACGATGTAGCTGGCGAAGTAGGCCACACGTTCCAGGTTCTTTACCGTGACGCCCAAAAGCAGGCCGATGGCCGATGGCGTGCCACGCAGGAACCAAATGTGTGCCACCGGCACGGCCAGGCTGATGTGGCCCATGCGCTCGCGGCGAACAATGCTCTTGGTAACCAGCTCGCCGTTCTTGTCGACAGCGGCTTCGCGGCTGCGCACACCTTTGTATTTTGCGTCGTGGGGGTTGATGTCTTTGACCGGTCCAAAGATCCGCTCGCAGAACAAGCCGTCGCGCTCCGGCTTTTGGGTGCGGTAGTTAATTGTCTCCGGCTTGGTAACCTCGCCGTGCGACCACTCTAGGATGTCGGCAGCGCTGGCCACCGCCAGACGCACTGCGTCAAAATCGGCAATATTGGTGCCGTATGAATACCTACGCATTATTCGACCTCCTTGTCTGCTTCAGTGTCCGTGTCGGTATCGTCTCCGAGCTGCATTGGCATATCCTCGGGCTGCGCGACTAGACTCAAATCTTCATCGGTGCCTTCGTCAACAATCTCATCGCTGATTTCGTCGTCCATAACCATGAACTCATCCACTGCGGCTTCTTCAGTCACGTCGATGTTCGGGATAGTCGGGGCTGGCACTTCTACCTCAGAGAGATGAGCCGCTTCGTCGCGGACGTTGGTGGCCAGTACGTGCTCGGCGTCAACTACCTTATTAGAAGCGATTAGGTCAACCTTGAGACCAAGACCTTGCAGTTCCTTCACCAGCACGTTGAAGCTCTCTGGAACCTTGGGGCCGACAATTGCGGTCTTCTTGATGATCGATTCGTAGGCTTTGCTGCGGCCGTAGACGTCGTCGGACTTAATCGTCAGCATTTCTTGCAGCGTGGTGGCGGCGCCGTAAGCTTCCAGCGCCCACACTTCCATTTCTCCAAAGCGCTGGCCACCGTTCTGCGCCTTACCGCCGAGCGGCTGCTGGGTGACCATGGTGTATGGACCAGTTGAGCGGGCGTGGATCTTGTCGGCCACCATGTGGTTAAGTTTGATCATGTACATGCTGCCAACGGTGGTGCGTTCACTAAACGCCTCGCCAGTGCGGCCGTCGTAGAGTTGTTGCTTGCCGTCTTCTGGCAGGCCAACTTGCTGCAAAAGTTCTTTGATTTTGTCAGCCGACACACCGTTAAACGACGGGCTGGCAACTTTGATGCCCAAAGCGCGGGCAGCCATGCCCAAGTGACTCTCAAACAATTGCCCCAAGTTCATACGAGCTGGCACACCAAGCGGGTTCAAAATGATGTCCACCGGCGTACCGTCTTCCATAAACGGCATGTCCTCGATTGGCAGAATGCGGGCGATAACGCCCTTGTTACCGTGGCGGCCACCAAGCTTGTCACCGACGCTAATCTTGCGCATCTGAGCCACAAAGACCTGAATTTGCATCAGCACGCCGGCTTTCAGCTCGTGTCCGTTCTCGCGGCTAAAGACCTTCACACCAACCACTTTACCGTGCTTGCCGTTGCTCATGCGCTGCGAAGTGTCGCGGACTTCCTTGGCTTTTTCGCCGAAGATAGCACGCAGCAGACGCTCTTCAGAGCTGAGTTCTTGCTCGCCCTTCGGAGTAATTTTACCCACCAAAATGTCGCCGGGGTGTACTTCGGCGCCGATGCGCACGATGCCGTCGTCGTCCAGGTGACGCAGGGCTTCTTCGGACACGTTGGGGATGTCGCGGGTGACGATTTCTGGCCCCAGCTTGGTCTCGCGCACTTCAATCATAAAGTCCACGATGTGCACTGAGGTAAGCGTGTCGTCTTCCACCAGCTTGCGGCTGATGATGATAGCGTCTTCGAAGTTGTAGCCATTCCAGGGCATAAAGGCACAGACCAGGTCCTTGCCAAGGGCCAGTTCGCCGCCTTCGATGCTCATGCCTTCAATCAACACGTCGCCGGCTTTCAGTTTGTCGCCGGTATTGACCACCACTTTCTGGTTGATGGAAGTGCCTTCGTTGCTGCGAATAAAGTGCTGTGGTTCGTAACGGACGTTGCCGTCTTTGTACGCCACCAATACTTCGTCGCCGTTAGCTTTTACTACTTCACCGTCGGCTTCGGCCAGAATCATTTGGCCGGTGTTGCGGGCGGCAGCCACTTCCAGGCCAGTACCGACGATCGGCGCCTTGGGCTGGATAAGCGGCACCGCTTGGCGCTGCTGGTTGCTACCCATCAATGAGCGGTACACATAGTTCTTTTCGATAAACGGAATCAAGCCGGCGCTGCTACCAATAATCTGGTTGCGGGCGGCGTCCATGTGGGTGACGTCGTTGGCGTCGGCCTCACCGGGTTTCAGATGCGTGCGAGCGCCGACGCGGTCGGCCACAAAGTAGCCATTCTCGTCCACTTCGTTGCCGATACCAGCGATCACGGCTGATTCTTCAGCTGCGGCGTCCAGATATTCTACTTTGCTGGTAACTTTTGCCTTAACCGGCCAAGTTACGCGGCCCTCTACCTTGGCAAGCTTGGCAGCATCGTCTTTGGTAATGGTCTTGCCAGCTTTGACAATAACTTTGCCTTTGGCGTCTTCCAGGTTCACTGCGGCAATGTAGCCCGCAGCGTCTTTCGGCGTCACGGCGCTAACTACCTTGCGGTATGGGGTTTCAATAAAACCGTACTCATTAATGCGAGCATAGTTGGCGAGGTTAGACACCAAGCCGATGTTCGCACCTTCCGGTGTTTCTACGGCACAGATGCGGCCGTAATGAGTGGCGTGGGCGTCGCGGACTTCAAAGCCGGCGCGCTCACGGGATAGACCGCCAGGGCCCATCGAACTGAGGCGGCGTTTGTGCGCGAGTTCAGACAAGGGATTAATCTGGTCCATGAACTGACTCAGCTGGGAGCTGGCGAAGAATTCACGCACTGCGGCCACTACCGGACGGGCGTTGATGAGTTGGCCGGGGGAAACGGTCTCGATCTCGCTCATGCTCATGCGGTCTTTGGTGTTGCGCTCCATGCGCAGCAGGCCAATGCGGAATTGGCGCTGCACTAGTTCACCAACAAGTTTCACGCGGCGGTTTGCCAAGGAGTCGATGTCGTCGCCCGGCTCCTGCGTGTTGTTCATGCGGATTAGCTCGGCCACGATGGCAATCAGGTCTTCCAGCCGCATTACGCGGTTTTCAACGGTGTTCGGCACATCCAAATTCAGCCGTTTGTTGATTTTGTAGCGACCTACGCGCGAAAAGTCAAACCGCTTAAAGTTGTAGAACATGTTTTCGATTAAAGCGCGGGCGTTATCCACAGTCGCCAGATCGCCAGGTCGCAAACGGCGATAGACTTCGATCAGCGCGTCACTCTGACCCCGAGTTGGGTCTTTGTCGAGGGTGGCTTGCAAATGGCTGAGCTTGCCAGTGTCGACATGCGCAAAGGCTTCTCTCATCTGTGCTTCGGTCATGCCCAGAGCGCGCAGCAGGGTTGTTACCGCAATCTTGCGCTTGCGGTCGATCTTTACAAACAAACCGCCAGCGGCGGCAGTTTCAAACTCGAGCCACGCACCGCGGCCAGGAATTACTTTCGCACCGTAGAGATTGTTAGCGCCATGCTGGTCGGCCGTAAAGAACACGCCGGCCGAGCGGATCAGCTGCGATACCACTACGCGTTCGGCACCGTTAATTACAAAGGTGCCGCGGCTGGTCATCCAGGGGTAGTCGCCTAAGTAGATTTCTTGCTCTTTGACTTCGCCAGTTACTTTGTTCGTCAGTTCGACTTTGGCCTTCAGCGGTGCTTCGTAGCTTACGTTGTTCTCACGAGCTTCGGCCTCGGTCATCTTCGGAGCGTCAAAATGATAATCTTTGAACGCTAGATCCAATTTAGTGCCTGTATAGTCGTTGATTGGACTAATTTCGGCCATGAGTTCGCCCAGGCCTTCTTCCACAAACCATTGGAAGGACCTGTTTTGGTGGTCGACCAGATTGGCCAGATCCACGGCGTCATCTTGGGCGGTGTAGTAGACACGCGCAGTAGCTTGCGCAGACTTAGTGCTTTTCGCCATAAACGAGCTTTTCCCCTTTAATTACTTGCTTTTAAAGCACAAAAACCACTGCTCCGCACGTGGGTACACGGCGGCAGTAAGCGGTAATGCTTAGTGTGTTAAGTGTTTTTTCGCGCGAAGATTACTAAGCCAGGGATTTTTGGCGCTACAGGTATTCGACGGGTTCGTCAATTCGAGCACTGCCTATGCTTACACTACTTCTTAGCGTAAGATTGTGAGGCAGCGGCGAGCAAATGTCAAGCACTTACTAATGAGAATCTTTTGAGCGCCTTGCTGATGCCAGTCTGTGCCCTACCTGCACTACTGGCCTGGAAGCCAAGTCGATTGCCTAACTTATCGGTATACCCCAAAAAACCTGCTTGCACTAATGCTCGCTCGCCAATGCGGCTGGCGTGTAGCATAAGGACGCGAACTGGTAGCGTGTCGGGCGCGCCCTGGAGTGCACGCTGAAATGCTAGCAGCCCAGCAATGCGGTATAAGTTCTTGTCTGCTTCCTCGCCACTCTGCCGTAACTGTCTGTCTACCGCCACGTTATCAATGCGAACGGTACCATCAGTAAGGCAATGTCGAGCAACAGCCAGCAGCGGTGCCGGTTTATTCGGCTGGAACTCTGGGTCGTCTAAGAAAGAAGGGGCCAGGGTGACGCCCGCGTAGCCGCCGTACTCGCCCGATTGAATCTCGGCCAGGTAGGTGGCAGGAGCGTGAGCCGGAGCGCCGGAGCGAGTACGCAAATCCACCAAGCCTTGTGCAAAGGGCTGCATACGCGGATCAACACCGTATACCAACGTCCGGTGATCCGGGGTCGTGCTTACAATTCCAAAATCAATGCCACCCTCAGTTACCACCGTTGTGTCAAAAGTTCGTTCATTTGCAACCATGGAATTGCATTATATGCCATAATTAGCATAAATGCAATAGGTGTTCCCTACATTTTTCGGAACATATTATTTGGCTTTTGGCAACTCTACAATCACCTTGTCGACTAAGCCGTAGGTTTTGGCTTCGTCGGCAGTCATCCACTTGTCACGCTCCATATCCTCTTGAATCTTGGAGACTTTTTGGCCGGTGTTTTTGGCCATAATCTCGTTTAGGCGATGCTTGATGCGCAGCGATTCCTTCAGGTCGATTTCCATGTCAGTTACCTTGCCGCGTGTACCGCTGGAAGGCTGATGGATCATCACCGTGGCGTTGGGCAGCGCGATGCGTTTGCCCTTGGTGCCTGAGCTCAGCAAGAATGCCGCGGCTGAGGCCTGCACGCCAATGCCCACGGTCTGAATGTCGTTACTCACGTACTGCATGGTGTCGTAGATAGCTAGCGCGTCGTAGACGCTGCCGCCCGGGCTGTTGATGTAGAGGTAGATGTCCTTTTTCGGATCATCAGCCTGCAGGAAGAGTAGCTGCGCCACGATGATGTTGGCGGTGTGCTCGTTGACTTCGTCGCCCAGGAAGATAATGCGGTCCTTGAGTAGCCGGCTATAAATGTCATACGCCCGCTCCACGCGGCCGTCGCTTTCAATAACTGTTGGAATAAGTACGCTTTGTGGTTGTGTCATGCTTACAGTATATGGTTCTAGCACTCTCACGTCAAGAGTGCTAGATCTTGTAGGTATGCTTGTCCAAGTTACAGTTATATGCTATAACATGAATGAATTCTCTTCGGAGATTCAGCAATTTACCGTTTTGCTCACGGAAGGGGTCCATCGTGACCATCTCTCGTACCGCCGCCCGAATCAGCAAGGCCTTCGCCAATTTCGTTGGTGCTGCCGCCCTCGGCTTCGTCATCTACGCGATGGCGATTGGCCGCTTCTGGTGGCAACACACCGACGGGAACTTCGGGGCGTGGTTCCTCTGCCTGCTGGGCGGGATCGTGGCCGTTTGGATTGCCGCGTTGTTCGGCTCTGCCGGCAACGGTGGTAAGAAGGTCAGCACGGCGCTGAAGTGGGCCACGTCCATGGCGGCTACCGCCATCGGCTTGGCGCTTCTCAGCCTCCTGTACGTCGCCTTCTACTGGTACGGCCTGGCGCTCATCTGTGGCATCGTCATCGTCATCCTGGGATACTGTGTCGCCGACACCGTGGTGCGCGAGGACACTCCGTCCAAGGAGGATGAGCCTGCCGTGGTGGCAGCACCCGACACCGAGGCCGCCAGCCAGGAAGGCGAGAAAGTCCAGCAGGACTGACCGGCGCTAGCAAGCACCAAAGACGGTAACAAAAAGGGTCGAGCGGGTTGCTCGTGTTCGCCTGATCCCCTGGGATCACCAACACGACCAACCTGCTCCCCTTCGCAATACTCCATAGATGTGTAGCTATGCTGACGAGTCTAAAAGGACGAAAGTGTGCGTAATTACTTGCTGCTAGCGTAGCCAGTTAGTTTGGCTACGGTTTTTTCGGTGAGCAAGCGAGAGGCGAGCTCGCGCTGGGCTTCGGGTTTGGCCAACTCGGCTTGCATCTGCGCATCTGTGTAGCGCGCCTTGAGCGCCTGCAAATATGCGCTAAATTCTTGCTGGGTGATGCTGATGTTCTCGGCTTCGGCCACGGCGGACAGCATGAGGCCTGCCTTGACGCGTAACTCGGCGGCTGGGCGCTGTTTCTCGCGGTAGGTTTTATCGGTCAGGCCCTCGGTCTCCAAATATTCTTGCCAAGTTTGCCCGCGGTAGAGTAGGTTTTGGCGCTGGTCTTTCTCGAGGCGATCGATCTGCTCATCGATCAGCACGGCTGGGATAGCCACTTTGGTCTTTTCGGCGAGCTTGGTGATGAGGTCGTCGGCGTACTTTTGCTCGGTGTCTTGCTCGGCGCGGGCAACTAACTCCTTCTTGATGTCGTCTTTCAGCTCCTGCACCGTCTTGAACGGCCCAATTTTGACAGCCAAGGCGTCGTCCAGTGCCGGCTCAACTAACTCGTCGACCTTTTTAATGGTGACCGTAAAGCTGACCTTGCGGTTTTGCAGCTCCTTGGCACCGTAATCCTTCGGGAAGGTCACGGTAAAGGTCTTTTGCTCGCCGGCTTTGAGGCCCACAACTTCTGGCTCAAAACCAGGGATGAAGGTGTTTGAGCCCAGAGTGAGCGGGTAGTCTTTGCCGTCGGCGCCAGCGATCGGCTCCTTGGTTTTGGCGTCGACACCGGCGAAATCCAGCGTGACTTGGTCGCCGTTTTTAGCGGCGCGCGTGACCTCTTTGCGCTCAGCTTCGCGGCGGCGCAGGTCGGCAATCACCGCGTCGACGTCTTTGGCGGTAACGCTAACTTTTTCCTTGGCCAGTTTAGTCTTTTTGTAGTCTGGCAGCGTAATGTCGCCCACCACTTCAACTTCGGCGTCGACCTCTACAGTGTCAAACGGCACAAATTTGGTGAGTTTGATCTGCGGCTGCTCCACCGGGCGCAGCTTTTCTTGATCCAGCGCGGCTACATACAATTTGTTGACAACGTGGTCCAAAAACTCGCTTTGCAGACGAGTTGGATCCAGGTGTTTCTCGATAATTGCTTGCGGGGCTTTGCCGTCGCGGAAGCCTTGAATTTTAAGATCGGCGCCAAGCTCGCGAAGCACGGCATCTTTAGCTTTTTGGAGTTCAGGTGCGTCAGCGACCAGTGTCAGCTGCACCTTGGTGGCGGATAATTTTTTCTTGGTAATTTGCATACTTACAGACTGTAACAGATGAGCGACGTTTTGGCCAGGGGCTAATCGTCGGCCGGTTCAGCGTGTCGGTGGTCTTTTACCAGAGACACGGTGCGTGCTAGGCTATGGCGCTCGACTTTGCCGGTGTGGAGATTGGTGAGCTCGTACTGCTCGTCGTCTAAATCCTTGGCGGTGATGGTGAGCGCGTAGCGAATGCCCTTCTTCTTGGCCAGCTGCCGCAGCTTGTCGGCGGCATGGCCCGAAAAATCGACTGCCACGGTGACACCCATGTGGCGCATTTCGGCAATGACTGGCTGGGCTTTGTCTAGCAGCGCTGGCGCCACGATCACATAGACATTGGTTTCAACGTGAGCTTTGGGCAGCAGTTTATGGCCACGCAGAAAGTTTTCGAAGGTGACATTTCCAAAGCCAAAGCCGACGGCCGACACTGGCTCCACACCAAACATTTCTACTAAATGGTCGTAACGGCCGCCGCCGAGCATGGACTGGCGGTGCTCCGGATTCTCGTCCATAGCTTCGAACACCATGCCGGTGTAGTAGTCGGGGCCGCGCACCACGCTCAGGTCGAAGTGCGCGCTGTGCACGCCAGCAGCCTTTAAGCTGTGGAACAACTCCTTTAATTCAAGCGCGGCGCGCTGCATGCGGATGACCTCGGGCAGGTGCTCTACGGTTTTGGTTTTGAGTAAGCCCAGTAGTTTGGTGCTGGCGTTCGCCTCGCGCTGGCTGGGGGTGAAACTGGCGTCAATCTCGGCTACAAAGGCCTCGTGCGTTAGTCTAGGCTTACGGATAAGCAGCTGTATGACCGTACGGATCTGAACGCTGTCCAGGCCGAGATACTCGCTCAGAATGAAGTGCAGCAGTTCGCGGTGATTCACGCCAATGCTGTACATTTCGGGCGTGCCGCCAACTGTTTGCAGCACGGTATCGGCCAGTTGGATAATCTCCGCGTCGGTGTGAACGCTGCCAGGGCCAAACAGGTCAACGCTGAGCTGCCAGTAGTCGCGCGAGCGCTCCTGCTGCTGTGGCTGCTCGTAGCGCCACAAGTTGAGCAGCGAGTACCAGCGAAGCGGAAAAGTCAGATCGCTGCGTTTGGCAGCCACTAGGCGAGCCGTGGACGGCGTCATATCTGGCCGTATAGCAAGGCGGTGGCCGCCGCGGTCGGCAAACGTATAGAGTTGCGTGTCCGCGATCTCTGCGCTGGTAGTCGTGGCATATAGATCTGCCGGCTCGAGCAATGGTGCGTCGTACGCCTCGTAGCCGAAAGTTTCGGCCACGCGGCGCATGGTGGCACGCATGTAGGCTTGCACGCGTTCGTCTTTGGGGTAAAAATCCCGCGCCCCGACGTAGGGCTCCACAGATAGTGCCATCACAAAAGTCCTTACTTTCGTTCTATTATAGCAGTTTGCTCTTGCCCTCGGGCTGCGGCGGGCTGGCGTGCGTCTTTATAAAACGCATAATCACCGGCGCGTAGAGCGTCAGACACAGAGCGATGCTCAACGCGTGTCCCACCGATAGCACCAGCCGGTTGCGAGCCCCACGAATCACGGTGTCCGCTGGCGGCACTATTTGATCGCGCAGCGGATGCAGCGACAGAATACGGTAGCGCTCGGTTGGCTCGAGTTTCGGCAGGACAACTTGGAGCTCGGCCAACGCTTGTTTGAACGCCGGGTTGTGCCGATAGTAGGCCGGATTGACGATTTCTGGACGGTGCACTTTACCGCAGATGATTGCCACCGCGCCGACTTGCTGCGGCCGCGCGGCAAGCGCCAGCAACACAGCGCTGGCGCCGGCGCTCGAAGCTACCAGCGACACCTGGGCGTAGGGATCGGCCGCTAGCTCGTCAATGCGCGCCAGCAGACGCTTCAGTTTAGCTTCAAAGGGTTTTTTGTCTGCCCAGTGCATTGACACCAGATGGCCGCGTACGCCAAACACCCGCCATAGCTTCACCACCAGTCGCTGGCCATGCAGTTTCTGATCGCCCAGGCCAGGCACGTAGATAACATGATGCATATGCTGTAGCATAGCAGACCCTTTGGGCAACAAAAAACGGCCAAGCGGCCGTTCCGTACATATGGGTGGGCGAGGAGGCTACGACAGTTGTTTGATCGCGGATGCGACCACTCGCCTGCCGTAGCCTCCTCTAGGGGTAGTCCACCCTTGATGCTACTCGCTGCTGTACACGGCAGCCCGGCCAATCGCCCGCCGGACGAGCTCGTCTGGCGGGTTGGTCTGGGCTGCCTTCTGGAGACAGGCGAGCATTGCTGCGCACTGCTCCTCGGTCAGCCGGCCATCGTGTGGTACGGCGAGGGACAGCTTCGGGCGGCGGAGGTCGTCGATGTAGACCTCAACCACGTTGTCGGTAGTGCTGTACGAGACAAGCACCCCGGGCGGGCTGAACTCCATACGGGTCGGGTAGAAGATCGGCTCGCGATCCCATTCCTTCCCGTAATCGACGGAGTTGACCATCCCAGCAACCTGCGCGGTGACGAAAGCGCTGTCGCGCAGGTTCTCCACCAGCATGCTGGCGTAGGTGAGCCGGTCGCTCTGCTCCGTCAGCTGCTCGCGCAGCCCGACGATCTCCTTGTCCTTGGCCGCCAGCCGCGCGTTCAGGCGCTTGATGTGCGCCGTCAGCTTGGCCAGCGTGTTCCGGACGAGGTCGTGAACGGTGCTGGCCTTGAGAGCCAACTCCTCGCCACTGATCGCGGCGGGGCCGTTCCGGTTGGTGATGATCGTTTGCACGGTGTCGAGGAGTCCTGTAAAGTTCAGGTTCCCCTCGACGGGTCGCACGGCTGATCCAGGCATGATTCTCCCATCACGCCGCTCACTGCGTTCGCACCATGCGAACTACCCATGTATACATGAGTCTCCAAAAGGAGGTGAGCTGCAAATAGCCGCCAGGCCAGCTGCTTGCAGCTCAACTCCTTATTTGACTCTCTGCTACTTCGCTTAAAATCAAGCGACACAATATACCATACAATAATACGTTGAAAGTGTACAGATCTACCGCTCCAACGCTTTGTCTCACCAAGTGCCACGACGCATCACGGCATTTGGTGAGACGGGAAGGCGCGCTAGGTTGTTGAGGCCGCAAAGCGACCGAACAAACAGGCAACGCGCCTTCCCGACCGGCAGAGCCGGCTGATCCTAGCGAGCTAGGATCCTCTCGAGGGTGTTACAGGTTGACCTTCGGGCAGAACGGGTTCTTGACGAACACGATGCCCGTCCACACGAGCTTGGCCGCGCCCTTCACGTTGTCGATCAACGACCGACCGAAGGTGCGCCGCTTGACTGCGCGCGGGGGTGCCGACGGGCGGCTGTACACGACCGGAGTCGTGTAGCTCACGCGCCCGAGGCTGCCCAGCTGCACGGACGCCAGCTCGCGCTGACGCTGACGCCGCACTGTCCAGCCGAGGAACCGACTGAACGCCGTGATGCCGACAGGGAAGGCCGACACCCACAGCAGGTACGCACCGACCCACGACGTGAACGCCAGTCCGACCAGGATGGCCTCGAGAGCCAGCCAGGCACGCAGCCAGCGCCACGGACGCCGCTCGGCGAAGTGCGCGTCGACCAGGAAGTGCCAGATCTTGGTGAAGAACTGGTGATCCTCCTGGAGGACGAGCAGGCCGTGCATCAGGCTGAATCCGCCGAAGACGAAACCCGCGATGGGCGCCACCGGCAGCGTCAGCGCGACCTTGACCCACAGCGGCTTGTAAGCCAACCATGTGCCAGAGCCGAACTGATCGCCATCGTAAACGGCGTACACGAGCTCCTTGCCCATGTAGCCACCGCAGACGATGTACACGGCGATGCCGATCAGGGCCAGCAGGGCGAACAGCGCGTTCAGGTGCGTGGCGAAGATCGTCGCGAGAACGATGAACGCGAACGCCCCCACCGTGCCGAAGATGTACGGCGCCGCCTTGAGCAGCGGTGCGTAGATCCAGGCCACCCGCCAGTAGCGACAGAAACCTTCGTTCCCGCGCCGCCAGGAGTGGGTCTTGTTGCAGAACCAGGCGTAGCGCTTGTAGCTACGCTTAGACTTGTCCGGCGTGTAACTGTGCCGGAGCTCGTCAACCTTGGCCTTCGCCCGGTTGGCGATGTCCAACAGGTTCGGCATGGTGAATCACATCCCCTCAGAGAGGTCCCTTGTGTGCGAACATGCGTGCGCACGGGACGAGTACAATTGTAACATATAACGGTCGCCTTAGCAATGTCCCCTACTCTATTCAGGCGTAGCTTGGCGGCACAAGACTGCAGGCTACAACAACGCGCGCCGCCTGCATGGCGCGGCTCATGTTGGCCATGTGGATTTCCATGCGTGGGTCTATAAAATCGTTTGCGGCCCGTTCGCCCTCGGCGTCGAACAGCCGGATGGAAACGTCTACTGCTCGGTAGTTTGGGTCAAAGGCATCGTCGTCAGGTGGAGAAAAGGCGCTGCGCGCAGCGTCCACGCCCACCACATCTGAATCAACGAGAGTGTCGCTGCCTATGCCAGCTACATGACGCAGCGGCCGCTCGGTGCACAACAACTGAAGCAGCGACTTGCAGTACGCGCGCTGCACCGCTTCGTCTGAGTCGGTGAGTTGCTGCCGGCCTCTTTCGACCAATGCGTTATCTATGGTTGCAAGCTGAGACTGCGTAAGATATATGACGACTTCGTTCGGTTTATCCAGATATTCAAAGCGCTGAACTAACATAACAGACTCAATTATTCTTACCTATTATAACATTAGATGCGAATTATGGATACGTGTCGTTGGCGGACGAGAAAAAGCCCGGCCACCCAGCTTCCACACCAAACTAAAACAGCCAGGCCGTAACCTGACTGTTTTAGTTTGGTGGGCGAGAGAGGACTTGAACCTCCACGGGTTGCCCCACTAGCTCCTAAGGCTAGCGTGTCTACCATTTCACCACTCGCCCGCGCGTGCAAGGGTTATTTTACTGCAAGCGGCGATAAAAGGCTAGCTGCGCATCACCATAGTTCCGGGCCTGCAGAAACGTAAGCGGCAAATCGGGCAGTGGCGCGCTGCTTGGCCAGGACAGCACCTGCAAGCCGCCGGCCCGCAAACGTTCGCTCAGCTGCGCAACCAGATTTGCTTGGAGGTCGTTGTACGGCGGGTCGCAGAGGATGAGATCAAAGTCGGTTTGCGAGCTGGTTTGTAGCCAGGCATTGGCCGAAGCTCGCACCAGCGTCAAACGACTCTGTAGGCCAAGGGCTTTGGTGTTGCCGGCAATGGCCGCTTGGGCGTTTTTGTCGCTGTCGATGGCAACGACCTGTTGCGCACCGCGGCTCAGTGCTTCAAAGCTCAGTGCGCCGCTGCCGGCAAAGACATCGAGCACGTGAAAGCCGCTAATATCGCCCAAGATGTTAAACAGTGCGCCGCGCGCTTTCTCGCTCATGGGGTGCGTACGTTCTGTGCCAGGAGAGTTGAATACTCGGCCACCCAAGTTTCCAGCGACGATACGCACTATTTGCCCTTCACCAGGCCGGCATCAATGCAGGCCGCGTACCACGCCAGTGTTACTACGTGCACAATTGTTGGCACGAGCGAACGGCGAGCCTGGCGAACAAGTGCCGGTGTCCAGCCCATCTTCTGGTATTGATCGTACATACCGAGCGCGCTGATCTCTTTGGCTTTCCGGCGGAATAGTTCCAGCAGTCCGTATTCGTGCAGCTCGGCAATGTCATCGGTGCGCAGCGCGATCTGCTTTTGCCCAAAGGGCTTGATCAAAATGGCAATGCCCCACTCAAACACGCCATGCGTAGTTAGCAAGCCTTTTGGCCCCCACATACGCCAGTTGTTGCGCAGCTGCTCCCGTTTGGTGTCGCCCGGCATAATCATTTTGCCCTTCAGGCTGTCGCGCGTTTCCAGGCCAGCGCCGCCGCGCAGCTCAGCCAGCTTCTCTTCGTACGGAAAATGGTGCGCCGGCGTCAGCCCGTCGACGATGGCATGCGCCAGCCAGGCGGCTTCAAAAGCAGTACGCACCTCATCTTGACCGCGCAGGGCCGCCACCAGCTGATCGTAGTGATTGCTGATGAGCGTCAGCAGCTCGGTATCGGTGTCGTCGAAGGGCGTGTAGTAGTGCCAGGGTTCGTCTTTGGCCGGGCTTTTGCGCTTGATGGCGTCGGGGCCGTGGTAGCCCTCGAAGTGCAGAATCTTGCGGGCACCCGGAAACTTTGCCTGAGATTTTAAGAGCACAGCCAACGAGCCGCGGGCGAGACGGTCAATTTTTTGATGCGCGCCCATGATCCGGCCAGAGGCGCGCGTTAACGTGGTTCCAGAATACATTTCAGTTTAAATTTGTCACGGTGCGCAAAGTTTGAACCCGCGCGTATAACTCGTTGTATTGTAGCAGATCTTCGCCGCGGTCGATAACCGCTTGGGCGGCCGCGCGGGCGCTGCTGATCAGCTTGACGTCGGTGAGCTTGGCAACGCGCAGGTCGAGCTCGCCGTGCTGGGAGTGGCCGTAGATGGCACCCGGGCCGCGCATTTCCAGATCCAGCTCCGCCAGCTTGAAGCCGTCGCTGCTGCGCTGCAGCGCCTCCAGTCGTTTGGGTGGCGCCTTGGAGTCGCTTAACATCAGATAGCAGTAGCCTTTGTGGCCGCCCCGCCCGACGCGGCCGCGCAGCTGGTGGATCTGGGCAAGGCCAAAGAACTCCGCCGCTTCAATCAGCATGATGCTGGCGTTTGGTACGTCCACGCCCACTTCGATCACCGTGGTGCTCACCAAAATATCCAGCTGGTGCGCCACAAACTGCTGCATAATTTCATTCTTTTCGGCGGGTTTCATTTTGCCGTGCAGCAGGCCGACGCGCCAACGCTTAAAGTCACGCGTGCGGAATTGCTCGTAGATTTTTTCGGCGGAATTGGCTTTGCTTACCTCCGAATCGGTGATGAGCGGGCAAACCACAAACATCTGGCGGCCAGCCTGCAGCTCTGTTTCTATCTTGGTATTCAGCTGGGCGCGCGAGTTAGGTGAACAGATTTTGGTGATAATTGGCTGGCGGCCGGCCGGCTTGGCGTCGAGCACCGAGATGTCCAGCTCGCCGTACAGCGTCAGCGCCAGGCTGCGTGGAATTGGCGTGGCGGTGAGACTGAGCAAGTGCGGCATGTGGCCAGCCTTTTGCATCAGTTTCTTGCGCTGCTCAACGCCAAAACGGTGCTGCTCGTCGATGATCACCAGCCCGAGCTTGCGCATGTCGACTTTCTCTTGGATCAGGGCGTGGGTGCCCACGATGAACTGGGCGTGTCCGGCGGCGATATGCGCTTGGGCGGCTAACTTCTCCTTAGGCTTGAGGCCGCCGACGAGCAGCGCCAGCTTATCGGCCAGCTGTAGTGGTTGCAGCAAGGTGTACAGTGTTTCGGCGTGCTGACGAGCCAGCAGCTCAGTCGGCGCCATCAACGCCACTTGGTAGCCCTCGTGCATAGCCATCACCGCCGCCATGGCCGCAACCACGGTCTTCCCGGAACCAACATCGCCCTCCACTAGCCGGTTCATGGGCTGCGTCTTCTGCATGTCCTGGTAGATCTGCCAGACGACTTTGCGCTGCGCGTCGGTCAGTGTAAACGGCAGGTGCGCCACAAACTCTTTGGCTAGTTGCTCGTGGAATGGGATAGCCAGTGCTGTGTCCTGCAGGAGCTCATATTTATTGAGAAGTGCCGCCAGGCTCAGTTCAAACACCTCCTGAAAACCGAGCCGCTCGCGGGCGGCGGCCAAGCTCGCGGCATCTGGCGGAAAGTGCATAGCCTGGAGCGCCTGGGCGTACGGCAGCAACTTTTTTTCGGCCGCTAGCCAGGGCGGCAAGTTGTCAGGTAGCTGCTGCATATAGGGCGTTACGGCACGCAGAGCTCGGCGAATTTGATTGCTAGTCAGACCCTTGGTCTCACGGTACACCGGCACAATTCTGGCGGTGTTCACCGGAAAATCGCTGGCTAGTTCCACGCTGGGGTTCATGATGGCAAAGCGCTGGTGGCTCAGCTCGTAAGTACCAGAGATGAAGTACTGTTGGCTCGGCTTGAGTGCGGCCGCGCGGTATGGCTGGTTAAACCACAGCAAGCGGACGCTATCGGTGTCGTCCGAAGCAATTGCCTCGGTGATATGCATGCCGCGGCGCACGTAGCGACCGGTCGCCTGCTTAATTGTTGCCGCAATGCTAACCGGGCCCGGGCGCAGCGCCTTGATGGAAGTGATTACCGAGTAGTCCTCATAGCGCCGCGGAAAATACTGCACTAGGTCGTCCACCGTGTGCACGCCGAGCACAGCGTACTTTTTGGCGAGCTCCGGCCCGATCCCTGTTACCTCGGTAATTTGCATGCCTTTCAGTATACGACGGCCGGGCTAAGACTGCACCCGTATGCCGATTTCTGCGGCCAGCGGATAGCTAAGGGTCAGCAGCTGGGTGTCGTCAACAGTCGCTCCTTTTAAGGAACTGACGCCCTTCAAGCCGTCCACCGTTGAACTGCGCAGATCAACCTGCTGCAGCCGCGCGCCAGAAAACTCGCTGCCGGTGAGCGTGCAGGCGCGAAACTGCACGTGTTCCAGCTGGGCGTAGGCGAAGTCGGCCTCCGCAAGGTCGCAGTCCTCAAACACTACATTTTTAAAGTGGGAGAAGCGAAAGTTGGCCAAATTGAGCCGGCACCCCCTAAAGTGCACATCCTGCAAGTGGCTGTTGGTGCTCGTCAGCCCAGAGGCCCGGGACTGTATAAACTCTATACGGTGCAGCCCGGCGTCGTCGATTGCTGCGCCTGCCAACTGGCAATCTAGCAAGCAGCAGTCGATCCATGACGCCTTGGGCAATTTGCTGCCGGTAAAGTCGCCTTTATCGATAACTACACCATTTAAACTGACATTGCCGGCCGACTGATTGCTCCAATCTAGAGCCGCAGCGCGCGCATCCTCAAGCGCCAATTCATGCTTGAGCGCTGGCGCCTGCAGCGGCGTCAAGTCGTCACTGATATTGGATACCGCCGGCTTGTTCATGCCTTTTTTACAAGAAAAAACACGCTCGGGCCGAAGAAACTGTTGGCGAGCGTCGGCTGGAGTATGCCTTCGATGGCGAGCATGACGCTGCGCGGCATGATTTTCTTGAGGCCGGGGCTACGCAAGTTAGACACCGACAGAATGCGGTCCACCTTGAGGCCGGCGTGCGCCAACAGTTTGATCACGGTGTGTGGGTTGTGATTCACAAATGGAATCTCGTTTTTGCTTCGGTGCGCGGCCGACCGGATATCCACCGGCTCACTCGGCAACTTTTTGTGCTTCATGAAATGCTTGACGCGGTTGCGTGCGTGCATGTAATTCGCGACTTCCACGATGGCATAACCATCAGCGGAAAGCACTCGGGCAATTTCCTGAAATTCCGGGCTCGGGTCCGGCAAGTGATGCATGACCCGGATCATGGTTAAGAGGTCTATACTGCTGTCTTTAAATTTCAGATCCTCGGCCTGGAGCAGCTTACGGTCAACCTCTGGGTGGTCTTTTAGGTAAATCTTAGCCAGATCAAGCTGCTGCTGGCTGGGTTCGGCCAGCGTCACGTGGTCGGCATATGCCTCAAGCAGGACACACAGCCGGCCGTAGCCGCCGCCCACATCCACAGCGCGGCCAAAATGCTTGCCTTCTAGCAAACGTTTAATGGCCATCTCTTCGGCAGCGTTTTCGTACTCGCGCCCCTCCCAATACTGCATGTAATTGTGGTTGGGGTCGTTGTATTGGTCAGCGCGTTTTTTGGCGGGCGCTGGCCGGGTTCTTTCGTCTTTCATATTGTTTTAGTATAGCAGCTAGCGTTGCTCAACGAGCGCAAATCGGCTTTTGCCCACCTGCAGCACATTCAGGCCGTCGCGGAAGCGTACGATGTCGGCGTAGCCGTCGTCGGTCAGCATGGCTTTTTCGCGGTTGATGTACACGCCGCCGCTGGCGATCAGGCGGAGCGCCTCAGACTTGGAGCTGGCAAAGCTCAGGCTGACCATGATCTCCACCAGGCTATCGGTAAGAGCCACTGTAGTGTATGGCAAGACTTGCTTCAGGCGCTCTACTTGCTTATCTGATAGGTCGCGGACGTCTACTTTGCGTAGGTCGGCCTCGTAGGCCATTTGTTCCTCTTCGGCGCGCTCTTTGCCATGCATAAGCGCAGTAACCTCGTAAGCTAAGCGTTTTTGCGCGGCGCGGCCGGCGCGGTTCACATTGAACTCGCGCATCAGTTCATCGACTTCAGGTTTTGACAACGCAGTGTAGATTTTAAGGAAATCCTCAACTTCATCGTCGCTCGCGTTCATCCAAAATTGGTAGAACTGCGTGGGGCTGGTCCGTTTTGGGTCAAGCCACACGGCGCCAGCCTCGCTTTTGCCAAACTTCTTGCCCGTGGTTTTGTTGACGACCAGCGGCATCGTAAAGGCGTGCGCCTCCTGGCCGTCCAGTTTGCGAATCAGCGCCGCGCCAGACAGCATGTTGCCCCATTGGTCGGAAGCGCCAATTTGCGCTTCTACGCCTTTATGTTTGAACAGCCAGTAAAAATCGTAGCCCTGGATCAGGTTGTAGCTGAATTCGGCGTAGCTAATACCGGCGCCGCCCTCGTTCATGCGAGCGGTGATAAATTCGCGCTGCATAAGCTCCGTCATGCTGAAGTGCTTGCCCACGTCGCGCAAAAAATCCAGGTAGCCGATGTCTTTAAACCAGTCGTAGTTGTTGACCATTTCAAACGGCAGGCCGTCGAACATGCGCTCTACCTGCCCAGCAATGCCGGCGATGTTGTGTTCAATTTCTTCTTTGGTTTTGAGCGGGCGCTCTTCGTCCTTACCGCCTGGGTCCCCGATGAGGCTGGTGGCGCCGCCGACTAGCAACACCGCTTTCCAGCCGTGCTTGGCTAAAACGCGGGCCATCATGTAGATAGCCAGGTTACCGATGGTAAGGCTGTCGGCCGAGCCGTCAGAGCCTAGGTAAAACGAGTGCGGCTTATTCAGCCACGACAGATCCTCAAAGGTGTGGTCCTTGAGCAGGCCACGCCACTGTAATTCTTCCAAAAGCGTCATTTCAGACATATGTTCTCCTTATCATCAATACTACACACTATAAAAGGCTAGCGTATATACAAGTATTGGTGGCGCATCAGATTATGGATCGACATACTTGTGCATAAGTATAGCCCAAGCTGTAGATACGCTCAATGGTGGCGGGCGAATAGGCCTTGCGGGCAGACATTTTTTGATATAATGGGCCTGAATAGATGTAAGGGACCAATGGCAGACACAAAGCGACCAACCGGGAGGCGGCGGCCGACCAAAAATACCTTTACCACAAAGAGTGGTAGTACAATTGCGCTCCACCGCAGCCTGACGGAGCGTTACCGTGCACATCGCGATGCCAAAGCCCGGCGGCGGGCAGCGTACCTCGGCAATCTGCCGAAGAACCGCTTCAAGCGCATTTTATATCGCCTAAGGCCCCGTGAGTTGGCGCGCTACTGGTTCAGCCGCGACGGCGCTATTATGGCGCTCAAGATTGTTGGTGTGGCGATTGTGGTTTTCTTTGTGGCGATTGTGGGTACGTTTGCCTACTTCCGCAAAGATTTGCCTAATATTAAGGACTTCTCAGTTACTGGTGCGAATCAAGGCGGCAGCGACGTCTACTACGATCGTACCGGGCAAACCGTGCTCTGGCAGGACTACAGCACGGCCAAACGCCAGCCAGTGGAAAGCAATCAGATCAGCACTTTCTTAAAGCAGGCAACCGTGGCGGCCGAAGACAAAGACTTTTATAACCACGGCGCCTTTGACGTACGCGGTATCTTGCGGGCCGGATTGCACGACGCATTTAGCAGTGGAGGCGGGCTGCAGGGCGGATCGACCATTACGCAGCAATTAGTCAAGCTCAACGAAGGCTACACCACCCAACGCACCATTGCCAACAAGGTTAAAGAGGTGATTCTTGGCGTTGAGCTGGAGCGCGAATATTCTAAAGATGACATCTTGACCGGCTACCTCAACATCGCGCCTTATGGCCCAGTCGACGACGGCGCGCAAGTCGCGGCCCAGGATTACTTTGGCATAGACGCCAAGAACCTGACTCTGGCGCAAGCGGCAATGTTGGCAGCCATCCCGCGCGACCCAAATGAGCTGTCGCCCTATGGCCCCGGCTACGATCCGCAGTTGCTGCAAGGCCGCATCAACTACGTGCTCGACCAAATGGTGTCCCAAAAGATGATTACCAAGGCGCAAGCTACCGCTGCCAAGACGTCAAATGTTATTGCCACGGTCAAGGCGCAGCCTCCGTCGCTATATTCGGACATGAAGGCGCCGTACTTTGTGCTGACCGCGCAGCAGGAATTGATTAACCGTTTTGGCCTGGATGCGGTAAAACATGGTGGCTGGAAAATTACCACTACGCTCGACCTCAACCTCCAAACCCAAGCCGAACAAATTGTGGCCAGTAACTTGCCGAACATCCAACGCCTGACTGGCGGCGCCGCCGACGAAGAAGCCACCGTGGCCGAAAACGTACCAACAGGCCAGATTACAGCACTGGTTGGCGGTGTGGACTTTAGCAACCTTGACCACGGGCAGAACAACTATGCCTCTGGTATTCTCATCCCGCCGGGTTCTAGCTTTAAGCCATACGACTACACCACGCTTATTGATAATCATACCGATGCTGGCGCTGGCTCGGTCATCTACGACAGCCAGGGCCCGCTGCCCGGCTACTCCTGTACCAACAAGGCGCTTCCCAAAAATGGCGGCAACTGTCTAGAAGATTACGACTTTATCTACCCTGGCCCGCTCACGCTTCGCTATGCGCTTGGCGGCTCCCGCAACGTGCCTGCGGTTAAGGCCATGCTCATGGCTGTGCCAAATGACACCAGCAACGGCCACGTTACATCCATAAATAAAGTGATAAGCACGGCTACCGCCATGATGAGCAACCCGTTTGTAAAAGGCAGCACCTACAACTGCTACAGCGATGAGGCCCTGACAAGCCCGACACAGTGTTATGGCGCCTCGGCCATTGGTGACGGCGCGTTCTTGCATCTGGACGACCACGTCAATGGCCTGTCGACCCTCGGCAGGCTGGGTGTAGCGATTCCGCACGCATACATCCTCAAAGTCACAGATGTTAACAACAAAGTGATCTACCAGTGGCAACAACCCAAGGGTACGCAGGTGATCAAGCAGGATTCGGCATATATCCTAGACAACATGGCCTCTGACCCGAATGCCAGCTACCTGCCGGGCAGCTGTTCGGCTACCACCTGTACCAAGTTGTCACAAGGCGGCTATAAATTCCAACGCGACAACGGCTGGGATTTCGCCGTCAAGACTGGTACCACTAACGATGGCTTTGACGGCCTTATGACCAGCTGGTCCACGCAATATGCCGTCGTGTCTTGGGTGGGCAACCATGACCGCAACCTCAACTTGTCGGCGGCGCGCGGCGCCTCTATGGAACAGCTGACCGAACCGATTACCCGCGCCATGATGGAAGCCGCGCACGCCGGCCTCAAGCCAGTCAACTGGTCGCCGCCCAGCGACATCAAAGTTCTACCCGCTTTCCAGGTAACCAAGCACATCCACTACGGCGATGTCGAGCCCAGCCCCAAGGACGAAGTTTTCCCCTCGTGGTACGTCGCGCCCAAGGGCAGCACCTCTACACAAACTATTGACCTAGTATCCGGCAAAGTGGCTACGGACTGCACTCCGCCCCTCGCCAAGAAAACACAGACCGGCGGCAGCGAGTCCGCCTTCTCAATTGACATCTTTATGGGCGCCACGAGCGCTACAACCACCGACGCCGACGACGTGCACAAATGCGACGACGCCCTGCCATCCATCACCCTAACACAGGGCGCCTGCGAAGACCCCAGCAAGTGCGACTTTACCGTAGCCATAACGCAAGGCACCGATGCCTTAGCGGGCGGCGTCTATACTACTGCGCCAGCCGGCACCATAGCTATTTTGTCTGGCGGTCAAACTATAGCCACACTTAACATTCCAGCGGACAGCGGCAGCCCATATAGCACGACATTTACTGCGGTGCCGATCACCAACGGGCAGTCAGTCACCGCCCAGGTAGTAGACAGTGTGCTCTACAGCGCCACCTCTGACCCAGTAACGGTCAATAACCACTGAAGAGCGGTTCAAAAGAAACACTAACGTGAACGACTGCGTAGCTGCCGAAGGCCTAGGCGCGGCCGCGACTGTTTGCTGCTCGTTTTAACAGAGGATGATTCAGCGCGCTGCCCAACGGTAGGGGTAGCTTCAGCAGCGTGCGGCGCTTGACGCGGCGCACGTACCTGGCCAAAGACCATTTTGCCAGCGACGGTTTGATGCATGCGCGTGACCACCACCGGCACCACTCGGCCGACAAAGCGGGCGCCAGACTCGATCACAATCATAGTGCCATCGTCAAGATAGCCCACTCCCTGATCACGGTTGCTGCCCTTTTGAATAATCTTGATGTCCAGCGTTTCGCCTGGCAGCGTAACAGGCCGGAGCGCCTGCGCCAATTCGTTCACATTGAGCACGCGCACGCCTTCTACGGCGGCGACTTTGCCCAAATTATAATCGGTGGTATATAGCTGAGCGTGGAGTTTCTTGGCCAGTAACACCAGCTTGTCGTCATTGGCTTGGGCCTCGGGGAAAACGCTGCGGTCAATTGACACTTTCATGGGAGCGCTGTCCTGCAGCTCGTGGGCAATGTCCAGGCCGTAGCGGGCGCGCTCACGCTTGTGCGAGTCGTTGCCGTCGGCCAGCAGCTGCAGCTCGTTCAAAATGAACTGCGGAATAACCAGCTCGCTGACCACAAAGCCAGCGCGCACGATCTCGGCAATCCGCCCGTCGATCAACGCGCAGCTATCCAAAATGAGGCGGTGCTCCCTGGCGAACAGCCGGAGCCCGCTGGTTCTCTTTTGGCCAACAAGTACGGCTAAAATAATAATGAGGAGTAAGAAGTCTAAAACTGCTAACATGCATTTCCTTGTTTTGGGGTGCGGCGAATAAATGGAATAAAAGCCACTCCTTTACTATACCGTATCGCGGCTGCGAATCACCGCTACTTATCTAAGAATTGGTTAAGGGCGGTGCGTATGTCTGGCACACCCAGTAAAAATTTGGTTGGCTTGCCAGTTTTTTGCTTGGGGCCGATCGCGGCATCAAAGCCAAGCTTTTTGGCTTCTGCCAGGCGTTTTTCGATGTATGGCACATGGCGAACTTCGCCGCTCAAGCCCACCTCGCCAAAGACGACGGCGTTTTGCTTCAGCTGCAAGCCTTTGGCGGCGGAGCCGATTGCCATGCAGATAGCCAGGTCGGCCGCTGGCTCGACAATGCGCATGCCGCCCACAATGTTCACATATATATCTTGGTCTGCCAGGTTGAGTTTGGTGCGACGTTCCAGCATCGCCACCAACACATTAATGCGGTTGAGGTCAATGCCGCTCGCCGCGCGCTTTGGATAGCCGTAACTGGTTTTGTTGACCAGCGCCTGTACTTCGACGAGCAGTGGCCGCGTACCTTCTAGTGTTGCCAGCACGATCGAGCCATCGCTGATCTGACGCTCGCTGAGCAATGCTGCCGAAGGATTCTCCACCGCTTTTAGCCCGGACTCGTCCATCTCAAAGATGCCAGCCTCGGTGGTAGGGCCAAAGCGATTCTTGATGGCCCGGAGGACTTTGAAGCCGCCATAGCGGTCACCTTCGAGCTGCAGCACAACGTCGACCACGTGTTCGAGCACTTTCGGCCCGGCAATCGCGCCTTCTTTGGTCACGTGGCCAACCAGCACAACTGCGGTGGCTGTTTGCTTGGCGGCAGCGATCAGTAGCTGCGCGCTATTGGTAATCTGAGCCACACTGCCGGCGGCTGAGCTAATCGCAGCGGTTGCTACCGTTTGGATAGAGTCGACTACTACTAGGTCGTAGCCGCCGGTCGCGATGGTGGCGGCAATATCATCGGCGTCGGTGCTGGTGGCCAGCTGGAGCTTGGCGCCGGAAACGCCCAAGCGTTCGGCCCGCAAGCCTACCTGATGGCCAGATTCCTCGCCGCTCACGTAAAGCACTTTGTGCTTTTGCGAGACCGCACTGGCGAGCTGCAACAACAGCGTGCTTTTCCCGATACCGGGTTGCCCGGCGATCAGCACCACGCTGCCGGTTACCACGCCGCCGCCCAGCACCACGTCCACGTCTGGCATGGCGGTGGACAAACGCTGTGTATCGTGTGCTACCAACTTGTTGACCGTTTGCGGTGTGAGCGCCTGTCCGTGGCTGGCGACGCGCCCTGGTGCGCTTTCGATTACCACTTCCTCGCTCAAGGTGTTCCACGCGCCGCACTGCGGGCACTTGCCCGCCCAGCTCAAGCTTATTTCCCCACAATTGCTACAGACGTAGCGCGTCCGGTCTTTTGCCATGCAGCTAGTATAGCAGCTACTGCTTGCTGACGCTGTCCACCTGGCTGTTGATAGCGTCTTCCAGCTTTTGCACCTGGATCGCAATGGCGTTACGCTGGTCCAACAGTTGATTGTACTGGTCGATAAAAGCATTGATGGTACTGAGCTTGGCTTTGTAGGCGTTCACTTGGGCATTATAGACAGACACCAGGGAGTTATAGGTGGCGACTTGGTTCTGTGCTAAATAGTCGTTCATCTGGGCGCGCAGGCTGCTGAGGGTTTGCTCGCGCGCGCTGAGGTCGGTTTTACCGGCCTCAATTTGTGTTTTCAGCGCAGCTAGCTGCTGATCATCGGCAGTGACCGCAGCCTTGCGCTTGTTAAACTCAGCCGAATACTGCTGGTAGTAGGCGGCGATTTTGGGCTGATTTGCCAGGTAGTGCGCATAATAGGTTTGGAGTGCTGGCGGCAGGTCGCTCATTTCGGTGCCGATTACCGAGTGCATTTCATCTAGTTCGTCGCCTGGCTCAGTTTGGTGATAGATTCCAATTTGCGATACTAAATCCGGCGTAGTATGTGTTTGATAATACTGCTGTAGCAGCTTATCGACACGTGTCCGCTCACCACTGCTGAGCCGCTGGTAGGCCTGGTGGAGCATCTCGTGCGCCGCCGTAACTTGCTCCACGCCGGCAAGTTGCGGATCATTCACACTATACAAATAGATGCCCTGGCGATTCCCCAGGTAACAACCCAGCACAATCACCTGCTCGTCAGGATCTACGCAGTGCTGATTAAAGATAGCTTTGTCGGCGGTCAGCACCGGCTTATTGACGTAGAACAGGCGCGTGCCAAGCGCTGTCATGGCGTCGTCTTTGGCTAGCTGCGTAATAACTTGCGGCGGGTGGTATGCGAGCAGCGCCGCTTTATCAATGAGAAAATCGTGCTGCCACAAAATAACCGCGCTCAGCACTAATAACACCACGAAGCTAAGCGCCGCCCGAAAGAATTGGCCGCCGCGGCTGTATGCCCGGACGACACTGGACGAACTCTTACCTTGCATATGCTTATCTTACAAAATCTACGCTTGGTGCGCCAGCGGCTATTCGTGCAGCAGGCTGTAGGTCAGTTCGCCGTTTTTGACACCGACGCTAATAATGTCGCCTTTGCTGTAGCGATCGCTCAGTAGCTCCACAGCTATGTGGTCTTCGATAGTGTCCTGAATAAGGCGGCGCAGTGGGCGCACACCATTCTTGGCGTCATACCCGGCTTCTAGCAGGTACTGCTTAGCCGCGGCCGATAGTTGAACACCCAGGCCCTGCTTTTGCAGGCGCTTGGCCAGCTCGCTGATTTGCAGGTCAATGATCTTATAGATGTCCTGCTTGGTCAGGGCGCGGAAGACCACTACTTTGTCGATGCGGTTCAAGAACTCTGGGCGCATGGTTTTTTTGAGGTCGTCGAGCACCTTGTCGCGGTTAAGCTCGTGGAGCTCGTCCAGATCCTGCTTGCCGGCGCGATCAGTGGCATGGAAGCCTAGGGAGGCCTCTTTTTGCAGTTTGTCGGCCCCGATATTGCTAGTCATGATGACAACCGTGTTCGTAAAGTCGATCTTGCGGCCCTTGGCGTCGGTCAGACTGCCGTCTTCCAGGATTTGCAGCAACATGTTGTAGGTGTCGGGGTGGGCTTTCTCGATCTCGTCGAACAGCACCAGGCTGTAGGGACGGCGGCGAACCTTGTCGGTCAGCTGGCCGCCGTCGTCGTAACCGACGTAGCCGGCCGGCGCGCCAACCAGGCGCGCAACATTGTGGTGCTCACCGAATTCGCTCATGTCGATCTTGACCAGGGCGTCGTCGCTACCAAAGAATTCGTGGGCCAGCACGCGGGCCAGTTCGGTCTTGCCAACACCGGTAGGGCCCAGGAAGATAAACGAGCCGATCGGGCGCTTTTCACTGCCAATACCGGAGCGGTTGCGGCGAATGGCGCGAGCTACGGCTTCGACAGCTTCGCTTTGGCCAATTACGTGATTACCGAGGTTCTTCTCCAGGTTGAGCAAGTATTTGGCCTCCGAGCGGATGACTTTCTTCACCGGCACGCCGGTCATGCGGGCCACTACTTCGGCGACGTCCTCGCTGGTCATGCGGATTTGCTCAGACGGTTTTTGGTCGGCCAGTAGCTTATCGAGTTCCTCTTTAATTTGGCTAGCGCGAGTTTTGAGCTCGGCGGCCTTTTGATAATTCTCGGCGTCGACGGCTTCATCGATGCGCGTGTCGAGCTGCTTTTGCTCTTTTTGCAGTTTACGCACTTCCGGACTGGTTTTGGCTTTACTGACGCGCAAGTGTGCGGCGGTTTCATCCAGCAGGTCAATGGCTTTGTCGGGCATAAAACGGTCGTTAATATAGCGCTTGGCGAGCGCCACGATGTCGTCCAGCACCTCGTCGGAGACAACCACGCTGTGGTAGCTCTCATAATGTTTGCGCAGGCCTTTTAAAATAGCTTGCGTTTCTGGCAGTGTAGCCTCGGGCACTTGTACCGGCTGGAAGCGGCGCTCGAGCGCAGCGTCCTTTTCGATGTGCTTGGTGTACTCGGCTGTAGTCGTGGCGCCAATCAGCTGAATCTTGCCGCGGGCCAGCGCCGGCTTCAGGATATTGCCGGCGTCCATGGCACCTTCGGCGGCGCCCGCGCCAACGATCAAGTGCAGCTCGTCGATAAACACAATCGTTTTTTTGTCGCCTTCTAGCTCGGCCATGACCTTTTTCAGACGTTCTTCAAATTCGCCGCGGTACTTGGTGCCAGCAATCATACCTGCGAGGTCCAGCATAATGACGCGCTTGTCCAGCAAGCTATCGGGCACGTCTTCGGCCACAATGCGCTGGGCCAAACCCTCTACAATCGCGGTCTTGCCAACGCCGGGCTCGCCAATTAACACCGGATTGTTCTTGGTGCGGCGATTGAGGATAGTGATAACGCGGCGGATTTGCGCCTCGCGCCCAACTACCGGGTCGAGCTTACCGGCGCGCGCTTCGGCCGTCATGTCCGTGCCAAAGAAATCTAGCGCGGTTTTGCGGTTCTTGTTGCGGCCGCGACGGTGGGTGGCTTGGCCGGTGTCTTCTTCGTCGAACTGGCGGCCGAGGAGTTGCTCTACTTCGCTAGCGAGCGCGTCGATGTTCACATTCATGGTTTGTAACAGCATGGTGGCGCGGGCGTTCTTCTGGCCGATAATAGCGTCAAGGATGTGCTCGGTGCCGCAGAATTCTTGGCCAAATTCCTGGGCGGTTTCGTAAGCCATCTTGAGTGTCAGCTTGGCGGTTTCGCTGAGACCCTTAGAGCCGGCGTTCACGGCGACGGTCTTGGGCGTCAAGTTGAGCGCAATGCGCGCTCGATCCAGTGTTACCCCAGCGCCTAGCAACAGCTTGGCGCCGACTGAATTCTCTTGGGCCAAAATGCCAAGCAATAGATGCTCGGTACCCACGTACGCGCTGCCAACACCTCTGGCAATGGCGTCGGCGTGCTTGAGGCTTTCCAGCGCGTTATTTGTTAGATGGTTCAAAAAATCTTGGAACTCTGCGGCGTCTGCATTCATGATTTTAATGATACCCGCGTTAGCACTCACATGTCAAGAGTGCTAACGCATGTTGTGCCGAGGTTGTCACGATGTTATAATATGAATCATGTCTCATAATACTGACTCTTTTGATATTGGCGGCCACGAGCCGCTCAGAATTTCGCGCGAAGCGGAAGAAGAAGGTTATATAACAAGCGCTAGTCATAGGCCAGAGGCGGTAGCCGAAGACTTACGTACCGCGCTCGCTATGTTCCTGTCTGCGTATGATGCTGCCGACTATGCTGACCGGCGCGGGACCATCAGAATCGGCACATTCGACGGACAGGAAGGCACGCTGCGCGACATAACGGCTGAACCCGAAGCTGCCAGCGTGTCGAGCGGGCGCACTCTTAATCCGTTCTCTGCACTAAAGCGTTGGCTGTCTGGCGATCGCGCAAATAGCAGCGTCCGCACGCAGCACATCATCAGCCTCGAAGAAGACGACGGCGCGTTGGCGGTAACTATCGCCCGCAACAAATTAGCAACTGCTATCCGCGCCTCGCAGTCCGGCCGTTTGCCCTCTGGCAAGAAAGCTTTCAGGCGCCTTTACGGCGGCGAACTCTACGCTGCCGCGCAGCGCGCCACGGACTTCTTGCACGACGGCCTACCGTACTCTCCCCAGGGTTACGCAGAAACACATGCGCTACAAGTTATTGAGGGCTCCGAAGCCATAGAAGTCCAAAGAACCCTTGAAACAGTGCTGACAACGGGCAACGGCCTTGAGCGAGCAGTCTTGGGGCACAAAGGTACTGCGGAGCAAGAGTTTACAATACTTCCAGAGAGCGAGCCATTCGGCGAGTCGGCGCTGTGGCCCGTGCGCGGCGTTGACATACTGCTCCGGTGTGACCCGCCGCACCTCATCGATGGCTATCCGGAAGCACGTTCCATTATCAGCACCATTCTGTTCGCGTCCGACGTTTCGCAGACCATTAACGGAGCTGGACTAGACAGCTCGCTGGTCATGATCATTGAGGGTGTCTACGCGCCAGACACCGCCACGTTGCTTAACGCACAAATCACCTACGCTACCGAGAATAACACCGCTAAGGTCGCGCCAACTCCCAAAGAGCGCAAAAGGATTCACCGAGCCATCGCCGAGCAACTGTCGCCCAGCAGCGAAAAAGAAGTGTAAACGACTATTCGCCGTGCTTCTCGATGGCGTCCAGCAAGCTGTTCTCTAGCTCGCTCTTCTTTTTGAGCTTGGGAGCAGCAGACTTAGCGGCTGGCTTCGGCGCTGCGGCTTCTTCCTCGCTTGGCGCAACTACTTCTGGCGCTGCGGCTTTGTCGGCCTGGATGTCTAGCTCGTAGCCAGTCAATTTGCTAGCCAAACGCACATTTTGACCGCCGCGGCCAATGGCGATGCTCAACTGGTCTTCCGGCACGATGACTTTGGCGCGCTTGCCAGCTTCGTCCAGTTCAATCTTGCTGACTTTGGTAGGACTGAGAGCGCTGGCGATAAACTCCTTGGGGTCGTCGGACCAGACAATAATGTCAACTTTCTCTTGCTCGCCAACTTCGCTGACCACCGCATTCACGCGGGTGCCGTGACCGCCCACAAAGGTGCCAACCGGGTCAACGCCGGGCACAGTGCTGGCGACGGCTAATTTAGTACGCACGCCGGCTTCACGGGCCATGTCTTTAATCTCTACGGCGCCGCTTTCCATTTCCGGGACTTCGGCGCGGAACAGCCACTCAATAAATTCTTTGCAGCCGCGCGAAACGATGAGCTGCGGACCGCGCAGACCGCGCTCCACATCTTTTAGATACACTTTGAGGCGCTGGCCAGGATAGTAACGCTCGCCCTGAATCTGTTCGCTCTTGGGCATAATGCCTTGGGCTTTGCCAAGCTCCACGCGCACGATGTTACCTTCTACCCGGCCGACCAGCGCGTTGATAACGGTGCCGATCTTGTCTTCGTACTCGTTCATGACAATTTCGCGCTCAGCTTCGCGCAGACGCTGCAGTATGACCTGCTTGGCGGTTTGGGCGGCCACCCGGCCAAAGTCGGTGACTTTTTCGTGCACTTCCACCATGTCGCCGATTTTGGCGCTCTTTTGCATAACGCTGGCGTCGGCCAGGCTGATCTCGTAGGCTGGGTCGCCGACTTTTTCGACCACTTCTTTGGCCACGTAGGCGTCGACGTCGCCGGTTGCGAGGTTCATAGTTACGCGCACTTCTTGCTCGCGCTCACCGTAGTCGCGGCGGTAAGCGGCGGCCAGGGCCTGCTCCACCACTTCTTTTACGGTGTCTTCGGGCAAGTTCTTTTCTTCGGCGATCGCTTTGATGGCGGTAGCCAGTTGTTTAAAATCCATTCCGTCCATTTCTGTTTCCTTTACTGATTAGAGTTGATACGAAAAAAGCCGACCACTTCGGCCGACCAGTCATACATTATTTTAGCAAAGCACTTATTGGGCGTCAAGTTTAGCATGCAGGTTTGGATAGAGGCGAATCCCGGGCGGGACTCCAGCGATCTATCCAAACCCGGCGGCGGGGCGAGCTGCTGTGTTGACACGACGTGTGTCGTCCGCAGCAGCTGCCCCGCCGCTTGGTTGGTTTTCAGGCAGTGGCACTCCGGGCACGCTGGCGCTGTTCGGCCAGAATGCTCATTTCGGCTGCCAGCACCGACAGGTCGTCGACGAGCTGGTCGACCACGCCGTAACCCAGAACCTCGTGATTCTGGCCGGCCCGTGTCAGTTCGCAGTCGCCATTGAGCGTGTCGCCCAGCAACAAGCTGGCAGCCGCACTCACCGGTACCAGTGGCTTGACCACGTGCACCAGGCGCGTGCCGTCAACCTGCAACTGCAGAATGCCGAAGGCGCCAGCGTCCGGTACCAGCCGCTCACAGAGCGGCAACAGGAAACTGACACCGTTGACACCCGGCCGAGTGGCGCTAACCTGCAGCGTCAGGCCGAACAAGCCGAGCGCGCCCCGGACGCCAAAGCGCCGGTTGTCGATGAACGGATTGGCCAGGGCCAACACCGTTGCATCGCCGAAGCTCTGGGTCTGCATAGCCAGGTCGCCAGCCCGAGCCAGCAGCTCCGGCTGAGCCGTTGCCAACTCGCAGGCAGCCTTGGCCATCTCCTCGACACCCGCGGCCACCATTGCACGCCGTGCGCCGGCAACCGGCAGCACGCTGGATGGCATGACGCGGAAACGACCTTCGGCGTTCCAGCGCGTGAGCAGGCCGAGTGGTGAATCGGCGGAAATTGCAACGAACGTCATAGCGAAACTCCTATCCCTGCGTTTTTCCCGGGCGCTACCAAACGATCTGTAGCTTATAGTGCACAACGCATTGCGCACCGTAAGCTACAGACCGATCTCTGAAGAAACCAAAATGTACATCGGAATCAATGTTCAACGAGTGTCCATATTATATCATAAAATCATTATAGCGAACAGAAGCCTTGCGAGGGTCGCTATTCGCATTGCGCAACAATCTATTCAGTTGGCCTACACCTTTCGCCGTTTACGGCTCGTCAGCATGACTATACATTCATGGAGGTGGTGCCTGGTCAGGAGGTTCTTCGGTCGCCCGAAGAGATCGCTCCTGAACCAGGCCACACCGTTTTGCTATGTTACTTTCCCTGGCCTACCTCCAGCCGAGCGTCACTTGTGCGACGCGGACGGGGTGGGCGGGGTCGGCACGGCCGGCGCGGTGGGCGTCGGCGTCCCGAACGGGTTGCTCGGGGTGAACGTGCCGTTCCGGTAGGCGTCCGAGACCTGCTCGGCGACGATCGGCGTCTCGATCTTGTTGAGCGCAGCGTCGCCGGTCACGCGGGGAACACCCGGGATGGCCACGTACAGGTTGTCGTCCGGGAAGGACGTGAACATGGACACCCAGAACCCGGTCCGCCAGGCGTTGAAGCTCCGGACAGCGTCCAGAACGTCACCCTGCTTGGCGGCGAAGTCCCCCTGGCAGTTGATGATGTTGGTCATCACCGCGTTGAACTGGGCGTCCGACAGCGTCGGGTACGCCTGGATCATCAGGGGGTAGAGCTGCGACCGACCGGTCGACACGGTGTACGGGGCGCCGCCGTTGGCCTGCTGGCCGATGGCGTCCCGGATGACCCGGTCGAGGTTGTCGGCGTACGCCTGTGCGACGTTCGCCGTCTGGTTGGTCGTGGTGACACACGCGGAGAGGTAGTTCGCCCCATTGCTGTACTTCGCGGAGAGCTGCGCTTCGTCAGCGCGGCCCTTGCTCACGTTGCTGGAGTAGCTACCGATGCCGCAGCCGCCGCAGATGAGCAGCAACAGCACGACCGCGCCGCCGATGACGGCAACGATCCGGCCGGTGGTCCAGCCGCTACGGCTGGGGGCGGTTTCCGTGTAGGACACGGTTTTCTCCTTCTCTCTTGTTACCGGTTGAAGTACAGACTACCGTAAGACGGCGTCTGCGGACGGCGGTCAGCCATGTACTGCGGCTCATCGCCAGTGAGGAACGGGTAGAGCCAGCCGAACACCGCGGTCCAGAGAACCACGACGACGACCACGTACAGGATGTCAGTGACAACCAGACCACCGCCCGCAAGCGGGATCTCGGTCTCCAGGTACACGTACCCGGATCCACTTTGTCCTGCAGCCTTGTCCGCCGCGCTTTGGCAGCCCATGCAAGCCCGTTTGAAGGGGTCCTGCACGAATACCAGCCGCTGCGCGATGCTCAACGAGTTGAGATCGGCATCGGTGCGCGGGTCGTACGGGTTCACGTGCGAGTCGGCGGGGTCGCAAGGACGTCCGTCGTCACACACGTACCAAGGCTTGAGCTTGCCCTTGGCGTTCGGCGCGATGACCGCCTTGACATTGCCGAGGACCCGGGTGGGGTCGAACGGAACGCCAGCGGCCTGCGTGCCGAGGTTGGACAGCAGCCCGTCGTTGCCCTTGGGCATGCCGGTTGCTGCCCGAGCCCACTGGATGGTCGAACCGGAGTCGTCCACCGCCAGAATCCAGATGATTCCGTTCTTGGCGATGGCGTTCTTGCCCAGTTCGTTCAACCAGTCAGCCACGACCGCATTCTTGAAGGTCTCAGGGTTCACGCCGTTCAGCGCAGACGCCCGGACCACCAGAATGTGCATGTCGCCCTGGTGGATCATGCCGAGCGCGGCGTTGAAGTGCATCAAAGCACTCTGCCACGCCGCGGCATTTGCCGGGGGCTTCATGCCCGCGAACACGACCTTGTCGGCGTCGATCTGGTTGTAGATCGGGTCGGAAGTCATGTTCACGGTGTGCAGCGGCAGCAGGCCAGCCTTCTCGAAGCGCTTGATGTCGCCCGAGTAGGCACGAAGGATGGTACCTTCGCTGGCCAGGATGTAGTTCGCGTAGGTATCGGGAACCGTCACCGGATCCGCGTTACCAACCGCGATGTCATCCTTGTACTGCTGCCACTTGGCGGGGACTCCACGCTCCACGTGGCCCGAGCCGGACATGTCCACATCGTGATCCCGCCAAATGCGGGGGTTAGCCGCGAAGATGTGATCGGCGAGCGTGTACTCGTTACCGAAGTTGTCGGTCACCGTGTACGTGTACTCGTCGGTCATCTGCGGGCAGGTGTGGTAGTGCGTCTCGGGGTCCTCCGTGTAGTAGGTGTTCCCCTTGCTGTCGGTGTGCGAGTGCTGAACCAATACGATGTACGGGTCACACGTGTCGTCCACGTGCGTGCACTCGCCACCGTCCCGGGTGCAGTGGTACGGTGTGACGTCGGCGTGCACCAGCGATCCGTTGAGGAACTGGTGGTAGCCTTCGACAGCACCGGTCTGCACAGCGTGCAGGCCGATCGCGTACGCGGCACTTCCGAGACCGAAGGTCACGGCGAACATGGCGAGGATCACCGAGACGACGAGCTTGAACGCGACACTCCGGTACAAGTACAGGGTAGCCGCAGGCAAGCCGATGCCAACGATGATCGCCGTCAAGATGATGGTGACCAAGGTAGCCCCTCCTTTCGAGGGTCCTAGCAGGGATGGTTCTGTTGGTGCAGGCAGCGCAACTTGCAATCTATATAATAGAAGTCGCGCTATCTGCACCAACAGACCAAAATAGCAAAACGATGTGTTGTTAATGTGCTTTGGAGCAACCTGAATACAACTTGCTCAACAAAGTTAGCGCAATAATAACACAAAGCTTTATATATTGCAAGCACAGATTTCTGCGGTGTTGTACATTTCGCCGTTTACGGCTCATCAGCAGAGCTGTTATATCTCTGGATGTGTGTTGCCTGGCAGATTAAGTTACTCGGGGGACCGAGCGCTTGCACCTGCCAGGCGCCACACCGTTATTCTCTTTCGTGCTGTGCACCCCTGCACCTTGTGGTGTCAACTTACTTGCTGAGCTTGTGAAACAGCGGGAATCGACCTTTGAGCCGGTGACACCAAACCCAAACGGTCAGGCCGGTCACCTCAAGTGTGGCGGATGCCGCGAGCGCGGTGAACCACACCAGAGCGGTGGCGGCGGCGTAGAACATGCATGCCGCGACAGCGTTGAGTGCCATCATCGCGACACCGCCGTCGTCGCTGGCGTGGTAGAACCACAGCCCCAGCGACGGCAGGTACCGCTCAATGACCACACACGCGGTGCCGAGCAGCGCGAGCATGACCACGGCCATCAACATTCGGGCGTGTCTGATGCGCCGCACCTCGTACCCCACCGTGGTGAGGTAGAGCACGATCATGATGAGTCCAATTACACGGAAGGCAACCAGCATGGCGCCTCCTTTCATCACTATGCAACTGTGCAGGGGTGATTGCGCACGGGAGCCGGCGGGCTCGCCGCCAGTTGCCGTGCGCAATCACAAAAGAATAAACGGTATGGGAATGACCTACCGCCAGGCATGTCAGCCATACGGAGTAGCGTGATTATATCATCGAAACTAGCATTGTGCCAGTTGCGGTACTGTTTCGGCTTTCGTCCTCTCAGGACTCATATCTTGCGATATGAGCACCATCGCTCGGAAGATATTTCTGAACTTCGTTCAGAAATATCTTCCTCGCTCCGGAACTCATCAGCACAAATACACATTTGTGGAGCCGAAAGGTGGATACAAGGTTGAGTCTGACGACTCAGGAGCTTGTATCCAACCTCGCGGCGGGGCATCGGCGACTGGCGTCGCCTAAACGATGCCAGGGTGATACCCCGCCGTTGTCTGACCGGAGTCAGACTGCGTCGGTTCTTCAGTCGCGCTTCGCGCACTCAGTGAAGTACGCAGCCAGCGAAGGCAGCTCGGTGAGGAGTTTCTCCACCAGCCCGTAGCCGAGCCGCTTGGGGTTCAGGTCGTGGACGTCACGAACTTCCCCGCGCGTCTCCTCCGTTGACCTACCCATGAATTCCAGGTAGGTGTGCTGTACCGGGAACCCCGGAACAACTCGGTGCAAGCTGTGCTCGCCCCGAACTGTGAGCTGGAGGAGACCGAAGTCGCCATCCCGGTACACGTCCCGCTGTGGGAACGGCAGAACCAGGCTGACGCCGTTCGTTGCGGGATTGACGTCGCTGACCTGCAGGGTCATGCCCCGCAGTCGAAGCTCACCGCTCGTGTCGAAGTCCGGGTGCGAGCCCCAATCGGGATTGGCCAATGCCAACACCTGAGCTCCCTCTCCGAGGCGCTGCGCGGACGTGGCGTGCTCGCCAGCCGGCATCAGCAGCAGCGGGTTGTCCTTGGCCAGCCGGTAGGCGCTCCTAGCAAGTGCCAGGACGCCCTCGGCCACGCCGCGGTCAAGGTCGCTGTCGCTGCGCGGCTTCGGGGCGAACCCGCCTCGGTCGATCCAGCTTCCGAGAAGCTGGACCCAGTGATCCGAGATTTTCATTGCTTCCCTTTCCGTGCGGAATCCGTGCGGAATGCTACTTGTAAACCGTAGCTTGCCAGGCACAACTGTACGGTGTGCCCTGTAAGCTACGGTTTACCAACTGAAAAAACTACAAATGTACTTCGGAGCAAACGCTCAACGAACGCTGCATATTATACAATTATTATTTGCCAAAGACAATGGCCACATATTCGTTGACGTTGCGGCGCATGCCAGATCTCATGCTAGAATACCCTAATGAGCACCAACGTCCGCCGCCTGTTCGCCGGCTTTCAACCTAGCAACTACCAACTGCGGCTAGAACCGGACCGGGATAGCAAGCAGCTGCGCGGCCGCGTCGTAGTCACCGGCCAAAAGGTCGGCCGGCCCAGCCAGCGCCTGACGCTGCACCAGCGTGGACTGCAAATTCTGAGCGCCCAAATTACTCGCCACGACAAAAAAGGCGATCAAACATTCGAGGTGGAACGCATCAACCACCACAGTAGTTACGACGAAGTGCGCCTGCACACCGCCAGCTTGCTGTACGCCGGCCGCTACACCATTACTCTGGAGTTTACCGGCAGCATCCAGCCCACCATGCATGGCGTCTACACCTGTAACTTTGCGGTTGATGGCCAAAAACAACAGCTGATCGCTACCCAGTTCGAGAGCATCCACGCCCGCGAAGCCTTCCCTTGTGTGGACGAGCCAGAGGCCAAAGCCACTTTTGACCTCACGCTGGTGTCGCCGGTGGGTGAAACTGCGATCAGCAACATGCCAGCCAAGTCTACTGCCGAAGAGAACGGCAAGTTGGTAACGGTGTTCGAAACCTCGCCGCGCATGTCTACCTACCTGCTGGCGTTCGTCTACGGCAATATGCACTGTAAGGCCGGCAAAACCAAAGACGGCGTGGATGTACGGGTGTGGGCCACCAAGGCGCAGCCGCTGGCAGCACTGGATTTCCCGCTGGACGTCGCTATCCGCGCCATCGAGTTCTTTAACGATTACTACGGCGTGCCCTATCCGCTCGCCAAATGCGATCACGTGGCCCTGCCCGACTTCTCTTCCGGTGCCATGGAAAACTGGGGGCTTATTACCTACCGCGAGATTGCCTTGCTCGCCGACCCCAGCGTGGCCTCGCACAGCAGCCGCGAGTACATCACCACCGTAGTTGGCCACGAACTTTCCCACCAGTGGTTTGGCGACTTGGTCACCATGAAATGGTGGGACAACCTCTGGCTCAACGAGAGCTTCGCCAACGTTATGGAATACGTCGTCTCCGACGCGCTGTATCCGGATTGGCACGTTTGGAACACCTTTGTTGGCCAGGAGGGGTTGAGCTCGCTGCGGCGGGATAGCATCGCCGGCGTGCAGCCAGTCCAGATGGCCGTGCACCACCCAGACGAGATTGACACCATCTTTGACCCGTCGATTGTCTATGCCAAAGGCGGCCGCTTGCTGAACATGTTGCGTACCTACCTGGGAGATGACGCTTTCCGCCGTGGCCTGACTGCTTATTTTGCCAAGCATAGATACGGCAACACCTCTGGCGATGACTTGTGGGCCGCACTTGGCGAGGCGAGCGGCAAAGATGTTGCTGGCTTTATGAACCCGTGGCTGACGCGTTCGGGCTTCCCGGTGGTGCAAGTCGATCAAGAGGGCGCCGAGCTACAACTCACCCAACAGCACTTCCTGCTCGATCCCGCTAAGGCCGACGCCTCACGTTTGTGGCCAGTGCCATTGCTGAGCAGTAGTAAGGAGCTGCCGGCCCTATTAGAAACCGCCGAGACTTCGGCCACGCTGTCTTCTCCCGATTACGTCCGCTTGAACCAAGGCGCTGTTGGCCACTACATTGTGCACTACACCCGCCCGGAACACAGCGCCGCTATTGCCGCGCTGGTAGACAATAAACAACTTGGGGTCGCCGAACGCCTGATGCTGCTCAGCGACAGCGGCATGCTGGCCCGCGGCAACCAGCAATCATTTGGCGAAACGCTCCAACTGCTGACTCATTATCAGGGGGAGGACAGCGAGCCGGTCTGGGACATGATCGCCCTCACCATTGCCGACTCCCGGCGTTTTGTGGATTTAGACGACTCTTTAGAAAACAGTATCCGCGCCTTCATCCGCCCGCTTATCCAGAAGCAATACGAGCGCCTCGGCTGGCAAGAAGTAGGCGGCGAAGCTGTGGACGACACCAAACTGCGCGCCAGTATTTTGGGGCTGGGGGTGTACGCTCGGCATGAGGCGATCACTAAGGAGGCCATAGCGCACTTTGAGCGCTATCAGCAGGACGCCAGCAGTGTGCCGACTGAACTGCGGAGCATTACCTTCGCCGCCGCCATTCGGTCGCAGGCTGCCGGCGCGTTTGAGTACCTCCTAAACCTGCTGCAGACTACCCATAACGCCGATTTGCAGCAAGAAGCATTACTAGCGCTGTGCCTCACCGAAGACAACCAACAGATCGACCAGTTGCTTGCCCGGCTCAAGGACAGCAAAAGAGTCCGCCAGCAAGACCTCATTTATTGGTTCCTGGGCCTGCTGCGCAACCGCCAGGCACGCACCCAGATGTGGCAGTGGCTGCGCAGTAACTGGCAATGGATTGCCGACCAATTCCACGGTGATACGCACTACAGCGAGTTCCCACGCTACTTTGCCAGCTGCCTGAGTACCCGGCAGCTGCAAGCCGAGTACCACGCCTTTTTCGCCGACAAGCAAGACCAGCCAGCGTTAGCCCGCAACATTGCCGTAGGCGAAGAAGAAATCGCCAACCGCGTGGACTGGCTGGAGCGCGACCTGACCGCGGTGCAGGGCTTTTTCGCCGACGCAGACAAAGCTTAGAGATCTTTGACCGCGCCGGTTATCTGGAACTCTGGGCCAGAGACTTCGATAGCGCAGAGCTGGTAGTCGCCGCGCCATGCGTGGACGTGCACCCACGTTTCAGCCGCAAAGCGCATTTGTTGTAACTTTTTGGCGGTGATATAGTCCAAGCCGCTACCTTGGCGGTTCGTCTGACGATATTTTACTTCGCAAAAATACATGGTTTGACCGCGCTGGGCAACGACGTCTATTTCGCAGAACCGCGTCCGCCAGTTTTGCGCAATAATCTCGCAGCCCTTGCGCTGCAAAAACTGCGCCGCGACAGCTTCGGCCTTGCGGCCTATTTCCGTGGTTGTCATACTATAAATGCTTGGATTGGCTTAAAACTGCGGCGATGGAGCTCGCACAGCCCCAGCGACTGGAGCGCCGCCAGATGGGCGGCTGTTCCGTAGCCGACGTGTCTGTCAAAGCTGTAGCCGGGAAATAACCGAGATTGCTGGGCCATGAACCTGTCGCGCGCCACCTTGGCAATGATGCTGGCAGCACTGACAGCCGGCACGCTGCTGTCGGCGGCAATGACCGCGCGGGCCCGCGGATTGGCAGCAAAATAATTGAGGTTGCCGTCGATTACTAACTCGTCGTAGTCGGCGTGAATCTGAGCCAGTGCCCGCTCCATGGCCAGACGCACGGCTTCAGTCAGGCCCACGGCGTCCAGCTCACTGGCCGACACCCAGCCCAAACCGAAGGCGACTGCTTGCAAGCGAATTTCGGCGTCTAGCCGCTCGCGCTGCTTTCTGGTTAATTTCTTGGAATCGTTGAGGCCTTTGATCGGCTCGCCCAGCAGCACCGCGCCGGCTACCACCGGGCCCGCCCAGCAGCCGCGCCCCACTTCATCTATCCCCACAATCATGCGGCCAGTGTAGCACACCTTGCTGTGCCAAGGGGCGTGAAAAGCTGCAAGATCGCGGACGGCGCGCGATTTATAAAAGCGCCCGTCTAAGCGGGCGCTTGGTCTTGCCAATGTATAGGGACTCTAAGCCTCTTCGTGCTTGGCCAGCACGGCAGCTACTTTGGCTTCGTTCTTGGCTTCTTCCTCGGCCTTTTTGGCGGCTTCGGCTTCGGCGATCGCGGCTTTTTCTTCGGCGAGCTTGGCTTCTTCCTCTTCAGCGTGTTGGTCGTGCACGGCGTTTACAGCTTGACGGTCAAAGTCCACGCTGCTGAGCCGGGCCGACTTGCCAGTACGCTCACGCATGTAGGTCAGGTAGTTGCGGCGAACTTTGCTGCGCTTGGTGACTTCTACTTTGAGCACCAGTGGGCTGTGCAGCAAAAAGCTCTTTTCTACACCGACACCGCTGGCAATGCGGCGCACCGTGATGCGGCTGGTGTGGCTGCCTTTGCGGTCGGTGCGGATGACCATACCCTGGAAGATCTGCACGCGCTCTTTGTTGCCTTCGCGGATCTTTTGGTGCACCTTGACGGTGTCGCCGCTTTGCACGTCAACAACCGCGGACTTTTTAAACTTGGCTTCGATTTTTTGGATAACAGATTGCATGGCGTTTACACCTTAAATTTATAATCGCTTTGGGTTAGTATAGCATATCTGTTGGTAGAAGAAAATACCCTCTTCGGATCATTTTTAAGTATCCGGCCCAACCGCGTAACAGCGTATAGGCTATTGCCTTTTCATCGTGTTTATGGTAGAATTATATAGTTTGAAAACTGAGAAGCAAACACCGGACAGCGTTTGCCTCCTAGCTTTCAACAGCGTTGGGAGTTAGATCGTTAACAACTAAGAAGCGTGGTGCGGCCACGTTTGGGGCAACCCAAGAAACAATCCGCCAGGGCTAGTATCCCTGCAACTTGCCTGCGCAAGCGGCAAGCAACTACTCGCACACCTTTTATTAGTGCTAACTTGAGACTGTCCTGTCTCGCCAGGCCAGCTGGCCAACACATAAACCAGCTGGAAGACGTGCCCGTAAGAACGGCGCGCCAAGCGGGGAGGAACATCCGGCACGTCCGGATTGGTCGAAAGACACCCTAGCTTGAGGTTGCGAATGTCTACTTCTGCTCTGCCGCAGCTGCCCATCGATGCCTACTGCGACCGGATTCTGCAGGCGCTGCGCGACCACCAGGTCGTCATCGTCCGTGCCGAGACCGGCGCCGGTAAGTCGACGCGGGTGCCCCGGTTCCTCGTGGATGCCGGTTACGACCCGCTCGTGACTCAGCCGCGCGGACTGGCCGCTCGCACCGTGGCAGCGCGTGTCGCCCAGGAGCACGGGACTGACCTCGGTCAGACCTTTGGCTTCCAGGTCGGCAAGCAGCGCGTCCGCAGCAACAAGACCCGTTGCCTGTTCGTCACCGACGGACTGGCGCTGGTGCACAAGCTGATGGGCGTAGGTAGCCGCTACAACGTGCTCGTCCTGGACGAGGTCCACGAATGGAACCTGAACATTGAGGTTCTGGTCGCCTGGGCCAAACTCCAGATCCAGCAAAACCGCCGCTTCCGACTGGTGCTCATGAGTGCCACGATGGAGGCCGAGGCGCTGGCCGAGTACTTTGACGGTGCCGCGATCATCGACGTGCCGGGCCGCCTCTTCCCTGTGGAAGAGCAGGCGCCGGTCGGTCCGACGCTGGAGCACGACGTGGCGACGCTGGTCAAACAGGGTCGAAACGTCTTGGTGTTCCAGCCGGGCAAAGCGGAGATCCTGGCCACCATCACGCGGCTCCGGGACATGAAACTGAACGCCGAAATCCTGCCGCTCCACGGCGAACTGACCGCGGAGGAGCAGGACCGGTGCTTCCAGGCCTACGATCGACCCAAGGTCGTCGTGTCCACCAACGTAGCGCAAACCAGCGTTACGATTCCGGACATCGACGCCGTGGTCGACGGTGGTATGGAGCGTCGGACCGAACTGGTTTTCGGTATCGAAGGCCTCTACCTGCGTCCCATCAGCCTGGCTGACGCCAAGCAGCGTAAGGGCCGCGCCGGACGTACCAAGCCGGGCATCTGCATCGATTGGTGCCAGGTACCGCACAACGAACGTCTGGCGTTCCCGCTGGCCGAGATCCACCGTACCCGTCTGGACCAGACGGTGCTGCGGCTCGCGCTCGCGGGATTCGACATGGAGGAGCTTCGGTTCTTCCACCAGCCGCAGATCGCCGAGATCCACCGCGCCAAGCAGTCCCTGCGACTGCTCGGTTGCCTGGACGACGGCATGCGGGTGACGCCTATCGGCCACCTGGTCGCGCAGCTTCCCGTCTCCGTGCAGTACGCGCGGATGATCGTGGAAGCCCAGCGGCTTGGCGTTGTCGACGACGTCATCACCATCGCGGCCATTCTGGAACAGGGCGGCATCAACAGCCGTGCCTGCCCGGACTGCCGCGAGGCTAGCCGCAAGTCATGCACCTGCTGGCGAAAGGCGCTCGCGCCGAACGAAACCGGCTCCGACGTGCTGGCGCAACTGACCGCGTACACCGCGGCCCAGAGCCTCAAGCCCAAGGAGCTGATGCCGCTCGGCATCTTCGTGAAGGCTGTCAAGCAGGTCAAAAGCCGGTGCGAGAGCCTGATCGACGCCCTCAAAGGCAAGGTCAAGTTCGGAACCACCGGCAACCGCGAAGACATCCTGAAGGCGCTGTGCGCAGGCATGGTGGAGCACGTTTTCTGCATGGGTGACTACGGTTACCAGCAGAGTGCTTCCCATGCGCCTCGTCGGCTGACTCGGGATTCGGTTGCACACGGTGCCGACTGGCTCGTGGGCGAACCCTGGGATCTGCACACGACGAGTCGGGAGGGCGAACCGTTTGTCCTTCACCTGATTCGCATGGCAACCCGGGTTGAACCCGAGTGGCTGATCGAGGTGGCGCCGCAGTTGTCCCAGACCATCACCGGTCTGGAACCGCGGTACTACCCGAACTTTGACGCGGTGTTTTCTACCACCGAAGTCTGGTTCAACGGCCACCTGGTCGACCGTTCCGACGTGCTCGACCCGGACCACCCGCACGCGGCGCAACTGCTGCGCGACGGTCGCAACTACCAGGAATGGATCAACTGGACCAACCGGCCCACGATTCCCCTCCCGGACCAGAGCGACCCGAACGCGGTCATCCCGCACGTCGTCCCGGCCGTCTACGGCATGGACGCCGACGCGGGAGAGCCGCTGTTGGCCTACGGCACGGTCGCGCCCTGCTACACCTCGGCGTACTCGCGGTTCCAGATCCTTTGGACCCGCGACGAGAACGAGGCTCGCCAGACGCGTGAACGCGCCATCCGCCACCTGGAAACCATCCAGGAGCAGATGCGCGCCGCAGCCCGTCGGGCCCGCGACGCCGCGGAAGTCACCCAGCTGCTGTCGCGGATTCGACCGCTGCAGCAGCAGGCCGAGGCGTTGCTCCAGATCCACAGGAACAACATGTACCTGTCGTCTGACCTGCGTCAGCGGCTTGTGGCGGCCACCCAGCTCCCCTGGCAGTCCACCCCGGACTCGCTTCAGAACTGGATTACGCGAGCGGAGCAGGTCTTCGCCGACTTGACGACCGCATTGTCGGCCATCGAGCAGCGCGAAGCCCAAAACGCCGCCCGCCTGGACCAGCTCACGGCAACCGCCCGGTTGCTGCGAGACGAGGCCAACGGACTGCTGCACGACCGGTGGTACGACCTGGACGACCGGTCGATTCCCGTGCTCCAGGAGCTGGACGTCGACGACGACCAGCTGCCGAGCAGCGAGTACGACCTGTCCCTGTGGGTTAGCCAGGCTCGGCAAGTGATTGCTGACGCCAGCGCGGCGCTCACCGGCCAGGTGACATCGGAAGACGATGACATCACCCGGGAGGCTCTCCTGGCTCTGGCCGCCAAGGTCAACCACCGCACCTAGCACCAACAGCAGCCTCGGGACTGCTACAAGGGGTCGACCCTAGCCTGCATCAGCCAGATGCAGCGTGGGTCGACCCCATCCCTAAAAACCAACCGGTTCGTTCTTGAACCCGGGCTCAAAAGCTTTCCGTGCCTTGCGCACGATGTAGCCACGAGCAAAGTCGAGAACATACGTACCCCGAATCAATCGCCCTTTCCGGGCAGCCGCTTTGCGGCCAGATTGATCGGGGTACTTTTCTTTTTAGGCCAATTTACGCCGCCAGATTATCCGGCCCAAAGGATTCCTGCGATAAAGCAGCACTCCGGCGCTGTTCCACAGCGTCGGCCGCAGCATTGATGGCTACAACCAGTTCGATGGCAGCGTCGTCGCCAGTCAGCCTATCAAAATGTATAAACTTATTTAGTTCTCGGCGTTCAATAATTGAGTAGCCACCGCGCGCCGCGTCAATAAGCCGAGCCGAGGTCGTCAAGCCGTCGAGCAAACACTGTGCCCGAACAGGACACTGGCCGCACAATTTACGCTGTTTAATATCCAGCCGCTTGACGCTGTTAAAAAAGAGATCGCGGCCCTTCTTGCCGCACTGGGCGTCGTCGGTCCACTGATAGCGTCGGCCCAGGCAAGCAGTAACAGCTGCCCGGCTGGCCGCGTCCACTGTCGTAATCTCGCCCAAATGTTGCTTGGCGAGCACATCTGCCGCATCGAGCACTAGTGCTTCGCCATGGAGTGCGTATTTCTTCCCCATCTATAGATACAATAAATGAGCTTTGCCAGGGAGTCAAACTAACAGCTTAGCCAACCACGCGGTAGACTTCTTCGAGCGTGGTCAAGCCCTGCAAGACTTTAATAACCCCGTCTTGTAGCATGGTGAGCATGCCATCTTGCACCGCCTGCTGTTCCAGGGTTATGGTGGTCACTTGGTTTGGCGGCAGGCGCAGCATCTGCTGGATGCCGGGCGTCATGCGCAGCTGTTCGCGGATAGCCAGCTGGCCGCGGTAGCCAAAAGGGTTATCCTCGGATTTTCCCGGGCTATATAGCGTAATGTTGGTGAGATCCGGGCGCTGGGTTTGCGGCGGAAAGGTGTCAATTATCTGCTGAAGCTGCGCTTTGAGCGCTGCGTCGGGCTGATACGGCTGTTTGCTGTTGTCGTCCAAACGGCGCACCAAGCGCTGCGCCATAATCAAGTGTATGGCCGAAGCGAATAGCGGGTTGATGCCAATAAAGTCCAGCATGCGGGTCAGCGCCGCCGCGGCTGAGCCGGCGTGGAAGGTGCTCAGTACCAAGTGCCCGGTCAGTGCCGCTTGCAATGCCGTGCGCGCGGTGTCTTGGTCGCGGATCTCGCCGACCATCACCACATCGGGGTCCAGCCGCAGTACGGCGCGCAGCATGTCGGCAAAGCCAGTGTCCTGATGGTCGCCGGCCACCGGAATCTGCACCACGCCCTTCATAAAGTATTCGATGGGATCTTCCAGGGTAATAATCTTGCGCTCGTCAGAATTGAGCGTATTAATGAGCGAGTAAAGCGTTGTGGTCTTACCCGAGCCTGTAGGGCCGACCACAAGTACCAGGCCAGTGGGGTGCTGGATGATGTCGTCGACGACGTCTCGCTCTTGTTGGCTTAGGCCCAGGTTCTCTAGTTTGAGCAGCTCTAATTGCAAAGTAAAAAGGCGCATCACCACGTCCTGGCCATAGGCGGTCGGCACAGTTTCGACGCGCAGGTTTACAGTCACGTCCTCGCCGGTGGCCATGCGGTAGCGGCGATTAATGTGGCCGGTTTGCGGATCGGGCACATCGGTGGACACATTGGCGGCGGCGGCAATCGACGACAGCAGCAAGTGATACTTCTGGCGCTGCAGCGTCGCAATCGGATGCAGTACGCCGTCAACCCGAAAACGCACCCGCACATCATTCGCTTGGTTCTCGAGGTGGATATCCGACGCCTTGAGTTGGTAGGCCTGTTTCACCAGATACGCCAAGATGTCGTCGGAGCGCACTTGATCCAGGGTCTGCGAAATGGTTTGCTGAGCGGTGGTGTCGGCCGTGGTCAAACTGATGTCTTGGTAGTGGACCTGGGCCGGCGGGTTGTACAGCTGCATGTACTCGCGGAAGCCAACGTCGGAAATAATGGCAAACGCCACCCGAATGTCGCTAAACTGTTGAGCGAGCTGGCGGAGTGTCTGCTGCGAGGTGGTCGTGGTAATGCCGAACAGCACATTGCTTTTGTCGTGGCTAATGGGCACCACGCGCAGCTGAGTTAGCTCCGGGGTCGGCAGCAAATCCTTAAACAGTGGCTTCTCAGCCAGCTTAGATGTATCAATGTAGTTAAAACCGAGAACTCGGGCGCGACGCTGGGTCGCCGCCTCTTCATCCCGCCTGGCATCTTGGCTCATATATAAACAGTATAAAGCGCGCTGCATGGTAACCACAACCACTTTCTGGTTGTAACAGTTGAAGCTGGGCAGCTCATGCGCTAGGATAGGCGCATGCGTCACCTTGTGCTCATCGCTCATAATCTACGCAGTTGCCACAATGTTGGCTCGCTGCTGCGCACCGCCGAAGGCTTGGGCGTGGAGCGGGTTATTCTCAGTGGCTATACACCGCACCCCGCCCGCCCAAACGACACTCGCCTGCCGCACGAAGCCGCCAAATTAACCAAGCAAATCCATAAAACTGCTTTGAGCGCCGAAGATTTGGTACCGTGGGAATTTCGACCAGACGTTGCCCAGGTGATTGTTGAGCTGCAGCAGGCCGGCTACGTGGTCGCTGCCGTGGAGCAAGCTGCACAGTCTGTAAAACTTCCCGGTTACCAGCCGCCCGAAAAACTGGCTCTACTCGTTGGCCGTGAGGTAGAAGGCGTGGAGCCAGAAGTGCTTGCCGCCTGCGATCTTGCTCTAGAGATTCCTATGTTTGGCCAAAAGGAATCATTTAATGTCGTCCAGGCCGCTGCTATGGCGCTATTTTATTGCCGCTTTGCTCGGGCGTAGGTATTGAGGGGCTGCTGGGGTGTGCGGCTGAGGGGTTTGAGTAGCCGGAAGCCGTGAGGGCCAACCTTGCTCCAGCAAGGCTTGGCTTGAACGGCG